>NZ_JACHMH010000001.1:7718750-9022500 GCF_014204915.1 Crossiella cryophila
GACGGTCAGGATGCTGGCCGTGCCGCCGCCCCAGTAGTGGATGACCGGCTGGTAGCCCTGGTCCCGCAGTTCGGCGCCCCGCTGCCGGATCTGGCGGCACAACGCGTCCACATAGGACACCCGGTCGGGATCCTTCGCTCTGCGAAGCAGGTCCGAGGTGGGGATTTCGGTCACCCAGTCGCAGAAGTGGCACTTCGACATGCAGAAAGGCACGTGCACGTACACCAGCAGTGGGCGCGACATCGCCTACCCCTGCCAGCCGAGCACGGAGGTGTGCAGGACGGCGGTCAGCACACCGTCGAGGCCGAGTACCTCGTTCACCTCGTCGTCGTAGAAGCCGGCACAGTCGACCGAGCCCAGTCCCAGCGCCGCGACGGTCAGATGCGCGTTCTGCGACATGCCACCGATCTCGTGCAGGACGAACCGCATTCCCCTCGGTCCGTACTTTCGCATCGTCCGCCACGGCCGGGCCACGTAGCAGAGCACCGCCGCGGCCGAACTGATGGTGATCTGGTCGTCCGGGATGGCGAAGCACCCGGACAACCTGGCCAGCACACCCGCGTCGCCCACCTGGACGAGACCGTCCAGCCGGGGCGCGTAGCGGTACACCGCCGGGCTGAGGCCGGTGATGTTCAGCGCCGCCACCCACAGCTCGACCGGGTACAGGCCGCCCGCACTCGGCACCGTGCGGAATCGGTAGGTCACCGTGCCACCGCGCATCAGGTCGACGTCGCCTTCGGCGGTGATCGCACCCACGTGGCGCAACAGGGTGGCCAGTTCGGGCAGGCCGACGGGATCCCCGCTGTAGGTACGGGTGCTGCGCCGCCTGGACACGGCCTCCCCCAGCTCAAGCCGGGTACGGATGTTCGGCGGCAACTGGACGATCTCGTCATCCCGGAGAACCTCGGTGTCCAGTTCGGCCAGGGCGGCTACTGTCGGGTCGGCGAAGTAGGCGCTCGCGGACAGCGCGGACTCCCGGTCCCACCGCCGCAGCCTGCCACCGACCAGGAACTCCTCGGCCGGGCGCGGCAACCCGTTGGCGGAGAGGTTCTCGAACCTCAACTGGTGGGTGCGCAGACCGGAGGCGTGTACATCGGGACTGACCGCCCGGTAGCTGGTGCAGGAGATGGCTGCCTGTCTGAGATCACTCGCGGAAAGTTCGGTCATCGGCTTCTCCCGGCGGTGGCAGGTTTCGGGTGGCCTCAGTCGTCGACGAGTTCGACCGGCGGCACCCCACGACGGAGGGCGATCATCTGGTCCTTGAGTTGTTCCTGGGTCACTGGGCGCGCGTACCGGCCGAGTTTGAAGGTGGCGTGCGCCCACTCGTTGAACTCGATGAGACCGAACCGGTTTTCCTGTGCGTCGTGCACCGAGGCGCCCATGCCCAACGAGTCGCCCGCCTCCTCGGTGGCGAACGGGCTCTCCTTGAACGACTCCCGGAACTCGGGCCGGATCTTCTTCGGGATGCTGAGTTCGTAGGGGCCGGCGATCACCGAACCACCCAGGTCGGTCAGCCGCCCCAGCGACTCCTCCAGGCTCTCGACGGCGAAGTAGACCGTCACGGGCTCGCCGGGGAACCGTTTCTGCGAGACGACCAGCAACACGCCGTCACTGGACACTGGCGCGTGATAAGCGATGGCGTGCGAAAGATTCCGCGCCAGCGGCACACCGAGCATCGTTTGATAGAACTCGATTCCCGCTCCGACGTCATCGACGGGAACATTGATAATGGCAGGCTTGAACAGCTCCATGGCACCACACCTCGATCGATGAATTCCGGGACCGCTGCCCGCACCGGCGGCCGGGTGGGACACAGACGGCCCCACCCGGGATTCACATCGCCGGCATCACGCCGACGCCGCGGTCACCGGCCGCACGATCGAACCGCAGGAGCAGCTCGTGCAACCAGCGCATGAGCAGCATCCGCCGGGGACGAGCATTCCGACGCTCGCACTCTGGCCGAACGCGGCGAGCGCCGGTTGTGCGGAAACACTCCGGTGCTCGACGAACATCACCGTTTCCAGCTTCATCGATTTCACCTCCTCTGCCTGAATCGCACCACGGGTGAACAACGGCGACGCTAGCGATCCTGGGGCTGCGGCGGATATCCCGCAGAACCCCAGTAAAAACCAAGGAGTCGCACAGTTGACAAAAGCCCGATTCGCGGGGAGAGGAGGACCGGTGCGCCCGCCATGGTCGGCCGCACCGGCGTGAGTTTCAGGGACGGGGGATGTTGCGCAGGTTGCTGCGGGCCAGTTCGATCATCTTGCCCACCCCGCCGTTGAGCACCGTCTTCCCCGCCGCCAGCGCGAACCCGCGCACCATCTCGCCGGTGATCTTCGGCGGCAGGGACAGCGCGTTGGGGTCGGTGACGAGTTCGACCAGGGCGGGGCCGGGGTGGGTGAAGGCCTCCCGCAACGCCGGCTCGACCTCGGCGGGCTTCTCCGCGCGGATGGCGTGGATGCCGGCTGCCTTGGCGATCGCGGCGAAGTTGACCTGGCGGTGGTCGGTGCCGTGGTCCGGGAGGCCGTCGACCAGCATCTCCAGTTTGACCATGCCCAGGCTGGCGTTGTTGAACACCACCACCTTCACCGGGATGTCGGCGCCGGAGAGGGTGAGCAGGTCGCCCAGGAGCATGGACAGGCCGCCGTCGCCGGAGAGGGCGACCACCTGGCGGTCGGGGTAGGCGAGTTGGGCGCCGATGGCCTGGGGCAGGGCGTTGGCCATGCTGCCGTGGCGGAAGGAGCCGATCATGCGGCGGCGGCCGTTGGGGGTGAGGTAGCGGGCGGCCCAGACGTTGTTCATGCCGGTGTCGATGGTGAAGACGGTGTCGGCGGCGGCCACCTCGTCGAGCACCGCGGCGGCGTACTCGGGGTGGATGGGGGTGCGGTCGGCGATGTCCCTGGTGTAGGCGTCGACGACCTTCTCCAGGCGGTCGGCGTGTTTGCGCAGCATCTTGTCCAGGTAGGACCGGTCGGTGCGTTGCTTCACCTTGGGCAGCAGGGCCCGCAGGGTTTCCTTGACGCTGCCGTGCACGGCCAGTTCGAGCGGGGTGCGGCGGCCAAGGCGGGTGAGGTCGTGGTCGACCTGGATGGTGCGGGCCTGGGGCAGGAAGTTGTCATAGGGGAAATCGGTGCCCAGCAGGATGACCCGGTCCGCCTGGTGCATGGCCTCGAAGCAGGCGCCGTAGCCGAGCAGGCCGCTCATGCCGACGTCGTAGGGGTTGTCGAACTGGATCCACTCCTTGCCGCCGAAGGAGTGGCCGACCGGTGCGCCCAGGCGAGCGGCCAGTTCCATCACCTCGGCGTGCGCGCCGCGGGCGCCCGCGCCGACGAACAGCATGACCTTCTCGGCGCTGTCAAGCAGCTCCGCCAGCTCGTCTACCGTCCGGTCGGTAGGGACCACGGGCGAGGGACGGACCTTGGTCACCGGCGGGGTGGGCGCGGTGGCCTTGCGGTCGGCCAGGTCGCCGGGGATGGTCAGCACCGACACGCCGCCGCGGCCCAGCGCGGTCTGCATGGCGATGCGCAGCAGGCGGGGCAGCTGCTCGGGCTGGGAGACGAGTTCGCTGTAGTGGCTGCACTCGGCGAAGAGCTGCTCCGGGTGGGTCTCCTGGAAGAAGCCGGTGCCGATCTGCGCGGCCGGGATGTGCGAGGCGATGGCCAGCACCGGCGCGCCACTGCGGTGCGCGTCGAACAGGCCGTTGATCAGGTGCAGGTTGCCCGGACCGCTGCTGCCCGCGCAGACCGCCAACCGACCGGTCAGTTGGGCTTCGGCGGAGGCGGCGAAGGCGGCGGTCTCCTCGTGCCGCACGTGCACCCACTCGATGCCCTCGGTGCGGCGGACCGCGTCCACGATCGGGTTGAGACTGTCCCCGACGATGCCGTAGATCCGCTGGACCCCGGCCTCGCGCAGCAGGTGTACGAGCTGCTCGGCCACATTCGTCATGTTGTCCTCCTCCGGCTCTACTTCCCAGCCTGCGCCGGGTTAACCCATGCGTCCAATGCCGGATTTCCGGCCCATCGATACTCTTGACACATGGATCTGCGGACCTTGGCCTGGTTCCGGGAGGTCGCCGAGGGCGCCACGGTCACCGAGACCGCCCGCCGCGCGCACCTGACCCAGCCCGCGCTGTCCAGGGCACTGGCCAAGCTGGACCAGGAGACCGGTGCCGCCCTGTTCCAGCGGGTGGGCAAGACCCTGGTGCCCACCCCGGCCGGACACCTGTTCAAGACCTGCGTGAGCGAGGTGCTCGACCGCTACGCCCAGGGCCTGCGCGCGGTGGCCGAACTGACCGACCCCGGCTGCGGCACGGTGCCGCTGACCTTCCTGCACACCCTGGGCACCTGGCTGGTGCCGCCGCTGCTGAGCCGGTTCCGCGCCGGGTTCCCGGACATCGCCTTCGAGCTGACCCAGCACGGCGAGGCGGGCCTGGCCACCGCCCTGCTCTCCGGCGCCGCCGACCTGGCGGTCACCAGCGACGATCCCGGCCACCCGCAGCTGCGCTGGCAGCACCTGCTCACCGAACCGCTGTTCCTGGCCGTGCCGCCGCGCCACCGGCTGGCCAGGCGCTCCCGGGCCCGGCTGGCCGACCTGGCCGAGGAGCCGTTCATCCTGCTCCGCCCGGGTTACGCCTTGCGCGCCACCACCGAGGACCGCTGCCGCCAGGCCGGGTTCACCCCTCGGGTGGGCTTCGAGGGCGAGGAGGTGGAGACCCTGCGCGGACTGGTCGCCGCCGGACTCGGCGTCGCACTGCTGCCGCTGCCCGGCGGCGAACCGGCCACCCCGTACCTGCGGCTCACCGATGTGCGGGCCACCAGGGACATCGGGCTGATGTGGCTGGCCGAACGGGAGCTGCCACCGGCCTCGGCGGAGTTCAGGGCGCACGTGCTCGGCACCGTCGCCGATGGTCTGGACCTCCCCTGGCAACGGGGCAAACCAGCGAGGTAGGGTCCGCGTCCATGGACGCGACCCCCCTGCCCGATCCCGCGGACTGGCAACGAATCGCCCGCCCGGATCGCCGCCTGTCCATCGCGCTGGCCGCACTGTATGAGTATTACCCGACCCTGGACGGCCCGCCCGGCGTCGAGCACGAGTCCTATGTGGATGGTGCGGTGACGCAGCTCGCGCCGCCGTTCCAGGCCGACGCCGCCCGAGCCGAGGTGGTCGCCGGGGCGATCCGGCACGCGGTCTCCTACCCGACCTGGCAGTCCCTGGTCCGGACCAGCGGCCTGGTCCCACTGGACGCGGTGCGGCTGATGGTGGCCATGGTCAAGACCGCCGCGGGCGAACGCGGCTGAAAAATCTTGGCCCGATTTCCGCCGTGGTGTCGATCCGGGGCTCCTGGGTTCGTGTAGAGAGCGAACCAAGGAGGAGAAACCCATGGCCCAGTACCTGCTCAGCATCTACCAGCCGGACGGCCCCACCCCGCCGCCGGAGTTCCTCGACCCGATCATGAAGAAGCTGGACGCGGTCAACGCGGACCTGATCGCCTCGGGCGCGCGGGTCTTCGCCGCCGGGCTGTTCCCGCCCAGCACCGCCACCGTGATCAGGGCCAGGGACGAGGAGGTGCTGATGACCGACGGCCCGTTCACCGAGGGCAAGGAGCACATCGGCGGCTTCACCGTGATCCAGGCCGAGGACCTGGACGCGGCCCTGCACTGGGGCACCCGGCTGGCCGAGGCGCTCGGGCTGCCCATCGAGGTGCGGCCCATGTACGAGTGATGGACGTCGAAGCGGTCTTCCGCGCCGAGTACGGGCGCGCGGTGGCGGTGCTGGTCCGCCTGCTCGGCGATATCGATCTCGCCGAGGAGGCGGTCCAGGACGCCTTCGTCACCGCGTTGCGCCGCTGGCCGACCGAGGGCCTGCCGCCCAGTCCGGCGGGCTGGATCATCACCACCGCCCGCAACCGGGCGATCGACCGGCACCGGCGCGAGTCCGGCCGGGACAGCCGGGAAGCCGAAGCCGTGCTGGCACACGGCCCCGAGGATCCGGTGGAGGTGGGTGCGGTGCGCGACGACCAGCTGCGGCTGATCTTCACCTGCTGCCACCCGGCTCTGGCCCCGGCGGCCAGGGTCGCACTGACCCTGCGACTGCTCGGCGGACTGTCCACTGTGGAAATCGCCAGGGCTTTCCTGGTGCCGGAATCCACCATGGCGCAACGCCTTGTGCGGGCCAAGGGCAAGATCAGGGACGCCCGCATCCCGTACCGGGTGCCACGGGAGGCGGATCTGCCGGACCGGCTGCGTTCGGTGCTGGCCGTGCTGTACCTGATCTGCACCGAGGGCCACACCGCGAGCGCGGGCGAACGCCTGGACCGGCCGGATCTGGGCGCGGAGGCGATCCGGCTGGGCAGGGTGCTGGCCGGGCTGATGCCGGACGAGCCCGAGGTCTGGGGCCTGCTCGCGCTGATGCTGCTGGTGGAGTCAAGGCGGGCGGCCCGCACCGACGCGGACGGCGCGCTGATCCCACTGTCCGAACAGGACCGTGCGCGCTGGAACCCCAGTCATGTCAAGGAAGGCCAGGCGATCGTCGAGGCGTGCATCCGCCGAGGGCAGCCGGGTCCGTACCAGATCCAGGCCGCCATCAACGCCGTGCACGCCGATCCGCCGCCCACCGACTGGCCCACCATCGTCACCCTCTACGACCAGCTGCTGAGCCTGACCCCCACCCCGATCGTCGTACTCAACCGGGCGGTCGCCGTGGCCGAGGTGGACGGCCCGGCCGCCGCGCTGGCCCTGATCGAGCACCTGGAGCTGCCCGGCTACCACCTGCTGCCCGCCATCCGCGCCGACCTGCTGCACCGCCTCGGCCGCACCGCCGAGGCCCGCGCCGCCTACGAGGAGGCGATCAGCCTCGCGGGCAACGCCACCGAACGGGACTTCCTGCGCCGCCGCCGCGATCAGCATGCGCCGGACTCATAGCCCCGAGAGACAACCGGCATTGGACGCATGAGCCCAGCTCAACCAAGCTCAGCGCATGAGCATTTCCACCCCTGCCGACCGACTGTTCGGTAGTCGCGTCGTGGTGATCGGCGCCGGTTCCGGCATCGGCAAGGCCATCGCGCACTCTCTGGCCAAGGCCGGGGCCGACCTGCTGCTGGCCGGCCGCGACCCGGGCGCGCTGGAGCGCACCGCCGTCGAACTGGCCCCGTACGCCGGCTCGGTGGACACCCAGCCGGTGGACCTGGCCGAGGAGGGTTCGGTCACCGGACTGGCGCTGCGTGCGGGCCGGGTCGACCACGTGATCAGCACCGCCTCCGCCGCCGCCAACGGACCGGTGTCCACAATGGACTTCACCGCGGTGCGCACCGCACTGGCCGCCAAGGTCATCGGCCCACTGCTGCTCGCCAAGCACCTGGCCGAGCGGATCGACCCGGCGGGCAGCATGCTGTTCTTCTCCGGCGTGATCGCCTGGCGCCCCGCCCCCGGCCGCAGCGTGATGGCGGCGACCAACGGCGCGCTCGCCCACCTGGTCGAGGCCCTCGCCCTGGAACTGGCGCCGGTGCGGGTGAACGCGATCAGCCCCGGCATCGTCGACTCCGGCGCCTGGGACGCCCTGCCGGACAAGGACGGCTTCCTGGCCGGGGTGGCCGCGAAGAACCCGGCCCGCCGGGTCGGCACTCCGGCGGATCTGGCCGAGGCGGCGTTGTTCACCTTGACCAACCGCTTCGTCACCGGTTCGGTGGTGCACGTCGACGGCGGCGGCCGTCTGGCCTAGTCCGCCTCTACAGGCAACCCCGTCGGCGGCTGGGCCGGACCCGCGCCGCTTCGCATACTCGGGTGATGAGCGCCTGGGAGCTGCGCGTGCGGGCCGGCGGCCACGGCGAGGCCGGCACGCTGGTGGTCGCGATGACCGGGCTGGCCGCGCTGGTCGGATTGCTGGCCGCGCTGGCGGTGGTCGGCTACGCGGCGATGAACCAGGACCCCACGCCCTGGGAGTCGGACTCGATGTTCGTGGTGGTGCCCATCGCCATCGCCGCGGTGCTGATCCCGTTCGGGCTGTTCCTGCTGCACCACCGGGAAATCCCCGCGCACACCGTGCGGATCACCACTGAGAGCGTGCAGACGGTCAGTCGCTCGGGCGAGGACATCCGGCCGCTGACCGAGCTGCGTGCGGTGACCGTGCACCACAGCTTCGTCAGCCACCTGCCGCGGTGGACCCACCTGGCTCTGCACTTCGAAACCTGCAACGTGCGCACCCGGCAGTTCCCCTACCGCGCCGGCCTGGCCGCCGAGTTGACCGCGGTGCTCAAGGAATGCCAGGTGACGGTGACTGAAGCCGTCAGTGAGACCAATCCCGGTTGAGCCACCCGCCGTCATCCGGTCGAACGACCATACCGTCCACAATGGACAGTGACCGGAATCGGCAAATTTGCTTTCAGGGCTGGGCTGAATGTGTTCGTTCGGGTAAAAACGACCTCCGCGTGTTTACGCGCCTGTCGCCGGAGCGCTAGAAAAGTCCTATGTTCGTCGACTTCCAGACCCTCCGGTTCACCAGGGACCACACCTGGGTCCGGCACCGCGGCGACACGCTGCGAGTGGGCTTGACCGATGTGCTCACCCGCGGCCTGACCGATCTGGTCGAGGTGGGCCTGCCGCCGCTGGGCGGTGACGTGCACCTGTTGGCCCCGTGCGGATTCCTGGCCACCCGTACCTGGTTCGGCGACCTGTTCGCGCCGATGTCCGGGCTCGTGGTGGAACGCAACGAACGGCTCTTCGACGATCCAGGCCTGATCGTGCGCGACCCGTACGACACCGGCTGGCTCTTCGAGATCCGCACCACCGGCGACCCGTTGCTGGACACCCTCGACGGCGCCGACTACCTCGAACTGGTCAGCCAGGTTCCCTAGGCCGCTCAGGCGGTGGCGAGCAGGAACACACCCAGCGAAGGCATCCCCACCACCGCGAGCGCGCCGACCGCCGTGGTGATCCGGTACTGCATGAGCAACGCGACGAACTCGCGGATGAACGCGCTCGGCAGGAAGTACAGCGCGGTGCGCGAACCCACCACCCGCATCCGCAGCTTGAGCTGATACGACAGCACCGCGGTGCGGAAGACGTGGTAGTTGTTGGTCACCGCGACGATCCGCGCCCCCGGCCGCGCCGGGGTCACCAGCGCCGAGCTGAACCGCAGATTCTCCTCGGTGGTGCGCGCCCGGTCCTCCAGCACGATGTGCTCGGCCGGGACCTCGCGGGCCAGCAGGTAGTCCCGCATCGCGGCCGCCTCGGTGGTGGTCTCCCCCGGCCCCTGCCCGCCGGAGACCACCAGCACCGGCTCACCCCCGGCCGCGCGATCCCTGCGGTAGAGCGCCAGTCCGCGCTCGATCCTGGCCGCCAGCAGCGGCGGCACCCGGTCCCCGATCAGGCCGCTGCCCAGCACCACGATCGCGTCCACCCGACCGCGGCTGCTCAGCGATCCGTACACAATGGAGTAGGCGAGCAGGCTGACGAACAGGAACGCGAAGTAGCCGAAGGCCAGGATCACCGCCATCAACACGAGTTGCGCGGGACGTTCCAGCCGCCAGCCGAAGATCACGGTGAACCCGAGCAGCCCGATCGTCGTCAATCCTGTCAGCAGGGACAGCAGGTTGGCCGGCCGGAAGGACTCGCGGCGTAGCATGATCACTCCGTTGGCGAGGAGCGCGAACGGCAGCACCAGCCCGATGAGCAGGGCGAGCAGCCCCAGCAGCACCACGATCATGCCGTAGCCGTACTGCCCCAGCTCCCAGGCCGCCCACAGACCACCGAAGAACAACAGGATGCCGAACCACACCGCGTTGCTCATCCGGCGGGGTTCACGCACCACCCGCACCAGAAAGACGAGGCCCGCGATTCCTGCCAGGATTCCGAACAGCACGTCAGCCCTCTCCAACCCGACCGGCGACCGTCCACAGTGTGCAGTACCGCCGGAGAGCGCGAACACCGGGCCGCCCGCGGTACACATCGGGCCGCCCGCGGCCGTCGACATCGGCCCCCCGATGATCCCCGGCGGACCCACTCGCGCGACCCGCCACACCAGGCTGTCGGCCCCTGATCCGTGCCCGGATGCCCCTGCCGACTTTCGCCGGAGCCCGCCAGCCGCCAAGGTAGTAGCCGGACCAGGAGGCGCGGTGGGCACTTACCCCTTCGACAACGCGGTGGACGCCGCGCGGACCCGGATGGCCGCGCTGGAGGCCACCTACGACACGGTGACCACCCCGCTGCTGGCCGAGCTGGGCGTGGCGCCGGGCTGGCGTTGCTGGGAGGTCGGCGCCGGCGGTGGTTCGATCGCCCGCTGGCTGGGCGAACGGGTCGGCCCGGACGGTTACGTGCTGGCCACCGACCTCGACACCCGGCTGCTGGAACTGGCCCCGCCGGTGGAGATCCAGCGGCACGACGTGCTCACCGACCCGTTGCCGCCGGGTGGTTTCGACCTGATCCACTGCCGCCTGGTGCTCATCCACCATCCGGCGCGGGATGCCGCGGTGGCCAAGCTGACCGCCGCGCTCAACCCCGGCGGGGTGCTGCTGCTGGAGGAGATCCTGCCCAAGGAGCAGCGGGTGCTCAGCACCGCGACCTGCCAGCAGGACTCCTTCTGGGCGGTGCAGACCCAGGTGCTGGAGGTGCTCACCAAACTCGGCTCCGACGACCTCGACTGGGCCCTGGGCATGGAGAAACTGTTCGTCCACTGTGGACTCGACCAGGTCGCGGCCAGCCGGTCCACGCCGATCTGGGTCGGCGGCGGCGAGGGCAGCAAGCTGCTGCTGGCCAACGCCTGGGAGCTGCGGGACAAGCTGCGCGCGGCCGGGGTCGGGCCGGGCGAACTGGCCCAGTTCACCCGGCTGCTGCGTGATCCCGGGTTCAGCGTCACGGCCTATCCGCTGCTGAGCACCTGGGGCCGGGCCCCGCGCTAGGCGTCGGGGGCCAGTGCCTTGCAGAGCAACGGGATCAGCCGGGCGCCGGCCTCGCCGCGGTAGCCCAGCATGGCGTGCCCGGCGATGACCATCGCCTTGACGTCGTGCACGTCCACGTCCGGCCGCACCGCGCCCGCCTGCTGGGCGCGGGCCAGCAGCACGCCGAGCGCGGCCTTGAACTCGGCGGTGCGCTCGGGTTCGGCGGTCTCGATGTCGAAGCTGCTGCCCGCGAAGGCGTCCATCAGGCCCTGGTCGGTGCTGTACTCGTGGATGAACCGGGTGAAGTAGCCGTAGAAGGCCGCACCGGGATCGGCCGCGTCGGCCAGCTCCCGCGCGCGGGCGATGAGCTGCTCGAACTGGTCGGCCACGATCGCCCGGAACAACGCCTCCTTGGTCGGGAAGTGCCGGTACACCGTGCCCGCGCCCACGCCCGCGCGCCGGGCGATCTCGTCGATCGGCACCCCGAGGCCCTCGGTCGCGAAGGTCTCGTACGCCACCCGCAACAGGCGTTCCCGATTGCGAACAGCATCCGACCTGGTCTTCTTCAGCACACCCTCTCCCAGCGTTGGACAAACGGGGCGCGCGTTCCGTATGTTCGTAAACGGAACGCACACCCCGGATTATAGGTGGGAGCAGCCATGAGCAAGTGGAGTTCGGCCGAGGTGCCGAGTCAGTCCGGCCGGGTCGCGATCGTCACCGGCGCCAACACCGGGATCGGCTTCCACACCGCGGCGGTACTGGCCCAGCGCGGGGCGACCGTGGTGCTGGCGGTGCGCGATGTGGAGAAGGGCAAGCGGGCCGCGGACCGGATCGCGGCCACCGCGCCCGGCGCGCACCTGGTGGTGCAGCGACTGGACCTGACCTCCCTCGACTCGGTGCGCCAGGCCGCCACCGAACTGCGGGACGGCCTTGACCACGTCGACCTGCTGATCAACAACGCCGGGGTGATGTACACGCCGAAGCTGACCACCCAGGACGGTTTCGAGCTGCAGTTCGGCACCAACCACCTTGGCCACTTCGCCTTCACCGGCCACCTGCTGGACCGCCTGCTGGCCACCCCCGGCTCGCGGGTGGTGACCGTGTCCAGCATGGCGCACAACATCCGCGCGAAGATCCACTTCGACGACCTGCAACTGACCCGCTCCTACGACCGGATCGGCGCGTACGGCCAGTCCAAGCTGGCGAATCTGATGTTCACCTACGAGCTGCAACGCCGGCTGGCCGCGCGGGGCAGGCCGACGCTGGCGGTGGCCGCGCACCCTGGCGTCTCGATGACCGAGCTGGTGCGCAACTCCCCGCTGCCGCTGCGAATCGGCTCCAAGCTCCTGGGCGGACTGCTGAGCCAGCCTGCCGACCAGGGCGCGCTGCCCACGCTGCGCGCGGCGGTGGACCCGGAGGCGCTGGGCGGTCAGTACTACGGCCCGGACGGCTTCCGCGAGCTGCGCGGCGCGCCGGTGGTGGTGCGCTCCAGCAGGCAGTCCCACGACACTGACCAGCAGGTTCGACTGTGGGCGGAGTCCGAGCGGCTCACCGGTGTGACCTTCCCCGTGTGATCACCCGGTTTCACCGGGCCACTCCCAGTGGTATTCGGCAGGCTGAGGCCCATCAACCCTGGGAGGCGGCATGGCCGGAACGATCGTGGTGGGTGTGGACGGCTCGACCGAGAGCCTGCGTGCGCTCGGCTGGTCCCTGGAAGAGGCCGACCGCAGGGACGCGGACGTGGTCGCGGTGATCGCCTGGGTGCCCAACCCGGTGCCGTCCTCGGCGACCCCGTTCACCGTGGCCGACCCGGTCGACCTGGGCGTCGACCACGAGAAGCTGCACCGGGAACGCCTGGACGAGGCGATCCTGGAGGTGACCGGCGGCGGCGCGCATCCGGTGCGCACGGTGGTGCGGCAGGGCTATGCCGGTGACGTGCTGACCGAGGAGGCCGCGCAGGCGGATCTGCTGGTGGTGGGCAGTCACGGGCACGGCCGGTTGTACAGCGCGGTGCTCGGTTCGATCAGCACCGAGTGCATCCGGAAGGCGACCTGTCCGGTGGTGGTGATCCCGCCGAAGCTGGTGCCGCGCTAGCGGATCAGCCCGGTGCGGCGCGGGTCGATCAGGTCGGGCTGGACGCGTTCGAGTTCGGTCTCGAAGGCGGTCCAGCCCTGCTCTGCCACGAATTCCGCCTCGCCGCGGCTGATCGGGATCAGCCACACCAGCACGATGCCGAACGGCCGTCCGTCCGCGCTGGGCCCGGCCACGGCGAAATCGTCGTCGTGGTGCACCGGCGCGGCGGCGTAGAAGGCTTCCAGCGCGCTGTCCGGCAGGATCGGGCCGTGCGGACCGAGCACATCGCCGCGCAGCAGCGCCGATTCCTCGGCGAGCAGGCCCTCGGCGATCTGCTGGAGCATCGCCGGGAACGGGCCGTCGGCCTGTTCGGAGGGCACCGAGATCAGCAGTTCCTGGTGGATGCCCTTGCCGGAGGTCCGGGAGCGCAGGTGCTTGTCGCTGAGGCCGACCGTGGCGAAGGTGGTGACGCCGGGCAGCGCCCCGCCGTCGCACTGGACGATGGTGAACGGCATCGGCCCGCCGTCCGGGTCGGTGTTCCAGCCGTGCCGGATCGGGCCGAGGCGGCTTTCCAGGTGTGCGATCAGGTTCATCTTGATCGCACAGCCTAGAGCGCGGACCAGTCCAGCACCCGGTCGGCCCGGTCGCGGATGCTGGCGAGCAGGCCGAGCCGGGTGGCACGCACGGCCGGATCCTCCACCAGCACCAGGATCTCGTCGAAGAACCGGGTTACCGGGTCGATGAGAACCGTTGCGGTGCGGGCGAAATCGGCCAGGCCGGTGGCGGGCGGCAGGGTGGACGCGGCTTCGTGCAGGGCGATCTCGGCGGGTTCGGTCAGGCGGGCCGGGTCGTACTCGGCGGCGGTGCCCGGCGGGACGATCCGGCGGACCCGTTGCAGGGCGGCGACCAGGTCGGCGAAACCCGGGTCCGCGCTCAGCTCGGCCAGCTCGCGCAGGGTGGCGTCGGCGGTGGCTGGTGCCTCGGCCAGTGGCAGCACGGCGGCGACCCGGCGGTGGTCGTGACCGGCGTCGAGGAGTTGCTGTTCGTAGCGGCGGAGCAGGAAGTCACGGGCCCCTACCGGCCGGTCGGTACGCAGGTGCCGGGCGGCGGCGCGCAGGCCGTCGTCCAGGGTGAGCGGGAGTTCGGGGCGGGCGCGCAGGATGGCGAGGATGCCCAGGGCGGCGCGGCGCAGGCCGAACGGGTCGGAGCTGCCGGTGGGCGCGGCGCCGACGCTGAACAGGCCTACCAGGAGGTCGAACCGGTCGGCCAGGGCGAGCAGCGCGCCGGGGGTGGTGGCGGGCAGGTCGTCGGTGGCGGTGCGGGGCAGTTCCAGGTCGAACAGGGCCTGGGCGACGGCCTCGGACTCACCCGCGCGGCGGGCGTAGTCGCGCGCCATGACACCGGCCAGGGCGGGTAGTTCGACGACGAGTTGGGTGGCCAGGTCGAACTTGGCCAGCTCGCCCGCGCGGCGCAGCACGTCCCGGTCGACCGGGGTTTCGGCGGCCAGATCCGTTGCCACCGCGGCAATGCGGTCGGCTCGGTCGGCCATCGAGCCGAGCCGGTCGGCGAAGGTCAGTGCGGCCAGGTCGGCGCGGAAGCTGTCCGGGGTGCGGGTGAGGTCGGCGCGCCAGAAGAAGGCCGCGTCCTCATACCTGGCCCGCAGCACGGCTTCGTTGCCCGCGCGCACCACCTCGGGCACGCAGTCGCCGTTGGCCACCGCGAGGAAGTGCGGCAGCAGCGCGCCCTCGGCGTCCCGGACGGCGAGGTAGCGCTGGTGCTTGCGCATCACCGTGGTCAGGATCTCCGGCGGCAGCGCCAGATAGGCCGGGTCGAAGCCGCCGAGGATGGTCCTCGGCGACTCGACCAGGTTGACCACCTCGTCCAGCACACCGAAGTCCGGCACACCGCCGACCTGCTCGGCAAGTGCGGTGGCGGCCTCGACGATCAGCTCTCGGCGTTCCGCGGCGTCGGCGATCACGTTGTGCTGCTTGAGGAAATCAAGGTAACCGGTGGCCTCGGGCACCTCGACCACCGGCAGCGGCGCGTTCCGGAGTACCCGGGTGGTCCGGCCACCGGCCACTGTGGACACTGCCAGGGGGATCGTGGTGTCGCCGAGCAGGGCGAGCAGCCAGCGGATCGGGCGGGCGAAGGAGAGCGCGGGATCGTGCCAGCGCATGTTCTGCTCGGACCGCAACTCGCCGACCAGGTGGGCCAGCAACTCGCTCAGCACGGTCACCACACCCCGGCCGGGCTCGATCCGGCGCACACCGACGTGCTCGCCGATCCGTTCCAGCGCCTCGACCGGCACACCCTGGCCTCGGGCGAAACCCAGTGCGGCCTTGGTCGGCACACCGTCCACATAGGACCGGCCAAGGCCGGGGCCGCGGACGGTGCGTTCGGCGTCGGTCTCCCGCGGCGCGACCTCCGCCACCACGGCCACGATCCGGCGCGGGGTGCCGTGCACCCGGATCTCGCCGTGCGCCAACCGGGTCGCGCCGAGCCGCCTGGTCAGCGCGTCCCGGACCGCGGCGACCGTGCGGGTCACCTCGGCCGGGGGCAGTTCCTCCACGCCGATCTCGAACACCAGCGTCGCCGGGTCGGTGATCTCCGGCAGCACCTCGGGCAGCGTGGCGGGTGGCGGGAACGCAGTCATGCCAAGGGGATGGCCGAGTTCGGCGCGGCGCTCGGCCCACAGCTGGGCTACCTCGCGGGCCAGCGCGCGCATCCGGCCGAAGTACTGGGCGCGTTCGGTGGCGCTGACCGCACCGCGCGCGTCGAGCACGTTGAACAGGTGCGAGCAGCGCAGCACGCAGCCGTGCGCGGGCACCGGCAGCCGCCGGTCGAGCAGGCGGCGGGCCTCGGCGGCCTGGGCCTCGAACAGCTCCCTGGTCATCGGCACGTCGGCCTCGTCCAGGTAGTAGCGGCTCAGCTCGTACTCGGCCTGGCCGAACGCCTCGCCGTAGCTGATGCCCGGCGCGTAGGCGATGTCCTTGAAATGGTCGACGCCCTGCACCGCCATCATGATCCGCTCGACGCCGTAGGTGATCTCCACCGACACCGGGTCCAGGGACTGGCCGCCCGCCTGCTGGAAGTAGGTGAACTGGGTGATCTCCAGGCCGTCCAGCCACACCTCCCAGCCCAGGCCCCAGGCGCCCAGCGCGGGCGAGGCCCAGTTGTCCTCCACGAACCGGATGTCGTGCGCGGCCACGTCCACGCCGATCGCGGCCAGGCTGCCCAGGTACAGCTCCTGTGCGTGACCGGGATCGGGCTTGAGCAGCACCTGGAACTGGGTGTGGGTCTGCAGCCGGTTGGGGTTCTCGCCGTAGCGCGCGTCGTCCGGGCGCACGCTGGGTTCCACATAGGACACTCGCCACGGTTCGGGGCCGAGCACCCGCAGGATGGTGGCCGGGTTCATGGTTCCGGCGCCGACCTCGGAGTTGACCGGCTGGACGACCAGGCAGCCCTGGCCCGTCCAGTAGTTCGTCAACGCCAGCAACACGTCCTGCATGGTCGGCATCGCCCGAGTCTAGGCTCGGGCCACCGCGGCGACATCCGATTTACAGGTCTCGCCGGTAGCAGCGGGACAGTTCTGAACCGACGTAGACGCCGAAGTTCTCGATCGGCCGGTAGCCCTCGCGCTCGTAGAAGCGCATCGCGTCCGGCTGCGCGGTCCCGGTCTCCAGCAACAGGGTGCGCAGTCCGCGCCGCCTGGCCTCGTTCTCCAGCGCCCGCAGCACCGCCACCGCCACCCCGCTGCCGCGTGCCGACGGCGTCACGTACATCCGCTTGATCTCCACCGAGTCCGGCCCCAGCAAACGCAGCGCGCCACAGCCGACCGCCTGCCCGTCGGCATCCCTGGCCAGCAGGAACACCTCGATGTCAGCCGCCGAGGGCGGGGTGCCCGGCTCGTGGTTGTCGATGCCGTAGCGGGCGTCCAGCTCCTCCTGCTGCGCCTTGCGCAACACCGCCCCCTCCGGATCCGCCCAGCTCACCTCGGTCACCTGGAAGGTCATCAGCCACCCCTCTCGTCGTAACAGGCGTTACGGTAACATGCGTTACGAGAGGTGGTGGCCGATGGCGAGGATCGCGGATCGGGCGGAGCAGGGCACGCGGATCTCCGCGGCGGTGTGGCGACTGATGGCCGAGGCCGGTCCGCAGGGACTGACCCTGCGGGCGGTGGCCGCGGCGGCGGGCTGCACCACCGGCCTGGTGCTGCACCGTTTCCCGGACAAGCGGGCGCTGCTGCGCCATGCCAGGGATCTGCTGCACGAGCGCACCGGGGCCGCGATGGACGAGCTGTCCGGGGCCGGCGGGTCACCGGCGGCGGTGCTGCGAGCGGTGCTGCGGCACGCCGCCTCGGTGGATCCGGCCAAGCAACAGGAGGCCAGGGTGTGGCTGGGCTACCTGGCCGCCGCCCTGGGTGATGACGATCTCGCCGAACGGCACCGCAGTGCGAACCGGGCCTTCCTCGGCCGGGTGGACCGGCTGGTTGGCCAGGTCCGTCCACAGTGGACCAAGGCGCGGCGGGCCACGGTGAGCCTGTCCCTGGTCTCGCTGATCGAGGGCATGAACACCCTGGCGGTGGCCGATCCGGAGACCTACCGGCCCACCCGGCAGCTCGCGGTGCTGGACTCGACCCTGGCCGCGCTGGACCTCGCCGATCCCCCGGCTTGAGCCCGCGGGCCCATCAGACCATGCCACCGTTGGCGCGCAACACCTGCGCGTTCACCCAGCGCGCCGGACCGGCCAGGAACGAGACCACCTCGGCGATGTCCTCCGGCGTGCCGATCCGCTCCAGCGGGGCCATCTTGGCCATCCGGTCGATCAGGTCGGCGTCCTTGCCGTCCAGGAACAACGCGGTCGCGGTCGGGCCGGGGGCCACCGCGTTGACCGTGATGTCCCGGCCGCGCAGCTCCTTGGCCAGGATCCTGGTCAGCACCTCCACCGCGCCTTTGGAGGCGGTGTAGGCGGCGTAGGTCGGCAGCAGGGTGCCCATCACCGAGGTGGAGAAGTTGATGATCGCGCCGCCCCGGCGGACCCGGTTGGCGGCCAGCTTGGCCACCACGAACGGGCCTCGGATGTTGGTCCGGTGCAGCCGGTCGAGCTGGTCCAGGTCCAGGTCGGCCACGGTGGACAGGTGCATGATCCCGGCCGCGTGCACCACCACGTCGACCCCGCCGAATGCCTGCTCGGCCGCGTCGAACACCGCGGTCATCGCCGCCTCGTCGGCCACGTCGGCCTGCACCGCGATGGCCTGCCCGCCTGCCGCGGTGATCTCGCCTACCGCCTGGTCGGCCTCGTCCTTGTTGCCGCCGTAGACCAGCACCACGGCCTGGCCGTCCGCGGCCAGCCGCTGGGCACTGGCCCGGCCGATGCCGCGCGATCCACCGGTGACGATCGCGACCCGCTGCTGCGTGGGAACAGTCATCGTTCCACTCCCTAACTGGCGTTTCCGTTGCTAACGACATCACCGTATCACTGATATCGAAGCAACGCTACTGGAACTTTGTTATCGTTGATTCCATGACCGAGAAGAGCGCCGAGGCCACCAGGGACCGCCTGGTGAGAGCGGCTGCCGAGCTACTGGCCGAGGGCGGCCGGGACGCGGTGTCCACCCGTGCGGTGAGCGCCGCGGCCGGGGTGCAGGCCCCCACCCTCTACCGACTGTTCGGGGACAAGGACGGCCTCCTGGAGGCGGTGGCCGCGCACGGCTTCGCCGAGTACCTGACCGACAAGGTCGCCCTCGGCGAGAGCGCGGACCCGGTCGAGGACCTGCGCCGCGGCTGGGACCTGCACGTCCAGTTCGGCCTCACCCACCCCGCCTTCTACCTGCTCATGTACGGCGATCCGAAGGCGGGCGCCTCCTCCGCGGCAGGCAAGGAGGCGGAGAACAAGCTGCGCCGGATCGTGCAGCGCATCGCCGAGGCCGGACAGCTGCGGGTCAGCGTGAGCCGGGGCGCGGAACTCGTGCACGCCACCGGCAAGGGCGTGGTGCTCACCCTGATCGGCACCCCGGAGGACGAGCGGGACATGGAGTTCGCCGCCGCCGCCCGCGAGCACGTGATCAGCTCGATCACCACCGGCGGTCAGGCGCTCGGCGACACCGACGTGCCCGCCCGCGCCGCCGGGCTGGCCGCCGCGCTGCGCAGCGACCCGGTGGCGGCGCTGTCCGGGACCGAGCAGGCGCTGCTGGTGGAGTGGCTGGACCGGATCGCGGACGCCTGAAATCCGCTGGCCGCCCCGTTCCGGGCCGCATTACCCTGCACCGGGTGGCTGGTGATCGTTTTCCCGTGCTGTGGCTGTGCGGACCCTCCGGCGTTGGCAAGTCCACGGTGGGCTGGGAGATCCACACCCAGCTGCCGCGGACCGGCTACCTGGACACCGACCAGCTCGGCCTGTGCTCCCCGGTGCCCGCCGACGATCCGGCCAACCACCGGGTCAAGGCGGCCAACCTGGCCGCGATGTGGTCTGCCTACCGAACGGTCGGTAGGGATGGGCTGATCGTGTCGGGGATCCTGGAGTCGGCCACCGTCGCCCGCGGCTACACCAGTGCGCTGCCGGGTGCGGCGGTGACGCTGTGCCGGTTGCGGGTGCGTTCCAGGGAGTTGCGGGACCGGATCCACCGGCGCGGCTGGCTGACCGAACTGGCCGATGCCTCGGTGCGGGCGGCCGAGGCCATGGACCGCGACGACTTCGCCGATGTGTGCGTGGACACCACCGGGCTGTCCGCGGTGGCGGTGGCCAGGCTGGTGCTGGAGCGGTGGGCGCGGTGACGGCGTTACTGCTGTGCGGGCCGCGGGCGGTCGGCAAGTCGGTGGTGGGCTGGCAGGTCTACGCGCACCTGGCCCGCACCGGGGCCGCCGTGGCCTACCTCGACCTGGCCCAGCTCGGCTTCTGCCACACCGACTCGACCTGGCTGATCGCGCGCAACCTGGCCTCGGCCTGGACGACCTTCCGCGCCAACGGCACCCAGATGCTGGTGCTCTCCGGCGAGGTCAGCGGCCCGGCCGTGCTCGACTCCTACGCCGAGGCGCTGCCAGGGATCAGGCTGACCGTGTGCGAACTGCGGGCCGGGCGGGAGGCGCTGACCGAACGGATCCTGGCCCGCGGCCAGGGGCACGGGCCGCCGATCCCCGGTGACGACCTGCGTGGCCGTGATCCGGACGAGCTGCGCCGGATCGCCGCCGAAGCACCGATTCGCCGCCCGATCTGCGATCTCCGGGTGGACACCGACCACCGGTCCGTCGCCGAGGTGGCCGACCGGGTCCGGCTGGCCTGGCTCAACCCTTGACCGCACCCGCGGTCAAGCCACGCACCAATGCCTTCTGCAGCAACAGGAATCCCAGCACCACCGGGATGCTCACCACCAGCGAGGCGGCCATCACCTGGTTCCAGTACACGCTGGACTGGGTGGCGTAACCGCGCAATCCCACG
The DNA here is from genome assembly GCF_014204915.1 of Crossiella cryophila. Classification (NCBI taxonomy): domain Bacteria; kingdom Bacillati; phylum Actinomycetota; class Actinomycetes; order Pseudonocardiales; family Pseudonocardiaceae; genus Crossiella; species Crossiella cryophila. The sequence goes on from NZ_JACHMH010000001.1 coordinate 7,739,131, forward strand.
GCCAGGGTGCGGGTGTCGGCGGTGGTGAGCACCGAGGCGAAGAGCACCTCGCTCCAGGCGGTCATGAAGCTGTAGATCGCCACCGCGGCCACCCCGGGCAGCGCGGCGGGCAACACCACCCGGAACAACGCGCCCACCGGTCCACAACCGTCCACAGTGGCCTGTTCGTCGAGTTCCCTTGGTATCGAGTCGAAGTAGCCGAGCAGCAGGTAGATGGAGAAGGGCAGCGCGAAGGTCAGGTAGGTGATGATCAGCCCGGCCTGACTGCCGAACAGGCGCAGCCCGGTGACCCGGTCCAGGTTGACGAACAACAGGAACAACGGCAGCAGGAACAGGATGCCGGGAAACATCTGGGTGGACAGCACCGCGGTGAGGAAGGCGCCGCGGCCACGGAAACGGTAGCGGCTCAACGAGTACGCGGCCAGGATCGCGATCAGCATGGAGCAGGCGGTGGCGCCCAGCGCGACCACCGCGCTGTTGAGGAAGTACCGGGCCAGCGGCACCGTGCGCCACATCTCCCGGAACGGCTCCAGGGTGATCGCGCTGGGCCAGGCGGTGAACGGGCCCTGCACATCGCGCAACGGCTTCACCGCGGAGGTGATCATCACATACACCGGGGTCAGCGCGAACCCGGTCAGCGCCACGATCACCAGTCGCCGCAGCCAGCGCACCACCGCGGACTCACGCATACCGCCGCCTCCGTCCGGTCAGCGCCAGGTAGCCGATCGTCACCACGAGCAGGAAACCCAGCATCAGCATGGACATCGCCGAGCCGAGGCCGAAGTTCCAGGTGACGAAGGAGGACTGGTAGATGTGCAACGACACCACGTCCGCCTCGGCCGGGGCGGCCGCGCCGAAGAGGGTGAACGGGGTGGTGAAATCGTTGAAGGACCACAGGAACAGCACCAGCACGAGCACCGTGTTGACCGGCCGCAGCAGTGGCAGCGTCACCGAGCACAGCCTGCGCCACGGGCCCGCGCCGTCCAGGTCGGCGGCCTCGTACAGTTCGGTGGGGATGCTCTGCAGTCCGGCGGTGATGGTGAGGAAGGCGAACGGCCAGGTCCGCCACACCGCCACCACGACCAGGCTGACGAAGCTGTTCGGGCCGACCAGCCAGAACATCCGCTCCTCGGTGAGGCCGAGCCAGTCCACCAGCACCGTGTTGACCAGGCCGGTGTCGCGTTGCAGCATGAAGTTCCAGGTGATCACGCTGGAGAACACCGGCAGTGCGAACGGGATCAGCAGCAGCGTGCGCAGCACTCCCCTGCCCCGGAAGGCTTTCCGCATCGCCACCGCACCCGCGAGGCCGAGCAGGAAAGCCCCGCTCACCGCGAGCAGGCTGAAGGCCAGGGTGATCCCGAAGGAGCGCAACAGATCCGCGCCGACCGGTCCGGTCAGGTCGGCGGCCACCCGGTAGTTGTCCAGTCCGGCCGCCGGGGCCCTGGTGACGTCGCGGATGGCGAACTGGTTGAGCCGCAACAGGCTCATCACCGCACCGGCCAGCATCGGCAGCACGTGCACCAGCAGTTCGACCAGCAACGCGGGCGCCAGCAACAGGTACGGCAGCCACCGGACCGCGCGCCGCCGCCCCGGGGTGGGCCCGCTCATCCGCCGCCGCGCATCCGCTCGTCGGCCGCGGCCAGCTCGGCCCGGACGTCGGCCACCGTCACGGTCCGGCCGCCGGCGATCCTGGCCAGTAGATCCTTGACCGCGGTGCCCACCAGGGTCTCGAACTGGGCTTCCTGGGGGATCATCGGCATGGTCTCGGCGGTGCCGGCCAACACCTCGCGGAAGGTCCGGACCACCGGTCCCTGGAACCGCGGATCGTCGTAGGCCGCGGTGGCCACCGGCAGCGAGCCGAGGTCGGCGTTGACCGCGCGCTGGGTGTCCGGACTGGTCATGAACTCGACGAACTTCAGCGCGCCCTCGGCGTTGTCGGTGTCGGTGAACACGCCGAGGTTGATCCCGGCCACGTGACTGGTGATCCGTTTCCCACCCGGTGGCAACGGATCGGGCACCGGGATCGGCGCGACCCCGTAGTCCTCGGCGGCCATCCCGTTGGCGCGCAGGCCCATGGTGGCGTGGCTCTGCAACATCACCATCGCGGTCCGGCCGGTGGCGAAGTCCTTGAGCGGCTGGGTGTCGTTCTGGTACTCGGCGTTGCCAGGGTTGACCACCTTCGCCCCGGCCACCAGATCCAGGTACTGCCCGATACCGGCGGCGAGCTGCGGTGAGTCCAAAGTGGACCGGTCGCCCTCGAACAGGGTGGCGCCGTGCTGGCGGCCGAAGACGAACGCCAGGTGCGCGTTCGCGGTGTAGCTGGACCCCATGATGCCCAGCCCCCAGCGATCTCGGGCCGGTTCGGTGAGTCTGCGCGCGGTGTCCAGCAACTCGGCCCAGGTGCCCGGCGGGCTGCTGATCCCGGCCTCGGCAAAGCGTTTCCTGCTGTAGTAGAGGCCGTAGGCCAGGCCGTACAACGGAACCGCGGCCGGTGGTTGCCCGGCCGCGCCGGTGGAGGTCAGCGTGCTGGGCAGGAACCGGTCCCGGCCGCCGACCTTGGCCAGCGCGGACTCGTCGAACGGTCGCAGCGCGCCGCTGGCCTGCAGCGAGGCCGACCAGGTGTTGCCGATGTTGAGCACATCCGGCCCCTGTCCGCTGGAGGCCGCGGCCAGGATCCGGTTGAGCAGGTCCGACCAGGGGATCACCTCCAGCTCGACCTCGATCCCGGTGCGCCGGGTGAACTCGGCCAGTCGCGGGCTGAGGATCTCCCGGTCCCGGTCCAGGCTGGCCGACTGGTTGCTGGCCCAGTAGGTGAGCGTGCCGGTGCCACCGCGGTCCTCGGCCGGGTCACAGCCGGAAAGGCCGATGGCGAACAGGATCAACCCGACCATGGCGAGTCCGGGTAACCGCATGACGCTCCTCATCTGACCGTGGCGGCGGCAGCGTGGAATGCGCTCTCCAGGATGCCGCGATCGCCACGGATCAGCGCCCTGCGGAGGTCGGGTCCTGGCCGGTTTCAGCCGTTCGGCCGCGTTGCCCGGGTTAGGCTGATCAGCCGGGACGTGGACGGATAGGGTGGTGGGCGTGATCCGAGACGAGGCACGGCCGACGCTGGAGGATGTCGCCGCGCACGCGGGCGTCTCCCGGTCCACCGCGTCCAGGGCGCTCAACGAGGAGAGCTACGTCAGCGCCCGGTCCAGGGAGAAGGTGCTCAACTCCGCCCGCGAGCTGGGCTACTCGCCCAACCAGGCGGCCCGCTCACTGGTCACCCGCCGCACCAACGCGGTCGCCCTGGTGCTCTCCGAGCCGGAGACCAAGGTCCTGGAGGACCCCTACTTCGCCGAGATCGTCCGCGGCGCCTTCCGCGAGCTGTCCGCGCTGGGCAGTCAGATGCTCATGATGCTGGTGGACAGCAAGGAAGACATACCCGGCACGGTGCGCTTCCTGGACGGCGGACACGTGGACGGCGCGCTGATCTTCGCCTCGCACCAGGCCGACCAGCTGCCTGCCGCACTGCGCTCGCTGCGGCTGCCGATGGTCTTCGGCGGCGGCAGGCCGGGCGGGACCATCCGCGGCCTGCACCTGGTGGACTTCGACAACACCGGCGGCGCGAAGCTCGCCGTGGAACACCTGCAGTCGTTGGGGCGCAAGCGGATCGGCACCGTCTCCGGCCCACTGGACCAGCGCTCGGCAGTGGACCGCCGGATCGGCTGGCAGCAGACCCTGGGCCTGTCCGAGCGCACCGCGGCCCGGCTGTCCGAGGAGGGCGACTTCACCCCCGAGGGCGGCGAACAGGCCATGCGCAGACTGCTGACCAGGGTGCCGAACCTGGACGCGGTCTTCGTGGCCAACGACCCCATGGCCGCGGGCGCCCTGCGCGCGCTGCAGAACGCCGGTCGACGGGTGCCCGAGGACGTGGCGCTGGTCGGCTTCGACGACCACCCCGGCCTGGCCGAGGCGACCAACCCGCCACTGACCACCGTGCACCAGGACCCGCGCGAGCAGATCCGGCAGATGATGGCCACCCTGCACCAGCTCATCGACGGCGACGCCCCGGCACCCCGCCGCCGGGTACTGCCGGTCCGCCTGGTCCGCCGCGCCTCAGCCTGACGGCCACCACCACCGCCGCGCCTCAGCCCGACCGCCGCCGTCGCCACCACGCCTCAACCCGACCACCGCCGCCACCGCCGCGCCTCAGCCTGATCGCCGCCACCACCGCCACGTCGCCGCCGTCGCCGCCGCGCCTCAGCCCGACCGCCGCCACCACCTTCGCACCTCAGCCTGATCGCCATCGCTGCCACGCCTCAGCCTGACCACGGCCGCCACCGCCGCACCGCCACCACCCACCACCGCCCCACCGCTCAGCCGCTCAGCTGAACCATCACCGCCCTACCACCACCGCCGCTGTACCGCCACGGCGGTCTTCCGCACGCCTACCAACCGTTCGGTAGATGCGCACGCACGGAACCCCCACCCCAACTGAAAAGACCGCACTTCCCAGCAGGGCAGCACATCCGTAAGCTCGAACCCGTTCTGGGAGCGCTCCCAGAAACCGCCGCCGCCTCCCTGTCACGTCGGCAACTCGGAGTTCAGATGAGCAGATGGTCAGTGTTGCCCGTGCTCAGCACGGTGCTCGTCGCGGCCGCCCTGCTGGGCCCACCAGCCCAGGCCGCCCCCTCGGGCTTCTACGTCGATCCGGCCACCAACGCGGCCAAATGGGTGGCCGCCAACCCCGGTGACGGCCGCATGCCGGTGATCCGCGACCGGATCGCCGCGGTCCCCCAGGCCCGCTGGTTCACCAGCACCAACACCACCACCGTGCGCGGCCAGGTGGACGAGCTGGTCGGTGCGGCGGCCAGGGCCGGGAAGGTGCCGATCCTGGTGGTCTACAACGTCCCGAACCGGGACTGCAACGGCCCCAGCAGCGGCGGCGCCCCCAGTCACAGCGCCTACCGCCAGTGGGTGGACCAGGTCGCCGCCGGCCTGGCCGGACGACCGGCCACCATCGTGCTGGAACCGGATGTGCTGGCCCTGATGTCCAACTGCCAGAACGACGTCCAGCAGGCCGAAACCCGGGCGTCCATGGCCTACGCGGGCAAGCGACTCAAGGCAGGTTCGGCCGCGGCCAAGGTCTACTTCGACGCCGCGCACTCCAACTGGCACAGCGCCGCGGAGATGGCCACCCGCCTCACCCAGTCGGACGTGCTCAACAGCGCCGACGGCATCTCCCTGAACGTGTCCAACTACCGGCACACCAGCGCGGAAACTGCCTACGCCAAGGACATCCTGTCCCGCCTGGGCAGTTCCCGGCTGCGCGCGGTGATCGACACCAGCCGCAACGGCAACGGCCCACTCAACAGCGACTGGTGCGATCCGGCAGGCCGCGCCGTGGGCACCCCCAGCACCACCAACACCGGCGACCCCCAGATCGCGGCCCACCTGTGGGTGAAGTTGCCCGGCGAGTCCGACGGCTGCATCGCCCCCGCGGGCCAGTTCGTACCGCAACGAGCCTACGAACTGGCCACCGGCTGATCACCGAACCGGCCACCGGCTGACCCCCGGCCTGGGGCAGGCACCCCGCCTGCCCCAGGCCGGGCCCCGCGTCAGTTCCCGCCGAGCAACCGCTCGATCTCGGCCAGTTCGGCATCCGCGAAGTCCAGGTTCCCGGTAGCCGCGACATTGTCGGTGAGCTGCTTGACACTGCTGGCCCCGATCAACGCCGAGGTGACCCGCTCCCCACGCAACACCCACGCCAGCGCGAGCTGAGCCAACGTCTGCCCACGCTGCCGGGCGACCTCATTGAGCCCACGGGTCAACGTGAGCTGCTGCTCGGTGATCCGCTCCGCGTCGAGAAACGGACTGGCCCCCGCCGCCCGCGAGTCAGCCGGAATCCCATCCAGATACCGATCAGTCAGCAACCCCTGCGCCAGTGGCGAGAACGCGATCGACCCCGCCCCCACCTCATCCAGCACATCCTGCAGCCCATCCTCGATCCACCGATTGACCATCGAGTACGAAGGCTGATGAATCAGCAACGGCGTCCCCAGCTCCGCCAACACCCCCGCGGCCTCCCGGGTCTGCTCCGGCGAGTAGTTGGAAACCCCCGCGTAAAGCGCCTTCCCCTGCCGCACCAAGGAATCCAACGCCCCCATGGTCTCCTCGATGGGAGTATCCGGATCCGGCCGGTGATGGTAGAAGACATCCACATAGTCCAACCCAAGCCGCCGCAAACTGGCGTCCAAAGAGGACACCAGATACTTACGCGACCCCCACTCCCCGTACGGCCCCGGGTGCATCAGGTACCCAGCCTTGGTCGAGACGATCAACTCATCCCGATACGGCCGCAAGTCAGCAGAGAACAGTCGCCCGAAGTTCTCCTCCGCAGCCCCCGGCGGCGGCCCATAGTTGTTGGCCAGGTCAAAGTGCGTGACCCCCAGATCAAAAGCGGCCCGCACAATGTCCCGCTGAGTCTCCAGATCCTTGGCGTGCCCAAAGTTGTGCCACAACCCCAAGGAGATCGCGGGCAACTTCAGTCCGCTGCGACCACACCGTCGATAAGGCATGGCGTCATAACGCACATCAGCGGCGAGGTAGGTCATCGTGCTCCTTGCTACCAGTCGGGCGCATCCAGGAGATCGTAACCACCCAACAGCTCAAACCCGCCCCACCAGCACCAAAGGCCCCCGTCACCTCCAGCAAGGCCCTCTCCTCCCAGCCTCAACACGGCTTCCCCGCGGCAACCCCAGCGAGTCCATCCCCGGGCAGTGAGGTTCTCCCCCATCTCACTCGCCGCAACCGAAAACTCTTCCCCCGCAAGCTCCTCGAAGAGTTCGACCGGGCTCGGGTGCACCTGTCGGAGATTCAGCTGAGTCGGATCAATCGCCGCCGAAACCGATGCCGCACCGTCGCGCCTGCATGCGCGTCCCCCGCCACGCCCCCACCAACAGCTCGCTCTCCCCGACCACCGGCTTGCTGAGCCGATGTTCGCCATCCCGACTGACCGCCACCGCCCTGCCCACGTCCATACCCCGCACGCCAAACCTGGCTCTGGCCACGCCGGGCGTGCGATCCCGCCGCTGGTCGTCACCGAGCACCCGCCCCGCCGGCCCGGGTCGCGACCAGTTCACTGAAGGGCTCCGCCCGCGACGCGGCCGACACCCACGGCACCCGCCACGCCTTCGCCACTCGCGACGCCCCTGGCGCGAACACCACGAGCACGGATGCGGGCACTCCGGACTTGTTCGCGAATCCATGCACCCAGCCCTCCGGCACATGGAGACCGTCTCCCGCACCAGCGTCAACGAACCGCTCACCGTTGACAGCGGTCACCCATCCCGGAGGGCCGGTGGAACGACCCGGACAAGGTCAACTGGAAACGCGACCCGCCCCGCCCGCGACGCGACCCGGTTTCCCTGCGGCACGACCCGGTTCCGCTGTGCGTCGGCTCCCGGCACGCGTCGCGCCGGTGCCTTCACTTCCGGTTCCCCGGGCAGCTCCGCACGCCGAGCTTGCTTCCGCTCCCCAGACCGCTTCCGCTCCCAGGCCCGCTTCCGCTCCCCGACCCGCTGCGGTTCCCGGGCTCACTTCCGTTCCCGGTTCCTTGGCGTTCCCATTCTTCAGCTGCACCGGCGTCCCTGCTCCTCGATGCCTGGCTGCCTGGCTGTCCGGTTGGGCGGGGCGGGTTGGGACCTGGGGGTGTCCTGCGCCGCCCTCCGCTTTGTACTGCGGTAACGAAATGACCATGGGGCTGAGTTCCCCGAGGCGTTCACTATTACGGGGATTCCAGGTTCACCCTTGCTAGCGATACGCGAAGCCGGGGTTCGTTACTCAGTGCGACTTGTGGAGTTCGGGGTTCAGCTGCGAAGCGGGTTGGGGGCGCTTCGCGGGGGTTGCCGGGGCGAGGGGGCGGGTGGGTGGACTGGGCGTGAGTTGAACATAGCGGGGAAGTTGTTGGTGTGGGGGTGGTTGTCCACAGGGTGGGGTCAGGGGGTTTGGGGGGTGGGGTAGGGGGCGTTGGTCAGGTTCTCTGAGTGGGTCCAGAGGGTGGTGGCTGCTTCGGGGGTGAAGCCTTTGGCTCGGAGGGGTTCTTGGGTTACCTGGGTTTTGCGGAGGGTTTTGCCTGGGGAGAGCATTTGGCCTGCGGGGGCTTCGGGGGCCGTTGCGGCGTAGTTGATGGGGAGGGCGGCTTGGGTTGCCGGGCGGCCGAGTAGGCCGGCGATGCTGCCGGTGAGGCGGCTGAGGATGGGGCCGGGGGCGCTGCTGATCATGGGGGTTCGGGCGATGCCGGGGTGGGTGAGCATGCTTTGGACCGGGGAGTTTGTCGCGCGGAGGCGACGGTCCAGCTCGGTGGCGAACAGGACGTTGGCGAGTTTGGAGTTGGAGTAGGCGCGGCCTGAGTTGTAGCCGCGGGTGAGGTGGAGGTTGTCGAAGTCGAAGTGGCCGAGTTTGTACATGAAGGAGGCGACCGTGACGACTCGTGGGTCTTTGCCGTTGGCCAGGTTGGGGAGCAGCAGGGCGGTCAGCAGGAAGTGGCCCAGGTGGTTGGTGGCCAGGTGGAGTTCGTGGCCTTGGGCCGAGACCGCGTGTGGCTGGTTGCCGATGCCGGCGTTGTTGATCAGGACGTCCACCTGGTCGCCTCGGGACTCCAGGTCAGCGGCGAAGGAGCTGACCGAGTCCAGGTCGGAGGTGTCCAGTTTGTGGATGGCCAGGTCGGCGCCGGGGAATTGGGGGCGCAGGGCTTCCGCTTTGGCGATGTTGCGGACGGCCATGATCACTCGGGCGCCGCGGGCGGAGAGGGCGTGGGCGACGGCCAGGCCGAGGCCGCTGGTGGCACCGGTGATCACTGCCGTGCGGCCGGTCTGGTCGGGCATGTTGGCGAGGGTCCAGGTCCGCACTGCTACCTCCTGCTAACCGGATTTGCTATCCGCCTGCACCGTAGCATAAGCGGATGAGTCATCCGTTAGTAGGACGCCGGCGACAGCGATCTCCAGAGCCTCGCGCAGGGCTCTGATGGCGGGGGCGGCCTGGTGGTCGGGGCACAGCACCGCCAGGCGGTTGCCGGTGGCGGACATGAAGTCCAGGGTGACGCCGATCCTGGTCAGGGCCTCGCAGAAGATCGGGCGGATGGCGGGATCCGAGCGCAGGCCGGAGCCGGTGACCGCGACCTCGGCGATGTCGCTGTCCAGGGTGAGGTGGGTGAAGCCGAGGTGGGGTCGGGCCGCTTGGAGGGCCGCGGCTAGGCGGGGGCCGGCGGTTCTGGGGACTATCGCGGCCCAACCGTCCGGTCGGTAGGTAATGGCGTGGACGGGGACCTGGTGGTTCGCGATCTCGCGGAGCAGGGGGGCCAGGTGGATCTGGCCGGTGATGGTGATCTTGGCGTGGGTGTGGGAACTGTGGATGCGGTGCAGGACTGCCTGTTCCATGGCCCCTCCGATGGGCCAGGCGTGGGCTCCGCCGCCGAAGCCCACGCCTGGGGTCCGCTCTCAGCCGTACAGCACCTGGCCGTCGCCGATCCGGTGCACCCGGGACCGTCGCAGGTCCTGGGTGGCGAAGGTTCGTTGCAGCCAGCGGTCCTGGCCGTCGTAGCGCGGGGTGAACCCGGTGCGGCCGTGGACGGTGACCCGATTGTCCACAATGGCCAGATCGCCGGGCACCAGGTAGTGGGTCAACGCGTTGGTGGCGAACAGGTTCTGCAGTTCGGCCATGGCGGTGCGGGCGGACTCGGTCAGCGGGGTGGTGGCCGCGAAGTCGACCAGGACGTCCGGGTCGTCGGGGGCGCCGGTGAGCACCGCGTGCGGTTCGGTCTCACCGGCCGGCAGGCCGAAGGACGGGGGCGGGGCGGTGACGAATTCCCGGCGGAACAGCACTTCCCGGCTCTGGTCGCTCAGCAGGTCGTGCACCTGGCGGATGGACGCGGTGCGCAGGCCCGCCTCACGGTCGTGGTCGGCACGCAGGCACAGCAGCAGCACGTAGTCCGGCCGGTTGTCGTGGAAGGCGTTCTCGTTGTGGAAGGACAGCAGCACCGAGCCCTCGTTGCCCTGGAAGTCCTCGCTGCCGGGCACCGGCACCACGTTGTGCACCAGGGCGCCGGACTTCTCCGGGCGGAAGGCGATCACGTCGCCGAGCAGGTGGGTGACCATCATCAGTGTGGCGGCCGGGATGGTGGCGGCGCGTTGCACGGATCCGCTCTGCGCCGGGGTTTCCGGCACCAGGGACTCGTCCACCGGGAGGCCGCGGATCACCAGCGCGCCACTGGGTCCGGAGTCCCGCCGGTAGGCGGACAGGGCGCGACGCAAGGAGATCGGCAGCTCGTGCGCGCGTTCCGCGGCCGCACGCACCCAGCCGCGGTCGTCGATGCGTCCGTCCTCAGTGGACAGTAAGGTGCTCGCGACCTCCTCGACGGCGAGTGCGTTGGCGCGGTTGAGGGTCACTACGCCCGCGGGCGCGTCGACCTCGAGGACCATCGACATCAGTTCACATCCTTCTGCGCGTCTTCGGGGGTTGCCATCAGGCGGGTCAGCACCCGCGCCACCTCGCCGACCTGCGGCGCCCGCAGGACGCCGAGGTGGTTGCCGCCGACCCGGTGCACGTCCAGCCCACCGGTGGCCAGTTCGGCCCAGCGCTGGGTGTAATCGACGAAGTTCACGCCGACCGCGACCTCGTGCTCACCCGCGGCCAGTTCGTCCCCGGCGATCAGGTGCAGTGGCCCGGGGTAGGGCTCGTGCCGGTAGTCCAGGCGGGTTTGCAGCAGCTCGCGCCACACCCGCACCCTGGACGGCCAGAACTCGTCGCCCGGCACCGGGGGGTCGATCCGGCCGTCGTCGACGATCAGCTCCAGCACCGCCACGGCCTGTTCCTGGAGTGCGGGCACCTGTTCGGCGGAGGCGGTGGCCAGTTCGGCCAACAGGTGTTCGGCTCGGCGGAAGCGGGCCATGAACTCGTGCATGTTGGCGCGTTCGTAGCTGTCCAGCGCGGGGTCGAGCAGCATGAAGGTGACCTGCTCGCCCTCGGCACGCAGCCTGCGGGCCATCTCGGTGGTGATCTGGCTGCCACCGCACCAACCGAGCAGTCGGTAGGGACCGCTGGGTTGCAGGCGACGGAGCTGGGCGAGGTTCAGCTCGGCGATGTGGTGCACGCTCTCCGGCGCCGGGCAGCGGCGACTCAGGCCGGGCCACTCGAAGGCGGCGACCGGCTGGTCGGGGTCGAGGTGTTCGGCGAGCTGGGCGAACCAGTGCGCGCTGCCGGGGTGCACGCAGAACAGGGGCGCTCTGCTACCGCCTCGGCGCAGCCACACCACCGCGTCCAGGCTGTCCACTTCGGACTGTTCGGCGCTGTTGTCGCCGAGCACCCGGGCGAGTTCGGCGATGGTGCGGTGCTCGTAGAAGTCCCGGAAGGACAGTCGGATGCCGTGTTCCTCGCGGAGTTTCACGATGATCCGCATGACGCTGAGCGAGTGGCCGCCGAGTTCGGTGAAGCTGTCGTGCACGCCGACCCGGCCACGCTTGAGCGCCTCGGCCCAGGCGCGGGCCAGGATGTTCTCCACCGCGGTGCGCGGCGCCTGGAACCGAGCACTGACCTTGGCCAGTTCGGGTTTCGGGAGGCGGGCGGTGTCGACCTTGCCGTTGCTGGTCAGCGGCAGCTCGTCGAGTTCGAGGAAGGCCTGGGGCACCAGGTAGTCGGGCAGGATCTCGGCCAGCTTCGCCGGCAGGGCGGCGATGTCCAGGGTGCTGTCCTCGGCTGGGACCAGGTAGGCGATGAGTTCCTTGTCGCCGGAGGGCGCGGTGTGCACGCGCACGATGACGTCCTGCAGCGGGACCTGGCGGTGCAGGGCGGCCTCGATCTCGCCGAGTTCGATCCGGTAGCCGCGGATCTTGACCTGGTGGTCGACCCGGCCGGCGAACTCCAGCACGCCGTCGGCGCGGTAGCGGGCCAGGTCGCCGGTGCGGTACAGCCGCGCACCCGGTTGTGCGGCAAAGGGATCCGGGATGAACCGGGCGGCGGTCAGCTCGGGTCGTTCGACGTAGCCACGGGCGAGCTGGGCGCCGCCGATGTACAGCTCCCCCGCCACGCCGACCGGCACCAGCTCCAGGTTGGCGTCCAGCACCCGCATCACCGTGTTGGCGATGGGCTTGCCGATGGGCAGCACGCCGGGTTCCAGGCCGTTGGCCGGGGCTTCCAGCCAGGAGCAGCCGACGGTGGTCTCGGTGGGGCCGTACTCGTTGTCCACCACGGTGTCCGGGGCGTGCCGCGCCCAGCTGGACACCATGTCCCGCACCAGTTCCTCACCACCGGCGATGATCCGGCCGGTGGCCCGGCGGGCTGCCTCGGGGGTGAGTGACTGGTTGAGCACGGCCAGGTGCGAGGGGGTCAGCTTGAGCAGACCGAACTCGCCCGCCTCCAGTGCGGCGACCAGGGCGTCGATGCCCGGGGTGCCGTCGTCGGCGGTGATGGTGACCGGCTGGCCGGTGAGCAGCGCGGGGAAGATCGAGGTGACCGGCAGGTCGAAGGCGACCGAGGAGTACAGCGGGGATCCCTTGCCGCGCAACGGGGTGTACGCGCCCAGGCACCACAGCACGTAGTTGACCAGGTTGCGGTGCTCGATCATGACGCCCTTGGGCGTGCCGGTGGAGCCGGAGGTGTAGATGATGTAGGCCAGCGAGTCCGGTGTGGACGTCCGTCCGAGGTCCACTGTGGACACATGATCCAAGTCGGTCTCGTCGAGCAGGACGAGTCGCCTGCCGGGCAGCAGGTGTGCGGTGGCGGTTTCGGCGAGCACGACCTCGGCGTGGGTCTCGGCGAGCAGGTCGGTGAGGCGCTGGGCCGGGTGGGTGGGGTCGAGCGGCAGGTAGGCCGCACCCGCCTTGAGCACGCCGAGCAGGGCGGCGACCAGGTCCGGTCCGCGGCGGAGCAGGATGCCGACCCTGGACTCCTGGCCGACGCCGAGGGAGCGCAGGTGGTGCGCGATCCGGTTGGCGCGGGCGTTGAGCGCGGAATAGTCCACAGTGGACCCGTCGGCGCAGCGCAGGGCGGTCGCGTCCGGGGTCCGGCCGACCTGCTGCTCGAACAGTTCGTGCAGGCACAGTTCCGGATACTCGGCCTCCTCGCCATGGGCGAAGGAGAGCAGCCGGGCGGTTTCCACCTCGTCCAGGCCGTTGTCCCTGGCGTTGCCGCCGGGGTCGGCGGCCATGAGTTCCAGGATCCGCCGGTACAGCCGGGCCAGGCGTTCGCCGTTGGCGCGGCTGATCCGCTCCGGCCGGGCGGCCAGGAACAGCGCGCCGGGGAAGGTCCAGACGTCCAGGGCGAACTCGTTGGGGCTGACGTCGACCACGCCGGCGGACTCGATCCGGCGCGCGTCCAGCACGTGGAAGTCCAGGTAGGTGAACGCGGTCTCGACCAGGGAGGCACCGCCGCCCCATTCGCGCTGCATCTCCGGCAGCGGGAACCGGCGGTGCGGCCAGACCGCGACCTCCTCGGCGAAGACCTGGCGCACCAGGTCGAGCCAGGTGGAGCCGGCCAGCTCGACGCCGACCGGGACGGTGTTGAGGTGCATGCCGCGCACGGTCTCGCCGCCGCTGGTCTCCAGCCGTCCGTTGCACACCAGGCCGGTGTGGAACCGGGTGGAGCCGCTGAGCACGCTGAGTGCCTTGAGATGCGCGGTGAACAGCACGCTCTTGAGCGAGACGCCCGCGACCACGGCCAAGGCGCGCAGACCGGGTTCGAGGTCGGCGATCGGGACGCCGATCTTGTACGCGGTCTCGTCGCCGCCGGGTTCGGCCGACCAGCCCTCGGGCAGTTCGACCCGGTCGAACCGGCCGAGGCGGTCCCGCCAGAACTCGCGGTCGTCATTCTCCTTGAGGGAGCGTTGTTCCAGGGCGATGTAGTCGGCGAACCGGACACTGTGGACGATCGGCACGGCGGGTTCGCGGCCCGCACGCAGGGCGCGGTAGTCGGCCATCAGTTCGGTGATCAGCGAGTGGTGGCTCCAGCCGTCCAGGATGGCGTGGCACTCGATGAAGGAGAACGTCCAGCGGTCCGTCGCGGTCTGGTGGGCGTGGAAACGCAGCATCGGCGCGGTGCCGACGTCGAAGGGCGTGGCGCGGGTGTCAGTGATGAAGCGCTGGATCTCGGCGTCCGGATCGGTGCTGTCCCGCAGGTCGTGGTAGCCGACCTCGATCGCGCCAGCCGGGTGCACGAGCTGGAGTGGTTCGCTGAACCCGTTGAGGTCGAAGGAGGTGCGCAGGATCTCGTGCCGCTGTCCCAGCAGGGCCGCGGCCTGACGCAGTGCGGTCAGGTCGAGCGGGCCGTCGTCGTTGATCGGCAGCAGGGTGATGTTGTGGTACGGGCTTTCCTCGCTGTCGGCGATCATCTGGTAGACCATCGCGGCCTGCACCATGGACATCGGGTAGGCGTCCACCAGTCCGGCGGGCAGCGCGGCCCGGTCCGCGGGATCGAGCAGCGCGAAGGCCTCGACCCTGCGCTCCTCGGCGTTGTCCACTGTGGACTGGTCGCGGGTCTCGCTGAAGCGGGCGAGTTCCTCGACACTCTGGTGCAGCAGCAGGTTCTGCACGGACAGGTCGATGCCGCGCGGGCGCAGTGCGCCGACCACCCGGATGGCGCGGATGGAATCGCCGCCCAGGGTGAAGAAGTTGTCCCGCACGCCGACCGTGGGCACCCCCAGCACCTCGGCCCAGGTCTCGGCGATGATCTGTTCGACCGGGTTGCGCGGGGCGAGCTGATCGGCGGTGTGCTGGGCGCGGTGGGCGTCCGGATCGGGCAGCGCGGCGTGGTCGATCTTGCCGTTCACGGTGAGCGGGAAGGCGTCCACGGGCACGAACAGGGCGGGCACCATGTAGGCGGGCAGGGTCCGGCCGAGGTGTTCGCGCAGGTCGGCAAGCTCGGCCGGGGCGCCGGTGAAGTAGGCGACCAGGCGGGACTGGTGGGCCAGCACGACGGCCTTGTCCACGGCGGGGTGGGTGGTGAGGGCGGCTTCGATCTCGCCGGGTTCGATGCGGTGGCCGCGGATCTTGACCTGGTTGTCGGCGCGGCCGAGGAACTCCAGGTCGCCGTCGGCCCGGTAGCGAGCCAGGTCGCCGGTGCGGTACATGCGGGTGCCGGGGCTGGTGGCGTAGGGGTCGGGGCCGAAGCGGTCGGCGGTGAGAGCGGGTCGGCCGAGGTAGCCGCGGGCCAGGCCGGGGCCGGAGACATAGACCTGGCCGGGCACGCCGATCGGGACCGGGTTCAGTTCCGGGTCCAGCACGTACAGCCGGAGGTCGCGCAGGGCGCCGCCGACCGGGCTGCGCTGGTCGCCGTCCAGGTCTTGCCTACTGACCGGACGGTAGGTGACGTGCACGGTGGTCTCGGTGATCCCGTACATGTTGACCAGTTCGGGCCGCTGGTCGCCGAAGCGGTCGAACCAGGGCGCGAGTTCGGTGACGTCCAGGGCCTCGCCGCCGAAGACCACGGTGCGCAGGGACAGCGCGTCGGCGGACAGGTCGGCCTGGGTGACCGCCTCGATCAGGCCGCGGAAGGCCGATGGGGTCTGGTTGAGCACCGTGACCCGCTCGCTGACCAGCAGGTCGAGGAAGTCCTGCGGGGACCGGGAGATCTCATACGGCACGACCACCGCGGTGCCGCCGTGCAGCAGGGAGCCCCAGAGTTCCCAGACGGAGAAGTCGAAGGCGTAGGAGTGGAACAGGGTCCAGACGTCGGTGGGGCCGAAGCCGAAGTCGGGTTCGCAGGCGCGCAGCAGGCGCAGCACGTTGGCGTGGGTGACCTGGACACCCTTGGGTTTGCCGGTGGAGCCGGAGGTGTAGATGACGTAGGCCAGGTTGTCCGGCGCGACCAGGGGTTCGGGGTCGGTGTCCGGGCGGCCGGGGTGGTCGACGGGGAGGCTGTCGACGCCGGGCAGCGGGGTGCCGGTGATCGCGAGGGCGACCTCGGCGTCCTCCAGCAGGTAAGCCAACCGATCGGTAGGGGCGGCCGGGTCCAGGGGCAGGTAGCCGGCACCGGACTTGAGCACGCCGAGCAGGGCAACGACCAGGTCAGGGCCGCGGTCCAGGCAGACGCCGACCAGGTGGTCGGGACCGGCGCCGCGGGCGCGCAGCTCGTGCGCGAGGCGGTTGGCGCGGGTGTTCAGTTCGGTGTAGGTGAGGCTCTCGCCCTGGTGGCGGACCGCGATCGCCTCGGGGGCGCGGCGGACCTGGGCCTGGAACACCTCGGGCAGGGACGCGGTGGCCGGGAAGTGGCGGCCGGAGCCGCTCCACTTGCCGAGCAGCTGGTCACGTTCGGGCTGGGTGAGCAGTTCCAGCGTTGCCACCCGACCGGTCGGTAGGGCGACGATGCTGGTCAGCAGCCGGGTGAAGTGGCCGATCAGGCGCTGGATGGTGGCGGTGTCGAACAGCGCGGTGGCGTATTCGAGCTGGCCGGTCAGGGAGCCGTCGGGGTGGGTGGCCATGGCCAGGCCGAGGTCGAACTTGGCCGCGTTCCACTCCACCGGCTCCTGCTCGGCACGCAGGCAGCCCAGCTCGGTGGGCTGCTGGCTGGTGAGCTGGAAGACGACCTGGAACAGCGGGTTGCGGGACGGATCGCGTTCGGGCGCCAGTTCCTCGACGATGCGCTCGAACGGGGTGTGCTGGTGGGCGTATGCCTCCAGCGCGGTCTCGCGGACCCTGGCGAGCAGGTCCAGGAAGCTCGGGTCGCCCGCGAGGTCGGTGCGCAGCACGACGGTGTTCACGAACAGGCCGAGCAGGTTCTGCGTCTCCTCGCGGTCGCGGCCGCCGACCGGGCTGCCCACCACCACGTCGTGCTGACCGGCGTAGCGGCCGAGCAGCAGCTGGAAGGCGGCCAGCAGCACCATGAACGGGGTCGCGCCCTGCGCTCGGCCGAGGGCGAACAGTGGTTCGGCCAGAGTCGCGGGCAGGGTGAAGGTCTCGCTGGCGCCGCGCGGGTCCCGGATCGGGCCTCTCGACCGGTCGGTAGGCAGCGCGAGCGGGGTGAGACCGTTCAGGGTCCTGCGCCAGTGCGCGAGCTGTTCGGTGAGCTTCGGGCCGGCGAGCTGCTCGCGCTGCCAGGCGGCGTAATCGGCGTACTGCACCGGGACCGGCGGCAGCGGCGAGGGCATGGCCGCGGCGAAGGTGGCGTAGAGGCTGTCCAGCTCGGCCAGCAGCACCGACTCGGACCAGCCGTCGGCGGCGATGTGGTGGGTGGTGATCAGCAGGATCTGGTCCTCGGCGGTGAGCCGGATGAACAGGGCCCGGATCGGGTGTTCGGTGGCCAGGTCCAGCGGGCGCTGCCCGTCGGCGTCGATCAGCCTGGCGATCCGGGCGGCCGAGTTGGCGCCGCGCAGGTCGGCCTCGCGCCAGGCGATCGGCGTGGGTGGGTCGATCAGCTGGACCGGTTCGCCGTCCACTGTGGAGTACCGGGTGCGCAGGATCTCGTGCCTGGCCACGATCTCGTCCAGGGCGGCGCGCAGCGCGGGCACGTTGAGGTGTCCGCGCAGGCGCAGGCGCAGTGGCATCAGGTACTCGGTGCCGCCGGGCTGGATCTGGTCCAGCACCCACAGCCGCCGCTGGGCGAACGACAGCGGCAGCGCGCCATCCCTGGCGACCGGGGTGATCCCGGCTTCCGGTGCGGCGGGGCTGAGGCCGCGCAGTCTGCGCTGCAGCAGTTCCGCGCGGGAGATTGAGCTGGTGCTCATCGTTCGCCTTCCTGTCTCCGGGTCGGCCGATCAGTGGACAGCCTGCCGAGCGGAGGGGGTGGTGGAGCAGAGTCAGCGTGGTACCTCTGTCGGCAACCGGGACTGCCTGCGTGGTTGCCGGTCCTTCTCTGTGTCCTGCTCTGGACGCCGAGAACCATCGGGCGTATGAGCGAAGAGGTGCCGCCGCTGCGGCGTAACCGGGACTTCCTGCTGTTGTGGTCGGGTTCGGCGGTGTCCAGCCTCGGCGCGAACGCCTCCAGCGTGGCCTATCCGCTGCTGGTGCTGGCGCTGACCGGTTCGCCGGTGGACGCCGGGGTGAGCGGGTTCATCGCGCTGCTGCCGCAACTGGTGTTCCAGGTGCCTGCCGGGGCGCTGGTCGATCGGTGGAACCGCAAGCGGGTGATGATCTGGTGCGACATCCTGCGCGCACTGGCCATCGGCACCCTGGCGGTGGCGCTGGTGAGTGATTCGCTGACGTTGCCGCACATCCTGGCGGTCGGGTTCACCGAGGGGGTGCTGACCGTGACGTTCAAGATCGCGGCGGCGGCCGCGGTGCCGAATGTGGTGCATCCGAGTCATCTGACCTTCGCGTTGTCCCGCAACGAGGCCAGGGAGCGGGGCGCGGCGATGCTGGGTCAGCCGCTGGGCGGGGCGTTGTTCGGGCTGGGCCGGGCGGTGCCGTTCCTGTTCGACGCGGTGACCTACCTGGTGTCGCTGGCCTCGTTGTTGTTGATCCGCACCGATTTCCAGGCCGAGCGCAAGCCGCGCAAGCTGGAGCTGGGCGCCGGGATCGCCTGGTTGTGGCGGCAGCCGTT
The DNA here is from genome assembly GCF_014204915.1 of Crossiella cryophila. Taxonomy (NCBI): domain Bacteria; kingdom Bacillati; phylum Actinomycetota; class Actinomycetes; order Pseudonocardiales; family Pseudonocardiaceae; genus Crossiella; species Crossiella cryophila. Next base: position 7,757,641 of record NZ_JACHMH010000001.1, read on the forward strand.
CCTGCGGATGACCACGTTCCTGGTGGCAGGCAGCAACTTCCTGTTCCGCGCGCTGTTCCTGGTGGTGATCGTGATCGCCGCGGACTACGGCGCCTCGCCGACGCTGGTGGGCGTGATGTTCGGACTGGCCGCGGTTGGCGGGGTGCTGGGTTCGCTGGCCGCGCCCGCGCTGGAGCGCAGGCTGTCGATGAAGGTGGTGGTGGTCGCGGCGAACTGGGCCTGGGGCCTGCTGGTGCCGATGGTGTTGCTGGTGCCCAATCCCTATGTGCTGGGCGCGGTGTACGCGTTGATGTGCTTTGTCGGTCCGGTGTGGAATGTGGCGATCTCGGCCTATCAGATCGCGGTGACGCCGGATCACATCCAGGGCCGGGTGCTGGGGGCGGCGGGGATGATCGCGTTCGGCGCGGTGCCGTTGGGGTCGTTGCTGGGTGGGTTCGCGCTGGAGTGGATCGGGGCGCGGGCGACGGTGTGGGCGTTGGCGGTGTGGATGATCGGGCTGGCGATCGTGGCCACGGTGAGTCCGGCGGTGCGTAACGCGCCGAGTCTGGATTCGGCACGGCCGGCGCGGGAGTCGGTCGCGGTCCGCTGAGCGCGAAGTCAAAACCCCCGCCCCGAGCTTCCGGGGCGGGGGTTTTGTGTTGTGTTCAGCGAGGATCGGCCACCGCGACGAAGCGGAGTTCGGCGGTGTGCGGTTCGCGGTTGTGGTCGGGCAGCCAGGCCTGGTCCGGGGTGGGCAGCATCTCGGTGATGGTGAGCTGCCCGGCCGGGTCCTTGCGGGCCAGCCGGCGGACGGCCTTGGCCAGGATGTTGAGGTAGACGGGGCTGTCGAAGTCGACGTAGAACGGGCGGGGTTCGGCCGGGGAGGTGACGAAGACGAAGCGGGGCAGGGTGTTCGCCTCGCGCCATTGGCGGAGGCGGACGAAGCGGCGGGGTTCGGACCTCTCCTCGGCCGCGGTGACCTCGGCGGCGGGGAAGCGCCAGGTCTCGCGGGTGACGACCAGGGTGTCGACGGTGATCCGCGGGGTGTGCGGGGCTTCCGGGACCAGGCGGAACAGGTCCATGGCCAGGGTGGTCAGGACGTGGCCGAAGACGTCGATCACCGGGAACCGGGTGCCGTCGGGCAGCACGGCCCGCAGGGTGTCGTGCCGTTCGACCTGGATGTCGGCGCTGGCGTGGGTGTGTGGGCGGGATGGGTCGGCGGTGTGGTCGACCAGGGCGACGTAGTGGTCCTCGGGGCGGATCAGGGTGTGCCGGATCCTGGCGGAGAGTCGGGAGCGGTGTTCCTTGGGCAGCAAGGGAAGCAGGCGGGGCCCGGGGTGGTCGCGAGTGGTGCCGGCGAGCAGTTCGGACTGGTCCGGGTGCTGGTTGACGAACAGGGAGGCGCCCAGGGTGTTGGTGGCGATGTGCAGTTCGCCGAGCACCAGGTGGTCCTCGGTGAGCAGGATGTCGGGGCTGAGGTAGCGGGCCGCGGTCCAGCCGGGGGCGCGGTTGCCGAAGGCCACCGACACCCGGTGTTCGATGTCCTTTGTGGACCGTGCGACCCGGTTGCCGCTGCCCGGGTTGAGGATGATGGCCCAGCGGCGCTGGAACTCCTTCTGCAACTCGGTCGCGTCCTCGGCCGCCGCGCCGTGCAGGATGGGCATGCAGGCGAACCAGAACTCGGCCAGGTTGACCGGGCCGTCGGCGGCCAGGCGGTCGAAGACCTCCTCGGCGCGTTGCAGGACCCGGTCGGCGAGGTTGGCGGTGAGCCAGGTGGCGCTGGTCAGGAACAGGGACAGCGGGGCCAGTGCGTCCAGGACCCGGTGTCCCGCGGTGGCGGTGGCGCTGCGCCGGCAGTCGGAGTAGACCAGTGCCCGGCAGGGCGCGGTGCTCGCGGACTTCTCGCGGACCGCGGCGGTGTCGGTGAGGGCGACGAAGTCCTGTTCCAGTTTGGTGAACGCGGCGGCCAGGGTGTCCGCGTCGGTGGCGGCGGCGACCTCGGCTCGGCCACGTTCCAGGGTGTCCAGGGCGACGATCGCCTGGGCCCGTTGGGGTTCGTCCTCCACTGTGGACAGCCAGGTGCGCAGCCAGCGTTCCGGGTGGGCGTCGGCGGGGATCTCCAGGCGCCACACCAGCCAGCGGCGGCCGACCAGGTCCGCGAGCAGCGCGGGCACGTCCAGGTCGGGGTTGGCCTGTGCCAGGTGGTGGGCGGAGCGGGTGCCGTCGCACTGGGTCAGCAGGCGATGCTGGTCCGGGGTGATCGGCTGCGGTGGGCGGCTGGGGATGGTGACCGCGTCCGGTCCGATGTGGACGAACGGGACGCGGCGGGGCGCGATCCACTGGCGCAGGCCGGGTTCCAGGGTGCGGGCGAGGGTGTCGATGGCCCAGCTGGCGAAGTAGACGTTGGTCTCCGCGATCAGCGATTCGCCGGGCTCGACGGTGACGCCGGTCTGGGTGAGGTCCCAGCGGCCCCAGCCGACCGGGCCGAAGAAGCCGATGGTGTCGTTCTTGACGCAGAACCGTTGCCAGTAGTGGGCGATGAGTTCCTCGCGCTGGCGGGGCATGCTGGTGCGGCCGGCCGCGGTGGGGGTCCAGTCCAGGAAGGGTTTGATGCCGGTGGTGAGCACCGGGCGGTTCTGCCAGGCGACCGCGGCCCGGAAGTCGGGCCGGGCCGCGATGTCCTGGAGGTCCAGCGCGGTCTGCACCGCGGCTTCCTGGTAGGTCTCCTCGAATCCGGTCCAGTCCACTCCGGTGAGCCGGTCGTCCCGGTCGAACTTGTCCGCGGCCTGGGCCAGGCCGGCGGGTGCGAGCCGGAGCACCCCGTTGGCGGGGAAACCGGGGCCGCGCAACGCGAACTGGTCCCACAGTCGCCAGGTCTGGTCCAGGCGCACCTCGTCCGCACCCATCGGTCTCACCCCTGTGCCGGTTCGAGGTCCAGCACGCCGGCCAGGTCGATCGGCGAGGGGTAGGCGAAGACCAGCGCCACCGGCACCTCGGCGCCGAGGGCGTCGCGCAGGCGGGCGGTGATCTGGAAGGCGGCCAGGGAGTCGCCGCCCGCCTCGAAGAAGTCGCTGGCGGTGTCCAGGTGATCGTCGCCGAGCGTCTCGCGGTAGATCGCGGCGATCAGTTCGGGCACGTCCACCTTGAGGTCGTTGGTCATGGCTGTCCTTTCGCTGTGGTGTTTCCGCCGGAGACGATCGCGACGGCGGTGCCGGTCCACCCGGCGCGCAGTGCGCCCGCGAGGGCCACCGCGCCGCTGGGTTCGGCGTTGACCCCGTTGCGCCGCAACAGGTCGAGTGCGTGGCGGACGGCCTCGTCGGACACGCCGATGAGGTCGTCCACCCGGTGCTGGATGATCGGGAACGGCACCTCGCCGGGACGTTGGCCACGCAGGCCGTCGGCGATGGTGTCCGGTGGCGGCAGTTCGACCGGGCCGCCCGCGGCGAGTGAGCGCGCGTACCGGCGGCAGGCCGTGGGTTCCACGCCGATCACCCGGATGTCCTTGCCCAGTGCGGCCAGGCAGGTGCCTGCCAGGAGGCCGCCACCGCCGGTGGGGACGAAGATCGTGTCGGTGTCGGGTGCGTCGGCGAGGACTTCCAGGGCGACCGTGCCCGCGCCCGCGACCACCAGGTCGTGGTCGGAGGAGGGCAGCAGGAACGCGCCGATGTTGGCGGCCAGTTCGCGGGCGTGTCGTTCGCGGTCGGCCACTCCCCCTGGCACGGCGACGATGTCGGCGCCGAGTTCCCGGATCCGGGCGGCCTTGACCGGGCTGGCTCCGGCGGCCATCACGACGGTGACGGCGACGCCGAGCCGGGCGCCCAGGGTGGCCACCGCGATGCCGTGGTTGCCGGAGGATCCGGCGACGACCGCGCTGACCCCGTTGCCCAGCAAGGCGTTGGCCGCGCCGCGGAGTTTGAAGGAGCCGCTGCGCTGGCGGTGTTCGGCCTTGAGCCGCAGGCCGGGCAGGCAGGGCAGCAGTGGGGTGTGCCGGATCTGGGTGGCGATCCGGTCCGCGGCGGCGGCGACGTCGGCGTGGCCGAGTTGCAGGGCGGGGGTGGTCATCGGGCCAGTGCCTTGCGGTCGGTCTTTCCGGTGCTGGTGGTGGGCAGGCGGTCGATGCGGGCGAACCGGCGCGGCATCAGGTGCGGCGGCAGGGTTTTCCCGAGGTGGGCGCGCAGGTCGGCGTCGGTGATGTCGGCGAGGTCGCCGGTGAGGTGGGCGATCAGGTGCACGCGGCCGCGGTCGTCGGTGGCGGCGGTGATCACCGCGCCGGTGACCGCGGCATGGGTCAGCAGGGCGGACTCGACCTCGGCCGGGTCGACCCGGTAGCCGCGGATCTTGATCTGCCGGTCCACCCGGCCCAGGTATTCCAGGATGCCGCCCTCGGTGCGGCGGGCCAGATCGCCGGTGCGGTACATGCGGGAGCCGGGTTCGCCGAACGGGTCCGGGCGGAAGCGGTCCGCGGTGAGCCCTGGGCGATCCGCGTAACCCCTTGCCACGCCAAGGCCGCCGAGGTGGATCTCGCCGATGGTGTTGGGCGGCACCGGGTTGCCTTGATCATCGAGGAGGTGGGCGGTGACGCCGTCGACCGGGACGCCGATGTGGTCGGCGCTGAGGTCCGGGACGACGGGGACGCGGTGGCGGGTGGAGGTCATGGTGCACTCGGTCGGGCCGTACTGGTTGACCAGGCTGCCCGCGATCAGGTCCCGGCCGCCCGCGGCGAGGAACGGGCGCAGGGATTCCCCGCTGGCCACCACCAGGCGCAACCGGCGCAGGTCGGCGGCGATCTCCCGGTGCTGAGCCAGGAAGGTCAGGAAGGACGGGGTCACGCTGAGCACGGTGTCGACCTCGTAGCGCCGGATCACCTCGGCGAACTCGTTGGCGCGCAACAGGGACTCCCGCGGTGCGAGGACCAGTCGGCCGCCGGCGAGCAGTGGCGCGAAGATGTCCCGGATGGAGGCGTCGTAACCCAGCGGGGCCAGTTGCACGGCGGTGGTGTGCGGGCCGAGGTCGTAGTCCTTGGCCAGGAATCGCAGGTAGGAGTCCAGGCCACGGCGTTCGATGAGCACCGCGTTGGGGGTGCCGGTGGAGCCGGAGGTGTGGCTGACGTAGGCCAGCGACCGGGGTGACACGGCGGGCAGCGGTGCGATGGCCGGGGTGAGCCGGTCCAGCAGGGTGGTGCGGCCGGGGAAGGGCAGCTCGACCTGACTGGTGGTCAGCAGATGCCTGGTGTGTCCACTGTGGAGCATGGCGGCCAGGCGCTGGGGTGGCTGGTCGATGTCCAGGGTGAGGAACGCGCCGCCGGCGTGCAGCACGGCGGCCATCGCGACCACCGCGTCCACTCCCCTGGGCACGGCGATGGCGCAGACCTGTTCCGGGCGCAGCCCTTCGACCACCAGGCATTGGGCCAGTCGGAGGATCCGGTTGCGCAGTTCGCCATAGGACACGGTGCGGTCCGGGGTGATGATCGCGGGGGTGTGCGGTGGGTTGGCCAGCAGCTCGTCCACGAAACCGGTCATGAGGCACCGCCGGTCTGGTCGACCGCGACGAAGCGGAGTTCGGAGGTGTAGCGCTGACCCTGGTCGTCGGTGAGCCAGGCCTGTTCCGGGTTGGGCAGCATCTCGCTGACCGTGATCCGGCCGTCCGGGTCGGTGCGGGCGAGGCGGCGGGCGGCCTTGGCCAGGATGTTGACGTAGACCGGGCTGTCGAAGTCGACGTAGAACGGCCGGGGTTCGGTGGGCGAGGTGACGAAGACGTACCGGGGCAGGTCCAGTTCCTCCCGCCACTGCCGGGCCTTGACGAACCGGCGGGCCTCGCTCTTCTCCGCGGTGAACTCCAGCTTCGCGGCGACGAACCGCCAGGTCTCGCGGGCGATGATCATCCGGTCGACGGTGATCCGCGGCGAGTGCTCGGCGTTGGTGCGCAGGGAGAAGCGGTCCATGACCCGGTTGGTGAGCGCGTTGCCGAAGACGTCCAGGAGCGGGAACTCGGCGCCGTCGGGCAGGATGGCGAGCAGGCGGCCGTCCCGGTCGAGGACCTCGATGTCGGCGCTGTTGAGGGCGCGCGGGTTGTGCGGGTCGGCGGTGTAGTCGACCATGCCGGCGAAGTAGTCCTCGGGACGCACCAGGGCCGGGCGGCTGCGGGTGGACCAGCGTGGCGGCTGTTCCTTGGGCAGCATGGGCATCAGCCGCGGGCCGGGGAAGTCCATTGTGGTCTCGGCGAGCAGCTCGGCCATGTCCGGGTGCTGCATGGCGAACAGGGAGGCGCCGACGGTGTTCATGGCCACGTGCAGTTCGCCGAGCACCAGCTCGAACTCGCCGCGGGCCACCGCGTCGGCGTCCTCGGCCAGGATCAGCACGTCCGGACTCACGTATCGGGCAATATTCCAGGCATCGCCTGGTTCGCCGAAGGCCGCCTCCACCTGGTCTTTCAGGTCCACTGAGGACAGTCGGATCCGGCGGGCGCCGTCGGGGGCGTTGATGATCCGGGTCCAGCGCTCGCGCAGTTCGGCCTGGATGCGGTCGATCTCGGCGGTGGAGTCGGGGTGTGGCACGGGCAGGCATTCGAACCAGAGCGCGCCCAGGTCGACCCGGCCGTGCTTGGCGAGCAGCTTCTCGTAGGCGGTGCGGATGCGGGCGGTCATCGACTCGGCGAACCGGTTGGTCAGCCAGCGGGCCGCGGTCAGGCACAGGGCCAGTGGGGTGAGTTCGGCCAGCACGGCCGAGCCCAGGGTGGCGGTGGCCGAGCGGCGGCAGTCGGAGTAGACCAGTGAGCGGCAGGGCGCGGTGCGGCTGTTCTTGGCCCGGACCGCGGCGGACTCGGTGAGCGCGGCGAAGTCCTGTTCCAGCGCGGCCATCGCCGCGGACAGCGCGTCCGCGTCACCATAGGCGTGGTGGATGCGTTGTTTGGCCTGTTCCAGCACGGCGAGCTTGGCCAGGGCGCGGTCGCGGACCGCCGGGTCGCCGACTCGCTCCATTGTGGACCGCAGATGCTGCTCGGGGTGTGCGGTGGTGGGGACCTCCAGGCGCCACACCGCCCAGCGCCGCTTGGTCAGGTCCTCGATCCCGGCCAGCACCTCGTCCTCGGTGCGGCCGAGCTGGGCGGCCAGGTCGACCGGGGAGCGGGTGCCGTCGCAGCGGGACAGGAGTTCGCGCTGGTCCGGGGTGATCGGCTGGGGCGGGCGGCCGGGCAGGTGCACGGTGTCGGCGGTGATCCGGACGAAGGACACCCGGCGCGGCGGGGTCCAGCGGCGCAGGGCGGGGTCCTCGCCGAGCACGCGGGCGAGGGTGTCGATGGCCCAGCTGGAGAAGTACACGGTGGACTCGGCGATCAGGCCCTCGCCCGGGTCGACCGTCACGCCTTCCCGCGCCAGGTCCCAGCGGCCCCAGCCGACCGGGCCGAAGAAGCCGATGGTGTCGTTCTTGACGCAGAACCGCTGCCAGTAGTGCGCCACCAGTTCCTCCCGCTGGCGGGGCATGCTGCTGCGCCCGGCCGCGGTGGGGGTCCAGTCCAGGAAGGGCTTGATGCCGGTGCCCAGTACGGTGCGGTTCTGCCAGGCCACCGCGGCACGGAAGTCGGGCCGGGCCGCGATGTCCTGGAGTTCCAGGGCGGTCGCTACCGCGGCCGTGCCGAACTCCTCCTCGAACGCGGTCCAGTCCACACCGGACAGTGGGGTGCCGCGGTCGAACTTGTCCGCGGCCGCGGCCAGGCCGTCCGGGGCCAGCCGGAGCACCCCGGCGGCGGGGAAGCCGGGGCCGCGCAGGGAGAACTGGGACCACAGCCGCCAGCCGCCAGTGGGGAGGAAGACGTTGTCGGACATCGCGACGGACACCTTTCGGATCAGGCCGTGCACCATTCCAGGACGGCACGTGCGCTGTGGTACTTGTTCTCCGCCTGCGTGAACGCGATGCTGGCCGGCCCGTCGAGCACCTCGGCGGTGACCTCCTCGCCGCGGTGCGCGGGCAGGTCGTGCATGAACACCGCGCCGGGGCAGGCCGCCAGCAGCGCACTGTCCACCTGGAACGGTGCGAAGATCTCCCGCCAGTCCGGGTCGGGTTTGCTGGTGCCGGTGGTCTGCCAGCGGGTGGTGTAGACGACGTCGACCTCGGGCAGGTCGGCCAGGTCGTGCCGCTGTTCGATCCGGGCGCCGCCGCGCTTGGCGCTGATCTCGCCGCGTTCGACGAAACCGACCGGCACGCCGTAGCCGGGTGGCGTGCGCAGGTGCAGTTCGGTGCCGGGGAAGCGGGGCAGGGCCAGGGACAGCGCGGTCGCGGTGTTGTTGCCCTCCCCCACGTACAGCACCCGCAGCCCGTCGACCCGGCCGAAGTGGCGGGTCAGCGTGGTGAGGTCGGTGAGCGCCTGGGTCGGGTGTTCCTCCGCGGTCATCGCGTTGATCACCGCCATCCGGCGCTGGGCGGCGTAGGCGCGGAGTTCCCGTTCCGGCCCTGCGGTGCGGGCGACCAGGACGTCGAGCATGCCGGAGAGCACGGCGCCGGTGTCCTCGACGGACTCGCCGGTGTTCTCCTGGAGGTCGCCGGGGCCGTAGGTGATCAGCTGGGCGCCCAGGCGCAGCGCGCCGGCGGAGAAGGCGGTGCGGGTGCGGGTGGAGGTGCGGCGGAACAGCACCGCGACCACCTGATCCCGCAACGGTTTCGTGCCTTCGAGCGCTCCCGCGGAATATTCGGCGCCGCGGTGGACCAGCCAGCGCAGGTCCTCATCGGACAGATCGTCGATGGAGATCAGGTGTCGTCGGTCGGACATGGTCGTCTCCTCACCGGTTCCGGGTGCTGTGCAGGGCGTCGCGGAGCACGTCGAGGCCGCGGTCGAGCCGGGCGATGTCGATGGTCAGCGGCGGCAGCACCTTGATCACCTCGTCGTGGCGGCCGCACAGCTCCACGATCAGGCCGTGCTCGAAGGCGTGCCGCTGCACCAGGTCCGCGCGCTCGGGCCCACCGGCGCCGGCGAGGTCGATGCCCAGGGCCATGCCGCGGCCGCGGGTGACGATGGCCGGGTCGAGGAGTTCGGTGCGGAAGCGGTCCAGGCGGCGGGATGCCACGGCCAGGTCGGTGTGGAACTTGGTCTGCCGCCACAGGTCCAGCGCGGCGGTGGCGGCGACGAAGGCGAGCTGGTTGCCACGGAAGGTGCCGGTGTGCTCGCCCGGTTCCCACACGTCCAGGTCGCGGCGGAACAGGGTCAGCGAGAGCGGGAGGCCGTAGCCGCCGATGGACTTGGACACGGTGACCATGTCCGGCACCACGCCCGCGTGCTCGAAGCAGAAGAAGGTGCCGGTGCGGCCGCAACCGGCCTGGATCTCGTCGAAGATCAGCAGGATGCCGTGCCGTTCGGTGAGCGCGCGCAGTGAGCGCAGCCAGTCCGGGGAGGCCGGGTAGATGCCGCCCTCCATCTGCATGGGTTCCACGATCACCGCGGCCGGGATCTCGAAGCCGGAGGACGGGTCGGCGAGCAGGCGTTCCAGGTAGCCGACCGAGTCGAATGTCCCCTGTGGACTGTCCTCATAGGGCACGAAGGTGACGTCGGAGGGCCCGATCCCGCCCGCCCGGCGGGCCCGGCGGCTGCCGGTGACGGCCAGGGAGCCGCGGGACATGCCGTGGTAGGCGCCGGTGAAGGCGACCACGCCGGTGCGGCCGGTGGCCTTGCGGGCCAGTTTGAGCGCGGCCTCGACCGCGTCGGTGCCGGTGGGCCCGCAGAACTGGATCTTGTAGTCCAGGTCGCGTGGTCGCAGCACGACCTCGGCGAAGGTGTTGAGGAACTCGCGCTTGGCCACGGTGTGCATGTCCAGGCCGTGCACGATGCCGTCGGCTGCCAGGTACTCGGTGAGGCGGCGCTTGATGAAGTCGTTGTTGTGCCCGTAGTTCAGGGTGCCCGCGCCACAGAAGAAGTCGATGAAGACCCGGCCGTCCTCGCCGTGCAGTTCGGCGCCCTTGGCGCGGTGGAAGACGATCGGGAACTTCCGGCAGTAGCTGCGCACCTCGGATTCGAGGTCCTGGAACACCGAGAAGTCGGTGGCCGCGGTGTGCGTGCCGGGGTGATGCGCGGTGACGGTCATCGTGGGGTCCTCTCGGGTGGTGGCGGTCAGCGCTCGCCGGGTTCGGCCAGCAGAGCGGCGACTTCTTCGTCGGAGAGCTGGTCGATCTCCGCCTCGATGGCCTGCAGCACCGCCTCGGCCAGGGTGGCGACGGTGGTGGCCTCGAACAGGCGGCGCAGCGGCAGATCGATGCCGAAGACCACGTTCAGCCGGGCCAGCACGCGGGTGGCGAGCAGGGAGTGCGCGCCGAGGGCGAACACGTCGTCCTCGACCCCGATCCGGCTCAGTCCCAGCACCTCGCCCCAGATCCCGGACACGATGTGCTCGGTCGGGGTTCTGGGCGCCAGGTAGGGGCTTTCGAGGTCGGGGCGGTCGATCTCGGGCTGCGGCAACGCCTTGCGGTCGACCTTCTTGCTCGGGGTGAGCGGCAGTTCGGGCAGGAACGTCCACAGGCCGGGCATCATGTACTCGGGCAGTCGTTCCGCGGCGAACGTACGCAGGTCGGTGATCTCCGGGGTCCGGTCCTGCGGGACCAGGTAGGCGACCAGTCGCCGGTCGCCGGGTTGCACGTCCCTGGCCACCACGACCGCGGCGCGGACCGCCGGGTGCTGGGCGAGCACGGCTTCGATCTCGCCGAGTTCGATCCGGAAGCCGCGGAGTTTGACCTGCTGGTCGATCCGGCCGAGGAACTCGATGGTGCCGTCGGGCAGGTAGCGCACCAGGTCGCCGGTGCGGTACAGGCGGGCGCCGGGTTCCGCGCCGAACGGGTCGGGGACGAACTTCTCCGCGGTCAGCTCGGGTCGCCGGTGGTAGCCGCGGGCCAGCCGGATACCGCCGAGCAGCAGTTCTCCTGGGACGCCAACGGGTACCGGGTCGCCGTGTCTGTCCACAATGTACGCTCGGGTGCCGGGCACCGGGCGGCCGATGGGCAGGGCGGCTTCGGCGCGGGCCTCGTCCGGCACGGTGGCGATGGGGTGCAGCAGGCAGGTGACGGTGGCCTCGGTGGGGCCGTAGTTGCACAGGAACCGGCCGGGCAGACCGGTCGCGGCCCACTGGCGGGCGTCCTCGACGGTGACCACGTCGCTGCCCACGTTCATCAGCCGCAGACCGTGCAGGCGTGGGTCACCGGGCTGGAGGGTGCGGAGGACCTCGCGGTAGTAGGCGGGGGTGATCTCCATGATGGTGATGCCGTGTTCGTGGATCCGGTCGGGCAGTTCGGCCGGGCTCCAGAACAGCGGGTCGGCCACCACGATGCTCGCGCCGACCAGCAGGGTGGCCGCGATCTGGTCCATGGCCACGTCGAAGGTGAGCGCGGACAGCAGTACCACCCGATCGGTCGGTCGGATGTCGTACTGCTGGGCGATGATCCGGCAGTGGTGGGCGTAGGAGCCGTGTTCGATCAGCACGCCCTTGGGCCGGCCGGTGGAACCCGAGGTGAAGATCATGTAGGCCAGGTGCGCCGGGGTGGCCAGGGGTTCGGGGTTGTCCGCCGGACGCTGGGTGATGGCTTGGGCTTCGCGGTCGAGCCGAACGACCGGTCGGTCGGTGGTGAAGTGCCGGTCGCCGGTGGTGATCACCAGGTGTGCGGTGGCGTCGGCGAGCATGAAGGTGAGCCGGTCGGCCGGGTGGTCGGGGTCGATCGGGACGTAGGCACCGCCGACCTTGAGCACGGCGAGCAGGGAGATCACCGCGTCCAGGCCGCGGTCCAGGCAGACCGCGACGATGGTCTCCGGGCCGACGCCGTGCGCACACAGGTGGTGGGCGAGTTGGTTGGCGCGGGCGTTGAGTTGGGCGTAGCTGAGTCGTTCGGGGCCGAAGGACACCGCTTCGGCCTCGGGGTGCTGGGCCACGCGCTGCTCGAACAGGGCGGGCACGCAGGCCGGGACTTCCTCGGGGCCGGGCGGGTTCCACTCGTGCCGGAGCTGGTGCTGCTCGGATTCGGTGAGCATGACCAGGGAGTCCAGGGGCAGGGCCGGGTTGGTGACGGCGTGGTGGAGCAGTCCCAGGTAGTGCCCGGCCATCCGCTGGATGGTGGACTCGTCGAACAGCGCGGTGGCGTACTCGAACAGTCCGGTGAGGCTGCCGTCGGCCCGCCGACCGAGGGACAGGGTGAGGTCGAACTTGGCGGTGTGCCAGGGGGCGCGCACGCGTTCGACGGTCAGGCCGGACAGGCGGAGCGGGGTGCGCTGGGCCTGTTGCAGCTCGAACATGACCTGGAACAGCGGGTTGCGGGAGAGGTCGCGTTCGGGCTGGAGTTCGTCCACCAGGCGCTCGAACGGGAGGTCCTGGTGAGCGAACGCACCGATCACGTGCTCGCGGACCTGGTCGATCAGCGCGCCGAAGCTGGGCACACGGGTGAGGGATTCGCGCAGCACCACGGTGTTGAGGAAGGCGCCGAGCATGTCCTCGACCTCGGCCCTGGTGCGCCCGGCGACCGGGGTGCCGACCGCGACGTCGGACTGGCCGGTGTGCCGGGCCAGCAGCACGTGGAAGGCGGCCAGCAGCACCATGAACGGGGTGGCGCCGTGTGTGCGGGCCAGGGTGTCGACCTCGGTGGTGGTGTCCGCGGGGATCTCGATGGCCAGCAGGTCGCCGCGACTGTCCCTTGTAGATGGACGCGGGCGGTCGCCGGGGAGTTCGAGCTGGGGCAGGTGGGCGAGGCGGTCGCGCCAGTAGGTCAGGTGGCGTTCGGGTTCGGGTCCGGTGGACCAGTTGTGTTGCCAGGCGGCGAAGTCCGCGTACTGGACCGCGGGTGCGGCTGGCGGGTTGCCGCCGGTGGTGCGGGATTCGTAGTAGTGGCCGAGGTCGCGGGTGAGCACGTCGATGGACCAGGCGTCGACCGCGATGTGGTGGGCGGTGAGCGCGATCAGGTGCTCGTCCGGGCGGATGCGGATCAGCAGGGCCCGGAACGGGATCTCCTGGTCCAGGGCGAACGGCCGGGCGGTGTCGGCGTGCACCAGGGTTTCGGCCTGGGTGACGGCTTCCTGGTAGGGCAGCGTGGTCAGGTCGATCGGGTGCAGGTCGAGGCTGGTGGCCGGGTCGATGAGCTGGATCGGATCGCCCAGCGGGGCCAGGTAGCGGGTGCGCAGGATCTCGTGCCGCGCCACCACGTCGTCCAGGGCACCGCTGAACGCGGCCAGGTCCAGGGGGCCGCGCAGGCGCAGGACCAGGGGCACCAGGTATTCGGCGCTACCGGGTTCGAGCTGGTCGAGGAACCACATCCGGCGCTGGGCGGAGGACGGCGGCAGGTCGACGTCACGGGGCACCCGGACGATCGGGTCGGCTCGTTTGTCCGATGTGGACACCAGGTCGGCGAGGGCTTCGACGGTGCGGCGGGTGAAGACCTCGGCGACCGGGATGTCCACGCCGAAGGCGGTGCGCAGCCGGAAGACCAGGCGGGTGGCGAGCAGGGAGTGCCCGCCCATGGCGAAGAAGTCGTCGGTCGCGCCGACCCTGGTGGTGCCGAGCAGTTCGGCGAACTGGGCGGCGATGGTGGTTTCGGCCGGGGTGCGGGGTTCGACGTGGTCGGTGCTGGTGTCCAGGCCGTCGAGGCCGGGCAGGGCGGCGCGGTCGATCTTGCCGCTGGCGGTGAGCGGGAGTGCGTCCAGGAAGCGCAGGACGGCGGGGATCATGGCTTCGGGCAGTCGATCCGCGAGGTGCGCGCGGATTGCGGCCGGGTCGGTCTCGGTGCCGACCAGGTGGGCGACCAGGCGCTGGTCCTCGCCGATGGCGTAGACCTCGACCGCGGCGGCGGTGATCGCGGGGTGTTCGCACAGCGCGATCTCGATCTCGCCGGGTTCGATCCGGACGCCCCGCAGTTTGACCTGGCGGTCCAGGCGGCCCAGGTATTCCAGGACGCCGTCCGCACGCCACCGCGCCAGGTCGCCGGTGCGGTAGAGGCGTTCGCCGGGTTCGACCGGGAACGGGTTGGGCACGAAGCGTTCCGCGGTGAGGTCGCCGCGGCCGTGGTAGCCGCGGGCCAGGTTGACCCCGGCCACGCAGAGTTCGCCGGGCACGCCGATCGGGGCGAGCTGGTTGTCCCGGTCGAGGACCAGGATCCGGGTGTTGTCCAGTGGGCGGCCGATGGCGACGATCTCGTTGGGTTCCTCGCCGGTGTACTGCCAGGCGGTGACGTCGATGGCGCATTCGGTGGGGCCGTAGGTGTTGGTGAGCCGGACCGGGACCTGGCGGAGCAGCTCGTCGCACAGGTCGGCGGGCAGGGGTTCGCCCGCGCAGAACACCAGGCGCAGCGCGGTGCAGTCGGCCAGACCTGGTTGCTGGACCAGGATTCTCAGCACCGAGGGCACCAACTGGAGCACGGTGATCCGGTGTTCGATCATCGCGGCGACCATGGCGGCCGGGTCGCGGGGCACGCCGTCGGCGGCGACCACCACGGTGCCGCCGGCGACCAATGGAGCCAGGAACTCCCACATCGAGGCGTCGAAGCTGACCGTGGTCTTCTGCAGCACCCGGTCGGCCGGGCCGAGGCCGTGTTCGCGCACGGTCCACAGCACCCGGTTGCGGATGGCCTCGTGGCTGATCACCACGCCCTTGGGCTTGCCGGTGGAGCCGGAGGTGTAGATGACGTAGGCGGCACCGGCCGGGTCCAGTGTGGACAGTGGCTCCGTGCTGGGGTCCGGACCCGGTTCGTCCAGCAGTAACAGGGGGATCGGGGTTTCGGGGAGTTCGTCGCGGATCCAGGACTGGCTGATCAGGACCTGGGCGCCGCTGTCCCGGAGCACGTGTTCGCGACGTTGCGCCGGGTGGGCCGGGTCGATCGGGACGTAGGTGGCACCGGCCTTGAGCACACCGAGCACGGCGGTGACCAGGTCGGCTTCGCGGCGCAACGCGACCGCCACCGGGGTTTCCGGTCCGACGCCGAGGGTGCGCAGCTGCCGGGCCAGGCGGTCGGCGCGGGCGTGCAGTTCGGCGTAGGTCAGGGTGGTGTCGCCGAAGATCACCGCGGTGGCGTCCGGGGTGCGGTGGGCCTGTTCGGTGACCAGGTCGGGCAGGGTTGCCGCGGGGCGCTGGGTCCAGGCGTCGGTCCAGCCGGTGGTGAGGCGGGAACGTTCGCTGTCGTCGAGGACATCGGCCTGGTGCAGCGGGCGGTCGGGGTCGGCCAGCACGGCGGCGAGCAGACGGCCGTAGTGCCCGGCCAGACGTTCCACTGTGGACTCGTCGAACAACGCGGTGGCGTACTCGAAGCCGCAGCGCAGCGAACCGTCGGCGCGGTGCAGTACGGAGAGCATCAGGTCGAACTTGGCGATGGGCCAGCTGATGCCGATCTGCTCGACCCCGAGTCCGGGCAGGGTGAACGGGGCCGGATTGTCCGGGCGGACCTCGAACATCACCTGGAACAGCGGATTGCGGGACGGGTCGCGCTCGGGGGCGAGTTCGGCCACGATCCGCTCGAACGGGATGTCGGCGTGCGCGTAGGCCTCCAGGGCGGTGTCGCGGACCCTGGTGAGCAGGTCGGTAAAGCTTGGGTTGCCGCTGAGGTCGCCGCGCAGCACCAGGGTGTTGGCGAAGAAGCCGAGCAGCTCGTCCAGTTCGGGGCGGCCGCGACCGGCGACCGCGGTGCCGACCGGGATGTCCTGACCGCCGCCGTGCCGGGCGAGCAGGGCCTGGAAAGCGGCCAGCAGCACCATGAACGGGGTCGCACCGTGCTGCCGGGCCAGGGTTTCCACCGCACGGCCGAGGTCGGCGGGCAGTTCGACGGCCAGCCGGTCACCACGCCAGTCGCGCACCCGGGGGCGGCGCCGGTCGGTTGGCAGGTCCACAGTGGACAGGTTCGCCAGGGTCTCGCGCCAGTGGTCCAGGCGGGCGGCGAACTCCGGGGTGTCCGCGGTGGTCCGCTGCCAGGTGGCGTAGTCCGCGTACTGCACCGTGGGCGCGGGCGGCGGGGTGTCGCCGTCGCGGCGGGCGGTGTAGAGGCGGTTGAGGTCGGTGGCCAGGACCTCGGCGGACCAGCCGTCGGAGCTGATGTGGTGCAGGGTCAGCAGGAACAGGTGGTCGGTGGCGGTGACCCGGATCAGGGTGGCACGGGCCGGGAGCTGGGTGGCCAGGTCGAAGGGCTGCCGCAGGTCGGCGTGCACCAGGTCCAGGGGGTCGCCGTCAGTGGTCAGGGTGGTGAACGGGATCCGCCCGGCCGGGTCGATGAGTTGGGCCGGTTCGCCGTCCTGTTCGGTATAGCGGGTGCGTAGGATCGCGTGCCGGTCGGCCAGATCCCGCACCGCGTCACGCAGCGCGGGTTCGTCGAGTTCGCCGGTCAGGCGCAGGGCGAACGGGACCAGGTAGTCGGTGCCGCCGGGGGCGAGCCGGTCCAGGAACCACAGGCGCTGCTGGGCGAAGGACAGCGGCAGCGGGCCGTCGTGGAAGACCGGGGTGATCGGCAGTTGGCCGGGTCCGGCGGCGGTGATCACCTCGGCCAGGCGGGCCACGGTGCGCGCGGTGAAGACCTCGGCCAGGGGCAGTTCGACGTCGAGCTGGGCGCGCAGCCGGGCGGCGATCCTGGTGGCGAGCAGGGAGTTGCCGCCGAGGGTGAAGAAGTCCTCGTGCACGCCGACCTGTGGCAGTTCGAGGAGTTCGGCCCAGACCGCGGCCACCGCGTGCTCGACCGGGGTGCGCGGGGCGACGTGCTCGACCGTGCTGGACTGGCGGTGTGCGGCCGGGTCGGGCAGGGCCTTGCGATCGACCTTGCCGCTGGCGGTCTTGGGCAGCACCGGCAGCACCACGTATTGGGCCGGCACCAGGTGTTCGGGCAGGCGCTGCCCCAGTTCGGCCCGCAGACCGGTGACGTCGATGTCCACTGTGGACGCCAGGTAGGCGACCAGGTTGCCGCGATGGGCCAGTACGGCGGCCTCGCGGATGTCCGGGTGCGCGGTCAGCGCGGCCTCGACCTCGCCGGGCTCGATCCGGAAGCCGCGGATCTTGATCTGGGTGTCCACTCTGGACACGAACTCCAGCTCACCGTCGGCCCGGTGCCGGACCAGGTCGCCGCTGCGGTACAGCCGGGCGCCAGGGGTGAACGGGTCGGGCACGAACTTGGCCGCGGTGAGCGCGCTCTGGCCGTGGTAGCCGCGGGCGACCTGGTCGCCGCCGATGTAGACCTCTCCCACCGCGCCCGGCAGCACCGGCCGCAGCTCGGCGTCCAGGACGTACATGGTGGTGTTGGCGATCGGCGCGCCGATGGGCAGCGATCCGGGATCGAGTTCACCGGCCCGGCGGATGAGCACCGAGCAACCCACGGTGGTCTCGGTGGGGCCGTACTCGTTGAACACCACGGTGTCCGGGGCGTGCCGCCGCCACGGGTCCAGCAGCGCGCCGGTGAGCAGCTCGCCACCGGCGACCACGTGCGGGGCGCCGGTGCGCAGGGCGTGCGGGGAGAGTTCCTGGCCGAGCACACCGACGTGCGTTGGGGTGAGCTTGAGCAGGTCGAAGGTGTTGTGCTCCAAGGCATCCACCAGCGCGTCGAGCCCGGCGGAGCCGTCGTCGGCGGTGAGGGTGACCGGGACGCCGGTGAGCAGTGCGGGGTAGAGCGAGGTCACCGGCAGATCGAAGGCGACCGAGGAGTAAAGCGCGGTGCCGTGGGTGTGGCTGCCGTAGGCGGTGGCCGCCCAGCTCACGTAGTTGACCAGGTTGCGGTGGGTGATGGTGACGCCCTTGGGCTTCCCGGTGGAGCCGGAGGTGAAGATCACGTAGGCGGCGTTGTCCGGGTGGGCGAGCTGGATCGGAGGTTCCGCGGCGAGGCCGCTTTCGGGGCTGATCTCGTTGACCAGCAACGCCGCCCCGGCCTCGGTGAGCAGATCCGATCGCCGGGCGGCCGGGTCCGCCGGGTTGAGCGGTAGATAGGCCGCGCCCGCCTTCAACACCCCGAGCAGCGCCACCACCAGATCGAAGCCGCGCGGCAGGCATACCCCGACCAGTGACTCCGGCCCGATCCCCTTGCCCCGCAACACGTGTGCGAAACCGTTGGCGCGCTGATCCAGTTCGCGGAAGCTCAGTTCGCCATCCGGACCGCGCAGGGCGACCGCGTCCGGGGTGCGCGCGGCCTGGGCCGCTAACAGCTCGTGCAGGCAGCCGCCGGGCAACGCGGTTGCGGTGTCGTTGTACTTGGCGATCAGATCGCGGTGGTCCTCGGCGGAGATGAGTTCGATCTCGGCAACCGGAGTGTCCGGTGTGGACAGTGCGGTGCGCAGCAGCTGTTGGTAGCCCTCGGCGATCCGGCGCACGGTGTTCTCGTCGAACAACGCGGTGGCGTACTGGAGTCGCGCGGCCAGGGTGCCGTCGGCGCGGATGTCCAGGTCCAGCAACAGGTCGAAGGGCGTGCCCAGCAGCGGGGTTGGCACCAGTTCGGTGTCCAGGCCGGGCAGGGTGATCGGCTCGGCCACCGCGTTGCGCAGTGAGAAGGAGACCTGGAACAGCGGGTTGCGGGACAGGTCCCGCTCCGGGGCCAGCTCCGCCACGATCCGCTCGAACGGCACATCGGCGTGCGAGAACGCGGCCAGCGCGGTGGCCCGCACCCGGTCCACCAGCTCCCCGAAGGCGGGCCGGCCGGAGACGTCGCCGCGCAGCACCAGGGTGTTGGCGAACAGGCCGATCAGCGGTTCCGCCTCGGTGCGGGTGCGCCCGGCGACCGGGGTGCCCACGGCGAGGTCGGTCTGCCCGGTGTAGCGGGCCAGCAGCGCCTCGAAGGCGGCCAGCAGCACCATGAACCGGGTGGCGCGGCGGCTCCTGGCGTAGGCGTCGACCTGGGCTACCAGCTCGGGTGGCAGCTGGAACCGGACCACGTCGCCCGCCCCGTCCCAGACGGTGGGGCGCGGCCGGTCGGTGGGCAGTTCGAGGGGGGTCAGGCCGGCCAGGCCGGTGCGCCAGAAGTCAAGCTGCTTGCCCAGTCGCTCGCCGGTGAGGCGTTCGCGCTGCCAATCAGCGAAGTCCGCGTACTGCAAGGACAACTCGGGCAGTGCGGCCGCGGGTCCGCCGGTGCGCTCGTGGTACCCGGCGGCCAGCTCACGGGCCAGCACACCCCAGGACCAGCCGTCGAAGGCGATGTGGTGCACCACGAACAGCAGCAGGTGCTCGTCCTCGGCCAGTCGCACCAGGGTCAGCCGCAGGGGCGGCGCGGTGCTCAGGTCGATCGGGCGACGTAGTTCCAGCTCGACCAGCTCGGCCAGCCGGGTTTCCACCTCCGGCGACCCGCTGAGGTCGTGCGGGCTGGGCGCACAGTCCACTTCGGACTCCACGATCTGCCCGGCCGCCGTGTACCGGGTGCGCAGGATCTCGTGCCGCGCGATGATCCCGTGGAACGCCCCGGTCAGCGCGGACACGTCCAGCTCGCCGTGCACCCGCAGCGCCAATGGCAGCAGGTAGTCCGGCGCGCCGGGACGGAGCTGGTCGAGGAACAACAGCCGTTGCTGTGCGAACGACGTCACCCTGGCACCGCTGTCCACCGGTCACCTCCACCTGCTTGGCCCTGGTCCACCGAAGATTGCGGCCGGCACCCCCTGCCACGCCAGGGAAGGAACAGCAGCGCTCGACCGCCACTGCCGGTGCGCGTTTGTCCCTATGGCCCACCACCGGTGCCGGGGGACGCTCGGCGGGCCAGTACACCGACCCGGGAGGACGGCATGACCGAGGAGAACGACGAGGCCGTGTACCGCGTCGTGCGCAACGACGAGGAGCAGTACTCGATCTGGCGGGCCGACCGGGAACTGCCGCTCGGCTGGCACGCCGAGGGCACCGAGGGTTCCCGGCAGGACTGCCTGGACCACATCGGCCGGGTGTGGACCGACATGC
Organism: Crossiella cryophila; assembly: GCF_014204915.1. Taxonomy (NCBI): domain Bacteria; kingdom Bacillati; phylum Actinomycetota; class Actinomycetes; order Pseudonocardiales; family Pseudonocardiaceae; genus Crossiella; species Crossiella cryophila. The sequence goes on from NZ_JACHMH010000001.1 coordinate 7,777,460, forward strand.
GCCCGCTGAGCCTGCGCCGCCGCATGGAACAGGTGAGCTGACCGGCATGAGCGGCTACGGCGCCGGTTCGGCCGGGGTGCTCGGCACGATCGGCGGGACCCCGCTGGTCGAGCTGACCAGGTTGTTGCCCGGCAGCGGGTTCCGGGTGCACGCGAAGCTGGAGGCGGCCAATCCCGGTGGCAGCATCAAGGATCGGTCCGCGTACGCGATGCTGACCGACGCGGTGCGCACCGGCGCGGTCATCCCCGGCCGGTCGGTGGTGGTCGAGTCCAGTTCCGGCAACCTCGGCATCGGACTCGCCCAGGTGTGCCGGATCCTGGAGCTGCGCTTCATCTGCGTGGTGGACCCGCGCACCAACCCGCAGAACATCGCGATCATGCGGGCCTACGGCGCCGAGGTGCACACCGTCACCGACCGCGATCCGGCCACCGGCGAGTACCTGCCGACGCGTCGGCGCCGGGTGCGGGAACTGCTGGCCACGCTGCCGGATGCCTACTGCCCCAACCAGTACGGCAACACCCGCAACGCCTGGGCGCATCGCGGCACCATGCGCGAGATCGTCGAGGCCCTGGACGGCGAGCTGGATTTCCTGCTGTGCACGGTGAGTTCGGCAGGCACGCTGCGCGGGTGCGCGGAGTACGCGCGGGAGCACGGGCTGGGGGTGCGGATCATCGCGGTGGACGCGGAGAGCAGCGCGATCTTCCACACTCCCGTCGGCAACCGGCTCATTCCCGGGCACGGCGCGGCGGTGCGGCCGGAGTTGTTCCGGCCGGGGCTGGCCGATGAGGTGGTGCACGTCAACGACCTGGACTGCGTGGTCGGCTGCCGCAGGCTCGCGGTGCGGGAGGCGATCCTGGCAGGCGGGTCCTCCGGCGCGGTGGTCTCGGCGCTGCACCGGCTGCGGGAGCGGATCCCGGCCGGGGCGAACTGCGCGCTGATCCTGCCCGACCGCGGTGAGCGGTACCTCGACACGATCTACGACGACGACTGGGTCGCGGCCCAGTTCGGCGACGTCACCGAACTGTGGAAGGACGACGCGATGGAGGTGGCCAGGTGCTGATCCTCGGCAACGACACGGTCCGGCGGGTGCTGGACGGCCGGGAGCTGGAGGTGCTGGCCGCGGTGCGGCAGGCCTACGTGCAGCACGCGCGGGGCGAGACCGCGTTGCCGCACTCGGTGTTCCTGCGGTTCCCGGACGACACCCGCAACCGGATCATCGGGCTGCCAGCCTATCTCGGTGGGGCGCAGGCGGTCGCCGGGATGAAGTGGATCTCCAGCTTCCCCGGCAACGTCTCCCTCGGCCTGCAGCGGGCCTCGGCCGCGATCGTGCTGAACTCGATGCGCACCGGCAATCCCGTTGCCCTGCTGGAAGGTTCGACCATCTCGGCCCGGCGCACCGCGGCCAGCGCGGCCCTGGCGGCGGCCACTCTGCCTGGCGACACACCGGATTCCGGGGTCACCCTGGTCGGCTGCGGGGTGATCAACCGGGAGGTGCTGCGGTTCCTCCGGGTGGTGCGGCCCGAACTGCGCGCGGTGACCGTGTTCGACCTGGACCGCGAGCGGGCGGCGGCCTTCGCCACCTGCAGTGACCCGGACCTGACCGTCACCGTGGCCACCGACCTGGACCAGGCCCTGGCCGCGAACCGGTTGATCTCCTTCGCCACCACCGCTTCCGTGCCGCACGTGGACCTCAGCGCCTGCCACCCTGGCACGCTGGTGCTCGGGCTGTCCCTGCGCGATGTCACCATCGACGGGGTGCTGGGCGCGGTGAACATCGTCGACGACCACGACCACGTGTGCCGCGCGGCCACCTCGCTGCACCTGGCCGAACAGCACCTTGGCCACCGCGAGTTCATCACCGGTGCGCTCGGCGACCTGCTCGACACCGGCACCAACCACCGGCGGGACCCGCACCGGGTGACCCTGTTCTCCCCCTTCGGTCTCGGCGTGCTCGACCTGGCCGTGTCCGCGCTGGTGCTGCGGGTCGCGCGGGAGTCCGGGCTCGGGGTGGAACTCACCGACTTCCTACCCGCCGAGGAGGCCGCCTTGAGTTCCACCGGCTGATCCACCACGGCACGAAGGCCCCGTCGCGAACGACGGGGCCTTTTCCTTGTGTGCCAGTGATTATCCGGACATCAGATGAGCCCGGCGCGGACCGCGCGGGCCACCGCGTGCGAGCGGTTGCGCACCTGGAGCCGGGCCATCAACTCATAGATCACGTTCTTCACGGTGTGCTCGGAACAGGACAGCGAACGGGCGATCGCGGCGTTGCCGTGCCCGTCGGCCATCAGGGTCAGCACGGCGGTCTGCCGCGCGGTGAGTGTGCGGGGTGCGGTGACCACCGCGGTCTCCGGTCCGGACAGCAGCCGGGCCAGCACCTCCGAGGGCAACCGGCCGTCGCCGTGCCGGGCCGAGTGCACCGCGGCGACCAACTGGTCGGCGGTGGTGCGCCGGGTGTGCAGCAGCACGCTGACCCCGGTGCGCACCGCGCGCAGCACGCCGGCCGGTGCGAAGGTGTCGGCCAGCACCATCAGCCGCCTGCCCCGCCCGGGTTCGGTGACTGGAAGTGCCTGCTCCGGGGTGGTGAGGGCGGCGTCAAGGGCCTCCTCCACCGTGCCGCCGACGGCCAGGGTCACCGTCGGCTCCGCCGGGTCGACGGTGATGCCCGCGCGGGACAACAACTCCAGCGCCCCGGCCCGGACCGTGGCATCGGTCGCGTCCAGCCGCACCCGCAGCTGCGCCACCGCGGTCACAACAGACCTGCCCGCAGCGCGTAGGCCACCGCGTGCGCCCGGTTGCGCAGCCGGAACCGGTGCGTGATGTCGTGCACCACGCTGACCACGGTCCGCGGCGAGTAGCACAGCTCCTGGGCGATCTCCCCGGTCTCCCGCCCGTCCGCGACCAGCCGCAGCACCTCGCGTTCCCGCTCGTTGAGCGTCACCCCGCCGACCCCGGCCCGCGCCACCGGCCGGGCGCGGTGCTCCAGCAGCGAGTCCAGCAGATCCGGCGGCACCGTGCAGTCACCGCCGGCGGCGGCCAGCACGGTGCGGGCCAGCCGGTCCGCGCTGGCCTCCCGGCGCCGCAGCAGGCCGCGGGCGCCCGCGGCGATGGCGTGCAGGGCTTCCGCCGGTTCCAGGTCGGTGGCCACCAGTACCACCTCCGGCCGGTCCGGGCCGTTCCTGGTCTCCCGCACCAGGTCCAGCACGGCCTCGGCCACCGCGTCCACGATCACCACGGTCACCTCCGCCACCTCGGCCGGGCCCGCCACGGCCACATCCGGGCAGCTGTGCAATGCACCGGTCGCGCCGGCTTCCAGCATCGGGTCCATCGCGACGACGCTGACCCGCACCGGCTCACCCATCCGGTCCCTCCTCGGTCGTGTTGCCTCCTGTTGACAAGCCAATACGTGGCCGACCGACGGCACATCGGGTCCGACCACCCACATTTCCGCCACCCACGTACGCGACCACCCACAATCTCTCCCTACCGACCGGTCGGTAGGGACGCGGGACCACGGCCACATCGCACAAAAGCCCAGCGGTCTGTTACCTTGACTCCAGACGCCAACTAACCAACTAGTTGGATACGACAGCCCGGAGGTCAGGAATGATCACCTACGACAAGCTCTACGTCGGCGGCCAGTGGGTCGCGCCGGAGATCGCCGAACCGATCGTGGTGGTCTCCCCACACGACCGGCCGGTAGTCGGACACGCCGCCCAGGCCACCCCCGCCGATGTCGACCGCGCGGTCAGCGCCGCCCGCGCCGCCTTCGACCACGGCCCCTGGCCGCACACCACCCCCGAACACCGGCAGGCCCTGATCGCCCGGTTCAACGAGCTGCACGCCCAGCGCGCCACCGAGATCGCCGAGCTGGTCACCGCCGAGAACGGCACCCCGTCCTGGTTCACCAGCTCACTACAGACCGCGATGGCCGAGCAGACCAACGCCTACCTGCGCGCCGCGGCGGAGTTCGGCTGGGAGGAGCGGGTCAGCACCCCCAACGGGCCTGGCCCGATCGTGCGCCGGGAGCCGGTCGGCGTGGTGGCCGCGGTCATCCCGTGGAACGCCCCGCACCAGTCCGCGCTGGTCAAGATCGTCCCTGCCCTGCTGGCCGGGTGCGCGGTGATCCTCAATGCCTCGCCGGAGACCGCACTGGACGCCCTGCTGCTGGCCGAGGTCTTCGCGGCGGCCGGACTGCCCGATGGCGTGCTGAGCATCCTGCCCGCGCACCGGGGGGCCAGCGAGTACCTGGTCGCGCACCCGGGTGTGGACAAGGTCGCCTTCACCGGATCCACCGCCGCCGGACGCCGGATCGCGGCCATCGCGGGCGAGCAGCTCAAGCGGGTCAGCCTGGAGCTGGGCGGCAAGTCCGCGGGCATCGTGCTGGCCGACGCCGACCTGCCCACGATGCTGAGCCAGCTGCCGTTCGCCTCCTTCGGCAACAACGGCGAGTCCTGCGGTTCGATCAGCCGGCTGTTGTTGCCGCGCAGCAGGTACGAGGAGTTCGTGGACGCGATCGCCGGTGTGGTCGGGGCCATCCCGGTTGGCGATCCGCGGGACCCGGCCACCTTCATCGGCCCGATGGTCACCCCGGCGCAGCAGGAACGCGTGCGCGGCTACATCCGGCTGGGCATCGCGGAGGGCGCCCGCCTGGTCGTCGGCGGACCCGAGGAGCCCGAGGGCCTGACCGGCGGGAACTACGTGCGTCCCACGGTGTTCGCCGAGGTGCGCAACGACATGCGGATCGCCCGCGAGGAGATCTTCGGCCCGGTGCTCTCGCTGATCGCCTACGAGACCGAGGAGGAGGCGATCCGCATCGCGAATGACTCCGACTACGGCCTCTCCGGCGCGGTCTGGTCCGCCGACCAGGATCGCGCCCTCGCGGTGGCCCGGCGGCTGCGCACCGGCGGTGTGCTGGTCAACGGCGACCCCGGCGGTTTCGACGCGCCCTTCGGCGGCTACAAGGCCAGCGGGCTCGGCCGGGAGATGGGTGTGGCAGGGCTGTCCGGGTACGTCGAGCTGAAGACGATCAACGCCTGACCGCGGCGGCCACCGTGCCGCCCTCGTGCAGCACGCAGGGCAACAGCAGGCGATGGCCGGAGTCCGGACTCCGGCCGGCCAGCAGCTCGAGAAGCACCCGCACCGCGGTGGCGCCCAGCTCCTCGCGTGGGATGCGGAACATCGACCAGTCCACCGCCGAGTCGCCGCCACCCTGGCTGGGATCGTTGTCCCCCAACAGGATAATCGACAGGTCACCCGGCACGTCGAGCCCGGCCGCGGTGGCCCGCGCGTGCAATCCCTCGGCCATCGCGGTGGTCTCGACCAGCACCCCGGTCACCTGCTCGGCGACCAGTGCCTGCCACGCCTGGTCCGGGTCTTCCTGTTGCAGTACAAGGGGTGTACGCCGGTGGCGGCGGGCGGCCACCTCATAACCGCGCCGCCGGTCCACGGTGGGTTCGTGGTCCCCGGCCAGGCCCAGCAAGGCGATCCGCCGATGTCCCAGTCGCCACAGCCGGTCGTAGCACTGCCGGGTCGCCTCGACGTAGTCCGCGCCGACGTAGGCGATCGGTCCGGCCGGGGACTCGCGGCGGCCGATGAAGACGAACGGGAACCGCTCCCGCGTCAGCCGGGCCAGTTCGGCCGGATCATTGTGCCGCCCCAACAGGATGCTGCCGTCGGCGATGCCCAGCCGGTTGGTCCCGTTCTCATACACCTGGCGGCGGCCGGCGCGGCGGCCGGAACTGGTGAACAGCAACAGGTCATAGCCCTGGGCCTCGGCCTCCTCCTCGATGCCGCGCAGGATCGGGCGGTAGAAGTCGGCGCCGCCGGAGGGGAAGACCGACTCGTAGCTGAACACGCCGAGGATGTTGTTCCCCTTGCCGCGCAACCGCCTGCCCATGATGTCCACGGTGTACCCGGTGCTGCGCAACGCCTCCTGCACCCTGGCCCTGGTCTCCGGCGCGATCCGCACGTCACTGGATCCGTTGAGCACCAACGAGACCATCGCCTGGGACACACCGGCGACACGCGCTACCTCGGCCTGGGTGACCCGCTGCCTGCTCACCCCTCAGTCCGCCCAGCCGGGCCAGGTCAGGGTCACCAGCTCGCGACCTGCGGCGCCCGGATCCGCTGTCAGGTCAGGGTTGTGGCCGTGCTCGCGGAGCACCCGGCCGACCTCGGCCGCGGATTCCGTTGGCAGGCACAGGCGTCGCCGGGTGGTCTCGACCAGTTCGGCGAAGTCCCGGGGCTCGAGTCCGGGTGGTCGCCGCCAGCGGGCGACGTGCGGGTGCACGCCGAGTTCGTCCAGCGCGGCCAGCAGATCATCGGCGGTGGGGCCCTCTGGGCGGGTGATGCCGTGGAAGTGCCGCCACAGCGGGTTGAGGTCGATCAGCGGGTGCCGGGTCGCGGTCTCCAGCACCACCTCGCGCCGGGCGGCCGCGGTGAGGGCGGCGATGAACGGGGCGAGGTCGGGCACGTTGAACACCACGTTGCCGCACACCACCACATCGGCGGCCCCGGCCCGCATGGCCAGATCCGGCCAGCGGCCGCGCAGCCCGCGCGTTGGCACGCCGAGGGATTCCGCGCTCTCAACGCAGGCGGCGAGCAGGTCGGCGTCGGCGTCCACCGCGGTGAACCCGGTGACCAGCCCGGCGGCCAGCAACGGCAGGCTGCTCGCCCCGGCCCCGGCGCCGATGTCCAGCAGCGACCCGGATTCCGCCAGCGCGGCCCTGGCCTGGTCGTGGGTGGCCCCGGCGGGTGCGGCGAGCTGGGCGGCGGCGCGGCGGCGGAACACCTGACGCGGCAACACCCACGGCGATTCGGCGGCCCCGGCCAGCACGTGCGCCGGGATGGCCCAGTCCGCGAGCTGCCGGGCCCAGCGTTGTTGTGCGGTGCTCACCGGGCAAGCATAGGGCCGGGGCCGCGGGCTCCTCGCCCCGCGGCCCCGGCCCGTTGATGCTATGCGGCCAGCGCCTGCGTGTCAGCCTTGCGCAGCTGACGGTCCAGCAGCAGGCCGAACACACTGGCCAGCACCGTCCACAGGGTGGCCAGCTGGATCAGCGAGTACAGCCGGAACTGCCAGAGCAGCGGGGCCGGGATGTCCGCCGGGATCGGGTCGTTGTTGGCGGGCAGCAGGATGACCACCAGCGCCAGCAGGACCACAGTGGACAGTCCGGTCAGCACGAGCCGGACCGAGCGGTCAAGACCCTTGCGGGCCAGGAAACGGTTGAACCACGGCGCCAGGTTGGCCAGCACCAGGCCCGCGACGATGACCGCCAGGTACAGCAGCGTGCGTTCCTCCACAGTGGACGGATCGCCGACGCCGGGCGGGTTGGCCGGGTACTTCAGGCCGGGCAGCAAGGAGATCGTCAGGAACCCGACCCCGCCCAGCAGCAACGCGCGGTCCAGGTCGGCCCGGCCGGGCAGCCGGTGGCGCAGCCGCGCGAAGGCGACCGCGAAGACCAGGCCGATGGCCAGCCCGATCACCACGGTGGCCAGCAGCCCGCCGACGAGCTGGGTGCCCCGGTCGAACAGCTCCTCGTGGTGGTCGCCCGCCGAGGGTTCGGCCGGGCGGGCCTCCTCCACGGCGAGTGCGGCCTCCAGGGGGATCTCGGTCAGGAAGTACTGCACCGCGGCGCCTGCCAGCCCGGCGATCACGCCGGCCAGCCCGCCGCGGAGCAGCGTGGACCCGAAGGTGGGACTAGTCATCTGCGGGTCCCCGTTCAGTGGCACGGAACGCCGAGCGCGTGGCGCCCGTCGTGCGCGAACTCGTGGATCAGCTCGGAGCTGTGCGCCAGCAGCAGACCGTTCTCCTGCAACAGGACGTACAGGACGATCAGCGCGGCCGCGGCGACCAGCCAGGACCAGGCTGGCACCGCGATGGCGGTCGGTCGATCGGGGGACGCGGCGGATGCCGACATGTTCTCCTCCATACCTCGTGGACGGTTCCGTGCGCGCCGCAGCCGGTCTCCTGGCTCCCGGATCATGGCCACGTCTCCTGCCTTCCCAGCCGGCGAACCGGCCAGTGGCCTTGATCGAGACGGGACTTCCCCGGTCACAGTGGCGAGGACCACGCCGGATTCGCACCGGCTTCCCGAACACTGCGGCCCAGTGACCGTAGGCCACCCGCCAGCGGCGCAGCCAGCTCTGAACGGGTCATCAGGATCACAATCAGGTGGCGATACGGCATTGCGCGGAACTTTCGTCGCGCCCAGACGTTCACCTGCTGGATCCCGGGGTGGGGGCGATCAGACGTCCGGGGCGATCCGGGTCAGCAGTGCGGCGGTGACGGGGTCGCGGGTGGCGGTGGCCGCGGTCATCGCGGCCAGCTGGTCGATCAACCAGTCGATCAGTTCCTCACGGCTGTGATCGCGGTCCTGCAACCAGATCAGCAGGGTGCCCTCGACCACCGCGACCCAGCAGCGCAGGGTCAGCAGCATGAACGGGCTCGGCTCGGTGACCCCGGTGACGTCCAGGATCTCCCGCACCGCGACGTGCCGGACCTCGTCGACCAGCGTGTCGGTGTCCCTGGTGGCGACCACGGATCCACTGCGCAGCAACGCGATGTAGGCGGTGGCGTAGGTGTCGGCGACGTCGACGAACACGCCGAGGGCGTAGCGGAGCTGATCGATCAGCGTGCCGGGCTCGCGCCGGGTCAGCCGGTCCACCAGCTCGTCCACCGCGGTGCGCAGCGCGGCCACGTGCACCTCGCGCAGGCTGCCGAAGTAGCGGTAGAACAGTGCTCTGGACACGTCGGCGTGGGTGATGATGTCCTCGATCGACACCAGTTCCGGCGCCCGGCTGCTGTACAGCTCCAGTGCGGCGCCGATGAGGTCCTCGCGGCGTTCGGCCGGGGACATCCGCCGTTTGCGCCGGGGCTGGCCGCTGGTCTCGGTCAGTTCAGTCATGTCCGGTTCATCATCACAGATCCAGGGTGAGCCGGGTGCGCCCGCGGGTCACGCAGATGCGCGCCTGGTCCGGTTCGTCGGCCGGATGGACGCGGTCCACTTCGCCGTCGAGCACCCGGACCCGGCAGGTGCCGCAGAAACCCTGCTGGCAGGAGTAGCCGACGTCGGGCAGCACGGCGCGGATCGCGGTCAGCGCGGAGACCTCGGCCGGCACCGGCACGGTGACGCCGGTGCGGCGCAGTTCGACCTCGAAGGGCGCGCCGCCCAGGATCGGCGGCGGGCTGAAGCGTTCGCTGTAGAGCGGCCTGCGCACCGGGACGGCCTGTTTGACCGCGGCCAGCATGGGTGGCGGGCCGCAGCAGTAGAGCACCGAGTCGCCGGGGTCGACCAGGTCCGCCGCGGTGGGTGGGCCGCCGTGCTCGTCGTCGGCGTGCACCCGCACCCGGTCGCCGTAGCGGGCCAGCTCGGCCAGGAACGGCAGGCTGGCCCGCGACCGTCCACTGTAGACAAGTCGCCAGTCCGCACCCGCCATGGCGGCGGCGTGCACCATCGGCAGGATCGGGGTGATCCCGATGCCACCGGCCAGGAACAGGTACCGCGGGGCACGCACGAACGGGAAGGCGTTGCGCGGGCCACGGATGCCCAGTTCGTCCCCGGCACGCAGTTCGTGCACCTCGCGCGAGCCGCCACCGCCGTCGGCGATCCGGCGCACCGCGATCCGGTAGCCGACCGAACGGTCGGTAGGGTCCCCGCACAGCGAGTACTGCCGTCGCTTGCCCGAGGGCAGGTGCACGTCCAGGTGGTGGCCGGGCTGCCAGGCGGGCAGCTGGACCCGGTCGACGGCGACCAGACGCAGGCTGACCACGTCCTCGGCCTCGGCCCTGACCTCGGCGATCCGCACCCGCCGCGGTGGCTCGACCGGCCTTTCGGCGGCCCCGCCGCGGCGCAGCAGCCGGATGTAGCCGTCCATCGCGCGCGCCGCCCAACCGACCAGTCGGTCGGGACCGGCGCCGATGGGGTGCGGCGGGGTGTCCTGGCGAGTCATCAGTGCTCCGCGGCCCTGGCCGCCGGCGAGGTCGCCAGGTAGGCCACGGCACGGGCGGTGGAGCCCTCCTGGGAGGGGTGGTAGGAGCGGCGCAGGAAGGTGGACAGCTTGCGCAGCAACGATCCGTAGCCGGGCAGCAGGCCGCGCCGGGCACTGCGCGGCACATCCCGCCAACTCGACTTGACCTGCCCGCGCAGCACCGGGTCGGCCTGCATCAGGTAGCGCAGGCCGCGCACCCAGCACAGCGTCAGCGCGGGCGCGACGACGGCCATCGCGCGCAGTCGCCGCAGGTAGCTGCCGTCGATGTGCTGGTACAGGTCGAAGGCGACCGAGCGGTGCTCGACCTCCTCGGCCCCGTGCCAGCGCAGCAGGTCCAGCATGGTCGGGTCGAGGCCTGCCCGGTCCAGGCCGCGGGCATCCAGGACCCACTGCCCGAGGAAGGCGGTGACGTGTTCCACCGCGGCCACGTAGGCCAGCCGTTCGATCAGCCAGGCCCGCTGCCCGCGCGCGTCCAGGTCCCGGTCGCCGAGGATCCGGCCGAAGATCCACTCCAACTGCCGCACGTACGGATCCGGGTCGATCCCCTGTTCCCGCAGGTGTTCCTGGGCGCCCTGGTGGGCTTCGGCGTGCACCGCCTCCTGCCCGACGAAGCCGATCACCTGCTCGCGCAGTTCGGCGTCCCGGATCAGTGGCAGCGCCTGCTGGAAGACCCGGACGAACCAGCGTTCACCCTCGGGCAGCAGCAGGTGGGTGACGTTGAGGATGTGCGTGGTGAACGGCTCCCCCGGCACCCAGTGCAGCGGGGTCTTGGACCAGTCGAAGTGCACGTCTCGCGGGGTGAGGACCAGCCGGTCGGGTTGCTCGTGGCTCATCGGACGCTCCGGTGATCAGGGTTCCGGTGGATCAGTGCGGGGTGAGGTCGTAGCGGGCGGCGGCGCGCAGCAGGCCGGGGGTCAGCCGGGAGAGCAGCAGTCCGGCATGCGCCTCGGGGGTCACCGGCGCGATCGGCTTGTCCTGGTGCACGGCCAGCAGGATGGCCCGCGCCACCTTCGATGGCGGGTAGTTCCGCCTGCGGTACAACGCGGAGGTGCTGGCGCGGGCCTGTTCCTGCCCTCGGTCGTCGAGGCCGACGAACCGGGTGCTGCGGGTGATGTTGGTGTTGACGATGCCGGGGCAGACCGCGGTGACGCCGATCCGGTGCGGGGCGAGTTCGGCGCGCAGGCACTGGGTCAGGGTGAGCACCGCGGACTTGGTGGTGGCGTAGGCGGGCAGGGTGCGCGAGTGCAGGTAGGCCGCGGCGGAGGCGATGTTGACCAGGTGCCCGCCCTCGCCTCTCTCGACCAGTTGGTCGGCGAAGATGCGGGAGCCGTGGATGACACCCCACAGGTTGACGTCGATGACCCGCTGCCAGTCCTGGGTGCTGGTGTCCAGCAACGCCCCGGCCATGCCGATCCCGGCGTTGTTGATCACCACGTCCGGCACGCCGCGGCCGCGCCGGACCTCCTCGGCGAAGGCGATCATGGCCTTCTCGTCGGCCACGTCCACGGTGTGCGCGCTGGCGCTGATCCCGAACAACTCGGCCAGCTCGGCGGTGCGCGCGGCCGACTCACCGTCCACATCGGACACAACAACGTCGGCGCCGTGTTCGGCGAAGGCCAGTGCGGTCTCCCGGCCGATGCCGCTGCCCGCACCGGTGACCAGCACCAGGTGGTCGGCCCAGCGCTGCTTAGGCCGCAGCGGGCGGGTCCGGCGCAGCGCACGGGTTTCCGGCGCGCCGTCGAGGTGTTCGGCGAACTCGGTGACGCAGCGGGCGATGACCTCCGGTCGGCTGCGCGGCAGCCAGTGCCCGCCGGCGATCCGGCGCACCCGCAGATCACTGACCCAGCGCGCGATGTCGGTCTGCACCGAGGTGCTCACGAAGGGGTCGCGGGTCGGGGCGAGCACCTGCACCGGCACGTCGGTGTGCCGCTGGACCGGCTTGGCGAAGCGCGGCGCCATGTTGGCGCGGTAGAGCTGGAGTCCGTGCACACCGTCGACGGTGGCCGGTGGCGGCAGCGGCACGCCGTCGCCGAGCTTGACCAGGCGGCCCATCACCTTGGGCAGCAGGCCGGTGCGCCAGGCGAGTTCGGGCAGTAGCGGGAGCTGGAAAAAGCCGATGTAGCCGGAGAACACCAGCTGCTGCACCAGTTCCCGCAGCCGTCGCGGGCTGGGCCTGCGGACCCGCTCGCGGATCCAGTGGCCCGCGTGGTCCAGGCAGGGGCCGGAGATCGAGGTGTAGGAACGGAACCTCGACTTCAACTCGGGATCGGTGACGGCGTGCCAGGCCTGGATCGAGCCCCAGTCGTGCGCGAGCAGGTGCACCGGCCGGTCGGGGCTGACCGCGTCGAGCACCGCGGCCAGGTCGGCGGTGAGCCGGTCGAGCAGATAGTCCTTGCGCGCCTTGGGTTTGTCCGAGGCACCCGCGCCGCGCACATCGTAGGTGACCACGTGGAAGCGCTCGGCGAGCCGGATCGCGACGTCGGTCCACACCGAACTGTCGTCGGGGTAGCCGTGTACACACAGGACGGTCGGCGCGGCCGGGTCGCCCCATTCGCGCACGGCGAGCTGGACCCCGTCGCCTTGGACGAACCGTGTCATCGGGTTTCCGCCTTCCCCTGCCAGTGCCGGACGTGCGGGAGGTCGTCGTCGAGCCAGTACGCGTCGGTGTCGGTGACCACCAGGATCTCCTCGAACTTCACGCCCACCCCGCGGAAGCCGATGTGCGGTTCCACCGCCCACAGGCCGGGGGTGGCGGGGTGGTTGGAGATCTCGCCGTTGGCCCACAACGGGGACCGGTGATGCAGGCGCTCGACCAGCAGGTCCCCGAACAGGGTCTGCAGGGAGCGGACGCCGAACCCGGCCACGATGAACTTCGGCAGCCGGGAGTTGACCTTGCCGACCTGGTGCGCGATCACCCGGCCCGGGTAGACGCGGTGCCGGTTGTCGTAGCCCTGCCTGGCGCTCAGCGCGTCGACCGCGCGGTAGATGTCGCGCAGGGTGTCTCCGGCGCGGACCTGCTCCACGATCAGTGCGCGGTAGGCGGCCAGGTCGTCGCGGAGTCGCTCGAAGATCGGGTTGTGGCCGAGGCAGCCGGCGTAGCCGATGTCGGCGACGTAGCCGTCCCGCACCGGGGCGCAGTCCAGGATGAACGGCATGTTCGCGGACAGCCGCCGGTTGCTCGGGAAGAACTGGGTGGGCACCCGGAAACCGCGGAAGGCGGTGCGGTCGCCGAACCAGGCGAACGGGGTGTGGAACCAGTCCTGTACCCCGCGTTCGGTGAGCCACTCACGCAGCCGCCGCGCGGCCTCCCGCTCGGTCACCCCTGGTTCCAGGGTGGCCGCCACGGCCTGGGCGCCCGCGTAGGCGAGTTGTTGCAGCTCCCGGAACCCGGTCAGGTCGGCTGTCTCCAGCACTCCGTTGTGAGACATGATGTCATGTTAGACATTCTGTCAATAGCGCGCGTCTACCGACCGGTCGGTAGACGCGCGGAAACCGGGTCAGAGCGGGGACGGATCGTCCATCAGGCCCAGGTCCGGCGGCACCAGCGTGGTGGAGAGCACCAGCTCGCGCAGCAGGTTGTCGTTGAGCGCGTTGCCCACCGGTTCGCCCACCTCGGCCTTGGTCAGCCCGGCCACTCCCCCGGCGGACAGCCGGGCCCGCACCTCGGTGACCATGTGCTCGACCCGCTTGAGCGTCCAGCCGGCCCTGGGCTGCAGGGTGGCCAGCACCTCGGCGGTGTGCTGGCGGGACATCGGCTGTGGCCGGGCGTCGTGCAGCAGGTAGCGCTGGCCGAGCACGACCAGCATCAGCTTCTCCTCCGGCCGCAGCACCCAGGTGCGCGGCGGCCGGGTCGGCTCACCGTGTTTGGGCGCGGGCCTGCCACCGTCCGCACCGGCCACGTAGACCTCGAGGAGGTGTTCCCGGTTGCGCGCGCCGCGGATGAACAGCGGGGTGTAGCCCTCGGTCAGCGGGACCTCGTCCTCCCCGCCGCACAGCAGCAGCGCACCGGGGAACCGGATCGGCAACCGGCCGGTGTTGCCCACCCACCACTGACCGAATCGCCTGGTCAGCAACCCGTGCCGTCTGCTGACCTGTACGTCGTCCTCGCCGACGCAGACGTCCACGTCCGGCCGGTTGCGACCGAAGCTGACCTGGCGGCCGTCCAGCGGTGACATCCGCACGCCACCGGTGACGGTCAGCGCGTACACCTCGCCCGGCTCGGCGCGCTCGACGCCGTGCGCCAGGCTGCGGTGCTTGCGGGGCAGCAGTGCGCTGCCCGGCTGGGGTGCGGTCATTCCGGCCTCCTCGTCCATGCTCGGACCAGTGTCCAACCGGTCGGTCGGGATCCCTCCCATGTCTGCCCCGCGGCGGGTCAGGGCGAGAGCCGGGCGGCCACCTGCCGGGCGACCGTGGTCGTCGCCTCACAGAGCTGCTCGCCCGGCAGGTCGTCCCGGATCACCACCCGCACCAGTTCGACCATTTGTTTCGCGTTGAGGTCCAGGTAGGGGCGGTGCACGATGGACACGTCGCAGGTCCCCTTGCCGAACCCGTCCGCGTCGACGTAGGCGGTGTGGCCGCTGAGGGTGAGCTTGGTGCCGTCCAGGCCGGCGGGCTGGTTCCGGTCGAAGATCACGGTCAGCTTCCGGCGCACGCGTTCCCAGTCGCATTCCCAGTTGCCGAACCCGGGGTCGGCGGTGCTCGGCCCGCCGACCGCGGCGGTGGCCTCGGCCTCGGTGACCAGCGCGCACGCCTCCAGCCGGATCAACGCCTCCGGGGCGGGGTCGGCCTCGCGCCGCGGGATCTTGCCGCCGCCCAGCACGAGCACCGCGCCGCTGGTGACCGCGTCGGCCATCGCGCAGAGCTGGGCGGGTTTGCCGTCGACGTGTTTGGCGCTGATCAGGACCCGGTTGCCGTCGTTGAGCCGGATGGTCCGGCGGCACTGGCCGTCCTGTTCCGGGGCGCGCTCGATCGGCCCGATCGCGGTGGCGGTGATCGTGGTCGGCGCGTGGTCACCGCGGGTTTCCAGTTCGAGGCGGACATCCGCCTCGTCGCCCTCCTGCTCGCTGAGCTGGACCAGCACGTCGCACCGGTTGAAGTTGCCGTAGTCCGGGTCCAGGGTGGCCTGGCCGAACCGGCTCAGTGCGGCGGGATCGGTGAGTTTGCACGGGTCCGCGGTGCGCTGGTCGCCGGTGATCGAGTCCGGGGTATCGGGCATGGCCTGCCACACCAGCGTCGCCGCGACCAGCACGAGCACCGCCGCGACCGCGCCCAGCACCAGACCTCTGCGCCTGCGCCGCGCCGAGGGCGGGATCCGGATGGTGGCCTCGCTGCCGTTGGCCACCTGGCTCAGCATCGCCTCGGCCTCGGCGGCGCTCGGCCGGTCGCCGGGTCGCTTGCGCAGCAACGCTTCCAGCACCGGGCCGAGCGATCCCGCCTGACGCTGCGGCTCGATCTGGTAGCCGGCCGCGCGGTGCACCTGGCCGTACGGGCTGACCGTGTTCCGGCCCCACGGCGACATGCCCTCCACGGCCGCGAACAGGGTGGCGCCCAAGGAGAAGACGTCCGCGGCGGTGTCGCCAGCCTCGCCCCTGGCGACCTCGGGGGCGAGGAAGCCGGGGGTGCCGTCCAGGCCGCCGCTGCCGGTGCGGGTCTCCTCGGTCCAGCGCGCGATGCCCAGGTCGGTCAGCTTGGCCACGCCCCGCTCGGTGACCAGGACGTTGCCGGGCTTGACATCCCGGTGCACCAGGCCCGCCTCGTGCATGGCGGTCAGCGCGGCGGCGAGTTGCAGGCCGATCCGGGCGACCTGCTCGGGCGGCAGCGGACCGTCGGCCTCGATCAGCTCGTCGAGGTTGCGGGCGTCGAGGTATTCCATGACCAGCCAACGGTCTTCGCCGTCGAGCAGCACGTCGAAGACGGTGATCACGTTGGGGTGGTTGAGCCCGGCGCCCAGCCGGGCCTCCCGCCGGGTCTGGCCGCCCCCGTGCGCGCCGTCGGTGGCGTGTGATCGCTTGAGCGCCACCGTGCGGTCCAGTTCGAGGTCGGTCGCCCGCCAGACGACCCCCATGCCCCCGGCGCCTAACCGCTCCTCCAGTTGGTAACGCTCAGCAATCAACTGGCTACCGCGCATGCGCACAGTGTAGGGAGACCGGGGCTGTTCCCGGCTCCGGGTCACCCGATCCACTCAGCGCGTCTACCGACCGTCCGGTAGGTGCGCGAACGCACCGGTCCGCGCTGGACAGCCGAGGCCGGGAACCTTCCCAGCGCCCGGCTCTAGCGTCCGCCGCATCCGGTGCGGCAAGGCGCCGGATCAGTGCGAGGAGAGGAATCCACATGATCGGAAAGGTGTCGGCGGTCATCGCGGCAGCAGGGGTCGTCGCGGCGCTCACCCCGGCCGCGACCGGGGTCGCCGAACCGGCCAGGTCCCGCCTGGTGATCTCCCAGGGCGGCACCGCGGAACAGCCGCTGGTCGTCGACGGCACCGGCAAGGACGTCAACGGCATCACGGTCAACGCCAGTCACGTGGTGATCCGCGACTTCCGGCTGGTCGATCCGGAGGCGCCGGGGATTCGCGCGCAGGGTGACGACATCACCCTCGAGGACAACACGATCACCAAGCCGCGCAACGGTGATGGCGACGGCATCCGGTTCTTCGGCGCCGGGATCAGGATCCTGCGCAACACGATCTCGGGCACCAGCAACCGGTACGGGCACGCGGACTGCATGCAGACCTACGCCACCAACACCCCGGCCAGTCAGGACGTGCTGATCGAGGGCAACCGGTGCGAGAAGATCGACAACATGTGCCTGATGGCCGAGGGTCCGAACGAGGGCGAGGGCAGCGGGCGCGGGCATTCGCACCACTTCACCATCCGCGGCAACTTCTGCGAGACGCTGAAGGCCTCGCAGACGCTGATGTTCGAGGACATCCAGCACGCCACGATCGAGCAGAACGAGTTCGCCGCCTCGCCGGTGAAGGCGATCGGGCTGGCGATCAAGTCCACCAACGCGACCGTGCGCGGCAACAAGGTCAGCCCCGGCATCCGCTACGAGGTCGGCATCGACGATTCCTCCCGCCCCGGCTACCAGGGCCCCAAGCCCGGCGGCCGTCCCTGATCCACCGGGACCCGGCATGCGGGAAAGTCATCGCCACCAGAGAGAACCGGCCTTGGACGACCCCTCGGTCCGCCCCGGAAGCTGGGTCCGGACCGAGGAGGACATCGATGACGGACTTGGCCCTGCCACTGGCGGGAAAGCTGATCGCGCGGGACCACCAGGGCTGGAGCCCGGAGCTGCGCGCGGAGTTCCAGCGCAACGCGCACAACGGCGCGGTCGGCAGCCGCCTGATCGAGGTGACCAGGTGGACCCGGCTGTGGGAGGTCCGGGTGCAGCCGGGTGCACGCCTGCCAGCGCACCGGCATGTGCTCGACTACTCCTGGACCGCCGTCCACAGTGGACATAGTCGTCAGCACAGCCATGACGGCAGCACCCGCGAGGTGACCTACCGGTCGGGTGACAGCAGGTTCCTGGCGTTCGCCGCCGGCCGGTTCCTGCTGCACGACCTGGAGAACATCGGCGACACCCCGCTGCTGTTCATCACCACCGAGTTCCTGAACAGCCCCAACCAACCCCTGCCGCTGTAGGTCAGCGCAGGCGTCTGCTCACTCCCCTACCGACCGGTCGGGTGGCGCGGGCAGGAACTCGGGCACCACGGCCGCCGCCCGCTCCAGGAGTTCCAGGAACGCCCCGGTCATCGGATCCGGCGCCCGCCGGGTGAACGCAGCGACCGGCCTGCGCACCGCCGGTTCCGGGAAGGCCACGGTCATCGCGTCGGTGGGCACCAGGATGTTGGCAGGCACCAGTGCCACGCCCAGTCCCGCCGCGGCCAGCCGGGGCGCGGCGCTGGTCTGCGCGGTGCGCACGGACACGATCGGGTTAAAACCGGCCGCCGCGCAGGTCTGGTCGACCACCTCGGCCAGCCCGTTCACCGGGTCGAAGTGCACCCACCGCCGCTGCGCGAGGCTCGCCACCGGCACCCGCTCCCGCACCGGAACCGACTCACCGGTCGGTAGGACCAGCACGAACTCCTCGGTGCCGAGTTCGCGCACCGGCCCGTCCCACTCCCGCGGCCGCGGGGAGACGGCGACGTCGGCGAACCCGTCCCGCACCGCCTGCTCCAGGTGATCCCGGTGGGTGAACTCGGTGATCCGCAGTTCGACCTCGGGGTGCTCCTCCCGCCACAGCCGCACCACCGGCAGCAACGCGCCCAGCGTCAGCGACTGCACCACGGCCACGTGCAGCTCGCCGGTCAGCAACCCGGCCGCGCGCCGCCCGATCTCGCGTACCCGGCGCGCCTCGGCCAGCGCGCTGCGGGCCGCGGGCAGCACCGCCCGGCCGACCGCGGTCAGCTCCACCCCGCGCGGCAACCGCTCCAGCAACGGCGCGCCGACCACCCGTTCGAGTTCGCGGACACTGCGCGAGAGGGCGGGCTGGGTCAGCAGCAACACCTCGGCGGCCGCCGTGAACGTGCCACTGTCCACAACCCCGACAAAACACTCCAACTGCCGCACGGTAACCACCCACGAACCCTAGGCCGCGCGGGTCCCCGGCCGCTCAGTGGTGGCGCAGCGCCAGGATCGCGTGCGCGCCGCGTACGAGTTCGACGTGCAGTTCGTCGGCTGGGACATCGGCGAACAGGGCGACGGGATCGGTCACCGCGCCCAGCGCCTGGGCGGCGAGCAGCTTGCGGCGCCAGCCGGTGTTGCCGTCGCTGAGCACGTCCATGGCTCGGTCGATCAGCACCTGGAACAAGTCACGGATCTCGGCGGTCTGCTCACCGTGCACGGAGCCGTCCCGCAACAGCAGGCCCATGGTCTGCCGGTGCGCGATCATGACGCGGGCGAAGCCATTGAGCACGTCGTCCCGGCGCTCTTCGCGTTCCCTCCGCAGGGACGCGAGTTCGAGCACGCGTTCCAGTTCGACAAGCGGATCCCGCACGAGCGTCGACAGGATCGCGGACTTGCCCGCGTGGTAGTGGTACAGCGAGGCCTTGGTGATGCCGACCGCTTGGGCGATCTGCTGCATCGAGGTGCCGCCGTAGGTCTGCTGACTGAACAGGGTCCTGGCCTCCTCCATGATCCGCGTCCAGGTCTTGTCTGGCATTCGATTCCCCTCATTTCCGCTGGTCGAACGACCGTAGCAGCAACCATCCAGCTGGCCGGCAGTCCGCTGCGGGCCGCCTACCGACCGGTTGGTAGACGCACACGACAGCACGGTGACCGGGGTTTGTTGACGGCCGTTTGAGGCGGGACTATGTTCGTATACAGAACTTGTGTGCGCAATGCGAACATAGGAGCGGCGATGGCGGAGATCGTGTCGCTGGCGGACGGGATCGCCGAGCTGGTGCGTGACGGTGATGTGGTCGCGCTGGAGGGGTTCACCCACCTCATCCCGATGGCGGCAGGGCGCGAGATCATCCGGCAGGGCCGGCGGGAGCTGACCCTGGTCCGGATGACCCCCGATCTGGTGTACGACCAGCTGATCGGCGCGGGATGCGCGCGCAAGCTGGTGTTCTCCTGGGGTGGGAATCCCGGGGTCGGTTCGCTGCACCGGTTCCGGGACGCGGTGGAGCACGCCTGGCCACGTGCGTTGGAGCTGGAGGAACACAGCCACGCGGGGATGGCCAACCGGTATGTGGCCGGGGCTTCCGGGTTGCCGTTCGCGGTGTTGCGCGGGTATTCGGGGACCGATCTGGGTGCGGTGACGCCTACCATCCGGTCGGTTGACTGTCCGTTCACCGGGGAGCGGCTGGCGGCGGTGGCCGCGTTGAACCCGGATGTGACCGTGGTGCACGCGCAGCGGGCCGATCGGCGTGGCAATGTGCAGCTCTGGGGCTTGCTCGGGGTGCAGAAAGAGGCGGTGCTGGCGGCTCGGCGGAGTTTGGTGACCGTCGAGGAGGTGGTGGCGGAGTTGTCGCCGGTGCCGGGTGCGGTGGTGTTGCCGTCCTGGGCGGTTGACCGGGTCGCCGTGGTGCCGGGCGGGGCTCATCCCTCCTACGCACAGGGGTATTCCGAGCGGGACAACCAGTGGTACCAGGACTGGGACGCGATCTCCCGTGATCGGGAGCGATTCGGAGAATGGTTGCGGGACAACGTCTTCGCGGACTCCGGGAGCCTGGCGTGAGCGAGTACTCCGCGGACGAGATGATGACGGTGGCCGCGGCCAGGGCATTGCGGGACGGCATTCGCTGCTTCGTGGGGATCGGGCTGCCCTCCACCGCGGCGAACCTGGCCCGGTTGACGCACGCGCCGGAACTGGTGCTGATCTACGAATCGGGGACCCTGGGATCCAAGCCGGATCGGCTGCCCGCCTCGATCGGCGACGGGATCCTGGGCGAGACCGCGGACGCGGTGATCAGCGTGCCCGAGGTGTTCAACTACTGGTTGCAGCCCGGCCGGATCGACGTGGGTTTCCTCGGCGCGGCGCAGTTGGACCGGTTCGCCAACATCAACACGACCGTGGTCGGGGACTACCACCAGCCCAAGGTCCGGCTGCCCGGAGCCGGTGGCGCGCCGGAGATCGCGGCCTCCTGCCGGGAGGTTTTCGTGGTGGTGCGGCAGAATTCGCGGAGCTTCGTGGAGCGGGTGGACTTCGTCACCTCGGTCGGACACGGGTCAGGGGCCGGTGACCGGGAACGGCTGGGCCTGCGCGGCGCCGGACCGACCACGGTGATCACCGACCTTGGCGTGTTGCGGCCGGACGCGGAGACGCGGGAACTCACGTTGACGCAGGTGCATCCGGGGATCTCGGTGCAGCAGGTGCGGGCGGCCACCGGGTGGGAGCTGCGGGTCTCCCCCGAGCTGAGCGAGACGCCGGCGCCGACCGTGGCCGAGTTGACGATGTTGCGGGACCTGAAGGGACGGTCATGACCGAGGTGTTCCTGCTGGACGGGGTGCGGACTCCGTTCGGGCGGCACGGTGGCGCGCTGTCCGGGGTCCGGCCGGATGACCTGGCGGCGGTGGTGTTGCGGGCGTTGACCGAGCGGGTCGGCTTCGACCCGGGCTCGGTGGACGAGGTGGTCTTCGGGGCGGCCAACCAGTCCGGGGAGGACAACCGGAACGTGGCGCGGATGGCCACGTTGCTGGCCGGATGGCCGACCTCGGTGCCGGGTACCACGGTGAACCGGTTGTGCGGGTCCAGTTTGGACGCCGCCATGCACGCCTCGCGGATGATCGCGGTGGGTGACGCCTCGCTGGTGGCGGTGGGCGGGGTGGAGTCGATGAGCCGGGCGCCGTGGGTTTTGCCCAAGCCCGCCAAGGGTTTTCCGGCCGCGGACGCGACCTTGCACTCCACCACGCTGGGCTGGCGGATGGTGAATCCTGCGATGCCACCACAGTGGACGGTGTCGCTGGGCGAGAGCACCGAGATCCTCGCCGATCAGTCCGAAGTGGACAGGGCGAGTCAGGACGAGTTCGCGTTGCGCAGTCACCGGCTGGCCGCCGCGGCCTGGGCGGCGGGGCGGTTCGACGAGCAGATTGTCGCGGTGCCCGGGATCGAGCTGGCTCGGGACGAGAGCATCCGGGCGGATACCACGGCGGCGAAGCTGGCCGGGTTGAAGCCGGTATTCCGTCCACAGGGGACGGTCACGGCCGGGAACTCCTCGCCGTTGAACGACGGTGCCTCCGCACTGCTGCTGGGCGATGCGGACGCGGCGCGCCGACTGGACGTGACGCCGCTGGCCAGGGTCGCCGGACGTGGTGCGGCCGGGGTTGATCCGGACGTGTTCGGGCTGGGACCGGTGCGGGCGGCGGAGATCGCGTTGCGGCGGGCCGGGATCGGCTGGTCGGACCTGACCGCGGTGGAGTTGAACGAGGCATTCGCGGCACAGGCGCTGGCCTGCCTGCGGGCCTGGCCGGAACTGGATCCGGAGATCGTCAACACCGACGGCGGCGCGATCGCGCTGGGGCATCCGCTGGGCGCCTCGGGCGGGCGGTTGCTGACCCAGCTCGCGCACCGCCTCCGGCGGGCGGGCGGCGGCTGGGGACTCGCCACCCTGTGCATCGGGGTCGGGCAGGGCTTGGCCGTGGTGCTGCAGGCGTGAGCGGGAGCGAGATGGACGAGCAGGCGGAGCGGGGCGCGCACCACGTGCAGTCGCTGGCGCGTGGCCTGGCGGTGATCACCGCGTTCGGGCCGGACACCCCGGAGCTAACGCTGAGCGAGGTGGCCAGGGAAACCGGGATGACCAGGGCCGCCGCCCGCCGGTTCCTGCTGACCCTGGTGGACCTGGGTTACGTGCGCACCGACGGCAAGCAGTTCGCGCTGACCGCGCGGGTGCTGGAACTGGGCTACGCCTACCTGTCCAGCCAGTCCCTGCCGGAGGTTGCGCAGCCGCATCTGGAGCGGTTGTCGGCCGAGGTCGGCGAGTCCAGTTCGGTGTCGGTGCTCGACGGCGGGTTCGTGGTGTACGTGGCGCGGGCGGCGGTGACCCGGATCATGACCGTCGGGATCAGTGTGGGCACCCGGTTCCCGGCGTTCGCGACCTCGATGGGACAGGTACTGCTGGCCGAACTGGAGGCCGCGGCGCTGGCGGATGCGTTGGCGGCCAGCGGTTTGGCCCGGCTGACCACCCGGACGATCACCTCGGCGGAGCGGTTGCGCGAACAGTTGCGGGTGGTGCGCGAGCAGGGCTGGGCCGTGGTGGACCAGGAACTGGAGGAGGGCCTGCGGTCGGTGGCCGCGCCGATCCGGGACCGGGCGGGCCGGGTGGTGGCGGCGGCGAACATCGCCACGCACGCCAGCCGATTCTCGGCAGCGGCGCTGGAGTCGGAGTTGTTGCCGCGGTTGCTGTTGGCGTGCAAGGGAATCGAGGGCGATCTGCGCACTCGACGTTGAGCGCCCTACCCGGCCGCGATACGGAAGGTGAAGTCCAGCGACCGCCACGGGCCAGGTCGGCCGTCGGGGGCGGGTCCCTGATGTGCCGGGAAGTCGACGATCAGACCGGTCTTGACCCCGAAAACCGTGTCGGAGTCCAGATACCGGCCGCCCCGGACGAAGAGCTGGGTCACCAGCGTGCGGTAGCCGGGCTTGGCGATCATGAAGTGCACGTGCGGGGCACGGTAGGGGTGGCGGCCGACCGCGGCGAGCAGTTGACCGACCGGACCGTCCTCCGGGATGGGGTACTCGGCGGGCAGGATCGCGGCGAAAGTGAGCTTTCCCAAGGCATTCGTGTGGAATCGAGCGCGGAGCACCGGGCCGTCGAGGTCGGGTAGCTGGACGTCGTAGAAGCCATCCTCGTTGGCCTGCCAGACATCCACCACCGCGTCGGCGACCGGGGCGCCGTCGATGTCGGTGACGGTGATGTCGGCGAACATCGGCGTGCCCGGCAGTCCAGCGGCCAGGTCGGCGCCGTGCGGTGTCTCAGGTGGACCGTCCACATAGAACGGTCCGAGCACCGCGGACGGCGTGGTGTCGGGGGTTCTGGAGTTGGTGAGGATGTCGACCGCGCTGGAGACACCGAGCACGTCGGAGAGCAGCACGAACTCCTGGCGGGTCGGGGTGCTGATCTGGCCGGTGCGGGCCAGGAACTCCACCGCCCGCTGCCACTCCGGCTGGGTGAGGTCGTTGCGGCCGACGTAGCCGTGCAGGGTGCGGACCAGGTCGCCGAGCAGTTCGCGGGTCCGCGGGTCCGGGGTGTTGGCGAAGCTGGCCACGACCTCCTCGGTGAGGGGGTTGAGGTCGGGCGGCCCGGAAGGCGTTGGGGCACAGCCGTTCCAGGCATCGGTCAGCAACGCGGCGAGTCCCTCGGCGGTGACCGGACGCGGATTCGGGTACGGGGCAGCAGTGGCGAGTTCGACCACCCTGGACAGATCACCCCGACCCAAACCCAGTTCCCGCAACGAGATCGGCCCACCCAGCCGGACGATCAGGTCATACAGGCCACGGGGAGCATCGGTGACACCGAGCGCCCTCGCGACCAGGCACATCGCGGCCGGGGCGGCGGAAGCGTTGTACGCCATGGCATGCGGCAACACCACGGTGTGAGTCTCCGCATGCGGAAGACCAAACGAGCCCCCCAAGGTGTGACAGAGCTTGTGATGCAACCCCATGCCAACCGACCCAAGACAGGTCCCCGCCAGCCAAGCTCCCTGCAACGCGTCCGCGCGAGCCTCGACATCGGCCGGGTCGGCGACGATGCGGGGCAGCGCGCGGGCCAGCAGAGTGATCGACTCGACCGCGAGGCGTTCGGTGACCGGGTTGGCCTGCGGGGCGTAGAGCGCCTCCACCGCGTGCGCCATCGCGTTGACCCCACTGGTCACCGACAACGCGACCGGCAACCCAAGGGTCAACTCGACGTCGTAGACCACCGTCTCCGGCAGCACCCCAGGCGAGGCCAACGTACTCTTGCGCCCCTGTTCGGTCTGGCCGAGCACAGCCGTGACCTCGGACCCAGCGTAGGTCGTGGGCAACACCACCTGGGGCAGATCCGTGCGCAGCGCGAGCGCCTTGGCCAGGCCGATGGCCGAGCCGCCACCGACCGCGACCAGGCAGTCGATGCCGTTGGCACGCAGCAGTTCCAGCGCCGCCTCGGTGACCTCGACCGGCGTATGCATCGCGGCCCGGTCAAACCGCGCGACCAGCAGCGGACCAAGCACGTCCGCGGCCCGATCGGTACTCCGCGCGGAGGTACCCAGCAGCAGCGCTCTGGTCCCGCCAAGGGCGCGGACCTCCGCGGGCAACCGGCTCAGCGTGCCGGCGCCGAAGACGATCCGGGCGGGGTTGGCGGTGTACTCGAAGTTGGCGGTGTGCTCGAACTCGGCCATGCGGGCAGTATCCGGCTGATCTCCGGGTTCGGCACTGCACAAATGTGCTGTCCACGCTGCACCGAACACGCGTCACCCGGTCCGGCGAAACGCGACGGGCGTGGCGGGCAGGGCGAGCGTGGCGGGCAGAGCGACCAGCGACGAGCGACCAGCTGCGGGCTGCGGGCTGCGGGCTGCGGGCTGCGGGCTGCGGGCTGCGGGCGCAGTATCCAGATGCGTGCACCTCACCCGGGTGAGGTGCCGCTGGTCGCTGAAGCCGGAGTCGGTGGTGGTCCGGGCGATCGACTCGCCCAGCGCGCCGCGTGCCGTGGGCCACGGGCAGCACCGCCCGGCGGCTCAACCGACCGCCGACCGCCGACCGCCGACCGCCGACGGATGCTCGCTGGTCGCTCGTGCGGCGCAGCAGCGGAGCGGCCCCGCCCAGGCGTTCGCGCAGCGGGTGGCGGCGCAGGGACAGGCCGGGCCCCGGCACCAGGGCGGGCCGGGGCAGGACGCGGGGTCGCTGCGGTGCGGCCGTCGCGGCGGGCTGGGCCGGCGGACGCTGCGGGCGAGTGGGCCGGTGCTGCGGGGCGGCGAGCCGGGCGGCGGTGGGTGCGGTGGTGCAAGGCGGAGGAGCGGTGTGCGGGGCTGGGGCTGGGGCTGGGGGCGATTTGGGCGGCGGTGCGGGTGGCGCGCTTCCGATTGTTCACGCAACGCGGGAAGTGGTGATTTGGTTCCCAGCGTATCCACAGGACTGCCGCAGTACTGACGGTTGTCCACAATGCGCAGGTCAGAGCAGTGCTCTGGGCAGCGAGAGGCTTCTTCAGTGTTCCACAGCAGTGGGCCGCTGGCGCTCAGGCCCTCGGTCTGCCGGACCTCACCTGCCACCTCTCACACCATCTCCTCCGCTAGGTATGCCTGCACCGTATCCAGGGGCTCGCACAGCTCCGGGGCCAGTTCGCGATGTGCGGGTTGCGGGAGCAGGTCCCCAGCCCGGCCTCGGCGGAGCGCGCCCCGGTCCCGCGCCGCACACCCACCGGGCCGGGCCAAGTCGGAGGTGTGGGGTGAGTTGGTGGGCTGCGGGCCGGGGCGGGCTCGGCGCGATCACCCCTCCACCCAGCGGGCGTTCGCGCCGGGTGGAGAGGTGGACGTGGCTCGGGCCGAGCGCGGTGGTGGTTCGCTCGGGCACTGGCCACGGTTGGGCGGGATGCCGTTGGGGTTGGCGACTCTCGGCTCAGGGGGTGGACGTGGGTCAGCGGGTGCGGGCGGGTCAGCGGGTGGAGTAGGAGTGGGCTCCCGTGCCGGCCAGTTTGCCGCCGTCCACGATCAGGTACTCGTCGCGGATCGGGGAACCGTCGAAGAAGTTCTCCAGGATCTCTCTGGTGCCTGCGGCGTAGCGGGTTTGGGCGGACAGGGAGGAGCCGGAGATGTGGGGGGTCATGCCGTGGTGGGGCATGGTTCGCCAGGGGTGGTTGGCGGGGGCGGGTTGGGGGTACCAGACGTCGCCTGCGTAGCCGGCCAGGTGGCCGGACTCCAGGGCCTGGACTACGGCTTCTTGGGTGGCGATTTTGGCTCGGGCGGTGTTGATCAGGTAGGCGCCTCGGGGCATGGTGGAGATGAGGTGGGCGTTGAAGAGGTCTTCGGTTTCCGGGTGCAGGGGGGCGTTGATGGTGACCACGTCGCAGTGGGGGACCATCGTGGCCGCGTCCGGGTGGAAGGTCAGGCCGAGGTCCTGCTCGACTTCAGTGGGCAGGCGATGCCTGTCCGTGTAGTGCAGGTGTACGTCGAAGGGCTTGAGGCGGCGTAGCACCGCGAGGCCGATGCGGCCTGCGGCGACCGTGCCGACGTGCATGCCTTCCAGGTCGTAGGAGCGGGCTACTGCGTCGGCGATGTGCCAGCCGCCCTCGTTGACGATCCGGTGCGCGGGCAGGTAGTTGCGGACCAGGCCGAGGATCATCATCACCACGTGTTCGGCGACGCTGATGCTGTTGCAGTAGGTGACCTCGGCGACGGTCACGCCTGCCTCGATGGCGGCGGCCAGGTCCACGTGGTCCGAGCCGATGCCCGCGGTGACCGCGAGCTTGAGGTTGCGGGCCTTGGCGATCCGTTCCGGGGTGAGGTAGGCGGGCCAGAACGGCTGCGAGATCACCACGTCGGCGTCCACCAGCTCGCGCTCGAACACCGACTCGGGGCCGTCCTTGTCCGAGGTCACCACCAGGGTGTGGCCGCGGCTCTCCAGGAAACGGCGCAGGCCCAGTTCGCCGGAGACGCTGCCGAGCAGGGCTCCTGGGGTGAAGTCGATGGCCTGGGGGGTGGGCAGGGTCTGGCCGCCGGGGTAGCCGTCGAGGTGTGGCAGGCCGTCCCTGGCGTAACCGGTCGGGTAGCCGTCCACCGGGTCGTCGTAGAGCACGCACAGCACCTTCGCCATCTCGCCGTCTCCTCGCACTGGGGTGGTTTTCCCTTGCCTCCCACAGCGTTCTGCCCGGCAACGGCGCTGGTCAAAGCGTTCTTCCCTGTTGATCGATAGGTGCGGGCTATGACAGGTGGCCGCGTGCCACCCGGTCCAGTTCGGCGCGTACGTCGATCGAGCGGGCCACCTCGGCCAGCGCCGCGGCCATCGGCGCCTCCGGATCGCGGTCCGCGGTGACCAGGCCGACCCTCGGGGTCTGCGCGGTGCCGTGCAGCCGCAGGACCCGCATCCCGGCGGGCACGCCGAACATGTGCAGCCAGGCGTGCGAGATGACCGAGTACCAGGTCCGGGTGGCCACATGGGCGTACAGCGCGGCCACCGAGTCGGTCTCCACCGCCGGGGCCACGGTCGCGCCCGCCGCGGCGAACAGCTCGTCCAGGATCCGCCGGTTGCGCATCTCCGGGGACAGCAGGCACAGCGGCACAGCGGCGGCCTCGGCCCAGCTCGCCGAACCCTGACGGGCAAGATCGCTGTCGCTCGGCGCGAGCAAGAGATAGCGTTCCTCGTATACGGGGAGTCGCCGGACCCGGCCCAGCTGCTCACCGTCCAAATAGGTCAGTCCGGCGTCCAGTTCGAACTCGGCGAGGCCGTGTGCGATGTCCCGGGAGGACAGTGCGCGCAGGACCACCTTGGCGTGCGGATGTCGTTGGCAGAACGGGGCTGTGAGCAACGAGACCGCGGTGAGCGCGGTGGGGATGGCGCCGATCCTGACTGTCCCGGTGAGGCCCTCGCGCATGGCGGAGAGGTCGTCCTGGAGGGCGTCCCGCTCGGCCAGGATGCGGTGCGCCCACAGCAGAACCCGCTCACCCTCCGCAGTCAGGCCGGCGAATTTGCGGCCGCGGTCGACCAGTGGCGCGCCCAGTTCCTTCTCCAGCGAACGGATCGCCGCGGACAGCGAGGGCTGCGAGACGTGGCAGGCCGCGGCGGCCCGGCCGAAGTGCCGCTCCCGCGCGAGCGCGACCAGATACTCCAGTTGACGCAACAGCACGCCTCAGCATGGTCCAGCCCGGCGGTCGTGGTCCAGCCCCGCGCAACCGATTCCACATTGTCGCGCAACCGATTCCACGTGGGGTTTTCACGGTTCTGAACGCGTCCACAATGGACAATCAGTGAATTGAGTCCGACCCGGATGGACGATTTCCCGGAAATGCGGGAACCCCTAGCATCGCCGGGGTGCTGCGGCGGCGAACCCCACACGTAATTCCCATTCCAGCGACCCGGCAGGTTGTGACCACCAGGTTTTCCCTGCGTACCACCGCTTTCGCGCTATCCGGCGCACTGGCCCTGAGCAGCTGCGCCTCCCCGGTCGCCGGTGGTGGCGACACCCCCGGCACCAGCGGCGCGACCACCTCGGTCAGCCTCGGGGTGGTCCCCGTCATCGACGTGGCACCCATCTACCTAGGCAAAGAAAAGGGTTTCTTCAGCAAACGGGGTATCGACCTGCGTTTGGAGACCGGCCAAGGCGGCGCGGCCATCCTGCCCGGGGTGATGAGCAGTCAGCTCACCTTCGGTTTCAGCAACATGACCTCACTGCTCGTGGCCAGGGACAAGGGTCTCGACGTCAAGGTGGTGGCCAATGGCACCTCCTCGACCGGGAAGTCCGGCGGGGATTTCGGCGCCGTGGTGGTCCGCGGCGACTCCCCGGTGCAGACCGCCAAGGACCTGGCAGGCCGCAGTGTCGCGGTGAACACCCTGAAGAACATCGGCGACACCACGGTGCGTGCCTCGGTGCGCAAGGCCGGTGGTGATCCGGCGGCGGTGAAATTCACCGAGCTGGCCTTCCCGGACATGCCCGCGGCATTGGCCAAGGGCAATGTGGACGCGGCCTGGGTGGTGGAACCCTTCCTCACCATGGCCAAGAACCAGGGCGCCAGGGTGGTGGCCTGGAACTTCGTGGACACCGCGCCGAAACTGACCGTGGCGGCCTATTTCACCTCGGCCAAGGTGCGCACCGAGCAACCCGATCTGGTGCGCCGGTTCACCGAGGCGGCCAAGGAATCCGCCACCTACGCCACCGCGCACCCCGATGAGGCGCGGCAGGCGATCACCGGTTACACGAAGATCACCAAGGAGCAGGTCGCGGCGCTGACCCTGCCGGACTGGCCTGCCGAGGTGAACCGCGAGTCGGTGGCCGTGCTGGCCGATCTCGCCCCGCAGGACGGACTGGTCTCCGGCAAGCCCGACCTGACCGCACTGCTGCCATGATCCTCACCTCCCCGGTGCGCGGCGCCGGCACCTCGGCCACCACCCTCGGCGCGCTCGGCGTGGCGGGGCTGGCGGTCGTGCTGGAACTGGCGCCGCGCCTGGGGCTGGTGTCCACTGTGTACCTGCCACCGCTGACCGCGATGCTCGGCGCGCTCGCCGCCGAGGCGGCCAGTCCGGTGTTCTGGTTCTCCCTCTACGAAACCCTGCGCGGGTGGGCCATCGGCCTGCTGCTGGCGGTGGGCGGCGGGATCCTGCTCGGCGTGCCGATCGGGCTGCTGCCCGTGGTGCGCAAGGCCACCGCCTCCACCATCGAGTTCCTGCGGCCGATCCCCTCGGTCGCGCTGGTTCCCTTGGCAGTGCTGCTCTTCGGCACCGATCTGCGCTCGACCCTGCTGCTGGTGGTGTACGCGGCCTTCTGGCAGGTGCTGGTGCAGGTGATCGCCGGGGTGCGCGATGTGGACCCGGTCGCGATGGACACCGCCACGGTGTACCGGCTCGGGTTGTGTGCCAGGGTGCGCCGGGTGGTCTGGCCCAGTGCGCTGCCCTACGTGCTCACCGGGGTGCGACTGGGCGCCAGTGTCGCGCTGGTGCTCGCGGTCACCGGCGAGCTGGTCATCGGCAGTCCCGGACTGGGCAGGCAGATCGCGCTGGCCCAGTCCAGCGGCGCCATCGCCACGCTGTACGCGCTGGTGCTGGTGACCGGTCTGGTCGGCATGCTGCTCAACCTGGTTTTCCGGGCGGTGGAACGGCGTGTGCTGGCCTGGCATCCGGCTGTGCGAGGTGACTCGGTCCGGTGACCGCCAGACTGCTCCGACGCCTCGCCTACGCGGTGGGGCTGCCGGGAGTCCTCTTCGGCCTGTGGTGGTTGTCCTCTTCGGACAGTCAGAACATCTACCTCCCCCCGTTGTCCCGGATCCTGGCCACCTTCGGCGAGGTGTGGTTCTCCGAGCGGCTGATCGACGACGTGCTGCCCAGTCTCGGCCGCCTCGCCACCGGATTCGCGCTGGCCGCGGTGCTCGGCGTCGGTCTGGGTGTCCTCATCGGACTCAACCGGACCGTGCGGCTGGCCACCGAACCGGTGCTGGAGTTCTTCCGGGCCATCCCACCGCCGGTGCTGGTGCCGATCCTGATGCTGTTCGCGGGCATCGAGGACACCATGAAGATCACCGTGATCGCGGCGGGCGCGGTGTGGCCGGTGCTGCTCAACACGGTGGAGGGGGTGCGCGGCATCGACGAGGTGCTGCGGGACACCGCCCGGTTGTACCGGCTGCGCGGGTTCACCGTGCTGTGGCACCTGGTGCTGCGCTCGGCCAGTCCGCGGATCTTCACCGGGTTGCGGCAGGCGTTGTCCATCGCGGTGATCCTGATGGTGGTCAGCGAGATGTTCGCCGCCACCAACGGTCTCGGCTTCACGATCATCTCCTTCCAGCGCGGTTTCGCGATCCCGGAGATGTGGAGCGGCATCATCCTGCTCGGACTGCTCGGCGTCGCGCTGTCCCTGCTGTTCCGCGTGGCCGAACGCCGCGCGCTGTCCTGGTACCTCGGCCTCCGGCGCGCCCAGCGGGACGACGGATGAGCCGGGACGTCACGGAGGCGAGGCAAGGCATGCTCACGGTGCGGGAGCTGCACAAGGTCTACCCCGGGGAGAACCGGACGGTGGAGGCGGTCCGCGAAGTCAGCCTGGAGGTCGCGGACGGCGAACTCGTCTGCCTGGTCGGCCCCTCCGGCTGCGGCAAGACGACCCTGCTCAAATGCCTCTCCGGCCTGCTGCCGCCGACAGGTGGAAGCATCGCGGTGAACGGGAAACCGGTCACCGGGCCGCCGGTGGAACTGGCCATGGTGTTCCAGGAGTACGGGCGCAGCCTGTTCCCCTGGCTGACCGTGTGGGAGAACGTGCAACTGCCGTTGCGGCAGAAGAAGATGGCCAAGACCGAACGGGAACGCCTCGGCAGGCTGGCACTCTCGGCGGTCGACCTGGCCGGGGACCACGACGCCTACCCGTGGCAGCTCTCCGGCGGCATGCAGCAGCGGGTGGCGATCGCGCGCGCGGTGGCCTACCAGCCGAGGGTGCTGCTGATGGACGAGCCCTTCGCCGCGGTGGACGCGCAGACCAGGGCCGATCTGGAGGACCTGATCCGCCGGGTGTGGCGGGACCTGGGCGTCACGATCCTGTTCGTCACCCACGACATCGACGAGGCGGTCTACCTGGGTGAGCGGGTGATCGTGCTCTCCAGCGCGCCGACGGTGGTGCAGCAGGAGATCCCGATCGACCTGCCAGCCGAGCGCGATCAGTTGCACACCAGGGCGTTGCCGCGCTTCGCCGAACTGCGGGCGGAAGTGTACGAGCAGATCCAGAAAGCCAAAGCGTCCGCGACCCGTTGAGGAAAGGGGGGAATAGCTCGTGCGCACCAGGGTTGGCATCGTCGGCGCCGGACCGGCCGGACTGCTCCTGTCCCACCTGTTGCACCGCAACGGGATCGACTCGGTTGTGCTGGAAACCCGCAGCCGCTCCTACATCGAGAAGCGGGTCCGCGCCGGGGTCCTGGAGGCCCCGACCGTGGAACTGTTGCGCGAGGCCGGGGTGGCCGATCGCCTCGACCGGGAAAGCCTGACCCACCACGGGATCCTGCTGCGCTTCGACGGGGTGGAGCACCGGATCGACTTCGCCGACCTGGTCGGCAAGGCGGTCACCGTGTACGGACAGCAGGAACTGGTCAAGGACCTGGTCGCCACCAGGGTGCGCGACGGCGGCGACCTGCGCTTCGAGGTGCGGGATGTGAGCCTGCACGACCTGACCACCGACTCGCCGTGGATCGGCTACACCGACCGGCACGGCAGGCCGCAGGTGCTCGACTGCGAGGTCATCGCCGGCTGCGACGGCTTCCACGGCGTCACCCGGCAGGCCGCGCCCACGCTGACCGCGCTGGAACACCGCTACCCCTTCGCCTGGCTGGGCATCCTGGCCCGCACGCCCCCGACCCGCGCCGAGGTGGTCTACGCCGCGCACGACCGGGGTTTCGCACTGGCCAGCATGCGCACCCCCGAGATCAGCAGGCTCTACCTCCAGGTGTCCACAGAGGACACTCCGGCGGACTGGCCAGCCGAGCGGATCTGGACCGAGCTGAGCGCCCGGCTGGGCGAGGAGATCCGGCCCGGCGAGATCCTGGAGACCATCAACACCGACCTGCGGGCCTTCGTCGCCGAACCCATGCGGCACGGGCGGTTGTTCCTGGCCGGGGATGCCGCGCACATCGTGCCGCCCACCGGCGCCAAGGGCCTCAACCTGGCCATCGCCGACGTCGCGCTGCTGGCCGATGCCTTCACCGCGTTGCTGGCCGAGAACGACGAGCGCCCCGCCGAGTCCTATTCGGACACCGCGCTGCGCCGGGTCTGGCGGGCGCAGCGGTTCTCCTCGCTGATGACCGACATGCTGCACCGCTCCCCCGGCGAGGACAGGTTCCAGCGCTACCTCCAGCTCTCCCAGCTGCACCACACCGTCAGCTCGACCGCCGCGGCGACCAGTCTCGCCGAGGACTATGTCGGACCGCCCTTCGCCCGCACGATCGCCGTGCCGAGTTAGGAAAACCCCCGATGAACCCGCGAACCCGCAGACCCCGATCAGTCGCGTTGTTGTTGTCCCTGCTGTTGACCACCGGCTGTGGTGTGTTCAGTGGTGGCGGCGGCAGCGGGGCGCCGGTGCAGGAACAGCGGATCCGGCTCGGCATCATGCCGGTGGTCGACGTCGCGCCGGTGCACATCGCGCTGTCCAAGGGCTATTTCAAGGCCGAGGGCCTCAAGGTGGAGCTGACCACCATCCAGGGTGGCGGTCCTGGGGTGCAGGGCATGCTCAAGGACGAGCTGGACTTCACCTTCGGCAACTGGGTGTCCTTCTTCGCCGCCGAGGCCAAGGGCACCGCCAAGAACGCAGGCGGCATCAAACTGGCCGCGGACGGCTACCAGGCGCGGGCCAACATGTTCCTGGTGCTCACCGGACCGGACTCGCCGATCCGCGGCCCGAAGGACCTGGCAGGCAAGAAGATCGCCATCAACACCTTCAAGAACATCCTGGAGCTGACCGCGCGGGCCACCCTGGAGGCCAACAACGTCGACCCGAAATCGGTGACGTTCGTGGAGATGCCGTTCCCGGACATGCAGGCGGCGTTGCAGAGCAAGAAGGTCGACGCCGCGTTCATGGTGGAACCCTTCATCAGCAAGGCCGAACGCACCCTGGGCGCGGTCCCGGTGCTGGACGCGGCCAGCGGCCCCACCGCCGACATCCCTATCGCCGGGTACGCCACCACCGGGGCCTTCGCCAAGGCCCATCCCAAGGCGGTGGAGGCGTTCCGGCGGGCGCTCAACCGGGGTCAGCAGGACGCGGCCCGCAAGTCCACTGTGGAATCACTGCTGCCCGGCTTCGCCCAGATCGACGCGGAGACCGCGGCACTGGTGCACTTCGGGGTGTACCCGATCAGCATCGACGCCACCCGGTTGCAACGGGTCGCCGACCTCATGCGCACCTACGGACTGCTAGAGGCGCCGATGGACATCAAACCAATGCTGCTCGGCGGGAGCCCGGCATGAGCGAGCACGAGAAGCCCAAGTCCCCCAACGGACGTTCGCTGTCACCGCGGAACTGGCCACTGCGCAGCAAACTCGCGGTGGTGCTGCTGGTGCCCGCGCTGAGCACGGTGACCCTGGCCGGGTTGCGGCTGAGCAGTCAGCTCGGCGACGTGGACCTGTTCGCCAAGGTGCAGCAGGAACTGCAGATCGCGGGCAAGGTGGTGTCCACCGGGACCGCGCTGCAACGGGAACGCGACGCCGCGGTGTCCTATGTGGCCAGTGGCAGGGCCGCGGGCGGGCCGGAGCACAGCAACCGGATCTCCGCGGTGGACCTGCAGGTCGGCGAGTTGCGCGCGCTCGGCGCGGCGGCCACCGGGATCGGCGGCGGGGTGCGCGGCTCCTTCGAGGTCGCGCTGGAATCCCTGGACAAGCTGGGTGCGTTGCGCCGCACCGTGCAGGGCACCAAGTACCCGGTGGGCGCGACCATCACCGGCTACACCCAGATCATGGACTCGCTGACCCAGGTGCAGCGGGCCGCGACCGCCGGGGTCAACGATCCGGTGCTCACCCCGCTGGCCACCGCGGCCAAGGCCCTGTCCGATGCCAAGGAACAGCTCGCGGTGCAGAACGCGATCCTGCAGGCCGCGGCCCGCGCCGGGGAGTTCCCGCCCGGTCAGGTCACCGCGCTGCGCTCGGCCCGGTCCCGCTTCGACGCGGCGCTGGCCGAGTTCGAGAGCACCGCCAGCCTGGCCGACCGGCAGCGCTACCTGGACACCGTCAGCGGACCGCCGGTGGACGGGCTGAACCGGTTGGTGCAGCTGGCGTTGGTGCAGGCCGATGCCGGGCAGCCGGTGACCATCGACGACATCGAGGTGCTGCGCGACGGGGACCGCACCGTCTCCCTGGTGGCCGAGGTGCTCACCAACATCCAGCTCCAGGCGGAGAAATCCGTGGTGACCGTGATCGCGGACGCCCGCGCCGCGGTGTACCGGGACTCCGCGCTGGTCGGGCTGGCCCTGCTGGCCGCGTTCGCGTTGATGATCATGGTGGCGCGCTGGATGCTGGTGCCGTTGCGCGCGTTGCGTGGTGCGGCACTGGACATCGCGCGGGTGCGACTGCCCGCGGTGATCAGCCGGATCCGCGCGGAGAAGGACCCGAGGGCCTCGGCGGAGACCGCGGTCGCGCCGGTGCCGGTGCACACCACCGACGAGGTGGGCCAGGTGGCCCGTGCCTTCGACGTGGTGCACAAGGAGGCGGTGCGGCTCGCGGTGGCGGAGATGGCCTTGCGCGCCAACGTCAACGAGATGTTCACCAACCTGTCCCGGCGCAGCCAGGAGATGGTGGAACGGCAGATCGACCTGATCGACCGCCTGGAGCAGGAGGAGCTGGACCCCGATCACCTGGCCCGGCTGTTCGAGCTGGACCACCTGGCCACCCGGATGCGGCGCAACAGCGAGAACCTGCTCGTCCTCTCCGGCACCAGCCCGGAGCGGTGGGTGACCCGGCCGGTGCCGGTGTTCGAGGTGATCGGCGCGGCACTGTCCGAAGTGGAGGCTTATGCCAGGGTCGAGGTGCTGCCGGTGCCGGACACCCTGATCCAGGGCCGGGTGGTCACCGACCTCACCCACCTGGTGGCCGAACTGCTGGACAACGCGACCGAGTTCTCCCCGCCCACCACCAAGGTCTCGGTGCGCGCGGTGCAGACCCGCTCCGGCAAACTGGTGATCAAGATCAGGGACCGCGGCATCGGGATGAGCCAGGAGGACCTTCTCCGGTTCAACGAACGGCTGGCCGCACCACCCGAGGTGGATGTGTCGGTGACCCGCGCGATGGGCTTGTTCGTGGTGGGCGAGCTGGCCAAGCGGCACTCGATCACGGTGCAGCTCAAGGACGACGAGTTCGAGGGCGGCACCACCGCGCTGGTCATCCTGCCCCCGGCGCTGTTGCACAAGGCGGACGCCCCGATCCCCCCGGATCCGTTGCAGCGCAACGGGACCGATGCGAACCCGCTCCCCCGTCCACGGGTTCGCATCGGCCGGGGGGACACCACCGTCCGGGCAGGCACCCCGCACCGTGAACTCACGTTGTCCGAGTGGTTCAGCGCCTCCTGCGGCACCGAGGAACCCAAGGTGCCCGCGCTGCCCGCGCCGCAACGTCCGGTCCGGCCGGAGCAGCCCGCGGTCAGCGTCACCTCGACCTGGGCCTCGCCGGCCGACGACGGCTGGCAGGCCGCGGCCGCGCTCTCCGCCCCGGCCGAGCACAGCGCGACCGAGGCCGGACTGCCCAAGCGGGTGCCGAAGTCCCTGCTGGTGCCCGGATCCCCGCAGCGTCGGCACGCCCTGGTGGAGCAACCAGCGTCCCGGCCGGCGCAGGGGCCCAACGCGGAGCAGTTGCGGGACCGGTTCTCCGCCTACCAGCAGGGTGTCCGGCACGGCCGGGAATCCGCCGACGACCACACCCCGCCGCCGGGCACCTTCGGCGGCGTGATCACCACGGCGGGCACGGGCAACGGCCACCACGCGTCCGGGATCCCCAGCCAACCCGGCGGTCCCCGGGTCCCCGCGGAGGATCCGCTGGCGGACGACCGAATTCTGGCGAACAAGGAGCGGCAGTGAGCAGCGACACCGAACGGCTGGAAGACTTCCACTGGCTGGTCGACGATTTCGTCAACCGGGCGGCCGGGGTCTCGCACGCGGTGGTGCTCTCCGCCGACGGCCTGATGCTGGCCAGCTCCAACCGGCTGCCCGGTCAGCGCGCCCAGCAACTGTCCGCGGTGGTGTCCGGGCTGGTCAGCCTGACCGCGGGCGCGGCGCGGTGTTTCGAGTCGGGTGAGGTGAAGCAGACCATCGTGGCGATGGAACGCGGCTACCTGTTCCTGATGTCGATCAGCGACGGGTCCTGCCTGGCCGCGCTGGCCGCGCCGACCTGCGATATCGGCATGGTCGGGTACGCGATGGCACGGCTGGTCGAGCGGGTCGGGCCGCAGCTGACGCCGGAGCTGCGGGCGCAGCTGCACGCGGCCGCCGCGGTGCCCGCGATGCGCAACTGAGCGGGGGTGCCGATTCTCGCGTCTCTACCGACCGGTCGGTAGAGACGCGTGGAACAAAGCATCCGGATCCGGGGTTCTGGCCAGGAGAACCCAGTGGAGGTATGTCATGGCGGAGAAGAAGGTCCTGGTACCCGGCCCGGACCACCCGATCACCATCGAGCCGCACCGGGGCCGGGTGGTGGTGCGGGTCGGGGACACCGTGCTGGCCGACACCAGCGCCGCCCTGACGCTGCGGGAATCCAGCTACCCGGCGGTGCTCTACATCCCGCGCGCGGACACCAGGGTGGAGCACCTCACCCGCACCGAGCAGTCCACCTACTGCCCGTACAAGGGTGACGCCGCCTACTTCAGCGTGCCCGCGCTCGGCGTGCGCGGGGAGAACTCGGTGTGGACCTACGAGACCCCGTACCCGGCGGTCGCCGAGATCAAGGAGCACGTGGCCTTCTACACCGACCGCGTGACCATCAGCGAGTCCTAACCGGCCAGGCGGCGCAGCCACTCGCGCAGCAGGTGCGCCTCGCCCTCGCTGAGCCCGGCCGCCGGGTCGCCGTCCAGGGCGGCCAGCAGGGCCACCGCCGCACTCGGCACGGTGCCGCCACCCGCGGCGGCGCCGGCCGGGGCGTCGGTGAGCAGGGCGTCGATCACGTTGTCCCGCAACCGATCGGACAGCCCCAGGTCCCTGGTGGGCTCGGGCTGGGCGATCAGGCTGAGGGCGATGCCCACGTTGGCGGCCACGATCTGCCGGGCCGCCTCCGCCGGGGTCACCCGCAGCCTGCCCTGCTGGGCGATCCGGCGCAGCAGCTCCAGGAGCATGGCCTCCGCGGCGCCGGTCAGCGCGCACGGGAGGCCGGGTTCGACCTGGCCGTAGAGCAGCACGTAGAAACCGGGGTGGTCCAGGCCGAACCGGACATGGTTGTCCCAGCCCCGGCGCAGCGCGGTCACCGGATCGCCCTCGGGCACCGGCTGATCGTCGAGGTACTGGCTGAGGCCGTAGTCGGCGACGCTGTCCAGCAGGCCCTGCTTGCTGCCGAAGTGGTGGTACAGCGTGGGCGCCTGCACCCCGGCCTGTTCGCAGATCGCCCTGGTGGAGACCTTGCCGTCCGGGGAGGCGTGCAGCAGCTGACCGGCGGCGAGCAGCAGGCGATCCCTGGTGGCGCTGCTCCCCCGCCGCTTCTCGGTCATATAGCAAGTATAGCGTTTGGCTCTCTACCGACCGGTTGGTCAGGACAGCTCCACGACCGGGTCGGTGTGCCGAGGGGTCCAGCCGAGTTCGCGGCGGGCCCGCGCACCGCTGACCCGCTGATCCAGCGAGAGCGCCTCGGCGAGCACGCCGAGCTGGGTCTCGACCTGGCCGGGGTCCAGGTTGGCCACGGTCGCGCCGACCGACTTGGCCACCGCGCCGACGATCTCGGCCTGGGTCGGATAGGTGTCCAGGGTGCCGGCGTAGGTGGCTCCGGCTGGTGCGGACAGGGCCAGGGCGTACAGCTCGGCGATGTCCTCGACGTGCACCAGCGACCAGTGGTTGCCGCCGTCGCCGATGCACGGCACCGCTCCGGTGATCCGGCCGGGCACGGCGAATGCCTGCTCGATGATGCCGCCGCCGTTGCCGTAGACCAGGCCGGGCATGACCAGCACCGGGTGCCCGCCGGAATCGGCGTGCGCGAGCACGATCCGCTCGTTCTCGGTCCGCCAGGCGGTCAGGCGCGGCGGGCGGTGCGGGGCGGTCTCCTCGGCGATGCCGTCAGTGTCGCCGAAGACCCAGGTGCCGCCGGTGTGCAGGTACGGGCCGCGCCCGTCGAGTCCGGCCAGCAACGCCTGTGCGGCGGCCAGGTCGATCAGGTGGGTGTCCGCGCTGTAAACCTGCCCGACGTGGATCACCGCGTCGGCGGCGGAGGCGTTGGCGCGCAACACATCCAGGTCGGTCAGCTCGCCGTGCGCGGGGGTCGCGCCGAGATCGGCGACCAGGGCGGCCGAGGATTCGCTGCGGGTCAGCGCGGTGACCTGGTGGCCGTGGCCGCGCAGCACGGGGATGAGGTGGCGGCCGAGGTAACCGGAGCCGCCGGTCAGGAAAATGTTCATGCCAGCAGTCTGCGTCCGGACGAAGCCGCAGGTCCAAGACCTGTTCCGGCGCCTGTGATGCCCTGCGGGTATCAGACGTCAGCGGCGATGGCGGCGAACTCGATCAGCAGCGGGTTGCGCCGGGTGCTGTCCCAGGCCAGACAGACCTGGTTGGGCGCGATGTCGGTGATCGGGATGTGGGTGACGTCGGGCCGCTGGTAGAAGCTGATCGCGGACATCGGCAGCACCACCACGCCGTGCCCGGCGGCCACGTGTTCCAGCTTCTCCTCCATCGTGCGCAGCACCGGTCCCGCGCTCGCCTGGTCCCGCCATTCCGGCACGGCGGCCGGGGCCTGCAGCAGGTGCTCGCCGGCCAGGTCGGCGATCTCCACCGTCTCCTTGCCCGCCAGCCGGTGATCGGCGGGCAGCAGCACCGCCCTGGGATCGGTGAACAGGTCCCGGACGGTCAGCCCGGCCGGGTCGATGGGCCTGCGCACGAAGCAGACGTCCACCCGGCCGTCGTGGATGACCGCGGTCTGCTCGGTCCAATCCACCCGCTGCACGTCCACGGTCAGCTCCGGGTGGCGGCGGCTCAGCTCGCGGACCGCGGCGGTGACGATCAGGCCGGGCATGAACCCGACGGTGAACCGGTCCCCGCGCGCGGCCCGCCCGACCCGGCGGCGCAACGCCTCCGCGCCGGCCAGCAGCGGCCGGGCGTCGGCGAGCAGCTGTTCCCCGGCCGGGGTCAGCTCGGTGGCGCGGCGGTCCCGGCGGAACAGCTGGACCTTGAGTTCCTCCTCCAAGGCCCGGATCTGGCGGGACAGCACGGGTTGGGCGATGTGCAGCGCCTCGGCGGCCCGGCCGAAGTGCAGGTGTTCGGCGACAACTGTGAAGTTCTTACTGCACTCTTCGTACTCGCATCTAGCTGCGGAAACACTTCGTGTCTCTGCCCTAGCGCAACACAAGATCATCTATGTCCGGCTAGACGCGTCGCCAGCCGCCGTATGACTCAGAGCAGCGTGATCCGTTCCGTCTGGTCGCCGTCGCTGATCAGCACCATCTTTCCCTCGACACGATCAGCGCGGTACACGACATCCCCATACGCGACAAGGTGCCGGACCGCCTCGGTCAGCGTGATGCCTTCCCGCTCCATCACCGCCTGAAGAGCGTCCTCAGTCGCCGGGTTGATGTAGATGGTGATCTTGGTCAGATTGTGCGCCCCGGTGCTCACCAGCTTGGTCCTTTCGACCAGAGAGGATCAGGCCCGATGAGGTAGTCGAGTCGCAGCTTGTGGGCTGCGGACAGGTACAGAATCTGTTCCAACGAGGGCGTACGGATGCCGGACTCGATGCGACTCCAGACGGAGTAGCACGATCCCGTACGGCGACCCACTTCCTTGAGGGTCCAGTCACGCTGCATCCGGAAGCGCTTCAGCCTGGGACCCAGATCGTGCAGTACCTGCTGAACAGCCTTTTCGTTCACCATTCTCCTTTCGCTACCCGCTCGGCCTGAGACGCCTGCACTCGGATCGCCCCGGGGTTCATCTGCCAGCCGTGCCAGAGGTGCACGTGAACGCTCAGGACTTCCTGCAAGGTGCCAAGCACGTGTCCACGGATTTCCATGCCGCACCCGTATGGGCAGACCTCAACCAGGCGACCGTCAGCCCTTGTGCCAGCCATCCCCACCTCCCATGGTGCAAATCCCGCACAGGGTGGGTGTCCGGCGGCGTCGCAGAGGGATACGGAGCCGCGCGCCGCCGGACACGGTCGGGCGGCTGTATGAAGACGGACCGCCATCGACTAAAATCAGCTTCGCCTACGCGCTCATTTAGTCGCCAGGCCGCGCGGGGGACAGGAGCGGGACATTTCGTGACCAGGCAGAGGAAGAGGCGGTAGATGACAGCCGGTGACCAACGCGAGGACCCGCCGCGTACCGTGCTTGAGCTGAAGATCCGGGAGCGAAATCAGACGTTCGCGGAGTTCGCCACGGCCGCCGAGAACTTCGCACGTACCTTCGGAGAACCAGGCTCGGTCAGCGAGCGGCACTTGAAACGCTTGATCGCCGGGCGCAAGCCGGATGGTTCGCCGATCGGTCGCCCACGCCCGGCTACGGCGCGGCTGCTTGAACGAATGCTGGATCTCACCATTGACGAACTGTTGTCTCCGCCTGATGCGCTCCGGCCCACCGATGCCGGGGAGAGAGACCTACAGCAGCGGTTGAGCGCCGCCCGTCGCGTGAACGCCGAAGTCCTGACCTTGCTTCACGGCCAGCTCACCGCCGTTCGTCACCTTGACCGGCAGTTGGGCGCGACTACGGCACACGATGAGGTATTGACCAAAATCCGGCAGCTCACGCGTCTGCGGTCGCACAGCCTGACCCCGGGCATTCGTGAACAACTCGCGGCCCTACTCTCCGAGTTCGGCACGCTTGCCGGATGGCAGGCGCTTGACATGGGGTCCGTGGCCGAAGCGTGGCAGTTCTACGAACGGGCCAGAGGCGCTGCCCACGAGTCCGGAGACGTGGCATTCCAAGTGCACAGCGCCGCCGAACAAGCCTTCGTGCTGATCGAGGTCAACGAGACCGCGTCCGCCGTCGAAGTGCTACACACCACCGAGCGGCGTGCTCAGCGCGCTACCGGTCGTCTGCTCCGATCCTGGCTTGCCGCCGCGCACGGTGAAGCGCTCGCGGCCGACGGTCAGCGGTCGGCGAGCTTGCGCGCTTTCGACCGTGCCGCAACGTTGTTGCCCACGGATTCGTCCACAGTGGATGGCCCCTATGTGGTGCTCGACCCAGTGCATCTCGCTCGGTGGCGCGGTCATGCCCTTGCTCGGATCGGCGAACCGGAAGCTGTTGACGTGCTCTCCTCCGCGCTGAGCCGACTCGACCCGACATTCACCCGAGCTGAGACGGGCCTTCGGGTCGACTTGGCGACCGCGTTTCTGACCATGGGCGAGCGCGAACAGGGCCGTGCGCACGCGGCACGCGCACGCGCGTTGGCGATCGAGATCGGCTCGACTCGGCACCAACGGCGGATCGCCCAACTCCGCACACTGGCGAGCTAGCAGGACGTTCACGGGATTGAAGGGACGCCGCACGAACGGGTGACTCGCCAGGCTCTAGGCTACGCGTCGTGTCTGACGAGCATGGGTCATGGAAGACGTTCGGCGAGCGGCCGGTCTACGACAACCGGTGGGTCAAGGTCGGGCTGGTCGACGTCGAGGCCCCGAACGGGGAGCGCTGGGAGTACCACGTTGTGCACCTCGCGCGGATCGCCATCGCGCTGATCGTGAATGACCGGGATGAAGCGCTGATGCTGTGGCGCTACCGGTTCCCCACCAAGCAGTGGGGGTACGAACTGCTTGGTGGCATGGTCGACGACGGCGACGATTCGGCGGGGACGGCTGCACGGGAAGCAGCCGAAGAGAGCGGTTGGCGGCCGGTCGGCGAGGCTGAGCACTTGGTGAGCTTCGAGCCGCTGCCAGGGCAGGTCACTGCGCCGGTCGACGTCTATCTGTGGCGCGCGGCTGAGTACGTCGGTGAGCCGACCGACACAGAGGAAGTCGGGCGGGTCGAGTGGGTACCGCTGTCCCGGGTGAACGAACTCGCGCAGAAGCAGCAGCTACTTGGCTCCGGGACGCTGGTGTCCCTGCTCTACTACCTGAACTCACGCTGAGCGTGAATCGCCCGGCAGGACAAGGCGTTCGAGTCGGTGCCGAAGTCGCACGGACCCTACCTGGGAGATGATCCGCCGGGCCTGCTGTGCGTAGGTCCGGGCGGCTTCCCGGTCACCAGCGGCGCTGTAGGCGATCGCGAGATCGACGTAGATCGCGGCGCTCGCCCGGACGAACGACGATTGCCTGTCGTCGATCAGTCCTTCGAGATGGTCGATCGCCTCCGGTGCGCCGAGATGAACGAGCGCGTTGCCTCGCCAGCGTTCGAGATGAGTGCCACCTAGGAAGAGGAACGGCAGTTCGGGGTGATCGACCTCGGGCGGCAACAGGGCGCCCGCTTCATCGAACGCGCGCAATGCTTCGTCGCGGTGTCCGGCGATCGCGTGGCCCTCTCCCTCGGCCGCAGCGAGCCACGTGCGCAGCAGGCGCGGCGCGTGCTCGCTGATCGAGCGGGCTTCCCCGAACAGGGTGATCGCGTCTTCGGTGTTGCCCGCATCGATCAGCACGTACGCCTGTTCAGCCGTGGCGTGGGCGAGCAGCGCCGCCGATCCGGACTCCAGCGCGGCGGATTTCGCGCGCTCGTAGTGGGTCCACGCCTGGTTGAGCGAGCCGATGTCGAGGGAGGTCCATCCGGCCAATGTGGACGCTTCGACGAGCACCCCGGCCAGTGGCGCGCGGTCACGCCGCAGCAAGGTGTGCCGCAGCAGGTCTTCCACTTCGGTGATGTGGCCGCGTAGCCGATCGAGCCGGACGGCTGACCCGAACCGGCGGTCGGCGTGCCGGACGCTGTCGACCTCCTGTCGGAACAGCGCGACGGTTCGGGCGTCAACACGTCTGGCGATGATCAGCCGTTCGGTCAGTTCTTCGCCGAAGGGGGTGCCGCCGGACGGGAAGCCAAGTTCGGCGTCGGTGCGGCCGTAGACCTCGCGCAGGATGGCGCGCATGGGTGGTTCGGGCATGACGTGCCCGTTTTCCCACCGGGATATGTCCGTCTTCCGGCTGGCGATCGAGCGCACTGCCAATCCGTGCGCGGGGGCGCGCGCGTTGATCGCCCGCGCGAGCTTTTCCTGACCCCAGCCAAGCTCGATCCGTGCGGCCTGCAAGGGTGTTGCCGCCGTCATGGCAACAGACCCTGATAACGGCATCTATCTGCGGAAATAACACGAGCTAACACGGGGGATGTCAACCGCGGCCAGCTCCCGGCAGGCGCGGAGATGCCGTTTCGTTGAGGCATGGCACACGAGAGCAACGAACTCCGAACGGTCATCGAGACCGACCGGGAAACGGGATTCCGGCTAAACGTCACGATTCTCGTCACGGCGTACCAGCTCGGTGATATCCGTCTGAAGGCCGGCGAGCTGTTCGGTGATCTCCGACAGCCGACGCTCGATCACGGCCAACCGTGCCGACACGGCGTCTTCCATGTCCTCACGCGGCTGGCCCAGGGCTGGCGGGATGCGACCGTGCAGCACAGCCACCAGGTGCTGAGGGTGCAGCCCGAGCGCCACGGACAGTGCCTCAAGGGTGCGGTCGCTGCGCTTGCGCTCCACCTTGTGGTTCTGGATTTCGCGGACGATCGCTTGGGAGACCTGCGAGCGTTCAGCCAGTTCGCGTTGTTTCCAGCCGAGCGCGAGGACGCGCTCGTTGATGGTCCTCGCGACCGCCGCCCAGTCTTCTGTCACCCATTCCTCCGTGGTCCGCCTCAGCGCCGAGATTAGCGCTTGACGCGATTCGGCGGTGCCCCACTCAGGCGTGCGCCGCGCATTTGGACCACTCTGCGCATTCGCGCGACTAAATCAGCTTGTTTTTCTCGCTGAAATCAGCGATCTGACTTTAAG
The DNA here is from genome assembly GCF_014204915.1 of Crossiella cryophila. NCBI lineage: Bacteria > Bacillati > Actinomycetota > Actinomycetes > Pseudonocardiales > Pseudonocardiaceae > Crossiella > Crossiella cryophila. The sequence goes on from NZ_JACHMH010000001.1 coordinate 7,822,096, forward strand.
GACTTCACCCAATGCAGAAGAAAATGCCCGACGCCGGTGGTCCGGCGTTCTACACGGTGGCCGACGCGGCGTGGATTCTCGGCGTCGACCCCGACCGAGTTCACCGCGCGATCCGGATCGGCGAGTTGCACGCCGTCCGGCGACGTTCCCGGCTCGTGATCCCTGCCGCCGAACTGCGGCGGGTACTGGCCGGGGGTGCGCGATGACCGAGCACAAGTACACGGAGATGGCCGCTGAGCTGGACGTGTTCGCATCGCTGGCGGACGACGAACTGTCTGAGGCGGTCCGGCGCGCGGGTTCATGTGGCTGGCTGTACACCAGCGGCGGGATGCCGGAGTGGACCGGAGACGACCGGGCCGATCGGGAGCTGGCAGCGCCGATCTGTGCCGCCTGCCCTGTCCAGCGGGAGTGCCTGGAGTCGGAGTTTCGGACTCACGGCTATGCCCTGTCTGGGGTGTGGGGTCCGCTGGCCGAGGACGATCGGCGGGCGGTGTTCCTGCGGTGGCTGGACCGTCGTGACGGCACCGTGGTCCCCGACCGCGATGACGCCGAGTTCGGCGGTCAGCCATGACCGGGCTGAGCGTGACACCGCAACTGGCAGTGGTCGGGCTGGCCGTGCTGGTCATCCTGGTGTGGTTGTGGCGGGCGTCGATCCGTCGGACGCGGGCGAAGGCTGAGGCGGCGCGCTCCGGTGTCCGGCTGTTCTCGTTGGCAGGCCGAACGGTCGCCGGTGCTCTGCTGATCTCCGGGATGCAGTGGCTTGCGCTGACCCACCCGGACAGCACCGTCGTGGCGAAGGTGGCCGCGCTGGTGGTGCCCGCGCTGTTCGCCTCCTGGGTACTGGTGCGGGCGTTGACCGTGACCGCCGTGGATGACCGGTCCCACCGTCGTGAACGCCGGGGTGGTGGGCAGCGATGACCACGGATCAGGAACGGATGCCGCTGAACCGGGCGCAACGGCTTGCCCGGGAGGCCGCCGGGGCGGCTGAGGTGCGCGCGTACCAGACACATCCGGATGTGGCGGCGTTGCGCGTGGAACAGGTCCGCAGTCAGGTGGACCTGTTGTGCTGGGCCGGAATCGTGCTCGGGTTGGCGTTCACGATGACCAACGTTCAGCAGTTCGCCGCAGCCGGTGCGCAGCCCTGGTCACTGCCCTGGCTCGCGGCGTGGCTGCTGGACCCCACGGTGTCGCTGGTGTTGCTGGCGATCCTGCGGGCCGAACAGCTCACCGCCCGCTACCAGGTCCGGACTGGCCGGTGGGTGCGGCGGGCGAAGTGGTTCACCCTGGCGGCCACGTACGTGATGAACACCTGGGCGTCCTACGCGGCCGGTTCGCTGTCCGGGATCGTGCTGCACTCGGTGCCGCCGCTGGTCGTGTTCGTGGCCGCTGAGGCGATCACCGACCTGCGGGACAAGCTCACCGCGACCGTCACGGCCGCGTACACCCACGCGGCGGCCGTGAACGGCGGTGCTGTCATGAACGGCCCGGACCTGGCGGGGGCCGTTCATGAACGGCCCGCCGCACCAGCTCCGGGCGGTTCCCGGTCGGCAGGTTCGGCGCGGGGTCGGCGCACGCTGTTCGGTGACTACCTGGCCGAGGCTCGAACGGCGTGGACACCGGGGGTGGCGGTGACGCCCGCGTGGGTCCGTCAGGTCACCGACTGCTCACGCGGCTTGTCCTCCCGGATCGCCGCCGCGCTCACGGCCGAACTGGAGACCCTCGGGTCTGCGGGGACGGTCGGCGAACCGGCGACCGTGCCCACAGTGGACGAACGGCCCGCGCGCGGGTTGCGTCGGGGTGGTGGTCTCCGATGACGCGTCGGGAGCTGGTCCGCAAGGTGTTCGACGCGGAGATCGTGGATGAAGAAACCGTTGCGCCACAATGTAAGGAGGCCACCGCGGAACGGTCGCCGGCGGCCCGTGTGATCCGTTCCGCGGTGCGGGCGGTGGCTAGTCACGAAGCCGTGGTCCGGGCACGGTCGGTGCTGGCCTACCGGCTACGCAAGGCACCCCGTGACCTCGGCCGCCTGGTGTGGTTCCTGGTGCGTGGTGTGGGGCGCTGGAGCGGGAAGGCGTGGCGGTGGGCTTCCTATGCCGACCTGCGGGCCGATGCCCGCGCTGCGCGGCTCTCGGGGGACGCCGACGCGCGGCGTACCGCTCAGGAGTTGATCCGCGCCGATGCCCGCGCCCGCTGGGCCAAGCTCGGCATCTTCTTGCGCCGCACGGTGATCACCGCTGCGGTGGTGATCGTCCTGTTGGTGTTGCTCGCGTTGCTTGATCTGGTGGCCGACCGGGCGGAGATGCCCGGATGGCTGCGGGCGGTCTACGAGGTGCGCGACGCGATCGCCGCCGGGGTGGGCGTGGTGCGGGCGTGGCTGCCCTGGCTGGCCGTGGTCGGGGTGATCGGGGCGGCGCTCTGGGAGGGCCGGGACCGTAGCCCGGGTGCGGGGTGGCTGACCCGCCCGGACCGGGACGACGCTGACTCATGGGTGGACGAGCGGATGGTCTCCCGTGCCCTGGCCCATCTGGGGATCGCGCCCCTGAACGCCTTCCTCAAGAACGGCGGCGAACTCGTCTACACCGTCGCGGCCCGCAAGGACGGGGACGGCACCTACGCACAAGTCCGGTTGCCGCTCGGCGTGACGGCCGCGATGGTGACCGACCGGCGCAAGGTGCTGGCGGCCAACCTCGGGCGGGCCGCACTGGAGACCTGGCCAACCACAGGTGAAGAAGACGGAGTACTGGACCTGTGGGTTGCCGACAAGGGCACCCTGTCCGGCGGTGCCGGTGACTGGCCGCTGCTGCATGACGGGTTCGTCGACGTGTTCGACGGGGTGCCGTTCGGGCTGTCCCAGCGAGGGCTGGTGATCAACGCTCCGCTGTTCGAGTCGAACTGGCTGGTCGGTGGGCGGCCAGGCCAAGGCAAGACCAACGTCCTTCGGGTGCTGATGTTGGGCGCGGCACTGGACCCGACCGCAGAGCTATGGGCGTACGTCATGGGCGAGAGTCCCGATTTCGAGCCCCTAGCGCCGCGCCTGAGCCGCTATCGGGTCGGGATGGATGACTCGGTGCCCGCTGACGCCGTACGGGCGTTGGAGGAGCTTCTGAAGGAGATGGAGCGGCGCGGCACAGTCCTCGGTGAACAGCCGGGGCAGCCCCCGAAGGTGTCGCGCAGGCTGGCCGACAAGCCCGGGTTGGGCCTGCATCCGTTGATCATGAGTATCGACGAGTGTCACGAACTGTTCCAGCACCCCCGCTACGGCAAGCAGGCTGCGGACCTCGCGGTCCGGTTGATCAAGCGTGGCCGCAAGTACGGGATCATTCTGCTGTTGGCCACACAGTCGCCCACCAAAGACAGCATTCCCAAGGAAATCACCCGCAACATCTCCTGTGGCGTGGCCTTCGCCGTGGCCGATCACGTTGCGAATGACGGTCTTCTCGGAGCGGGGAAGTACCGGGCCGGTGTCCGAGCAACCGAGCTACGGATGAAGACCGACCGGGGAACCTGTGTCGCGGTAGGCGTGAGCGACAACGCCTTCGAACTCATCCGCACCTTCTACGTGCCCTTTGAGGACGGGGCCGACATGGTCACGCCCGTTGTCACCCGCGCCATGGCGCACCGCGCCGAACACCGTCCCGCACTGTCCACACACGACATACCCCGGGAGATCGAGGCCGCACCGGTTGACCACCTGGCCGACATTGACCGGGTGATCGGCGGCGAACCGCGCGTGCGGACACAAACCGTGCTCGCCCGCCTGGCCGGGCACAACCCCACCGAGTACGAACCGTGGACCGCGCGTGACCTCCGGTCGGTGTTGGACGAACACGGCGTTCCACCGCGCAAGTCCGACGGCGCGATGGTTGTCCGGGCCGACGACGTGGCCGAGGCCATCACCCGCCGCACCGACAGGGACGAGGCCAGGGAGCCGTCAGGGAACCAGGGAGTTTCCCCTGTGCCCTCCCTGCCCCCGGCTCCCTCGCCTGATCAGGGCGAACAGTCGACAGGGAGGCGAACCGGCGCGGCCTGTGACACCCCCGAACACCCCCTGGAACAGGGGTCGGCGGACACGGTGTCCGGCTCCCTCCCTGACATGGACGGGGGTGGTGGCCACGGCGACTGACCCACCACCGACCGCCCTCACGTCGACCCGCGACCAAGGAAGCAGCAATGATCAACAAGTCGGAGTGTCGGAACCTGATCAGGAGGAGCCGCCGCAGCGCGGGACACGGTCGGTCGCCGCCCGCACCGCTTGTGAACGTGGGAGGCCCGGTTCCCCGGTCGGCACCGGAACGGGCGCACAGATACACGCCGGGCGCGCTGCTGTGCCTACCCCAGAGGAGTGGGCGCAAGAACAGTTGAAGAACGCGCCGCCACGGTCCCCAGCGTGGGCGCGTGCCGTGGCGGCCATTTACGGTCTGGACAGCCCACAGGAGCGGTAGACTCAACCGATAGCAAAGAGGCCCTGGCAGTCTGCCAGGGCCTCTTTGCTATGACTACGCGGCTTTATGTGTCTCGCCGAAATACGGGTATGAGCTGGTCCGGGTGGAACCGAACGCCCTTACCGGCAGACTGGATCACAACAGCGGTTAGGCTCTTGGCAATAGCAGCCTGTTTCTGTTCCATCGTGAATTCCGGGCTGTCCCACTCCTTAGCCAGGTCGACTACGAAGTTTCGGCGCGCGTCCTGCCGCGCATTGTATCGATGTTGCTCGCGGCGGAGTTCGGCCACTTTCGCCTCCATGCGCGCAAGGCTGGGAAAATGGCGCTCTGCGGAGAATTCACCTGACTCGTACCGACGGATAGACTCCTCGATTCGAGCAATATAGCCTTCAAGTTCTTTTTCTTTCGACCACGGCGGCAGTTCCTCCACTTTGCGAGACTCGATTCGCTGCTGGTCTGCGATGACCAGGGCCTTAATGTATTCGTCGATCGGTTCGGCCACGCGCCCAATTCCGCTACAGCCCCCGGCCCCTTTAGCCTGACACCGATAGATCGGAATCATTCTCTTGGTGCGCGGGTCGCGACGGGCTGTCCCGATCATCCGGGCGTTGCACTTGCCGCATCGCACGAACGGCGACAAGAGGTAGATGGTTCGGTAGCCTCTCCCCTTAGCACCCAACCGGGATTGTTCGCCTCGTGCCGCAGGCGACCATGCCCGCTTGACAGCGTCGTACTGTTCCTCGGTGAGGATCGGTTCCCATTGTCCCCGTACCGGATTTCCATTCTCATCCCTCAGCACGTCGCCATGATGGGTGACGACTCCACAGATACGCGGGCGAAAAAAGATGCCGCGAATGGTGGCCGCAAGCCACGGCACGCCGGTGACCGTCTTGATCCCGCGCTTGTTCCATTGCTGCGCAAGGATCAAGGGGCTGACGCCAGCAAGAATACGCGGAACAGCCTCCTTGATATGGGCGGACTCCCGCTTGTTCAGCGTAAGGCGGTCTTTGCGCCATCCAAACGGGCGCATTCGGCCGCCGTGATTCTTGCCCGCGTACGCGGCCCGCCGCTTCCCGTCCACTACGCGCCGCGAGGTGTTCCGGGACTCGGAATTGCGCTGGTTCACCAGGCTGCGCGCGGAATCAATACCAGCGTCCGACGACAGATCGATGTTCCCGGTCATGCTGACGACATACACGCCGTACAACTCGACCACATCAATCAGGTCTTCCAAGATGCGCGGATCGCGTGTCGCACGGTCGATATCCACAACCGCAAGTGCGTTACATTCACCGCGACGCAATGCGGTCAGGATCGCTTCCCAGTCAGGCCGGACCACCCGATAGCCGAACGTGCCATCCGGCAACTTGACACGCTTTCGCCTGAATGAAGAAACATTCGGCTCAGGCACTTCACGTTCGATTCGTCCGCCAATGCCCTTGACGAACTTACGAAGATCACTCAACTGGTGATCCACTTGACCCTCATCGTCCGCACCGCGCCCGGACGGTACCTTGGACTCGCGGGCCGACAGTGCCCAAACTAGCTGGTCAGGGTCCCGCTCGATCAGCGTCCGACCCCGCTCCCGACGTGGCGGCGTGGTAGTCATGAACCCGAGTATGCAGTAAGAGATCCGTAGCTACCGCGACGAAGTAGCGCAGCTTGCGCAGGTCGACGTCCATGCCACCTCCCGCGCCGAAGGTATCAGCCGGTGAGCCGGAAGGCGGTCCGGCCGGAGGCGGCGCCGTTGACCTGCACCTCGATCTCGTGCTCGCCGGGGTAGTACACGCGGGTGCTGATGACCTTGAAGGAGTGCCTGCGGGAGAAGGTGATCCGCTCTCCCGGTGCGAGTACGCAGGTGGTCAGCTTGAACACCTTGGGGGTGCGTTTGCCGTTGGCCTTGAGGTGGTGCACCACGTAGTCCACCGCCAGGGTGGCCGGGTTCGCGCCGGTGTTCTCCAGGCGCACCTCGAAGGGCAGTTCGGCGCCGATGGCGACGGTGCGTCCGGCCAGCTCCGGCCCGTGCACGATGACCCCGGCCGCGGGGGCGAAACCCAGTAGCGCCAAGGCTTCCGGGTGGCCCTTCTTGATCAGTGTGCGCAGTGCGTGCCGGACCAGCCGGGGCGTGTGCTCGTCCGGTTCGGCCAGCCAGCGGGCCGCGGTCGCCACCACCAGGTCGCCCTCGGCGCGGCTGAGGTCGTTGAGGTGGTTGGCCACCGAGCGGCGCACGTACTCGCTCTCGTCCCGGTACAGCGCGTCCAGGATCGGGATCGTGCACTCCGGGCGGTCCAGGATGGGCCGGACCTTGCGTGCCCACGGCAGGTGCGCCCTGGTGCCCTCGCTGGCCAGCCTGCGCACGTGCTCGTCCGGATCCCCGGTCCAGGTCTGGATGATCGGCAGCGCCCGGTCCAGGTCGGCGGCGAGCAGCGGGCGGATGGCGAACTCGGCGGTCAGTCGCGGGGTCAGCGCGGCGAGCAGGTGCAGGGCCTCGGCGATGGCGGGCGGGTCCTGGGCGAGGGCACGTGCGGAGACGGCCTCGGTGACCGGCCAGACCAGCCAGCCGGTGAACGCCGGATCGCCCAGGGCGGCCCGGAATTGTCGGTCCAGGCTGGGATAGTCGCCGGGCAGGTCGGCCAGCAGCGCGTCCTTGAGCAGGTCGCTGCGCTCCCGCAGGCTCAGCCCTGCCAGGGATTTGGCCGCGCGGCGCAGCGCGGGCAGCCGGGATCCGGGTGCGATCCGGGCGATGCCCCGGAGAAGGTGGGCGGCGACGTCAGGGCCGAGCAGCTCGTCCGCGGTGGGCATGCGACTCCCGTTCCAGGTGCTATGTTTGCTACACAGTGGACTATAGCAGCACCTCAAGGAGGATTCGGTGACCGCTCGACTCGGCACGCACGGCGTGTGGCTGGCCCCGCAGCACACCCCTTCGCTGACCAGGTACGTCCAGGAGGCGGAGGACCTCGGCTACGGCGCCGCCTGGATCGGCCACGGCCTGGCCGCCCTGGGCGAACTCGAGGAGCACGAGGCGCTGCTGGCCGCGACCAGCACGATCACCGTGGCCAGCGCGATCGTGAACATGTGGACCAACGAGCCCGAGGCGGTGGCCCGCGGCTTCCACCGGATCGCCGACCGCCACGGCGACCGGTTCCTGCTCGGCGTCGGCGTCGGCCACCCCGAGGCGGTGGCGGCCTACCAGAAGCCCTACGCCAAGGTCGTGGAGTACCTGGACCGCCTGGACGAGGCCGGGGTGCCCCGGAAGTCGATCGTGCTGGCCGCGCTCGGGCCGAAAACCCTGAAGCTGGCCGGGGAACGCACCCTCGGCGCGGCCCCGTACCTGATGCCGACCGCGCACACCGCGCAGGCGCGCGAGCTGGTCGGCGACGGGCTGCTGGTGCCCGAGCAGACGCTGGTGGTGGAGGCCGATCCGGTGCTGGCCAGGGCCGCCGCGCGGGAGTTCCTCGACCTGTACCTGGGGCTGCGCAACTACATGGGCACGCTGGTCAAGCACGGGCTGACCGAGCAGGAGGTGGCCCGGCCGGGCAGTGACCGGATGATCGACCTGGTGGTGCCCTTCGGTACTCCCGAGCAGCTGGCGCAGCGGCTGGCCGAGCAGGTCAAGGCTGGTGCGGACCACGTCGGTATCCAGGTGGTGACCAGGGACGCCGGCGATCCGATGCCGGGCTACCGGGCCCTGGCCAAGGCGTTGTGGTGAGCGGTCAGTAGCTGCTGACCGCCCCCGCGCCCAGCGACAGATGGTGCGCGACCAGGTCCAGGACCCGGTTCAGCCGGGCCACCTCGTGGTTGAACACGGCGAAACGCAGCGACCCCTGGCGGGCGCGGCGGGCGAAGAGCCGGGTCTGGTGCACCACGAACCGGGCCGGGCCGACCGCGCTGTCGGTGGACAGCCCGCCGCTCTCCCTGGCCAGCACCGACTCGATCCGGTCGGCGAGCTGGTCGGCCTTGCGTGCCTGGGCGGCGGCCAGTTCCTGCAGGGTGCTCGGCGCGCTGCGCTCGGCCGCCGGCAACAGCGGCTCGAACCGGTCACGCCCGGAGAGTTCGGCCCACAGCATCACCCCTAGGGCCTGGTTGGCCACCCGGAGCACGGACGCGTGTTGGCCACGTGGCGACCCTCCGTTGACTTCTGGCGTCACTCCGACGGGTTAACCGTTGCTCCGATACGCCAAACTCACCCGCCGCCGAAAGATCCATAACGCCGCTACGACCGGCCGCGTCCGTTCGCTCACCCCGGCGTGTTCGCGCAGCTCACCGGGGTGGCGATCGTGGTCGCGGAACTGCGCGACCGGCAGAAACATCACCGGATGGAGTGCGTTTAGGGCTGGCCCGTTCAGCTGATCGGCGCCAGGTACACCCACGCCCCGTCGACGCGCTCGAACCGGCTGTTCTCGTGCAGCCGGTCGTCCTTGTCCTGGTAGCGGTAGTGCGCGTTGAACTCGACCGTGCCCTCCTGGTGGAACAGCCCGCCGCCGGTGGCGCCGAGGATCTCCAGGTGGGTCCAGCGCAGGTCGGTGTCGAAGTCGACCTCGACCGGGCGGGTCCTCGGGTGCCAGCTGCGCAACAGGTACGCCTCGTCGCGGAGCGCGTAGGCGGTGAACCGGGAGCGCATCAGCAGTTCGGCGGTGGCGGCGGCGCGTTCGCCGCGGTGCAGCGCGCCGCAGCAGTCCGGGTAGGACGTGGGCAGGCCGCAGGGACAGGATTTCGCCATGGCGTCATTGTCCGCAGCGGTGGCCCGGTGGTGGCAACCGGGCCGATACTGACCGCATGGACCGCGAGAAGGTCGACCTCACCGGTGCCCCGGCGACCATGCTGGCCACCCTCTACAGCAAGGCGGTGGACTCGCGGGCGCCCGATTCGGTGCTGCACGACGAGACCGCGGCGCGCGCGGTGGACCGGATCGAGTACGACTTCAGCCGCACCGGCCTGCGCGAACGCGACGGGATCTCGGCGGTCGTGCGCTCCAAGGAGTTCGACCGCCGCGCCCAGGCCGTGCTGGACCGGCACGCCGAGCTGACCGTGCTGCACCTGGGCTGCGGCCTCGATACCCGGGTCTACCGCCTGGACCCGCCGTCGACGGTGGCCTGGTACGACATCGACTACCCCGAGGTCATCGAGCTGCGTCGCCGGCTCTACCCGGAGCGGCCGGGCCTGCGGATGATCGGCTCCTCGGTCACCGATCCGGTTCTGCTGGCCGACATCCCCGGTGACCGGCCGGTGCTGGTGATCATGGAGGGCGTGACGCTGTACCTGCGCACGGCCGAGGGGCTGGCCACCTTCCGGCGCGTGGTCGAGCACTTCCCGGCGGGCACGCTGATCTTCGACGGGTACAGCTCGGCCGGGATCTGGGTGCAGCAGCGCACCGGGGTGGTCAAGGCGTCGGGGTCCCGGCTGGAGTGGGCGATCGACGATCCCGGGGAGCTGGCGCGAGAGGTGCCGGGGCTGGTGTTCGACCAGGAGTGGTGGTTCCCCGGTCCGGCGGATCTTCGCGCGCACTACCCGTGGGCCCAGCGGCAGGTGTTGCGGGCGTTGTTCGCCTCGCCGTTCAAACGACTTGGCCGCGGTTTGACCTATCACTTCGGGAGTGCGTCATGACCGATCCGGAATGGGAGGGGCGCCTCGCGGCGACCTGGGCTCAGCGGTACACAGTGGACGGTCGGGAGCTGGTGGGGCGGGTCGAGGATCTGGCCGCCGAACTTCCGCCGTGCAGTTCGGTGGCGGCGTTCGAGCGGGCTTGTTCCTGGGATGCGGCTGGGCATGGTGAGCGGGCGGTTCCGTTGTATCGGGAGGCTTTGGCGCGGGGGCTGGATGAGCATCGGCGGCGGCGGGCGGTGATCCAGCTGGCTGGTTCGTTGCGGCGGTTGGGTGAGGCGGAGGAGAGCGTGCGGCTGCTCACGGCTGAGCGGGAGCGGGCTTCGGATGAGTTGGATGACGCGGTGCGGGCTTTTCTGGCGCTGGCGTTGGCTGATTGTGGGCGGGATCGGGAGGCGCTGGCGGTGGCCATGGAGACGTTGGCGCCGCATGTTCCTTGCTATCAGCGGGCGTTGAGCAGTTACGCCCGGCAGCTCTGATCTTTGGTCTCGGGTGCGCGTGTTGGCCGTTGTTGTACGGCGTGTTGGCCGGTGTGGGGCACGAGCGAAGATCAAGAGCGTCCTCGCCGGACGGGCAGAAATCAAAGGATGGGGGGGAAAGTCAAGAACAAGAGCAAAGAAGAAGAGCAGTGCTCGTACGGTTCCCCCATCCCCGTCAGCCCTCCGATACCAAACCACATCCCGGCAAGCAGCCCGGTTGCGTTTGTGTTGACTTGGCGGCGGTTTGTGTTGCGGGGCTGCTTGCCGGGATGTGGTGTGTCCTCTCCAGGCTGACGGGGATGGGGGAACCGCTTGGGGAGTGTTGAAAAGCCACCCCGGCCGCCTGTCCTCGGGCTTCGCCCGCACGCGACGTGTGGGAACCGCCTAGCCGCAGCGTTCCCGGGCTTCGCCCGCCTGCCTGGTTGGCGTCCCACAACGGCCAACGTGGTGTACCACAACGGCCAACACTCGGTACGACAACGGCCAACACGCGCGGAGGGTTGAAGCCCTGCCGGCGTGTTGGCCGTTCTTGTACCTAGTGTTGGCCGTTCTTGTACGCCTTGTTGGCCGTTGTTGTACGGGGGTGGCGAGGTTTTCGGGGCTGGGGGTTATGGGAAGGCGCGTAGGGGGAGGCGGTAGGCGACTCGGCGGGCGGAGACTCGGAGGCCTAGGGCGACCAGGGCCTGCCACAGGACTCGGTCTCGGGTTTCGGTCAGTTCCACCAGGAGGAGTTCGGGGTGTCGCTGGCGTAGTTCGCGGACCGCGTGGCTGATCAGCGCGGCCAGTTCCAGGGGGAAGGCGCCGTGGTGGTGGACTCGGGCGATGACCGCCTTGACGCCGTCGCAGACGACGTTGAGCTGGGCCAGGACCTCGCCGGTGCCGGTGCGGAGGTCGGCGCGCAGGTCGGGGTCCAGGGCGGCCAGGTCCAGGCGGATGTCTTCCGGGGTGTGCGGGTGGGTGGTGCTGGCGGTGTGGAGTTCGGCGTAGCGCTGGAGTTCGTCGCTGGTGGGAGCGACTGTGCTGCAGCGGGTGCGGGCGGTGGGGATGTCGGCGGGGGGCTGCCAGAACTGGAGGCTGGGGATGAGCCAGCGGCGGGACAGTTCGCGGTGTTCGGTGGCGCCCAGGGCCTGGGCCAGCTGGTAGTCGATCTCGTCGTCGGTGCTGGACCACAGCAGGGCGGTGCGGTCGCGGTCCCTGGCCAGGTTCGCGGCGGCGTCGACCAGGGTGGCCAGCAGGGCCAGTTCCTGGTCGGTGAGGCCGAGGAAGAGCGGGAAGCCGTTGGCGAGCTGGTCGGCCTCGCGTTCGGCCAGGGTCCAGTGCACGGTGGCCACGGGGGCCTCGTCCACGAGCACGGCCCAGCCCACGACCTGGTCCTCGTCCTTGGCGACCAGGGTGGCCAGCAGGCCGGGCACCGGGTCGGCTTCGAGGGGGTCGAGGCCCGCGGTGCGGCGCAACTCGGCCCGCAGGGCGGCGGGCAGGGCCGGGTCGGTGCTGGATTCGACGGTGTAGCGGCTCCAGGCGGCGACGGCGTGTTCGATGGTGCTGGTGTTCACAAAGCCAGTCTGTGCAGGTCGTGGGCCTCCGGCCAGGTCGAGGGGGGATCTGTCACGAGTTCCGCACAGGAGTCGAACAAGTTCTGCGGGATCCCCTCGCTTGACTCACGATGAGCCGGAGTTCTGCGGGAAACGGAGTGCGGTAGATGCTGGATCAGGAGCGGCGGCAGGCGGAACGGTGGTTCCGGGCGCAGGGTCTGCCGTGGCTGGTGCACGGGCGGGACGGGCTGGCCGAGATCCTGCTGCGGGCCGCGCCCGCGGTGGCCGCGCTGCTGGTCTACGACCTGATGCTGACCGAGTTCAACGCGCTGGTGCCGGACACCGACGAGCAGTTCGGGGTGTTCATGGCCGACCTGTTCTTCGAGCTGCTCTACTACGGCAACTTCCTCCTGGTCTACCTGTTGCCGGTGGTCGTGGCCTGGCAGGTGCTGCGCTGGTCCCAGGACCGGGAGGCCACCGCGGGCACCACCGTACTGGTGCTGGCGCTGTGCCTGGCCGAGGTGGTCGGGGTGCCGGTGGTCGATCACCTGCTGGATGTCGAGGACTGGTACTGGCCGAACATCTTCACCGGGCTGGGCTGGGTGCTCGGCCTGATCCTGCTGACCGCGGCGGGCGCGGGCGCGGTGTTCGTGTGGGCGCTGCGGGTGGCGCTGCGGCAGTTGCGGGTACTGGGTTTGCTGGCCAGCCGGGCGTTGCCGCTGCTGCTGTTGTTCGTCACGTTCTTCTTCTTCAACGCCGAGGTCTGGCAGATCACCTCGCACCTGCCGCGGCCGATGCTGTGGGGCGTGATGAGCCTGTTCATCGTGGTCGGCCTGCTGTACCTGCTCGCGGTCGCCCAGGACGAGCTGAAGGAGCAGGCCGCCGAATCGGGTCCGGAGCGGATTCCGTTGCTGCGCAGGGAGAACGCGAACCTGGTGACGGTGCTCGCGCTGGCCCAGGCGTTGCAGGCGGCGGTGTTCGGACTGCTGGTGTTCGGTTTCTTCCTGTTGCTGGGGTCGATGTCGATCCGGCCGGAGGTGATCAAGATGTGGGTCACCAAGGATCCGACCACCGGCAAGCTGTTCGGCGTGTTGCTGCCGGTGTCCCAGGAACTGGTGCAGGCCTCGATGTTCCTGGCGGTGTTCTCCGCGCTGTACTTCGTCACCGCGGTGTTCAGCGACAGCAAGTACCGGGACGCGTTCTTCCACCCGCTGCTGGGTCAGATCACGGTGTCGCTGGCGGAGCGGCAGAAGTACCTGACCCGCTGGCCGCGGCGGGGAGCCGGAGGGTGAACGCCGAGCCCTGACCCAGCGTGCTGGTCGCGGTGACCTCGCCGCCCTGGGCCTCGGTCAGTCTGCGCACGATGACCAGGCCGAGTCCGCTGCCCCCGGTGCGCCGGCTGCGGGACTTCTCCGCCCGCCAGAACCGGTCGAAGACCAGCGGCAACTCCTCGGGGTCGATGCCGGATCCGTTGTCCGCCACCGTGATCAGCACGTCGGAGCCATCGGATCGGGCGGAGAGCGTGACCCGCCCGCCGCGTGCGGTGTGCCGCAACGCGTTGCTCACCAGGTTGGCCACCGCCTGCCGCAGGCGCACCGGATCCGCTTGCACGGTAAGGGTTTCCGCCGCGTCCACGGCCACCGTCAGCCCCAGTTCGGCGGCCTGGGCCTGGTTGGCCATGGCCACGCTGAGCAGGGTCTCGGCCACCGGCAGCCGTTGCGGGTGCAGCCGGAGCTGACCCGATTCGGCCAGTGCCAGGTCCTGCAGGTCGTCGATGAGTTGTTGCAGGGTCAGGGTTTCCGTGAGCAGCACGTTGACCAGGTCGGGTTCCATCGGGCGTTGCCCGTCGGCGGCGGCCTCCAGCCAGCCGCGCAGGGTGGTGAGCGGGCTGCGCAGCTCGTGCGAGATGTCGCCGATCATGTCCCGGCGTTGCCGCTCGGCCTGTTCCAGGTGCGCGGACAGCTCGTTGAACACCACGGAGAGGCGCCCGATCTCCCCGGCGTCCTTGACCTGCACCCGCGCCGAGGTGTCGCCGTCGCGCATGCGTTCGGCGGTGGCGGCCAGCGCGTGCACCGGGCGCAGCAACCGGGTGGCCAGGTAGGCGCTGACCCCGACCATCACCAGCAGCACCAGGCCACCGGCCAGCACCAGCGGCCAGGTCCCGGCCGCGGTCAGTCCGGCCGCCCCCGGCGGTTCGGCCACGAACAGCAGCGCGGACGGCGCGATGGAGGTGACCAGCTGGTGCCTGCGGCTCTCGGCCAGGCAGGTCAGCAGTTCGTCCTCGTCGTTGCGGTCCTCCGGGACGACGATCTCGCCGTCCTCACCCAGTTCCAGCCGCACCGGCAGCGCCCCGCGCTCACGCAGGCAGCCCTCCACCCGGCCGGACAACTCGGCCAGCGCCGTCTTCTCGGTGGCGCTGGGCACCCGCAGTTCGGCCGCGCCACAAGGGTTCTCGGTGTCGGTGTAGTAGTTGGCCGCCACCGACCGGTCGTTGTTGAGCACCTCCACCGCGGAGCGCGATCCGTTGCGGCGCAGGCAGTCCACCACCTCGCGGGCCCGGTTCGCCGAGTGCTCCCGTTCGGCCGCGCTCAGCCGGAACGGCCCCACCGCGCGCGGGTCGATGCCGTCCAGGGCCCCCTCACTGGTCAGTGCCGGGTTGAGTTCCATCGGGTCCACTGTGGACGCCGCCTTGGCAGGCAACGGCGTGCCGGGCGCGGAGTCCACGATGACGGTGCGGTCCCTGGTGGTCAGCGCGATCCGCCTGCCGGTGCCGCCGGCCAGTCCGGTGACCAGCGAGCCGACCTCGTCCCAGCGCGGGTGGGTGGCCGCGTAACCCAGCAGGGACTGGTAGATGGTGGTGTCCTCGGCCAGGGTCTGGCCCTGTTCGGCCCGGATGGCCCGGCTGGTGCTGTTCGCGGCCAGCCAGGCGGTGACCGCGACCGTGCACGCGCCGACCAGCACGGTGGCGGCCAGCAGCCGGACGAACATGCGGTGCCGCAACGGAACCGAGCGGGTCGACTCAGGCATCGGCGGACTGCTCGGCGAGTTTGTACCCGACCCCGTACACGGTGAGCAGGTACTCCGGGTTGCGCGGCGAACGCTCGATCTTCTTGCGCAGGTTCATGATGTGCACGTCGATGGCCCGTTCGGTGACGAACTCGTGCCCGAACACCTGCTCGATCAACTGCCGCCGCTCGAACACCCGGCCCGGCGCGGCGGCCAGCGCGGCCAGCAACCGGAACTCCGCGGCCGCGCAGTCCACCCGCTGCCCGCGCATGGTCACCTCGTGCCGCACCGGATCCACCACCAGCTCGCCCACCCGGTACTGCGGCTCGGGCGCGGCCGCGGTGTGCCTGCCCCGCCACAGCAACGCGCGCACCCTGGCCATCAGCTCCCGCGGGCTGTACGGCTTGGTGAGGTAGTCATCGGCCCCGGCGGCGAACCCGCGCAGCAGATCGTCCTCTGTGGACCGTGCGGTGAGCATGAGCACCGGTAGGTCGAACTCCGCGCGCAGCGACCGGCACACCTCGATGCCCTCGACCTCGGGCAGCATCAGGTCCAGCACCAGCAGGTCCGGCCGCCGGGCACGGACCAGGCGCAACGCCGCGTGGCCGTCCTCGGCCACCTGCACGGTGTGGCCCTCCCGGCTGAGCTGGAAGGTCAGCAGCTCGGCCTGCCTGGGGTCGTCCTCGGCCACGACGATGTAGGCGCACACGAGCCCATTATGGACAGTGCGGCGGACCGGCCGTCAGAACCGGGCCAGCAACCGGTCGCGGGCGATCTCCAGGTGCTCGGTCATCGCCTTGCGCGCGGCCACCGCCTTGCCCTCGATCAGCGCGGTCACGATCAGCCGGTGCTCCTCGATGGTCTGCTCCCCCGCCGGCTGCTGGTAGGACAGCCGGAAGAAGTGCAGGTGACAGTGGGTGCGGCTGAACGCCTGCTCGACCGCGGCGTTCCCGGCCACCCGCAGGATGAGCTGGTGCAGCCGGGTGTCGTGCGCGGAGAGCAGCTTGTACCCGTCATAGCCGTCGCCGGTGGGCGCGCTCGGGCAGCTGGCCAGCTCGGCGGTCAGCTCCGCGGCGAAGGCCTTGGTCATGGCCTTCGCCGCGGTGGCCGCGCTGGGTGGTTCGAGCAGCAGGCGGAGGCCGTACATGTCCTCGACCTCCTTGCGGGTCAGCAGCGGGGTGGTGCGGTAGCCGCGCAGTGGCAGCCTGCTGACCAGGCCCTCCGACTCCAGCCTGGCCAGCGCCTCGCGCACCGGGGTGCCCGAGACGTCCAGTTCACGGGCCACCTCGTCGATGTTGACCCGCTCGCCCGGCTCGATGCCGTGGTTCATGATCAGCGCGCGGATCTGCTCGTACACCCCGTCCGCGAGCACCTGGCGACCCGGCAAGGCCGCCATCCGCCTGCCCCCGTCCGACACGACACCCTCCCCTAGAACGTTTTCACTCCCGCCGGAATTCGATCAGCATGGCCTGTTGCGGGTCCAAAGTCGGCAACGGCACACCGGCGGTGGTCAGGATCGCACCGGGCAACCGCACCCAGTCCCGCTGGGCTTCGGTGATCCACCCCGGCGCGGCTACCTGCCGACCGGTCGGTAGGCCCAGCTCGGTGCGGATCCGCACCTGGTAGTCGGCGGTGGCGTCGAGGCCGGGGAAGCGCACCCGCCCGGACTGGCCTTCCACCGAGCTGGCCAGGCGGGCCCAGCAGAACAGCGCGGAGTCCGGGCCGACCACGCCGTGCAGCAGGGTGGCCTCGCCCGCCAGGTCGGCGCGGACGACCCGGCCGCCGTGCAGCAGCGGCCGGAACTCGCGGTACAGCCCGGCCCAGGCGGTGAACTTGGCCAGCTGCTCGGTGGACAGCCTGGTCAGATCGGCCTCGATGCCGGCGTGCCCGAACAGCGCGGTGGCGAAGCGGAAGGAGTCGTCGGTGTCCCGGCCGGTGGTGTGGCTGTGCCGGTCGCCGACGTGCGCGCCGATCAGCTCCGGCGGGATGAGCTGGGTGGTCCAGCGCTGGATCTGCTGGCGTTCCACCGGGTCGTTGCAGTCCGAGCCCCACACCCGGTCGGTGCGGGCCAGGATGCCCAGGTCCACCCGGCCGCCGCCGCCCGCGCAGCTCTCGATCTCCAGGGCGGGGAAGCGGGCCTTCAGCTCGTCCAGCATCCGGTACAGCGCCAGCGTCTGCGCCCTACCGGCCGGTCGGTCGCCTGCCGGGTCGCGGTGCACGGCCTCGTGCAGCTCGCGGTTGTGGTCCCACTTGAGGTAGTCGATCCGGTACTCCTCGACCAGCGCGACCAGCCTGCCCAGGATGTGCCGGTAGGCGTCGGGGTGGGCGATGTTGAGCACGTACTGGTGCCGGGAGGGTGCGCCGAGGCCGACGCTGGGGCCGAGCAGCCAGTCCGGGTGCGCGCGGGCCAGGTCGGAGTCCAGGTTGATCATCTCGGGTTCGACCCACAGGCCGAACTCCAGGCCGAGGCCGCGCACGTGTTCGACCAGCGGCCCGAGGCCCTGCGGCCACATCTCGTCGGAGACGTACCAGTCGCCGAGGCCGCGGGTGTCGTTGCGGCGGCTGCCGAACCAGCCGTCGTCCAGGACCAGGCGTTCCACCCCGACCTTGGCCGCGGCGTCGGCCAGGCCGCGCAGCCGGTCCAGGTCGTGGTCGAAGTAGACGGCTTCCCAGGTGTTGAGCACCAGCGGGCGCGGGTTGGCCGGGTGCGTCGACCGGGCACGCAGCCGGGTGTGGACACGCTCCGCGATCCCGTCCAGGCCCGCATTCGAAAAAATGAACAGGCATTCTGGACTTTCGTACACCTCGCCGGCGCCCAACCGGACCTCGCCGGGGGTCAGCAGCTCGCCACCGCCGAGCACCGAAGCGTGTGCCCCGGCGCCCTCGGGGAGCTGCTCGGCGAGGTAGCGCTGGTTGCCGCTCCAGGCCACGTGCACGCCCCACACCTCCCCGCTGCCGAAGTCGAAGCCAGGGGTCCCGGCCAGCAGCAGGTGCGGCGAGTCGTGCCCTGGCTTGCCGCGCCGGACCTCACGGACGTGGCTGCCGTAGTGGAGCGGGGTGCGCTGCGGGGAGCGTTCGCGGCACCACTTGCCGGTGAAGTCGAGCAGCTCACCGGCCCGCCGGGGCAGCGGCAGCAGCGTGCTCACCCCGGCCAGGTCGTACGGCTCCCCTACCGAACGGTCGGTAAGGACGCTGCGCACGGAGAGCACACCGGCCGCGTCGAGCTGGTAATGCAGCTCGACGTGCAGTTCGGAGACCTCGTCGGTCAGCCGCATGACCAGCGACGTTCCGTCGAGTTGTGCCTCGGTGAGCCGTAACCGCGGGGTGGTGCGGCGGCCTGCCCGGTGGCCCTGGTGCGCGGGGGTGCCGGACCAGCCGTCGGCCTCGGTTGGCCACACGGTGAGCGTGCGCGGCAGGTCCGGCGCGTTGTTGAGCACGGCGGGCGTCGCGGTGCTCGCCAGCGCGGCCAGTCCGGAAGCGGTCAGCTCGCCGAGGTCGGCGCCCCAGTGCAGCAGCACCGGGACGTCGCCGCTCAGGTCCACCACCACGCCGACCCCGGCGGCACGCAACTGGACGATCTCCCCGTCACACCTGGGCATCGGGCCCCTTCCTCCGCAGCTCGATCACTTCTTCGCCAGCAGATCCTTGCTCTTCTGCGCCATTTCCGCGAACACATCCTCGTTCCGGGTGCCTGCGAAGTACGCCTCGAACAAGGGTTCCACAGCGGACTGGATGGCCGCGCCGTTGCCGTAGACGACCGAGGGGTAGAGCACGCCGGTCTTCATCGCCTCGGTGAACACCGACAGGTCCACGCCTTGGGACGCCATGGTCCTGGCGGTGGCGTCCATGGCGGCCGGGATGGAGGGGAAGAAACTGCCGCCGGCGCCCGCGGTGGTCTGGCATTCCAGCGAACCCATGTGACTGAGCCACTTCCAGGTCGCCTCGGCCTTCTTGGTGCCCGCCCAGATGACGTTGCCGTTGGAGTTGCTCAGCACCGCCCTGGTCTTGTGGTCGGGGCCGAGCACGGTGGGCGCGAGGCCGACCTTGATTCCAGGCAGTTTGGCGAAGGTGGCCGCGGTCCAGGAGCCGCCGGTGCTCATCGCGACCTTGCCGGAGGCGAGCTGGTCGGTCTCGGTGCCGGACTTGAACTCGCCGAGTTTGGGCGCGAAGCCGCGGTCGACCAGGGAACGCACCCAGGTCATGGTCTTGGTGAAGCGCGGGTCGGTGTAGTTGAAGGTGCTGGGCCAGGACTGGGTGTCGCCCTGCCGCCAGCCGAGGGTGGAGACGAAGCTGCTCCAGGTGGTCTGGCCGATGAAGTCCTTGGCGGCCAGCGCGCCGAAGCCGTAGACGGCGACGTTGTTCTTGTCGTAGCCGGGCTGGTCGCCGCGCACGCCCTTGCCGTCCACGCTGAGCTTGGCCACCAGGCGCTCGAAGGAGCCGCCGTTGTCCGGGTTCCAGTCCAGGTCGCTGACCGCCTTGGGGTCCACACCGGCCTTGGTGAGCAGGTCGGTGTTGTAGTAGAGCCCGGTGGCGGCCCAGTCCAGGGGCAGCGCGTACTGCTTGCCGTCGGTGAACTTCCACGAGTCCACGCCGACGGAGAACTTCTTGAGGTCGAAGTTACCGGCCTTGATCAGGTCGTCCAGGGGTAACAACTGGTGTTGTGCGGCATAGGCCTGGAAGAACTGCACGCTGTTCTGGAAGCCGTCGGGGGCGTTCCCGGCCACGAACCCGGCGGTGATCTTGGTGAAGTAGTCCTCCACCGCGTACTGGCTGATCTTCACCTTGAGTCCGGGGTTGGCGGCCTCGAAGCCGGGCACGCACTGCTGGTAGGCGGCGGCCTGCTTGTCGTCCCAGGTCCACCACTGGATGGTGTCGCCGTCGGCGCCGGCGTTGCCGGAGCAACCCGCCAGTGCGGTGGCGCTGACCGCGAGCGCGGCGGCCGCGAGGGCGCGAAACCTCATTGTTCCTCCATTGTGGACGGTCGGAGCAGGGGGTCGAAGCCAGCGAGCACGATCGCGAGATCCTCCGGTCCGCCCGCCTCGTGGCCGTTGTGATCCCAGACCTGGATCTGTTTGGGGCCGCGGTAGACGTGGTAGGCGCCGAAGGCGGTGGAAGGCGGGCAGATGTCGTCGCACAGTCCGGTGGAAAACCAGGCGGCGGCGTTCGCCCTTGCCGCGAAAGCGATTCCGTCGAAGTAGCCGAGGGTGCGGAAGACCCGGTCGGCACTGTGCCTGCGGGCGGCGAGGTAGCCGGTGATCTCGCGGTAGGGCGCGGTGCCGGTGATGCGCAAGGCCCGCTGGATGTCGGTGAGGAACGGGGCCTGGGCGAACAGCGCGGTGAGGTCGGGCACGAGTCCGGCGGCGGCCAGTGCGATGCCGCCGCCCTGGCTGTTGCCGACCACCGCGACCCGCCGCGGATCGACGAAGTCCAGTGACCGCACGGTGTCCACGGCGCGGACCGCGTCGGTGAAGATCCGGCGGTAGAGGTAGTCGTGCGGGTCCTCGATGCCCCTGGTGAGGAAGCCGGGGTAGGACGGCGCGCTGCCCACCGGGTCGGCGGTGGCGCCACCGGCGTGGTCGCCGCCCTGACCGCGGGCGTCCATGATCAGGTGCGCGTATCCGGCGGCGG
This sequence comes from Crossiella cryophila, assembly GCF_014204915.1. Taxonomy (NCBI): domain Bacteria; kingdom Bacillati; phylum Actinomycetota; class Actinomycetes; order Pseudonocardiales; family Pseudonocardiaceae; genus Crossiella; species Crossiella cryophila. Next base: position 7,842,784 of record NZ_JACHMH010000001.1, read on the forward strand.
ACCAGACCAGGTCGTCCAGTGGGTGACCGCGTCCGCTGCCGTAGCCGTGGAACTGCACGATCGCGGGCAGGCGGCCGGTGCGCTGCCGGGGCAGGCGCAGCCAGCCACGGATCGGGTGGCCGCCGAACCCGGCGAAGGTCAGGTCGAAGACCTCGACCGCACGCAGGTGGGTGGCGACCGGGTCCAGGCGCACGGCGAGGTCGTGGGTGCGGGCTTCGCGCAAGGTGTTGTGCCAGAAGGCGTCGAAGTCGGCGGGTGCGGTGTAGTCGCTGCGATAGGCCAGGAGTCGCGGGCGGTCGAGGTCGGTGATCATGCCGGTCACCGCACCGTGAGCGAGTCGAGCCGGGCTGAGGCACCCACGTCGAGGCGGACCTCGGTGGTGCGGTCCCGGTGCCGCACCCGGATCGGCCGGTCCGGATCACCGGACAGTCTGCGCACCACACATTGGGTGAGTTGTCCGTCCTGCCAGGTCAGGTCGACGGCGAGGCCGCCGCGGCAGCGCAGGCCGGTGACCGCGCCGTCCGGCCAGGCTTGTGGCAGCGCGGGCAGCAGGTGTACGGCGGAACCGTGGCTCTGCACCACGAGTTCGGCCAGTGCGGCGGTGAAGCCGTAGTTGCCGTCGATCTGGAACGGCGGGTGCGTGCTGAACAGGTTGGGCAGCAGGCCGCCCCATTCCGAGCCGTCGACCGGGGCGTTGCGGTGCGGGTCGCCGGTGAAGGGGCGGCTGGCTTCCAGGAACAGCTCGCGGGCGGTCTCGCCGTCGCCGAGCCGGGCGCGCAGCGCGATCTTCCAGGCCCAGGACCAGCCCATGGCGCCGTTTCCGCGCCGGTCAAGGAGATTGCGGGCGGCCTCGGCGAGTTCGGGGGTGTCGTCGGGGTTGATCTGGTTGAGCGGGAACACCGCGACCATCTGGGACATGTGCCGGTGCTGGGGATCGACCTCGGGCAGGTCCTGCGCCCACTCGCCCAACCAGCCGCCCGCGGTGATCGGCAACGGCCGCAGCCTGGGCAGCACCGAGTCGATCTCCAGGCAGACCGGGTCCTGGCGCAGACCAAGGACTTCGGCGGCGGCCAGGCAGCGGGTGAGGACCGCGCGGATCAGCGCGACGTCCATGGTGGGGCTGTGGGTCAGGGATTCCGGGCTGCCGCCGGCGGCGTGGAAGAGGTTCTCCGGGGAGGTGCCGGGCAGGGTGTCCAGGCGCCCGTCGGTGCTCTCGACCAGCCAGTCCAGGCAGAACTCGGCGCAGCCACGCAGCAGTGGCCAGCCGCGCTCGCGCAGGAAGTCACCGTCCACTGTGTACTCGTAGCGGTCCCAGGCGTGCTGCACCAGCCAGGCCCCGCCCAGCATCCACAGTGCCCAGGACGGGTTGCCGTGCCCCATTCCGGCTGGCAGCGCGTATCCCCAGGGGTCGGTGTTGTGGTGGGTGACCCAGCCGCGGGCGCCGTACAGTTCGCGGGCTACCTCGGTTCCGGTGACGGCAAGCCGGTCCAGCAGGTCGAACAGCGGGTCGTGGCACTCGCTGAGTCCGGTGGATTCGGCGGGCCAGTAGTTCATCTGGGTGTTGATGTTGATGGTGTAGTTCGAGGACCAGGCCGGGCGCAGGTCGGTGTTCCAGATGCCCTGGAGGTTGGCCGGTGGTCCCCCGCCGGGCCGGGAGGCGGCTGCCAGCAGGTAGCGGCCCCATTGGAAGAGCACGGTGGCGGTGAGCTGTTCGTTGTTGCCGGACAACACCTCGCGGGCGACATCGACCACGCCGCCACGCTGCTCGCCGATGCGCAGGGTGGTGGCGGCGAGCAGTGGGCGCAGGTCGGCTTCGTGTTCGGCACGCAGTTCGGCGGGGTCGCGCCGGGCGGCGCGGGCGGCGATGCCGGTGGCGGTGGCGATGTGGGACTGGCGGGTTCGTCCCGGTGCGCCGGTCCAGTGGTCGGCGGCGCTGGTGGAGGTGGCCAGGGTGATCAGCAGCCGGGTCAGGCCGGTGACCACCAGTCGTCCGTCCACAGCGGAAACCGCGCCGTCGGTGTTCAGGCGCAGGGCGAGCACGCCGAAGGGGTCGTAGCCGTCGACCGGGCCGTCGGCGTAGCGGAGGGGTTCGGCGACCTCGGGTTCGTGCAGGGGTGCGCCGTCGACCGGGATCTCCACGCCGAGCACGAGCCCGCCTGGGTCGGCGGTACTCAGGACTGTCCGGAGTGGACTGGACAGGGCGAGTCCGGCGTCGAGGGCGCCACCGGTGACGGTGAGCGAGACGGTGACGGTGCCGCTGGGTCGGCTGACCCAGGTCTCGCGCAGCACCTTGCGATTGTCCACAGTGGACTTCTCGCGGATTATTCCGTTGTCCAGGTTGAGGTATCGGCCGTGGTAGTCGCCCGCGCCATCCAGAGTGAGCAGCAGGTCGCCGAAGGGCAGGAACTCCTGGCTGTACGGTCCCTCGAAGGTCATCAGCAGTTTCTCGGCCAGCCGGTGATCCCCGGCGAGCAGTGCGGTGCGCACCTCGGCCAGTCGCGCCGGTCCGGCCCCGGCCGCCAGCACGTCGGCCAGTGCGGCGGCCGGTCCGCCGGGGGTGCCGGACCACACGGTGGCGTCGTTGAGCTGGATCCGGGCGGTGCCGATCCCGCCGAAGACCATCGCGCCCAGGCGGCCGTTGCCCAGTGGCAGGGCCTGATTCCAGTGCTCGGCCGGGTCGGGCCAGAACAGTTCGAGGTCGGTCATCCGCTCGCTCACTTGATGCCGGTGAAGCCGATGGAGTTGACGATCCGCTTGCCGAAGGCGAGCACCAGCAGGAACATCGGCAGCGCGGCGACCAGGGTGGCCGCCATCAGCCCGGCCCAGTCCAAAGCGGACTGTGGGGAGGACTGCTTGAACACGGCCAGTGCCAGGGTCAGCGGACGGGTGTCCTCGCTGTTGCTGACCAGCAGCGGCCAGATGAAGTAGTTCCAGGTGTTGATGAAGTTGAGCAGGAACACGGTGGCGATCGGCGCGGCGGACATCGGCAGCACGATGGTGAAGAAGATCCGCAGCGGCCCGGCACCGTCCACTGTGGCCGCTTCCTCGATCTCCCGGTTGAGGCCGAGCATGAACTGCCGCAGGAAGAACAGGGTGAAGCCGGAGAAGATGCCGTAGGGCAGCACCAGTCCGCCGAAGGTGTCGGTCAGGCCGAGGTCGCGCACCAGCACGAAGTTGGGCAGCAGGGTCAGGATCTCCGGCACCATCAGCGAGCACAGCAGCACGCCGAAGACCAGGTTGCGGCCGCGCCAGCGCAGCCGGGCGAAGGCGTAGGCCGCGGCGGCGGAGAAGAACACCACCAGCACGGTCTGGGTGGTGGCGTAGATGATGGAGTTCCGCAGGTACAGCGCGGTGTTCAGCGAGGCACCGGATCCACCCTCGGCCAGTGCCTCGGCGGTGCTCGCCAATCCCAGCACCCGCTTGAACGCGCCCCAGGTGAAGCCCACCGGGAACAGCGAGGACGGGTCGGTGAGCAGCGCGAAGTTGTTGGACAGCGCGGTGCGCAGGATCCAGTAGAACGGGAACAGCGTCACCGCCATGATCACGATCAGGCACAGCCAGGCCAGGATCCGACCCGGCGACAGCGGTTTCCGCGTGCTGGTTGCCATGTCTGCTCCTCAGTCCAGATCGGACTCGTTGGCGCGGGCGAGTCGCAACTGGATGAAGGTGACCACGATGAGCATCGCGAACAGGGTCAGCGACATCGTGGCGGCGTAGCCGAAGTCGAACTGGCTGAACGCCTTGTTGTAGATGTACATGTTGAGCACGTTGGAGGCATTGGCCGGGCCGCCCTTGGTGGTGACCTGGACGATGTCGAAGATCTGGAAGGCGCTGATGATGTTCAGGATGACCACCATCGCCAGCACCGGCCGCAGCAGCGGCAGGGTGAGGTGCCGGAACATCTTCAGTTCGCTGGCCCCGTCCACCCGCCCGGCCTCGTACACGGTGGCCGGGATGGCCTGCAGCCCGGCGAAGACCAGCACCGCGTAGTAGCCCATCCACTTCCACACGTTGATCACCGCGAGGGTGGGGATGGCCCAGCCCTCGTTGAAGAAGAACACCGGCTGCCCGAACAGCTCGCGCAGCCACACGTTCACGATGCCCAGCTGCGGGTCCAGCATGAGCTGCCACACCAGTGCGGCCACCACGCCGGAGATGAGAAACGGCAGGATGATCACGCCGCGGATGAGCACCGACTGGGTCAGCCGGTGCAGCATCACCGCGGTCAGCACGGACAGGAACACCCCGAGCAGCACCGAGAGCACCACGAACTGCACGGTGATGCCCAGTGCGTTCCAGAAGACGTCGTCCTGCCAGAGTTGCCGGAAGTTGTCCAGACCGATCCACTTCGGCGGGGTGAGCACGTGGAACTCGGTGAAACTGAGGTAGACCCCGCGCAGTGCCGGGTAGGCGAAGAACACGCCGAAGCCCAGCAGCGCGGGCGCCACCAGCAGCCAGGCCACCGGGGTGTCCCGGCGCCGGATCCTGTTGCGTCGCAAGGTCATCGGAGTCACCTCAGACCGTGATCTTGTCGATGTCGGCGACGTACTCGCGGGGATTGCCGAACCGCACCGCGTTGGCGCCCGCCTTGAGCCGCACCGGCACGGTGATCCGCTGGGTGCGGTCCCACTCGTTGTCGTTGCTGCCCGGCATCGGGATCTGGATCTCCTGCTCCCCCGCGGAGAGCACGGCGACCCGGCCGGAGTCGGCGGCCACGTAGTCGATGGTCATCAGGTAGGTGCCGTCGGCCGGGACGGTGACCGCGGGGAAGGTGAGGGTTCCGGTGCCGCCGAGGTTGCCCGCCTTGCCGCCCTGGGAACATCCGGAGCAGCCCGACCTCCCGGCACCGCCCGTCAGCACGTTGGCCTGGTCCTCACCCTCGTAGCCGCGCGGACCGCCGGAGACAGTGGCCGGGAACTCGCTGCTGGGCAAGGATTTCCGGCCGTCCTTGCCAACGGCGAGCACGGTGATCCGGTGGGCGCTGCCCGGTTCCAGGCCGGTGAGGGTGACCGCGGGGCCGGGCACGGTGAGCACCCGGTTGCCGTCCAGCAGCACGTCGTAGCCGCTGATCCCCTTGCGGTAGGCGGAAGGTTGCCAGGCCAGGGCGAGGCTGCCCGCACCGGTTCCGGTGCCGCGGATGATCGTGGGGATCGTCGGCCGATCACCACGGTCTGGCGGCGTGACCCGCAGCAGCCGGGAACCGTGTGCGGGCAGTTGGGCCGAGAACCCGTTGACGCGGCCGAGTTCCCGGTGGCTCCAGAGGTCACGCACCCTGGCCTCGCCGGTGAAACCGAGGTCCCGCCAGTCCGCGCGCACGGTGGCCGGGGCCGCGCCGAGGTTGAACAGCGCGACTGTGTAGCTGCCGTCGTCGTCGCGCGCGTACCAGACCTGCTGATCACCGGCCTGACTCACCGGGCGGGCGGGTTTCCCGGCCTGGTTGACACCGATCACCTCGTCGTTGGTGATCAACGAGAGGCCATAGCTGTCCAATTTGGTCAGATCATCGCCGAGGTAGAGCGGACTGGCCTGAATGGCCCAGAACGTCATATGGCTCTGGCGTTCCGCCTCGGTGAGTCCGTCCATCTCGCCGTTGCCGACGTTGACCGAGTCCAGGTTGTTCCAGTGCCCCGGCCCGGCGTCGTCGATCCACTGCACCACATCGGTCCAGCGCTGCCGCACCGACTGGTCCCACTTGACCAGGGTCTCGCAGTAGCACTCGACGTCGGTGTCGATCCGCCAGCCGGTGGTGTGCTGCTTCCACTCGGCGGCCTTGGTGTGGGTCAGCGCCCAGGAGATGAGGAACTCCATCGGCCGCCCGGTCCGCTTGATCGCCCGCGACCAGGCGGCCACATCGGCGGTGTTGTCGTAGTTGGGGCCGCCCTTGAACGAACCGGGGCCGACGCCGTCCAGCTTCAGCAGGTCCACGCCCCAGCCTGCCAGGTGCGCGGCGAGGGAGTCCAGGTACTTCTCGGCGCAGGGCTTGCCGAAGTCCATCCGGTAGGCGCTGTCCCAGCCGTTGGTGCGGCGCAGATCCGGGTAGACGATGTCCCTGGTGTGGCAGCCCGGCGCGCCGAAGATCGGCGTGGCGCCGTCGCGGTAGGCCGCCGGGTCGAGGCCGACCGCGAGGTAGGAACCCATCTTGAGGCCCTTGCGGTGCAGGTGGTCGCCGAGGAACTTGATGCCACGCGGAAAGGTCTTCGGATTGGCCAAGGGCCGCCCGTACTCGTCGAATCCACCGGCCCACCCGGCGTCCACGTTCACGTACTCATAGCCGTGCTTGCGCAGCTTCGCGGCCATGACATCGGCCTGGGCCAGCACGTTCTGCTCGGTCAGCCAGCTCGCCGGACCGGTCGGGTTGACCCCGGGGTACTTGGTGGCCTGCAGACTCCAGCTGCTCCAACCCAGGTACGGCTTCTGCGCGACCTTGCCCGCCGAGATGTCCACTGTGGACTCTGCCGGCGCCGCGGTCGCGGTGACCGGTTGCAGTAGTGCCAGGGTCAGCGCGCCCGTGCTGAGCACCGCCGCGGCCCGTAACCGACCGACTCCCATGTCCTCGCCCTTTCGCCGCGCTGGGTCAGGCGATCCGCAGATCGTCCATGGCATCCCGGTCCCAGGCGATGCCCAGGCCGGGGGTCTCCGGCGCGACCGCGTGACCGTCCACAATGGTCAGCTCCGCCGTGGTGATCGCCCGCAACTGCGGGATGTGCTCGACGTAGCGGCCGTTGGGCACCGCCGCGGCCAGGCTCACGTGCAGTTCCATCAGGAAGTGCGGGCACACGGCCACGTTGAACGCCTCGGCCAGGTGCGCCACCTTGAGCCACGGGGTGATACCGCCGATCCGGGCCACGTCCACCTGCACGATCCCGGCCGCGCCGCGTTGCAGGTACTCGCGGAACTGGGCGATCGAGTACAGCGATTCGCCCACCGCGATCGGGATGCTGGTCGCGGCGGCCAGCCGCTCGTGCCCGGCCAGGTCGTCGGCCGGCAGTGGTTCCTCCAGCCAGCCCAGGTCGACCTGCTCGAACAGCCGGGCCCGCCGGATCGCCTCGGCCGCGGTCATCGACTGGTTGGCGTCCACCATGAGCGCGAACTCCGGCCCGACAGCGGCCCGCACCGCGTGCAACCTGGCCAGGTCCTCGGCCGCGTTGGGTTTGCCCACCTTGACCTTCACCCCGCGCCACCCGGCCGCGGCCGCCGCGACCGCCCCGGCGACCAGCTCGTCGGCGCTCAGGTGCAGCCAGCCGCCCTCGGTGTCGTAGGCGGGCACCCGGGAGCGGAAGCCACCGGCCATGCGCCACAACGGTTCCCCGGCGCGCAGGCAGCGCAGGTCCCACAGCGCGGTGTCCACCGCGGCCAGGGCCAGGGAGGTGATCGCGCCGACCGTGGTGGAACGGGTGGAGGCGAACAGCTGCTGCCACAACGATTCGATCAGCCGGGTGTCCACGCCTTCCAGCTGTGGCAGCAGGTGGTCGCGCAGCAGGGCGAGTACCGCGGAGCCGCCGGTGCCGATGGTGTAGCTGTAGCCCAGCCCGACCGCGCCGTCCTCGGTGGTGATCTCCACGAACACGGTCTCCTGGGCCCGGAAGGCCTGAACCGCGTCGGTGCGCACCCGCTCCACCTCAAGCTCGACCAGGAACGCCGCCGCCCTGCGCACCGTCGCCACTCGCAGCTCCCGCCGTCTCCATGGATCGTATAGGATCGTGGAAAACGCATTCTTGGGAGCGGGCGGCCTCGCTGTCAACACCCCACGCGAAACCGTGCCCCGCGGGACACGGGACACGGCACGCGTTGCCAGGTAGGTGGAAACCCGCCGTGATCAGCGGTGGGAGGCGCTCGCGTAGAGCTTGCCGGTGATCGCCGGGGTGAACTGCGGTCCGGTCAGGAACCGGGTGCACCCGGGTGCGGGCTGCTGGCCCGGCCGCGGCGACTCACAGCGGTTGCCCTTGCCGTCGAGGTAGCCGCCCTGGGTGTTGACGCCGACCACGGCGCCCAGGCCGAGGTGGTCGTTGAGCAGGGCGATCCGCGGCCCGCCACTGGACCCGCCGCCCATATCGCAGCCGAGGCCCCACATGTCCGGCGACGAGGGGTGTTCGGCGTCGCCGAGGTCGCGTCGCGGCGTGCCCCAGCACTTGGCCAGTCGCATCCCGGTGAACTCCGGCCGGCCCTGGTGCCCCGGCTTGCGCGCGGCCCGCGGGTAGCCGAACTCGGTCGCGGGCAGCCCGCCCGGCAGGCCGATCGCCAGGCTCTGCGCGATCACCCCGTCCTCGGCCTTGCGACCCTTGGCATCCGGGCCGAGCACCACGAATGCCTGGTCGAAGTTGCTCTGCTGGTCATCCTCGCGCCAGGTGCGGTGCACGACGAGACTGCGGGCCACGAACGCGCCGTTGGGCATGGTGTTGTCCCGGAACCCTGGCGCCCACAACACCTTCTCGTGCCACTGCGGGTCCCGCCCGAGCAGGTCCGCGGTGTGCACGCAGTGCCCGCCGGTCACCAGGGTGCTGCGGTTGGCCGAGCGGACCAGGGTGGCGGTGCAGCTGGAGTCCTCGCCCCGCCCTACGAAGAAGAGCCGACCAACCGTTCGGTCGAGGGCGGTGCCCGGCGGCACGCTCGCCCCGTCCGGCCCGTTCTCCGGCGGCCCGCCCGGCCCGGGATCGCCGACCTCCAGGCGGGCGATCCGCTCCGGCGTCCAGTAGTCGCGCACGGCCTGCTGTTCGGCCGCGGACTGGGCGAGGTCGTGCACCAGCACGTCCTCCGGCGCGGCGGTGGCGACCGGGCTGATCAGGCTCGCGCCCAAGGCAAGCAGGGCGATGGCCACGGTCCGCGACCGCCCCCGGAACTCGAAGTTCGTCATGTCGGGGGATGCTCACCGACCGGTGTTTGGAACCTGTTTGGAAACGGTGATGATCTCGTCTGTCACACCATCCGGGCAGCCGGTTCCGCCAGCGCCGCGAACGTCATAAAGTGCACGCCATGTCACAGCCTGTTTCCGACCCCCAGCCCAACCCCTCCGCCCCGGCCCCGAAGCCGATGGAGGACACCCTGACCATGAGCCTGGAAGAACTCCGAGCCCTGATCGACTGACCCGGCCATCGCACGCCACCGGATCCCACCTGCGCCGCCAGGTGGGATCATCCGTGTCTACGCCCGCTGGACAGCCTGCGGCGCAACGGAACCGCTAGTCGAGGACGACCTCGATGTCCGCGGTGGCCACGGTCCGCGGACCTTCCAGCACCAGCAGCCGGGCGCCGGCACGCAGGTGCGGCCGCATGAGATCCGGCGCGAGGAAGCCGACCAGGCACCGCCGCCGACCATCCGGTAGGCACTCGGTCTCCTGGAGCAGCACGGTGTGCGCCTCGGTCGGCGGCCGGGGCTGGTCCAGCGGGTCGCGTTCAGACTGGAAGGACGCGGTGGACCGGTAGACCGTCGCGGTCGGCGGCCCGCTCTGGCGACCACCCTCCGCCGCGGTCAGCCAGCGGACCAGCGCCTGGGCCAGCGGCCGCTCGATTCGCTGCATCCCCGGATCATGCTGGAGGCAGCCCGCCCGCGCAGTGGATTTCCGCACCCCGCCCGACCGGTCGGTAGGGACGCGATCCGCCGCCGCTCACTGCCGCGGCAACTCCGTCAGCAGCGCCCGCTTGTCCGGCTTGCCACTGGGTGCCACCGGCACCGACTCGCGCACCGCGATGGTCGCGGGCACCGCCGCCGCCCCCAGTTCCGCCGCCACCCGCGCCCGCAGCTCGGCCAGGTCCGGCACCCGCCCCCGCACCGGCACCACGAACGCGTGCGCCGCCTCCCCGGTCCGTTCGTCCGGCGCCCCCACCACATATGCCTGATCCACGTCCGGATGGCTGGCCAGTGCCTGCTCGATCGCGCCCGCGTAATGGATGATCGCGTTGACGATCACCACGTCCCTGGCCCGGCCGGTCAGGTACAGGTACCCGTTCTCGTCCAGGCGGCCCAGGTCACGGGTGCGGAGCCAGCCGTCCTGGAGGATCTCCCCGGTCTGCCCGGGGTCGTCCCAGTAGCCGACCGTCTGGTAGGCGGCCCTGACCCAGATCTCGCCGGAGGTGCCGGCCGGGACGGGGTTGTGCTGGGGGTCGCGGATCTCCAGGGTGACGGCCGGGTAGGGCTTGCCTACCGATCGGATGGTTTCCGGGTGGGCGGCGACGTCGGTGGGGGTCAGCAGGGCGAGCAGGCCGACCTCGGTCTGACCGTAGGCCTGGTGGATCGCGGGCCCGATGCGTTGGTATGCCTCGGTCAGCCGGTGCGGGGCCAGCGGTGAGCCGGAGACGATCAGGGCACGCAAGGTGCCGAGGTCGACCTCCTTGGTGCGCAGGGTGTCCAGCACGTGGTGCAGCCGCGGCACGGTGAGCATGCTGGCGGTGATCCGCAGGTCCTCGATCACCGAGGGGAAGTCGGGCAGCCCCTGTGGGATCACCGCGGTGCCGCCGGAGCACAGGCACAGCCCGAGGAACTCCTGCATGACCGCGCTGCTCAGCGTGCCGAAGAGCAGGAACCGGCGGAACGCCTCGGCCAGCCGGATCGCCGGAGCCGTCCAGGTCTCGGGATTCCACGACCACTGGGTGGTCAGCGCGCCGTAGGTGAGCGCGGCGCGCTTGGGGGTGCCGGTGCTGCCGCTGGTGAGGATGAGCAGCGCGACGTCCGCCGGATCGCCGGTGGCCACCGGTTCCTCATAGCCACCGAGCAGGTCCGGTCCCAGGCACAGGAACTGGACCTCGCCCGCGGCGGTCCGTAGGTCCGGGGTGTCGGTGGTGTGGTCGATGACCAGTGCGTCCAGCCCGGCCAGCGCGGCAGGAAGCTGGGTGGCACTCAGGCCGGGCCGCAGGCCCAGCACCCGGCAGCCGAGGGTCAGCGCGGCCAGGTGCAGCGCGAACGCGTCCGGGGTGACCGCGGTGGACACCCCGAGTCCGCTGCCCCGCCCCAGCCCGGCGGCGCGCAGGCCACCGCGGAACCGGCCGACCAGGTCGAGCAGTTCGGCGCGGGTGAGCACCCGGGAGCCGTGCTCGAACGCGGGCGCGTCGGGGGCGCCGGCCAGGGCGTCCAGCAGGGACTGGGGGTAGACACCGCTGCGCATGAGCCGACTCCTACCACCGCCGGTCGCACCCGCCGATAGCCGACAGAATGTCGACAGCAAATTAGGGCCGATCGGCCCACTCCGTAACTTGATCCGATTTGTTTCGCCACCTACTTTTGACTGTGAACCAGATCACCTGGTGCCGATACACTGCCGTTGTTGACTATTAAAGGATCGGCACGTCGTCTCGTTCACGGATGTGGAGAAATCAGATGACGGAAGAGCGCTCGGTGGAATATCTGGTGGTGGGCGGCGGGCCGGCCGGACTCCAGATGGGATATTTCCTGGAGCAGGCGGGACGCGACTACCTGATCGTCGAGGGCGGCGCGGCGCCCGGCGCGTTCTTCGCCCGCTTCCCCCGCCACCGGAAGCTGATCTCCATCAACAAGGTGCACACCGGCTGGGACGACCCGGAGCTGCGACTGCGCACCGACTGGAACTCGCTGCTCTCCACCGAGTTCTCCCCGCTGTTCACCGGCTACACCCCGCGCTACTTCCCCGACGCCGAGGACATGGTCCGCTACCTCGCCGACTTCGCCACCGAGCACAAGCTCCGGATCAGGCATAACACCCGGATCGCCCGGATCAGCCGGCCGGACGGCTTCGTGGCGACCGACAGTGACGGCAATACCTACCGGGCCGAGCGGATCATCATGGCCACCGGGGTGTCCCGGCCGCACATCCCGGCCGACATCGAGGGCGTCGAACTGGCCGAGCCCTACGGCGAGGTGTCCACCGATCCGGCGGACTTCGTGGGTCAGAAGGTGCTGATCATCGGTCGCGGGAACTCCGCGTTCGAGACCGCGGACAGCCTGATCGAGACCGCCGCGGTGATCCACCTGGCCGGGCCGCGACCACTGCGGTTCGCCTGGCAGACCCACTTCGTCGGGCACCTGCGGGCGGTGAACAACAACTTCCTGGACACCTACCAGCTCAAATCCCAGAACGCGCTGCTGGACGGCCGCATTGTCAGCATTCGGCGCGATGGGGAGAAGTTCCTGGTGCGGGTGGGCTTTGTCAGGGTGAACGAGGTGGTCAAGGAAATCTCCTATGATCGGGTGATCCTGGCGACCGGCTTCCGGTTCGACGCCTCGATTTTTGATCAGGAATGCCGACCGGAACTGACCATTTCCGATCGTTTCCCGGCGCAGACCGACGCCTGGGAGTCGGTGAACGTGCCCGGCCTGCACTTCGCCGGCACGATCACCCAGGTCCGCGACTTCAAGAAGTCCACCAGCGGGTTCATCCACGGCTTCCGCTACGGCGTGCGCGCCCTGCACCGCATCCTGGAACAGCGCCACCACGAACAGGCCTGGCCCAGTCACGACCTCTCCCCCACCGCCGAGGCGGCCACCGACGCGATCATCGAGCGGATCAACCGCACCTCGGCGCTGTGGCAGCTCTTCGGTTTCCTCGGTGACGCGCTGCTCATCCGACCGGACGGTAGGTTGCGCTTCACCGAGGAGGTGCCGGTGGCGCACCTGCACACCGCGGTCGCCGGCGGCGAGTTCGGCCCGGTCGACTCCTATCTGAGCGTGACCCTGGAGTACGGGCTGGACCACGATCAGGTGGACCCGTTCGACATCAAGATCGACCGGATGTCGCAGCAGGACACCAGCGGCCTGGACGCCCGCTACCTGCACCCGGTGGTGCGACATTTCCGGGCCGGGGAACTGCTCGCCGAGCACCACATCACGGAGAACCTGGAGAACGAGTGGGACAGCGAGGCCGTCCACCGGGCCCCGCTGCGGGAGTTCCTGCGCCGTCAGCTCGCCCCGGCCCAGGTCGGCATGCCGTGATCGACTCGCTGGCCGGGCTGCACGAGCGGGCACGCCAGCGCCTGGACCCGGTGCACTACGACTTCTTCGCCGGCGGGGCGGGCGCGGAGGTCGCGCTCGCGGAGAACGAGCGCGCCTTCGGCCGCCTCGCCCTGCGGCCCAGGGTGTTGCGCGGCAACGACATCCGCGACCTGCGGACCACACTGCCCGGGGCGCGGGCGGCGGTGCCGATCTTCGTCTCACCGACCGCCTTCCACCGCCTCGCCCACCCCGACGGCGAACTGGCCACCGCGCGGGCCACCGCCGCGGCCGGGGCGGTGCTGATCTCCAGCATGGCCGCCACGGTGGCCATCGGCGAGGTGGCGGCCGCGGCCAGGGCGGTGGATCCGGCCGCCGCGGTGTGGTTCCAGCTGTACCTGCAACGGGATCCGGCGGTCACCGAGCACCTGGTGCGGCACGCGGAGGCGGCGGGCTGCTCGGCGCTGGTGATCACCGTGGACTCACCGGTGTTCGGGCACCGGGAACGCGATCAGCACAACGGTTTCCACGATCTGCCGGCCGGGTTGACCACGGCGAACATGCAGGACCTGCCGGGCGGGCCGAGGGAGATCGACATGTCCGCGGCCTTCACCTGGGCACACCTGGCCAGACTGCGCGCACTGACCCGGTTGCCGTTGCTGCTCAAGGGAATCCTGCACCCGGCGGATGCCAGGCTGGCCGTGGAGGCTGGGCTGGACGGGATCATCGTGTCCAACCACGGCGGCCGCCAGCTCGACGCCGCCCCGGCCGGCATCGAGGCACTGCCGCCCATCGTGTCCACTGTGGACGGCGAGATCCCGGTGCTGCTGGACGGCGGGGTGCGCCGCGGCAGTGACGCGGTGATCGCGCTGGCCCTGGGCGCGACCGCGATCGGCCTGGGCCGCCCGGTGCTGTGGGGACTGGCCGCGGCCGGGGAATCCGGTGTGCGCCAGGTACTCGAGCTGATCCGGGCCGAACTGGACCACGTGCTCACCCTGTGCGGGGCGAGCCGCCCGGCGGAGCTGACCCCGGATCTGGTGGTGCCGAGGGGGTGCCGGTGCTGAAACCGTTGCGCTGGCTGGCCGCGGCGGCCGTGCTGACCGTGCCGTACTGGCTGCCCAAGCGGGTGACCGCGTTGCGCGGCAAGGTGTTCACCCTGGTCAACGGCGATTCCGCGGTGACCTTCCCGAACGCCGAGGTCGGCCCGGAACGGTTCCAGGAGATCTACGCGCACCCGGCCGCGACCGGCCGCAGCAAGGGCGCCGGGCTGTCCGACCTGTTCTGGTACTGGCTCGCGCCCGGCCCGGAGATCCACCAGGAGCACCTGGAACCGGGCCCGCGCTATGACGAGGTCGCCGCCGCCACCGCGCGGATCCTGGCCGGTACCAGCGAGGAGCTGGCCGCGCTGGCCGCCCGCTGTGCGGGCAAGGTGCTCGACGAGCTGGCGCCCGGCGAGGTCACCCTGGTCCGGTTGCGGGATCTGATGATGCCGGTGTGGGCGGAGTTCTTCCACGAACTGGTCTTCGGCGAACCCTGCCCGCGCGCGGCCCGTGACCTGATCATCGGGCACGCCGACGACGTGGTGACCGCGTTGAAGTGCACCGGACTGCGCCACCCGGAACGCCGCGCCCGGCTCACCCGCTATCTGCACCGCCGGGTCCAGGACGGCGACATTCCACACGAACTCCCCAGTGGACTGTCCACACTGGACACGGCGCACTACCTGCAGGGCACCTTCTTCAACACCGCGGTCGTGCAGACCTCAGAGGCGATGGCGCACCTCCTCCTTGCCCTGGCGCAGAATCCGCCGGTGCGCCGACGCTTGACCGAGCAGCCAGCGGACGCCCGCTACTTCAACCAGGTGCTGGACGAGACCTTCCGGATGTACCCGCTGTTCGGCATCGCGCACCGGATCGCCACCGCCGACATCGAACTCGACGGCGGCCCGACCTTCCCGCGCGGCAGCGTGCTGTGCTTCAGCTATCCCGACTACCAGGCCACCGGCTGCCCGCGTCCGGAGGTCTTCGACCCGGAGCGCTGGACCGACCGCACCACCCGCCCGCAGCACCACATCCCGTTCGGCATCGCGGCGAACCGGCCCTGCCCCGCCTGGCGACTGTCCCCGTTGGTCATGCGCGCGGTGAGCCGGGAAGTGTTGCGGCGCTTCAGGTTGGACTCCCCGGTCAGCCACACCCGGCCACTGCCCAACCGCGCCCCCTGCCTGTTGATCCGGCACGGCGCCCGCGTCCCGCAGCTGCCCGCGGTCCGGGTCTTCCTGCGAGTGCGGGACCGGTGCGAGGATCTCGCCCGCAGCCTGGTCCAGCTCGTGCTGGGCACCGTGATGGTCCTGGACGCCCGGCGGCAACGCCTGGCCGGCCGCTACTTCGACACCCACACCGAGCAGGGTTGCCCGGCACACCACTAGGTTTCTCTCAGCGAAGGACGGAAACCCATGTCCAACACCGAGTTAGCCCCGGCGTTCTTCCTCGCGGTGGTGGTCATCCTGGTGACCTGCCGACTGGCCGGTTGGGCGCTGCGCGCGCTCGGCCAGCCGCCGGTGGTCGGCGAGATGGTCGCCGGTGTCGTGCTGGGTCCCTCGGTGCTGGGCCTGATCGCGCCTGCCGCCGAGGCGGCGATCTTCCCGCAGCAGCTGCGGCCGGTGCTCTACGTGGTGGGGCAGATCGGCCTGGTGGTGTTCATGTTCCAGGCGGGCTATGAGTTCCGGGTGGACCGGCTGCGCGCGGTGGCCCGCTCGGCCACCGCGATCTCACTGGCCGGGGTGCTCGCGCCGCTGCTGCTGGGCATCGGGCTCACCGTGGTGGCCGACGGGCTGGTGGATGTGTTCCCGGACAACGTGTCGCTGACGGTGTCCGCGTTGTTCGTCGGCGTGGCACTGTCCATCACGGCCTTTCCCATGCTGGCCCGCATCATCACCGAACGCGGCCTGACCGGCTCCCGGTTCGGTTCCATCGCACTGGCCTCCGGCGCGCTGGACGACGCGGTGGCCTGGGTGCTGCTGGCCGGGGTGCTCAGCATCGCCGGGGGAAGCGTCGGACCGTTCGCGGTGGCCATCGGCGGCACCCTCGGCCTGGTGCTGATCCTGACCGTACTGGCCCGTGGCAGCAACAGGGTGGCCGCGCTGGCCGGCCGGGTCACTGCGGAGAACCTGGTGCTGGTACTGGTGATCGCGCTGTTCCTGGCCGCCTGGTACACCGATGTGATCGGTCTGTACGCGGTCTTCGGCGCGTTCAGCCTCGGCGTGGTCTTCCCCAAGTCCGAGGCGGTGGACCAGGCCGTGCACACCCTGCGGCCGGTCGGCGCGGTGCTGCTGCCGCTGTTCTTCACCTACTCCGGGCTCAACACCGACTTCGGCCTGCTCTTCCACACCGACCTGCTGCTGTTCACCCTGGCCTGCGTGCTGGCCGCGGTGGCCGGCAAGTTCGGCGCCTGCTGGCTGGCCGCCCGGCTCACCGGTGAGGAACCGGCGGTGGCGGTGCGGGTCGGCACGCTGATGAACGCGCGCGGGCTGATGCAGCTCATCGCGATCAACGTGGGGCTGGCCGCCGGGATCGTGACCAAGGAGCTGTTCAGCGCGCTGGTGGTGGTCGCGCTGGTGACCACCATGATGGCCACGCCGATGCTCGGTTTCTGGGACCGGCGGGACCGCAGGCGGGCCGAGGCCGGGCAGCGCGACTTTGCGCCGCGGCACTGACGGCTAGCCGCCACGCCGACCGGCCGCGTCCAGCCGCGCTGATATCACCGATGGCGAACTCGCCCTTGCCCAGTAAGGAGTTCGTCATGGTCACGAGATCGGCAACCCTGCTCGGCGCGCTGCTCGCGGTGGCGCTGCTGGTACCCGGCCCCGCCGCCAGCGGCACGCCGTCGGACACCCTCGGCCACTGGACGCCAGCGCGGATGGCCGCCGCCACCTCGCCGGACACCGGCGAACCGGCTCGCGACCCGGCCCTCGGCGTCCTGGCCGAGCTGACCAAGGCCGCCCGGCCCTACACCGCGCCCGGGATCCGGGTGCACGGCAAGGTGTTCTGGACCAAGAGCGGCCGGGACAGCTGGTGTTCGGCCAGCGTGGTCACCGCGCCGAACAAGAGCGTGGTGTGGTCGGCCGCGCACTGTCTTTCCGGCACCACCAACGTGATGTTCGTGCCCGCCTACAACTCCGCGGGCAGCGGGGACGCGCCGTACGGGCGCTGGCCCGCGCGCAAGGTGGCCATCAGCGGCAACGACCACGCGCTGGCGGTGGTAGGCCAGGTCGGCGGGAAGAACCTGGAGGATGTGGTGGGCGCCAACGGGATCCGGTTCACCGGGCCGATCGGCGGGCGCACCACGGTGTGGGGTTACCCGGCGGCGCGGATCTGGACCGGGCGGGATCTGACCTACTGCAACCAGCCGACCCAGCTCAGCGGGTCGAGTGTGCGCACCGCCTGTGACACCGAGGGAGGCAGCAGCGGCGGCGGGTACGTCACCGGGGCGAGCACACCGACCGGGCTGGGCTACCTGTGGGCCAACCACTCGGCCGGGGCCGGCGCGACCGCGATCGGCGTGGTCTTCGGCGCGACCGCGGAACGGTTGTACCGGGCCAACATGAACTAGTCCACGACAGCGCGGCGCCCCTCCAAGCCGGATCGGAGGGGCGCCGCGTGCTGGGCTCGGGTCGTCAGCAGGTCACGCCGAGCAGGGCCGCCAGGGCCTTGACCACGGACTTGGAGGTGCTGGCCACGGTCGCGTCCAGGTACTCCGCGATCGGGGTCAGCTCCGCGGCCGAGGCGGAGCCGCTCGCGACGAGGGCGAGGACCGGGATGGTGAGCGCGACGGCTGCGGTGCGGCGGGCCCAGGTGCGCATGTCTTCTCCTTCAGATCGACCAGGTGGAGCAGCGGGGGCTGCTCTGTGCGGAATACTGGCCACTACCGAACGGTCGGTAGGCGCGCTTTACCAGGGGTTTGCGCCACGGAAACGGCCACCACCCTGCCGGGTGACGCCCGGTAACCCGGCCGACACGGGCCGAGGGCCGGGCGGTGTCAACGACCGGGCGGGCGGACCTGGGGGCCGCCCTGCGTTCCGGCGGATTGCGGTGCCACGGTGGCACCGGGGATGCTGGAGTTGGATCAAGGGGGCGGGATGCGGACACTTCTCGGCCGGGAGCTGCCCGAGGCCGAGCTGGCCGCCGCGCTGGACCTGGCCGCGGCGGGGCGAGGCGGACTGGTGCTGCTCACCGGCGAGGCCGGGATCGGCAAGACCGCGCTGGCCGAGCAGGTCAGCGCGAACGCCTCCGCGCGCGGGTTCCGGACCCGCTGGGGCGCCAGTGGCGGACCGGCGTTCTGGCCGTGGATCCAGGTGCTGCGGCAGCATCACGGCGAGCTGGGCACCGGCGGCGAGCACCCGTGGCTGCGCCCGTTGCCCGCCTCGGCGCGGCCGGATGAGTACGCGCGGTACCGGCTCTTCGACGATCTGGCCGGGCTGCTGACCGCCGATGGTGTGCCGACGCTTGTGGTGCTCGACGACCTGCACTGGGCCGATGAGGGCACGGTGCGCTGCCTGGAGTTCCTGGTGCCGCAGCTGCGGTCGGCGTCCGTGCTGGTGCTCGGGACCTGCCGGGAGGCGCCCGAGGGTGAGCTGGCCCGGCTGGGTGCCCGGATCGAGCTGGGCGGGCTGGACGTGGGCGCGACCGGGTCGCTGCTGGGGCGGGTCACCGGGACGGAGCCGGAGCCCGCGCTGGTGGCCGCGGTGCACGAACGATGCGGCGGGAACCCGTTCCTGGCCACCGAGGTGGCCCGGTTGCTGCGGCACACCACGGCCCCGGTGGCGCTGACCGCGGTGCCCTCGGGAGTGCGGCAGGTGACCGCGTTGCGGCTGGCCGAACTGTCCAGGGAAGCGGTGGAACTGCTGTGCCAGGCCGCGGTGCTTGGCCTGTCGGTGGACGTCGCCGAGCTGGCCGAACTGGCCGGGATCGACCCACCCGAGGTGTGGTCCCGCCTGGCCGAACCCCTCCGCCGCGGCCTGATTGGCACCCAACCGGAGCAAGTGCTACGCTTCCCGCACAGCCTGCTACGGGAAGCGGTGGCCGACCGGATCCCCGCACCGGAGCGAGCCGCGTTGCATCGCCGGGCCGCCACGGCGATCGCCACGCGCGCCCGCGCCGATGAGGCATCCACCAGGCTCGCCGACCACCTCACCCTGGGCGACCGGCCGGACGAGGCCGCCGTGCACCGGGTCCGCGCGGGCCGCGCCGCACTCCGGGCGCTGGCCTACGAGGACGCGGCCGTCAGCTTCCAACGGGCCCTGGACCTGTTGGGAGACGACGACCGCGACCGGGTCCGGCGCGCCCGGATCCTGCTGGCGCTCGCGGAGGCACGCTCGTACTCGGGCGCGCTCACCGAAGCGGTGGCCGACTACGAACGCGCCTTCGAGCTGGCTCGCACGGTCCAGGACGGCGAGACCGCGGCCCGAGCCGCACTGGGCTGCTGCGTAGGCAACCAGCTCGCCCTGCACGAACCCCGCCTACTCCGCCGCCTGGAACAGGCCCTGGCCGGCCTGCCCCCAGGCGACGGCGAACTGCGCGCCCGGGTACTGGCCCGCCTGGCCAAGGAACTGGACCCAGCCGACACCAGCCGGGAACGCCGGAGTCTGGTCGCCGGACAGGCGCTGGCCATGGCCCGCAGACTGTGTGATCCAGCGTCGCTGGGGAGCACGGGTGAGCTGGGCAGCACGGGTGGATCGGGCCGCCCGGCCTTGCAGGGCGAGGCCGGGCGACAGCTCAGCTCGGGCGAATCAGGCAGCTCGGGCGGACCGGGCAGCCCGACCAGACCGGGCAGCCCCGCCGGGCCGCGCAGGTCAACCAGCTCGGGCACTCCGGCACCCCTGGGCAACCCCGCCAACCCGGGCAGCCCAGCCAACCCGGGCAACCCGCCCGCCCTAAGCTCTCCCACCGGGCTGAGCGCTCAGGCCACCCTGGCCGAGGTGCTCAGCGTTTACCACCAGGCCATGTGGTCGCCGCACAACGCACGCGAGCGGCTGGTGATCGCCACCGAGGCGGCGGCCGCGGCCGAGCAGGCCGGTGCCGACCTGGTCGCCATGGAGGCGCACCTGTGGTGCCTGCTGGCCAACCTGGACCTGGGCGAGCGCAACGCGATGGAGTCCGGGCTGGCCATCACCGGCACCCTGGCCGAACGGCTGCGGCATCCGCTGTGGCTGTACTACCAGCGGCTGTGCGCGGCCACGATCCGGCACGCCGACGGCGACTTCGCCGAGGCCGAGGCGCTGACCCGCCAGGCCCTGGTACACGGCCGCCAGGCCAACCATCCCCTGGCCGAAGCCTCCTTCCAGCACCACCTGGCCCGACTGGCCCTGGACCGCGGCGACCAGTCCACCGCACAGGCCGCCACCGACGCCTACGTCACCCTGGTGAGCGCGGTGCCCGTGCTGTCCCCGGCGCTGCGTTGCGTCACGCTGTGGCTGCGCGCCCACCTCGGCCACCACGTGGAGGCGCGGGCTCTGCTCGACCGCCTGCTGGCCGACGGCGCCAAACCCCTGATCGAAACCACCGTCGGCATGCCGGTGACCCTGCTCCTGGCCGAGGTGGCCCACCTCACCGGCGCGGCCGAACACGCCCCCACCCTCGCCGAAACCCTGCGCCCATACGCGGGCCTGGTCGCCACTTCGGCGGGCTGCCCCCTGGGCCTGATCTCGCACGCCCTGGCGAACCTGGCCGTGCTGACGGACCGGCCGGAGGAGGCCGAGTCGCATTTCCAGTCCACTGTGGACCAGGCACGGCGGATGGGTGCGCGGCCGTGGCTGGCCAGGGCTCGGGCGGACTACGCGACGTTTTTGTTGGCGGGTGGGGATTCCGCGGGGCTGGAGCAGGCGCGGTTGGCCGAGGTGGAGGCGAGCGCGTTGGGGATGCCGGTGGTGGCGGCGCAGGCGAAGGCGTTGCGCGAAGCGCGGTAGCGGCGCGGGTGAAGACTCGGTGTCCACTTCCTTCCCGACACGCCTACCGAACGGTCGGTCGGCGGCGACGTTGATCCAGTTGCCCCAGGCGAAGGCGTTGCGCGAAGCGCGGTAACGGCTCGAGCGAAGACTCGGTGTCCACTTCCTTTCCAGCACGCCTACCGGACGGTTGGTCGGCGGCGACGACGATCCGGTTGCCCCGGGCGAAGGCGTCGCACGAGCGGCGATGGCGACCTGAGCGAAAGTGTGGCAAGAGCGGCGGCAGCAGTCCGAACAAGGCGTTGCGCGAATGGAGGCAGCCCGAGCAAGGAAGTTCCGCGTGCCGGAGCACCAGCTCGGCGCGACCCAGGCGGCCCGACCCAGGCGGCGCGGCCGGAGCGAGGCGGCCGGAGCGAGGCGGCCGGAGCGAGGCGGCCGGGGCTAGGTGGGCGAGTCGGGTGGCAGCCGACTTGTCCGTGCATGCCGACCGAACGGTCGGTCGGCGGGGGTGCTCCGGTCGCTTCTCGCGAAGCTGGGGCGGGGTCGGCGGTTGGGGGGTGGTGCCGCCGACCCCGCTTGCGTGCCGGGGGGTCTCGACCGCGACGATGTCGTCGGGGTGATGTCGTCGCGTCGCCCGGCGGAACGGTGGTCCGTGTTGAACCGAGTATGGCCGGTAATCGTGTGCTGGCAACGGTTCTAGTACCAAAGTCCGGCCATGGCTGCCCGAAGGGTCAGTCTTTCGTCCTTGCGCTGCCGGTGCGGGCGATAAGTGTGTCAGCGGTTGAGCAGGGTGGTGTCCAGCTGGGGTGGACGCGGGCCGTAGGCGTTGCGGCGAGCGGAGCGGGTGCGGATCCAGGGCAGGGCGGTGAGCAGGCGCAGGAACGATGGCGGGGCGAGGTTCTTGCCCTGTTCGCGTGCGGTGGCCACCCGGCGTTCGATGCGGGTCTGGTCCGCCTGCACCTGGACGATGGCGGGTTCCCTCGCGGCCTGGATCGCGGCGAGGGTGGACTCGGTGAGGGTGCCCGCGCGCAGTGCGGGGATCAGCTGGTTGGCGGCCTCGACCGCGTCCTGGATCGCCATCAGGATTCCGTTGCCGCCCACCGGGGAGATGACGTGCGCGGCGTCGCCGAGCAGCAGCACACCCGGGCGATGCCAGCGCGGGGCGCGGGCGATGTCCAAGGACAGCAGGGTGATCTGGTCGAAGTCGGTCAACTGGGTGATGCGGTCGGACAGCCAGGGCACGTGCCGGCGGATGAAGTCCTGGATGGGGGTCACGCCGGCCTGTTTCGCCGTTGGGAAGCCACCTTTGGGCAGGGTGTAGCCGATCTGCCAGTCGCTGACACCGCCGAGCAACGCGACGTAGTGGTCACGGCCGAAGTACAGGTCGACGTCGGCCTCTGGTGGATCCGCCGGGTGCCGGGGCAGGCGGAACCAGAGCAGGTCGCTGCTGGCGCCCAGGGGTTCGACCGGCAGGTCGGCCAGGCGGCGCAGCCGGGAGAAGCGGCCGTCGGCGCCGATGACCACGGTGGCGGGCAGGTCGTGTTCGCCGTGCTCGTCCCGGTAGCGGACGCCGGTCACCACCTCACCCTCGCGAAGCAGGCCGATCACCTTGGCGGCCATGCGGATCTGGCAGGACGGCAGGGCTTTTGCCTTACTGGCAAGGAAATCCAGGAAGCGGACCTGTGGCATCAGTGCCACGTAAGGGAATGGGGAGTCCAGGCCGCGGTAGTCGGCGGCGGTGATGGTGCCGTGCGGGGTGTGGAAGCGGAAGCTGCGGGCCGGGTGGTGCGGCAGGCGGAGCAGGTCCTCGGCCAGACCGAGGGTGTCCAGGAGTTCCAGGGTGTAGGGGTGCAGGGAGTCACCGCGGAAGTCGCGGTCGAAGTCGGGCTGGGCCTCCAGCAGGGTCACCGGCACCCCGGCGCGGCCCAGCAGGTAGGCGAGCACCATGCCGCCGGGGCCACCCCCGGCCACCACCACCCCGGTCACCGGCTGGCCCGCCCGACCAGCTCGGCCCGGCTCGACCGGGTGGCGGCGTGCAGGGTCTCCGTACTGGCCCGATGTCGCTCCGGGTTGATGGGCTCGGCCTTCCGCGTGTTCACCCGGACCATCTTGCCTGCCCCGGCCGCGTCAGTCCTGCCCCGCGGCCTGGTTCTCGCCCGGCTCCGGCACCCCGGCCTCCTCGCGTCCCTTGGTGAGTGTGGCGGCACTCCACTGCTGGTCATCGTGCTCGTCCAACCGGTGTCGCCCCATGACTGGCACCTCTCCGTGGTTGCGGCGGGAATACCCCGTAGGCGGTGAGTCGAATCCGCGGGCCTGGGCGGTGTCACCACTCCGGGGGACAGCGCCCCTACCGACCGGTCGGTAGGGAGACGGAGGTCGCTGTTGCCGCGGCCCGGGTAGCGTGGCTTTGTGATCACCGAAGCGGGGCTCGCCGGGTGGGCGGCGGGCAGGGCGGATATCCGGCTGGTGCTGCGCACCGGCTCACGGGCGCGACGGGACGGCACCGCGGATGCCTTCTCCGACCACGACATCGAGCTGTTCACCACTGACCCCGACGCCTACGCCGACGACGCGGACTGGCCGGCCGAACTCGGTCCGGTGCTGGTCAGCGTCGGACTCGACGGACCGTGGGACAACCCGGCCCGATTGGTGCTGTTCACCGACGGCGTCAAGGCCGACTTCCAGGTCGTGCCGTTGGCGCTGGTGGAGGAGTTGGCCGGGGAACTCGACGATCTGCACGAGCGTGGGTACGAGGTGCTCTACGACCCGGACGGGCTGGCCGCGCGGTTGCCGGCGCCCACTGGGCGGCCGCGGCCGGAGCCGGTGACCGAGTCGGACTTCCGGGAACTGTGCGCGGAGTTCTGGTTCGAGATCGCGCACCTGCCGCGGTACCTGGCTCGCGGGGAGCTGTGGGTGGTGCAGTCGCGGGACTGGACGACCAAGGAACTGCTGCAGACCCTGGTCGAGTGGCATGCCCAGGCGGTGCGCGGGGCGGATCTGGACGTGTGGCACGGCGGCACCCGGATGCGGGAGTGGGCCGCGCCCGGGGTGTGGGAACGGTTGCCGGAGACCTTCGGCGGGTTTGACGCGGAGGGGGCACGGCGGGCCGCGCATGCGACCGGGGTGTTGTTCGCCGAGCTGGCCCGCGAGGTCGCCAAGATCCACGACTTCCCCTACGACCCGGCCCCCGAAACCGCGATCCTGCCCCAGCTGACCCCCTGACCCCTGCCCCACAACGGCCAACACTCCGTACGAGAACGGCCAACACTCCGGGAGAAGGAACGGCGAGCAGCCCTCCTCCGGAGTGTTGGCCGTTCCGGACGGTGTGTTGGCCGATCTGGGACGGTGTGTTGGCCGTTGTGGGATGGCAGGTGGGCGTTGTGGGGCGGGGGGCGGAGTGGTGGGGGGTGGGGGTGGGTTAGTTGGGGGATTTCAGGCCTGCGCCGGAGAGGGCGAGGGTTAGGTTGGGGGTGGTTAGGTGGGGGGTGGCGGTGGTCCAGGAGGGGGTGGTGGGGGCGGTGGCGGTGCGGGCGGCGGTGATGGCTGCCCAGCAGACCGCTGAGGTGGGTTCGACGTAGAAGCCTGCCGCGGCCAGTTCGGTGCGGGCCTTGAGGACCTGGTCGTCGGTGACGCCCAGGATGGTGCCGCCGGTGTCGGCTACCGCTGCCAGGATGGCTTCGCCGCGGGCCGGTTCGGCGATGGCGATGCCCTCGGCCTTGGTGGGGATCGGGGTGATGGTGGCGGGGCCGGGGGCGCCCGCGTCAGCCGCCGTGGCCAGGGGGGCGCAGTTGGCGGACTGGACGCCGATGATGGTGGGGAGCTTGGGGATCAGGCCCTGGGCGAGGAGTTCGCGGAAGCCGAGGTAGGCGCCCAGGAGCAGGGTGCCGTGGCCTACCGGGAGGACGACGGTGTCCGGCATGCCCTGTTCCCACAGCTCGAAGGCGAAGGTCTTGGTGCCGTGCAGGAAGTACGGGTGGAACATGTGGCTCGCGTAGCTGGCGTCGGGGGCCTCGGCGGCGACCTTTGCCGCGCGGGCGGCGTCCTCGCGGTTTCCCTCGATCAGGTGGACGTTGGCGCCGTGGGCGCGCATCTGGCCGAGTTTGCCGGGTGAGGTGCTCGCGGGCACGTAGATCTCGCAGGGGATGCCGATGCGGGCGGCGTAGGCCGACAGCGCCGTGCCCGCGTTGCCACTGCTGTCGGCGATCAGGCGGCGGACGCCCAGCAGGTGGGCCAGGGTGGCCAGCATGACCGCGCCGCGGTCCTTGAAGGACAGGGTCGGGGACAGGTATTCGAGCTTCACGCGGGCGTCGGGCAGGCCGACCGCCGGGACCACGGGGGTCATGCCCTCACCCAGGCTGACCTGGGGCAACTCCGGCACCGGCAGGGACTCGGCGTAGCGCCACAGGGTGGCGGGGCGGGTGGCCAGTTCGGACCGGCTGGGCAGCTTGGCGCCGAAGTCGGCGACGTCCAGGACACCGCCGCACGGGCAGAGCCAGACCAGGCTGTCCACCGGGAACTCGGTGGCACAGCGGGAACAGCGCAGCGGCGGCAACTGGTGGGCCACGTTTTTCTCCTCCACGATTGGACTGGACTGATCGTCTAGAAAACTTGGACAGATTGTCAAGTCCGGTTTAGGCTGGGGTGGTGAGCGACACGATGGACCGCGCGGCCGACGACCTGTTCGACTCGGTGCGCCCGCTGGTCGACGGCCTGGCCGCCACCTTCGGCCCCACCGCCGAGATCGTCCTGCACGACTACCGCACACCCGAGGCGAGCGTGGTCGCGATCAGCGGCTCGGTGACCGAACGGCACGTCGGTGGCGCGATGAGTGAGATCGGGCTGGGCCTGCTCGCCGCGGGCGCCGAGGCCGAGGATCGGCTCAACTACCTCACCCGCACCCCGGACGGCCGCCTGCTGCGCTCCTCCACCATGCTGCTTCGCCTGCGCGGCAAGGTGATCGGCGCGTTGTGCGTCAACCTGGACGTCACCGCGCTGCGCCAGGCCGCCGACACCCTCGCCGGTCTGGCCGGTCCGCTGGAACCCGCGCCGGTCACCGTGTTCTCCGACGATGTGGACCAGGTGGTGGACGCGGTGATCGCCGAGGAGGGCGGCTGCGACCGCACCGACCGGGCCGACCGCCGCCGGATCATCGCCGCGCTGGACCGGCGCGGGGTGTTCGCGGTGCAGCGCTCGGCCGCCAGGGTCGCGGAGTACCTGGGTGTCTCGCGGGCCACGCTGTACAACGACCTGACCAAGGTGCGGGCCCGATGACGTTGCCGCGCAACCGATCCACTCCGCCGGACGCGCACCACAGGGCCGGGGGCGATTACGCCGAAGGGCCCACCGCGTGCCCGGCGATCGGGCTACCCTGGCAAGATCTGGCCTCGGCCTGACCGGTGTGCCGGCCGGCCGGGACGAACACCGATCGGGGAGGCTGCGGGTGACCTGGGAAGACCGTGTGCTGGGCTGCATGCTGGGCGGCGCCATCGGCGACGCGCTGGGCGCGGACGTGGAGTTCGAGTCGATCAGCTCGATCCGGCGGCGGCACGGCGCGGACGGCCTCACCGACCTGGTCGCCGCCTACGGCAAGGTCGGCGCGATCACCGACGACACCCAGATGACCCTGTTCACCATGGAGGGCATGGTCCGGGCGCATGTGCACCAGCGCCGGCACGGGGCCACCGATCCGGTGCCGTTCCTGCTCTCGGCCTACCAGCGCTGGCTGCACACCCAGGGCTACCCGTGGGCCGACGCCATGGGGTCACTCGCGCAGGCGCACCCCCAACCGGACGGTTGGTTGATCCGCGAGCCGGACCTGTTCGACCGCCGCGCCCCCGGCAAGACCTGCATCCGCGCGCTGGAGGACATCGGCCGCGGCCAGGCGCCGGGCTCGTTCACCAACAAAATCAACAACTCCAAGGGCTGCGGCGGCGTGATGCGCGCGGCCCCGGTGGCCTTGTGGGGCAACGATCCGGCCGAGGTGTTCCGGATCGCCGCGGCCGGCGCCGCGCTCACCCACACCCACCCCAGCGGCTACCTGTCCGCGGGCTGCCTCGCGGTGATGGTGTGGGCGCTCTTCCACGGCGCGCACATCAACGTGGCCATCGACAAGGCCGAGCAGATCCTGCGCGGCTACGACCAGCACGAGGAAACCCTCGAAGCCATCGAGGGCGCGGTCCGTCTTGGCGGGCCGATCGACTCGACCACGCCGGAGCGGATCGAACGCGAACTGGGCGGCGGCTGGGTCGGCGAGGAGGCCCTGGCGATCGGGCTCTACGCGTTCCTGCACGGCGGCGGCGAGTTCCGGGAGACCATGCGGGTCGCGGTCAACCACACCGGGGACAGCGATTCCACCGGCGCGATCGCCGGGAACCTCTTCGGTGCGGCGCACGGGATGTCCGCGCTGCCCAAGGACTGGCTGGACAAACTGGAACTCCGCGCGGCGACCGAGCTGTTGAGCCGGGACGCCGTCGCGGAGTTCAGCGCGAACCCGCCCACCTCGAGCGGGTTCCTGCACTGCTATCCCACCTGGTGACTCAGCCGGCCACGAACACCGCGGCCAGCGCCAGCACCGAGGGCACCACCTGGACGTAGAGGATCTTCTTGCTGGCCGTGGCCGCGCCGTAGACCCCGGCGACGAACACGCACACCAGGAAGAAGATCTTCGCCTGGTAGCCGACCGGGTCGGCCGCGATCAGCGACCAGATCAGGCCGGCGGCCAGGAATCCGTTGTACAGGCCCTGGTTCGCGCCCAGGGTCTTGGTCGCCTCGGCGAACTCGGGGGTGAGCCCGAACGCCTTCTGGCCCCGTGGGGTGGTCCACAGGAACATCTCCAGCACCAGGATGTACACGTGGATCAGCGCGACCAACCCGACCAGGATCCCTGCCACGACACCCATCAGAACTGCTCCTTCATCATTCCACTGTGGACAGCCATTGTGCGCTTGACCCGGGGGTTCGTCATCCCGAGTAGACGTCTTCGATGTAACGGTCCCGCGCGATGAGATCCGCCAGCCAGGCCTCGGCGGCGTTCTGGTCGCCGCCGGTGTGCTTGCGGTGCAGGTCGAGGAAGGCCGCGCGCACGCCGGGGGCCATCCGGGCGCCGTCGCCGCAGACGTAGACCGCCGCGCCGCTGTCCAGAAGCTGCCACACCTGCTCGCCCTCGGCGGCGATGCGGTGCTGCACGAACTGCACGTCCTCCACCGGCGCCTGGGAGAACGCGGGCCGCATCGAGACGACTCCGGCGGCCTCAGCCGCTTCCAACTCCGACCGGTGCAGGTAGTCGACCTCGGGGTGGTCGCAGCCGAAGTAGCACAGCGCCGGGCCGGTGTTGCCGACGGCGAGGCGGTCGGCGATGGCACCGCGGAACGGGGCCAGGCCGGTGCCCGCGCTGATCATGATCACCGGGCGGTCGGCGGCCGGGTCGAGCCGGAAGGCCTCCCGGCAGGGCTGGACCTTGGCCAGCACGGTGTCACCGGGGCGCAGACCGGTCAGGTAGGCCGAGCCGATGCCGCGGAAGGTGCCGTCAGCGCACCGGGACGGGGCTTCCAGCAGGGACACCATCAGGTCGACCGCACCCGGCTGGCTCGCGGCCGAGGAGGAGATCGAGTAGTGCCGGGGGCGCAGCGGCGGCAGCAGTTCCAGGGCGATGTCCAGGGTCAGCTGACAGGCCGGGTTGACCTCCAGGAGGTCCAGCACGCTGCGGCCATCCGGTTGCGCGGCAAGGGCTTCCAGGGCCTTGCGCTCGGGCGGGCAGGGGTTGATCGCGGCCAGCGCGGTGAGCTGGGCGGGGGTGGCCGGGTCCTGCAGTTCGACGAAGTGGGTGAGCAGGGCGCGGGCGGTGACCGGTCGGTCGATGCCCAGCGCGCCGCGGCCGGGGCGGCGGTCGGCGATCTCCAGGACGTCGTCCAGGCCGAGCTGGAGGAGCTGGGCGGCGCGTTCGACCTGGGCCGGGTCGTTGGCCGGCAGCACGGTGAGGTGGTCGGCGGTGCGGTAGGTCACGCCCTCGGGCAGCGCGATCCGCAGGAACCGCTTGGACCGGCCCAGCGGGTGGTCCAGCTCGGCCAGGTCGGCGGTGTCCAGGACGGTCATCGGCAGCACCTCGTGCCGGGCGTCGCGGGCCGCGGTGACCGGGCCGGACAGCGTGCGCACCGCGTACCTCGGACCGTCGGTGGTGTCCACTGTGGACACCGCGTCCGGGTCGCCGTACTCGGCCAGCAGCGCGGTCCAGAGCTGTTCGCTCCAGTCGGTGACCGCGCCGGCCAGGTCGCCGGAGGCGTCCGCCTCGCCGCGGTCGAGCAGGCGGGTGGCGCCGAGTTCGGTGAGGCGGGCGTCCATGGCGGTGGGCACGTGCATGTAGGTGGCGGCCCAGTTGCGGTCGCCGACGCCGAGCAGCGCGTACCGGACGCCGTCCAGGGAGCCGGGTTCGGCTTGGTTGAGCCAGTTCCAGAACTCGGCGGCGTCGTCGGTCGGGCGCCCGTTGTAGGATGCCGCGACGATCACCACTGGGGAGCCGGCCGGCAACGACCGAGTGGCGACGTCCAACGGGTCAACGGAAACGTCGCAGCCGTGCTGCTCCCCTGCCTCGGCGATCTCCTTGGCCAGGGTGCGGCAGGTGCCCAGGTTGGAGCCGTGCAACACGGTGAGCCTGGTGCCCTGCCGCATCCGCCCGGCCGACTTCGCGGTGGCGTGCGCGGTCTCGGCGACCGCGGGCTTGCGCCGGTCGGCGCTGGTGCGGCGGGCCAGGCCCAGGTGCAGGCCCTCGGGCTTGAGGGTCAGCGTCTCCTTGACCTTGAGCTGGTAGTTGTCCTGGTCCAGGAAGCGGAAGCGGTGGATCAGCAGGCCCAGCAACAGGGTCGCCTCGTGCAGGGCGAACTGGCGGCCGATGCAGGCCCGCTCGCCGGTGCCGAAGGGCTTGAACGCGTGCACCGGGCGCTCCCGCTCGCGTTCGGGGCTGAAGCGCTCCGGGTCGAAGGACTCCACGTTGTCGCCCCACACCGGATCCCGGTGCAGCATCGGGGTCAGCACCAGCATCGCCTCGCCCTTGGCCACCGGGTACTTGCCGCCGATCTCGGTGTCCCGCAACGCCTGGCGGGCGAAAATGGCCGCGGTCGGCCACAGTCGCAGCGTCTCGTTGAGGATCTGCCGCACATAGCGCAGCTTGCCGATGTCCTCGAAACTCGGGTCAGGGTCCTCGACATCGCCCCAGAGCGCGTCCACCTCGGCCTGGGCGCGGGCCAGCACGGCCGGGTTCTTGGTCAGGAAGTGCAGCGCGAAGGACAGCGTGCCGGAGGTGGTCTCGTGCCCGGCGATCAGGAAGGTGACCACCTGGTTGCGGATGTTGACCTCGTCCAGGGTCTCCCCGGACTTCGGGTGCGGGGCGTTGAGCATCAGGCCCAGCAGGTCGTCGGTGCTGGTGTCACCACTGGCGATCCGCTCCTTGATCACCTCGTCCACCACGCCGTTGAGGAAGGCCACATCCGCGGCGAACTGCTCGTTTCCCTTGCGGTAGAGGAAGTCCAGGCCGGGCACGTGCCGGTTCTTGGCCTGGGCGAAGGCCAGGCCGCGGACCAGCGCGGTGACGAACGGGTGGGTGTCCTCGCTCTCGAAGGAGCCGAAGTCGTAGCCGAAACCGGCCAGGCCGATGGTGTCCAGGGTCAGCTTGGTCATGTCCCCCGAAACGTCCACAGTGGACTGTCCGGTGTGGCCGTCCCAGGAGTTGATCAGCTTGCGGGCCACCGCGAGCATGGTCGGGTGGTAGGTGCGCATCGAGGACATCGCGAAGGCGGGCAGCAGGATGTCGTGCGCCTTGGCCCAGTTGGGCTCGTCGTTGAAGGCGGTGAACAGGCCGTCGCCGGTGAGGCCGCGGATGGTGACCAGGGAGTTGCCCACGTGCTTGGCGAAGCGATCCTCGTCGGCGAGTTCGGCGACCAGGTCGGCGCCGGAGACGAAGACGACCTCGGTGTCGAAGAACTTGCGGGTGAAGATCGGGCCCAGCGCCCTGGCGTCGTCCATCGCGCTCTGCACCAGGCGGTCCGACGGCGCGCCGAGCACATCGCCGATGACCGGCAGGCGGTTGGCCGGGTGCGGCAGTTCGACCCGGTCGGTGGTGTGTGCAGTGCCCATCTCGAATCCCCGATTTCGCTGTGCGCGCTTGTCCTGTCGAGATCAACAGTGCCAGCGCTGATCCACAGTCTCGGACCACAGCACTACACAATCTTGTAGTCCTCGGCTACGTTTCCTCCTTGTGAGCGATCCGCTGTCCCGGCTCGGTCTGGCCGAACTGCTGGCCGCCTCCGGCGCGCTGGCCTCGCTGCGCGACCGGACAGGGCGGTTCACCTGGGCCTCGCCGAGTTACCGCGAGCTGATCGGGGCCGGCGAGGCCGAGATCGCGGGCCGCACCCTGGCCGACTGGCTGGGTCCGGAACTGGCCGCGCCGGTGGACGCCGAGGACGAACGGGTGTGGCGGACCGGGGAGCCGGTGCGCTGGCGGCCCAGCGATCCGGTGCCGACCGCGCTGCCGGGGCGGTCCGGCAGGCAGGTGTGGCTGGCCGGGCACAAGCTGCTGCTGCACCCGGCGGACGGGGAACCGTTGCTGGGCATGGTCGCGGTGGACGTCGGGGACTGGCTGGCCGACCGGGCCGCGCTGGCCGCGGCCGAGCAGCGGCTGGCCCAGTTCGTCGCGCACGTGCCGGTGCTGGCCATGATCACCGACGCGCAGCACCGCTACGTCTGGTTCGGCGACGCCGGGCACCGGCTGCTCGACCGACCGGTCGGTGAGGTGGTCGGGCGGACCGTGCCGGAGGTGCTGCCGCCGGACCTGGCCGAGCAGTCGGTGGAGCAGAACGCGGCGGTGCTGCTGTCCGGGGCGGCCCGGCAGGTGCGGATGCGCACCGAGCAGGACGGGCGGGAGATCGAGTGGTCCGGCTACCGGTTCCCGCTGCCGCAGCCGCAGGGCCCGCCGCACGTGGGCACCATCCTGTTCGACGTCACCGAGTTCCGCACCGCCCAGCGGGACGCGGCGTTGTGGCGCAACCGGTTCCTGGCGCTGCTGGACCGGATCTCGGTGCCTGCCGCGGTCTGCCTGCCCGACGGCACGCTGAGCATGCTCAACCCGGAGTTCGCCGCCCTGTTGGGCAGCAGTCCGGGCCGGTTGCACGGCACCGTGCTGACCACCCTGATGCAGGCCCGTGACCAGGAGAAACACGATCGGCTGATGCGCGAGTTCGCGTCCGGGGCGCGGGGGCGGCGACGGCTGGCGGTGCGCTGGAAGCCGCGGCGCGGGAGTGTGGAACGCACCGGCGAGCTGACCCTTCAGCTGGTCAAGGACGTGGAGACCGGGTTGCTGCTGACCCTGGCCGCCGACCCGGAGCAGCCGCCGCCGGCCGAGGTGTCGCCGGAAATCAGTTCCCGGGAGGCGGAGATCATCACTAGGGTCGCCGCCGGGGACACCACCGCGGCCATCGCGGCCGCGGTCGGCCTGACCCCGGACGGGGTGACCTACCACGTCACCCGGCTCTGCCAGCGGTTCGACGCGGCCAACCGCACCGCGCTGGTGGCCAGGGCGTATGCCACCGGGGTGCTGGACGCCTCGGTGTGGCCGCCCGCGCTGCGGGAGAACGGAGTTGCCCATGCATGAGGAACTGCTCGACGGCGCGGGCCGGGTGGTGGCCACCTACGAGCGCGGCACCCGGATGGAGCTGCCCTACGCGGACGAGCTGCGCCCGGTGGACATCGCGCCGGACGACCTGGTCAAGCTGCTCTTCGCCGAGCGCAAGGGCTGGGTGTTCAGCGCCGCACCGGAGATCTGCCAGGTGGCCAAGGCCAGTGGCGGCACGGTGGTCCGGCACGCGCACTGCTACAGCTACGACCTGCGCACCCAGCCGGTCGATCCTGGCTGGGCGGCCGGGCCGCTGCCGGAGGGGCTGCGGTTCAGCGAGTTCAGCGCGACCCTGGACGAGATCTACCGCGCCTACGAGCTGGCTTTCCCGCCTGGCCACGTGGATCACGTGCTGGACCCCGAGAGCGAGCGGCGGAACTTCGCCCGGCTGCTGGCCGGGGAGGTGCTCGGGCCGGTGCTGCCGTGCAGCAGCCTGGTGTGGGACGGCGAGACGGTGGTCGGCGTGATCGTGGTCAACGACCGCGAGGGCGAGCCGCCGCTGGGCGGGCCGTGGATCTCCCAGGTCTACCGGGATCCCGCGCCGCGCTATCGCGGGCTGGGCACGCTGCTGCTGCGCCGGGCACTGGCGCTGGGCGCGCGGGCCGGGTTGCCTGCGATCGGGCTGGCGGTGACGGAGGGGAATCCGGCGCGGTGGGTGTACGCGAAGGCGGACTTCCAGCACGTCGAGGAGTCCATGACGGTGCTCATCCCGGACTGACCCTCTAGACTGGCCGGGTTGGCACCGAACTGAGGAGGTCGGCCGTGCGCGAGCACCGGGTCCCGCCTCGCTCCGTGCTGCTCCGGCTCATCCAGGCGGTGCTGCTCACCGCGCTGCTGGTGCTGGTGGCCGCACCGGTGGCCACGGCCGCGCCGATCACGTTGGCGGACAACGAGGTCGCGGTGTCCACCCATCTCGGTGGGTCCTCTTCGGACCACCGGGACACCCGGCTCAACCACGCCGACCGGGTGGCCATCAACAACCCGCACGCGCACCAGCACTTCGCCGAGCTGCCAGCCGGGTTGCCGGTGGCCAGGCCCGCGTTCCCTCGGCCCAGCGTCGACTTCGCCACCGATCAGAACGCCCTCGACGCCGCGGACGGGGTCGGGCCGCGGCAGGCGCCCACCAGAGGGCCACCGTCCACTCCAGGAATCTGACCGTCACGCCGTCCTTTGTGGACGGACATCGATCCTGGAGGAACCTCACCCATGTCACGCCCTTCGGCGTGGCGGGGACTTCTCGTGCGTGGGCTGCTGTCCCTCGCCGTGCTCGTCACCGCCACCTATCTCGTGCTCAGCACCGCCCCGCGCCTTGGTCTGGACCTGCGCGGCGGCACCCAGATCGTCCTTGAGGCCAAGTCCACCCCGACCGTCACCGCCGACGCCAACGCCACCGACCGGGCCCTGGAGGTGATCCGCCGCCGGGTGGACAGCCTTGGCGTGGCCGAGCCGGGGCTGGTGCGATCCGGGGAGAACCGGATCATCGTCGAACTGCCCGGCGTGCAGGACCCGAAAGAGGCGGTCGCGGTGCTCGGCCGGACCGCCCAGCTGACCATGCACCCGGTGCTCGGGGTGGTGCCGCCGGGCACGCCGCCCGCTCCGGGCGAGAAGGTGCTGCCGGATGAGTCCGGGGCGCCGTTGCGGCTGGCCGCGGCCGCGCTGACCGGGGAGAACGTGGCCGGGGCGAACTCGGGGCCGGTGCCGCAGGGGGTGGGCTGGCAGGTCGGGATCGACTTCTCCGGGCCGGGCGGGGAGAGCTGGCGGAAGCTGACCGGGCAGGCGGCGTGCTCCGCGCCGGGTGACCCGAAGCGCCGGGTGGCGATCGTGCTGGACGACAAGGTGATCTCCTCGCCGCAGGTGGACCCGTCGGTCGGGTGCCAGGCCGGGATGGGCGGCGGCAACACCCGGATCACCGGCAAGTTCACCCAGGCCGAGGCCAACGAGCTGTCCCTGCTGATCAGCGGCGGCGCGCTGCCGGTGCCGGTGGAGGTCCTGGAACAGCGGACGGTGGGCCCGACCCTGGGCGCGCAGGCGATCGAGGCGAGTGCCTGGGCCGCGCTGATCGGCGTGGGCATCACCGGGTTGTTCCTCACCTTCGTCTACCGGTTGGTCGGTTTCCTCGCGGTGCTGGCGCTGGCCGGGTACGCGGCGCTGTCCTACTCCTCGCTGCTGGCGATCGGGGCGACACTGACCTTGCCGGGGCTGGCGGGCCTGGTGCTCGCGGTGGGTATGGCGGTGGACGCGAACGTGCTGGTGTTCGAGCGGGCCCGGGAGGACTTCGCGAGCAGATCCGGGCTGCCGCCACGGCAGCGGTTGAGCCGGGCGATGGAGGGCGGGTTCAAGGGCGCGGTGTCGGCGATCGCGGACTCCAACGTCACCACGCTGCTGGCGGCCGGGTTGCTGTTCTTCCTGGCCAGCGGGCCGGTGCGCGGGTTCGGCGTGACGCTGTCGGTGGGTGTGCTGGCCTCGCTGTTCAGTGCGCTGGTGCTGACCAGGGTGCTGATGATCGCGGTGTGCGACAACGAGTTCGTGGCCAAACGGCCGTGGCTGACCGGTTTGGGCAGCCTTGGCCGGGTGCGGACCTGGCTGACCGGGCGGTTCAGTGGCCTGTACGCCAACCCGAAGCGCTGGCTGCTGGCCACCGGGGCGATCACGCTGCTGATCGCGCTGGGGCTGGTGATCCGGGGGCCGGAGCTGGGCGTGGAGTTCACCGGCGGCAGGCTGATCGAGTACACCACACAGCAGCAGGTCAACCCCGATGCGGCGCGGGATGCGTTGCAGGCGGCCGGTTTCGACCGGGCCACGGTGTCCACCAGCGGTGAGAAGGAACTGACGATCAAGACCGCGCCACTGGACGAGACCCAGGCGGCCAAGGCCAAGGAGGTCGTGGCCGGGCTCGGCGGCGGGGCGGAGCAGGTGCGCAGTGAGCTGATCGGGCCGAGCCTGGGTGACGAGTTGCGCACGAAGGCGTTGCTGGCCTTGGCGATCGCGGTGGCGGCGCAGCTGGCGTACCTGGCGATCCGGTTCGACTGGCGGCTGGGGGTGGCCACGGTGGCGGCGTTGTTGACGGATGTGGTCGTGTTGCTGGGGTTGTTCTCCTGGC
Source organism: Crossiella cryophila (assembly GCF_014204915.1). Lineage (NCBI taxonomy): Bacteria > Bacillati > Actinomycetota > Actinomycetes > Pseudonocardiales > Pseudonocardiaceae > Crossiella > Crossiella cryophila. The sequence goes on from NZ_JACHMH010000001.1 coordinate 7,878,373, forward strand.
TGGGGATCACCATGGACGCGGTGTTCCTGGCGGCGTTGCTGACGGTGATCGGTTATTCGGTGAACGACTCGGTGGTGGTCTTCGACCGGGTTCGCGAGCTACGCGGGTTGCGGCCCAAGGAGCATTTCCACCAGGTCGCGGGTACCGCGGTGCTGCAGACCTTGCCGCGCACGGTGAACACGGGTGTGGGTGTGCTGGCGGTGTTGCTGTGCTTGCTGTTCCTGGGTGACGGGTCGCTGGCCGACTTCGCGCTGGCGGTGCTGGTGGGTGTGGTCGCGGGCACGATCTCCACGGTGGCCACGGCTTCGCCGCTGGCGGTGTTGCTGGACCGGAAGTCGCCGGGGGCCGGGCGGCAGCGGGCCAAGCCCCGGCAGCAGACGCGGCGGCGGGTGGATTCCGGGGCGGTGGTGTGAGTCAGAGCAGGCCGGTGAGCAGGAACGGCGCGTTGATGACCCCGTGCACGAGGAGCAGGACGGGGAAGTTGCGGTAGCGCGCCCAGAGGTAGCCGAGGAACATCCCGCGGACGCCGTGGCCCGCCAGCACGGTGAGCACGCCGAGGCCGACGCCGTGGTGGGACTGGATCCCGATGTGCCACACCGCCCAGAGCACGGCGGCCAGCACGATCCCCGGCCATAGTCCCAGCACGGCCTCGAGCCGGGTTTGCAGCCAGCGGCGGAAGAAGAGTTCTTCGATGACCGCGTTGAAGAGGAAGACGACCAGGATGGTCTGGACATCCGGGATGAGGCGGGATTCGGGGTAGGCGCCCAGGAGATAGGTGAGGCCGAGGAAGACGGCGGCGGGTACGAGCGGGGCGATCCAGCGGGTGGGGGTCATGGGGCACCAGCGTTCGCGCTTGCCGCCGTTTCGGCGCAGGTACCAGAAGAGGGTGAGCGGGATCGCGATCAGCAGGACTGGTTTGGCGATCAGGAACCAGAGGGGGGCGCCGGGTAAGACCATGACGATGGCGAAGGCGGTGGCGAGGGCGGTGAGCCAGGCGGCTTCGAGGCGGGTGCGGGGTGGGTCTAGGCGGAACGGGTTCTCCCACTTGACGGTGGGTGGGGTGAAGCGGGTGGCGACTATGGCCAGTAGGGCGGGGACGGTGAGGATCCAGAGGGGGAGGGTGCCGTCGTGGTCGGCGGTGTAGTGGACGCTGAAGTGGCCGGTCAGGAGGAGGAGGAGCAGGCAGCCGAAGATTGTGGTGAGGCAGCCGACCAGGATGAAGCCTCCGAGCCGGGCCCAGGATCGCCGTTGCCCCATGCTGCCAACATATCTGGGTGGAGGTGGGTGTGGTGGTGGGGCCATCTTTTTCGCTCTTGGCTGTTGCGTTGTTGGCCTCTGGTGCTGAGGTACCCGAGCGACGATCAAGGGCGTCCTCGCCGGACGGGCAGGAATCAAAGGATGGGGGGGAAAATCAAAGGCAGAGAGCAGTGCTCGTGTGCGGTTCCCCATCCCCGTCAGCCTTCCGATACCAAACCACATCCTGGGCGCGCAGACCCCTGCGGTTGGGTGGCTAGGGCGGCGGCGGGTTGCGGGTCCGCGCGCCCAGGATGCGGTGTGTCCTCTCCAGGCTGACGGGGATGGGGAACCGCTCAGGGGATGTTTGAAAAGCCACCCCGTCTGCTTGTGTGCGGGCTTCGCCCGGTCGCGATCGCCCAAGGCGTACAAGAACGGCCAACGTGGCGTACGACAACGGCCAACACGCCGTACCAGTACGGCCAACACGCGCGGAGGGTTGAAACCCTCGTCGGCGTGTTGGCCGTTGTCGTACGGTGTGTTGGCCGTTCTTGTACGGTGTGTTGGCCGTTGTGGGACGTCGGGTTGGCACTTGTTGTACGCGGGTCGCTCGGAACCGTGCCGCCGGCTCGCCGGGGCTTCGCCTGCTCGCCCGTGACAACCGCTCGGCCCCCAGCCCCCGGCCTCCGGGCTTTGCCCGCGCTCCGCGATCGTCACCGCCCCTCCCCCAACCCCCTCCCCACCGCATGTCCCGCTATCCGGGGATACGGCACCGGCCGGTTCTCGATCTATGGTGGACCCCATGGACCTGGTCTACGAACGGCGCGGAGTCGGTGCGGGGGCGCCGTTGGTGTTGCTGCATGGGGTTGGGCATCACTGGCAGGCTTGGGAGCCGGTGTTGGATCTGGTGGCTGAGCAGCGGGACGTTATCGCGCTGGACTTTCCCGGGTTTGGGGCCTCGCCGATGTTCGCGGAGGGGGTTCGGGTTCATCCGGGGTTGCTGGCCGATGTTGTTCAGGAGTTTTGTGCTGACCTTGGGTTGGTGCGGCCGCATGTGGCGGGGAATTCCATGGGTGGGTTGGTGGCCTTGTTGTTGGGGCAGCGGGGGGTTGTCAGCAGTGTGACGGCTTTGTCTCCTGCTGGGTTGTGGACTGATCGCGAGCGGGCTTGGGCTTTTCGGGTATTGCGGGCTTGTCGGGGGGCCGCTCGGGTTACGCCGCCGGGGGTTGTTGCCCGGTTGGCTGAGTCTGGGGTGGCTCGGACTTTGTTGACGGGGATGATTTATGGGCGGCCTGCTGCTCGCTCCGCTTCGGCTGTGGTGGCTGAGGTGCGGGCCTTGCGGGAGGCGGCTGGGTTTGACGTTGCTTTGCGGGTGGGGCGGGAGTTTCGGTTCAGTGGGGTGGTTCCGGCCGATGTGCCGGTGACTGTCGCCTGGGGGGATCGGGATCGGGTTTTGTCTCGGCGGCAGGGGTTGCGGGCCCGGGAACTGGCTCCGCAGGCCCGGTTGGTGGAACTGCCGGGGTGTGGGCATGTGCCGATGAGTGACGATCCGGAACTGGTGGCTTCGGTTTTGTTGCGGGGGTCGGATTCGGTCAGGTCTGCTTCGCCACTGTGACCAACTTGAATTTGCCGGTGCTGGGGTCTCGTTGCGGCGGGGTTTGGTCGAGGGTGACTTCTACTGTGCCCAGACCTTGTTTGGCGAGGTAGGTGGTGAGTTTTTCGCGGAGGCGGGGCCAGGCGTCGGGGTTGGTCGCGTCCAGGCGGATGTGCAGGTGGGTTGGGGTGGTTTGGACTATTTGGAAGCGGCGGACTCCGGGCAGGCCGTCTACGACTGTGGTGACGGCCAGGGGGAGCAGTCTTACTGTGGTGCCGTCGGGGGCTTGTAGTTCCAGGAGGTCGTTGGTGCGGCCTTGGACTCGCAGGGTGGGGTACTGGCGGCCGCAGCCGCAGATGTCCGGGTCGATGGTGATCGAGTCGCCCAGGTTGTAGCGGATGATGGGTTGGACTCGGTTGGCCAGGTTGGTTAGCAGAACCGAGGTCGACGGGACTCCGGGGGACACCGGGTGGCCTCGGTCGTCCACGGGTTCCAGGATGGCCCAGTCGTCGTTGATGTGCAGGCGGTCCAGGGCACAGGCGAAGGTCAGCAGCATGAACTCGGAGCAGCCGTACTGGTTGCGCACCTCGGCGCCGAAGGCCTGGGCCAGCAGGGCGCGGTCGGCGGCGGGGATGGCCTCGCCACCGGTGGTGATCAGGACGGGGGCGATGCGCAGGCGTCCGGCCAGCTGTTCGTGGGCCAGGGCGACCTGGGCGGTGGCGTAGCCGCCGAGCATGGCGGGCTGGTACTCGTTGAGCGCGGCCACCGTCTCCTCGATCGGCGCGTGCACCGAGAACACCCGCAGGCGGTCTGCCCGGGACGGGCGCTGGGCGCGCTGGAACTCGGCGGTGGCCACGCCGCCGAAGTGGCCGTCGGTGGCCACCAGGTTGGCCATCCGGCCGCCCCTGGCGGCGATCTCGCGGACCAGGCCCACGCCCAGGGCCGGCATCGCGCGCAGGGCGCCCAGGGTGTTGGCGACCTTGCGCATGGGCTCGTCCTGCAGGAGCACCGCGCGCTGGCCGCTGCTGCCCGAGCTGGTGGACACCAGGTAGCGGTCGCGGAACAGGGTGCCGATGCGGGCCGGGTCGGCCAGGTGGACGTCCAGGTCGGACAGTCGGACGGCGGGGTCGGTGACCCACTCGTCGAAGTGGGCCATCAGCTCCGGTTTGGCCGTCGGCGGCAGGTCGGTGAGGCGGAAGTCCCTGGTCAGGTCGGTGTAGAGGGATCGGTAGTAGGGCGAGTGCTGCCGGGCGTAGGCGACCAGTTCGGTGATCCGGGCCTGTTGCCGGGACAGCACCCTGGTCCGGTCGCCGCGGCGGTCCCGCCATGCCTGCCACTGCACGTTCATGCCCATCCCCCAGCCGCTGGTCGGGCGACCACGGTATTTCCTCCCGCGTACCGCCACAACCGAGTGCGGTAGCGTCCGCCGGGAAGAAAACGACCAGACATCCGGCCAGTTCGAGGGAGAGCCTTCCATGTCGTCCAGTGAGCTGCTGCCCGGCACGCGACGAGCGCTGGTGCGGCGGGTGGCCGTTGAACAGGCCGGCAGCCGGCTCCCCTCGCTCACCGCGGGGCTGGTCCGCGACGGCGAACTGATCTGGAGCGGCGCCCGCGGCCAGGTCGACGGGGCCGCGGTCACCCTCGACACCCAGTATCGCATCGGGTCGATCACCAAGACCTTCATCGCGCTGCTGGTCATGCGCCTGCGCGACGCGGGCAAGCTCGACCTGTCCGACCAGCTGGACCAGCACCTGACCGGCACGCCGCTGGGTGAGCGGAGCATCGCCCAGCTGCTCTCGCACACCTCCGGCATCACCGCCGAATCCCCCGGCCCCTGGTGGGAGCGCGCCCCGGGCTACCCGGCCAGCGAGCTGATCGAGGGCCTCACCGGCGCGGACGTCCGGCACCGGGCCGGTCGCCGGTTCCACTACTCCAACGTCGGCTACGGCCTGCTCGGCGAACTCGTCTCCCGGCTGCGCGGACAGTCCTGGGAGGACGTGCTGCGCGCCGAACTCCTGGAGCCGCTGGGCATGCAGCGCACCACCAGCATGCCCAAGCCGCCGCACGCGCACGGCTGGGCGGTGCACCCGTGGGCCGATGTGCTGCTGCCCGAACCCGCGCACGACGCCGGTTCGATGGCCCCGGCCGGACAGCTCTGGTCCACCATCCCCGACCTCGCCCGGCTGGCCCGGTTCCTGCTCGGGGACACCGCCGAGGTGCTGCACCCGGACACCGTGGCCGAGATGCGCGAACCGGCCACCGTTGACGACGGCGACGAGTGGCGCGCCGGGTACGGCCTGGGGCTGCAACTGGTGCGGCACAAGGGCAGGCGGCTGGCCGGGCACACCGGGTCGATGCCGGGCTTCGTCTCCACGGTGTGGGTGGACCCGAAGGAGGACACCGCGGTGCTGTACCTGACCAACAGCACCGTCGGCCCCTCCGGCCCGGTGGCCACCGACCTGCTGGACCTGCTGCACGAGCTGGAGCCGCACATCCCGGCCGAGTGGGCGCCGCAGCCCGCCGCCGATCCGGCGCTGCTGGCGCTGACCGGCCAGTGGTACTGGGGACCGAGCCCGTACGCGCTGCGGCTGCTGCCGGACGGCCTGCTCGACCTGAACCCGTGGAACGGCCGGGGCCGCGCCTCCCGCTTCCGGGCCAACGACGACGGCACCTGGACCGGGCTGGACGGCTACTACGCCGGGGAGCTGCTGCGGATCGGCCGCGCCGCCGACGGCACCGCCACCCACCTGGACCTCAACACCTTCATCTTCACCCGCACCCCCTACGATCCGGCCGCGCCGATCCCCGGCGGGGTCAACCCGGACGGCTGGGTGCCGGTCGACCCGGCCTGAATCTCCTACCTACCGGTGTTGGCGGGGCTGGACGGATCGGCCAAGATTCCGTGGCATGCCGTCCAGTCCCCGCCGACGACGTCCCCGGCTGACCGCCGCCGCCAGCCGCATCCGCCGTAGCCGGGTCCGCCCGGCCGCGCGCCCGGCGCCGGTTCCGGTGGCCCCGCCCAGTCCCGCACCGAGTGCCCCGCCAGGGCGACGGCGTGGCCGGGGCTGGGTGTTGCCGGTGGCGGCGCTGGTGGTCGGGGTGGCCGCGCTGGGGTCGCTGTGGTTCACCTCGCGTTCGCTGGCCGCCACCGAGGCGCAGCTGGTGCTGAGCGCGCAAACCCAGGCGGCGCAACGGTTCACCGAGGCCGTCGGCCAGCTCGGCGCGGACAAGCTGGACGTCCGGCTGGGTGCGATCTACGGTCTGGACGGGCTGATCAGGGACTCCGCCAAGGACGCGGCCCGCGGGGTCGAGGTGCTGACCGCGTTCGTGCGCACCAGGGCCCCGATCGAGAACTGCGGTGACGGCGCCACCGCGCAGGCCCTGCAACGCCCGGCCGAGGACGTGCAGGCCGCGATCACCGTGATCGGCCGCCGCGGCAGCCCCGCCGGTGACCGGCTCAACCTCACCCGCGCCTGCCTGGCCGGGGCCGATCTGCACCAGGCCCAGCTGGATCGCGCCGACCTCTCCGGCACCGACCTGAGCCGGGCCAACCTGGCCCGCGCCCGGCTGCGCTCGGCCGACCTGAGCGACGGTGTGCTGGTGCAGGCCGACTTCACCGGCGCGGACCTGCGTCGCGAGGACAGCTCCCCCGCCGCCTGGACCACCCGGCTGCGTCAGGCGAACCTGACCGGCGCGAACCTCACCTCGGCCAACCTGACCGGCGCCGACCTGGCCGGCGCGGAACTCACCTCGGCCCGCCTCACCGGCGCCGATCTCACCGGCGCCGACCTGCGGGAAGCCACCGGCCTGAACGGCTGATCAGCGCGGCAACCGCCCGGCCACCGCCCTGGCAAGCTCGGTGACCTGTGGGCACAGCGTCTCCCCCGGCGCGGCGTCGCGCAGGTAGAGCCGGACCACCTCGAGCATGGGATGGCCGCCGGAATCACTCAGCGACCGGTGCGGCACCACGGCCTCGCATGCCTCCTTGTCCGGGTCCAGCAGGCCCTCCACGCCCGCGCCGAGGTCGATCCGGCGGCCGCCCTTCTTCTCCGCCAGCGGCGGCCTGCGATCGAACTCGATCATGACCTCGCGCCGGCCGCGCACCCATTCGCAGTCCCAGCCGCCGAAGCCGGGGTCGGCCTCGGCCGCGCCGATCAGCGGGGCCAGTTCGGCGCGGGTGAGCAGCGCGCAGGCGTCCAGGCCCCGCAGCGAGTCGGCCGCGGTCTCGGTGGGCCTGCGCCGGACCTGGCCCTGGTTGAGCACCGAGAGCACGCCAAGGGCCAGGGATTCGGCGACGTCGCACAGCGGGGCCGGGCGGTCCTGGCGGTGCTTGGCCCGGACGCGGACGCGGTGCCCGTCGGGCAGGTGCACGGTGCGTTCGCACTCGTCGCCGCGCTGGGCCGGGCGCTGCACCGGGGCGATCACGGTCGCGGTCGGTGTCGGCGTGTGCGGGCCGGGGTAGCCCTGCAACTGCACCTGGGCCTCGACCTCGTCGGCGGGGTCGCCCGGTCTCAGCCGCAGCAGCACCCGGCAGCGGTTGAAGTTGCCGTAGTCCTGGTCCAGCACGGCCTGACCGAACCGGTTGAGCGCGCCGACCTCGGTCAGCGCGCACGGGTCGACCGTGCGCGGGTCGCCGAGCAGCCGCAGCCGGTCCTCGGGCGGCGACTCGGAGGGCCAGAACACCGCGGCGGCGGCCACCACCGCCAGCACGGTGCCCACCGCGGTGAGCACCGGCCAGCGACGGCGGCGCGGGGGTGGCGGGACGCGCAGGGGCAGCTCGGCCCCGTCGGCCACCTCGGCGAGCATGGCCTGGGCGTCCTCGGCACTGGGCCTGCGGCGCGGATCCTTGTGCAGCAACACGTCCAGGACCTTGCCGAGTGGCCCGTCCTGGTGGTGCGGGTCCAGCCGGTAGGCGGCGGCGCGGGCGAGTTTGCCCTGCGGTCGCACCCCCGCGCCGCCCCATGGCGACTGGCCCTCCACCGCGGCGTAGACGGTGGCGCCCAGGGCGAAGACGTCGGCGGCGCTGGTCGCGGCGGCGTTGCCGGCGACCTCGGGGGCGACGTAGCCGGGGGTGAAGTCCAGGCTGTCGCCGGACAGGTCGGTCTCCTCGGCCCAGCGGGCGATGCCCAGGTCGGTCAGCTTGGCCTGGCCGGTCGCGGTGACCAGCACGTTGGCCGGTTTGACGTCCAGGTGCACGATCCCGGCCCGGTGGATGGCCGCCAGCGCGGCGGCCACCTGCTCGCCGATCCGGGCGGCCCGCTCCGGGGAGAGCGTGCCGTCCTGGTCGACCACCTTGGCCAGATCGCGGGATTCCAGGTGCTCGGTGACCACCCAGTGGTCCTCGCCCGCGGTGAACGAGGTGAGCACCATGATCACGTTCGGATGGGTGAGCGCCGCGCCCTGGACGGCCTCCCTGCGGGTCTGCCGCTGCCCCTGTTCCCGGTCGGCCGCGCGGGAGCGCTTCATGGCCACGACCCGGTTCAGTTCGACGTCGCGGGCCCGCCAGACCTCCCCCTGGCCGCCACTGCCCAACCTGGCCAGCAGCTGGTAACGGCCCGCGATCAGCTCGTCACTCCCCATGTGGGCGGAGTGTAGGCACCGTGGCTACCTAGACAGCTGGTGGCCGGTCCTCGTACGGCGTGGAGAGCACCACCGTGGTCCGGGTGGAGACGTTGGCGACCTCGCGGATCCGCCGCAGCAGATCCTCCAGGGCCGTCGCCTTGGCCACCCGGACCAGCAGGATGTAGGACTCGTCGCCGGCGACCGAGTAGCAGGACTGCACCTCGGGCAGGGCGGCCAGCCGTTGCGGGTAGTCATCCGGAGCCGACGGGTCGATCGGGGTGAGCGAGATGAACGCGGTCAGCGGCAGCCCGACCTGTTCGTGGTCAAGGCGTGCCGCGTAGCCGCGCAGCACTCCGCGTTGCTCCAGCCTGCGCACCCGTTGGTGCACGGCCGAGACGCTCAGCCCCACCTTCTCCGCGAGATCGGTGAAACTGCAGCGGCCGTCCTCGGACAGCACCCGCAGGATCGCGCGGTCGATCGGCTCAAGATTCGTCACGCGGGTAGTGATACCAGGTCATGCGGCTGGTTGTTCAGTCGCTCGACACCGGTTTCCGTAACGACCACGATGTCCTCGATCCGCGCGCCCCACCGGCCCGGCAGGTACACGCCCGGTTCGACGCTGAAGGCCATGCCCGCTTCCAGCACCAGGTCGTTGCCCGCGACGATGTAGGGCTCCTCGTGCACTTCGAGTCCGATGCCGTGGCCGGTGCGGTGCACGAAGTACTCGGCGAGCCCGGCCCGCTCCAGCACCTGGCGGCCCGCGGCGTCCACCGATTCGGCGGTGACACCGGGGCGGACGGCCCGCACGGAGGCTTCCTGGGCGGCGAGCAGGGCGGCGTAGCCGGTGGCCACGTCGGCGTGCGCGGGGGTGCCCAGCACGTAGGTGCGGGTGCAGTCGGAGTTGTAGCCCTCGGCGACCGGGCCGCCGATGTCGACCACGACCACGTCGCCTGCCTGGATGACCCGGTCCGAGAGCGAGTGGTGCGGGCTGGCGCCGTTGGGGCCGGAGCCGACGATGACGAACTCGGCGTGGGTGTGCCCCTCGGCCTCGATGGCGGCCGCGATGTCCGCGCCCACCTCGGCCTCGGTGCGCCCGACCTTGAGCCATTCGGCCATCCGGGCGTGCACCCGGTCGATGGCCGCGCCCGCCTTGCGCAGTCCGGCGATCTCACTGGCGTCCTTGCGCATCCGCAGTTCACGCAGCACCGGACCGGCCAGCACCTGCTCGGCGCCGGGCAGCGCGGCGCGCAGCGGCAGCACGTGCCGGGCGGTCATCGCGTCGGCCACCGCGACCCGGGCCGGGGCGCGCCCAGTGCACTGGAGCAGGTCGGCGACCAGGCGGTAGGGGTCCTCGCCGTCGACCCAGGTGACCAGTTCCACGCCCAGTTCGGCCAGCGGCAGCGCGTCGTAGCCGGGGGCTTCCAGCTTGGGCAGCACCAGTGCGGGCGGCGCGCCGTCCTCGGCGGGCAGCACCAGGCAGGTGAGCCGTTCGAAGGAATCCCCGCCCGCGCCGAGCAGGTAACGCAGGTCCGAGCCCCCAGCGACGAGCAGCGCGTCCACCCCGGCGGCGGTGGCGGCCGAAGCCGCCCGTGCCAGCCTGCTGGTGTGCGCCTGAACGTCCACTTCTCCGGTCGTCGTCGACATGAGGCCTACTTTATGCGGTCCATCCGCCGCCACACCCGGAAGACCAGCGGACACAGCGTCGCCACCAGGTAGAGCCCGCCGGCCAGCCACATGGTGACGGCCAGGCCGAGGTGGTCCACGGAGAGCCCGGCGAGCACGGTGCCCACCGGCATGCCCGCCGCGCAGCCGGCCGCGGTCACGCCGAAGACGACCGGGCGCTGGTCCTCGGGGATGCGCTCGTACTCGACCACCGACAGGATCGGGTTGATCGCCCCGCACAGCAGGCCGATCACCGCCATGCCCGCGACCAGCGCGAACAGTCCCGGTTCGGCGAGCAGGAGGAGTTGTTTGGGCGCGCCGACGGCCAGGAAGGCCACGGTGTAGACCGGCCAGCGCGGCAGTCGCGGCCCGAGCCAGCCGTAGAGCAGGGTGCCCAGCAGCGCGGCCCCGCCGAACACGCCGGTGATCACGCCGAGGGCGACGCTGCTGCCGAGCACGTCCTTGGCGTAGCGGGGTAACAGCACCGAGTAGACGGCGGCGTCCATCATGTTGGTGGCCATCAGCATCAGCGTGATCGCGCCGATCAGCCGGTCCCGGCGCAGGTAGCCGATGCCGGCGCGCAGATCGGCCAGGTAGGCGCGCATGCCGCGGCTCGGCTGCGTGTCGCCGGTGCGGTCGCCGGGCACGAACAGGCCGACCAGCAGCGCGGAGGCCAGGAAGGTGGCCGCGTCCACGAAGAGCACCTCGGCCGCGCCGGTGACCGCGATCAGCACCCCGGCCAGCAGCGGCCCGACCATCTTGGCCGCCCTGGAGGCCCCGTCGGCGGCGCTGGCCGCGCGTTCCAGCGGGGTGCCGCCGAGTGCGGCCAGGTCGGGCACTGCCGAGGCGCGCGCGGTCTCCCCCGGCGCGCGGCTGAGGCCGAGCACCGCGACCAGCAGCACGAGCTGCCACAGCGCCAGGCCGACGGTGAGGTGCAGCACCGGGATGGCCAGCACGGCCAGTGCGGCGAGCAGGTCGGAGAGCACGCTGGCGCCGCGCACCCCGAACCGGGCGACCATGGGTCCGCCGAGTGCCGAGGAGGCGACCACGGCGATCAGTTCGACCGCGGCGACCAGGCCGGTCTGGGCCGAGCTGCCGGTGGTCTCCAGCACGAACCACGGGATGGCCAGGAAGGTCATCATGGTGCCGCACACCGAGATCCCGTTGGCCGCGAACAACGCGACCAGCGGCAGGCGGCGGCGCACCGGGGTCAGCTCCTGGACGCTCATGACTTGTCCCCCTTGGGTTCCCGGCCGCGGCGCGGGAAGGACTGCCACTGGGTGACCACCGAGGTGTCGCCTTCGCGGCGCGGTCGCTCGTAGCGGTCCAGTACCTGTTCCAGTTCGCCGTTGAGCGCGGTCAGTTCCTCGGCGGTGAGCCACATCAGCCGGTCGGACATCCCGGCCGCGTCGATCCACTCCCGTGGCCAGCCCGCCGCGCCGGTCACGAACTCGGTGGCCTTGCGGTGGTAGATGTCGACGATCTCCTGCAGGAACGCGCCCATCGCGCCGCGGTGGGCCGGGTCGCTGAGGAAGTCGCCGAACTCGAAGTCGGTGTACTGGTGCCGGGCCCGCCACCAGCGGTCCCGCCGGTTGCCGCGCTCCGGGTCCTCCTCGATGAAGCCGTACTCGGCGAGCTGGCGCAGGTGCCAGCTGGTGGTGCCGGAACTCTCGCCGAGCCGTCCGGCCAGTCCGGAGGCGGTGGCCGGGCCGTCGGCGCGCAGCAGGCCGAGGATCTCCAGCCGCAGCGGGTGCGCCAGGCCGCGCAGGGTGCGCGCGTTCAGCTCGATGGCCCGTTCCAGGGGGCGTTCGTCCTCGCTCACCCGCCGACCGTACAATCGCCAAGGACTCTTTGCAAAGGGTTCTTGGCGATTTCTGTCGGTGGGTCGTGGCAGGCTGTGCGGGGTGAACGCTCCCCTCGTGCTGATCGACGCGGCCAGCCTGTGGTTCCGGGCCTTCTACGCCGTGCCGGAGTCGATGACCGCCCCCGACGGCACCCCGGTCAACGCCGTGCGTGGTTTCACCGACATGGTCGCCCGGCTGATCGGCGACCGCCGGCCCGGCCGCCTGGTCGCCTGCCTGGACGCGGACTGGCGCCCGGCCTTCCGGGTGGCCGCGCTGCCCTCCTACAAGGCGCACCGGGTCGCCGAGGGCTCCGACGGCAGCGAGGAAGAGGTGCCGGACACGCTGGGCCCGCAGGTCCCGGTGATCCTGGACGTGCTGGACGCGGCCGGCATCGCCACCGCGGAGGCCGACGGCTACGAGGCCGACGACGTGATCGGCGCACTCGCCTTCGCCGAGACCAAGGACCCGGTCGAGGTGGTCACCGGCGACCGCGACCTGTTCCAGCTGGTGCGCGACCAGCCGGTGCCGGTGCGGGTGGTCTACGTGGGCAAGGGCATCGCCAAGGCGGAGACCTTCGGCCCCCTGGAGCTGGCCGCCAAGTACGCGCTGCCGGAGAAGGAAGCCGGCGCGGCCTACGCGGCCATGGCGGTACTGCGCGGCGACCCCAGCGACGGCCTGCCCGGCGTCGCGGGCATCGGCGAGAAGACCGCGGCCAAGCTGATCACCCAGTTCGGTTCCCTCGACGCGCTGATCGCCGCGGTGGACGACCCGATGGACCGGGTGCTGACCGCCCGCGCCCGCACCAGCCTGACCGCCGCCGCGGACTACCTGGCGGTGGCGCCCAAGGTGGTCAACGTGGCGGTGGACGCCCCGGTCCGGATGTACCGCGAGGACCCGCTGCCCGCCACCCCCGCCGACCCGGCCCGCTTCGCCGCGCTGGGCCGCCGCTGGGGCATCGACCGCTCCCTGGACCGCCTGCTCAAGGCCCTCAAAGCCAACGCCTCCTGACCCGGTACCCGCTCGGCCTCACCCGAGCGGGTAACCCAGGGCCGCCACCTCGTCCCGCACCCGCGCCCAGTCCGCCTCCGGCGCCAGCCGCCGGGTCAGCGCCTCGGTGACCGGCCCGCCCAGCCACACCTCACGCACCGCGCGATAGTCCAGTTTCCGCTGGTAGTAGTCCTGCGCGAACTCGTGATACCCGTTGGGCCCCTCGGTCACGACGACCTGGAACAACCAGCGCGCGCCATCGGGATCGTCCCCGGCCGGGAACACCAGCTCGCCGGTCTGCCAGCGCGTCCCGTTCCACCGCCGCCAGACGACGACGGTCGCGGCCAGCACGTCGTCCACGCTGAACGCCGGTTCCTCGACCAGGTCGTGGAAGTCGGTGGGCAGATCGTCGACCAGGCCCGGCCAGAGTTCGCCGTCGTCGTTGAGGCAGGGGCTCATCGCCGACTCGTGGTCGAACCCGCGGACGAACACCCCGGCTTCCTGGAACACGATCGAGTACTCATCGCCGGAGCCGTTGGCCATCCAGGCGAGTGCCCGTTCCGGGGTCCAGTCCGGGTCGAAGCCGAAGTAGCGGGCGGCGGGGTCCTCGTTGAGCACGATCTCCAGGGCCGCCATGGCCCGGCACCGGGTTCGCAGCACCTCGATGTCGGGCAACTCCCGCACAAGATCCAGAGCAGTCACGGGTCCATGAGAGCACGGGGGGCCGACATCTCGGCGGTCACCACGACCTCGCCGCCGTAGGAGCGGGTGCACACCTGGTGCCCGCCGATCTCGAAGTCCGCCCGGTACAGCTCGCCGACCTCGTTGTCCGTGGTCCGCACCGAGGTGATCACGGCCCCCTCCCAGCGATGCCCCGGCACCAGCGGTTCCAGGGCGAAGTCCGCGGGCGGCCAGAAGTAGTCCGGGATCACCGGGTCGGCCCGGTGCTCGGCGATCAGCGTCCAGTCGGTCCAGACCTTGCACACCAGCGCGGAGCCGTCAGCCAGCACGATCCGCAGCGCCTCGGTCGACCCGGAGTTGTGCACGATCAGGTCGAGTGAGACGACCTCAAGTCCGTGCAGGGTCCGGAAATCCACGCACACTGGTTTGCCCATGCCCGCCTCCCCTCAGCGGTACTTGGCCGAGCGCTGGTGGTACTCCTCCAGCACATCCGCCCCCAGATAAGCCCACGGAATCCCGTGCAGCCGGTCCCCCATGCCATCCAGGTGGATCTTCGCCCGGTCCTTGTCCATCGCCATGCAGAAGGCCGCCGCGAACAGGTTGTGCGCCTCGTAGTCGCGCACGTGCGGTTCCGGCCCGGTCTGCCACCGGTCCGCCGCCTCGGCCAGTTCCTCGGCCACCTTCGCGAAGTGCCGGACCTGCAAGGTGGCGATCTTGAGTGGGCTGCGTTCCTCGAGGAGTTTGCGGAAGCGCGGCAGGTAGGTCTCGAAGTGCGCCAGGGGCAGCATCGCGACCAGGGGGTTGCCGGGGGTGGACTTGTCCACGCAGCCGTGCGCGAAGGCGAGCATCTCCTCCTCGGAGCCGCCCCATTTCGCGGCCAGGTACTGCAATCGCTGCCAGTGCGCGGGATACAGCATCGGAGCGCGGTCGATGATCTTGCGCCAGAGGTCGTCGTGTTGTTCGCGGTCGACGTTGAGGCCGCGGGCCACCGGCATCAGGCTGACCCACGGCGCGGCGTCCTTCGGCAGGAGTTTCGCGCTGCGGTGCAAGGGTTCCACCGCGCGGCGCAGGGTGCTGTGGAACAGTTTGGCCCGGTCCGCGCCGACGCTGGCGCCGCTGCCGGAACCGCGGATCGCCCACGCCTCCTGGATCCGGGCCTCCCCGACCAGCAGCCACAGGTCGGGGTCCTCGGCCTGTTCGGCGATGGTGGTCAGCTCGTCGCTGTGGCCGATCGCGGTCTTGCCCAGCACGGCCGCGCGCAGGGTGCGGGTCTCGGGGTCCTCGCGGCATTCGGCCAGCACGGTCAGACCGGCCTGCAGGCTGCCCTCGCTCACCTCGGCCACCGCGGCGTCGAGCACCGGGTCGTCGTAGGTGCGGTGCTGGATCATCACCGGCTTCGGCAGGGCCGCTTCCTTACGGGCGGCCGACCTCTTCCCCCAACCGAACAACCCCATTAGGCCACAGTATCCCGATCACGCCCGCCCCAGCGAGGCACCTCAGAAGAACGTGCCCGACCACGGCGGCCTGCCGGTGCCGAACAACCGGTCGGCCGAGGGCAGCGCCGAGGGCGTGCTCACGGTGAGCCTGCCCGCCTCGGCGAGTTCGGTGGGCCGGGTGCCGCCGAGGTAGAGCGCGGCGAGCGCGTCGACGTCGAGTTCCAGGTCCGCGGCGGCCTCGGTGCGGCTCGCACCGTCCTGGCCGATCCGGTAGTGACCGGTGTTGGCAGGCAGGAAGCGATCCCGCACGGACAGCACCACCGGCTCGGCCGCCTCGTAGGTCCGGGCGGCCAGGGCTTCGGGGACGTCGACCAGACGGAGCCAGATCTCGTCCTGCACGGCGGTGGTGCGCACCGCGTCCCGGTCGGTCAGCAGCAGTTCCAGGGGCAGGTCCAGGGGCAGCGGGTCGTCGGTGGTGATCCGGCTGACCAGGTCAACGCCGAGCAGGAACCGCCACAGTCCGGCCTGCGCGCCGGGGGTGCTCGCGTGCAGTTCGCGGATCTCCAGCGCGCGGCCGTGTTCCTCGCGGACGAAGGTGTAGAGCACGTAGCCGTCCGGGCCGGCCGGTCCGGTGTGCACGGCGGCGACCAGGTATTCGTCCCCGGCGTGGTACCGGGCCAGGGCGAGGGCCCAGTAATGCGCCGAGCGTTCCTGCCAGCCGGGGCGGGACGGGTCGAGCCGGGCGTAGACCTCCGGCACCACCGTGTCCAGCTCCTCCGGCGCGAGCAGCCGCACCTCGCCGGTGACCGGGGCGCCGGGGTGCAGCCGGGCCCGCGCCCGGTCGACCGCGAGCATCCGGCCGCGGCTGGCCACGCCGTAGCCGAAGCGCCCGTAGATGGCGGCCTCGCTGGCCCGCAGGCTGGCCAGCACCTCGCCGCGCTCGGCCAGGTCCCGCAGCTGGGCGCGCATGAGTTCGGTGACCACGCCGCGCCGGGTGTGGTCGGCGCGCACGCCGACCCTGGTGACGCCGGCGTGCGGCACCCCGGTCCGGCCGGGCACGGTCAGCGGCGCCGGGAACGAGGTCGTGGTGCCCACCAGCAGCTCGCCACCGCGCACCCCCAGCGTGCGGCCCGGCACGTAGGCGTGCCTGGTGTGCGCCCACTGCTCGTCCTGGGCGGCCGGATGGTGCATGGCGGCGCGGAAGAGCGTGTGCGCGGCGCGCACCTCGGCATCGTCGAGCACCTGTACCTCGTGGTCGGTCACCAGCGCATCGTGCCTGGCCGCGGCTGCCCTGACGAACGGATTAACCGGCAGGACAATGCCATTCACTCCCCGGTGCGACCCCGGCATGATTACCTCAAGGGTCCAGTCGACCAGCTTGGGTGGGGAAAGCATGATCGAGACCTGGTTCCACACCACCGACGTGCCCGCGGCCGAACGCTTCGACTACTGGCGGGAGCTGGCCGCGGGCCTGTGCGGCGAGTCCATCATCCAACGGCTCGGCCCCGGGGACTTCCACTCCGAGGTCCGGGCCCTGGACATCGGCTCGGTCGGCGTGGTGCTGGAACACCATTCGCCGTACTCCCTGGTGCGCACCGCCAGGCACGTGCGCCGCGAGGACCCGGACCGCTGCTACCTCATCCTGCTCGAGGACGGCGCGGTCGGCTTCGAGCAGGACGGCCGGTCCGGGGTGCGCCGCCCCAGCGACCTGATCGTGCACCACACCAGGAGCCCGTCGGTCACCTTCGGTGGCACCATGCGCCGGTCCATCCTGCTGCACTTCCCACGCACCCTGCTGCCGCCGGTGGCCGAGGCGATGCTGGGGGTCGTCCTCTCCGGGCGCGACGGGCTGGGCGGACTGGTCGCGGGCGCCCTGCGCGAACTGGTCCTGCTCGGCGCCGACCGGGACGAGGAAGGATCCCGGCTGATCCGGATCACCCTGGACCTGCTCGCCGCGCTGTGCCACCGGGAACTCGGCACCGAAAGCCCGGCCGCCACCACCCCGGCGGCGGTGCTGCACCAGGTGCGCACCTTCGCCCGCGAGCACCTCGGCGATCCGGATCTGGGCCCGGTCACCCTCGCCGCCGCGCACCACATCTCCGTGCGCTACCTGCACCGGCTCTTCCAGCAGCAGAACCAGACCGTGGCAGGCTGGATCCGGGACCAGCGGCTGGAGAACTGCCGCCGCGACCTGGCCGACCCCGCGCTGCACGACCGTCCGGTGCACGCGGTGGCCCGCCGCTGGGGCTTCACCGACGGCGCGCATTTCAACCGCGTCTTCCGCGCCGCGTTCGGTCTGCCGCCAGGGGAATACCGCAAGCTGTTCCTGGCACCGGAGGTGCGACGATGATCGAGACCTGGTTCCGGACCACCGATGTGCCCGCGGCCGACCGCTTCGACTACTGGCACACGCTGGCCACCGGCCTGTGCGGCCCGTCGAGGATCGACAGCCTCGCCGTCGAGCCATTCCACGCCGAGGGCCGGGCCCTGGACCTGGGGGCGATGGGCGTGGTGACCGACAGCAAGTCGGCCTTCTCGATGGCCCGCAGTTCCGCCCAGGCCCGCCGGGACAGCGTGGAGCACTGCTACCTGACCCTGGTCGAGGACGGTCTGGTCGGCTGCGACCAGGACGGTCGGCAGAGCACGCTGACCGCGGGCGAGATGATCATCCATCACAGCATGTCGGCCTCGGTCACCTCGGCGGTGACCACCGGCCGCTCGGTGATGCTGCACTTCCCGCGCACACTGCTGCCGCCGGTGGCGCTGGATCTGCTGGCCACCAAGCTGTCCGGGCGGGAGGGTCTTGGCGGGCTGGTCGCGGGCGGGCTGCGCGAGCTGGCCGTGCTGCCCGCGGACCGGGACGAGGAGATGGCCCGGCTGGCCGGGATCACCCTGGACCTGCTCGCCGCGCTCTGTCACCGCGAGCTGGGCACCGAACGGCCGGCCGCCACCACCCCGGCGGCGCTGCTCGGCCAGGTGCGCGCCTTCATCAGGACACACCTCGGCGATCCGGACCTGGCGCCCGCCACCGTGGCCGCCGCGCACCACATCTCCGTGCGCTACCTGCACCGGCTCTTCCAGCAGGAGGGCCAGACCGTGGCGGGCTGGATCCGGGACCAGCGCCTGGAGAACTGCCGTCGCGACCTGGCCAACCCGGCCCTGCACGACCGTCCGGTGCACGCGGTGGCCCGCCGCTGGGGCTTCACCGACAGCGCGCACTTCAACCGCACCTTCCGCGCCGCCTTCGGCCTGCCACCGGGTGAGTACCGCAAACTCGCCCAGGTGCCGGTACCGGCCCAGCGGGTGCTGAGCTGAGCACCACCGGGGGTGCGTCGCGATGACCGAGACCTGGCTTCGCACCATGGACCTGCCGGCCGAGGACCGGTTCGACCACTGGTACCACCTGGCCGCCCTGGGCTGGGGGGAGATCACCGTCGAGGTCGAGGACAGCACCGACTTCCACAGCGTGGGCAGGCTGGTCGACCTCGGCGGCATGCTGATGACCACCGAGGAGCTGCAGCCGGTGCGCCTGGACCGCAGCGCCGCCCAGGTCCGCCGCTCGGACCCGGAACGCTGGCACCTGACCCTGCTCGCCGAGGGCAGCTCCAGGTTCGAGCAGGACGGCCGCCAGGCCGAGCTGAGCGCGGGCGACCTGCTGATCTACCACAGCTCCGCGCCCTTCCGCGGCACCGTGACCTCCTCGAAGACGGAGTTCCTGCAGTTCCCGCGCGAGCTGAACCCGAGCGGGCTGGCGGAGCTGGTGGCGGTGCCGCTGTCCGGTCGTTCAGGCATCGGCGCGCTGGTCGCGGGCTGCCTGCGGGAGCTGGCCGCGCTGCCGGGCAACCGGCAGGAGGAGGCGAGCAGGCTCACCGCGATCACCCTGGACCTGCTCGGCGTGCTCGGCGCGCGGGTGCGGGGCGCCCCGGCCGCGCCGGAGTCCACCCCGGCGGCGCTGATCACCGCGGTGCGCGCGTTCATCCGCGCCAACCTGGCCGATCCGGCGCTGGACCCGGCCGCGATCGCCGCCGCGCACCACATCTCCGTGCGTTACCTGCACCGGCTCTTCCAGCAGCAGGAGCAGACCGTGGCCGGCTGGATCCGGGACCAGCGGCTGGAGAACTGCCGTCGTGACCTGGCCAATCCGGCCCTGCACGACCGTCCGGTGCACGTGGTGGCCCGGTGCTGGGGCTTCACCGACAGCGCGCATTTCAGCCGCGCGTTCCGCTCGGCGTTCGGGCTGCCACCCGGTGAGTACCGCAGGCTGGTGCGGACCGGCCTCCAGCCACCGCCGGGCTAGATCTTTGTGCCCGCACCGTCAATGGCGGTGCGTCCGGAGTCAACGACTCCCCGGCCCGGCTCGGCCAAGATTCTTTCCAGGCGGTCACCGGTTCCCGGGGAGGAGAACCCGGACCGCCGGGCCAGCACTGGCGGCGTTCCTGGGGGCCGCCGCCAGTCTGGCCCCTCCACACTCGCCGGTGCGCGCACTCCCAGTGGTCGCGCACCGGTGGGGCCGGGTCAGGGCTGCCACCTGGCCCGCGCCGACCCCGCACGCCGGGCGGGCTCGGGGTCGGCGCACCGGTCCATTACTACTTCGGCAGGCTGACCTCGTAGACGGCCTTGCTGTCCTTGACGGTGATGGTGACCGTCTTGTCCTTGCCGTCGATCTTGACCTTGCACTCGAAGGTCGAGCCCTGGGTCACGGCCTGGCCGGACGGGCAGGTGGCGTTCTCCACCTTCTGCACGTTGTACCGCTCGACCAAGATCTTCTTCACGCCCTCCTGCACGGCGTTCTCGTCGAAGACCTTCTTCAGGAACCAGCCGGGCCAGACGAAGCCGAGCACGGCGACCGCGGCCACCAGCAGCACCGCGAGCCCGCCGAGGATCAGCGGCAGCGCGGACTTCTTCTTCGGACCGGTGGGCGGCTGGCCGTAGCCGGGCTGCTCACCGAAACCGGGCTGGGGCTGACCGAACGGGCCGGGCTGGCCGGGCTGCCCAGGGAATCCCTGGGTCGGCTGGCCGTAGGGGCCACTCGGCTGCTGGCCGGGCTGCGGCTGGCCGTACTGACCCGGCTGCGGCTGACCGGGCTGCTGGCCGTAACCCGGCTGCGGCTGCCCGTACTGGCCGGGCTGCGGCTGTCCCGGCTGGGGCTGGCCGTACTGGCCGGGCTGCGGCTGGCCGGGCTGCTGGCCGTAACCGGGCTGGCCGGGCTGGGGCTGACCGGGAGGCTGGCCCGCGGCCGGGAAACCACCGGAGGGGGTGCCCTGGCCATAACCCGAGCCGTACGGCTGCTGGCCCCACTGCTGCGGGTTGTTCTCCCCGGGCGGGCCATACGGGCTGGTCATCCTGAGCCTCCGAGTTCGTGGTTGTCCTGCCTGGTCACGCACACGCTGCGAGCGATCAAACCACAGCGCGCCCCGCCGTACCCGGCCGACCGGCCAAGTTGCGGCAAGAGGTGGCTACCCGCGGTCCGGACGCGGCTCACGTGACCATCGCGACCACGCCGCGGCGCAGCGAGGCCGCCGCCTTGATCGCGGTCGCGCCGACCGGGTCCTCGCCGCCGAGCACGTCCCTGAGCTGCTCCAACAGGTCGACGACCTGGCGGCACCAGCGCACGAAGTCACCGGCGGACAGCTCCTGCCCGTTGGCCTCGGCCGCGCTGAGCACCTTCTCCAGAGACTCCCCGCGCGACCACCGGTAGACCGGCCAGGCGAACCCGGCGTCGGGTTCCCTGGTGCGGTCCAGCCGGTGCTTGCCCTCGTCGTCCTCGAGTTCGGCCCAGATGCGCATGGTGTTGTCCAGCGCCTCGGCCACCCCGCCACCGGGCAGCCGGGGCTGGGTGGGCGCGTCCCGGCGGGACTCGAAGACCAGCGCGGAGACCACCGCGGCCAGCTCGGCCGGGTCCAGGTCCAGCCAGGCGTCGGTGCGCAGGCATTCCGCGGCCAGCAGGTCGGACTCGCCGTAGAGCCGGGCCAGCCTGCGCCCGTGCTCGGTGACGATCTCGCCCACCTCGTCCTCGGTCTCCGGACCGCGCAGGTAACCGCGGTCGCGCAGCAGGGCGCGGATCCGGTCGAAGGCGCGGGCCAGCGAGTGCGTGGTGGCCGCGACCTGGCGTTCCAGCTTCTCGGTCTCGGCCAGCAGCCGGTGGTAGCGCTCGCCCCAGCGGGCGTGCTGTTCCCGGTCCTCGCAGGCGTGGCAGGGGTGCGCGCGCAGCGCCCGGCGCAGCGCGGCGAGTTCGGCGTCCTCGACCGCGCCGCCGGAGGAACGGCGGCGGTTGCGGCCGGGCGGCTGGATGCCGGTGTTGCGCAGGGTGGCGGCCAGGTCCCGGCGGCTGCGCGGGGAGCGGACGTCGACCTGCTTGGGCAGCCGGACCCAGCCCAGCGGCACCACCTCGGACGGGAAGTCGTGCACGGACAGCCGTCCGGCCCACCGGTCCTCGGTGACCACCAGCGGGCGCGGGTCGTCGTTGGGGTCCAGGCCGGGGTCGATGACCAGCGCCAGGCCGCTGCGCCGCCCGGAGGGCACCGCGATGACATCGCCCTTGCGCAGCTTCTCCAGCGAGGCCGCCGCCTCCGAGCGCCGCACCGTGCTGCTCTGCCTGGCCAGGGTCTTCTCCCGCTCGGAGATCCGCTTGCGCAGGTTGGCGTAGTCACTGAAGTCGCCGAGGTGGCAGGTCATGGACTGCTCGTAGCCGGAGAGTCCCTCCCGGTTGCGCTCGATCCGCCGGGACAGCCCGACCACCGAGCGGTCGGCCTGGAACTGGGCGAAGGACTGTTCGAGCAGTTCGCGGGCTGCCGCGGCGCCGACCCGGTGCACCAGGTTGACGGCCATGTTGTAGCCGGGCTTGAAGGAGGAGCGCAGCGGGTAGGTGCGGGTGGAGGCCAGGCCGCCGACCGTCCTGGGGTCCATGCCGGGCTGCCACACCACCACGGCGTGGCCCTCCACGTCGATGCCGCGCCTGCCTGCCCGGCCGGTGAGCTGGGTGTACTCGCCGGGGGTGAGGTCGACGTGCGCCTCGCCGTTGTACTTGACCAGTTTCTCCAGCACCACGGTGCGGGCTGGCATGTTGATGCCCAGCGCGAGGGTCTCGGTGGCGAAGACGACCCGGACCAGGCCGCGGACGAACAGCTCCTCCACGGTCTCCTTGAACGCGGGCAGCAGGCCGGCGTGGTGGCTGGCGATACCGCGTTCGAGTGCCTCCCGCCATTCCCAGTAGCCGAGCACGGCCAGGTCGGGTTCGGGCAGGCCGCCGGTCTTGGCCGCGATGATGGCCCGGATCTCGGCCACCTCGGCCTCGGTGGTCAGCCGCAGCCCCGAGCGCACGCACTGGTTCATCGCCGCGTCACAACCGTTGCGGCTGAAGATGAACACGATCGCGGGCAGCAGGCCCTTGGCGTCGAGCTGGCGCACCACGTCGTTGCGCGAGGGCGGCCGGAAGGTGCCTGCCCTCGGTCCGCTGCCGCCGCGCCGGTCCGGCCGCTGCCTGCCCCAGGGCAGATGCCTGCGTTCCATCTCCTGGGTGGCCCGGTTCAGCTCCGGGTTGATCCGGATGTGGCCTTCCCTGGAGTCCTCGGCGAAGAGGTCCATCACCCGGCTGCCGACCTGCATGTGCTGCCACAGCGGCACCGGCCGGTGCTCGTCGACGACCACGGTGGTGTCCCCGCGCACCTCGACCAGCCATTCGCCGAACTCCTCGGCGTTGCTGACGGTGGCGGAGAGCCCGGCCACCCGCACCTGTTCGGGCAGGTGCAGGATCACTTCCTCCCACACCGCGCCGCGGAAGCGGTCGGCGAGGTAGTGCACCTCGTCCATGACCACGTAGCCGAGGTTGTCCAGCGCCCGCGAGCCCGCGTAGATCATGTTGCGCAGCACCTCGGTGGTCATGATCACCACCGGCGCGTCCCCGTTGATCGAGGTGTCCCCGGTGAGCAGGCCGACCTGTTTGGGCCCGTACCGGGCGGCCAGGTCGGCGTGCTTCTGGTTGGACAGCGCCTTGATCGGGGTGGTGTAGAAGCACTTCTTGCCCTCGGCGAGGGCAAGGTGCACGGCGAACTCGCCGACGATGGTCTTGCCGGCGCCGGTGGGCGCGCACACGAGCACGCCGTGCCCGTCTTCGAGGGCCTGGCAGGAACGGCGCTGGAACGGGTCCAGTTCGAAGGACAGTCCCGCGGTGAAATCGGTCAACTTGGGATAGGTCGACCGGGCACGGGCTGCGGCGAAGGCCTCCGCTGGAGACCTGCCTGAGTCGGAGGAAGGGCTTGCTGCCACCTGCTCAGGCTTTCACACGTCACCGACAACCACCGCACGACCTTCTCGATCACCTGGCGAAGTACCGGTTGGCCGAGGGCAGCCAGACCAGCAGCACGGGCACCAGCGCGAACAGCAGGCCACCCGCTTCCGCCGCGACGGCCGCGCCGCCGACGAGGACGTCGTCCGGCTGCTCGGCAGGCGCGTCGAGGAACAGCATCTCCAGCAGCCAGAGGGTCACCGAGACCGCGGTCAGCGCGGTGAGCACGATCCGCGCCCAGTTGCGGCCCCGTCGCATGGTGCCGATCAGCCAGAAGTAGGCCGACAGGACGGTCACTCCGATGACCAGGACGAGCAGGGTGCGGGTCAGGTCGATCTGGGAGATCAGCGCCACCGCGAGCAGCAGCATCAGCAGGCCGATCCCCGCGGGCAGGGCGAAGAGCACGGCGGCCGCCGTGACGAGCGCGGGTGGCCTGGCCGGAGCGAGAGGTTGAATCACCCGGGGGAAGTTAGGGCAGCGGGCTAACAGGCCACTAACAGTGCGCGGCCAGTGCCGGTTAGGGCTGCCGGGCCACCACGGTCAGGGCTCCCGGCACCGCGCGCACCGTCACCGGCAGCCGGGCCTGGCGTTCCCCGTCGGCGTAGGCCACCCAGCCGTTGTCCCCGCCCAGCTGCACCTTGCGCGCCCGGAAGGTGCTGACCACCGGGTGGTCCACGTGCCCGCCGGTGCGCAGGGTGGGCAGGATGCGCAGCAGCAGGCGGCGGCTGGCCGCGCCGACCACGGTGACGTCCAGTTCGCCGTCGGCAGGGTCGGCCGCCGGGCAGATCGGGATGCCGCCGCCGTAGCTGGTGGTGTTGCCGACCGCGACCAGCGTGGCCTCGACCTCGATCCGGCCGGACACCGTCTCCAGCAGCAGCTGCCGCGGTCGCAGGTTGGCCAGTTCGGCCAGGATGGCCAGGTCGTAGCGGCGGGGTCCGGCAGGCCAGCGCATCCGGTTGGTGCGCTCGTTGACCGCGGAGTCGAACCCGGCGCACAGCACGGTGGCGAAGTAGCCGCCGCCGGCGATCCGCCCCAGGTCCAGCCGCCGCCGGGCGCCCGCGCGCAACGCCTCGGCCACCGCGGCGGCCGCCTCCCTGGATCCGCCGGGCAGGCCGAGCGCGGTGGCCAGGTCGTTGCCGGTGCCTGCCGGGATGACCGCGAGCGCGGTGGAGCTGCCCGCGCAGGCCTGCACCGCGGCGTGCGCGGCCCCGTCCCCGCCGAGCACGGCGAGCACGTCCACGCCGTCGGCCACCGCGGCCTTGGCCAGCTGGGCCAGGTGCTCGCCGCTACCGGCGCTCAGCGCCCGCAGTTCGGTGACCGCGGGCCGGAGGGCGGCGGCGACGGATCCGGCGACCCGCGCCGCCGACCAGGCCCCGGAGGCCGGACTGACCAGCAGCGCGAGCCGGGTCACGTGGCGTCGTCGTCGTAGCGGACCCTGGGCTTGTCCACCACCGGCGCCGGGCTGGCCCGCACCGGTTCGATCTCCTCCGACCTGGTGTCGGGGGCGATCGGCGAGGCGTCGTCGTCGTTCCAGGAGTCCCAGCCCTCGGCGACCCGCTTGCGCGCGGCCCGCTTGTCCCGGATCCGGGCGATCTGGATGGACAGCTCGTGCAGCAGGGTCAGCGCGAGGGCCAGGGCGAGCATGGAGAACGGGTCGGTGCCGGGGGTGGCGATCGCGGCGAAGACGAACAGCCCGAAGATCGCGCCACGGCGGCTGCGGCGGAGCTTGTCGTAGCTCAGCACACCGGCGAAGTTCAGCATGACGACCAGCAGCGGCAGCTCGAAACTGACCCCGAAGATGATCAGCAGGGCGAGCACGAAGTTGATGTAGTTGCTACCGGCCAGCGCGGTGGCGAACTCCTCGCCACCGAAGCCGACCAGCGCGATCAACGCCTTGGGGATGATGAAGAAGGCCAGCACCGCGCCGAGCATGAACAGCGCCGAGGCGCAGGTCACGAAGGTGCCCGCGTACTTCTTCTCCTTCTGGTACAGCCCCGGCGTGATGAACGCCCACAGCTGGTGCAGCCAGACCGGGGCGGCCAGTACCGCGCCGACGGCCAGCGAGACCTTGAGGCGGACCATGAACGCCTCGAACGGCTGGGTCTGCAACAGCTGGCACTTGCCCGCGTTGAGCGAGACCCGGTCCGGGATGGCGCAGTAGGGATCCAGCACGATCGCGCCCAGGGTCGGGATCGGGCCGATCGTGTAGACCCACCACAGGAAGGCGATCACCGCGCCGGCCACCAGGGCCAGCAGCGAGACGGCCAGTCGATGCCGCAGCTCGTAAAGGTGCTCGATGAGCGTCATCGTGCCGTCGGGGTTCTTCTCCCGACGGCCGAACAACTTGCCGAGCCCTTTACGGCGGCGGAGCTCTCCGCTCCCCACCGCGTCAGTCTCCTCTTATCCGCGCGTCAGCGGTTGTCGGCGCGGCCCTGGGTCTGCTCCAGCGGCGGTGCGACCTGCGGCACGGGCTGCTGGACGACCGGCTGGGCCGGCGGCAGCGGCTGCGGCGCCACGTAGGGCTGCTGGGGCGCGGCGTAGGGCTGCTGCGCGGCGGGCTGCTGGACCGGGGCCTGCGGCGCGGCGGCGGGCTGTTCGGCCTCGTCCTCCTGGCGCATGGTCTTGGTCTCGGCCTTGAAGATGCGCATCGAGCGACCCACCGCGCGGGCCATGTCAGGCATCTTCTTCGCGCCGAACAGCAGCACGACCACCACAGCGATGATCAGCAGCTCAGGTACTCCGATAGGCACGGTGGTCCTCCTGTCTCCCCCGCTACCCGATGGTACGCGGGGCAGGCATGTCGTCCTTGGTCGAAGCGCGCCGTTCCATGATCGCCACGCGCAGCGCGGCGGAACGGGCACGCAGCAGTCCGGTGCGGTCCCTGACCGTGCCCTGGAACCTGGCCTGGGCCACGCCCACGCGTTTGACCGCGCGGAGGACCTTCACCAAGACGATCACCAGGACGACCAGTCCGGCGAGGACTGGCAACACGAGGGACAGGTACTGCACCAGCACACCGTAGCTGGCTGCACCGACCGTGACGAGACCCGCCCAGCGGAACCGATCACCTGTTTCCCGAGGGGTGAACGGTTCAGAACGATCGTCTTACCCATCCTTGAACATCGGTGGGAATAGCCACGGAAGGTGGCGAAACGTACCCTCTGCGTCACGATGAGCCACAACGAGATGTCCGGCGCGGTGCTCGGTTCCCTGCTCCAGGCCAGGGACGTCACGGTGCGGCTGCCCCCGCCGGCGCCGCGTGCGCTGGACGGCCTGCCCGCCAGGGCCGGCACCTTCACCGGCCGCGCCGAGGACCTGGCCGCGCTGGGCCGGATCCTGGACCCTGGCGAGGGCCCGCGGGCCTGCGTGGTCACCGGCCTGCCGGGGGTGGGCAAGACCGAGCTGGCACTACAGGCCGCCGAGCAGGCCCACCGGCGCGGCTGGTGCTCCGGCGGCGTGCTGTTCCTCGACCTGCACGGCTACCACGACCGCGCGCTGAGGGCCGCCGACGCCCTGGACAGCCTGCTGCGCGCGCTCGGCGTGCCAGCCGACCAGATCCCGCCCGAACCCGCCGACCGCACCCGCCTGTACGCCACCCTGCTGGCCACCCAGGCCCGCGCCGGCCACCCGGTGCTGGTGGTGCTGGACAACGCGGGCAGCGCCGAGCAGGTCCGCCCCCTGCTGCCCGCCGACGGCCACACCCCGGTCCTGATCACCTCCCGGCATCGCCTGAGCGACCTGGACGCCCGCCTGCACGAACTCGACGTGCTGCCCACCGCGGCGGGCGCGGAACTGCTCGACCGCATCCTGCGCACCCGCCACCAGCCCGACGACCGCGCCAAGGCCGACCCCGCCGCCGCCACCCGCATCGCCACCCTGTGCGGCGGCCTGCCCCTGGCCATCCAGATCGCCGGCGCCCTGCTGGCCGACAACCGCACCCGCCCGGCGCACACCCTGGCCGCGGACCTGGCCGAAGGCCCCATCGACGAGCTGACCCGCGAGGGCCAGGGCGTCCGCCGCGCCTTCGACCTGTCCTACCGCCACCTCTCCCCCGACCAGCGACGCGTCTTCCGCCTACTCACCGCCCACCCCGGCCCCGACCTCAGCACCGACCTGGCCCAACCCCTGCTGGCCACCACCCCCCGGCACACCCGCCGCGCGCTGGAATCCCTGGCCCGCGCCCACCTCCTGGAACCCGGCAGCACCTACGGCCGCTGGCGCATGCACGACCTCATCCGCGACTACGCCACCGAACACGGCCAGTCCTGCGCCGCTGCCGACGACCGCGAAGCGGCCATCGACCGTCTCCTGGAACACCTGCACACCAAGGCATCCGCCGCCGCCGGCCTGCTGTCCACCGCCCGCATGGACCAGACCGTGTTCCCCGGCCGTCCCGAAGCCGCGGACTGGATCGAAGCCGAACGCGACAACCTGGTGGCCTGCACCGAACTCGCGGCGGACTCCGGCCGCCACCCCAGGGCGATGTTCCTCTCCGCAGCCGTCTCCTACTGCCTGCTCAAGAGCAGCCACCCGTGGTCCTGCTACCGCGCGACCCAGGCCGGCCTGATCTCCGCCAAGGAGATCGGCGACCTGGAGATCCAGGCCGTCCTGCACTCCCGCGCCGGTGACGCGCTCCGCCGCACCGGCCGGCTCACCGCCGCCGCCATCGCCCAGGTCTGCAGCTTCGGCGCCTACGGCGAACTGGGCCTGCGCGGCGGCCAGGCCCACGCGCTGGACGAACTCGGCGTGCTGTCCACCCGCAACCGCCAGTTCGACCAGGCAATCCACCTGCACACCTCCGCGATCAAGCTGTTCCAGGACCTGGGCGACACCACGCACGAGGCACTGGCCTGGTGCCACCTCGGCACCGTCCAACACCAGCAACGCCGGTGCGACCAGGCGATCGCCACCTACGAACACGCCCTGGAACTCAGCCGCACCACGGCCAACCACCAGGTCGAGGACCAGATCTCCACCGCCATCGGCGAATGCCTGCTCATGAGCGGCCACCCCGCCAAAGCCCTGGAGATCTACCAGCACACGGCCGGCCAGCTGGCCGGGCAGAACACCCGCGACGAACACTTCCTCAGCCAGGGCAACCTGGCCCACGCCCTCGCCGCCGCGGGCAAACCCAAGCAGGCCATCGCCATCCACGAACAGTGCGTCGCGCACTGGACGAACTCCGGCGACCGCGAACGGGAACGCATAGCCCGCTTCGCCCACGGCGTCGCCCTGTACCAGGACGACCGCTGGGCGGAGGCCGTCACCGCCCTGCGCGAACTGGCCGGCCAGGCGGAATCCGCGGGCGACCGCCTACGCCAGGCCGGAGCCTGGCAGGCCATCGGCGACTCCCAATCCGCCCTGGCCCGCCACGAGGACGCCCTGGCCGCCTACGTCACCTCCGCCGACCTCCACCAATCCCGCGGCGACCACTACTTCCACGCCGTAGTCCTGGCAAAACAAGCCCACGAACTCGACCACCTCGACCGTCCAGCGGAAAGCCTCACCGCCGCCACCACCGCCCTGACCCTGTTCCAACGGCACGGCGCCCCCCGAGACCAGCGCCTCGCCCACCGCCTGGCCGGCATCGCCCTACAGGAACTGGCCAGATTCCCCGAAGCCCGAACCCACTTCGAGCAGGAAATCACCCTGTGCCGCAACGAGAACAACCGCTACGCCGAAGCATGGGCCCAGGGCAGACTGGCCTTCACCCTGCACTCCCTCAACCTCCCCGAGGAAGCCGGCCAGGCCCGCGACACCGCCGTCGCCCTGTTCACCGAACTGGGCCACCCGAACCACGCCCAATCGACCCTCGACCTGCTCGGCGCCCCCGATGCCTGACTCAGCCGATCCGCAGCGCCCAGTCCCGAGCCGCCTCGTACCACTGGAAGGCGGTCCGGTGCAGGTTGAGCGAATGCCCCGTCTCCGGCACCGCGAACGCGGTCAGGTCAACCCCGTCCCCGTAGAAAACCCGTTCCGCGGCAAGCAAACTCGCCGAACTGGAGCAGTCGGTGGCCCCTTCCCCGGTGAACAACACATCCCGGTCCCCCAACACCACCAGCACCGGAACCCGCAGATTCGGATACTCATCGGGCCCAGGAAAGACGTCGTAATCCGGAATCGCATCCGGCTCGGTCAGTTCCTCATCCAACTCGACCAGCCGGGCATCCACGGTCCCCGGATACAGGAACATCCCAGCCCGAGTCCCCGCGATACTGGTCATATACCCCGAATCAAGCCCCCGATCCGCGAACCGCGCATCCTGCGCCGCCGGATGGAAATGCGCCCCGATCCCGCTGTATGCCTTCAGATTGGGCTGACTGCTCCCCCCGGTGAGAATGACCCCATCCAGGTCACCGGGAAACCGCAAGGCCAACGCCAGCCCCAACGCGATGCTGAACGAGTGCGCCACAAAAATCACCCGCCGATAAGGCACCCCATCCACCTCACCCGCCCGCAACGCCTGCACCACGTGATGCATCGAGTCGATATGCGCACTCCCCCGCAACTCCGCACTCGGCGGCCGGCTGCTGGCCCCCGTACCGAGCCGATCCACGGTGAGCACGGCATGCCCCGCCCCGACCATGGTGTCGGCGTAGGAGGGCCCATCGGCCCGCACCAGCCAGTACCCCCGACCGTAGTAACCACCCGGCACCGCGAGGTGCACGGTGTCGGTCGCCCCAACCGGCGTCCGCAACTCCCCCACAACATGCAGGTCAAGCCCCACCGGAACCCTGACGTCCATACCGCCCCCAAGATTGCTCAAACTTGAGTACCGGTGCGGCAGTATGCCGGACTCCAGTCATCAGGAGCAAGCGCCCCCAGCAATGAACACCCCGCACAGCCATCCCCGGCCTGGCAGCGGAAGTACCCGCCAGGCCACTCACCTCGGCAGCACCAAACCCACCTGACGGCCCCGCGTCCCCACCAGCCAGCCGGCCGGGCCAAACCTGCCCAGCGATCCGCCGCGCCCAGCCAGTCAATCCGCCGGGCAAACCCACCCGGCCGCCCAGCTCGCCAAAACCGCCAAGCCAAACCCGCCCGACGGCCCCGCACACCCAGCCGATCGGGCCGCCAGATTCCGCCCTCCCCGCGGCCCCTCGCGCCCAGCTGATCGGACTGCTCGGCCAAACCTTTCGGTAGCCCCTCGCGCCCAGTCGGTCGGCCCGACGCGTCAGGCCGCCCGCGGCGCTCACTGGCACCCGGCCGGTCCGCCCAGCGCTCTCGCGTACCCGGCCAGTCAGTCCGCCGGCGCCAGGCTCGCCCGGCGCAATGCCGCCGCCGCCCGCTCCCGGATCTGCCCGGCCAGCCGCTCCGGCCGCTCCACGTGCACATCCCGCCCCAGCCCCAGCATCAGCCGGACCATCCAGGACTCGTCGGTGTAGCGGATCAGCACCCGGGCCCGCCCGTCGCCCAGTTCGGTGACCTCGTCCACCGGGTAGTACTCGGCCACCCAGCGCGCGTCCGTCTCCAGCACCAGCATCGCCACGTGGTGGTCCGGCTCGGGCCGGTACACGCCCTCGGAGATGTCGGTGGGTTCGGCGTGCGGGGGCGGGGTGGCGGGCTCGTCGAGCAGGGTCACCTCGTCGACGCGGTCCAGCCGGAACAGCCGGACGCCCTCGGCGCGGCGGCACCACGCCTCCAGGTAGCTGCGGCCGTCGACCAGCAGCAGGCGCATCGGGTCGACCACCCGGTCGCTGATCTCGTCGCGGGAGATCGTGTAGTAGCGCAGCCGCACCGCCCTCCGGTCCTGCAACGCCTGTTGCAGCGGCTCACGCACCTCGGCGGTGGCCCGGCTCTCCCGTCCCGCCAGGCCGACCACCACACCCGCGGGCTGGGCCTGGCCCACCGCGGACTCGATCTTGGCCAGGGTCCGGCGGACCGCGTCCGTGTCGGCCACGCCCGGGGTGTCGGCCAGCGCGCGCAGCGCCACCAGCAGGGCGGTGGCCTCCTCGGCGGTCAGCCGCAGCGGCCGGTTCATGCCCGCGTCGTAGGTGACGGTGACGGTGTCCCCGTTGAAGGACAGGTCGATCAGGTCACCCGGCCCGTACCCGGGCAGGCCGCACATCCACAGCAGCTCCAGGTCCTTGCGCAGCTGCTGCGCGGTGACGCCGAAGTCGGCCGCCGCCTCGGAGATCAGCACGCCCGGCCGGGCCAGGAAGTAGGGCACCAGGGACAGCAGCCTGGGCAGCCGCTCGGTGGAGGACGAGGCGGTCATCGGGCCTCCCCCGCCGCGCCGGCGAGCAGCTGGTGCACGTGCGCGCGCAACGATTCCGGTTCCAGCACAACGACATCCGGCCCGTACCCGGCGATCCAGCTCGCCGCCGAGTTCGGGTACACCAGATCGATCTCCATCACCTCGCCGGTCTCGCCGTCCAGGTCCATCGTCTCCACCGCCTTGGCCCGCCGCCGCAACCCGTGCGCCCGGTCCAGCGCCACCCAGACCCTGGCCGGCGCCGACTGCGGCGCGGTGTCCTGGTCACCGGCGACGTAGTGCAGCAGGTCCACGCCCTCTGGCCGGCGCACCGCACCGTCCCGCCCGGTGGCCTTGGGGATGCCGACCACCCTGGACAGCCGGAAGCACCGCGGCGCCGCCCGGTCCCGGTCCTGCCCGACCAGGTACCAGCGCCCACGCCAGGACACCACGCCCCACGGTTCGACGGTGCGTCGTTCCGGTTCGGGCGCGCTCTGCTTGCGGTAGTCGAAGCCGACCACCCGCCCGGCGTGCACCGCGGCCAGCAGCGGCCCGAACGCGGGCTCGTTGGCCCGCACCTTGGGCTCCACGATCGAGGGCGCCGCCTGGTCCACGTCCACCCCGGCGGCCCGCAGCTTCACCAGGGCGCCGTGCGCGGCCCCGGTCAGCTCCGGCGATTCCCACAGCCGTACCGCGAGCGCCACCGCGGCGGCCTCGTCCGGCTCAAGGTCGATCTCGCCCAGCTCGTAGTCGCGCCGGGCGATCCGGTAGCCCTCGGGGTCGAAGGCCGAGTGCCGTCCGGTCTCCAGCGGCACGCCCAGGTCGCGCAGTTCCGCCTTGTCCCGCTCGAACATGCGGAAGAAGGCTTCCTGGTTGGCCGCGTCGGTGTACCCGGGCACGATCGACCGGATCCGGTCGGCGGTCAGGTACTGCCGGGTCGACAGCAGGCAGAGGACCAGGTTCACCAGGCGTTCGGCGCGGGCAACGGACACCCGAAGCAGCTTACGGGTCCGCGCCAGCTCGCTGCGCCGAATAGGCCTTGTTCCTCCCTCCGGTGTGCTAGGTGCGTGCGCAAGGATCGGGTGCGGACCAGGTCAGCGAGTACGGACCAGGTCAGCGGGTGCCGACGCCGATCAGCGAGGCCGCGTCCAGGTGGTCGATGCCGGCCGCGGCCAGCCGGTGGGTGAAGTCCGCGCGGACCCCTTCCACCTGCCGCTCGGTCAGCCCGGCCAGCCGCGCCCGCATGCCGGTGCCGAGCACGAAGCTCCAGGCGAGCGCCGCGTCGATCGGGATGCTCAGCTCCACCCGCCGCACCTCGACCTCGGTCAGGCCCAGCCCGGCCAGCCAGCCGGTGAGCTTGTCCTCGGTGTTGATGCGCTGGGCGGCCAGGTTGACCGGCGAGTTGATCGGCAGCTCGGGCTTGTACACCCGGACCGCGTCGACCAGCTCGGAGCCGAAGCCCTCGGTGGCCGCGTCCGCCCAGGTGGTGATCACGACCCTGCCGCCGGGCCGGACCAGCGTGCTCAGCCGCCCGACCGCGGTATCCATCTCGGGCAGGAAGAACACGCCGTAGGCGCATTGCAGCAGGTCGTAGGGCTCACCGTCGGGGGCTTCCCACACGGTCACATCGGCCTCGAAGAACTCGGCGTGGCGGAGCCCGCGCCGGGCGGCGACCTTGGTGGCGTAGCCGAGCAGTTCGGCCGACAGGTCCAGCCCGTGCACCAGCCCCTGCTCTCCGACCAGTTCGGCGGCGGGCAGCGCGGAGGCGCCCGCCCCGCAGCACACGTCCAGCACCCGGTCGCCGGGTTCGAGCCCGCCGGCCTCGGCGGTCGCCGAGCCCATCGGGCCCCACAGCAGCGGCGACCAGTCCACGAACTCCGCCCGGCCCGCGTCGAACACCGCACCCACATCGGTCATGAACCGATCTTGCCAAAAAAAGTCCGGCCACCGTGTCGAAGTCCGTCATCCCCGATCGACGCCCGGGTAGAACGAGGTCGCCACGATCTCGGCAACCACGACGAAGGAGACGGCAATGCGTTTCATGGTTCTGGTCAAGGCCAGCGAGGAGACCGAGGCCGGCGTCATGCCCGCTGAGGCGGACTTGGCCGCGATGGGCCGCTACAACGAGGAACTGGTCAAGGCGGGCGTGCTGCTCGCGGGCGAGGGCCTGCACCCGAGTTCGAACGGCCTCCGGATCGCCTTCGACGGTGACCAGCGCACCGTGATCGACGGTCCGTTCGCCGAGACCAAGGAGCTGCTCGCCGGGTTCTGGCTGCTGGAGGTCGGCTCCCGCGAGGAGATCATCGAATGGGTCAAGCGGGCCCCGATGGAGAGTGGCGAGCTGGAGATCCGCCAGGTGTTCACCGAGGAGGACTTCGGCGACGCCTTCACCCCTGAGCTGCGGGAGCAGGAGGCACGGCTGCGCGCGCAGGTGGAGGAACAGCAGGGCAGCTGATCCCGCAGCTCTGGTTGCCTCGTCATGGCGGGCCTGCTCTGATGACCCGCCATGACGGCAACCCAGGCCCATCGGGCGGTCGAGGCGGTGTGGCGGATCGAGTCCGCGCGGGTGGTGGCCGGGCTCGCCCGGCTGGTCCGGGACGTCGGGCTGGCCGAGGAACTCGCCCAGGACGCGCTGGTCGCCGCACTGGAGCAGTGGCCTGCCGAGGGCGTGCCACGCAACCCGGGCGCCTGGCTGATGGCCGCCGGGCGCAACCGGGCGATCGACCTGATCCGCCGCGACGAAAACTACCGGCGCAAGCTCGCCGAGGTCGGCCGCACGCTGGAGACCGAACACGAGCCCGACCTCGCCGCCGCCCTGGACGAGGACATCCAGGACGACCTGCTGCGCCTGGTCTTCACCGCCTGCCACCCGGTGCTGTCCACCGAGAGCCGGGTCGCGCTGACCCTGCGCCTGCTCGGCGGCCTAAGCACCAAGGAGATCGCGCGGGCGTTCCTGGTGTCCGAGCCGACCGTGGCGCAGCGGATCTCGCGGGCGAAGAAGACCCTCACCACGGCGAAGGTGCCGTTCGAGACACCCAGGGGCGCCGAGCGCGCGGCCCGGCTGTCCTCGGTGCTGGAGGTCGTCTACCTGGTGTTCAACGAGGGCTATTCGGCGACCTCGGGCGCGGACTGGCTGCGCCCCGAGCTGTGCGCGGAGGCGCTGCGGCTGGGCCGGGTACTGGCCGGGCTCGCGCCGGCCGAGGCCGAGGTGCACGGACTGGTGGCGCTGATGGAGATCCAGGCCTCCCGCAACCGGGCCAGGGTCGGGCCGGACGGGTCGCCGGTGCTGCTGCTGGAGCAGGACCGGGCCCGCTGGGACCGGCTGCTGATCGGCCGCGGTCTGGCGGCGCTGGAACGCGCGGAACAGTTCGGCCATCCGCGCGGCCCCTACACCGTGCAGGCCGCGATCGCCGCGTGTCACGCGCGAGCGCGCACCGCCGAGGAGACCGACTGGATCCGCATCGCCGCGCAGTACCAGGCGCTGGCCCTGCTCACCCCGTCGCCGGTGGTGGAGCTGAACCGCGCGGTGGCGCTGGGCATGGCCTTCGGACCCGCGGCGGGCCTGGAGCTGGTTGAGCAGCTCAGCGAGGTGCCCGCACTGCAGAACTACCACCGGCTGCCGAGCGTAAAAGCCGATCTCCTGGCCAGGCTGGGCCGCCACGACGAAGCGCGGACGGAGTTCCTGCGGGCGGCGGAGCTGACGGAGAACGCCTGGGAACGAACCCTGCTCCTCGACCGGGCGAACCCCCGGCCCTCGATTTGACACCGTTCATGAACATCAGGCTATATTACTGCCATGGCAATTACAAGTGGCTCTTTGAATCCGAACCCGGCGCGTCCCGTCCTGCGGTTCGAGCGCCGGCTGCGGCACTCGCCGGAGAAGGTCTGGCAGGCGGTGACCGATCCGGCCCACCTGAAGCACTGGTTCCCGGTCGAGTTCCAAGCGGAGCAACGCATCGGCGCGCCCATAACGTTCGTCTTCCCGGGCGCTGAGGCGCCGCCGGGCAGTGGCGAGATCCTGGAATTCGATCCACCCCGAGTGTTCGCCTTCACCTGGAAAGACGCAAACCCGCAGGACACAGCGGTTTTGCGGTTCGAGCTGGTGCCTGAGGACGAGGGCTGCCTGCTGGTGTTCACCCATGCGCTGGGTGGTCCGGGAGACCTGCTCGCCACGGCCCGGCACGCGGCGGGCTGGGACGGCTGCCTGGACGTCATGGAGGGGGTTTTAGCAGGCCACGCGGTCGAGTCCACCAGGAAGGACTGGTTCCTCCGAGCCGAGCACTACGTCGAGGAGTTTGGGATCGCCACTGGCGAGTGCGCGGCAATGGCTGACGGCTTCCTGATCCGGGTCCAACGCGACCTGATTCACCCTAAAGAGAAGGTGTGGGCGCAACTAACCGAGGACGACCCAGCCGTCCTCGGCGCCGCTCCCCCGCTGCGCGCCACCCACGGCTACCAGCCCGCGGGCCTGGTCACCGAGCTGGCCGCCCCGGACACCCTGGCCTACACCTGGCTGCACGAGGACGCGCCGGCCGGCGTGGTCCGCTGGCAGCTGACGCCGCAGTCCTTCGGCTCCCTGCTCACCGTCACCCAGACCATCCCGGCCGAGCTGGCCGAGCTGCGCGCGGTCACCCTGGCCGCCTGGCAAACCCACCTGGAACTGTTCTTCGCCGCCCTGTTCGGCGACATCCGCTGCCCCTGGCCCACCGACCGCACCGAGCAACTACGCCGGCGCTACGCCACATCCCTGGAGTCCTGACCCAGCCAAAACCCCAACCCTGACGCCACCGCCCGCGCCAGCCGGGCGTCACCCCGACCCATCACCCGGCGCTCAGCCACCCGGCACTCGGTACCAGTGCCGGAAAGCCACGCCCCGGGCGCCCGGCTGGCCGGCGGCCGCACCCGCCGGTTCCCCCTGACCACCGTCCCCGACTCAGCGCAGCTCCGACTCCGGCACCACCTGTCCACCACACGCGTCCACGAACACCTGTTCCGGCCCAGCCCCGGCCGGGACCAGGCCCAGCGCCCACAGCGGCGTCCACCGCTCACCGACCCGGCGGGCCACCAGTTCGCCCCTGGCGACCTGCCGTCCGGGCCGGGCTGCGGTGGCGGCCGCCTCGGCGCGGGGCTGGTCGACCGTCACCGGGCACAGGTCCGGAGTCGGTGTCCGGGCGGTGCTGAACTGCACCAGTCCGCCGTTCCGATCCAGAAGGAGGTCTGCCCGCAACGGCAACAACACCCCGTCCTTGCGCTGGCGCCAGCTCGCCGAGAAGTCGCCGCCGGCGACCGGCGTGACCCGGAGTTCCGCGCCGAGGACCCACGGGAAGTAGCTCTGGGCTCGCCTGATCGCGATGTCCTTGGCCGCGGTCGCGTCGACCAGTGCCGCGGCCGGGGTCAGCGGCGGGGTGAACTCGGCCGCGGTGACCTCGCCGGAGGGCCAGTCCAGGTGCACGATGCCGCGATTGGCGGTGCCAGTGGTCAGGGCGGCGATCAGCAGGGTCTGGCCGTCGGCACGGCGGACCTCGCGAAGCTGGTGGCCGCCGTCGGGGCCGAGGAACCTCCGCGCGGTCTCGCGCAGCAGGTCCTCCTGTTCCCGGCTGGCGCTGGCCTGCTCCGGCAGGGGTTCGTCCACGGCGGGGCGCACCAGGACCGCGGTCAGGGTGGCCACCGCGACCAGCCCAGCCGCGGCCACCACCCACGGGGTCCGCCGGAAACGCACCTCGGTGTCCCGCCGGAAACCGGTGGCGACACCACCCAGCACCGCACCGACCAGCACACCGAGGAGGTTCGCCAGCAACAGATCCGAGTCACAGGCCCGGCCGAGCGCGGGTACCAGCGCATGGGTCAGTCCCAGCGCGGCCACCCCGGTCACACCCAGCGCCAGCGTGATCCAGAACCGCCGGAACACCAGCACCGCGGCCAGCCCGATCGGCACGAACAACGCCAGGCCGAGCACGCCCGCGGTGGACAACGTCGCGTCCACCGACGGCACCGCGACCCGGCACATGCCGAAGGAACCCGTCCCCGCCCGCGCCGGCGTCAGGCTGGTCGCCACCACCAGCGCGCCCGAGACCCCGAGGAGGAACACCGCCCACCACCGCGCCCGCCCTGCCCGGCCCAGCAACCAGCCCAGCACCGCGAACACCACGGCAAGGCCGCCGAACACCGGCAGGGCATAGGGCTGAGCCCACAGGAAGGCGCCGATCACACCCGGCATCCTGACACCAGTCGGCGAGCCCGTCAGCACGCCGCGCGGCGACCAGCATCGCGAGGCGGGGCGGGAGCGGCTGGCGCGCGGGGCTGGGTGGCTCGCCGCGGAGCGAGGCGGCTGGCGTTGCGAGGCGGGGTGCCCGGTGAAGCGGGGTGCGCGGTGAACCGGCGTCCGCGGTAAGGCGAGTGGCGCGGTGAGGCGGGCGACGCGGTGAAACGGCGTGCGCCGCAAGGAGGGAGGCGCAGTGAGGCGGACGCGAAGCAGGACGAAGAGAGGCTGGCCGAGGTAGGGCGGGCCGGTGAATCTGGCGGTGGCAAGGCGGGGCGGTGAGGCCGGGCGCTGCAGAGCGGAGCGGACGGACAGAGCGGAGCGGGCGGCTCGGGCGGGCGGCAGGGCAGCGCGGAGAGGAGAGGAGGCGGCGCAAGGCAGCCTGGGAACGTGGGCCGGGTCGTCGGCTCGGGTGAGCTGCGAGCGTCGGCCGGGGTGGTTTGCAAGCGTCGGCCGGGGTGGCCTGCGGGCATCGACTGGGTGTGATGGGAGCGCGGGCCGGGTGGCTCGACCGGATGACGGGTGCGGACGCTGGCCGCGTCGCCGGAAATTCAGTGGCCGGGTGGCCGAGAATCGCCGGTGTGCGCACGTTCTCCACTCCGCAGGATCGGGCCATCGCCCATGTCGCCGCGTTGTCCCAGGGTGGACCGATGGGTGGGGATCTGCGGGTCAGTCTGAACTTCCATCCCGACCGAACGGTCGGTGGGCAGCCGATTCTGGCGTTGCTGGGCGCGGATGGGTGTTACCGGTCGCAGTTCGAGACCGGGGTCAGCAATGGTGGGCTGACCGCGTATGCCGGTGGGGATCGGTGGCGGTGGGAGAGCCGGATCTTCGGGGCTGCCTATGACTCGGTGGCGGCGGTGGAACGGCCCAAGTACGGGGCGTTGAACTTCCGGCGGCGGGTGGTGGGGGCGGCGCCGCGGTTTGGGTCGGCGCATTTCCGGTTGGGTGTGGAGTCGTTGCGGCGCACTACGTTCTGCTATCCGGACAGTGTGTTCGAGCCGGCGCGGTTCGGCACGGCGGAGCGGATGTCGTTGATCGAGCTGGCGCTTTCCGATGAGCGGGATGTGCTGGACGACTACGTCGAGGCGCAGGTGCACGGGCCGATCTCGCTGGTGCGGGATGTGGAGGCGCTGGTGCTGGATGCCTGTTTCCGGGAGACCGAGGTCGCGGAGTTGGCGGCGGGGTTGCCTTGTCCGGTGGAGTGGCATCCGGGGTTTCGGTTGTCGGTGCGGCGGCTCCGGGAGACCGAGGGGTATCGGACGCCGGAGGCGGTGGCGCTGGGGACTGGGTTGGCTGAGGGTGGGTTTGTGGACGCGCGGATTCTGGGGCGGGCGGTGTTGGGTGGGGAGCAGGATCCGCAGGTGGTGAAGCATTTGTGGCATCACCTCGCCCGGTTTGGCGCGCCGGACTGACGGCACACCGAACCAGGGGGCGCGGGGCTGCGGGCTGCGGGCTGCGGGCTGCGGGCTGCGGGCTGCGGGCTGCGGGCTGCGGGCTGCGGGCTGCGGGCTGCGGGCTGCGGGCGAGCACTACCAGGCAGTCGGGTTAGTGAGCGCAGCAGGCGGGGGTCTTGCGGGGTAGGCGTTGGCGCAGGGTTTTGGCTACGTGGCAGGCGTCCCAGCCCGCGCCGCCCAGCGCCGCTGTGTAGAGGGCTCGTTGGCCCAGCAGGCCTACGTAGGCGAGGCCGGGGTGGGTGGTGGAGAGGCCGTTGCGGTGGTGGGGGTTGCCTGCTCGGTCCAGGGCTCCCAGCGGGCGGAGGTGTTCGAGGGTGGGGCGGAAGCCGGTGGCGAGGATGATGGTGTCCACCTGCTCCTTTGTGTCGTTGGGCCAGTGGAGGTGGGTGGCGGTCGCCTTGGTGAACAGGGGGCGGTGGGTGGGTTTTCCTTTGCGTAGCGCGGTTCGGTAGCCGCCTACGTTGTCGATCACCTGTTGGCCGACGAGTAGGCCGGTGCGGGCCAGGGCGGCGCCCAGGGGTAGGCGGCCCAGGTGTTTCATGAAGGTCCAGAAGGCTTCCATGCCTTGGAGGTCGGCGATTTTCACTGGTTGGCGGCTGACCAGGGTGACCTTTTCGGCTGTCTCAGCGAGTTCGACCGCGATCTGCACGCCGGAGTTGCCCGCGCCGACCACGACCACCCGCTTCCCGGCGAACTCCGCGGGATTCCGGTACTCGCTGGAGTGCAGCACCTGGCCGGTGAACTCGGTCAGTCCCAGGTCGGGGCGATGCGGAGTGCTGAAGTTGCCGGTGGCCGAGACGACCACCGGTGCGTGCCAGGTCTCGCCGGTCTGGGTGGTGACCACGAAGCCCTCGCGGTCGCAGAGCACCGAGGTGACGCGGCGGCCGGTGTGGATCTCGCAGTCCAGGGTCTCGGCGTAGCCACGGAGGTAGTCGATCACCTGGTCGCGGGTGGGGTAGTGGGCCGGGTCGCCGGGGAAGGGCATGCCGGGCAAGGCGTTCAGGTGGGCTGGGCTGAACAGGACCAGGCTGTCGTAGTACATCGGCCAGGAACCCACCGGTTCCGGGCCCGCCTCCAGCAGCACCGGCTGGAATCCGTGCGTGCGCAGGGCGCAGGCGGCGGCCAGGCCGGACTGGCCGCCGCCGATGACGATCGCCCGGTCGGTGGTCGGCGCATGCTGATCCGTGATCATCATGCAGCCAACCGTACGGTCTACGGTTCGCGGGTGGCAACCGGATTATCCGGCGGCTTTCAGGATTCCCCGAGCGCTGTTCCCGGCGTTGTCCCAGCGCGGAAGACATCACGGCCATGGGGAGAGCGGACATGCGTGGGACAGGACATCGAGCGCGGCGCGGACTTGGCGCGCCGCTGGGTGCCGCACTGCTGCTGAGGGCTTTCGGCAGCGCGGCACAGGCCGGGGAGCGGGCCACGGCGCAGGACCGGTGGCAGATCGATGTGCCGCCGGGCACCGAGTTACCCGATGAGCCACCGCCGGCCGGTTTCGGCAGCTGGCGGGAACTCGTCGAGGTCCAGGAGCGGCTCAGCGCGGGCGCCCGGCGATTCAGCGACGCGGTGGAAGGGGCCACCGATTCCGGCGGACACACCGGCATCGCGATCTCGCCGGAGAACCGCACGCTCCAGGTCTATTGGAAGGGCCCGGTCCCGCCGCGGCCTGACTCCGTACTCGCGGAGCTGCGACGGGACTACCGGGTGGATGTGGCCGATGTGCGGCATTCCCGGGGCGAGCTGCTCGCCAACCGGGACCGCATCGCCGCCGAGGTGCCAACGGCAACGCGGTCCGGGACAGGGCGAACGAGGGCTGGGGCGCCGTCGAGCAGCACCCGGAAGCCGCCGAGGGTCTGGATGTGCACCGCGGGCCGGGCGCAGGCACTGCTCGGCGATGGCGACCGCGGCGGCGGCCAGGCCGCCTGCGCCGAGGCCGCGGGCGGCGCGCTGGGCTGGTTGGCCGCCGTGGGCGGCGGCGCGGGCGGCGGCGCGGGCGGCGGCGAGGTGGTCGGTGGGGGTGGCCGGAGCACTGGGGATGGCGGGGGCCGGGGCGGTGGGGATCGCGGGTTCTTGGTGGAGTGGGATGGATTCCGTCTTGTGCTCGACCTCGGCTACGCCACGCTGCCGCGGTTGCTGACGCACTGCCCCGACGCGGCCGTGGACGCCGTCGTCATCACCCACGAACACCCTGACCACTGCATCGACCTGCACGGACTGTTCCGGATACGCCTGTACGGCGGGGGTGCTGACCGAAAAATCCCGCTGTACTGCACACCGGGCGTGCTGGCTCGTCTGGGCGCCCTGGAACCCGAGGTTGAGCTGAGCGCCGTGTTCGACGTCCATGAATTGCCAGGTGCCTACCAAGTCGGCCCGTTCGAGCTGAGCGGCGTCCTACTTCCGCACTATGTGCCCAACGTCGGTGTCCGCCTGCAGGCCGGCCGGATCGCGCTGGCCTACACCGGGGACACGGGCCCGGATCCGCGGCTGGCCGAACTCGGTCGGGACGCGGACCTGTACATCGTTGAGGCCACCGACCGTGAAGGTGAGCTGGAGCAGCGCCGCCGCAACCTGCTGGCCTCCGAGGAGGCCGGACAGTGGGCCGCGCGGGCGGGCGCCCGTCGACTGATGCTCACCCACTTCTGGCCGGGCAACAGCCGTGCGAGGTCCGTGTCCGCGGCACGGTCCTTCTTCGATGGCGAGGTGCTCACCGCGGAGGAGGATCTTGTTGTCCCACTCGGCACTCCCTGATCGCCACCCGCGCTCCGCGCGAACGACGAGGCGTTGCCGGAGAGCGATGTGGCTGTCGCCCCAATCGATGACGGGGCGGCCTGGGCCGGAGTGGGGTTGTTCGGGCAGACCGTGGTGAGCTGGGCCTGGAGCGCGTCCCCGCGCTCCAGGCCCAGCCGCGCCACGGTCGGCACCGGTTACAACGAGGCGATGAGCCGTTCCACCCGCTCGTCCACCGCGCGGAACGGGTCCTTGCACAGCACGGTGCGCTGGGCCTGGTCGTTGAGCTTGAGGTGCACCCAGTCCACGGTGAAGTCCCGGCCGGCGGCCTGCGCGGCGGCGATGAAGTCACCGCGCAGCTTGGCCCTGGTGGACTGCGGCGGGGTGTCCTTGGCCGCCTCGATCTCGCCGTCGTCGGTGACCCGGTGCACCAGGTCCTTGCGCTGCAACAGGTCGAAGATGCCCCGGCCGCGGCGGATGTCGTGGTAGGCGAGGTCGAGCTGGGCGATCCGCGGGCTGGACAGCTCCAGGTTGTGTTTGGCCTGGTAACGCTCCAGCAGCCGGTGCTTGATCGCCCAGTCGATCTCCCGGTCGATCTGGCCGAAGTCCTGCGCGTCCACCGCGTCCAGGGTGCGGCCCCACAGTTCGAGCACCTTGTTCGCGGTCGGGTCGGGCTGGCGCTGGGCCACGTGCTCCACCGCGCGCTGGTAGTACTCCCGCTGGATGTCCAGCGCCGAGGCCTCACGTCCGCCTGCCAGCCGCACCTGCCGTCGCCCGGTGAGGTCGTGGCTGATCTCGCGGATGGCCCTTATCGGGTTGTCCAGGGTGAAGTCGCGGAACTGCACACCCGCCTCGATCATCTCCAGCACCAGGTTCGCGCTGCCCACCTTGAGCAGCGTGGTCACCTCGGACATGTTCGAGTCGCCGACGATCACGTGCAGCCTGCGGTAGCGCTCGGCGTCGGCGTGCGGCTCGTCCCTGGTGTTGATGATCGGCCGGGACCGGGTGGTGGCGCTGGAGACGCCCTCCCAGATGTGCTCGGCACGCTGGGACAGGCAGTACACCGCGCCGCGCGGGGTCTGCAGGACCTTGCCCGCGCCGCAGATCAGCTGCCTGGTGACCAGGAACGGGAGCAGCACATCGGCGATCCGGGAGAACTCCCCCGCCCGCGCGACCAGGTAGTTCTCGTGGCAACCGTAGGAGTTGCCAGCCGAGTCGGTGTTGTTCTTGAACAGGAAGATGTCACCGCCGATGCCCTCATCGGCCAGCCTGCGCTCGGCGTCGACGAGCAGGTCCTCCAGGATCCGCTCACCGGCCTTGTCGTGGGTCACCAGCTGGGTGAGGTCGTCGCACTCCGCGGTGGCGTACTCCGGGTGCGAGCCGACGTCCAGGTAGAGCCGGGAACCGTTGCGCAGGAACACGTTGGATGACCGGCCCCAGGACACCACGCGACGGAACAAGTACCGCGCCACCTCGTCAGGGGACAGGCGTCGCTGTCCGTGGAAGGTGCAGGTCACCCCGAATTCGGTCTCGATGCCGAAGATCCGCCGCTGCATGTGTCCACAGTAGGCGCTAGCGGCGCGTCTGACCGGACTCCATCCGGGCGCCAGTTAGCGTGTTGTTGTGTTCGAGTGGTTTCGCAGGGTGTTCGAAGGCGTCGACGAGACGGATCGTGACCTCGTTCGGCGTAGCGCCGACCTGCCAAGAAGTGCCGTTGACCCCACCTTGAAGGTGATCACCACTACCGCGAACCACAGCCTGCTGTGGTTCGGTGTGGCGGCGCTTCTCGCGAGCAGGAAGGGCCGGACCAGGCGCGCCGCGTTCCGGGGCGTGGTCGCCATCGCGGGCGCCAGCGCGACCGCGAACCTGATCGCGAAGCCGCTGTTCCCACGTCGCCGACCGGCCGCGGAGCTGGTGCCCGCGCACCGGCGCATCCCGGACCCGCCGACCTCCTCCTCCTTCCCCTCCGGGCACGCCGCCTCGGCCGCCGCCTTCGCCACCGCGGTCGTCATGGAGGCCCCGATCGCCGCGGCCGTGGTCATCCCACTGGCCGCCACGGTCGCCTACTCCCGGGTGCACACCGGCGTGCACTGGCCGAGCGATGTGGCCGCGGGCGCGGTGCTGGGCGCGAGCATCGGCCTGGCCACCCGGCACTGGTGGCCGCTGCGCCGGGAGGCCCCTGCCGACACCCGGCACCAGCGGCAGGCCGCCGCGCTGCCCGAGGGCGAGGGCCTGCTGGTGGTGGTCAACCCGCACTCCGGCGATGACTCCTTCGACCAGAGCGAGGAGGTCGCCCGCAACTGGCCCAAGGCCGCGGTGATCGAACCGAGCAAGGACCAGGACCTGCTGGAACAGCTCCGCACCGCCCTGGATACGGCGGAAGAACCCATCCGGGCGCTGGGCGTGGCCGGTGGCGACGGCACGGTGGCCGCGGTCGCCTCGATCGCCGCCGAACGCCGCCTGCCGCTGGCCGTGCTGCCCGCTGGCACGCTCAACCACTTCGCCAGGGACGTCGGCGCGGAGGAGGCCGACAGCGTGGTGCGCGCGGTGGACAACGGCGCCGCGGTCGCGGTCGACCTCAGCTCGGTGCTGGTGGACGGCCTGCCCCGGCGCTGGTTCGTCAACACCGCCAGCCTCGGCGGCTACCCCGACATGGTCCGGTTGCGGGAGAAGTGGGAGGGCCGCTGGGGCAAGTGGCCGGCCGCGGCGGCCGCGCTGGTCCGGGTGCTGCACGCCTCCCGCCCGCTCAAGGTCCGCATCGACGGCGAGACCCGCCAGGTCTGGCTGCTCTTCGTCGGCAACGGCTCCTACGAACCCAAGGGCTTCGCCCCCACCAGCCGCCCGCGCCTGGACGACGGCCTCCTCGATGTCCGGTACGTGCGCGCCGACATGCGCTGGTCGCGAACCCGGTTCGTGCTGGCCGCGCTGACCGGGGCGCTGCACCGCAGCCGCAC
Organism: Crossiella cryophila; assembly: GCF_014204915.1. Taxonomy (NCBI): domain Bacteria; kingdom Bacillati; phylum Actinomycetota; class Actinomycetes; order Pseudonocardiales; family Pseudonocardiaceae; genus Crossiella; species Crossiella cryophila. The sequence continues at coordinate 7,923,253 of NZ_JACHMH010000001.1, forward strand.
CTACTGCCAGCAGGACCGGCCCGAGGTGGAGGTGGAGGTGCTCGGCAACAAGGTCGCCATCGCCACCGACGGCGAGGTCGGCCCGGACGGGCGGCACTTCCGGTTCACCTCACACGTTGCGGCGCTGGGCGTGTACCGGGAGTCCGAAGGGGTTGCGCCCTGAGATAGGTGAACGAGCGCAGCAGCCACTCCGCCGGGCCGATCCGGAACCAGCGCAGGTACAGGTGGCTGCCTGCCAGCTGGGCCAGGTAGATCGCCACCGCGACGCCCAGCACCGCGGGCGAGGTGAGTTCGCCGCCCAGAGCCAGGCCGTACCCGGTGAACAGGAAGGCGCAGAGCAGGGACTGGGTGAGGTAGCTGGTCAGCGACAGCCTGCCCAGCGGCACCAGCGCGGACAGCACCCGCCTGCCGGGCGCGGTGTCCCAGGCCAGCAGCAGCAACGCCACATACCCGGCGGTGATCAGCGGCGCGGTGGCCTGCTCGATGAACGCGCCGGCGCCCTCACCCTGGCCTGGCCACAGCCAGGTCCACACCGCCGTGACCGGCAGGCCGATGCCCAGTCCGGTCAGCGCGATCCGGCGCGACCGAGCCGGGGTGAGCGCGCCCGAGGTGAACAGGTTCGCGCGGCCCGCGGCCAGGCCGAGCAGCATGGTGCCGAGCAGGACCGGCAGCAACAGCAGGACCAGGGTGGCGGTCGAACCGGCGTAGGACACCGCGCGGGTGGCGATCACCGAGGCGGCCGGGGCGTTGAAGGCGTCCGCGGTCTGCTGGGCGGCCCGCACCGGATCGGTGGTGTCGAAGCCGCGGGCGAAGGTCAGCGCGCCGAGCAGCAGCAGGCTCAGGCCGTAGAGCCACCCGGCCCGCCGCAGGGCGCGCCGGGTGGTCACCCCGCGCATGGCCAGCAGCAGGAACCCGATCACCGCGTAGGCGGTGAGGATGTCGCCCTCCCACAGCAGCACCCCGTGCAGCACGCCGATGACCAGCAACAACGCCAGCCGCCTGCGCAGCGGCCAGACCGTGTTCAGCCGGGAGAGCTGCCCGGCGACGCCGTAGCCGAACAGGAAGAGGAACAGGGTGTAGAACTTGGCGTCCAGCAGCACCGCGGTCCAGTACTCCAGCGGCCCCCGGTCCGGCAGCGCGCCGACCCTGGCGAAGACCTTGATGTTGACCAGCAGGATGCCGAACAGCGCGAACCCGCGCAGCATGTCGATCGAGGTGACCCGGTCGCGCGGGCTCAGCGGCTGCGCGACCTCCAGGCTGTCCCGGCTCATCAGGTGGGTGTCCTCTCCGCGTGACCCCCTCCGTCAGCACCATGTCAGCACCGAAGCGACTAGTGATTTCCGCTGCTCAGGCCGGTGGCGAGGGTGGCGGTGGTCACTGGCTCAGCGCGGCGAGCAGGATCGGCAGGTAGGTCTGTTCCAGATGTCCGGGTGGCAGCCGGTCCGGCTCGACCAGGCTCTGCGCCAGGCTGCCCTCGCGCAACGCCACCACCAGGCGGGCCAGCTCGTCCAGGTCGACCGTGGCGGTCCGGCCGAGCCGGGCCAGGTGCCCGGCCAGGATCCCGGTGAGGGTGGCGCGCAGCCGGGCGTCGTGCTCGGCCAGCCTGCGCGCGGCGGCCGGATCGCGGATGGCGTGCAGGGTGAACTCGGTGGAGACCAGGTACCAGGTCACCTCGGCCTCGTCGACCGCCAGCAACGCCTCGAAACCACCCGCCTCCAGTGACTCGCGCAGGCGGTCCAGCTGCTGATCGGCGTGCCGGTCGAACAGCGCGAAGAACAACTCCTCCAGGCTGTCGAAGTTCGAGTAGAACGCGCCCCTGGTGTAGCCGGCCCGCTCGCAGACCTGGGCGATGGTGGCGCCACGCAGGCCCGCTTCGGCGAAGACCAGCAACGCCGCGTCCAGCAACCGGGTGATCGTCTCCGGCCTGCGCTTCGTTGACCCCTTCGGCATCCTCTGATAATACGTTGATGTATCCGATACACCCATGCATCCGTTTGAGGAGCTGTCATGGACGACGTCATGCGCGAGCTGTTCGGCCCGATGCCCGAGGGCGTCGCCCTGCCCGCCCCGCCGAGTTTCGACACCGTCGAGGAGGAGCGCCGCCACCGCAAGGAACAGCTCGCGGCCGGGTTCCGGCTCTTCGGCAAGTTCGGCTTCGCCGAGGGCGTGGCCGGGCACATCACCGTGCGCGACCCTGGCGGCCAGGACCGGTTCTGGGTCAACCCGTTCGGCATGAGCTTCAACCACATCAAGGCATCCGACCTGGTGCTGGTCGACCACACCGGCACGCTGGTGGAGGGCAGGCGGCCGGTCAACCGGGCTGCCTTCGTCATCCATTCCCAGGTGCACGCGGCCCGCCCGGACGCCATCGCCGCCGCCCACTCGCACTCCCTGCACGGCAAGGCCTTCGCCAGCCTCGGCATCCCCCTGGACCCGATCACCCAGGACGCCTGCGCCTTCTACCAGGACCACTCGATCTACCGCGACTACAACGGGATCGTCACCGCGCTGGAGGAGGGCAAGAACATCGGCGCCGCCCTCGGCGACAACAAGGCGGTGATCCTGCAGAACCACGGACTGCTCACCGTCGGGCAGTCGGTGGCCGAGGCGGTGTGGTGGTTCATCACCATGGAACGCTCCTGCCAGGCCCAGCTCCTCGCGATGGCCGCGGGCACGCCCACCCTGATCGGCCGGGAGGTCGCGTCGCAGACCCGCGACCAGCTCGGCTCGCCGCTGTCCGGCTGGTTCAACGCGCAGCCGCTGTTCGACCAGATCCAGGCCGAGCAGCCCGACCTGTTCCAGTAGCGGCCAGGCTGGCGCAGTTGCGCCAGCTGCGCAGGTGCGCCAGGCAGAAGTGACCCGGGAACCGTTGCCCCACGGGAAGAATCAGCCTCGCCCGGGGGCCGTTCCCGGGTTCTTCCGCCACTTCCTGGGGGCACCGAACAATGTCCACGACGTCCAAGCTGACCCGCTGGGCGGTCGCGCTGGTCACCGCCGCCGCGGTGACCGGGCTGACCGCGCCCGCCGCCCTGGCCGACCCGCCGGCGCACGCGGCCACCCAGGCCGCCATCGACGGCCAGCGCAGCGCCAGGGCCGCCATCGGCGCCGGGGCCACCGTGCGCGAGGGCAACACGATGTGGAGCCTGACCAGCGGGACCCGGATGCTCGGCCAGGCCCTGCCGGTCGGGCCGGAACACCGGGTGCGGGCGGGCAGCCTGACCAAGACCTTCACCGCGGCGATGATGTTGCAGCTGGCCGAGGAGGGCCTGGTCAACCTCGACGCGAGCGTGGAGACCTACCTGCCCGGCGTGGTGCAGGGCAACGGGTACGACGGCCGCAACATCACCGTCCGGCAGCTGCTCAACCACTCCAGCGGCATCTTCGACTACGTCGAGGTGGCCCTGCGCAACCCGCAGTTCCAGCTCCGCCAGTTCACCCTGGCCCAGGTCGCCGCGCTCGGCCTGGCCAACCCGCCCTACTTCGCACCCGGCCAGGGCTGGCGGTACTCCGGCACCAACTTCATCCTGGCCGGGATGATCATCGAGGCGGTGACCAAGCGCGGCTGGATCGAGGAGCTGACCACGCGGATCATCACCCCGCTCGGGCTGTCCACCACGATGGTGCCGGTGGGCACCAAGGCGCTGCCGCAGGGTCATGTGCGCGGCTACCTGGGCCGGGTGGTCTACCTCGACGTCACGCAGATGTTCGAGCCCAGCATCGGCGGCTCCAGCGGCGGCATCGTGACCAGCGGCCAGGACGCCACCAAGTTCCTGCAGGCCCTGCTCACCGGCAAGGTCATCCCGCCGGCCCGGCTGGCCGAGATGCTCACCCCGTTCGTCGGGCCGGGCGCGCCGGAGATCGCCTACGGCCTGGGCATCAGCCGCTACCCGCTGCCCTGCGGCGGCGAGGCCTGGGGCCACAACGGGCTCTGGCCCGGCTATGAGTCCAACGCCATCGCCACCACCGACGGCCGGGCCGCCTTCACCACGGTCAACGTGCTCGACCCCTTCGGCGGCGGCAGCGGCGGTTCGCTGTCCCACGGCGGCGGCCCCGGCCTGCTGGCCAACGCCACCATGACCGCGCTGTGCGACAAGAGCTGACCTCCGCCTCCCGGGAAAGGACACCCCTGATGTCTCTGCTCACCCGTACCCGGCGCTGGGCGGTGCTGGCCACCGTCGCCGCCACCGCCGCGGTGGCACTCGCCCCCGGCGCGGTCGCCGCCCCGCCCGCCTACGGCAAGGCGGCCGCGCAGGCCGCGGTCAACGCGCTGGTCTCCCAGCAGCGCGCGATGGGTTCCTCGGCCTTCCTCTTCGGCAGCGGCGCGGACTGGTCCGTGCACGCCGGCGCGGTGTCCGGGCTGGAGAACCGGCCGATCGGCGACCGGGACCACTTCCGGATCGGCAGCCTGACCAAGATGTACGTCTCCACCGTGGTGCTTCAGCTCGTCGGCGAGGGCAAACTCGCCCTGGACACCGGGTTCGGCGCCTACCTGCCCGGTCTGGCCACCGGCACCACCAACGACGACACCAAGATCACCGTGCGGCACCTGTTGCAGCACACCAGCGGCATCGCCGAGTACCTCAACGTGATGGTCGCGCTGCCCACGAACTGGTGGCGCACCTACGACGTGACCGCGCACGCCAAGTCCGGGCTGAGCCACGGCTCGCAGTTCGCGCCGGGCAGCAAGTACGGCTACTCCAACACCAACTACATCATCCTGGGCCTGATCATCGAGAAGCTCACCGGACGCCCGGTGGCCCAGGAGATCGCCGAGCGGATCCTGATCCCGCACGGGCTGGCCAACACCGGTCTGCAGAGCGCGGGTCAGCAGCTGATGCCGACGCCGTACGTGACCGGGTACGTGGCGGTGCCGTTCGTGCCGGTGCGCGTCGACTCCCGCTCGCAGGACCCGACCATGGCCTGGGCCGCGGGTGCGATGTACTCCACCGCCACCGACACGGCCAAGTTCCTGGACCTGCTGCTCGGCGGCCACCTGCTGCCGCCGGCGCTGCTGACCGAGATGAAGACGCCGTTGCCCGGCGGGTTCTACGGACTTGGGCTGTCCACCTTCGAGCTGCCCTGCGGGGTGCGGGTGTACGGGCACAACGGGGCCATCCCCGGCTACCTGACCTGGGGGGTCATCGCCGAGAACGGGCGCAAGGCGGTGGTGCTGACCAGCGTCACCCCGGCCGAGGAACCCCGGGTCAAGCTGGCCTCCGACGCCATGACGGCGGCGGTGTGCGGCTGAACGATCCCGAGTGGCAGGCCCGTGGACCCCGGTCCGCGGGCCTGCCGCCGGTCCACCCCGGATTGACCGCCGGCGAGGCCGCCTCCTATGGTCGGGCGCGCAGGGCGAGCGCGCGGCGGGGGTGCATGGTGCTGGAGGCGCTGGACCCCGGCACCGAGCACGGCCGGGTGTACCGGGCCCTGGTCTGCCTGCCTCGGACGGGGGTCGCGGAACTGGCCGCGGAGACCGGGATCAGGCCGGAGACGGTGCGGCGGCTGCTGGACGAGCTGGTCGCGCGCAACGTCGCGGTGGCCCTGGACGGCGGCGCGTGGGAGGCGCACTCCCCCGCCGAGATCACCGAGTCGGCACTGCGCCGGGACGCGGTGCGCCGGGCCGAGGCCCGCCAGTCCGGCACCGAGCTGGAGCGGCTCTTCCGGTTCGTCCGCCGCGAGGAAGGCCACTACGGCGCCCTGGAGGTGCTGACCGACACCGAGCGGATCCTGGCCACCATGCAGCGGATGCAGCGGGCGGCGAACCAGGAGATGCGGATCATCGACCGGCCGCCCTACTTCGCCCAGCCCTCCTACTACGCCAACCAGGAGACCCTGCAGTTCGACCGGATGGCCGCCGGGGTCGGCTACCGCACCATCTACTACGAGTCGGCGTACAACGACGGCACCGTCCCGGACATCCCGCGGATGGTGGCCAAGGGCGAACAGGCCCGCACGCTCAAGGAACCGCCGATGAAACTGGTCATCGCCGACGACCAACTGGCCGTGGTGACCCTGGAGGCCGAGGGCGGGCAGAGCGTGGTGGCGCTGCTGATCCGGCCGTCGAGCCTGTTCACCGCGCTGTCCAACACCTTCGAGACGCTGTGGAAACTCGCCGTGCCCATCTCCGCGGTCGGCGCGGACACCCTGGACGACGACCGGGACCGGGTCATCCTCACCCTGATGGCCAGCGGCGCCACCGACGAGGCCATCGCCCGGCGACTCGAGTTGTCCCGGCGCACCGTGGTCCGCCGGGTGGCACTGCTGCTGGACCGCCTTGGCGCGACCACCCGGTTCCAGGCCGGGGTGCAGGCCGCCCGCCGCGGCTGGCTGTGAACACCGGCCGGGAATAGCGGCTCTCCATACATTTTCCGTTGTATAACGCAGTGGTGTGCACGCCTTCGGAGCAGACCGTTCCGTTACCGGCGACGCCCTAGACTGCGGCCCGTGCACCGTGGACAGGTCATCGCGCAGCGCTATCAGCTCACCGATCAGATCGGGTCCGGCGGGATGGGGATCGTGTGGCGGGCCACCGACCTCGAACTGGGCCGGGTGGTCGCGCTCAAGCGGTCCCAGACCGGGGACCACGGGCAAATTCGCCGCGAGGCGCGAATTGGCGCCGGATTGCACCACCCGCACGTGGTGACCGTGTTCGACGTGGCGCTCGACGGCGAGGACCGCTGGCTGGTCATGGAGTACCTGCCCTCGCGCAGCCTGGCCGCGGTGGTGGCCGAGGACGGGCCGCTGGATCCGGTGACCGCGGCCCGGATCGGCGCGCAACTGGCCGGGGCGCTGGCCGTCATGCACCGGCACGGCATGGTGCACCGCGACGTCAAACCGGCCAACGTGCTGCTCACCGAGGACGGCACGGCCAAGCTCACCGACCTGGGCATCTCCCGCTGGTCCGAGGTCACCAGGACCAACAGCGAACAGGTCGGCGGCACCGTGGGCTACCTGGCCCCCGAGGTCGCCAACGGGGCGGAGGCACTGGCGCCCTCGGACGTGTTCTCCCTCGGCGCCACGCTGTTCGCCGTGGTCGAGGGCATCGGGCCGTGGGGTGGCGACGAACTGGGGCCGTACGCGCAGCTGCGCCGGGCCGCCGCCGGGGACCTGCAACCGGCCCGGCGCTCGGGACCGCTGGCCCCGGTGCTGGCCGAACTGCTGCAGACCGCGCCCGGTGAACGCCCCTCCGCCGCGCGGAGTCAGGAACTGTGCGCGGCCGTGGTGACCTCGGCCGACACCGGCGAGCACGTGGTGGCGGCCGCCCCGCCGACCGGCCGGAAACGTGCCAGGCGGCGGCCGCTGCTGCTCGCGGCGCTCGCCCTGGTGCTCGTCGCGGCCGTGGTGGTGGTTGCCACCCAGTGGTCGGGTTTCTTCCCCGCGCCCGGCTCATTGGCGAACACCGCGGCGGAGCGGTACGGCTGGGGGAATCCCAGGCAGCGCGCGGAGTTCAGCGCCGGCGTGGACGAGGGCTGGCAGGTCGCGGACGGACGGCTGGGCCGGGAGGACAAAGGGCGGCGGATGAAGGAACGGGTGAGCGTGCGGGACGACGCGCTCGTCATCACCGGCCTGCCCAACGGCGACACCGGCTACCTGCGCGGCGGTCCCGGTCTGCCCCGCGGGCGGTGGGAGGCCAGGGTCCGGGTGCCCAAGGGCTGCGCGTGTTATCGCGCCATTCTGACCTTGTGGCCCGCGGACAGTCGGTCCACGGTCGGCGAGGAAATCGTCTTCATGGAAAACAAGAATGACGCGAATCGGCAGCACGTCTACTTTTTCCTCGCCCCGCCCGGTGGAAAGGGACGCCTCGGCGGCGAACGCGATGTCGATCTGACCGAGTGGAACCACTTCGCGGTGGAGTGGTCGGAGTCCGGCGTCTTCGGTTACCTCAACGGTGAACAGTGGTTCCAGCAGGAAGATCCGGACAACCTGACCCGCAGTGCGATGGCGCCGACGATCAAACTGGACTTCGACCCGATCGCCGCGCCAGCGCATACCGAGGCGTCGATGGAGATCGACTGGATTCGCGAATACGGCCGGTGAGTCCGGGGCAGGATAGGCTTGCCTAAACCGCGCTCGAATTGCGGGGTCCGGATACCGGTGGCAGGGTCGAGTTCGCCGAGCTGATTTCCCACCACGGAACACCGGAGCGGATATGACCACGCTGGAGAACCCGGCCATGCCAGCCGTGCACTCGTGCACGGTGAGCGGCTGTTCCTACAACCACGACGGGTGCCACGCCTTCGCCATCACCGTGCGCGGCGACAACGGCGCCGCCGACTGCGGCACCTTCATCCCGTTGAGTACCAAGGGCGGCCTGGAGAAGGTCGTGGCCAAGGTGGGGGCGTGCTCCCGCGTGGACTGCATGCACAACGCCTCACTGGAGTGCACCGCGCCGAGTGTCCGGATCGGGCCCGGCGTGGGCGAGCACGTGGCCAACTGCCTGACCTACCAGACCAGCTGAGTAGGCCAGCACAACTCTGATCTCGTGCTGGCCGGTGCTCAGCCGGTCAGCACGAGCCGGAGCACGATCTCGTCCTCGTCGACCTCGCCGGTGGGCTCGAAACCCAGCCCAAGGTAGAACGGCCCCGGATTGCCCTCGCCCTGCTGATGACTGGTGAGCAACTCGGTGCCGCCGTCGGCCCGCACCAGCTCGACGACCTGCGCGAGCACCGCCCGCCCATAGCCGCGGCCCTGGTGCGCGGCGTCGATGAGCAGCCGCCACAGGAAGTACGGCCCGATGACGCCGGGCCTGCCGGGCGGCACGTTCCAGCTCAGCATCACGAACCCGACCGGCTCGTCCCCCGCGTAGACCGCCCGGTACCAGGGCTCGCCCTCGGGCGTGCTCGCCGCGTCGTCGAGGGACTTGGCCACCGAGGCGACCAGGCGTTCCTGCGCGGGATGGACCCGCAGCGCGCACACCGCGTCCCGGTTGTCCGCGGTGATCTCGACCAGGCGCACCCGGGCAGTCGTCATGGCGGCGGAGGCTATCAGGACCGGGCGCGCCGCCGGACGTAATAAGTGATCAGCAGCGCGATGCAGACCACCGAGCCGCACCCCGCCGCGAGGCTGGCGGCGAAGGGCACGCCGACCAGGAAGCCGAGGGAGTTGACCGCGGAGGTGAGCACCGCCAGCACCCACAGCAGCGGCACGGAAACCGGGCTGCCGGGGCGGCGGATCTGGTTCACTTCGGTGTGGTTGCTCATGGGGACGAACCTACGAATTCCGGGCCCTCGGGCCGATCCCGCGCACTGCCGGATCCGGGGTGGAGCGGACTCCACCAGCCGGTGCTCCGCCCCGCCGAACCCGGCGACCTGCCCGGCATCGCCACCCTCATGCGGGCCTCGGTCCTGGAGGTGTTCCCCCGCTTCCACGACCAGCGCGAGACCGAGGCCGCGGCCCGCTACCTCACCGTGCCCGACCCGGTCCTGATCGAGGACGGCACCTACTTCGTGCACGAGGCCGCCGGCCAGGTCGTGGCCTGCGGCGGCTGGAGCACCCGGGACAAGCTCTACACCGGCTCCGGCTCCTCCCCCACCGACGACCGCCTGCTCGACCCGGCCACCGAACCCGCCAGGGTGCGCGCCATGTTCGTGCACGGCGACTGGACGCGGCGCGGGCTGGGGCGGGCGATCCTGGCCCGGTGCGTGACGGCGGCTCGGGCGGCGGGGTTCCGGGAGTTGGTGCTGATGGCGACGCTGCCGGGGGAGCCGTTGTACCGGGCGTTCGGGTTCCGCGAGGTGGCGCGGACCCGGGTGCGGTTGCCGAACGGGGTGTTGCTGGGTGGGGTGTCGATGGCGTATCCGCTGACCGGCTGACCTCAGATGCCGACCGGGACGGCGTCGATGGTGAAGGCCGCGTCGCGGAACCGGCCGTCGAGTTCACGGCGTCGCTGCTCGGCCTCCTCGTGGGTGAGGAAGACGCCGATGCCGTGCGGGTCGCCGGACTCGTGGTCGAACCGGGCGATGAGGACGTAGACGAAGCGGTACCCGGTCCGGTCCCCGGTGGGCTGTTCGCCGGTGCGGACGGCGTGCAGCAACTCCTCGACGGTGGCCAGCGGGGTGTCGAACCCGCCGTGCACGCCCTGGAGTTCGGTCCGGGCCCAGGGTGGCGTCGGGGACGGGTCGGCGAAGTGGCTGGGCTGACCGAGATCCTGATCCTCGTGCCAGCCCACAGCTTCACCGACCACATGGTCGGCGACGCCGTCGGACTCCAGCAGGAACCGGCGCCGGTCCGGGCCCTCGGAGCCGGTGGCGCAGCGGATCCGCAGCCCGCCGACGTAGGCCGTGCTCAACCGCATCGAGCTGACCCCGGCGAACACCAGGTCGACGCGGGTCCGGTCGCCGTCGCCGGGGCTGCGCAACAGCAGCCGGCAGTGGCTGGCGGTGTAGTCCCACACCTGGAAGGTCCGGTCCGAGCGGAACAGTTCGGCGCCGGGGGTCAGTTCGCGGTCGAGGCCGAGCCAGGCGTAGGTGGGCACCGGCTGATCATCCACCGGCGGCTGGCTCGCCGCGACCGATTCAGCGTTTCCCGCGCACCCCGGCGACCGCCACCCGCCCCACCCCCGCCAGACACGACCCCAAAAACGCCGCCTGGTCGTAGTAATCCCGCCACAGCACAACCCGCCCACCCCGCACCACGAACGTCCCGCACACCCAGAACCGCGCGCTCCAGTTGCCGCGGCGGATGACGTCGAAGCGTTCGGTCAGCACCACCTCGCCGTTGGTGGCGATGTTGGTGATCTCCACCTCGCACTCGGTGTAGAGCCGGTGCAGCAGGCCGAACTGCCTGGCCACCGCCTTGGTGCCGCGGGCGGCGGGCAGGGGGCATGTTCCGGTAGCTGATCTCGGGGGCGAGGTGGCTGAGGATCTCCTCGACGTCGCGGTGTTCGGTGGCCTTGAGCAGTGCGGTGACGACGTCCGCGGGAGCGAGCATGCGGATAGGCTATCCGGCGGGGTCAGCTGCCGGTGGCGCTGGGCAGCAGGGCCGGGCAGCCCGCGGTGACGTAGTTCTGGTCGTACTCGAAGTGCCATTCCTCGTTCTGGTACCGGCGGCACCAGCCCACGGCGCGGCCGTTGCGCTCCACCCAGGCGGCCGAGGCCAGTGGCTGGATGTCCACCGCGATTCCCTTGACGTGCATGGACTTCTCCGGGGTCAGCACGTACCGGCTGGCCAGCGCGGCGGTGCCGAAACGGCGCACCGCCTCGGCGAACTCGCGTTCCTGCTGGCCAACGCTGCGCTTGCCGTCGTTGACGCACAGCTGCACCTTCGCCTCGGCCGCCTTGGCGCGCAGCCGCTGCCACGCCTGCGCCACGTCCTCGCGCAGGCCGGCGGGCTGCTCGTCCACGTACCGCTTGTCCAGCGGGCAGGGCGGGCCGGTCTCCGGGCCGGGGATGCCCTCCACCAGGGCCAGCGGCTCGCCGGGGATGGGGTCGGGGACCAGGCGGGCCTGGCCGGTGGCGCCCAGCGTGCCCACCAGCGCGATGACCAGCACCAGGGCCAGGAGCAGGCTGGTCAGGGTGCGGCGGCGGCCGGGGGCGGGTTCGGTGGACACCGGGTCGAAACTACCCATTCGGCGCAGCAGGCCACAGTTTTGGTGTCCTCAGCCACAGTTCGGCGGTGCGCTACCGTCCGGTTGTGGTCGAGGATGCCAGGCAGATCGTCGCAGCGGGCTACGACGTGATCGCGCAGGAGTACCTGGACTGGAGCGCACGCATCCAGGACGATCCGCGGTCGCGGTTCGTGGACCTGTTGCTGGCGCGGCTGTCCCCCGGTTCGGAGATCCTGGAACTCGGCTGCGGCGCGGGCGTCCCGTGCACGGCGAAGCTGGCGCAGCGGCACCGGGTGTTCGGCGTGGACCTGTCGGCCAAGCAGGTCGAGCTGGCCCGGCTGGCCGTGCCCGGCGCGCGGTTCGCCCAGGCCGACATGACCGACCTGGACGTCCCGCCGGCCAGCCTGGACGCGGTGACCGCCTTCTACTCGATCCTGCACGTGCCCAGGGCCGAGCAGCCCGCGTTGTACGCCCGGATCGCGAGCTGGCTGCGGCCCGGCGGCCTGTTCCTGGCCGCGCTGGGCGCCAGCGGCAACAACGGGGTGGACGCGGACTGGCTGGGCGCGCCGATGTTCTTCAGCAGCCATCCCCCGGCCCGCAACAGCGTGCTGCTGCGCCAGGCCGGGCTGCGGCTGCTGGTCGACGAGCCGGTCACCATGCACGAGCCGGAGGGCCCGGCCACCTTCCACTGGGTGCTGGCCACCCCCGCCGGTCGCTGACCGGGACCTGTCCCGAACAGCGGTCCTAGCGTGCCCGGCATGACCACGAGAGCCACCGCCGCACTCGCCACCGCCGCCCTGATGTCCGGTCTGCTGCTCACCGGAGCCTCCGCTGCCACCGCCGCACCCCGCGAACCCTGCACGGCCAACTGCCAGTCCCGCCTGTCCCTGCCCGGCGGCGGCCAACTCCCCTACCACGCCACCTATCCGCTCACCGGCGCGACGGAGGCCAGGGGCGCGGTGGTGGTCGTGCACGGCACCGGCCGCAACGCCCAGGGCTATTTCGACGGGATGGTCAAGGCGGCGGGCACCCTGATCGAGCGCACCGCGATCATCGCCCCGCACTTCCAGACCGCGGACGACAACCCGCCGCAGCAGGACGCCCGGTGGACCAACAGCGGCACGGGGTCGTGGAAGGACGGCGGCAACGCGGTCCGCCCCACCGGGCTCAGCTCCTTCACCGCCGTGGACCACATCCTGCGCACCCTGGCCGACAAATCCCGCTTCCCGAACCTGACCAAGGTCACCGTGGCCGGTCACTCCGCGGGCGGCCAGTTCGTCCAGCGCTACGCCGCGGGCAGCCCCGCCCCGGCCGAACTCACCGGCCTGGAGATCACCTACGTCACCGCGAACCCGTCGAGTTACCTGTACCTGAACTCCCAGCGCCCGGCGCTGGGTTCCTGTCCCGGCTACGACAACTACAAATACGGCCTGAAACAAAGGAATCCGTACATGTCCAGGCCCAGTGCCGACCAGATCCGCGCCAGGTACAGCTCGCGCAGGGTGACCTACCTGCTGGGTGAGCGGGACACCCTGCGGGACAGCTCGCTGGACACCGAGTGCCCGGCGGAAGCCCAGGGGCGCAACCGGTTCGAGCGCGGCAATGCCTACTTCGACTCGGTCACCGGGCAGTTCCCCGGCCTGCCGCACCGGCTGGTGACGGTGCCGGGGATCGGGCATGACGGGACGGCGATGTTCGGGTCCAGTCAGGGCAGATCAGCGGTCTTCAACGGCAGGTGAGACCGTTCGGCTGCCCGAACGGGCGGCTTCCCCCGCCGACCATGTTCGCCGACCGTCGTGCCGGCGGAGAATGGTGGTCAGCGCAGGGGAGGCGATGCCCGTGAGCAGCTCGCGTGTGGTCGCGGTGGCCAACCGCCGTGCGCCCGCCGCGCAGGCCGACCTGCTGGCCGAAGCCCTGGACGCGGCCGGACTGTGGGAGCGACTGGCCGGGATCCCGGGCGAGGTGCTGGTGATCGCCGGGGCCACCGGGGACCGGCGGACCTCGGTGGATCCGGTACTGGTCGAGCAACTCGTGGACGAGCTGTACGCGCACGGGTTCGAGCGGGTTGTGGTGGCCGCCGTCGACGGCAGGTTGCGCCCGGCGCCCGGGATACGGCGGCTGGACCTCGGCGGGGTCACCGCGCACGGCTCGGAGTACGGACTGGTGGAGCTGGGCGCGGACGTGGCCGAGGGGCCGTTCCCCGGGACAGGTGTGTTGCGGGGCATGGGAATTCCCCGGGTGTGGCTGGAGGCGGGCTTCCGGATCAACCTGGCGAAGAACGCCACCCACGCCGAGTTCGGGTACGCGCTCTGCCTGGCGAACCTGTTGGGACTGCCCGATTCCGCCGATCGCCACCAGGACCTGGTGGCGGACCGGGACACCGGCGAGGTCCTGGTCGAGTTGCTCCGGCATTGCCCAGCCGACTTCCACCTGGTGGACGCGCTGGCGAGCAGCCACGGCCCGGCCGGGACCGAGGTGCCGGTGCCCATCACCACCGGCACCCTGCTCGCCGGGGACGACGCGCTGGCCGTGGACCTCGTCGGGGCGCGGCTGATGGGAGCCGAACCGCTGAGTTCACCGTTGCTGGCGGCCGCGGTGGCCGAGTTCGGGACGCCCGAGGTGCGGATCGACGGGGACGCCACACCGTATGCCGGGTGGCGGAATCCGGCCCCGGAGCTGCGGGCGGCCCGGCGCGGGTTACGGACCGACGGCGCGTTGCGGCGGGTACTGGCGGCGGTCGGCGGTCAGGGCGAGGAGGATCCACTGCTGGTTCGCCTGCGGGACTGGCACAACGGGCTCGTCGAGGCCAGTGTGGACAGTCCACTCGCGACCCGCCAGTTGCGGAAATGCCTGGCCGCGCTGGGCTATCTGGACCGGCTGGCCAACGCCTGGCAGGTGATCGGCGCCAAGGACCGGGTGCCCCGGCCCGAGGTGGGACTGGGCATCGACCCCACGGACTACGGCCCTGCGGACTTCGCCGCGGTCGAGGAACTCGGGGCCGAGCTGGAAACACTGGCGGCACAGCTGCCCTGGGACGAGTCGGGCATGCGCTGGCGATATCTGGACGGCGCGGTGCTGTTCGGCTGCCAGCGCACGATAAACGCGCCCTACACCGAGTTCACGCCCAGGGTGGAGATCGACCGGGCGATCGAGTTCATGCAGGACTACCTTGGCGGGCAGGCGATCGAGGTGGCACACGACGCCGAAGGCCGGGTGATCCGGCGGCTGGAGCGGAACCTGTACCTGCCCCAGCCCAACTACGTGGCGTTGTTCGGCGGGCCGGTCATCGACGTGTGCAAGGTGGAGTCGATCCGGTATTCCGCTGACACCCAACGGATCCGGTGGCGGACGGTGCGCAGCCCCAACGGGTCGGCGGATTACGACGACGGCTCGGTGACCTTCGAGCGGGTGGGCGCGGAGCAGACCCGGATCGCGATCACCGTGCGGCAGAAGTTCGCGCTGCCGCCCGCCCTGCGCTGGTTCGACGAGCACCCCGAGATCAAGGCCCCACTGGTGACCGACGCCTACCGGCGGTTTTTCGGGGCCACGCTGGACAATTTCGAGGCCAGGTACGAGGGCAGGCTGTTCCGGATCGGCCGGGAGGGCGCGGCCGGGCCGCTGTTGACCACCACCGCGCACACCCTGTTCGAGCTGGGCCGGGAGTGGGTCCGCCAGCCCCGGCCGGAGACGGAAGGCATTGACCTACAAGGGTTCCGGCATTTCCGCGTGGGTCCGGCCGAACCGGACCAGCTGGCCGAGACCATCGAGGAGCTGCGGCCGGTGGCGCGGGACTTCCTGGCCGGGTTGCGCGCGGCGATCGAACGGGACCAGCGATGACCGGCGGGCTACGGGCCGCGGTCACCGGCGCGAGCGGACTCATCGGCGCGCGGGTGGCACAGGCCCTGCGCGCGGCGGGATACGACGTCCGCGCGGTGGTCCGGTCGACCAGTGATCTCTCTGCTCTGCAAGGGATTCCGACCGCGACGGCGGAACTGGACGATCCTGGCGCACTGCGTGCCGCCTTCGCCGGATGCGAACTCCTCGTGCACTGCGCGGCGGTCTTCGCCTACGACCTCCCGGCCGAACGACTGCACCAGGTCAACGTCGCGGGCACCGAATCCGTGCTGCGGGCCGCCGCCGCGGCGGGGGTGCGGCGGGTGGTGCTCACCTCCTCCGCGGTCACCTGCGGCTCGGCCGAGGGACCCGAACCCCGCACCGAACGCGACCGGCCCGGCGCCGAATACCTGCCCGACTACTTCACCAGCAAGGCCGAACAGGAACGACTGGCCCTGGAACTCGGTGCGGCACTGGGGATCGAGGTGGTGGCCGCCTGCCCCACCACGGTGCTCGGCGGGCCCGATCTCCGGCTGGCGCCGAGCAACGCGCTGATCGTCGGCTACCTGCTCGACCTGTCCCGGACCACGTTCCCGGGTGGGGCGAACTTCGTCTCGGTCAAGGACGTCGCCGCCGCGCACGTGCTGCTCGCCGAGGCGGGAGTGCCCGGCGAGCGCTACCTGATCGGCGGCGAGAACCTGACCTGGCGGGAATTCCACCGCACCATCGCCGAACTCGCCGGGCTGCCAGGGCCGTGGCTGACCGCGAACCACCGCGGCGCGTACCTCGGCGCGGCCGCGGCGGAACTGCTGGCCCACCTGCGCGCCACCACCCCACTGGTCACCAGGGTGGAGGCGCGAACCCTTGGGCGGCACCACTACTACGACCACGGCAAGATCGCCGCGCTCGGATATCGGCCACGGCCGGCCAGGACAGCCATCGCGGAAGCGTTGTCCTGGCTGGCCACCAGCCCACACCTGCCCCGGCTGGCCCGCGAATCGCTGAAGCCGG
Source organism: Crossiella cryophila (assembly GCF_014204915.1). Classification (NCBI taxonomy): domain Bacteria; kingdom Bacillati; phylum Actinomycetota; class Actinomycetes; order Pseudonocardiales; family Pseudonocardiaceae; genus Crossiella; species Crossiella cryophila. The sequence goes on from NZ_JACHMH010000001.1 coordinate 7,939,643, forward strand.
CGCCGGAGGTGTACCGGGTGCGGGAGTTGCGGGCCCGGCCGCTCACTCCGCCTGGTCGCGGGGCTTGACCGCGGCCAGGTGGCGGGTCAGCTCGGCGAGCTGGTCCTTGGCCAGGATGGCCACCGCGCTGGCCGCGTTCATCCAGTGCGTGGCCGCGGCCGCGGTGGCGGCGACCGTGTGCTCCTGGGCGAACTCCAGGTAGACCTTGCTGAGTTCGTCGGCGGGGGCCCGGCTGGCGATCAGGTCGCCCATCAGCTTGCCGTAGGCGCCCCAGGCGGCCACCTGGTGTTCGGTGGCCTTGGTGATGGACTCGCCCAGGATGCGCAGGGCGGCTTCGTTGGCCTCGCTCATGACTGTCTCCCTGGCTGGATTCGGGGACTCAACAACGTGCTGTGGTGGAAGCCCAGGCGCGGATCGGCCCAGTCCGGCAGGCCAGGGACGTACTCGCGCAGCTCCGGCATGGGCACCCGCAACCGGACCGTGTTGGCCGGGTAGTCATAGACCGTGATCGAGTTCAGGCCGCGGTTGGCGGTGAACAACAGGCTCTGGTCGGCGGAGAGCTGGCAGGCGTACACCGAGTCCAGCAGGGTGCCCCGCGCGATCCGCAGCGCGGCCAGGAAATGCTTGCTGTTACTGGGAAAAGACCCGCGGGTGAAGGAGTCCACGACCTGGCGGGCGGACTGCCGGGAAGCCCGGATCCGGGCCGCGGGCTCCGGGCGCTCGTCGATCATCCGGAAGCTGGCGAAATCGTCCAGGGAGATCATGATGATGGTGCCGCTGCCGCCGTTGCAGTAGATCAGTTCCCGGTCGGAGACACACACATCGGAGTTGACGTGCGCCGGCACGTCCGCGGCGGAAGCCCAGTGCCGCAGCACCTGGCCGGACTCGGCGTCGATCTCGTAGACGTACTCCTTGAACAACGCGGGCGCCCACTCGTGCCAGTCCGTGCCCTCCTGCGGCAGCACCCGGAAGGACAAGGCGTAGAACAGGTCCTCGCTCGGGTGCGGCGCCACGTGCCAGCAGGTGGTGGGCAACGGGATCCGCCGGGCGACCCGGTTGTGCAGGTCGAACACGCCGACCTCGCATGCCTCGCCGCGGCGGGGGTGGTCCATGCCGCCGTAGACCAGGTACCGGCCGGAGGCGGTCTGCTTGATCGCGTGCGGCAGCTTGAGCCGGTGCGCGCCCAGCTGTTCGGCCTTGCCGAGGCGATCGAGGTCGAACTGCCACAGGTGCTCGCCCATCGCGGTGACACCCTCGGTCCCCGACAGCCACACCGCGTGCGTGCTGCTCTGGATCGGGTGCTCCACCGCGGCGAAGCGCAGCGTGGAGACCCGCTCGGCCTGGGCCAGGGTCGCGGTGTCGTAGAACATCAGGTGCTGCCCGGTGTTGCCCAGGAACCCGGTCTTGTGGTCCGGGCTGACGCTCACCGCGTGCCCGCCGGCCACCCCGTCGAAGTACTCGATCTTGTAGGCGTACCGTTCGGTGGCCGGGTCGTAGTGGAACACACAGACCCCGGCCCGGCCCTCCAGACCGTTCAACCCGTTGCCGTCCAAAGCGATGTGGAACGCGTACGGGTAATCCTTGGAGCTCACCATGGTCGCCCCCCGGCTCACCGGACTCGTCCGAGGGTACCGCCGAGTCCGGTGAGCCGGGAGTTTTCCTTGTCCCCTCTGCCCTTTGGGGCGGCTGGCTGGCCCCCGGGGTTCAGCCTGGCCTGCGCCGTCCGCTGCCTACGGTGACCTCAGTCAGCCGTGGTGCGCCCGAATGCCTTCGGTGTTGTCGTTGAACTCCTCGATGTTCCGCGCGGACAGCTCCAAGGCGCGGGAATGGTTGTTGTCGCTGTGCTGGGTGAAGTTGCCCCTGTTGCAGTCATTGAAGCCTTGCACCGAGGACAGGTTGTTCCGCCACGAATAGGTCAGTGGGATCCGGTAGCCGTTGGCGTCGCAGTTGCCGTACTCGCCGTAGATGTCAGAGTTGGCGCCCCTGAAGTCGGCGTGCTCATAAATGGTGACCAGGTGGGTCTTGGCGTTGGGCTTGATCTTCCGCAGCTTGTCGCGGGCTTCGATCAGGTTGGTCGAGCACACGGCCACCGCCCGCCTGACGGTCTTGATCTTCATGAAAAACATGCTGGCCGGACGTGGCTGACCGAAAGGTGACTTCCGCGCACACCTTCGTAGCCGACCTCACTGCGGATGGTGCACAAGTCACGGCGTGGTCACGCGAGAGCAGCCCTGGGGTGTTCGAGAGGGCCAGGCGTGACCAGCGCGACGGATCCGCGAACGTTCCTGCTCACTGATCCGTCGCTTACGGCCGCACCCGGGCCGATCGCCCAGCCCTCCCAGAGACGAACACAGCCTAAGGCGTGAGTCCGTTGAGCAGTGCGGTGTGCGCGCGTTTCGGTTGCAGGCCGGTGGTCCAGGGCAGGGCGTTGCCGGGCACGGGCGGGTAGCGGTTGGCGTCGGCGGTGGAGCCGTAGCGGTCGGTGAAGCCCCAGCTGGTGAAGCCGGTGCAGTTGGGTTCCTGACGGCACACCGCGATCCGCTCGCCGAACTGCTTGGCCTGCACTGCCTGGTCCGAAGTGGACACGTCCATTTCGGACACTCGAACCTTCAGCCCCAGTGCGGCCAGCGCCCGCACCTTCTTGCGGAAGACCTCCGCGGGCACCCGGTCCGCGGCGTCGTACTCGTGGCTCTGCAGGCCGACGCCGTCGATCGGCACCCTGGCCTGGCGCAGCTTCTTCACCAAGGCGTACAAGGCGTTCCAGCGGCCGCCGTCCTGCTCGGCGCCGTACTCGTTGAGGTAGAGCACCGCGTTCGGGTCGGCCGCGCGGGCGGCGCGGAATGCCTCGGCGATGTAGTCCGCACCCATGGCCTGGTACCACAGGTTGTGTTCCAGGCCGTCCGGGTTGTCCTGGTTGATCGGCTCGTTGACCACGTCCCATTCGGCCACCCGCCCGGCGAAATGTGTTGCCACCGCACGGATGTGCTCCAGCATCACCGACCGCTTGTCCGGTGCCGAGCGCATCCAGGTCGGCAACGCCTCGAACCAGACCAGGGTGTGCGCGTGCACCTTGATCCCGTTGGCACGGGCGAAGTCCACCAGCGCGTCGGCCTCGGCGAAGGCGAACACGCCGCGGGCGGGCTGGAGGAACTGGGGTTTCATCTCGTTCTCCGGGGTGATCAGGTCGAACTGCTCGCCCGCGACCGCCCGGTACCGGTCATCGGCCACCAGTGGCGCGATGGCCAGCGCGCTGCCCACCCCGATCGGCCGGGCCAGCTTCTGTGCCCGGCCCCGCAACGAATCCGCCACCGTGCCCTGTTTCCAGTCCGGGGCCTTGCGCACCCGCACCGCGCCACTGGCACTCAGCGAACGCAACGTCCAGCCGCCGCCGACCTGGGCGTCCGCGCCGAAGAACACCTGACCACCGCCGAACACCCCGCGCTCGGCCACCGTCCCCACCTGCCTGCCGCCCACCAGGAAGGCCAGGGTGGATCCGCTGCGCCGCACCGTGATCGCCACCTCGCCGGTCACCCCAAAGCCGAACTTCCTGACCTCCTTGGCCTTGTTGGCCTTGCCGTCCCACACCGCGACTTCGAGTTGCCCGCCGACCAGGCCCAGCCGCAGGCTCGGCGGTTCCTGCCGCCACTCGTCGTAGATGATCGGCGGCGCGCCGTAGAGCTGGAGGTAGGCGGATTTCCCGCCGGTGGCCGAGATCCCGGCGTCGAGCCGGAAGTCCCCGGCGACCTCCAGTCGCGGCCCGAGCAGGTTCACCGGCGGATTGGGCTGGAAGCGCTTTCCGTCCGTGCCCACGATCCACCGGTCCAGCGCCGAGATCCGCACGCCCTGCCCGGTCACCTCGGCCCCGGCCAAGCGCGTCCAGTCCTGTCCCGCGATCAACTCGACCGGCGCCGCCGGTGCGGCGATGGCCGTCGCGCTGCTGCCGGTGAGTCCGGCGACCAGCAGGAGCGCGCCAACGATCCGTCTCATCGAACCTCCCATGTGGTGTGCGATGAACAGCTCCGGGTCACTCCTGGGTGGCGACCCGCCTGGTGACCAGGTCCGCGAACACCGAGCGCAGGCCGGTGGCGACCGCGCCGGTGAGGATGGCGGCTTCGCCGAGTCGGGAGATCTCGACCTGCGGCGGGTAGTCGGTGAGCCCGGCCAGCACCGCCCGCACCGGCTCGGCGAGGAGGTCCCCGTTGAGCCCGATCCCGCCGCCGAGCACGATCAGCCCGAGGTCGACCACGCTGGTCACCCTGGCCGCGTGCTCGGCGATCCGCTCGGCCTCCCAGCCGATGAGTTCCAGCGCGCGCCGGTTGCCCGCGCGCGCGGCGTCCATGACGTCCTCGCAGTTGACGAAGTCCGAGCGCTGCCAGATCTGGGCCAGGAACGCGTCCGCGGCCGGACTGTCCGGCTGAAACCGTTGCCCCTCCGGCACAAAGTCGATTTCTCCGGCGGCCCCGTTCCGCCCCCGGTGCAGTTCCCCGCCGAGCACCAGCCCCGCCCCGACCCCGCTGCCGATGTGCAGGAAGGCGAAGTCCCGCACCCCGGCCCCGGCCCCCCGCCAGCCCTCGCCGACCGCGGCCAGGTTGATGTCGTTCTCCACCAGCACCGGACACCCCAGCGCCGCCCGCAGCCGCGCCGCGGCCGCGAACCCGTCCAGGTCCTGCTGGTTCGCCGAGTACACCACCCCGGTCCGCGGTTCGATCACCCCCGCGATCCCCATCGTGACCAGCTCCGGCGCCATCCCCGCCGCGGCCACCAGGTCATCCCGCAACCCGGTGGCGGCGGCCAGCACCTGCTCCGGCCGGTGCCCGTCCACCAGCACGTCGATCCGGGCCAGCTCGGCCCCGTCCAGATCGGCCACCATGCCCCGCAGGTACCGGCTGCCCAGGTCCAGCGCGAGCACCGAGGCCGCCCCGGCCCGAGGCCCGAAGTACACCGCGCTGTACCCGGCGGCGTCCTCGGGCGCGGCCACCTCCTCGACCAGCCCCGCGGCCAGCAACGCCTCGACGGCCCGCCCGATGGTCGGCTTCGAGGTCCGCAACTGCCGGGCCAGATCCGCCCTGGTCACCGGATACCCCTGCCACATCGCCTGGTAGACGGCGTGCAGGTTCAACTCTCGGACCAGTGCTCCGGTGACCGCGCCTTTCATCACGACGCACAAACTAGTAACGGCGCATTACCGGTGTCCAGCATTACTTTGGCGAACGCCTCAGCCCGGCAGCACGACCAGATCCCGGGGGAAGCGCGGATCGATCTCGTAGTGCGTGTCGTACTGGCTGCTGAACCCGCTCACCCGCACCCACTGCCCCACCCGCAACCGGCTGAGATCGATCCCGGTCTGGGTGTTCACGAAGATCGTCAATTCCCCGGAGCCGTCATCCACGAAAACCTTCCGCCCGTACGGCAGGTCGTTCTGCACCGGCTTGGTGATCCGCGCCAGCACCCGCACCAGGCGCCCCTCGGACACCTCGCCCACCCCACCGGTGGCCCGCCACTCCGGCCGCGGCGGGACGCCCGTGCGGCCCAGGGTGACCGCGTCCGGGGTGGCCGGGACGATGGTGAGCAGGCCGGAGCTGTTGGTGAGCTTGCCGGTGATCCGGGCATGGCGGCCGGGCGCGACCTTCAGGTCGGTGGCGAGCTTGAGGTAGATGCCCGCGGTCCGATCCTGGATGGCGAAACCCTTGTCGTAGAAGCTGGACTCGAAGGCGCCGGACGGGGTGGTGGCCACGCCGGCGACGGTGACCGTGCTGCCCAGTGGGAGGGCGCGGGCGGCGGCGATGGACTGGGGCGGGGCCGCCGGGGCGGCGTGCGCGGGGGCGGCGCCGAGGGCTGTGACGAGCAGGGTGGCGGTGAGCAGGTGGCGGACGAACCTCTTGCCGGTCAGGGCGACCAACTCCTCTCGGGAAGTGAAACGCCGCCCATCTTGGCCGCCCCGCCATCGGCGCGGCCACTCGGCCTGCCGGTTGTTTTCCGGTAACCCGGGAAAATTACTGAGCCGCTTTTAACATGGCCCGCTGACCTGGCGCTAACCGGCAAATTTTAGGCCAAACGGCCTATTGATGACTAGGCGATCAGGACGCACGCTTTCCCTGTTTGCTCATTCGCGGGTTGTCGGGGCTCGCACCACCATTCTGGGGAGATTCCGTGCAGCGTCGAATACTGACGCGCCGTACGCGCACGCGTGCGTTCCGCGCCTTTGGCGTTTTCCTGCCCTTCCTCGCCGCGATCCTGGTGGCCACCGGGCTGCCCGCCACCGCGGCGCCCAAACCAGCCCCACCCGCCGCCTCCGGTCAGGAGGCCCAGGCCAGTGCCGCCGACCGGGCCGCGCGGGCGCAACGTGAGTCGGCCAGGACGCAGGCCGCCGCGGCGGACCCGAACGGGCTGAGCAACCTGGGCAAGCCGCGGCCGCGACTGCCCGGGGATTCCCAGGCCGCCAAGGACGCCGCCGAGCAGGAGTTTCGGGAGGCGTGTAACGGGATCGGGCGGGCGCAGGCCCTCACCAAGCAGGGCTTCACGCGGAACCGGTTCCAGCAGTGTTTCCTGGGCAGTCGCACGGCCCAACTGTGGCGGCGGGGCGGCACGCCGCCGCCGACCACTCCGATGGCCGAGATGAAATTCGACTACAGCCTGCTGGTGATCTCCTACGACAACAGCCGCGCCATCGACTTCATCTTCAACATGGACGATGTCGTCCTCAAGGGCGGCGAGCCCCACCTGCAGACCGATCTGCGGATCTGGATCAACGGCTGCAACTCCAACGCGGTCCAGTGCACTCCCGATGAGGTCCGGACCAACGTGGAGTGGCGGGACAACCGCAAGCACACCTTCCGGATCACCTCCCCGGACACCGCGGGCGAGGGTGTGCACAAGATCCTCCGCAGCGGGTTCGACCTGCGGATGCGCATGGTCCACCGGATGCCGAACGTGGATCCGTGGAGCGAGGACGAGATGACCCGCTCGGTGCTGCGCTTCGACACCGCCGGGACGGCGCTGAACAAGTCCACCGGCACGGTGTTCCCGGACTTCGTCCCGAGCTACGACCTGCTGCGCACCAGCGACCTGACCGTCGCCGAGACCACCCGGCACATCCTGGACGCCCAGTTCCACCCGCGCCGGACCTATCCCAGGCACCCCGGCAACACCAAGAACGTGCCCGGCTACGACCGGCCGTTGCACCGGCTGATGGACTCCACCAAGCAGGGGCAGAACCGCAACGCCTCCAAGCTGATCTGCAACGAGCTGTGGGCCGGCCCGCGCAGTGAGAAGGACTGCGACGAGTACCCCTGGGCCTCCACCCAGGAGGGCGCGTCCACCGGGGTGACCGATCCGGACCAGCCCGCCTGGCACGGTTCGGCCCGGCTGATCACCAACAAGGACAACCAGGCCGCGGGCAACCACTGGAACATCCACCTCTACAACGCCAACCGGATCCTGGACAACGACGAGTTCCGGGTGAGGCCGGTGGACGACTGCGAGACCTGCGGCCCTCAGTTCCCGCCGCCGTACCTGCCGCGCTCCAAGGACACCGACCGCCGGATCAGCGGTTCCTTCATCCAGCCCGACCTCATCGACGACTGGACCGATCAGCAGCTGGCTGACGAGTTCACCATGATGAAGTCGCTCAACATGACCCAGCTCGTGCTGCAGTGGACCGCGAACTCCCACGATGTCCGGGAGAACGGCGCCAAGACCGCGATCTACCCGAACGCGCTCGGCGGCTACAAGCTGGTCACCAAGACCGACGTGGTGGCGCGGACCCTGCGCGCGGCCAACGCGGCGGGCATCGACGTCTGGGTCGGCCTGCAGGTCAACGACTTCTGGTGGAAGACCTACGCGCGGGACCAGGGCTTCCTGGACAACGAGGCGACCATCGCCAGGGCACTGGCCAAGGAATTGTGGAGCCGGTACGGCGGCAACAAGTCCTTCCGCGGCTGGTACCTGTCCTTCGAGATGGACAACGTCAACTTCTCCGGGGCGGGCGACGAGGGCCGGATGATCGGCTTCTACCAGCAGGTGGTGCGGGAGCTGCGGTTCCTCACCGGCAGCAAGCCGGTGGCGATCGCGCCGTTCTTCAACGCGGTCAACCGGGCGCTGCCCGGCTGGAAGAACCCGCAGGAGTGGGGTGAGATGTGGACCAGGATGCTGCGCGAGATCGACCTGGACATCATCGCGCTGCAGGACGGGATCGGGGCCGGGCACGGTGATCCGACCACCATCCACCCCTGGTACGCCGAGCTGCACAAGGCGCTGAGGGCCGCCGACGCGCTGACCTACCTGATCTCCGACACCGAGACGTTCAAGATCGGCGCGTCCGGGCTGCAACCGTCCTCCACCCAGGAGATCGTGGAGGCGATCCGGGCGGTGGAGGACCAGACCGAGGTCTTCTGGTCGTTCTCCTTCAACCACTACCAGTCGCCGCGCTCGAAGTTCGGCTCCCAGGCCTATCTCAACGGCTACCGGCGCTGGGCCGCGATAGATGACCGGAAGGCGCCGGGCTTTGACCCGGAGAACCCGTCCCGGCCCGGCAACCTGACCGCCAGGGCCGACGGCTCCCAGACCATCCACCTGAACTGGGGTGACTCCTCCGACGGCACCAGCGGCGTGGCCGGGTATTTCATCTACCGCGACGACGAACTGGTGGCCACCAAGATCAGTCCGCAGGGCGGGTTCACCGACCGCCAGCTCAACCCCGGTTCGCTGAACAAGTACCAGGTCCGGGCCTTCGACGGCTCGGGGCGGACCTCGGAGCTGAGCAACTACGCGGAGGCGTCCACCGAGGGCCAGAAGGTCTCGCAGGTCAACTACGCCCGCTGCGGCGCGCGGGTCGACGAGCGCGGATGTCCTTACCTCACCGGGAAACCGGCGGACAGCAGCTACCCGGACGACGGCGGCTATGAGCTGACCGACGGCAAGCGCGGCCCGGCGCAGTACACGCCGGAGTGGCAGGGCCGCAACGCCGCGGGCGTGTACTCCTTCATCATCAACCTCGGCCAGCAGCGCACCATCAACGAGATCACCAGCGGCTGGTTGCAGGTGCGGGATGACTACGTGTTCCTGCCAGCCAAGGTGACCTACGCGGTGTCGTCCACAGTGGACGGTCCGTACACCGAGGTGCCGTCGATCGACCTGCCGGCGGTCAGCGCCCGGTTGCAGACCAAGACCTACCGGTCGGTGAACCTGAACCTGACGGGTCAGTTCGTCAAGGTCACCGTGGACGGGTCCACCGCGTGGACCATGCTCGACGAGGTCGAGATCCGGGGCGACTGAGGCGGATCCGGGGCCGTCGGCGATCGTCGGCGGCCCCGGTCTCAGACCGGCCAGATCCGCAGCAGGTAGCCCTCGGTCCCGGCCAGCCGCGCCGCCAGCGCTTCCCAGTCCGTCGCGTCGAGCCAGCCGAGCTGGTGCGCCAGATCGGCCTGCTGCCCGGCCATCTCCACCCGCCCGGCATGCCAGAAATCCACCCGGTACGCGCCAGGGCCGTGCGGTAGCTCGATCTGCTCGATCGCGTCGGACATCGCGTGCTGCCGCACCGCCAGCACGCCCTGCCGGGACCGGAACTCCAGGGACACCGGCCCGGTCCACTCGCGATCGGCCGGGGTCACCCGCGGGGTGTGCGGCCACACCTCCACCCGCACCGCCACCTGGATCAGCGATTCCACGCACTGCACCACGATGATCCCCTCGTCCGCGCCGACGATCCGCCGGTGCGACTCGTCCAGGGCGGGCATCAGCTCCGCGGGCGGGTCGTCGGGGCGGTCGGTGACCAGGAACATCGAGTCCACCGCCCAGACCAGCGCGGTGTGCGCCCGGTTCACCAGATCACCGCGATCGCGTCGACCTCGATCAGGTAGCCGGGCGCGGCCAGGGTGGCCACCCCGAGCAGCACGTCCGCCGGCTTGTGCGCGCCGAACAGCTCGACCCTGGCCGCCTCGATGACCGGCAGGTACTCCACCCGGTGCCCGACCACGTAGATGGTGATCTTGGTGACCTGGTCCGGCCGGGCGCCCGCCGCGGCCAGCGCCCGGCCCAGGTTGGCGAAGACCTGGCGGACCTGGGCAGCCAGGTCGCCGGGGTGGACCAGGTCGCCATCGGGATCGTCGGAGAGCTGGCCCGCGACGAAGACCAGCCGGGTGCCCTCGGCGATGACGACGTGCGAGTAGGTCTCCGGGCGGTCCAGGCCCTCGGGATGGACGATCTCCAGCGGCATCGTGACGAGTCCCTCCAGTGCTCGGGCGACCCGCCGAACCTACCCGTGCGCCGGGCCGCCGCGCCGGAGCTGCGGTACAACCTGGGGCGTGGCCGACATCAGGAACAAGGTCAGCGCACCGGTGCACGGCAATGTCGTGCAGGCCGGGCGCATCGACCAGGTGGTCCTGCCCGGCCGCGCGCCCGAGGCACTGGCCGGGCTGCCCGCGGCGCCGGAGCCGTTCACCGGGCGGGCGGCCGAGCTGGCGGCACTGCACAAGCTGCTGACGCTGGGCCGGACCGGCGTCGCGGTGCTCGCCGGAGCACCGGGGGTCGGCAAAACCGCGCTGACGCTGCGGGCGGCGCACCAGGCGATGTCCGGCGGCGGGTTCCACGGCGCGCTCTACGTGGACCTGCGCGGCCACGACGAGGACGATCCGGTGACCGAGCACGCCGCGCTCGGGGTGTTCCTGCGCGCGCTGGGTCACCGCGGCGCGGACCTGCCCGCCGGTCTGGCCGGGCGCCGAGGGCTCTACCTCAGCCGCACCCAGCAACTGCAGTCCGGCGCCCGGCGGGGGTTGCTGGTGGTGCTGGACAACGCGGCCTCGGCCGAACAGGTCCGCGGACTGCTGCCCAGCGGCGGACTCAACCGCTGTCTGATCACCAGCAGGCACACCCTGGCCACCCTCTCCGGGGCCCGGCAGTTCACCTTGACCGAGCTGTCGACCGAGGAGTCGGCGGCGATGCTGGCGGCCACGCTGCTGGCCGCCAGGCCCCGGGACGAACGGGCCGCCGAAGGATCGGCGCTGGCGGAGATCGCGGTGGCCTGCGGGCACCTCCCCCTGGCACTGACCGTGGCCGGGGCGATCCTGGTCGACGATCCCACCCGGCCGGCCCAGGACCTGGCCGACCGGTTGAGCAGTGAGAACCGGTTGGCGCAGCTCACCTTCGGCGAACTCGACGTGCGGCTGGCGTTGCGGCACTCCTACCAGCGGCTGCGCGAGCCCGAGCAGTGGTTGTTCCGGATGCTGGGCCTGCACCCGGGGCCGGTGATCGCATCCGAGGCCGCCGCCGTGCTGTCCGCCGGCACGGTCGCCGAGGCCGGGGACTGGCTGGCCGGGTTGCGGCGGGCGCACCTGATCACCCAGGAGGGCAACGGTTTCCGGCTGCCGCACCTGCTGCGCGAGTTCACCGCCGAACTCCGGGCCGCCGAGGACGCCGCGGACGTGGTCACCGCCGCGGCGGGGCGACTGGTCCGGCACTACCGGCTCGCCGCGCAGGCCGCCGACGCCACCACCCGCAAGCGCGGCGGGCGGGCCAGGCCCGCGCTGGCGCTGCGCTGGCTGGACGAGCACCGCCTGGTGCTGACCGCGATCGTCGAACTGGCGCACGCGCACGGGCTGGACGAGGACACGGTGGCCCTGGCCCTGGCGCTGCGGCACGTCCTGGAACTGCGCGGCCGCCAGGACGACTGGGTGCAGACCCATCTGCTCGCGCACGACTCCGCCAGTCGTGTTACCGACCGGTCGGTAGCGGCGCGGGTGGCGATCAGTCTGGGTGACGCCTACCGACTCGGCGGCGAAGCACACCGGGCCGCCAACTGCTACGGCATGGCCGAGATCCTGCGCGCCATCCTCGGCGACGCTCCTGGCGCGCATGAGGCCGTGGACCGGCTGATGAGCCTGACCGGCCAGGAGAGCAGCCGCACCGCCCTGGCGATCACGCACTTCCAGGCCGCGGTGACCGACTACCGGGACCGCGGCGAGCAGCGTGCGCTGGCCCACGCGCTGGAGCACCTGGGCCGGTTGTGGGGGCGCACCCACGCGAGCGAGGCGCTGGACTGCCACGAGCAGGCCCTGGCGATCTTCTCCGACCTCGGCGACCGGCTCGGCCAGGCCCGCTCCCGGCTGCACCAGGGGGTGCTGCACCAGCAGTGCGCGGAAGGCGAGGCGGCCGCCGACTGCTTCCGCGCGGTGCTGGACCTCATCGAGGCACCGCACCGGTACCGCGCGCTGGCCTGGTTCAACCTCGGTCTGCTCGCCCTGGCCCGGAACCGGCCTTGGCGGACCCGGCGTTACTGGCGCGCCGCCACCGCCGAACTGCCCGCCGGGAGCCAGCCGCTGCCCAAGGTCCGCCTGCTGCGCCTGCGACGCAACCGGCGACTGATCCGGCGGTTGCGGCCGCAGGTCGCCGAGTACGTGGCCGTGCCGGTGACCCTGGTCGCCGCCAAGGACCTGTGGGACAACGTGCCCGCCGACCCCGGCGAGCAGACCCTCGCCGCCGACCTGCCCGGCGGCGAACCGGAACGCCCGGCGCGCGCGGAGTCCCCGGCCCCGGTGTTCGACCTGGGTGGCCTGGGATACGGCGGCGACGACTGTGGTGGCGGCGGCGGAGACGGAGACGGTGGTGGCTGCGGCGGCGGTGGGTGCGGCTGTGCCCCGGCCGGGGACGACTATCGAGAGTTCAATTGATCATCGTCCCAGGTCCGGGCACTCGCTAGGATTTCGCGCGAGGGGGACCACGCTGTGCGGATCTTCGGTCGGGACGAGTCACTGCGTCTGCTCACCGGGACGCGAAACGGCCTGGTCATGGTGCGGGCCGACCCCGGACTCGGGGTCAGCGCGCTGCTGGCGGCCACCGTGGCCGCGGCCCGCGCCGAGGGCCTGCCGGTGCGCCGGATCCCGGTGCTGCCCACCGGCCGGACCACCCTGTCGACCGGCCTGCCGGACTGGCCGGAACCCGCCGTGGTCGTGGTCGACGACCTGCACCGGGCCGATGACGCCACCCTGCTCGCCCTGCACGAACTCGCCGACCGCGAACTGCGGATCATCACCGGCCGCCACCGCGGCCACACCCCGGCCCGCTTCGCCGCCCTGGACCGGATCGCCCTGGTGCACGACCTGGAACCACTGTCCAGGGACGCGGTCCGGGCCATCGCGGGCGACTCACCACTGGCCGAAGGCGCGGGCGGCAACCCTTTCCTTCTGTCCATAGTGGACAGTCCGGATCGAGCAGCCCTGATCTCCTCCTGGGCCAGCGAACTCGCCGGTCCGGACGTCACCCTGCTGCGCTGCGCCGCCCTGCTGACCGAACCATCCACAGTGGACGAACTGGGTGCGGTGAGCGCACGCACCGCCGCCGAGGTGCTGGCCGGACTCGACCGGCTCGCCGCGCTCGGCCTGGTCCGGGAACACGGCGGACAGGTCTGGCTGCGTTATCCCCTGGTCCGCGCCGACTTGGCCACCACCTCGGTCGGCATGCGCGGCCAGGTCGCCAGGGCGCTGGTCCGCCGGGGCAGCGCCCCCGAAGCGGTGGCGGCCCAGCTCGCCGGGCTGCCGGTGACCGCGTGGACGGTGTCCTGGCTGCTCCGGCACGCCGACCGGCTCGCCGCCCAGCCCGCCCCGGCCGCGGTCGAGCTGCTCACCCAGGCCGTGGCCTGGCTGCCGCCCGGCGCGGCCAAACTGCACCCGCTGCGCGCCGCACTGGCCGAGGCGCTGCTCTGGTCGGGACAGCTCGACCAGGCCCACCGGGTGGCCGCCGCCGGACTGGCCACCCGGGTCGCTTTGCCGCTGCGCCAACGGTTACGCACCACCCTGGCCAGGGTCGGCCTGGCCCGGCTCGACCCGGAGGCGGTGCTCGCCGCCCTCGGCCCCGAACGCCGGGACGGGCCCCTCGCGGCGATCGAGGCGTTCGGCTGCCTGCTCGCCGGGGACCTGGCAGGCGCGGTCACCGCGGCCGGGCACGCCGAGGCCACCGCGGCCGACCACCCGGTGGTCGCGGTCGCGCTGCTCAACCTCAACGCCATCGGCAAACTGCTCACCCGCGACCTGGCAGGCGCCCTCGACCTCCTCGATCAGGCCGAGGCCCACCTGGACATCGAGGTGCTCGACCCGGCGCAATGGCTGCTCGGCAGGCTGCTCCGCGGCACCGTGGAAGACCTGCGCCAGGACCCGGACTCGCTCAAGACCCTGGAAACCGCCCGCCCGCTGGCCACCACCCTGGGCGCCGGCTACCTGGCCTGGCAGCGCACCGCGTGGGCACTGGCCGCGTTCAACCGCGGCCACTGGGACGAGGCCCTCACCGAGGTCGAACAAGCCCTGGCAACGCCGGGCGACGCCTACGGCATGGCCAGGCCACTGCACGGACTGGCCGCGATCCTGGGCATGCACCGCGGCAACCTGCCGGCCGCCCGCGAGCACGTCCGGCTGGCCGAACAGGCCGAATGCCGCGGCGTGGCCGCCTTCTACGAGCACAACGTGCTCACCGCCCGCGCCATGCTCGCCGACCTGGACGGCGACTCCGCGCAGGCCCTGGAACTGGTGCGCACCCTGGCCGACGGCGGGGCGGGCGTGCACCACGGGCACTCGGTCACCGGCGTCGGCGCCAGGGTGGTGCGGATCGCGGTCAACGCCGGGGACCGCGGACTGGCCACCCGGCTGGTGGCCACCATGCATCGCTGGACCAGCGACGACTCGGTCGGCCAGCGCGGCGCGCTGCTGTACTGCCAGGGCCTGGTCGACGGCGACGTGGACCTGCTGCTGGCCGCCGCCAAGGAGTTCGCCGAGCACGGCTCCCCCATCGCCGCCGCCCGCGCGGGTGAGGACGCGGCCAGGGTACTGGCCGCCTCCGGCGAACCCGAGGCCGCCCGCGCCGCCTACCAGGAGGCCATCACCCACTACACCGGCCTGGCCGCCACCGGCGACATCGACCGGGCCACCGCCGCGCTGCGCGCGCACGGCGTCCGGCGCGGCGCGACCGGGCCCCGGCGCAGGCCCAAACACGGCTGGGACGCGCTCACCGAGGCCGAGTACCGGGTCGCCGAACTGCTCGCCGAGGGCCGCAGCAACCGCGAGGTCGCCGACCGACTGGTCGTTTCGGTGCGCACGGTTCACTCGCACGTGTCCAGGGTGCTCGCCAAGCTCGGCTACGCCACCCGGGTCGAGGTTGCTCTAGGTTTCCAGCGCCGCCACTGAGTGATCGCACGCCTGAACCGAGTGATATCGGCACTCCTACCGATGTTTTCTCCCACCCGCACTGGTGTGCTGTCCCCCTGTTTCAACCCAAGGGGAGAAAACGCATGTCCCGCCTACGCAAGTCCGTCCTGCTGGTGGTGGTCGCCCTGGTGGCCACCCTGGTCGGCACGCCGGCCAACGCGAGTCAGCTCTGGCGCCCGTGGTTCACCTCGGGTGACGGCATCGACGTGCTCAACGTCGCGCACACCACCGACCGCTCCACCGTGGTCAGCATCAACACCGGCGCGGTCGACAAGAACACCACGCACTTCCGGCAGAGCCACGACATCATCGTGACCCTGCCCGAGGGCCACAACCCCAACCTGGCCTACCCGGTGCTCTACCTCTACCACGGCCGTGCCCAGGGCCCTGGCAACTGGCACCGTGAGGCCAACATCGAGGCGATCACCGCCGGTTTCCCGTTCATCGTGGTCACCGCCGAAGCGGGCCGCGGGGGCTGGGCGACCAACTGGGTCAACCAGTCCGCGGGCGTCCAGCAGTGGGACACCTTCCACCTGGACCAGCTGATCCCGTTCATCGACCGCAACCTGCGCACCATCCGGGAACGTGAAGGCCGGGCCATCGCCGGGTTCTCCATGGGCGCCTTCACCGCCATCCGGCACGCCGTGCACCGCCCGTGGTTGTTCCGCATGGTGGTCGGCTTCTCCGGCGGCTACAACCTGGAGGACCCGCGGATGCGCGCCGCGGTCACCCTGCCCCTGCCGACGATGGGCCTGCCCGCCGACGGACCCTTCGGTGGCCCGTTCGACGGCTCGTGGAACTTCAACAACCCCTGGCACCGGGTCGGCGGGCTGCGCGATATCCACACCGTGCTCTACGCGGGCACCCGCTGGGACGGCGACCCGCTGGAACAGCAGGCGCACCGGCTGACGTACGAGTTCCACCAGCACCTGCTGGCCAACGGCATCCACAACAGCTGGATGGTCGAGATCGACTGCGGGCACAACATCGTCTGCGTCGGCGACCTCGGCCTGCGCCGCGAACTCCCGACCATGCGCAACGTGCTCTGGGGCCCGAGGTGACCGCCGCCTGATCCCGGCCCGGAATCCGGGATCAGTGAACCGGGCGTGGCCGCTGCCTCGGCTACGCCCGGTTCGGCGTATTACAGGTACGACCTGATGAACGAGAGGATTTCGGGGTCGGAGACCCTGGCGAACACATCCGGATAACCGAGCGCGCAGGGCAACACCCACGAGACGATTCCCGCGAGACGGCCGCCGACTTCTAACGGACCACCGGAATCACCCTGGCAGGCGCCGATTCCGGCCTTGTGCAAGGTGCACAGGTGCCGATTGGTCAATGGCTGGCTGCGGTGGGAGTTCTGGCAGGTGGCCTGGTCGACGACCCAGGTGGCCATCTTCCGCAGATCCGGTGACACCGCGCTGGTCGTGCTGGTCTTGCCCCACCCGGTGACCATTCCCTGGGAGTTCACCGACGGCCCGGAAGTGGCCAACTCGATCGGCTTCACGTAATTGTTGAATTGGATCGGGGTCTCCAGCATCATTACGGCGGCATCGTATTCCCAGCTATATCGCTGTTCGCCTCGGTACTTCGGGTGGATGTATCCCGCTCTGACCCGGTGTGCCGTTCCGGCACGGCTGGACAGCGTCCCGCTGTACACCGTCATCTGGGCCGGGTTCTGGCCTTCGAGGCAGTGCGCGGCGGTCACCACGGTGGTCGGGCTGACGATGGATCCGCCGCAGAAGTGGCTGCCGTACATCCGGAGGCTGACCTGGTACGGGAACGCTCCCGGCCCGGCCGAGGTGCCGCCGACAATCGCCACACCCGCCCGCGCCTGCGCGCCCACCGCCGCCAGCAGCAGGACCGCGACCGCCACTCCCAGTCGTCGAAACCACGTCATGACCAGCACCTTTCCGTCACCCCATGCCGAGCCTGCCGGACCTCGCCACACCCCCGCCTCCGGCGAGTGGGTGGCCAGCAGCCACGGTCGAGTGGTCACCCAACGCAAGCAACCCAGGTTGACTAAGTCCGGATTAGTCAACTACGGTTGCTTACATGTCCGACGCCCCACTCCCGGCTTCCGCGGAGCCAGCCGACCGGCTGGCCGCCGTGGTGGCCCTGCGCCGACTGGCCGATCAACTCGAGGACGCCGCGGTCGAGGAGGCCATGCGGACGGGCTGGGGCTGGCCCCAGGTCGCCGAGGCCCTCGGCATCACCCGGCAGGCCGTGCACAAGAAACACGCCCAGCGGCTGATCGCCGCCGGGGTCACCCTGAGGAGACGCTGACCATGAGCGCCATCGACCACTACCTGCAGCGGATCATCCTGCGCGGGGCCGAGGAGGCCCAGGCCGAGGCGGGCACCGTCATCGAGGCCCAGCACCTGTTGCTGGCCATCGCCGCCGAGCCCGATCCGGTGCTCGCCGCCGCGGGGCTGGACCGGGCCGCGATCCGGGCCGCGCTGGACACCGAGTTCGCGCACAGCCTGGCCGCGGCCGGGGTGGACCGGTCGGCCTTCGACCTGCGGTCCACGCCGAGCCCGAAGCGACCGGACAAGGTGGGTGCCTCGGCGAAACTCGCGCTGGAGCGGGGATTCGCCCAGGCCAAGCGCAAGAAGGACCTGCGGCCCGCGCACATCACCCTGGGCGTGCTGCTCGCCGAGGTCGGCACCGTGCCCCGGGCGCTCGCGCTGGCCGGGATCGACCGTGCCGGACTGGCCGAGCAGCTCAGCCGCCAGGTCGCCTGAACCCGAGAGGAAACCATGCAGCTCCAACCGGTCCTGGACCGCGCCGTCACCCTGGGCGGCGTGCCCGGCATCCTCGCCGAAACCCACTCCCCCGACGGCATCCGGTTCGCCACCGCGGGCGTCGCCGATACCAGCACTGGCGGTAAGCGCTTACCCACGCACTGCTTCCGCATCGGCAGCACCACCAAGACCTTCGTGGCCACCGTCCTGCTGCAACTCGCCGCGGAGAACCTGCTCACCCTGGAGGACAGTGTCGAGCACTGGCTGCCCGGCCTGGTGCGCGGCGGGTCCGCGATCACCCTGCGCCAGTTGCTCAACCACACCAGCGGCCTGTTCAGCCACACCGACGACCAGCCCGCGCTGAGCACCAAGGACCGTTACACCCCAACGGAACTCGTCGCGGTCGCGATGGCGCGTGAACCGAACTTCGCCCCCGGCACCGGCTGGGGCTACTGCAACACCAACTACGTGCTCGCCGGACTGGTCATCGAGGCCGTCACCGGGGACACCCTGGCCGGGCAGCTCACGAAGCGCATCACCGAACCGCACGGGCTCACCAACACCTACCAGCCGCGACCCGAGGACGAGAGCATCCGGGGACCGCATTCCCGGCACTACACCAGGTTGTTCCAGACCGATCCGGCCGCGCCGATCCACGACGCCACCGAGTTCGCGCACACCCCGTTCTGGGCCTCCGGTGACATGATCTCCAGCGCGGGCGACCTGGCCCGGTTCTTCGGCGCGCTGCTCGCCGGACAGCTGCTTCCCCTTGCCTGGCAACGGGAAATGTTCGACACGGTGGCCGCGCCGGACTGGATCCCGGACGCCGAGTACGGCCTGGGCATCTCCTCGATCCGGTTGCCCGGCGGCACGGTCTGGGGCATGGGCGGGGCGATCTTCGGGTCCTGGTCCTACACCTACGGCAGCCGGGACGGCTCGCGGGTGGTCTCGACCAACGTCAACGGCGACTGGGCCGACCACCCGACCGGTTCACCGCTGGGCATCGTCACCGAAGTGATCACCACTCAGCTCTGCCCCGCACCGCGCTGAACCAGGTAGCCTCCCCCTCCGCCCAGCGTGAAGGAGGCCCCCTATGGCCGTGCGACTCCGCGCGAGTGCCGCCGCGACCACCGTGTTGCTGGCCCTGACCGCGCCGCCCGCCCTCGCCGGACCCACCGCCACGACGTTCTATGTGGACCCGGCACACGGCTCCCCCAGTAACCCCGGTACCTCCGCCGCGCCCTGGCGCACCCTGGAGGAGGTCCTCGCCTCCGGACGTGTCTTCGCCGCGGGCGACATCCTCTACCTGCGCACCGGAAACCACGGCAGCCCGGTCGTCCACGGCAGCGTCCCGTCCGGGGTCATCCGGGCGCAGGCCGGACACACCCCGCGCCTGCGCGGCCTGCGATTCCAATCGGGTGCGGCCGGGTGGACGGTGGCTGGAGTGCTGGTCTCACCATCGGAGGCGGGCGGCGCGTTCAGTAGCGGCAACCTGGTGCGGTTCGACAGTGGCGCCACCGGCAACACCCTGCGCGACTCCCAGTTGCGCGCGGCCCCGGACGCCGTCGCCGCGGAGTGGGGCAACAACGACTGGGTCACCCGCAGTGGCACCGCGGTGCTGGTCGCGGGGGCGCGGAACCTGGTGCTGGACAACCGGATCCGCAATGTCCGCAACGGGGTGATGGTGGAGCGGACGTCCAAGGCCGGGGCGGGCGGGACGGGGGCGGTGGTGCGGGGCAACCGGGTCGAGCACTTCTGGGAGGATGCCTTCCGCTGCAAGGTGAGCGGGTGCGTCATCGAGTACAACCGGGCGGTGAACAGCTACGCGGTGGTGCCGCCGGGCATGGAGGACGATCCGCCGCACCGGGACATGTTCCAGAGCTACCGCGGTGACGGCAGCTTCACCGAGATCGCCGATGTGGTGTTGCGCGGCAACGTCTTCCGCAGCCGCCAGGGCACCCGCTACACCCGGATTCCGTTCCAGTACAACGGGAAGTACACCACCCAGGGCATCGGCTGCTTCGACGGCCCGTACCGGAACTGGACCGTGGAGAACAACGTGGTCCAGGTCGAGGTCGGTCTCGCCCTTGCCCTGTATGGGATCGACGACAGCCGGATCGTCAACAACACCGTGGTGCCCGGCCCGCTGGGCACCGCCAGCGAGTTGCGGATCATGCCGGAGAAGGGCGGGAATCCGGCCGAGCGCAACGTGATCCGCAACAACCTGGTGCACCAGCTCAATGTCGGCGCGGCGGTGAACTCCAGGCAGAGCAACAACATCACCGTCGGCACCGCCTACGACACCTACTTCGTCGACCAGGCAACGCACGACCTCCGGCTGCGGCCGGGCAGTCCGGCGATCGACGCGGGCACCGTGCTGGACGCGCCCGCGATCGACGCCGACCGGCAGTCCCGCACGCTGCCGTATGACGTTGGGGCCTATGAGTTCTGAGTCGCCAGGGCACAGCGCAGGAAGTCCTGGACGACCGGGTTCGCCTCGGCCACGGCGGTCCAGGCCACGCCGACCACGCTGGGGCTCACCCCGGTGACCGGCCGGTAGACCACGCCGGGCCGGGCGTAGAAGCGGGCGCTGGACTCGGGGGCCAGCGCGATGCCGTAGCCGTTGGCGATCGCGCTGAGCCAGTCGTCGGGCTGGTCGGTGACCGCGCCGATTTTCACCGGGTGACCCTCGCGTTCCTCGGTGGCCAGCCAGTAGTCGCGCCACCGGCCGGTCTCGGCGGGGGCGGCCACGAACGGCTCATCCCACAGCTCGCGGAAGTCGATCTCCGTCCGGTCGGCCAGTGGATGCGTTGCGGCCAGGGCGATCCAGCGCGGCTCGGTGCACAGCTCGGCCACCCGGAACGCCTCCTGGCCGGGAAAGGGCAGGCGCAGCAGGGCGATGTCGACCTCGCCGGTGGCCAGTCCGGCGGTCGGGTTGGACCAGGCGGCCTGGCGCATGTCCACCCGCCAGCCCGGTCGCAGCGCGCCGAACCCGGCGATGATCTCCGGCGTGGCCTCGTTGGCCGCGCTGGCGATGAACCCGACCCGCAGCACCTTGGCCGCCCGTCCGGCCGCGTGCCTGGTCTCGCGTAACACCTCGTCCCACCCGGCGAGCAGGCCGGGCACCCGGTCGGCCAGCACCTGGCCGGCCTCGGTGAGTGTCATCCCGGTCCGGGACCGGGTGAACAGCGCGAGCCCGAGCTGGTCCTCCAGGCGGCGGATCTGCTTGGTCAGCGCGGGCTGGGACACGTACAACAGCTCGGCCGCCCGGCTGAGCGTGCCGTGCTCGGCCACGGCGGCGAAGTAGCGCAGCAACCGCAGGTCCACGTCCATTCCACCAGGTTATAGACGCAGGTATTGGACGCGCACCCGGACCCGCCGACAGGCTTGCCGCATGTCAACCGCCTACCTGCTGCTCGCCCTGGCCACCATCCTGGTCAACACCGCCGCCGCCGTCGCCGACTTCGCCGGGGCCAGGTTCGTGCGGGCCAACTCCAGCGAACTGAACCTGCCCGCGTCCTGGATCCTGCCCCTGGGCCTGCTCAAGGCCGCGGGCGCGGGCGGACTCGCACTCGGCCTGCTCGGCTTCGACCTGCTCGGCCTGGCCGCGGCGATCGGCCTGGTGTTGTTCTTCCTGGGCGCCAACCTGGTGCATCTGCGGGCCAGGGTGTTCCACAACATCGCCGCGCCACTGGCCTTCCTGGCCCTGGCGGTGGCCACGCTGACGCTGGACCTGGCCCGCTGACTCAGCCGGGTGCGACGACCACCACCACGGTCCGGTTGCGGGCCGCCGCGTCCGGACCGGCGAACGGGGCCTCGGCCTGTTCGGCGGTGGCCACGGTGATCGCGCTCAACGGCAGTCCCGGCCCGGCCAGCACCGCCGCCGCGGCACTCGCCCGCCCCAGCGCCACGGTGGATCCACCGCTGGCCGGTCCACCGGGCAACGCCACCCCGTGACCCAGCACGGTGACCCGCACCGCCGCACCCCGCAGTCGCCGCGCCCACTCGGTCAGCACACGCCGACCAGCGGCGGTGAACCGGTTGCCGCCCGGCTGGAACAGCCCGTCCTCGAACACGATCCGCAGCTCCCGCTCGCCCCGGCGCACCTGGATCCCCGGCGCGGCAAGGGTTTCCGCCAGCCCGGCCAGCCGCTGGTCACCGGCGGCGGAGGACACCGGCGGACTCGGCGGGGTCGAGGAGACCGGCGGACCCGACGTGGCGGTGGCCACCGGCACCGCCTCGGTGTTGCCGGACAAGGCAATCGGCACCACCACCGCCGCCGCGACCACCAGCACGGTCGCCGCCGCCCCGCCCAGCGCGAGCAGCGGCACCGGTTTCCGCCGCCGCCTGCCCTCGGTGATCTCCGCGATCAGCGCGCATCCGGCCAATGCCGCCGGATCCGCCGGCCGCAGCTCCAGTACCCGTTTCCAGGCCCGGTCCGCGGCGGCCAGGTCGCCGAGCTGGGCGTGCACCCGCGCCTGCAGGTCCAGTACCACCGGCTGGTCATCCGCTTGTGCGGCAAGCACTTCCAGCGCCTCGCCGTGCTTGCCCTCGCGGGCCAGCACGGCGGCCTCGGCGGCGGCCAGCGCGGCGGTCAGCTCGGTCAGGGCGGTGGTCATCGTTTGCCGCCAAGGCCGTTGCGGCTCTGCACGCCGCCGCGCGGGTCGGGCATGGTGGCCGGCATCAGCGCGCGCAGCCGCTGGTTGACACCGGGCAGCGCGGAGATGTCGTTGCGGGCGATGGCCTGTTCGCCCTCCCTGATCAGCTCGCGCGCCCTGGACCGGGAGGTGAGCTGGTGCTCGTTCTGCCGGAAGTAGTGGAACACCTGGACGTCCAGGGTGCCGTCCCGGCGCAGCAGCAGGATCTCCAGGTCGCCGAGGCGGCTCAGCAGTTCCTCGACCGCGGCCGGATCCCCTTCCCCGCGGGCGGTTTCCGCGCGGCGTTCGATCTCGGCGAGTTCGGCGCGGTCCTCGGCGTCGCCGAGCTGGCGGACCAGCTCACGCAACGCGCTGATCGCGGTGGTCAGTTCGGCCAGGAGAGCGGGCAGCCGGACGTCGGTGGCCACCTCGTCGAGCACCGCCTGGATCTCGCGCAGCTTCTGATCGGCGGCCGCGGCACTGCCCGCGCTGGTGTGTGCGGCCCTGACCTCGCCCTTGGCCAGCTCCAGCTGCCTGCCCTGTTCCAGTTCGGTCAGCCGGGTGCGGGCGGCGGCGGAGCCCGCGCGGTCGGCGTCGGCACGCAGTTCGGCCAGCCGCGCCTCGACCTCGGCCTGCGCGCGTTCGAGTTCGGCCACCTCGGGCGCGTGCACCGAGGACAGGTCGATCTGCGCCTCGAACTGCTCGTCCACCAGGGGGACCTCGGCGATCACGCCGACCCTGCGGTTCTCGTCGACCTCGAAGGTGATCTCCACATCGGTGCCCATGGGCAGGTCCAGCCGCACGTCCCGGGGCCGGATCTCGATCATCCCGACCCGCATGTTCCGGTCCGCGCGGCCGCGTTCGCCCTCCACGATCGGGATCCGGATCAGCGCGTCGGCGTCGGTGCGGCGCAAGGCCACCGAGGTCTGGAAGGTCTCGTGCGCGACCGCGGGCAGCCGGGCGCCCTTGACCAGCATGGCGTGGAAGGTCCCGTCGGCCTGGCCGAGGCCGAGGGAGTTGGTGAGCACGGTGCCGCCGGGTTCGTTGAGCCAGTGCCGGATACTGATCTCCCCTGGCACCACCGTTTCCCGGTGACCGGCCGGGCTGATCAGCGAGACGGTGAAGGTGGAGGTGGTCTGCTCGCCGAGCACCACCTCGGTGAGGAAGCCGCCGTTGCCGTCCAGGGCCAGGTTCGGGGTGCGGAACGGCGGTTGCCCAGCCGGGTTGTCCAGCACCACCTCGTAGCCGGTCCAGTCCATTGTGGAGGGTGCGAGGAACCGTCCGGCCACCGCGACCTCGGTGAGGCCGGTGGTGCGCGGGTATTCCGCAGCCAGGGTGAACTGACCGGCCACCGGCACCGCGGGCGCCCGCTCCAGCGCGACCGTGCTGGCGAAGACCGCGGCCCCGCGGGCGACCACGGTGGTGGGGTCCTGGCTGTGGTCGAGTTCGATGCCAAGGCCCAGTTCCGGATCGGCCAGCCGGGCGCGCAGGCCGGGGGCCAGGGTGGCGCCGCCGACCAGCAGCAGCCGGTCGATGTCCTCGGTGTCCAGGTTGGCCTTGGCCAGTGCGCCGCGGCACAGGTTGATCGCGTTGACGTAGTAGGGCTCGGCGATCCGGTCGACCTGGTCCCGGCCCAGGGTGAACTCGAAGTTGTGCTCACTGCCGTCGGCGAGTTCCAGCTCGACGTCCAGGGTGGCCGTCTCGGTGCGGGACAACGCGATCTTGGCTTCCTCGGCCACGTGCTTGAGCTTGGCGAAGTTGCCGAGCCACGCCCTGTTGTCCCTGGTGAAGCCGTCCAACCGGAACTCGCGGGCGGCGGCGGGGGCGAGCACCTGGTCCACGATGGCCCAGTCGATGAGCTTGCCGCCCAGGTGCGGATCGCCCGCGTGGTCGAGCACCCGCAGTTCGCCCTCGTAGGTGCTGACCACGGCGGCGTCGAAGGTGCCGCCGCCGAAGTCGAAGACCATCCAGTAGGCGTCCTCACCGGCGTTCTGGAAGCCGTAGGCGAAGGCGGCCGCGGTGGGTTCCTGCACCAGCGGGCAGGAGCCGAATCCGGCCAGGGCCGCGGCCGCGCTGGTGGCCTCGTTCTGGTGCAACCGGAACGCGGCGGGCACGGTGATCACCGCGGCGGCCGGGGCGGTGCCGAACTGGTGCTCGGCGTCCCCGCGCAGTGAGCGCAGCACCCTGGCGGAGAGTTCCGGCGGGGTGAGGCCGACCCTGGCCGCCGGGAACTCCCGCGCGGTCCCGGCCAGGCCCATCTCCTGCTTGAACTCCAGGTGCACGTTGGGCCAGTCCTTGGCGGAGAACACGCGTTCCCTGGCCCGCCTGCCCACCCACACCGCGCCCGCCCGGTTCATCCACACCGCCGAGGGCGTGTAGTCCCAGCCGTCGTTGTTCTTGACCACGGTCACCTCACCGTCGGCGAAGACCGCCATGGCGCTGTTGGTGGTGCCGAGGTCGATGCCGAAATCGATGGTGTCACTCATGTTCGCTCTCCCCTGGGCGGTCCGCCGGGGGAAAGCCGACCAGGACCTGCCCCATCTGGATCCGTTGTCCGTTGACATAGACCGAGGGCCGGACGGTCTCGGTCACCACCTCGCCGGTGACCGCCGGGTCCTCCTCGTAGGCGAGCACCTCCAGGGAGAGCCCGGCGTGGTAGCCGGTGCCGGTGTGGTCCTGGATGACCACGCCGGCCGCGTCCAGGGATTCCTGGATGGTGCGCAGGTAACGGGCGATCTGGCGGCCCTCCCGCGAGGTGTCGGCCTCGGCGCGGTAGATCTTGCGCCGGGCCTTCCACAGGTTGGTCGCGGCCACCGCGAGTTCCCGTTCGGCCAGCGGTGGTTGCCGCGGCGGCGGGCTGGTGAGCGCGGCGGTGAGTTCGGCGGCCAGTTCGGTCAGCCGGGTCCGGTCGGCGGCGTCCCAGGCGGGTTCGGCGATGCGGAACGGCCGGTGCTGGCGGTGCTGCCGCAGTCCGGCGCGGAACCGGCGCCACCTCATGCTGACTCCTGCACTGTGCTCCTCCGGGTTCATCGCCGGATCACCCTGGCCAGGAACCGGCCCGCGGCCCTGGCGGGTTTGCCGATGATGGTGAACACGACGCAGACCACCAGCACGGCGGCCCAGTCGATGAAGATCGCCACCAGCACCAGGGCGGCCAGGGCCAGGACGTTGAGCAGGCAGCCCCATTCGACCTTCCATTGCAGTGGCCCGCCGAGGAACCAGCGGGTGTGCACCACGGTCATCAGCACGGGGGCGAGCAGCACGGTCGGCAGGAACACCACCGGCCCGACCTCGCGGCCGGCGGGCAGGATCAGGTAGGCCACGGTGGGGATCAGCGCCAGGAACAGCAGGACGACCGCGCTGACGGACTGGAACCCGGACCGGGGTGAGGCGTCGTTGGGTGCGTCGGTGGACAGGAAGACCCGGTTGACCTCGTCCAGCAGCCCGTCGATCGCCGCGCGGTCGGCGGGTTCGGTGGTCACCGCGCGGAGCTGGAGCAGTTCACGCACGGCGTCGGCGTAGCGGTTGGCGTTGAGCAGGGTGTGCACCTGCCGGAGCACGCCGGTCTCGGCCAGGTCGGCCAGGTTCTGCTCGATGGTGGCCCTGGTGTCCTTGTCCACGGCCGTTTCCGCGGCGTCGGCCAGCAGTTCCCCGGCGAGTGCCAGGTCCATGCCCTCGGCCATGGCGCAGTTGTTGAGCAGCACCGCGACCGAGTCCCGGAACCGGTCCGCCCGCCAGAACCGGTGTCGTGGCAACGCGATGTCCAGCCAGTCCAGCAGCGGGATCAGCTCGACCTCGGCCCGCCGCCCGGCCTCGGCCGGTTCCCCGGCGCGTTGCAGTGCGCCGAGTTCCTCGTGCAGGGCCTGCCCGCGTTCCAGTTCCGCCTCGGCGGCCAGCACCCGCGCCTGGTCGGCGAGTTCGGGTTCGACCGCCCAGACCTCCAGCAACGCGATCAGTTCGGCGTCCCGGTTCGCGGCGGCCAGTGCGACCTGCGGCCCCAGCAACGCGGCCGCGAACCCGGATCGCAGACCGTCCACAGTGGACTCGTCAAGCCGCCGGTCCCGCAACGCCCGCACCCGGTGCCCGACGTGCGCCCAGAAGTCCTGGTGCGCCAACGCCTCCGCCCACGCCCGCGCCGCCTCGCCCCACCGGCTCGCCCGGTCCCGCCCGCGCAACACGTCCTGCTCTTCCAGGTCCAGGACCTCCGCATGCGCCCGGACCGCCGCGTCGTGCGACTCGTGCAGTGCGGCCGGGCAACCGCAGTCCCCCGGCTCACCCCAGTGCCAGAACAACTCGGCGACCAGTCGTTGTTCGGTCTGCTCCAGGAGGTCGAAAGCCGCGCGCAGCAACGGATCCGGCTGCGCGGTGAGGGCCTGCTGCCGCCGCTGCCGGACCAGTCGTCCCGGCGCGTCGGTGGGCAACCCGGTGCGGTGGAAGGGATTCAGCCGGTAGAGGTCGGCGCGGGCCACCGCGTGCAGCCGGGCGGCCGCGGTCCCGGCCCGGTCCGGGCCGGTCATCGGTCCATCACCGACAGCACGATCTGCCCCAGCGGCACGGTCGCCACCAGCGCGAGCAGGAACGCGGCCAGCGCGGTCAGCAGCATCGCCGGTCCCGGTCCACCCCACAGCACCCCGAGGACCACCGCCACCGGGATCAGCCCGGCCAGCACGGCGCGGCCCCGGCTCCAGCGGGCCATCGGTCCGTACCGGAACCAGTCGGCCTGCACCACGGTCACCGGCAGCACCGACACCAGCGCGGTCGCGATCCCGAGATCCCTGGCGGCCAGGCCAAGGGCGACCCCGATCCAGGCCACTCCGGCGACGAACCACAGGCACACCGCGGCCTGGGCCAGCCACCCGGCGGGCGGCGACCGGTGGCCCGGCGCCCGCCTCGCGGTGAACCAGGAGGGGCTGAGCTGGGCGAGCAAGCTGTCCAGCAGCGCGATGTCCGCGGGGGCGGTGGCCTTCGCCCGCAGCTCCCGCAACCGCCTGACCGCCCCCAGCTGGTTGCCCACCTTGACCAGGGTGAGCACCACCTCGATCTGCTGGTGCACCGACTCGGTGACCGTGGCCTGCTGGTTCTCCTCGATGCCGCGCCGGGTGTCCGGGTCGACGGCCAGCCTGCCTGCGAGTGCCAGCAGCAGTTCGGCCTGCCACCGGTGCTGCTTGCCGTCCAGGGCGACCGCGCCGTTGTTGAGCATCACCGCGGCCTGGTCGCGCACCCAGGCCGCCCGCCGGAACCGATCGGCGGGCAACGCGCGCTCCAGCAGGTCCACCATGGGCACCAGTTCGTTGAGCGCCAGCCCGGCCGCTTCGTCGCCGCGCCGGAGTTCCAGATGCTCGCGCAGCGCCTCGGTCAGCGCCTTGGTCCGGGCCAGCATCGGCTCGGCCGCCCGCAGCCTGGCGTCGTAGACCAGGTCCCCGTCCAGATCCCACACCTCCAGCAGTTCCATCAGCACCGGCTCCTGCCTGGTGCGCGCCAGCACCACCTGCGGCTCCAGCAACGCCTGCCCGATCACCGCGCGGAAACCGTCCACAGTGGACTCATCAAGGCGCCGGTCGCGCAGCGCACGCATCCGGTGGGCGAGGTGCCGCCAGAACGCGTCCTGTTCCACCGCGTCCAGCCAGGCGTCGGCGGCGTCGGTCCACCGGTCCACCCGGTCCTCGCCACGCACCGCCAGCGCCGCCTCCAGGTCCAGGACCTCCGCGTGCGCGCGGATCGCGTCGTCGTGCGCCCGGTGCGTCCGCGCCGGGCAGCCACACTCCCCCGGCTCGCCCCACCACCAGAACAACTCGGCGATCAACCGCTGCTCCGGCTGCTCCAACTGGTCGAAAGCCGCCCTGACCTGTTGGGGCGTGGCGGTTTCCGGCAGCGGCAGCCGCGCGTCGACGGCCCCGTCCGGCCGGAGCTGGAGCAGCTGACGCCGTTGCCGCAACACCTTGGCCGGGGCGTCGGTGGGCAGACCGGTGACCCGGAACGGGTTACGCAGGTACACTTCCGGCCCGGCCGCGGCCAGCAACCGCCTGCTCGCGCTGCCCGCGCGGTCGGGGACGCTCACATCACCACCCCCCGCCGCCACAACTCGACCCGGTAGCCGTGCCGCCCGCGCGCGCACGGACAGCGGCGCACCGCCCGGTCCAACTCGGCCGCCGCCTCGGCCAGTCCGCCGAGCCGCCGGGCCAGTGCGAGTGCCCTGGTGGCCTGGGCCTGGGCGGCGGTGTGTTCGGGGCCGCGGTCGCAGTCCGGTGGCGCGGGCGGGGGTTCGGGGCGGCGGTGCGGGGTGGCCGGGGCATGGCGGGCGCGCAGGCGGTCGGCGAGTTCCATGGCGTGGCTGATCCGTTGCCGCGGATCGAGTTCCAGGGTGGCCAGCACGATGCGGTCCAGTTCCAGGGTGGCCAGGGCGATGGTGCCCAGCGACCACACGTCACTGGCCCGCGAGTAGCCGAGCAGTCGGTGCAGGCTGCCGCCGGGCAGGTACTCCATGGTGAAGTAGCCGCGCGCGCCCTCGGCGGTGCGGATCATGCCCGCGTCGAAGACCCGCACGATGTTGTGATGCCCCAGCCGGGACAGCAACTGGGCCTCACCGAGCAGCTCACGGGTCCGCGCGTCCGAGGTGAGGTGCTTGAACACCTTCATCGCCTGCCGCCCGAGCACCTCGTGCCACACCCGGCACACCTCGGCGTAGGCGCCCTGCCCGAGTGGCTGCTGCACCACCAGGCGGTCGCCGACCACGTCGCCCGGCGCGAGCAGACCCATCAGTCCGCGCCCCCTTCGCACGTCAGTTCAGTGCGCGCAGTCTGCCGCCGCACCCTCGGGAGCATTCCCGGGGTGCGGGTTCCCTGGCAGGGGGTTGGCAGCTAGGGGACAGCGACCGGCTCAGCGCTCGGTGCGCGGCCGCACTATGCAGTCCGGACCGGGCGTCATGATCGACTCATGCCCGTCAGCGGTGCGGACCCGGTAGGGCGGGGTGCCGTCGGCGCCGAGCACCTCGACCACCTCCAGTACCCGGTTGCCGTTGCCGACGATCCGGCCGTGCACGGTGAGCTGATCCCCGACGCTGGCACGCATGCTGAACTCCCTCGCGGTGGGTGACGTGCTTTCAGCATCGCTTGTGCCCCAGTGGCACCACAGGCCCTCATGGGGTGAACCAGCAGGTCAGAGTGGTTGTGTGCGCACGCACGCTCAGCGCAGGGTGTCCCAGGAGCGGCGGAGCTGGGTGAGCCGCTCGTCCAGGTAGGCGGCGGTGGCGCGCGGGCCGGTGGGCAGCACCCGGAGGGTCAGTTCCAGGGCGGTGGACCAGAGTTGTTCGACCAGGTCCAGGTAGGGCAGCGCGGCCAGGTCGGCCGGGGTGAGGTGGCGGACCTCGTCGTAGCCCTGGTGGAAGTAGTCCCACAGGTCGCTGCGGCTGGACCGGTCGAAGCGGTAGAGCCGGACGTGGTCCCAGGCCCGCCAGCCGGGGGCGGCCAGGTCGAAGTCGTAGAAGGCGAACCGGCCGTCCGCGTCGATCACCACGTTGTCGATGCTGACGTCGCCGTGGCAGATGCCGAAGTCCAGGCCCTGCCCGGCCAACTCGGACAGCCGGGTCCGGCAGGTGGCGGTGACCTGGGAGAGCAGTGTCTTGTCCGCGCGCCGCGGGCTGTGGCCGCGGATCAGCGCGACCGGCTCCTCCAGGGTGCGGCGCAGGTCATAGGGGCGGGCGCCCTCGGTCCGGTCGAAGCCGGCGGTGGCCTCGTGCAGCCAGGCCAGCGCCCGCCCGAAATCCCGGTAGTTGGTCGAGGTGAACGGGCGTCGCGGCTGCTCACCCGGCACGTACTCGGTGACCAGCACACAGCGTTCACCGGCCGCGGTGCCGATCACCCCGCACGGCGCGCCGTCCAGCCGCGGCACCGGCCGGGACACCGCGGCGCCCCGGTCGGCCAGGTGCGTCAGCAGCGCGGTCTCCCAGGCCACCTCCGGCGCGGTGCGCCAGCTCGCCCCGTACACCTTGATCACATACCGCCGGCCCTGGTGGGTCAGCAGGAAGACGTCGTTGGTGTGTGCGCGGACCAGCCGCGGCCGGGTGGCGCCCGGCAGGCCGTAGTCGTCCAGCAGCGCGGTGATCGCGGCGAGATCGACCCTGGCCATCGGGGCGCTCACACGGCTACTTGGATTCCTCGCCGTTGCCCTCGGCCGGTGTCTCGGCCTTGGGCTCGGCCGCCGGTTCCTCCACCGGCAGCAGCGCCTGCAGCGCCGCACCGGTGATCCGCCGGAACTTGCGCCGCGGCCGGGTGCGCTCCAGCACCGCGACCTCCAGCAGCTTGACACCCAGTTCCTTGGGCTTGTCACTGGCCGCGGCCGCGGAACCGACCCTGGCGGGCGCGGCGGCGGTGGCCTTGAGCGCGGTCACCGCGACCGGCACGGCCTCAGCCAGCGTCATGCCCTCGCGGTAGGCGTCCTTCATCGCGGTGCTGATCGCCTCGGCCTGCCCGCCCATCACCATGTAGTTGGGCTCATCGCTGATCGAGCCGTCGTAGGTGAGCCGGTAGAGCTGGTCGGTCTCGGCGGTCTCGCCGACCTCGGCCACGCAGATCTCCACCTCGAACGGCTTGAGCTGCTCGGTGAAGATGGTGCCCAGCTGGGAGGCGTAGGTGTTGGCCAGCGCCCGCGCGGTGACATCCCGCCGGTCGTAGGCGTAGCCGCGCACGTCGGCGTAGCGGATGCCCAGCGTGCGCAGCGCCTCGAACTCGCTGTAGCGGCCGACCGCGGCGAAGCCGATCCGGTCGTAGATCTCCGAGACCTTGTGCAGGGTGGTCGAGGGGTTCTCCGCCACGAACAGCACGCCGTCGGTGTAGGTCAGCACGACCACGCTGCGGCCGCGGGCGATGCCCTTGCGGGCCAGCTCCGACCGGTCCCGCATCACCTGCTCGGCGGAGGCGTACAACGGCATCGTCACGGTGGTAACTCCCGGCTTGTGTGTCGACGACTAGGGCTGGGTGAAGGGACGGCTCAGCCGCCGGGGTTGGCCATCCGGCCTTGCACGACCGCCTCGGCCACCGCCTTGGTGGCCTCCTCGGACCACTTGGTGGCGCCCGCCTCGGCGGTGATGGTCACGACCATCGGGTAGATCCGCCTGGTCAGGTCGGGCCCGCCGGTGGCGGTGTCGTCGTCGGCGGCGTCGTAGAGCGCCTCGACCGCGGTGCGCACCGCGGTGTCGGCGTCGGCGGCCGGGTCGAACTTCTTCTTCAGCGCGGCCTTGGCGAACACCGAGCCGGAGCCGATGGCGTGATAGCCCTGGTGTTCGTCGGCGCGGCTGCCGGTGATGTCGTAGGAGACGATCCGGGCGGCGCGCTCGGGGTCGGCGGCGTCGGGGTCGTAGCCCACGAACAGCGGCAGCACGGCCAGGCCCATCATGGCCGCGTCCAGGTTGCCCCGGACCATGGTGCCCAGCTTGTTGGCCTTGCCGTCCAGGGACAGCGAGACGCCCTCGATCTTCTCGTAGTGCTCCAGCTCCACCGCGAAGAGCCGGACCAGCTCCACGGCCAGCCCGGCCACACCGGCGATGCCGACGGCCGAGTAGTCGTCGGTGACGAAGACCTTCTCGATGTCCCGCTGCGCGATCACGTTGCCCTGGGTGGCCCGGCGGTCGCCCGCGAGCAGCACCCCGCCCTTGAAGGTCGCGGCCACGATGGTGGTGCCATGCGTGACCGCGCCCGTCACCGGTACCTCCGGCAGCGGACGCCGGCCCGGCAGCAGATCGGGCGCCGCCTGTCCAAGGAACTCACTGAAGGACACCGCCCCCGGCGCGAAATAGGCAGGGTGCAGGGCCGCGCCCGGGTAGTTCCGGGCCGACGTGTTCTCCATCGGCTGTCTTCGTCTCCTGGTGCGGTGTGCGGCTGGGACAGAGGTGGACGAGCGGGGCTACTGCCCGCCCTTCTGCACGTATGCGCGCACGAAGTCCTCGGCGTTCTCCTCCAGGACGTCGTCGATCTCGTCGAGGATCGCGTCTACATCCTCGCCGAGCTTCTCCCGACGTTCCTGACCAGCGCCGCCAGCCTCGGCCGACTCGTCGTCGCCGTCGCCGCCACCCTGCTTCTGGACCTGCTCCTGTGCCATTTCGCCTCCCCGTTGGTTGGCCTGTCCGCAACATTACCGACCATGACCGACAAGGTGGAGACACCGGTCAGGTCTGTAACCAAGAAGATCAACGGCGGGTGAGCTGCCGGACCAGTTCCTCGGCGGTGTCCGAGGCTTCCAGCAACGCTCCGACGTGCGCTTTTGTCCCACGGAGGGGTTCGAGGGTGGGGATCCGGACCAGTGAGTCGCGGCCGAGGTCGAAGATCACCGAATCCCAGGATGCGGCCGCCACCTCGGTGGGGTAACGCTCCAGGCAGCGGCCCCGGAAGTAGGCCCGGGTGTCCTCCGGCGGCGCGGTGATGGCCGCGCGCACCTCCTCCTCGCTGACCAGCCGCTTCATCGAGCCGCGGGCGACCAGGCGGTTGTAGAGGCCCTTGCCCAGCCGGACGTCGGAGTACTGCAGGTCGACCAGCTGCAGCCGGGGCGAGCCCCACTGCAGGTTGTCCCTGGCCCGGTAGCCCTCCAGCAGCCGCAGCTTGGCCGGCCAGTCCAGCCGGTCCGCGCAGCTCATCGGGTCCCGCGCGAGGTCGTCGAGCACCTCGGCCCAGGTCTTGAGCACGTGCATGGACACCCGGTCCGCGCCGTTGCGCTCAGCGTGCTCGGCGGCCCGCTCGTGGTAGGCGTACTGCAGGTCCAGGCCGCTGAACTTGCGGCCGCCCGCCACCTCCACCTTGGCCTTGAGCGTGGGGTCGTGGCTGATGGTGTGCACCGCGCGCACCGGATCGGTCAGCCGCAGGTCGTCGAAGCGACGGCCGGACTCGATCATGTCCAGCACCAGCGCGGTGCAGCCCACCTTGAGGTAGGTGGAGTACTCGGCCAGGTTGGCGTCGCCGATGATGACGTGCAGGCGGCGGTACTTGTCCGCGTCGGCGTGCGGCTCGTCGCGGGTGTTGATGATCCCGCGCTTGAGCGTGGTCTCCAGCCCGACCTCGACCTCGATGTAGTCCGAGCGCTGGGAGAGCTGGAACCCGGCCTCCTCGCTCGCCGCGCCGATGCCGACCCGCCCGGACCCGGTGATGACCTGCCGGGAGACGAAGAACGGGGTCAGCCCGGAGATCACCGCGGTGAACGGGGTGCTGCGCGCCATCAGGTAGTTCTCGTGGGTGCCGTAGCTGGCGCCCTTGCCGTCGATGTTGTTCTTGTACAGCTGGAGTCGCGGCTGGCCGGGCACGGTGGCCGCCTTCATGGCGGCCTCCTCCATGATCCGTTCCCCGGCCTTGTCCCAGATCACCACGTCCCTGGCGTTGGTCAGCTCGGGGGTGGAGTACTCCGGGTGCGCGTGGTCGACGTAGAGCCGGGCGCCGTTGGTGAGGATGACGTTGGCCGCGCCCAGGTCCTCCACATCGTGGTCGGCCGGGGCGCCACCGGGCGGACCCAGATCGAAGCCGCGGGCATCCCGCAGCGGTGACTCCACCTCGTAGTCCCAGCGCGCCCGCCGCGCGCGGGGGATGTCCGCCGCCGCCGCGTAGGCCAGTACCACCTGGGTGGAGGTGAGCACTGGGTTGGCCGAAGCGTCGCCGGGCACGGAGATGCCGTACTCGACCTCGGTTCCCATGATCCGCCGCATACCGGCAGCCTACGGGGTACGACTGTCAGTTACGTCAGTCTGACGAGTAGATCGTGTCGATACTGCTGCCCAGCCTGCCGATGTCGGCCCCGTAGACGTGCACCGAGACCGCGAGGGTGGACCCGGCGTTGCGCACCAGGTGGATGTCGCGCTCCGGCGGCACCAGCGCGGACACGCTGCCGACCGGGTTGACCACCACGTCCCGCCGGTGCAGGCCCCGGCTCCTCGGGTCGAGGTCATAGCGGATCTCCTCCTCCTTGCCGCGCAGCACGCCGACCACGCACCAGCAGCGGTGGCTGTGGATGGGGGTGCGCTGGCCGGGCAGCCAGACCAGGGACACCACCGAGTAGCGGCCGTGCGGGTCCACGTGCACCAGGTGCTGGCGGTAGCGGTCCGGGGCAGGCAGCAGGTGCGCCGGGGCCAGCACCCGCGGCTGGGTGAGCAGTTCGCCGAGGCAGCCCGCCACCTCGCCGACGATCCGCCGCGGGTGCGCGCCACCCCCGACGATCTTGTCGACCCGGCGGGTGAAGGCGCACATGGCCCTGGTCCGGAGGTGGCGGAGTTCGGCGGCGGAAGTCATGGGGAAAGTGTTTGGCGAATTCGGCGCACAGTCCAACAACCATTCCGCACAGCGACCCCAAGCCGGACTTATACCGCGGGTCCGCACCTTTGGACGGCTTATTTCCGGCGGAAATCCGTGATAGAGACGGTAAATGCTGGAGCTACGACACCTGCGGGTGCTGCGCGCGGTCGCCCGCACCGGGTCGTACTCGGCCGCCGCGGTGCGCCTGGGCTACACCCAGCCCGCGATCAGCCAGCAAATGAAGGCCCTGGAACGGCTGTGCGGCACTCCGCTGGTGGTGCGCTGCGGACGCAAGATGCGGCTGACCGAGGCGGGCGTGGAACTGGTCCGCCGGGCCGGCCTGGTACTGGCCGAGGTGGCCGCGGCCGAACGCGCCGTTGGCGAACTGGCCGGACGCCAGGCCGGTCAGGTGCGCCTGGTGGTCTTCCCCAGCGGCAGCGCCACCCTCGTCCCGCCGGTGGCCGCGCGGATCAGCCGGGACCACCCCGATATCCGGCTCTCCCTGACCGAGGCCGAACCACCGGAGTCAGTGGAATTACTGCGCGCGGGGGAATGCGATCTGGCACTCGCCTTCACCTATCCCGGCGAACCGGAACCCATCGAAACCCCTGGCTTGTTGAAGGTGAAACTTTTCACCGACCCACTCGTGGTCCTGCTGCCAGCCGGACACGCGTTGTGCACCGCCCCCGGAGTGTCATTGTCGGATCTGGCCAGGGAGCATTGGATCGCGGGCTGCGCGCGCTGCCGGGAACACCTGGTGCACGCCTGCGCGGCGGCCGGTTTCCGCCCCGACATCACCTTCGCCACCGACGACAACCTGGCGGTGCAGGGCCTGGTCGCGGCCGGATTGGGGGTGGCGGTGGTGCCCGAGCTGATGCTCAGCGCGGTCCGCCGGTCGGACGTCTGCGTGCGCCCGCTGCGACCCCCGCTGCGCCGCGAGGTCTACCTGTGCACCTGGCCCGACCTGGCCAGGGTGCCCGCGATCGGGCTGACCGTGGCCGCGCTGCGCCAGGCGTGCGCGAGTTCATAACTGCCGGTCGTGGCACGGCGGCGACCCGGCGATGAAGACTGTGCGGGTGGCTTCAGGCGATGAACTGGTGGCGATCTACGACGAGTCCGGCGCGGTGACCGGCAGCGCGCCGAGGCGGGTGATGCGAGCCGAGGGCCTCTGGCACGCCAGCACCGCGATCCTGCTGCGCTCCACCGACGGCGACCGTGTCTACGTGCACAAACGCAGTGACAGCAAGGACATCAACCCCGGTCGGCACGACTGCTGGGCCGGCGGTGTGGTGGACGCGGGCGAGGACCCCGCGGTGTGCGCCGAGCGCGAACTGGCCGAGGAACTGGGCGTCTCCGGCGTCCCGCTGCGCCACCTGTTCACCCTGCCGTTCGTGGTGCCCCCGGTCCGCGCGCACCAGTACGCCTACGAGGCGTTCTCCGACGCCCCCGTGACCCACCAGCCCGAGGAGGTGGTCTCCGGCGAGTGGATGACCTTCACCGAGCTGAGCGAACGCCTCGACGACCCCGACTGGCCCTTCGTCGACGACGGCCGCGCGCTTATCCAGCACTGGTTCCAGACCGAGTCGGGTAATAATGGAGGGTAAGGTCATCCACTTGGGGAGCTGACCCGTTGCGCGAACTGGCCACCACACTGGGCGCCACCGACATCACCGTCGAAGCCCACGCAGACTGGACTCTGACCAGCTGCACAGTGCCCACAGACTCCTACCCCATCCGCCTGGACATCCTGGCCGACAACACAATCCCGCCGGAGCGGATCTCCTACCTGCTACCCGCGGGCGCCGCCAACTTCACCGGCAACTACTTCACCCCGCGAGACCACAACCTGGCCCAGCACCTGCGAGTCCACGGCAGCCTGGTGATCGGCGTGACCCCACGCGAGGACGCCCTTCCCACGGCCACCGACCCCGCGGCCGCCGCCATGGACCTGACCCAGCACAGCACCGACCTGGCAAAGGTCATCGAAGCGGTGGAAGCGTTGCTACCCCTGCCCTTCGAGGTGATCGGCCACTCCGGCGGCGCGGCCACCGCCCTGGACTACGCCGCCAAGGACACCTCGTCCCACCTGGACCGAGTAGTGGTCCTGGACAACGTGGGCCCCTTCACCGACCCAACCCTGATAGCCGACGCCAAAACCTCCCTGGCCGCCTTCCAAGCAGCCCTGGCCGCGGGCCGCCACGCCCTGGACGGCACCAGCATGGTCCTGGACCTACTGACCAAGCAGCCCCAGGAACCCACCCAAACCCCCCGCGCCGAAGGCCACCCCGGCAACTTCACCGCAGGCGGCCAACTCCACCACCACCTCATCCGCACCGCCCACCTCCCCCTCCCCTTCCGCCTGATCTACCACGAGAGCAACCTGGCGGGCCGCTACACCTTCGCCCCCACCCCGGCAGAAGACACCTGGGAACTCCACCACACCCCCCTGCCCCGCTACGCCGAGTCCCTCCGCGCCTACGGCAGCGGCGCGGTCCCCCTCGCCTGGGTCCGCGACACAGCCGCGATCTGGTCCGGCGAAACCACGGTCCACCACCTGGACTTCACCAAAATCCGCGCAAAGGTGTTGTGGCTCAACATGTCCAACGGCATGGGCAACCACCCCAACGGCGCCAACCTGATCCGCCAAGCAGGCAACCCCCACGTCACCTACCACCTGATCAAAGGCTACGGCCACCACGACCTAACCCTGGGCACCAACGCCCACAAAGACATCTGGCCCCTGATCACCACCCCCTAGCCCCCGTACAACAACGGCCAACACGCCAAAAGCTCTGCGCGTGTTGGCCGTTGTCGTACGGAGTGTTGGCCGTTCTTGTACGGCACGTTGGCCGTTCTTGTACGCCATAGGCGATTGCGTGCGGGCGGAGCCCGGAGAACAGGCGGCCGGGGTGGCTTTTCAACACTCCCCGAGCGGTTCCCCCATCCCCGTCAGCCTGGAGAGGACACACCACATCCCGGGCGCGCAGACCGCAACCTGCCGCCGCCCTAGCCACCCAACCGCAACGGTCTGCGTGCCCGGGATGTGGTTTGGTATCGGAAGGCTGACGGGGATGGGGGAACCGTACGAGCACTGCTCTTGCTCTTCGTCTTTGTTCTTGGATTTTCCCCCCCCCATCCTTTGATTTCTGCCCGTCCGGCGAGGACGCCCTTGACTGTCGCTCGTGTACCTCAGCAACAGAGGCCAACAACACAAAGATCAAGAGCGAAAAAGATG
The DNA here is from genome assembly GCF_014204915.1 of Crossiella cryophila. Lineage (NCBI taxonomy): Bacteria > Bacillati > Actinomycetota > Actinomycetes > Pseudonocardiales > Pseudonocardiaceae > Crossiella > Crossiella cryophila. Next base: position 7,977,707 of record NZ_JACHMH010000001.1, read on the forward strand.
GCCTCGCCGGCCGGGCAGACCACCGGAGGGGGGTGCACAGATCAAGAACCGGGATGAGCAGGTTGCGGGGCGGGGATTGTGCTGCCGGGGCCGGATCCAGCGTGGCTCCGAGGGCTCGCGTGTTCTCCGCACGGCCTTCCGCAAGCCAACCACACCTCACCGAGCGGCCCCCGTCACCTTGGGAGGCTAGGGCGGCGGCAGGTTGCAGGGGCCACTCGGCGAGGCGCGGTCAGCAAGCTCCAGGCCGTACGGAGAACACACGAGAACCCTCGTCGTGGGGTTTGCACCCCCAACCCCAAACCCCGCCCCGTCCCACAACGGCCAACGACCCGTACAACAACGGCCAACACTCCGTACGAAAACGGCCAACACGGCGTACAAGAACGGCCAACACGCGTGCGGGGGTCAGGTTTGTAGGCCGTTGAGCATTACCGCGAGGTACTTCTCGCCGCCTGCCATCGGATCCGAGCTGCGGGTGGCCGCGTGCACCACCCCACACAGCAACGCCCACAGATCCTCGGCGTTCACCGCGGCCCTGAGCTGCCCGTCCGCCCTGGCCCTGGCCAGCAGCGCCTCGGTGGCCACCCCCAGCCTGCCTTTGCGCGCGGCGGTCTCAGCCCCTGCGGCCGAACCGCTGGCCATCACCTCGGCCAACCCCGGCTCGGCCAACGACAACGCGACCCAGGACCCCGCCAACCGGGTAAGGGCCGCCCAGGCGTCGGCGGCCTCGAGTGCCCGGCCCACTTCAGCCAGCAGCTGCTCGAACTGGTCGTCGGCCAGTGCCTCGATCAGGGCCTGCCGGGTCGGGAAGTTGCGATACACCGTGCCGACCCCCACCCCCGCCTGCCTGGCCAGCTCGTTGAGCTGCAAGGACAGGTCTCCGGCCGCCATCGCCGCGCGTGCGGTGGCCAGCACGCGGTCGCGGTTGCGCACGGCGTCCGCACGCTGGGGCTTCCGGTCGGTCACCAGGCCAGGCTAGCTGATGGGCTATCCGGTTTGGCTCAGCCGCGCTGGTTGAGGGCGTAGCGGGTGCCGTCCTGGTCCTCGAACATGGACCACCAGCCCCAGGGCTGCTTGCTGGGCGGCTCCGGGAAGCTCACCCCGCGCTCGACCAGCTCGGCGTGGGTCTGCTCGATGTCCTCGCAGGTGAAGAAGACGTTGGAGTGCGGGAGTTCCGCAGGCAGCGCCCGGTCCACCGGGTGGTGCGCGCCCTTGCCGTCCAGGACCAGGGACACCGCCCCATCCGGGGACATGACCTCCAGCCAGCGGGCGTCCTCGCCGTAGGCGGCGTCGATGGCGACGGTGAAGCCCATCCGGTCCACCCAGAACGCCTTGGCCGCGTCGCAGTCGCGCACGGTCAGCACGACCTTGTTCACCCCAGTGATCATCACGAACCTCTCTCATATATCCACGGTGGATACAACGAGGCTGGACTGTATCCTGTGCCGGTGAGTTCCGCAAAGGCCCTGCCGCCACTGACCCCGGCGGCCTTCCAGGTGCTGCTCGCGCTGGCCAGTGGCGCGCGGCACGGCTACGGCGTGATGACCTTCGTCGAGGACACCACCGGCGGCACGGTCAAACTCGGCCCCGGCACCCTCTACCGCACCCTGGCCCGCCTGGTCGCCGACGACCTGGTCTCCGAGACCGAGGCCGCCGACCCGGACGCCCCGCACGACGCCCGCCGCCGCTACTACGAACTCACCGCCCGCGGCCGCCAGGCCGTCCGGCAGGAGGCCGAACTGCTCGCCAACCTGGTCGAGGCCGCCCAGCGGGCCGGCCTGATCACCACCCGGCGGTGCGCGTGAGCACCCGCCCCACCGGCTTCGCCCCGCACCTGTTCGTCAAGGACACCGAAGCCGCGATCGCCTTCTACACCAAGGTTTTCAGCGCGCACGAACTCTGGCGCAACCGCCTGCCCGACGGCACCATCCTCTTCGTCGAACTCGCCCTGGGCGACCACCGCCTGCTTATCAGCGAGGAAACCCCGTCCCTGGACGCCCTCGCCCCACCCACCATCGGCGGCAGCCCGGTCCAGCTGCACGTGGAGGTCGAGGACGTCGACCGGGTCTACCGGCAGGCGCTCTGGGCGGGTGCCGAGGAGGAGATCCCACTCCAGGAAGCGTTCTGGGGCGAGCGGTTCGGCGCGTTCCGGGATCCGTTCGGGCACCGCTGGGCGGTCTCCACCGGCCGCGAGCACCTGAGCCCGGAGGAGATCTACGCCCGCACCCCGCCGGAGGTCTGATCCCGCGCGTACTCCCACGGTTGTACCCGCACTGTCCACCACGGCCGGACGAAACCCGCCCGCGACCCGGACACGCTGTCCCCCATGGAAACCACCCGCACCCGCCGGGCCGCGCTGCTGCTCCCGCTGGCCCTGTTCTTCGCCGCCGTCAACGCAGGCGTCATCTTCCTGGTGCACGCCGAATACGCCTCCTGGCGCGGCCTCACCGCCGTCGCCCTGGACCCGGTGCACAGCGCCTGGTCCGGCACCGTCTTCACCCTGGTCATCCCCCTGGCCGTGGTCTCCACCGTGCTGGCGCTGATCATGCTCCTCCAGCGCCACCCGCTGCTGCCGGCCTGGACGACCTGGGCCGGGGTGGCCGCCCAGACCGCGATCATGGCGACCAGCATCCTGATGTGGCCGCGCTGGCAGCAGGAGATCGGCCAGACCAAGGCCCTCGGCGCCGCCTACGAGTCGATCATGGACACGCATTGGCTGCGGGTCGCGCTGATGACCGCCTACAGTGTGTTCGTGCTGGCCCAGACCCTCTACCTGCTGCTCCAGCGCCGGTCGCCGGTCCCGGCATGACCGGCCGCACCCGGGCCGCCCTGCTGGACCTGGCCGTGTTCGCGCTCGCCCTGGCCGTCGCGCTGCGCTGGCCGGGGCAGCGCCCCCTGGACGGCCTTGGCTGGCCGCTGCTGCTGGCCGGGTGCGCGCCACTGCTGCTGCGCACCCGGTTCCCGCTGCTCGCACTGGCCGCGCACAGCGTGCTCGCGGTGCCCTACCACTGGCTGGACTACTCGCACGAGGCGCTGATCGTGCCCGCCCTGCTGCTGTTGTTCACCGCCGCCGAACTCCTGGCCCGGCCCTGGTCCTGGCTGGCCCCGGCCGCGGTGCTGCTGATCACCTTGTCCGCCAGGGTGATCCAGGAGGGCGGCATCACCCTGGGCACGGTCGGCACCCTGGGCTGGCTGGTGGCCGCGGCGGTGCTGGGCGCGGCCGTGCGCGCCACCAGGGCCGCCCGCTCGGCCCGGCGCGCCGAGGCCGGTCGCCGGGCCGCGGAGGAACGGCTGCGCACCGCGCACGACCTGCACGACGTCCTGGCGCACAGCATCACCGTGATCGGCGTGCAGGCCGGCGTGGCCGCGCACCTGCTGGCCGATCCCGCCCCGCTGGACCGCGCCGCGCTCACCGAGACCCTGGGCGGCATCACCGAAGCCTGCGTACGCGCCCGCGCCGAGGTCAGGGCCGCCCTGGACTCGCTGCGCGGCCCGCTCGCCGAGGAATCAGCGCAACGCCTGCCGGTCCCCGGCCTGGCCGGACTGCCCGGACTGCTGAACCCGGTGCGCGCCACCGGCATCCGGGTCGACCTGCGTGCCGACGGGATCGGCGAACTGCCGCCCGCCCTGGACGTGGTCGCCTACCGGATCGTCCAGGAGGCGCTGACCAACGCGGTCCGGCACGCCCACGCCACCCTGGTCACGGTGGAGATCCACCGCGGCGCCACCCACCTGCTGCTCACCGTCACCGACAACGGCCGCGGCGCCCCCACCGCCACCGGCGGACTCGGCCTGACCGGCCTGGCCGAACGCGCCCGCGCCCTCGGCGGCACCCTCAGCACCGGCTCGCCCCCTGGCGGCGGTTTCCTTGTCCTGGCCGAACTCCCGCTCCCGGAGCCCGCATGATCCGCGTGGTCCTGGCCGACGACCAGACCCTGGTCCGCCGTGCCTTCGCCCTGCTGCTCGGCTCCGCGCCGGACCTGACCGTGGTCGCCGAGGCGGCCACCGGCGCCGAAGCCGTGCGCGCGGCCCGCGAACACCGGGCCGACGTGGTGGTGATGGACATCCGGATGCCCGAACTCGACGGTGTGGAGGCCACCCGCCGGATCGCCGCGGACGAGGACCTGGCCGGTGTCCGGGTGCTCGTGCTGACCACCTACGACACCGGCGACAACGTGGTCGCCGCGCTGCGTGCCGGGGCCAGCGGGTTCCTGGTCAAGGACACCCAGCCCGCCGCCCTGCTGGACGCGATCCGCACGATCGCCGCCGGCGAGTCGCTGCTGTCCCCCGGCCCCACCGCGACCTTGATCGCCCGCTTCCGCGAAACCCCGGAACCCGTTGCCAGGCAAGGGAATCTCTCGGTGCTCACCGCCCGGGAGACCGAGGTGCTCACCCTGGTCGCCCAGGGCCTGACCAACCACGAGATCGCCGCGCGGCTGGTGCTGAGCCCGCTGACGGTGAAGACCTACCTGAGCCGCCTGCTGACCAAACTCGACGCCAGGGACCGGGTGCAGCTGGTCATCCTGGCCTACCAGGCCGGTCTGGTCTGACCGGCCTGGTAGGCCAGGAACATCAGTCCGCGACCAGCGCTTCCAGCGGGCTGACCCTGGCCGAGCGCCGGGCCGGTCCGACCGCGGCGACCAGGGCGAGGGCCACCAGGCCGAGGCCGACGGCGCCCAGTTGCAGCCAGGGCACGGTGACCGAGCCGAACAACTCCAGGCTCTGCACCGCCAATCCGCCGTACAGGCCGCCCAGCCCGAGCCCGACCACCGCCGCGCACGCCCCGAACACCACGGCCTCCCAGGCCAGTGCCGCCCGCAACCCGCCGCGGCTCAGGCCCATGGCCCGCAGCAGACCGGACTCCTGGGTCCGCTCCACCACCGACAGCGACAGTGTCACCGCCACGCCGACCACCGCGACCAGCACGGTCATCCCGACCAGGCCGAGCGCCACGTAGGTCATGGTGTTGAGCGCGGAGGCCAGTTCCTTCTTCATGTCCTCCGGCACCACGACCCGGATGCCGCCAAGGGATCCGGCGACCGCGCCGACGGCCTTGCGCAGCTTGTCCACATCGCTGCCCGCGACCGGGTCGATGAGCAGCTGGCTCACCTCGGCCTTGGGCGCGATCTGGGCCAGGTCGCTCGGGAACAGCGAGACCCCGCCGAGGGTGGCCGCGTCCCGGTAGACCACCGCCACCGGCAGCTCCAGCTTGCCGCCAGGACCGGTCACGGTGATCTTGTCGCCGACCTTGACGCCGTACTTGTCGGCCACCGCCAGGGACACCCCGGCCTTGCCCTTGCCCAGGTCGGTGAGCTTGCCGCCCTCGACCCGGCCCTTGGTCAGGGCGGGGAACCCGGCGACGTCCGCGCCGACGGTGTAGATCCGGTCCACGCTGCCGCCGGGGGCCGACAGGGCGAGCTGGGCACTGCTCAGCTTGCCGATCGGGCCGGACTCCGGCAGGTCGTCCAGGGTCTTGATGGCGGCCGCGGACAGGCCCTCGGAGTCGTTGGACTCCACCACCAGCTTGGCCGGGTAGCGCGCGTCCAGGCGTTCGATCGCGCCGGCCTGGGCCGAGCTGAGCCCGACCAGCACGGCCGCGATCAGGCCCACGCCCATGGTCAGCACCACCGTGGTGGCCGCGGTCCGCTTGGGCACCCGCAGCGCGTTGCCGACCGCGATCCGCCCAGGCACCCCGCCGATCTTGCGGATCGGCGCGCCGAAGAGCCTGGCCAGCAACGGCATCAGCAGCGGTCCGCCCAGGATCAGCGCGCCGAAGGCGAAGACCCCGGAGCCGACCACGGTGAGCAGGTTCAGCGTGTCGCCCAGCTTGACGAACAGCAGACCGATCGCGGCCAGGGTGAACAGGACCATGAACACGATCCGCGCCTTGCTGCGCCCGGTGCCGGCCTCGCTGACCCGCGCGGCGCCGAGTGCGGCCACCGGCGGCACCTTGGTGCCCTGGACGGCCGGGCCGACCGCCGCGATCACGGTGACCACGGTCGCGGCCAGCACGCACAGCGCCAGGCTGAGCCAGGAGACCTGCAACGGCGGCAGCGGGTCCTCGACCTGGGTGTTGACGATCGCCAGCGTCCCGTAACCCAGCGCCAGTGCCAGTCCGCCGCCGAGCAGACCGGCGACGAACCCGGAGATCCCGGCCTCGGTGAGCAGCGCGCGCAGCACCTGCCTGCGCGAGGCGCCGACACAGCGCATCAGCGCGGTGCGCCGCCGCCGCTGGGCGACCACGATCCGGAAGGTCGAGGCCACCACCAGCGCCGCGGCCAGCATGGACAGACCGGTGAACACGCTCAGGATCATCAGCGCCTGATCCGCCGCGCTGCCAAGGCGATCGGTGTCGATCTTGCGCTGTTCGGCCCCCGTCCGAACAGTGGACATCGCCGGGCCGAACTTGGCCTTGACCGCGGCCACCAGCTGCTCCGGCGAGGTGCCGGGCGTGGCGGTGAGTTCGTAGGTGTACCAGGAGGATCGCGGTTCCAGCGCACGCACGGTGGCAGGCGGCGCGACCAGGGTGCGGTCCCCGCCGCCCTTGAGCTTGACCACGCCGGTGACGGTCAGCGTGGCGGCCTTGGCGCCGCGCTCACCGGCCAGGGTCACGGTCGAACCGATCTTGAGGTCCTCGCGCTTCGCGGTGGCCTCGCTGACCCCGACCTCGTTCAACGCCACCGGCATCTTGCCACTGAGCAGCGTGGCCCGCGCCAGCGCGCCGGGGGTGTCGGCCACCACCCGCCACGGCTGGCTGCTGTCGGTGGGACTGGCCAGGTAGGCCGCGCCCTCCGGCGCCACCTCGGCCACGCCCGGGACCGCCTTGATGGCGGCGGTGTGGTCGGTGCCGGGCTTGTCCGGGTGCTGCGGGTCGTACTCGTTCTTCGGCGAGAGCACCGCCGCGGCCGCCTCCGGCGTCTTGGAGGCGGAGTTGGTCAGCGCGACCCGCATGGTGTCGGTGAACATCAGCGAGGCCGCGGCGAACATGGTGGCCACCACCACGGCCAGGCCGGTCAGCAGCAGCCGGGTTGGCCGCTGTTTGATCTCCTGGATCACGGTGCGCAGCAAGGGCGAACGCGCCACCGTCACACCCCCAGCTTGCGCAGCGCGTCCAGCACGGAGTCCGCGGTGGGCTGGTAGATCTCGCCGGCGAGTTTGCCGTCGGCCAGCAGCACCACGCGGTCGGCGTAGGAGGCGGCCACCGGATCGTGCGTCACCATGACCACGGTCTGCCCGAACTGGTGCACCGACCGCCGCAGCAGGTCGAGCAGCTCGTGCCCGCTCTTGGAGTCCAGGTTGCCGGTGGGCTCGTCCGCGAAGATCACCTCCGGCCGGGACACCAGGGCGCGGGCCACCGCGACCCGCTGCTGCTGCCCGCCGGAGAGTTCCGAGGGCCGGTGGCCGAGCCGGGCGGTGATGCCCAGGATCTCCACCAGCTCGTCGAACCACTTCCGGTCCGGCTGCTTGCCGGCCAGTTCCAGCGGCAGCAGGATGTTCTGCTCCGCGGTGAGCTGCGGCAGCAGGTTGAAGGACTGGAAGACGAACCCGATGCGATCCCGCCGCACCGTGGTCAACGCCTTGTCCGACAACGAACTCAGTTCGGTCTCACCGAGGAACACCGACCCACCCGAGCCGGTGTCCAGGCCGGCGAGCAGGTGCATCATGGTCGACTTGCCCGAACCGGATGGCCCCATGATCGCGGTGAACCGCCCGGCGTGGATCTCCAGATCAACCCCGTCCAGCGCCCGCACGGCGGCCTCACCACGCCCGTAGACCTTGACCAGGCCGACCGTCCGAGCCGCGACCCGCAGGTCGGCGCCCCGGCGCAGCGGTGGAGCTGACGTCACGAATTCCTCCAATGTCCGATTGGAACGGTTCGAACCCCAGACCGTCCCAAGTGGACGGCAACCGGCCATGAGTCTGCTGCGCCCCCACCCCGCCCGCCACCGGTGCAACCCCGGACTTACCCCGAGATACCCCCCAAAGGGCCATACGGGCCCTGTGGTCCAAACCACTCCCGCGTGTTGGCCGTTCTCGTACGCCACGTTGGCCGTTCTGGGACGGGTTGGGTCAAGAGCGACGATCAAAGGCGTCCTCGCCGGACGGGCAGAAATCAAAGGATGGGGGGGGAAAATCAAAGGCACAGAGCAGTGCTCGCACGGTTCCCCATCCCCGTCAGCCCTCCGATACCAAACCACATCCTGGGCGCGCGGACCCCTGCGGTTGGGTGGCTAGGGCGGCGGCGGGTTGCGGGTCCGCGCGCCCAGGATGCGGTGTGTCCTCTCCAGGCTGACGGGGATGGGGAACCGCTCGGGTGGGGTTTGAAAAGCCACCCCGGCTGCCCGTGGTCGGGCTTCGCCCGGTCGCGATCGCCCAAGGCGTACAAGAACGGCCAACGTGGCGTACGACAACGGCCAACACACCGTCCCAGAACGGCCAACACGCGCGGAGGGTTGAAACCCTCGTCGGCGTGTTGGCCGTTCTTGTACCGCGTGTTGGCCGTTCTTGTACCGGGTGTTGGCCGTTGTGGGACGCCGTGTTGGCCGAACTCGTACGCCCCCGACTCCGGAGCGACGCCGGGTCAGCTGCCCAACAACTCGCGCAGTACCGGCAGGCTCTCCCGGTAGCGCCGCGCGTACCGCTGCGCCTGCCGCCCACGCCAATACGGCCCCCCGTTGTACCGGGCCGTCAGCTCCGCCCCCTGCCCCTCCCCCAACTCCCCCACGAACCCGGCCTCCCGCCGCAACCCCGCCAGATGGATCGCCGCCACATAGATCCCCTGCCGCGGCTCCTTCAGCGTCGCGATGATCTCCCGCCGCTGCCCCGCCCCCAACGCCCCCGGGTCATACCCCAGCGCCTCCGCGCCCCGCCGCACCTGGATCGCCATCGGCCCGTAGGAGGTGTAGTCCGGGTTGCCCGCCGCGCGGCCCGGCAGCAGTCGTTGCGGCACGTTGCGGCGCAGCCAGTCCACGATGTCGTCCAGGACCATCGGCTTCTCGCCGACCTCCTGGTAGGCGACGCCTGCCAGGACCTCGGGTGGGAGGTCGTTGTCCTTGGCGGCGGTCTCGATGATCTCGCGGTTCTCCCGCAGCCAGCGGGCCCGGAACCGGGTGCGGCCCTCGCCCAGGCGGCACCACCACAGCAGGCAGTGCCAGGTGCGCCAGGTGATCGTGCCCCCCGGCAAGGCGGTGGCCCGCTCCCGCACCTGGCGCAGGACGGGCGAGATGTCCGGCTCGCTCACGGGTTCCACGGTAGCGAAAGTGATCACGGCGGAAGGCCCGGCCACCCCCTAGGGGGATGACCGGGCCTTGGGTGTCCGTGGTGTTACAGGTACTGGCCGGTGTTGCTGGCGGTGTCGATCGCCCGTCCGGCTTCCTGGTTCTTTCCGGTCACCAGGGTGCGGATGTAGACGATGCGCTCGCCCTTCTTGCCGGAGATCCTGGCCCAGTCGTCCGGGTTGGTCGTGTTGGGCAGGTCCTCGTTCTCGGCGAACTCGTCCACGATCGCGTCGTGCAGGTGCTGGACGCGCAGACCGGGCTGCTTGGTGTCCAGTACCGCCTTGATCGCGGCCTTCTTCGCCCGGTCCACGATGTTCTGGATCATCGCGCCGGAGTTGAAGTCCTTGAAGTACAGGATCTCCTTGTCACCGTTGGCGTAGGTGACCTCCAGGAAGCGGTTGTCCTCCGTCTCGGAGTACATCCGCTCCACCGTGTGCTGGATCATCGCCTGGATGCACGTCGACCGGTCGCCGCCGAACTCCAGGAGGTCTTCCTCGTGGATCGGCAGGGTCGAGGTCAGGTACTTGGCGAAGATGTCCTTGGCCGCCTCGGCGTCCGGCCGCTCGATCTTGATCTTCACATCGAGCCGCCCTGGCCGGAGGATGGCCGGGTCGATCATGTCCTCGCGGTTGGAGGCGCCGATCACGATCACGTTCTCCAGGCCCTCGACGCCGTCGATCTCGCTGAGGAGCTGGGGAACGATGGTGGTCTCGACGTCGGAGGAGACACCGCTGCCACGGGTACGGAAGATCGAGTCCATCTCGTCGAAGAACACGATCACCGGGGTGCCCTCGGATGCCTTCTCCCGAGCCCGCTGGAAGATCAGGCGGATGTGCCGCTCGGTCTCCCCGACGAACTTGTTCAGCAGCTCCGGGCCCTTGATGTTGAGGAAGTAGGACTTCGCCTGGCCGTCGGTGTCACCACGGTGCGCGGCGACCTTCTTCGCCAGGGAGTTCGCCACCGCCTTGGCGATCAGCGTCTTGCCACAGCCGGGCGGGCCGTAGAGCAGCACGCCCTTGGGCGGGCGCAGCTCGTACTCGCGGAAGAGTTCGGCGTGCAGGAACGGCAGCTCCACCGCGTCGCGGATCTGCTCGATCTGCTTGAACAGGCCGCCGATGTCCTCGTACCCGATGTCCGGAACCTCTTCCAGCACCAGGTCCTCGACCTCGGCCTTGGGCACCCGCTCGTAGGCGAAGCCTGCCTTGGAGTCGACCAGCAGGGAGTCGCCGGGCTTGAGCGGCTGCTCGAGCAAGGGCTCGGCCAGCCACACCACCCGCTCCTCATCGGCGTGCCCGACGATGAGCGCCCTGGCCAGGCCCTCGCCCTCGTGCAGCACCTCGCGGAGCGAACACACCTCGCCGGTGCGCTCGAACGAGCCGCCCTCCACCACGGTCAGCGCCTCGTTCAACCTGACGCTCTGACCGAACTGGAGGCTCTCCGCTTCGACGGCCGGCGACACCGCGACCCGCATCCGGCGCCCCGCGGTGAACACGTCCACCGTGGAGTCCTCGTAGCGGGCCAGGAAGACGCCGTAGCCACTGGGCGGCTGCGCGAGGCGATCGACCTCTTCGCGCAGGGCCAGCAGCTGACCGCGGGCTTCCTTCAGCGTCTCGACCAGCTTGGCATTGCGTTCTGTGAGCTGGCTCACACGAGTTGTGGCCTCGGCAAGTCGCTGTTCCAGCAGCCGCGCGTGCCGAGGCGACTCGGCGAGCTTTCGGCGTACCAGGGCCAGCTCGTCCTCAAGGAACCGAATCTGTGCACTGAGTTCAGCGGCCGTGCCACCGCTGATCCGCTCGCCACCCTCGTCGGGCTGGCTGCCGGGACGATCGTGCTGCATGTCGGCACCCCTCCTCCCGTGCTCTGTCCGTTCACGGTACCGGCGATCACCGACAACAACGTTGTTCTACATGGCAACCGGGCGTGGCGAAAGGTCACAACCGCCCACTCGGCCGGTCGAACTGCTCCATCTCGGTGTAAGGACCTACCGGTCACCCACTACGGTGCGTCGGGTAGAGGTCGGTCAGCGCCCGAATGGGCGGATCGGCGGCGCGAGCGGTACCCATAGGAGATCCTGATGTCCGTCCCACCACCTCAGCCGGGACCAACGGGCCGGCAAGTTGGCTGGGGACAACAGCCCAGTGGCTACCCACAGCAACCGGTTTTGCCGCCCCGAACTGGACCGGAGCAACGACCGGGTGGACTTTCCGCAGCGTACCAATATCTGGGACGAAAACTGCGGCAGCCGAAGCCGGCCCCCGAGGCCGGTTATCCGGTGCAGGGCCCGCACACCGGCTACCCCCTGTCGCCGGGACAGCACCCCAACCCGCTCGCCTGGGTGATCGGCGGCGCGGGGGTGGCCGGGCTGGGTCTGGTGACCATCCTGGTGCTCGGTTTCACCGGCGACACCGGCTTCGACACCGCGCAGGAGGCGGTGCAGGCGTACGTGAAGTCGGTGAACGAGGACATCGGCAACCCGGACCTGTACTGCCCCGCCTACCGCAAGCAGGCCGAGAGCGACGCGGCCAGGGCGCGCGAGCGTTTGGGCGCACGGAGCACCGCGACTGCCAGTCAGGTAACGGAGAGCGGGACATCCGGTAGCGCTGTGGTCACGTTGGAGGCGCAAACCGCGGCCGGGTCATTGAGAATCAGGAACAAGCTCGCGCTGACCCAGGACGAGGGCTGGACGATTTGCGGGATCACCCCGGAAATCGACTTCCCCCGGCCGACGCCACCCGGCTCCGGCGGCTGACGAACGCGACACCACCGACGACGAAGGAGCGCCGAGGTGACCTACCCCCCGCAGGGCCCGTACGGCCAGGATCCGTATGGACAGCAGCCCGGCCAGCAGCCGGACCCGTACGGGCAGCAACAGCCCGGCTACGGCCAGCAGCAGCCCGGGTACGGCCAGGACCCGGGGTACGGCCAGCAGCCCGGTTACGGGCAACCGCAGCCCGGTCCGGGGCAGCAACCCGGGTACGGGCAGCAGCCGGGGTACGGGCAGGACCCGTACGGCCAGCAGCAGCCCGGCGGGTACGGCCAGCAGCCCGGCTACCCGCCCACCGGCGGCTTCCCGCAGCAGGGCTACGAGCAGCAGCCGCAGTACGGCGGCCCGCAGTACGCGGCCTACCAGGCGGCGCAGGGCCAGCCCCGGAAGAACAAGACCGGCATCATCGTGGCCGCGGCGGTCGCGGGCGTGGTGGTGCTCGGCGGCGGCGGCGCGGCGCTGTACTTCCTCAACCAGGGCCCGGACGCGCGCGAGCAGGCCACGGCCGTGCTGGCCAACTACCAGCGCGACTTCGACAAGAGCGTGCTGGACATCAACCCGGAGAAGGACTACCAGCCGTACCTGTGCGCGGATGACATGAAGAACCTGCGCGAGCGGCGCGAGATCGTGGAGAAGAACCGGTCCTCGAGCACCGCGACCCAGACCAGGAGCACCACCGCGCACAACAGCAAGGCGACCATCACCATCACCGCGGTGGAGGCCAACGAGGACGCCGGCACCGGCACGGTGAAGGCGGACCAGGTCAGCACGGGCAGCACCGGCAAGGAGAGCAAGCAGGAACGCAGCTTCAAGCTGGTGAAGGAGAACAGCGAGTGGCGGATGTGCGGGCTGATCGCGGCCGCGGAGAAGCCGGGCGGCGGCTCTAGCGGCAGCACGCCGAGGCCGAGCCTCTCCCTCCCGTCCTTCCCGAAGATCACCATCCCCAGCTTCACCATCCCCAGCCTCAGCCTGCCTCCCCTCCCCACCACCGGCGGCTGATCCCCCCGTACGACAACGGCCAACACACCGACAGGCTTCACAAGCCCCCGGCGTGTTGGCCGTTGTCGTACGGCGTGTTGGCCGTTGTCGTACCGAGTGTTGGCCGTTCTTGTACGCCGTGTTGGCCGTTGTGGGACGGGTCGTTGGCCGTTGTTGTACGGCCGCAGGCCGGGGGTTGGGGTTGGGGTTGGGGTTGGGGGTAGACCCCCACGACGAGGGTTCTCGTGTGTTCTCCGTACGGCCTGGAGCTTGCTGACCGCGCCCCGAGGAGCGGCCCCTGCAACACAATCCGCCGCCCGGCCAACCCAACGTGACCGGGGCCGCTCCTCGGGGTGTGGTTGGCTTGCGGAAGGCCGTACGGAGAACACACGAGCCCTCGGAGCCACGCTGGAACCGGCCCCGGCAGCCCAAACCCCGCCCCGCAACCTGCTCATCCCGGGGTTTGATCTGCCCTCCCCCCTCCGGTGGTCTGCCCGGCCGGCGAGGCCATCTTTTCCGCTCTTGATCTTTGCGCTTGTGGCCTCTGTTGCTGAGGTACACGAGCGACGATCAAGATCGTCCTCGCCGGACGGGCAGGAATCAAAGGATGGGGGGGAAAATCCAAGAACAAGAGCAAAGATGAAGAGCAGTGCTCGTGCGGTTCCCCCATCCCCGTCAGCCCTCCGATACCAAACCACATCCCGGGCACGCAGACCGTTGCGGTTGAGAGGCTAGGGCGGCGGCAGGTTGCGGTCTGCGCACCCGGGATGTGGTGTGTCCTCTCCAGGCTGACGGGGATGGGGGAACCGCTCGGGGAGTGTTGAAAAGCCACCCCGGCCGCCCGTCCCCGGGCTCCGCCCGCACGCAATCGCCTATGGCGTACAAGAACGGCCAACGTGGCGTACAAGAACGGCCAACACGCGCGGAGGGTTGAACCCTCGCCGGCGTGTTGGCCGTTGTCGTACGGGTCAGCTCTTGCCGGAGCGGCGTTGGGGCTTCGGGGTGACCACGCCTTCGGCCAGGCGGCGGGCCGTCAGCAGGAAAGCCGTGTGGCCGACCATGCGGTGTTCCGGGCGGACTGCCAGGCCGACCACGTGCCAGGGGCGCATGAGGGTCTCGAAGGCCTGGGGTTCGGTCCACATCTCCTGTTCGCGCAGGGCTTCGGTGACCTTGGAGAGCTGGGTGGTGGTGGCCACGTAGACGACCAGGACGCCGCCGGGGATCAGTTTCTGCGCGATGGTGGGGAGGACGTCCCAGGGGGCGAGCATGTCCAGGATGACCCGGTCGACCTCGCCGCCGTCGTAGTGGCTGACGTCGCCGAGGGTGAGGGTCCAGTTGGCGGGGAGTTCGCCGAAGAAGCGGGTGACGTTGCGTTCGGCGTGTTCGCGGTGGTCCTCGCGGATCTCCCAGGACGCGACGCTGCCCTTGTCGCCGACGGCGCGCAGCAGGGAGCAGGTGAGGGCGCCGGAGCCTGCTCCGGCCTCCAGGACCCGGGCGCCGGGGAAGATGTCGCCCCACATCAGGATCTGGGCGGCGTCCTTGGGGTAGATGACCTGGGCGCCGCGCGGCATCGACAGCACGTAGTCCGACAGCAGGGGGCGCAGGGCCAGGAACGTGGTGCCGCCGACGGAGTTGACCACCGAGCCCTCGGGCTGGCCGATGAGCAGGTCGTGCGGGATGGCGCCGCGGTGGGTGTGGTACTCCTTGCCCTCTTCCAGGACAACGGTGTACTTGCGGCCCTTGGGGTCGGTGAGTTGCACCCGGTCGCCGGGCTGGAACGGGCCGCTGGTGGAACTCACCGGGTCTTACCTCCGCAATACTGGCGCCTCGTGCGCCCATTCTGAACTCAAGCTGGCGCACGATCCTCGCAGATGGCCCCCGGCACGCACGACCTAGCCCCGGCGTCGGCGCAGCGCGTCCCGCAGGTCCTCGCGGTGCAGCACCCCGGCGGGACGGCCGTCCTCGTCCACCACCAGGAACTGCCAGGCCGCGGTTCCGCGTACCCGGTCGATGATCTCCTCGCCCGGTTCGGAGTCCAGGATGACCGTTTCGGCGTTGATCGGCTCGGCCGCGCGTTCGGCCGGGGCCAGTGGGCTCACCGCGGCCAGCCGGGCCGCGGCGGTGGCGTCGAGCAGGCCGGCGGCCACGCCGTCGGCGCGGACCAGGACCACTCCCCTACCGGCCGAGGCGTCCAGGGCGTCGGCGACCGGGCTCTCCGCGGGCAGCTGGAGCACCGGGCGGACCAGGTCGGCCAGGGTCAGGCCCGCGGGCCAGGTGCGTTGTTGTTCGTTGGCCATCTCCGCGCCCGCGCCGAGCACCACGAACCAGGCCATCAGCACGCAGACGGCCAGCCGCAGCCAGCGGTCGGGGGTGTTGCCCGCCAGGCCCATGACCGCCCACCAGATCATCGCGGCGGCCACCACGCCCGCGCCGATCACCGCGACCCTGGTGCCGGTCATCCGCTTCCCGGTGGCCGCCCACACCAGCGCGCGCAGCACCCGCCCGCCGTCCAGCGGCAGGCCGGGCAGCAGGTTGATCACCGCGACCGCCGCGTTGGCCACCGCGAGCTGGGCGATCAGCAGCCACAGCACCCCGCCGCCGGGGACCAGCAGCAGGCCGAGTCCGGCCAGCGCGGCCAGTCCCACCGACACCGCGGGCCCGGCCGCGGCCACCCAGCCCTCCTGACCCGGTCTGGTCGGCGTGCGCATGAGTTCGGCCGCCCCGCCCAGCAGCTGCAGCCGCACCCGCCGCACCGGCAGGCCCAGCCGCAACGCCACCACCACGTGTCCCAGCTCGTGCAGCAGCACCGAGGCGGCCAGCAGCACCGCGAACACCGCGGCCATGATCGCCGAGATCACCAGGCTGGTGCCGGGCACGATCATCTCCACCAGCGGCGTGTACAGCACCACGATCACCGCCGCGAGCAGCCACCAGGAGTGCGCGAGCAGCACCGGCACCCCGCCGACCCGGCCCAGCAACAGACCGCCGTCACGCAGGCGCGGCCGTCGGCCGGGGAGGGTGGTCACGAACGGTGAGCCTAGACATCCCGGTGTGGTGTCGGGGTGACGGCGCACCGGCGTCGGTGAACAGGGCTGTCGGGGGTCTGGCTTATGGTGCGGAGTGTGACGGACAGCGCGCGGGATGCGATCTCCTCGACCGGGCAGGCCCTCGGTGAGTCGACGGTGCCCGCCCCGCGCCGACCGGTGCGCAGGCTCGCGCTGTCCCCCTCCCGCGCCAGCGACTTCAAGCAGTGCCCGCTGCTCTACCGGCTGCGCGCGGTGGACCGGTTGCCGGAGAAGGCCACCAAGGCCCAGGTGCGCGGCACGCTGGTGCACGCGGTGCTGGAGGAGCTGTTCGCCAAACCGGCCGCCGAGCGGGTCCCGGCCACCGCCTACGCCCTGGTCGAACCGGCCTGGCAGAAGCTGCAGCAGGAGCGCCCCGAGCTGGCCGAGGAGCTGTTCACCGGCGCCGAGGACCCCGAGCAGGAGCCCTGGCTGGCCTCCGCGCGCGGGCTGCTGGACTCCTACTTCGGCCTGGAGGACCCGCGCCGGTTGCAGCCGGAGGCCTGCGAGCTGCTGGTGGAGACCGAGCTGGACAACGGGGTGCTGCTGCGCGGCTACATCGACCGCCTGGACGTGGCCCCCACCGGCGAGATCCGGGTGGTCGACTACAAGACCGGCAACGCGCCGAGGGAGATCGGCGAGGCCAAGGCGCTGTTCCAGATGAAGTTCTACGCGCTCGCGCTGTGGAAACTGCGCGGCGTGGTGCCCAGGCAACTCCAGTTGATGTACCTGGCCAACCGGGAAACGCTGAAATACGCCCCGGACGAGGCCGAACTGCGCCGCTTCGAGCGCCTGGTCTCGGCGATCTGGCAGGCCATCCTGACCGCGGGCCGCACCGGTGACTTCCGGCCCAGCCGCAGCCGGTTGTGCGACTACTGCAACCACAAGGCGCTCTGCCCGGAGTTCGGCGGCACCCCGCCGGCCTACCCCGGCTGGCCCGAGCCGACCGCTGACGCGGAGACGGTGCTGGACCGAACGGACTGACCGCCCCACTGCCCCATTGGGCATTGGTTCGGCCGTTTGCCTAATCTTTCCGCGAATTCGCGGGCGCCCCCCAGATCGTTTCGCTATAACGGAGCCATCGGTTCGCCGGTACCCCGTTTCCCGGCGGAATTCGATCATTGCCAGGGGGATTAATGTGATCCAATCACCACATCACAGCGGGCGCGGGGGCGCCCGGGTCCGGCTCGTCGTGGTGCACACCGCGGAGGGCGCCCGCACGGCTGAGGCGCTCGGCCGGTTCTTTCAGGGCAAGACGCAGGCGTCGAGCCACGTCGGCATCGACGACAAGCGGATCGAGCAGTACGTCAACTACGACCGGGCAGCGTGGACCCTGCGCTCCGGCAACCCGATCAGCGACAACGCGGAGCTGTGCGGGTTCGCCAAGTGGAGCCGGGCGGAATGGCTGGAGCATCCGCGGATGCTGGAGCTGACCGCGCAGTGGATCGCCGAACGCTGTCGCGCGCGGGGCATCCCGCTGCGCAAGCTCACCCCGGCGCAGGTCGCGGCCGGCGAGTCCGGTGTCATCGGGCACCACGACTGGACGGTGGGCAAGAAGGAGGGCTCCCACTGGGATCCCGGACCGAATTTTCCCTGGGACTTGGTCATGGCCAAGGCCGGGGGTCAGTCAGGGGAGGACGATTTGCCATCACCGAAAGAGGTCGCCGCCGCCACGCTGGACATGCCATTGGGTCCCGGCGCCGACCCGCAGTCGCTATCGGCCTTCGTGGTCAGGAATCGCGATGTCGCGGAGAAGCTGGATGAACTGCTCGGCCTGCTGCGCCCCGGCATCGCGGGCGTCCGGCACGCGGGCCCGCTGGCGAACCTGATCGCCAAGGCCGCCGAGAACGAGGGCCTGCCGGAGGTGGCCGAACTCTCCGACGCCGACCTGGAGATGCTGGCCAAGGCCGCCGCGGCCGAACTCAGCCGCCGCAAGGCCTGACGAACCGACGCTGCCCCCGGCTCGCCAGTGGCGGGCCGGGGGCAGCGTCGTGGTGATCAGAGTCGGCAGGAACGGATGTCCGAGGTCAGGACCGCCTTCGCGCCCAAGGCCGCCAGCCGGTCCATGATCAGGTTGGCTTCCTTGCGCGGCACCATCGCCCGCACCGCCACCCACAGCGGATCCGCCAGCGGCGCCACCGTCGGCGACTCCAGCCCAGGGGTCAGGTTGACCGCGTCGTCCAGCAGCGAGCGCGGGCAGTCGTAGTCCAGCATCAGGTACTGCTGGGCGAAGACCACGCCCTGCACACGGGCCGCCAGCTGCGCCTTCTCCGGGGTCTCGGCGGAACCGGCGCGTTCGACCAGCACCGCCTCGGACACGCAGATCGGGTCGCCGAAGGCCACCAGGCCGTGCTGGCGCAGGGTGCGGCCGGAGCCGACCACATCGGCCACCGCGTCGGCCACGCCGAGCTGGATGGAGATCTCCACCGCGCCGTCCAGGCGGATCACCTCGGCGCTGACGCCGTGTTCGGCCAGGCTGGCCCGGACCAGGCGCGGGTAGGCGGTGGCCACCCGCTTGCCGTCGAGGTCCTTGACCGACCACTCCCGGCCCGCGGTGCCGGCGTAGCGGAAGGTGGAGCCGCCGAAGCCGAGCGCGAGCCGTTCGGTGACCGGCGCGCCGGAGTCCAGCGCGAGGTCCCGGCCGGTGATCCCCATGTCCAGCTCGCCGGAGCCGACGTAGATGGCGATGTCCTTGGGGCGCAGGAAGAAGAACTCGACGTCGTTGACCGGGTCGAGCACGGTCAGGTCGCGCTGCTCATGTCGGCCCCGGTAACCCGCCTCGGCAAGCATCTCGCTGGCGAATCCGGACAGCGTGCCCTTGTTGGGCACCGCGACACGCAACATGGCGTCCTACTCCGTGGTCGTGGTGGTCTTACAGATATCGGTAGACGTCGTCCAGGGTGAGCCCCCGGCCGATCATGAGCACCTGGAGGCGGTAGAGCAGCTGGGAGATCTCCTCGGCGAGTTCGGCGTCGGACTCGTGTTCGGCGGCCAGCCACACCTCCCCGGCCTCTTCGAGGACCTTCTTGCCCTGGGCGTGCACCCCGGCGTCCAGCGCCGCGACGGTGCCGGACCCCTCGGGCCGGGTCGTCGCCCGCTCGGAAAGCTCGGCGAACAGCTGGTCGAACGTCTTCACGGCACTGAATCCTTCCATCCCGGCCCGCCCGGCACGATCGCCGGGGGCACCGGTGTGACCAGCGGCTCAGCCCTGGTCGAACAGGTTGGGCAGGCCTGCCCGGTAACGGCGGGTGTCCTCCTGCTGAAGTCCACGCAACTCCGGGGCGCGGAACAGGGTGAACAGCCTGGCCCTCGGCGCGCTGGACCCGGCCGCGTCCAGCACCGCGTTCGCGGCCAGCCTGCCTGCCTCGTTGGCGCCCTCCATGGTCGCCAGGTTGACGTCGGTGCGCACGTAGTCGGCGGCCAGGAACAGGTTCGGGATCGCGGTGGCCGCCGCCGGCCGCCGCGCCCAGGAGTCCACCGGGTGGATCAGCAGCGGCTCCTCGCTGCGCGCGCCGCCGGGGGCGCCCAGCTCGGTGATGGCCGGATCCAGGAACCAGGAGTGCAGGTCAGCCGGTCGCAGAACCTGGTCGCCGGTGTCCTCCAGGCTGGCCTCCAGCTGCGCCCAGACCTCGTCGAAGAGCTGCTGCCGGGTGCAGAAGCGGGCTGGTTTGCGGTGCACGATGCCGGGGGTGTCCCAGTCGGAGATGATCGTGGACAGGCATTCCGGCACGCTGCCGTCGCCGTAGCGGCGCAGGTCGCCGCCGCGCCAGAACTGGGCCTGGCTGATCGAGGTGAGCGCCCACGGCGTGTCCACGTAGCTGACGTGCCCGTGCACCAGCGGCAGCTTGCGCCGCAGGTAGAACAGGACCCCGCTCATCCACTCCGTGCGCAGCTCCTGGACCAGCCGCAGCCGGGGGTCGGCGGCCAGCACCTCCGGCCCCCACAGCGCGGGCGCGCGCTCCACCGGGACGGCGCAGACGTAGTGGTCAGCACTCACCTGCGCGGTCCCGGCCGCGGTGCGCACGGTGACGCCGGTGATCCGCCCGCCCGCGCAGTGCAGGCGTTCGGCGGTGCCGGTCTCGAAGCGCACGCCGAGGGAGCGCAGGTGGGTGGTCCAGGGGTCGATCCAGGCCTCGTTGGTGGGTGCGTTGAGCACCCGGTCCACCGCGCCGTCGTTGCCGCGGCCCAGCGCGGTGTTGAGGAATGCCTCCAGGATCAGGCCGACCGTGTGCGAGCCCGCCTCCTCGGCGCGCACCGCGACCAGCAGCCGGGTCAGGCCGACGCCGAAGACCTTCCCGTACTCCGCGGACCGGGTGGCCGCGCCGATGAAGTCCCACCACGCGGTGTGTTCCCACTGGCCGAGCCGCCGTTCGTCGCCGCTGGTCAGGTAGACGGCCAGGCGGTTGGCGAAGTGCGCGCTCTCCCAGGGCGGCAGGCGCAGCGCGGTGTCCAGCAACGCGATCAGCGCGGGCAGCAGCAGCACCGGGTCCAGGCTGGGCAGGGGCAGTTTCAGTGGCACGAACAGGTCGAACCGGCCGCCGGCGCGGGCCAGCCGGAACGTCGAGGCGTCCACCAGGTTGTCGTGCACGCCATCGCGGTTGCCCGGGAACGGGATGCGGCGCATGGTGTCCGGCAGGTTGCGGTAGAAGCCGGGGAAGAACCGGAAACCGTGCTCGCCTGGCAGGTCCGGTCTGCCGCCGGATCCGGTGCCGGGCACCGGGATGCTGCGTGCCTTGCCGCCGGGTTCCCTACGTTCCAGCACGGTGACGGCGAAGCCGCGTTCGGCCAGTTCGTGCGCCGCGGTGAGGCCGCCGATGCCGCCGCCCAGCACGAGCACCGTGCCCGCCGCTTTCCGGGCGGGCGCGCGTCCGGCCGGCACACCCAATGCCGCCGCGCCGCCCAGCGCGACCCCGTGGGAGAGCAAGCTCCGCCGAGTCAGACCACCCATGACCACACCCCTGGGAAAAACCCTAGGCGGCGGTGCGGATGAGCGGACAGTGCCCGATCGGCTGGACCTGCTCAGGCGTGTTCGGCGTGCCCGTCGCGGTCCGTGTCGGCCGGCTGGTCCAGACCGGGCACGACCGCCGCGAACAGCCCAAGCCCCAGGCCGTAGGGGTCGTCCATGCCGACCGCGCGCAGGGTGTCGGCGGGCAGCGCGAGCAGTGAGATGGCCACGCCGAGCAGGTAGGCGTCGAGCAGTCCGGCGTCCTTGGCGGTGGTGGCCAGTCCGGCCGCGTGGTGCACCTCGGCGATGGCGGCGGCGTTGGCCCGCACCATCTCGCCGAGGGCCTCGCGCACCTCGGGGCTGCGCACGCCCTCCAGGTACAGCTCGAACATGGCCAGGATCTGGGTGCGATCGCCCTGCAGCGCGCGGTGCAGCAGCGCCGGGTACAGCTCGCTGACCTGACTGGGCGTGACCCCGGCCGGAGTGGTGTCGCGCAACTGCTGGACGGCCTCGCCGTGTTCCTGGGCCATCCGGCGGGCCGCGGCGGCCAGCAGGGAGTCGCGGGTGGGGAAGTAGTTCTTGGTGGTGCCGACCGGGACATCGGCGGCGCGGTCGACCGCGCGGTGGGTCAGCCCTCGGCCGCCCTCGCGCGCGAGCACCTCGATCGCCGTGTCAGCCAGCAGTTCCCGACGCGTCGACCTGCGCTTTCCGTCTCCCCGACCAGTATTCACAACACGTTCATCTTAGTACTCGGTATACGATCATGACCAGCCAGGGTGGATCATGTCCCCGTGACCATACCCCTGGCCCGCCGCCTCGGCACCGCTGACGCGGTGACCATCGGCCTGGCCGCGATGATCGGCGCCGGCGTGTTCAGCGCCCTGGGCCCGGCCGCCGCGGCCGCGGGCGCCGGACTGCTGCCCGCACTGGCCCTGGCCGCGCTGATCGCCTACTGCAACGCCACCTCCACCCTGCGGCTCGCGCTGCGCTACCCGACCTCCGGCGGCGCCTACGTCTACGGCCGGGAACGACTCGGCGCCCTCTGGGGCAACCTCGCGGGCTGGTGTTTCGTGCTCGGCAAGACGGCCAGCTGCGCGGCGATGGCGCTGACCGTCGGCCAGTACCTGTGGCCCGCCCACGCCCGGCCGGTGGCGGTGGCCGCGGTGCTCGGACTGACCGCGCTGAACTACTTCGGGGTGCAACGCGGCGCCAGGCTGGCCAGGGTGATCGTGGCGATCGTGCTGGTCTGCCTGGTGGCGCTGGGTGTGCTGGCCCTGACCACCGGCGCGCCCCAGGCCGAGCGGCTCGTCCCGCACAGCCCGACCGGGGTGCTGACCGCGGCGGCACTGCTGTTCTTCGCCTTCGCCGGCTACGCCCGGATCGCCACCCTCGGCGAGGAGGTCCGCGACCCGCGCCGCACCCTGACCCGCGCGGTGCCACTGGCCCTGGCCATCGCACTGGCCGTGTACACGCTGCTCGCGGTGGCCGCGCTGGCCACCGTCGGCGCCCAGGGCCTGGCCGCCTCCCCCGCCCCACTGCGCACCGTGCTGGAGATCACCCCACTGCGCGAGTACGGCTGGGTGATCTCCATCCTGGGCGCGATCGCCGCCCTCGGCGCCCTGCTCGCGCTGGTGCTCGGCGTCTCCCGCACCGCCTTCGCGATGGCCCGCGACGGGAACCTGCCGAGGCTGCTGGCGGCCGTGCACCCACGCCACCAGGTCCCGCACCGGGCCGAGGTGGTGGTCGGCCTGCTGGCCGCCACCGCGGCCGCCACGCTGGACCTGAGGCAGGCCATCGCCTTCTCCTCCTTCGGCGTGCTGCTCTACTACGCGGTGGCCAACGCGGCCGCGTGGACCCTGGAACCGGAGTTCCGGCCGGCCCGCTGGATCCCGATTGCCGGACTTGTCGGTTGTGTCCTGCTCGCCGGTGTGCTCATCTGGGGTGGTGGTGCGTGGTGAACGAATGCTGGTCTTGTCCGGACTGGCCATGGGGGCCCTCCTGGTGGCCGGGCTGTTGGCGTTGATCGCCGCCCCGCACCTGCGCCCGCACCTGAGTTACGCCGACGGCACGGTGCCCGGCGAGGTGTCGACCTACACCTGCCAGGCCTCGATCGGCCTGGACGGTTTGCTGCCGTGCCCGCGGGAGAAGGACTACCGCTGGGACCTGCCGGCCAGCGGCGAGCTGAGCACGACCTGGACGACCAGCCGCAGTGACACCAGCACCCTGGGCGGGGTGCTCGCGCAGGGGGACTCGGACTGCCCGGACAGCCGGGTCGCCTGGACGCTGACGGCCAACGGTCGGCGGAGTTCCGGGGTGCTGTCGAGCACGGATCGGGCCACGCTGGTGACGTTGTCACTGTCCGAGCCACAGGACCGGATCACCCTGACGTTGCGCCGGGTAGATTCCGCCCCCTGCGCCGCCGCCCTGGAATGGCGCCAGGCCGCCCCCGAAGCCCCCTGGCTCGGCTTCCTCTGGTCCTGGTAACCCCACCCACAACGGCCAACGACCCGTACAACAACGGCCAACACGCCGGCGAGGGTTTCCCCCCTCCGCGCGTGTTGGCCGATGTCGTACCGTGTGTTGGCCGTTCTCGTACGCCGTGTTGGCCGTTATCGAGCGGTCAGGCGGGGGTTTCCTTGCCTCGCAGGGTGAAGCGGGCGCCCACCACCACTCCCACGCACAGCAGCGGCAGCACGAACAAGGCCACCGGCAGGGTGAAGGCCTGGGCCAGGCCGCCGATCATCGGCGGGCCCAGCAGGAAGCCGGGCCAGGCCGCCGCCGAGACCGCGGCGATGGCCTGGGCCGCGTGGCGGCCGGGCAGGGCGGCCGCGCTGCTGAAGACCACCGGGACGGCGCAGGCCACGCCGAGGCCGAGGGTGGCGAAGCCGAGCAGGGCGGCCCACGGGTGGCCGATGAGCAGCGCCGCGGTGAAGACCACCACGGCCACCGAGGCCAGGGTGCCGACCACCGCGCGGCCGCCGAAGCGGCTCACCCAGCGGTCACCCATGGCCCGGCCCAGGAACATGCTCAGGGCGAAGGCGCTGAAGGCGAACCCGGCGAAGGCGGGCGAGGTGCCCAGGTTCTCCTTCAGGTACAGCGCCGACCACTCCGCCGCCGCGCCCTCGCAGAGCACCGCGGCCAGCATGAGCGCGCCCAGGGCGAGCAGCTTGCGGTCCTTGAGCGGGAAGGAGACGCCGCCCTTCTCCTTGCGTTCGTGCTTGGCCGAGCGGTCGCCGTCCAGGGCCAGCCGGGTGGTGGCCGGGACGAAGACCAGCACCACCGCGCCGACCAGCAGCATCTGCGTGGTCAGGGACAGCCCGAAGGCGATGGCCAGACCGCCGATCGCGCCGCCCGCGGCCGCGCCCAGGCTCCAGCAGGCGTGGAAACTGGACATCACCGAGCGGCCGTAGGCCCGTTCCACCAGCACCGCCTGCGCGTTCATCGCCACGTCCAGGGAACCCTGGAACGCGCCCCAGACCGCCAGCGCGACGAACAGCCCGGCCAGGGAGTCCGCCAGGCCCAGCAGGCCCGCGGACAGGCCGTAGCCGATCGCGGTGATCACCATGACCTTGCGACTGCCCAGCCAGGACACCAGCGCCCCGGTGCACAGGATCGCCAGCAGCGCGCCCACCGGTCCGCCGAGCAGCGCGATGCCCAGCTGGCCGTCGCTGAGCGCGAGTTTGGCCTTGACCAACGGGATGTAGGGCGTCCAGGTCGCGAACACCAGTGCGTGCAGGGTGAACACCCCGGACAGCGTTAAACGGGCGGTCCGTGCGGATCGCGTAGGGGCGAGCACGCCGGTCTCAGACACAGTGCACCTCCACTCCAGCCTTGCGTAGTTGGTCCAGTTCGTCCGCCGGCGCGGCGGTGTCGGTCACCAGCACGTCCAGCGCGCCCAGCTCGCACACCCTGGCGAAGGCCCGCCGCCCCAGCTTGGAGGCGTCCACCGCGGCCACCACCCGCGCCGATGCCCGCACCGCGGCCCGCTTGACCTGCGATTCGGCCAGGTCGAACGCGGTCACCCCGTCCCGGCCGCTGATCCCGCAGCAGCCCAGCACCAGGGTGTCGAAGCGCATCCGGTCCAGCGCGTACTCGGTGAGCGGCCCGATGAAGGCCTGTTCGGGTTTGCGCACGTCACCGCCGGGCAGCACCTGGTGCACGTGCTCGGTGTGCTCGAAGGCCGCCGCGATGTGCAGGGACAGCGGCAGCACGGTCAGCCGCAGGTGCTGCGCCGCCCTGGCCGCCTCCAGCGCGGTGGTGCCGCTGTCGAAGACCACGCTCTCCCCGTCGTCGAGCAGCGCGGCCACGGCCAGTCCGATCCGGCGCTTGGCGTCCACGTGCTGACGGCTGCGCACCGCGAACGGCGTCTCCTCACCGGCCAGCATGCTCACCGCGGCGCCGCGCACCCGGCGCAACAGCCCGTCCCGCTCCAGTACGTCGAGATCCCGGCGGATGGTCATCTCCGAACACTGGGTGAGTTCGGCCAACTCCACTACCGTGACCCGGGAGCGCTCCCGGAGCGCGGTCAGGATCATTTCGTGCCGCTGCACACTTTCCACGCGTTCATACGAACACAAACAATGTTCGCCGCGCAACCGGTTTCAGAAGGAACATGGGATGAACGGATCTTGACACGGACGGCAGAGTGGTATGGACCACTTGTCGTTTCATGGAGGAGCCCCATGGGATACGCAGCCACCGTGCACGAGCACCTCCAGCGGGTGGAGGAGGCCAACACCGAGGCCGTGGCGCAGGTCGTCGGCCTGCTCCTGGACGTCGTGCGGGCCGACGGCCTGATCCACACCGCCGGTGCGGGGCACTCCCTGGCCGCGGTGGCCGAGACCTTCTACCGCGCGGGCGGCCTGGCCTGCGTGCGCCCGATCTACCACCCGGACCTGCTGCCCATGCACGGCGCGCGGGCCAGCACGGTGGCCGAGCGCCGCGCGGGCCTGGCCGCGGAGACCCTGGGCGAGAAGCCGTTCGGCCCGGACGACCTGCTGATCGTCTTCTCCACCAGCGGCGTCAACCCGTACCCGGTGGAGCTGGCCAAGGCCGCGGTCGCCGCGGGCCGCCCGGTGGTCGGGGTGACCTCCCGCGAGGCCAGCGCCGCCGCACCCAGCCGCTCCGGCACCACCCTGGCCGCCGAGTCCACCGTGGTGCTGGACAACCTGGTCCGGGTCGGCGACGCCAGCTACCCCGCCGACTCCCCCGCCACCGCCCCGCTGTCCTCGCTGGCCAACGGCTTCCTGTGGAACCTGCTGCTGGTCGGCCTGCAGGACGCGGCCACCGCGGCCGGGATCCGGTTGCCGTTGTGGCGCAGCGCGAACATGGTCGGCGGCGACGAGGCGAACAAGGACCTGATGGCCCGTTACCTGCCGCTGGTGCCGGTCCTGGAATAGCCCCGGAATGGACCAAAAGTAGAACTACCTATTGAGGACGCGTTCAAGCCCTGAATAGGGTCCCCCGGGGCGGGCGGAAGTGCCCGCACGGGGGATGAGGGGCTCTACGTGGTCAGCAGGCGTGCGCGGAACTGGTTACTCACCGGCGGGGCGGTGGTCACGGCGGCCGCCGCGGTCGCCGGGGTGCTGGCGTTCTGGGGTCCGGAGGCGGAGCAGGAGAAACCGGGCTCGTCCACACCGGGACGCAGGCCGGTGCTCGCCGCCGAGGCGGCCACCGGATTCCTCTCCGCCTTCGGCAACAACGACATCGGCAGCTCGGCCGGACTCACCGACAACCGCGCCGCGGCCGAACCGGTGCTCAAGGCACTGCGCAACCCGGCCCAGGACACCCGGCCGGAGATGGTCACCCTCAGGGCCAAGGCCACCCCGGCGCCCGCACCGGAGCAGTCCGAGTTGAGCGTGCCGTTCACCGCGCGCTGGCTCTTCGGCGGCGGGCGGGTCTGGGAGTACGAACACACGCTGCCGCTGCGCAAGGAGAACGGCAGCTGGGCGGTGCGCTGGGCCCCTGAGGTGCTGCACCCGCAGTTCGCCGCGGGCCGCACGCTGTCGATGACCACCGCCAACGCCGACGGCGAACTGATCGGCGGCGACGGCAAACCCGTTGCGGGCAACGACCTCTCACCCCAGCTCCTGCCCACCGTGCGCCGCGCGCTGGCCGGTGACCTGCAGGGCGAACTGAGCTGGGCCCTGGTGCTCAAGGAGCCCGACGGCAAGGTCACCACCACCCTCGCCGAACGCAAGGGCAAGGCGGCCAACAACGCCGCGCTCACCCTGCTACCCCAGGTCCAGGCCGCGGCCCAGGCGGCGGTGAACACCCAGAAATCCAACCCCGCCATGATCGTGGCCATCCGCTCCACCGGCGAGATCCTGGCCATCGCCCAGAACCCCGCCGCCGACGCCAAGGGCCTGCCCGCCCTGACCGGCCTGTACGAGCCAGGCTCCACGTTCAAGGTGGTCACCGCGGCGGCCGTCCTTCAGGCAGGCAAAGCCGACCCCGGCACCGTCCTGCCCTGCCCCAAGGAAGACGTGATCAAGCAACGCCGGGTCCGCAACGACGACAACTTCGACCTGGGCGAGGTCCCCCTGAGCACCGCCTTCGCCCAGTCCTGCAACACCACCTTCGCCCGCCTGGCCGCGGACCTGCCCACCAGCACCCTGCCCGATGCCGCCCGCCAGCTCGGCATCGGCGCGGACTTCGACGTCATGGGCATCACCACCAACACCGGCAGCGTGCCCACCCCCGCCTCCCCCGCCGCCCAGGTCGAGGCGAGCTTCGGCCAGGGCCAGGTCCGCACCAGCCCCTTCGGCATGGCCCTGGTATCCGCCACCGTCGCGGCAGGCGGCCGCAGGCCGGTCCCGATCCTGGTCCGCGGCCAGAAAACCACCGTCAATGGCCCCGGCGCCCTGCTCCCCGCCAACGTGGCCAACCAGCTGCGCACCCTGATGCGCGGCGTGGTCACCAACGGCACCGCCAAACCCCTCAACGGCCTCGGCCCGGTACACGGAAAAACCGGCACCGCCCAATTCGGCGACGGCACCCAGGCCCACGGCTGGTTCACCGGCTTCCGCAACAACATCGCCTTCGCCGTCCTGATCGACAACGCGGGCAGCTCCAAACCAGCCGTAACCATGGCCGCCCAATTCCTCAAGTCCCACAACGCCTAACCCCGCACCACAACGGCCAACACCCGGTACAAGAACGGCCAACACACGGTACGAAAACGGCCAACACGCCGGCGAGGGTTTCAACCCTCCGCGCGTGTTGGCCGTTCTGGTACGGCGTGTTGGCCGTTCTGGGACGGTGTGTTGGCCGTTGTTGTACGGCACGTTGGCCGTTGTGGGCGGGCGAAGCCCGGAGGACGGGCAGCGGGGGTGGCTTCTCGAACATCCCCCGAGCGAGATCACTCACCCAGCCTGCGGCAACAGCGGATCCTCCGCGAACTGGGTCCGATACAACTCCGCATACCGCCCATCCTTGACCAGCAACTCAGCATGCGACCCCCGCTCCAGAATCCGCCCATCCTCGATCACCAAGATCACATCAGCCGCCCGGATGGTCGACAACCGGTGCGCGATCACCAACGCCGTCCGATCGGCCAGCGCCGCGCTCAACGCCTCCTGCACAGCCGCCTCCGAACTCGAGTCCAGATGCGCCGTCGCCTCATCCAGGATCACCACCCGAGGCTGCGCCAGCAACAACCGCGCGATCGTCAACCGCTGCCGCTCCCCACCGGAGAGCCGATACCCCCGCTCCCCCACCACCGTCTCCAGCCCATCCGGCAACCCGGCGACCAGATCGGCCAGCCGCGCCTGCCGCAACGCGGTCCAGACCTCCTCATCGGTGGCCGCCGGACGCCCGTAACGCAGGTTGGCGCCAATGGTGTCGTGGAAGAGATGACCGTCCTGCGTCACCACACCGACAACATCCCGGATCGCGTCGAATGACAGATCCCGAACGTCCACATCGGACAGTCGAATGGACCCGGCGTCCACGTCGTAAAGCCTTGGCACCAAAGAAGCGATGGTGGACTTGCCCGCCCCCGAAGACCCCACCAGCGCGACAAGCTGCCCAGCCTCAGCCCGGAAACTGATGCCGTGCAACACCTCCTCGCCACCCCGCTTGTCCAGGGTCTCCACATCCTCAAGTGAGGCAAGGGAAACCCGGCTCGGCGCGGGATATCCGAAGCGCACCCCCTGGAACTCCACCGACACCCCACCCGGCGGCACGGTCCGCGGGTCGGCCCGTTCGGTGATCGACGGCGTCAGGTCCAGCACCTCGAAAACCCGCTCGAAGGAGACCAGCGCGCTCATCACATCCACCCGCGCGTTCGCCAGCGCGGTCAGCGGCGAGTACAGCCGGGTCAGCAGAAGGGCAAGGGAGACAACGGTTCCAGCCGCGAGCTGGCCCTGGATCGCCAGCCAGCCACCAAGTCCGTAGACCAGCGCGAGCGCCAGGCTGGACACCAGGGTCAGCGCGGTGACGAAGGACATCGTGGTCATCGCGTTGCGCACGCCGATATCGCGCACCCGCGCCGCCCGCGCGCCGAACTCCTCGGCCTCCTCACGCGGCCGCCCGAACAGCTTCACCAGGGTCGCCCCCGGTGCGGAGAAGCGTTCGGTCATCTGGTTGGTCATGCCCGCGTTGTGCCCGGCGGCCTCGCGCTGCAGATCGGCCATCCGCCGCCCGACCCGCCTGGCCGGCAGCACGAACACCGGCAGCAGCAGCATCGCCAGCACGGTGACCTGCCAGGACAGCGTCAGCATCACGCCGAGGGCGAGGGCGAGCTGGATGACGTTGGTGAGCACCCCGGACACGGTGGAGGTGAACGCCCGCTGCGCGCCGACCACGTCGTTGTTGAGCCTGCTGACCAGCGCGCCGGTGCGGGTCCGGGAGAAGAAGGCCACCGGCAGCTCCTGGACGTGCTCGAACACCGCCCGCCGCAGGTCATAGATCAGCCCTTCACCGATCCGCGAGGACAGCCAGCGCTCGACCAGGCCGATCGCCGCGCCGAGCAGGGCGATGGCGGCGATGAGCAGCGCGATGCGGACGACAAGGCCCGAGTCCCCGCCGTCCACGATCGCGTTGACCACCTGTCCGGCCAGCACCGGGGTGCTGACCGCGAGCACCGCGGAGATGACGGTCAACCCGAGGAAGACCAGCAACTTCCCGCGGTGCGGGCGCGCGAAGGAGAGCACCCGTCGCAGGGTGCCGCGCCGCACCTTCTTACCGGCGGCGTCCTGGCGCATCGCCCCACGCATCAACATCCACGTGCCGTCCACGGCCCCTCCTAGTGCAGGTTCGACCAGCACAACACCGAGGGGTCGTGAACTATTCCGTGGTGAAACTATTCAGCTGTGGGACCGGTCGGTCTTCAGGATCCGGCGGGGTTCATCAGCGCACGCAGCTCGGTCAGCCTGCGGAGCTGCGCCGATCGCTCGGCCTCGGTCTGCTCGGCCAACGACGGACTGCCCGCCGCCTTGGCCAGCAGCGCCAGCGTCTCCCGGCTCGCCCCAGGCATGGGCGCGACCAGACGGGCGACCAGGTTGGTCACCGCGGCGTCCAGCGCGTCCGCCGGCACGACCTCGTTGACCAGCCCGATCCGCAGGGCCTCCTCGGCGCCGACCCGCCGGCCGGTCAGGCAGATCTCCACGGCTCGCGCGTATCCGACACACTGCGTGAGCGGGAGGGTGCCGCCGAGGTCGGGAACCAGTCCAAGACTGGTCTCGGCCATCGCGAACTGGGCGTCCTCGGCCACGATCCGGAGATCGCAGGCCAGGGCGAGCTGGAAACCCGCGCCGATCGCGTGCCCATGCACCGCCGCCACGGTGATGAAGTTCGACTCACGCAGCCAGGTGAAGCCCTGCTGGAACCCGGCGATCAAGGCGTGGGATTCCTCGGGCGAACCCGAGACGAGGGACACCAGACCTGGCTGTCCGTCAAAACCCTCCGCGGTGAACAACCGTCGGTCGAGGCCAGCGGAGAAGGCGCGGCCGACCCCGCGCACAACCACAACCCTGACCTCGTCCGACAGCGCCGAGCCGATCTCGCGCAGGGCCACCCAGGTCGCGGGCGTCTGCGCGTTGAGCACCTCGGGCCGGTTCAGCGTGACCGTGGCGAGCGGACCGTCCACGGAAAGCTGGACACCCCCGCGCTCCAGCAGGCCAGCGTCGATCTTCGAATCATCTGGCATGGGGAACTCGTCGGCTCCTGGATTCTGTTGTGTGGTGGGAAAAATCCGCAGTCGTCGGTTGACCCGACGTCACTTCTTCTTGGTACGCGTGGCGCCGCCCCGGCCCCGCAGCGTCACACCGGACTCGCTCAACACACGGTGCACGAAGCCGTACGAGCGACCGGTGGACTCGGCCAGGGACCGAATGCTCGCGCCCTTCTCGTACTTCTTCTTCAGGTCAGAGGCAAGCTTGTCCCGAGCCGCGCCGGTGATCCGGGCGCCCTTCTTCAGGTCAGTCGCCACCTTGTCCCGCCTTCCGTCCGAGCAGGTGGGTCGATCAACGACCCCTTGGGGGCAATGATCGAACAGGAAGGCAGTAAATGCTAGGCGATCATGGAAAAACGTCGCCAAATGGTACCTGCTTCACCGATAGTTGATCGACGAAGCACGCTAAGTGTAGTCAGCACCGCCCGATCGGCGGTCGCGCTAGGCGAGTTGCACCAGCTCGAGGTAGTCAGCGGACCAGTGATCTTCGGTACCATCGGGCAGCAAGATCACCCGTTCCGGCTCCAAAGCCTCCACCGCTCCGGGATCGTGGGTGACCAGCACGACCGCGCCGGCGAAACTGCGCAGCGCGTCGAGGACCTGCTCACGGCTGGCCGGGTCCAGGTTGTTGGTCGGCTCGTCCAGCAGCAGCACGTTGGCCGCGCTGGAGACCAGACCGGCGAGCGCGAGCCGGGTCTTCTCACCACCGGAGAGCGTGCCGGCGGGCTGGTCGAGCTGCTCGCCGCTGAACATGAAGGAGCCGAGCAGGGTGCGCAACTGCTGCTCCGGGGTGTCCGGGGCGGCGTGCCGGATGTTCTGCCACACGCTCGCGCCGTGGTCCAGCGTCTCGTGCTCCTGCGCGTAGTAGCCAAGCCGAAGCCCGTGACCAGGCACGATACGCCCGGAGTCGCTCTTCTCCTGATCGCCCAGCAGCTTGAGCAGGGTGGTCTTGCCGGCGCCGTTGAGGCCGAGCACGACCACCTTGGAACCGCGGTCGATGGCCAGGTCCACGCCCGCGAAGATCTCCAGAGATCCGTAGGACTTGGACAGGTTCTCCGCGGTCAGCGGGGTCTTGCCGCAGGGCGCGGGCTCGGGGAAGCGGATCCGGGCGACCTTGTCGGAGACCCGTTCCTCATCCAGTCCGGCCAGCAGTCGCTGGGCCCGCTTGGCCATGTTCTGCGCGGCGACCGCCTTGGTGGCCTTGGCCCGCATCTTGTCGGCCTGGGCCATCAACGTGGAGGCCTTCTTCTCCGCGTTGGCGCGTTCCCGGCGGCGGCGCTTCTCATCGGTGGCGCGCGCGTCCAGGTACCGCTTCCAGTCCATGTTGTAGATGTCGACCTCGGCGCGGGTGGCGTCGAGGAACCACACCCGGTTGACCACGTCGGCGAGCAGATCGACATCGTGGCTGATCACCACGAGTCCGCCGTCGTGGGCCTTGAGGAAGGAGCGCAGCCAGGTGATGGAGTCGGCGTCGAGGTGGTTGGTCGGCTCGTCCAGCAGCAGGATGGTGGCCGACTTGGCGCCGCCGCCCCCGCCGTCGGAGGCAGCGAACAGGATACGGGCCAGCTCGACCCGGCGGCGCTGACCACCGGAAAGGGTCTGCAGCGCCTGCTCCATGACGCGCAGCGGCAGGCCGAGGTTGGCGCAGATCCGGGAGGCGTCGCTCTCCGCGGCGTACCCGCCGAGGGCGGAGAAGCGCTCCTCGAGGCGGCCGTAGCGGCGGACGGCGCGCTCGCGCGCGTTCTCATCCACCAGTTCGGCCATCTCGTTCTGCGCCTTCTCCAGGTCGCGGGCCAGCTGGTCCAGGTTGCGGGCGGAGAGCACCCGGTCCTTGACCGTGACCGAGAGGTCGCCCTCACGCGGGTCCTGCGGCAGGTAGCCCAGCTCCTCGGCGAGCTTGATCTCGCCGGCGTGCGGTTCGCCCTCACCGGCGAGCACCCGCAGGGTGGTGGTCTTGCCGGCGCCGTTGCGGCCGACCAGGCCGATCCGGTCGCCCGGCTGGATGCGGAGGTTGGCGTCGGAGACGAGGATGCGCGAGCCAGCGCGCAGTTCCAGCCCGTTGGCTGAGATCAAGGGAAGCTCCAAGGATTTTGTGGTCGGCCGGACCCAGCAGTCGTCGGCCCGCCTGTCGTGACTGGCGGGCTGGCTAGCGGTCTACAGCGTCAGAACCACGCCACCATCATACCCGGAGTACGCACGCGATTTACCGTGCGCCCGCGCACACCTGCCCCGGACACCCCCGATCCGGCTCTCGTACTCGCCGGTAAGTTGACCTAGAGTCTGGGAACATGAGCCAGCCGAACACCCCCGCCCGCACGGACTTCACCGGTAAGACAGCCCTGGTCACCGGGGCCAGCCGGGGCATCGGCCTCGGTATCGCCGAGGAGCTGCTCGGCCGGGGCGCGAACGTGGTGATCACCTCCCGCAAGGCCGAGCAGGTGGAGGCCGCCGTGCGGCACCTGGCCGGCACGGTGGAGGACGGCGACAAGCGGGTGCTGGGCCTGCCCGGCAACACCGGCGTGGACGTGGACCGGGAGGGCGCGGTGGACGGCACCCTGGCCCGCTTCGGCTCGCTGGACGTGCTGGTCAACAACACCGGCATCAACCCGGTCTTCGGCTTCCTGATGGACGCCGACCTGAACGCGGTGAAGAAGATCTTCGACACCAACGTGGTGGCCACCCTGGGCTTCATCCAGCTGGCCTGGCACCGCTGGATGGGCGAGCACGGCGGCACCGTGGTCAACATCGCCTCGGTCGGCGGCATCCGCTCCACCGGCGCGATCGCCGCCTACGGCGCCTCCAAGGCCGCGCTGATCCGGCTGACCGAGGAGCTGGCCTGGCAGCTGGGCCCGAAGGTGCGGGTCAACGCGGTGGCCCCGGCGGTGGTCAAGACCAAGTTCGCCGAGCAGATCTACACCGGCCGCGAGGACGACATCACCAGCGCGTACCCGATGAAGCGCCTGGGCACCCCGGAGGACGTGGCCCGGCTGGTGGCGTTCCTGGCCTCGGACGAGGCGGACTGGATCACCGGCGAGACCGTGCGCGTGGACGGTGGCCTGCTCGCCACCGGGACGCTGGGCTGAGTCGTGCTGCGGGTAGACCCGGACAGCCAGGTCCCGCCCTGGCGCCAGCTGCACGACCAGGTCCGCACCGCGATCGCGGCCGGCACGCTGGCGCCGGGGATGGCCCTGCCGACGGTCCGCGGCCTGGCCGCTGACCTTGGCATCGCCGCGGGCACGGTGGCCAGGGCGTACAAGGAGCTGGAGGCGGCCGGGGTGGTGCGCACCGCGGGCCGCAAGGGCACCGTGGTGGCCGATCAGCCGCCAGCCTTCGCCCCCGACGAACTGCCCGCCCTGGCCGAGGAGTTCGTCCGGCAGGCGAGGTTGCTGGGTGCGGACCGGGTGGCGGTGTTCAACGCGGTCAACAACGCCTGGCCGGTGGACGGCTGACCTCTCGTTCGGGTACCGACCGGTCGGTAGACGGTTGATAAGCGGGCTTTCTTCATTGACTGAAGAAAGCGGCGAGCGCGTCCGCGGTGTCCGCGGGCGCTTCCTCCGGCAGGTAATGGTCACAAGGCAAGCCTTTTCCACTGACCTGTCCGGCGTACTCGCGCCAGGCGGCGAGTACGTCGTAACTACGTCCGACAAAGCCGGCCTCGCCCCACAACGCGAGCAGTGGGCAGTGGATTCGATTACCCGCGAGCGCGTCCGCGTCATCGTGCACAAGATCAATTGACGCGGCCGCGCGATAGTCGGCGCAGGAGGCGGCGATTGCGGCGGGATCGCGGAAACAACGCACGTACTCCGCGATCGCGGCCTCGGCGAACGGCGTACCCCCGTGGTGCCGGGCCCCCATCCGGGCCCGGATCCAGAACTCGGGGTCGTTGCCGATGAGCCGCTCCGGGATGCCATGCCCCGCGGCCAGGAAGAACCAGTGGTAGTAACCCAGCCCGAAGGCCTTGTCCGCGTGGGTGAAGGTGTACCGGGTCGGCACGATGTCCAGCACGGCGAGCCGGCTGACCGCGTCAGGATGGTCCAGCGCGAGCCGATGCCCGACCCGCCCACCCCGGTCATGCCCCGCCACCCCGAACCGCTCGAACCCCAGCCTCCGCATGACCCCCACCTGATCGGCGGCCATGGCCCGCTTCCCGTACTCGGCGTGATCGGGACCGGGCGCGGGCTTGGCACTGTCGCCGTACCCCCGCAGATCGGTGAGCACCACACTGAACCGCTCGGCCAGCCGGGGCGCGACCTCGTGCCAGATCAGGTGCGTCTGCGGATAGCCGTGCAACAGCAACACCGGCGGCCCCTCCCCCGCCGTGACGGTGTGGATACCGATCCCGTCGACGTCGATGATCCGGCTGCTGAATCCACTCGGCAACGGAACACTCATCGCACGAACTCCAGCAACGCCTTGGTGAACTCCTCCGTGCTCGCGGTGCCGCCAAGATCAGGAGTGCGAATCCCGGTACCCGCCAACACCTCCACCAACGCACCCTCCACAGTGGACGCGGCCTCGACGTGCCCGAGATGCTCCAGCATCAGGGCAGCGGTCCAGATCGCCCCCAACGGATTGGCGATCCCCCGCCCGGCGATGTCCGGCGCCGAGCCATGCACCGGCTCGAACATCGAGGGAAACTCCCGCTCCGGATTGAGATTGGCAGCGGGCGCCAACCCGATCCCACCCGCCACGGCGGCCGCCAGATCACTGAGGATGTCCCCGAACAGGTTCGACCCCACGATCACATCGAACCGGGCAGGCTCCAGCACGATCTTGGCGCACAACGCGTCAATATGCTCCTGCTCCCAGCCCACCGCCGGATGCCCCACCGCGGTCTCGGCCACCAGCTCATCCCAGAACGGCAACGTGTGCACGATCCCGTTGGACTTGGTAGCCGAGGTCACCCGCCCCCGCCTGGATCCGGCCAACGTGAACGCGTACTCCAACACCCTGGTCACCCCAGCCCGGGTGAACACAGCCTCCTGCACCGCCATCTCCTCAGGAAACCCCCGGTTGAGCCGCCCCCCGATCTCGCTGTACTCCCCCTCCACGTTCTCCCGCACCACCACGAAGTCCACCACCCCCGGCTCCGCTCCACGAACCGGACTGGGCACCCCTTCGAACACCTTGATCGGCCGCAGGTTGACGTACTGGCGAAAACCCCGGCGGATCGGGATCAGCAGGCCCCACAGGGAGATGTGGTCCGGCACCCCCGGATCGCCGACCGCACCGAGGAAGATCGCGTCGTGGTGGCGGAGCCGGTCGAGCCCGTCGGCGGGCATCATGGCGCCGAGTTCGCGGTAGCGGGCACAGGACCAGTCGAACTCGTCGTAGCTGAACCGGATGCCGTGGCGGGCGCCGACGGCGTCGAGCACCGCGCAGGCGGCGGGGGTGACCTCCCGGCCGATGCCGTCGCCGGGGATGAGGGCGATGTGGTGGTGGGTTGCCATGTTGTTGATGGGATCAGGGGGTGGGGGTGGGGTCTAAGACTGGTTGGTGGTCAGGGTGATAGGCGGGGGCTATCAGCTGGGGGTTGTGGGTAGGGGCTGCGGGTGGGCGGTTGGGGTTTGTGAGTGGATGGCTGGGCGTTTTGTGGCTGGGCGGGTGGCGGGCGGTCGGTGGTGAGTGGTCGGGGGCTGGGTGGGTTGGCGGGTGGTCGGGAGGCTGCGCGGCTGGCAGGCGCTCGGGCGGTTGGGTGGCTTGACGGGCGGGTGGCTGGGTTGGTGGGCAGCTGGATTGGCGGGCGCGCGACTGGCGGGCCGGCTGCATTGGCGGTGGGCTTGGCGGAGGCGCAGTTGGGTGGCTTGGCGGCGGGCGGCTGATTGGTAGTGCGGGCGCTCGGCGGAGTAGCTTGGCGGGCGAGGCAGGGCGGCTTTGCTGACGCGACGATCTTGGTTGGCGCGGCAGGCTGGCTCGATGGGGCAGCGATTGTGGCGGTTGGGCGTGAGTGGGTTGCCGAGCACGGGTGGATTCCCGGGCGCGAGTGTCCGACGAACGCAGACGGATCGCCATAGCGTGAGTGGTTCGCCGAGGCAAGCGCCAGGAGAGGTTCGCCAGCCAAGGCAGGGCTCGCCAGGCGTGACGAACGGCGCGAATCACCCGATTGGGTAAGGTGCCCAAACGCGAAGGCAACCAAAACCCGGGTTTCTGCGTTCCGCTAGAGAGCGGTGTGCGGGGCGGAGGGCCGGAGGCTCACTCGGACGCCCGGAAGGCCCGGCCCCCGGCAGCACGAACACGCAGAGCCAGACAACCGCCGGCTGGCCCCGGACAACGGCTGGCCCCGGACAACCGGCCGGGCGAGGCAGCGCGGCTGCCGGCCCTGCCCGCGGAGCAGGGTGGCCGGAGCTGGGAGCAGGGTGGCCGCAGCTGAGGGCTGCCGAGTGGGCTGGATGACCGTCGGCTGAGGCCAGAGGACGGTCGGGCCGGTCGGGGGCGGCTAGGTCAGGCCGGGAATCGGTCAGGCCAGGTTGGTCCAGGTCTGGCGAGCCCGGCTGGCACGCCGTGCTGGCGAGCCGGGCTGGCACGGGCTGGACTGGAGGGGCGGGTCGGTTGGGAGGGCCGGGGGCTGCCGGAGTCGGGCTGGGGGCGGGCCGGGCTGGAGGGGCGAGCCGGGGCTGCTCCGGGCTTCCCGAGCAAGCGTCACCCGGCCCGAACACCGGACAACCCGGCAAAACCGCAAAACGCAACCGGGCGGCCGATCCGGGTTGGGATCGACCGCCGGGTCCGCTTGGTGCTGAGTGGGTGGCTGGGTGGGCGCGGGCTCACCAGAAGTGGGCTACGTCCACGACCACTCGGTTGGGCAGGGTGAAGACTCGGAAGGGCAGGCGGGCTCGGACGCCGAGGCCGACCAGGGTTTGGCCTTCGAAGGAGCCGGCCCAGGCTACTTGGCGGAAGGTTTGGTAGCCGTTTACGTTGACCAGTTCGGCTCGGTTGGCCGGGGTGTAGGTCGGGTTGCCGTGTTCGTTGTAGGCGGGGGCGTTCACGGTGACCGAGAGGATG
Organism: Crossiella cryophila; assembly: GCF_014204915.1. Classification (NCBI taxonomy): domain Bacteria; kingdom Bacillati; phylum Actinomycetota; class Actinomycetes; order Pseudonocardiales; family Pseudonocardiaceae; genus Crossiella; species Crossiella cryophila. The sequence continues at coordinate 8,015,907 of NZ_JACHMH010000001.1, forward strand.
GCTCCGCCGCGCAGTGGTACGGGGTTGCCGGTGGGGTCTTCGGTCATTTCTGGGACGTAGCGGACCGTGTAGCCGTCGGCGGCGCCGCGGAGGTCGATGACCAGGCGGTCGTAGCAGTCCTGGCGGCCGGCTCGGATGTTGGTCAGCTCGGATGTGGTGGTGGGGGTGGCGTTCTTCTCGCCGGAGCCCCAGGACAGGCCGCAGTAGCCGGGGGTGGCTGTGGCGGTCAGGGGCGCGGTGAGCGCCATGGTTGCTAGTGCGGCCAGTAACAGGGCCAATCGTCGTAACGCCATTTCGTGCTCCCCTCGGGAACCGGATATCCGGTCACCCCGCAGACGTCCGGGGGCTTTCGCGCGTTGTCCGACCGGCTGCGCCGTGTCCTGTTCGTGCCCGGAACGTCATCTGGCCTGCTCCGCCGTCTCCGTCGCCACGGTCAGGAACGCCTGGGCGGCTGGGGTGAGCTGGGTGGTTCTGGTGGCCAGGGCCAGGGTTAGGTGGGCTGGGGGTTCGAGGGTCAGGACCAGGGCGCCTGCTCGGTGGGCCAGGTCGGACCAGGACTCGGCCAGCACTGCCAGGCCTACGCCGCTGAGGACCAGGGGGAGGATGGCTTCGCGGTGTTCGGTTTCCACTACCTGGTGGAGGTCTACGCCGCCGGCGCGGATCTGCTCGACCAGGCGGCGCATGCCGGTGCCGGGTTGGCCGACGACGATGCGGTGGCCTGCGAGGTCTTCCGGGTGGACGACCTGGTCTGGGTGGAAGGGGCCGTTGGCGGGGGCGATGAGCACGAAGCGCTGGCGGCCCAGGGGGATCAGGCGGATGTCGGCGGCCGCGGGGAGTTCGGTGGCGCCGAGCAGGCCCAGCTCGGTGACGCCGGTGCGTACCGACTCGATCACCTCGGGGGCGGTGAAGGCGGCCCGGATGGTCACGGACAGGCCGGGGTGGCGGGTGGTGAATTCGGTGATCAGGTGGCTGAGGGGTTGCACCGCCTGGGAGGGCATGGCGGCGATTTCGACTCGGCCGACCGCGAGTCCGGCGGTGGAGGCGACGCTGGCTCGGGCGGTGTCCAGGCCGCGGACGACCTGGCGGGCTGGTTCGACCAGGGCGTGGCCGGCGTTGGTGAGGACCAGGCGGCGGCCGACGCGGTGGAACAGGTCCTGGCCGAGGTCGCGTTCCAGGGCGCGGATGGCCTGGGACAGGGAGGGCTGGGCCAGGTAGAGCGCTGCCGCGGCCCGGTGTACGCCGCCGTGGTCGACCACCGCGAGGAAGTAGACGAGCTGCCGGGCGTCCATGCCTTCGACGCTACCCCGCTCACTGCGTCAGCGCGGGCAGCAACCTGCGGGCGAGCACCGGGGACAGCGAGGCCAGGAAGCTGGCGGAGAGGTGGTTGTCGTCCAGGTAGACCTGGATGTTGCCGATCACCGGTGGGCAGCCGTCGGCGACGCAGAGGTAATCGCTGAAGTCCACAAAGGACACGTTGGCCGGAACGTCCGGAATGGACAGATAGGGCGGGTGTTCCGGGTAGATGTCGGCGCGGGCGGCCACGCATTCGGGCGCGTCGGGGCCCAGTTCGTATGCGCAGGTGGACGGCCAGTGGTCGAAGCGGGGGTTGTCGCGCAGCGCCACCACCGGGATGTCGGCCGCGGCCAGGCGTTTCCACTGTTCGACGAAGCCGGGTGGGGTGACCTCGGTGCGGCCGATCCGCACGTCCCGGCTGGCCAGGGTGAGCACCGCGTCCGGTTTGAGGTCGATGATCTCGGCCGCGGCGGCGGCGTTCCAGTCCACGCAGGGCTGGTCGCCGGGCATCGACTCCGAGGCGGTGGAGAACGGGCAGAGGCCCTTGAGCATGGCCACCACCCGCCAGTTGCGTTTCTCCGCGATCGGGCGGACCGCGGCCAGGTACTGCTGCATGTGCGAATCACCCACCAGGACAACGGTTTTGGCCGGTTTGTCCACTGTGGACGTCGCGCACATCTCCAGGTCGGGGTTCCGGGTGGCGCGGGTGCAGTCGAGGTCGGTCAGACTGGCCCAGTCCTGGGGCAGGGCGATGCGGGGTGGCATGGGCGGCAGGTCGGCGGCGCCGCGGTACTGGAAGCCGGGGATCATGGCCTGCGCGCCAGGGTAGTCGCGGCCGCCGATGGTGATCGAGTAGCGGGCGTCGCGCAGGGCCAGGGCCTGCCAGGAACTGGCCAGTGCGAGTACCGGGACGAGCAGCAGTACGGCGAATCGGTAGGCGCCCCAACGGGTCGCGGGCAGCAGCCGGGTGGGCTGCTCGACGAAACGGTGGGTCAGCGCGGCCAGCAGGAGCGCGGCGCCGATCACCAGGAGGCCGCCGCGCCAGCCGACCTGGTCGCCGCCGCGGGCGACCAGGTAGAGCACCAGCACCGGCCAGTGCCACAGGTACAGCGAGTAGCTGAGGTCGCCGAGCCGGACCAGCGGCCGGGTGGCCAGCACCCGCACCGCGTCCCCGGAGACGATCACCAGCGCGGCGGCCAGGGTCGGCCAGAGCGCGGCGTAGCCGGGGAAGACCGTGCCCACGTCGATGATCAGGCCGCAGCCGATCAGGGCGAGGATCCCCAACCAACCGATCGGTAGGCGCAGGCGTCGCGGCAGGGTGATCGCGTCCACCACCAGGGCGAGCAGGCCGCCGAGGGCGAACTCCCAGACCCGGGTGAAGGTGTTGAAGTAGGCGAACGGTTGGTCGGTTGCGGTGAGCAGGACCGAGTAGGTCAGGGAGGCGGCGGTGATCGCGCCCAGGGCGAGGGCGACCCGGCGGCGCAGGCCGCCGCGCCGCCGGATCAGCAGCGCGATGAGCAGGGGCAGCAGCAGCATGATCTGGGCCTGCACGGACAGCGACCAGAAGTGCTGCACCGGACTGGCCAGGTCGTTGCGGGCGAAGTAGTCCACCGAATCCGCGCCCAGCCGCCAGTTCTCCAGGAACACCGCGGCCGCGAAGACCTCGCGGATGGTCTGGAACCAGCGTTCCGGGGGCAGGATCACGTACGCGGCGACCGCGGTGACCGCCAGCACCACCGCCGCCGCGGGGACCAGCCGGGTGAGGGTGCGACCCCACTGGCGAGGCAGGTCGAGGCGGCCGCGTTCGGCGGCGCGCACCAACTGACCGGTCAGCAGGAAGCCGGAGAGCAGGAAGAACACGTCCACGCCACCGGAGATCCGGTCCGAGTAGACGTGGTAGACGATCACCAGCACGACCGCGAGCGCGCGCAACCCTTGCAGCTCAGGGCGATACACCCGGGTCGGGGTGCCGGTGATCGCGGCTCGGGTCACCCGTCCGAGCTTGCGGGGAAAGTCTGAAGCCGCCCTGAAGAGTGACCGGTTCACTAGAATCCCGGCATGCTGCCCAAGGTCACCGAGGACCAGCTCCGCGTACTGCGCAGGCTGGCCGACGATGTTCGGGACACGCTCGCCGAGGCCGGGCTGCCGATGACCGGCGACCTGTCCCCCGGTCTCCGGGTGGGCGTCCGGGTCGAGGTGGACCCGGCCGACGACGAGGCGGGCGGGGTGTGGGTCGACTGGTGCACGCACCCGCGGATGGCCGAGGCGGCGGCGAACTGCGTTGCCGAGGGTCGAGTGGATGATCCGGTGCTGACCCGCCAGGGGGACGTGCAGGAGGCGATGCAGCAGGCGTTGCTGGCGATCCTCACCTCAGCGGGCTTCCAGGCCAGCGACCCGGACCACGACTATCGGCCGTACGAGTTGCAGGTGACCGCCGGTCCCCGTCCCTAGGGTTCGGTGACCACTACTTCCACCGTGCGGGCGCGTTCGGCGGCGTCGTCGAGGATGGTGCGGCGCGGCTCCGGCACGTCCAGGATCCGGTCCTCGGCGCGGTTCATCAGCTCGGCGATGCGGCGGTCGGTGCGGAGTTCGGCCAGTGCGGCGCGATCCCCGCCCAGCATTACGGCGTCCACAGTGGACAGTTGGGGCACCAGCACCCGGAACACGTCGTCGGCCGCGGCCTGCAACGCCACCCTGGCCTGACCCTCGCGGCGGCGGGCGAAGCGTTGCTGGGACCAGCCGCCCGCCTTGTTGCGGCCGTGCACCTGGCGGCGGTCGGTGGTGGACAGCAGCACCTTGCCGCCCTCGGCGATGCCCAGGCTGTGCCCGCCGAGGCGGACCAGGATCAACGCGATCCGGCGCGGCAGCAACAGGTGTGGCAGCAGCGGGTCCAGGTGCAGGCCGGGACTGGTGATCGGCTCGCCGGGCAGGCCGCCGAAGGGGATGGTCAGCTCGGCGCGGGCGCCGTCGGCGGCGGTGAACACGGCTTGGTCCGGTCCCAGCACCGACTCGGTGACGCCCTGGTGGCGGGTGCCGAAACGCTCCAGAAAGCCTTGCAGGCGTTCGGGTTCGACCTCCACCGCGCGGCCACCGCCCGCGACCTGGCGGACCCGGCTCATCGCGGGGCCAGGGCGACGCACAGCGGCAGCGGATGTCCGCTCTCGGCCGGGGACAGGCATTGCACCGCGGCGAATCCGGCGGCGCGCAGCGCCTCGGCGACCTCCTCCACCGAGAGCACCCGGTGGTGGGTGGACACCGCGCCCGCCACCGCCCAGCCCTCCGCGCCGCGGATGAGCTGCACGACGTCCAGGCCGTAGGAACCGCCGTCCTCGGCCCAGTCCCACAGCTGCACGGTGACCTGGCGGTCCGGGCCGGAGCCGGTGACCCTCGGCGGCGGCGCGGTGGGCCGCAGCACGCCGAGTTTGGCCAGCTCGGGCACTGCCGCCACCAGCACGCCGCCGGGGCGCAGCAGGCGGCGGATCTGGTTGAGCACGGTGCCGAGGGCGTTCTCGTGGGCCAGCCGGGGCAGCAGGTCGTCGTTGGCGCGCACCGCGTCGACCGGACCGCGGACCACCCCGTCCAGGATGTCCATCAGGTCCACGCTCAGGTGCCTGCCCGGACCGAGCACCGCGGCGGCCACATCGGCCAGGACGTCCTCTGGCGCGCGAGGCACCGGCACCACCTCCACGGGGGCGACGGGGGCTGGTTGCGAGCCGGTCACGATCGAAACCCTAAGACCACGGCGCCCCGGAGCGACCACTGGGTCACTCCGGGGCGCCGACGATCAACCGAACGTCACTCGTAACCGTTGATGTGCAGGGACAGGCTGCGCAGGTGGCCGACGTCGGTGCGGACGTTGTCCACCACCTTCACCGTCCAGGTGCCGTCCGCGGTGCCGCGCAGCGTCGGCGACAGCGGCGAGATCGGCCGCCAGGTGCCGGTGAACGGCGCCTGACCGGGGACGACCCCGCTGAACGGCTGGGCGGCGCCGTCGTCGAAGACGACCTGGCAGAGGTTGTTGCCACTGCCGCCCTGCCGCTGGAACAGCGTGATGACCTGGCCGGACGGCGAGGTCAGGGTGCCGACCAGGTCACCGACGTAGGTGTGGCTGATACCGGCGGTGGTCGAGCCCTCGGCGGCCGAGCAGTCGGTGCCGTCCACCGAGAAGGTGACCTTGGAGGCCCGGCCGACACCGGTCACCGGGATGGTGACCGAGGCCCCGGCCGAGTCGCCGTCCGGGATCGCGACCGCGTCACCGGCGTAGGCGAAGTTCTTCGCCACCGCCGAGGGCTGGCCGATCGGGATGCTCAGCGAGGTCACCGTCGGCGACAGCGAACCGGCGAAGGTCACCCGCGCCGAGAGCACCACCGGATCCCCGATCAGATGCGTCGAGGGCACCGTGATGGCGAACTGGTTGAGCCCGGTCTGCCCGGCCTCGATGGTGCCGTAGTTCTTGGTGCGCGGCGCGATGGTCACACCCGGCGTGGTCGCGGTCAGCGCCACGCTGACCGAGGCCGCGGTGCCGTCACCGTTGTTGAGCACCGGCAGGAACAGCGAGGCGCTCTCCCCCGGCTCCAGCCAGGCGTCGCCGTCACCGCTGGTCGGGCTGACCGTCGGGGACTGCGCGACCGCGCGCGGCTGCGGGCTGGCGCCGGTGTAGGCCAGCACCTTGTCGGTGAGCACGATGCCCGCACCGGCGCGGTTGTCCACGCCGGGCGCGCCGATGTCGATCGCGGTGCTGGTCAGCGCCTGCCGCACGTCCGCGGCCGGCAGACCCGGGTTGCCGGAGAGGATCAGGCCGGCGATCGCGGCGGCGTGCGGCGCGGAGGCCGAGGTGCCGTAGAACGGGCTGAAACCGGGGGTCTTGGTGACCACGCCGTCCGCGGCGGTCAGGTCCGGCTTCTGCCGCACCTCGCCCTCGGGCGCGGACACCGGGGTGCCGTCGGCGTTGAAGAACACCCGGCGCGGGCCGTCGGAGCTGAAGCGCTCCAGCTTGGAGTTGCCGTCGAAGACGCCGGGGAAGGGACCGGCCGGGTTGGCCGGGTCGCCGACCTCGCCGCCGGTGAAGGCCTTGGCCGCGGGGGCCGCTGCCACGCTGAAGGCGTTCTTGGCCGCGGAGTGGCCACGGGTCACTCCGGAGGTGGCGAAGCCCTTGAAGCCGTCGGCGTCCTTGAACCGGCCGCGCAGCACCGACAGCGAGAGGTACTTGTCCTCACCGCGGTACTTGACCACGGCCAGCCGCTGACCGCCAGCGGTGGTGTCCACCCGCTCATACGGGCTCTGCAGACCGTCCTGCACACCCTGGCTGAGGCTGACCACGTCCCCGTTGGCGTTCAACAGGTACAGGTCGTAGTCGTTGGTGGAACGCAACAGCGGGTCGGCCCAGAACAGGGTGACCGGCTTGGCGCCCGAACCCGCAGACATCGGGTTGATGATCTGCGTCCCCACGCCGGGGTCGAAGTCGTGCGCGGTGCCGACGAACCGGCCGATGCCCTTGCCGGAGTCGACGAACTTGCCCTCCCAGTGCCCGGAGGTGCCATCGGCGAGGTTGCCCTCGTTGCCCGCGGAGGAGAAGAACAGCGCGCCGTTGCCGGTCACGTCGTTCACCGCGGCCGCGATGATGCCGTCCTGGAACGGGGATTCGTTGAAGTAGAGGACGTCGTCGACGATGACGTCGCACTTGAGGTCGTAGCGCAGCTTGCGGATGTTGTCGGCGAAGCTGGCGTCGCCGTTGAAGGCGGTGGCGAAACCGAGGGTGGCGCCGGGCGCGACGTCGTGCAGGATCTCCAGCATCGCCGTGCCCTCGTCACCGTCGCCCTCCTGACCGGCGAGGACGTCGACCGCGGGCAGTTCGCCCTGGGACCGCAGCGCGGCCAGGGAGTCCACGCCGTCGGACATGGCGCACAGCTTGACGCCGACGCCGCTGATCTTGAAGTCGCGGCGGGCGGTGTCCGCGGCGTGCACCCGGTCACCCTCGGAGGTGACCGCGGCGACGCCTGCCCGCTGCTGCTTGGCGGCCAGCGCGGCGCGGGTCTGCTCGGCGATCCGCTTGCCGCGCGCCTCCTTGGATTCGGTGGACTTCGGCGCGCCGGCGCGGGCGGTCATCGCCTCGCTGGCCGGTTCGATCTGCCGGACGTCCCCGCGCGCGGCCAGTCTGGCCAGCGAGGACAGCGGCAGTTCGGCGCGCACGGTGCGGGTGTCCGGGGAGACGTGCCGGAGCACGCCGCCGAGCTTGCGGACCTCGCCGACGAGTTCGTCGGATACCTTGTCCGCCCGGATCTCCACGAGCACGGATCCGTTGCCGGCCACCGCGATCCCGGTGTTCAGCTCCGGGGCGGCGCTCAGCAGCGAGCGGTCCTGGCGGAGCCGCTGCTCCACCACCAGTCGACTGTCCACTTTGGACTCAGCCTTGGACTGGGTCGCCTTGACCCGCTGCAAGGCGTTGATCTGCCGCGCGGTCCGCTCGGACAGGCCCCCGTTGTCAGCGGGGTTGCCAGGCGCCGCCACGGCGGGTGTCACGGCGCCCAGTGCCGCTGTCAGACAGGTTGCCCCGGCGACCAATACGGTGGTCAGCCGGGATGGACGTAACCGTGTTCGCACGCGCCCTCCACGTGTTGTGCGTGCCCCGACACACGCGTCGATCACCGGGATCCCCGGCTGATCGGTAAACGTACGGTCACGAAAGCCACTGGTCAGCAGCCGTTCGGGGGAAGTACCACCGGGTGAGACAACAACTCTTAGGCACACTGTTCGTAACGTTTGCCTGGTGGACAAGACCCTGTCCGGTTTGTCAACACGTCAGATTCCGCCCAACGGCGGAAAGCACTGCTGCTACCGTCCGAACATGAGTGACGCGGTGCCGATCATCGACCTCACGCCCTGGTTCCACGGCGATGCCGCCGCCCGCCGCGCGGTGGCCCGGCAGGTGGACAACGCCCTGCAACGATCAGGTTTCCTGCTCATCACCGGACACGGCGTGCCGGAGGCATTGCGGGACAACGTACGCGCCGCGGCCAAGGAGTTCTTCGCCCTCCCGGCGGAGACCAAACGGCGCTACGCGGTCAAGGTCGGCGAACACGGCTGGCTGCCACCGGGCGCGGAGGCCAACTCCTACGCCGAGGGCGCCGAATCACCGCCGGATCTCAAGGAGAGCTACTCCGTCGGCGCGGACCAGCCCACCGGGAACCCGGAACTGGACCGGGAATGGTTCGCGCCCAACGTCTGGCCCGCGGAGACCCCGGCGTTGCAGACGCTGGCCGAGGAGTATCTCGGGCACATGCGACGGCTGGCCGATGAGTTGCTGGTGCTGTGTGCGGTGGCCCTGGACCTCGACCCGCGGTTCTTCTCCGGCCAGGCAACACATCCGTCCTACACGATGAACATCAACTGGTACCCGCCACTGTCCACTGTGGGCACTCCGGCGCCCGGCCAGTTCCGGATCGGCGCGCACACCGACTTCGGCACGGTGACCATCCTGGACCGCCAGCACGGCGTCGGCGGCCTGCAGGTGCACACCCTGGACGGCGACTGGGTGAACGCGCCATTCGACCCGGCCGCCTTCACCGTCAACATCGGCGACCTCCTAGCACGCTGGACCGGCGACCGCTGGCGCTCCACCCGGCACCGGGTGCTGCCACCGGATGCCAGCGCGCCGGATGAGGAGCTGATCTCGCTGATCTACTTCTACGAGACCGATCCGGACGCCCGGATCTCCTCACTCGGCCCGCCGATCGGCAAGGTCGACTACCCGGAGGTGCGGGCCGCGGACTATTTGCGGGAGAAGCTGGACGCCATCACCATGGACTGACTCGCGCGAGGAGGCGGCACCATGCGCAGCGCCATCCCGATGGTCCTGACCGCGCTGGCCCTGCTGGCCACCGGCTGCGGCAGCGGCGCGCCCGGCCCCGGCAGTGCCACCGCCGCGCCGCCGAGCACCGCGGTGCCGCAGCGGCCGCGGGATGTCGCCGCGCACACCGTGCCGGCCTGCGAGCTGCTGACCTCGGCCCAGCAGGGCGAGTTCCGGGTGTCCCGGATCGAACCGGGGCCCACCGACGGCTCCCAGGACCCGTGGTGCGCCTACGTGGTCGACCCGGCCGGGCACCGGTTCACGCTGACCCCGTGGGCGGGCGCCGGGATCGAGAGCTGGCTCGGTATCTCCAGCGCGAAGGCGGCGCTGATCGGGGTCGCCGGATTCCCCGCAGCGCGGGTGAGTTCGGTGGCCGGTCGCGGCGCGCCCTGCGGGGTGCACATCAGCGTGGCCGAGGGCCGGACGCTGGCCGTGACCGGCACCGCGACCCGGCCGGGGGTCGGCGAGGACGAGCTGTGCGGGCTGACCGAACGGGTGGCCGGGGCAGCGCTGGCGACCGCGCTGTCCCGGGCCCGCTAGACCCGGTGGCTCAGGCGCCGGTCACAGCACGAAGGCGTCCGTCCAGAGCTGCCCGGTGCGCCCGGACAACGCCTCCAGCATGGCCACCGCCTGCGAATCGGTCAGCGAGGCCACGAAGTCCACCACCGCGCGGCCGCGGGCCAGCCTGCGCAACGAGTCCCGGCCCTCCGGCAGCTCACCGGTCGCCCCGGCCAGCACCTGCGGCCGGGTCCTGGCCAGCTCGGTGTACTCCCCCTGCGCCAGCTCCACCAGGTCGTTGAGCCTGCGCGGCAGCCGGGAACGCTCGTAGCGGTCGCTGAGCCACTGGTCGAGGGCCTCCACCAGCGAGGTCAGCAGCCGGGCCTGGCCGCGCTGGTGCAGGGCCAGGTCCGGGCGGCCCAGCACGAAGCGGTGGTGCACGAACTTGAGCACCTGCACCTCGTGCCACTGGTCGGGGGCCAGCGCCACGTGCGCGGTGCGGGTGGTGGGTTCGGCGAGCATGGTGACGCCCTCGACCAGGCGCGCGGTCCAGCGCACCGAGAAGTCCGCGACCAGCTGCTCGGCCTCCACCGAACCGTCGAAGGGGGTGGAGAGCAGGCCGTCGACCAGGTCCCGGCGCACCCTGGCCACCGCGGCCGCGAACGCCTCGTCGTCGACCACCCAATTGTCCTTCTGGTGCAGTCGGCGGCGCAGCAGTTCCAGGGAACGGCCGGGGCGGCGGGTCTGCGCGTGCAGGTCGGCGCGGCTCATCCCGGCCAGTTCGAGCTGCTCGCGCTGCCAGACGTCGAGTTCGGCGGCGACGGTGGCGTGTTGCAGCACGCCGACCCGGTGGAAGTCCTCCAGGTCGTGGATGGCGTAGGCGATGTCGTCGGCGGTGTCCATCACCGATGCCTCGACGCTCTGCTGCCAGTCCGGGATCCGGCCCTGGAAGGGCAGCCGGGCCTGCAGCATGTCGTCGATCTCGGAGACGTAGACGGAGAACTTGGCCGAGCCGGTGCCGGGGGCGTCGCCGGGTTCGCCGGCGCCGCGCGGGGGTTGCGGCATGGTGCGTGGGTGCGGATCCGGGTGGGACAGCCGGGTCCACGGGTACTTCAGCATGGCCGCGCGCACCGCGACGGTCAGGTCGAGGCCGACCGCGGCCGGGCCGCGCACGTCGGTGGTGGTGACGATGCGGAAGGACTGGGCGTTGCCCTCGAACCCGTCCGGCAGGCCGAGCCGGTGCCGGGCCAGGCGGTCCAGGACCTGCTCGCCGAGGTGGCCGAAGGGCGGGTGGCCCAGGTCGTGCGCGAGCGCGGCGGCCTCCACCACATCGGGTTCGCAGCCGCCGAGCTTGTCCACCAGGTCGGTGTGGAAGGGGTTGCGGCGCAGGCGCTCGGCGATCGCGCGGGCCACCTGGGCGACCTTGATGCTGTGCGTGAGCCGGTTGTGCACCAGCAGGCCGGAGCCGGACGGGCTGATCACCTGGGTGACACCGCCGAGGCGGGCGAAGAACGGGCTGGCCGCGACCCGGTCCCGGTCCACCCGGAACGGGCTGGCGGCCAGGTCCAGCGATACCGGAACGGTGCCCTGGTCTCCGGAGCGGCGGAGCGCTCGCGCGTCGGTGGCGTGATCGTGCATGCGACGACGGTAGACGCTCGGTGGCCGGTTCGCCCCGCCGTATGGGCGCAGCGGTGGATCGGATTGGGCTCACCGGGTCGAACAGCCTTGCAGACCTGGTATTTCGTCAATTCTTGGCGGATTCTCGATCTATGGAGCTGAGCGGGGCGCGGATTCTCGTGGTGGGTGCCACCGGTGTCCTCGGTGGCCGGATCAGCCGTGGGCTGGCCGACCGGGGCGCGAAACTCGCGCTGGCCGGACGTGATCGTCGAAAACTCATCGCGCTGGCCCGCGAACTGGGCGGCTGCCAGTACAAACGCTTCGACGCCTACGACGTGGAGGGCTGTCCCTGGCTGGTGCGCGATGCCCACCAGGTGCTCGGCGGGCTGCAGGGGGTGGTGGTGTGCTCGGGCATCGTGGCCTTCGGCACCGCCGAGAACACCCATGACGTGGTCTCCGAACAGCTCTTCGCGGTCAACACCCTCGCCCCGATCGCCATCCTGCGCACGGCGTTGCCGGTGCTGCACCGGGGTTCGGCGATCGCGGCGATCACCGGCGTGGAGTCCGACCGGCCCGCCCCCGAACTGGCCACCTACTCGGCCAGCAAGGCCGCGCTGTCGGCCTGGCTGGCCGCGGTGCGCCAGGAGCAACGGCCGCGCGGGGTGACCGTGCTGGACGCGAAACTGCCGCACGTGGACACCGGCATGGGCGAGCGCGCGGCCGCGGGTCGGCGGCCGAACCGGTTGGGGCGGGGGGCGGATCCGCAGTATGTGGTGGATCGGATGCTGGACGCGCTGGCCAGTGGGGCGGAGGAGATCCGGGTAGGGCCGGATGGCCGGACTTTGGAAGCGGCCTAGACCACTCTGGGCAACTGGCGGGTGAGCCTGGCGGTGACGGCAAGTCACCAACCGGTTCACCCGTCTGTCGTATGTCGACTCATCCCAACGTTTGCCAAGATGAATCTGGTCTAGACCACACATGGCGAACGTTGATTCCACTTCGCCGCCGCCACGGTCCGCACGCAGGATCGAACAACCAAGGAATCTTCCGTTCAGTCGCCTCCACCCCTGTGAAGGAGAGACATGAGCGTGAAAAGCAAGCTCGTCGCGGCCGCCGCCGGACTCGGGATGGTGCCCGCGATGCTGGTGGCCCTGCCGGTCACGGAGGCGAGCGCGCACGGCTACATCGCCAACCCGCCCAGCCGTCAGCAGCAGTGCGCCGCGGGCACGGTGTCCTGCGGTGAGATCAAGTACGAACCGCAGAGCGTGGAAGGCCCCAAGGGCCTGCGCAACTGTCATGGCAACGTCGGCCGCTTCGCCGAGCTGAACAACGACGGCAAGGGCTGGCGGGCCACCTCGGTGGGCCGCAACGTCAGCTTCAACTGGCGCCTGACCGCCCGGCACCGCACTTCCACCTGGGAGTACTTCATCGGTGGCACCCGCATCGCCTCGTTCAACGACAACGGCGCGATTCCGGGCGCGACCGTGTCGCACAACGTGAATCTGGGCAACCGCACCGGCCGGCAGAAGGTGCTGGCGGTGTGGAACATCGCGGACACCGCGATGGCGTTCTACAACTGCGTGGACCTGCAGGTCAGCTGATCCGGTGAGGTGGCGGCGGAGACGGGACCGCCGCCCCCTCGCACGTACGACAACGGCCAACACGCGTGGAGGGTTGAACCCCTCGCCGGCGTGTTGGCCGTTCTTGTACCGTGTGTTGGCCGTTGTCGTACACCGGTTTGGCCGTTGTCGTACGCCGGGTCAGCTGTGGGTGGCGCTGCCGGAGAAGCCCATGATCATTACTCCGGCGACGACGACGCAGATGCCGGTGATCGCCACCGGGTTGAGTTTCTCGTTGAAGAGGATGCTGGCCACCACTGCCGTGCCCGCGGTGCCGACGCCGGACCAGATCGCGTAGGCGATGCCGACGTTGATCTGTTTGAGGGCGAAGGCCAGCAGGGTGAAGGCGATGCCGTAACCCAGGACCACGAAGACCACCGGCAGCAGTCTGGACAAACCGTTGCTGGCGCGCAGGGACAGGGTTGCGGTGATCTAGGCCAGGATCGCTCCGGCGAGCAGGAGCCAAGGCATGGGTGACCTTCCCCAGGTGTGATCGCGGCCGGGCGTGGTGGCCGGGGCGGTGGCGGAGATGATCAGCCTAACCCCGCGGCGGCCGGGGTCGCGGTGCGCTCGCGCGGCAGGACAACCATCATCGGTAGGGAGACCGGCATCGGGTTCGGGTAGTCGCGGAAGGCGTACTCGGGCGGGATCGCCCTGAGCGCGGGGCATCCAGGACCTCCCCAGGTCGGGTCAGGCCCGACTCTGGGCATCCACCGGAGACCCCTGTTCACCTGCGTGAACAACCCCGATGCCGTGGTCGCGCTCTCTCGGCGGACAGTCCGGTGACGATTCAGGCAAAGCGGAAAATCTCCGCGTCGGCGGTCAACGGGAACTCGCCCGCGGCGGGGATCGCCTCGCCGGTCACGGCGGTGCCGCTGCCGGACACCAGCACCCCACCGGCCACCAGCACCCGGCCGTCAGCCAGCTCCACCAGGCCGAAATGCGCACGCGCCACCCGCAGCGCGGCCTTCGGACCGGTCCCGGCCACCAGCACCCCGCCCGCGTGCAACGCCAGTGCGCGGTCACCGGTGCGGCCGACCTGCTTGGCCTCGGCCAGGCTGCGCGGGCCCGCGTCCGCGTCGTAGTGCTCGGTCCTGGTCCACAGGCCCGAATCCGGGTCGTACAGCTCGGCGGTCTCCAGCATCGTGTACCCGCCCGCGCGGGTCGTGCTGCCACCGGCCAGCAACACCCGGCCATCCGGCAACAGCGTCGCGTGGTGGAAGAACCTCGGCTCGGCCATCGACCCGGCCGAGGTCCACGCCCCGGTCGCCGGGTCGTACAGCTCGGCACTGGCCAGGCCCAGCGCGGGAAACTCCCTCGGCCCGGTCAGCCCGCCCACCACCAGGATCCGGCCATCGGCCAGCACGGTCGCGGAGTTGCGGCGGCGGGCGGTGGCCAGCGGCGCCAGCTCCGACCAGTCCTGCCGCACCGGGTCGTACCGGAAGACCTCGGCGCGCGCGGTCCGGTGGCCGTCCTCGCCGCCGATCGCCACGATCGCGCCGTCGGGCAGCCGGACCAGCCCGTCGGAATGGCCCCACCAGGCTCGGCGGGACGGCAGGGGATCAACGCTGGTCCACTCCCCCGCTGCGCAGTCAAGCACCGCAACGCTTCCCATGGGAGAACGGTGCCAGGCCGCCAACCGGGTGACATCGTGTTCGACCCAGATCCTCCCTTTAGGGCAGCCATTCACTTTCGGCCGCCGGACTGACCCGTTCGGCCGCCCCAAGGGGCAACCTCACTCGGGTGTCGGAGTCGCTGACTACTGTGATGGCACACGCGGTCACGATCCGCGCTGTACTTCCTGGGGGTGTCATCGGTGGCGTTGGAGCCTGACCTCGGCCTGGTGGGGCGGGACAGCACGGCCGCGTTGCTGGCCTCCCTCATCGACCGCAAGGCGCGGCGGCCACTGCCCATCGTGGTCGCCTACGGACCCGGCGGCAGTGGCAAGACCACCCTGCTCGACCACCTGGAACGCCGCTGCCGCCCCGATGTGCCGCTGGCGCGGGTCGATCTGGACGAGACCGGGTCCAAATCCTGCCGGGACGTCCTCGACGCGGTCTTCGGCCAACTCCGCCGCTACCAGAACGCGCACTTCGGCCGGATGCGGCTACCCCGCTACGAACTGCTCCGGCTCGCCCAGAGCACCGCCGCCGAACCCGAGGAGGACGGCGACCCGCACCGCCGCGCCCGCCAGCTCCTGGCGCACCGGCTCACCGGCCTGCCCCGGATCGCCGACGTGGTCGGCTCGCTCGCCGAGTCCTCCCCCGCCCCGCACTGGCTCACCCGGCTGGTCCGGCCGCTGCTGAGCTGGCTGATCACCCTGGCCGTGGTCGCCCCGCCGAAGATCCGCTGGCTGCTCGCGCCGCGCCGGTTCGCCGCCACCTGGCGCTGGTACGAGAAGGTCGCCGGGGAAGGCGTGCTCGGACTGGCCAAGGGCTGCAAGGTCGACGAGGTCATCGGGCAGGTCTGGCACCTGCTGCGCAGCGAGGAACGCCGGGACCGCCTGGTGGTGGACCGGCTGCTGGTGGCCGCCTTCCTGGCCGACCTCGACGGCGCCTACAAGGGCCACCGCCGACGGCGCCGCCGGGTCAACTGCGTGCTGCTGCTCGACGGCGCGGACCTGTTGTCCCCCTTCGAGGTCAACCTGTTCCCGCCCGGCCGCACCGCGCCCGAACCCCCGGTCAGCGACCTCCTGGAACTGCTCGCCGAGGCCAAACTGCGCCACCCCGAGGTGCCGCTGCTGGTGGTGGCCACCAAACAGGCCACCCCCGACCAGCAGGACATCCCGCCGCAGGACACCGATGAGTTCGACCCCGGCGACGCCGCGCACGCCCGCTACCACGGCTGGCGGCAACGCTTCGAGACCGCGCGGGCCAACCACGGACCGGCCGGGGCCGCGGTGCTGCCGGTGCGGCTGCGGCCGTTCACCCTGGCCCAGACCCGGCAGTTCCTGCACGAGTGGAACCGCAGCCGGGACAGCACCGTCCGCTCGGCCGCGCTGGTCGCCGAACTGCACGAGGTCACCAAGGGCCACCCCCTGGCGGTCCGGCTCACCACGCAGGTGGTGGACCGGCTGTACCGGCGGGACCGGGTGATCCCCTCGGTGCGCGCGGTCTTCGCCCAGCGGGTGCCCAGGGAAGAGGCAGGCGCGGAACCGGACGAGAAGGTCGGCGACTACCTGCTGGTCCGCTTCCTGCAACGCTTCCGCGGCTCCGACGTGCCCGAACGCGCCCAGACCCGCCGCCTGCTCACCCGCCTGGCCGCCCCGCGCCGGCTCGACCTGGCCACCATCCAACGGCTGGTCCCTGACCGGGACGCGGAGGAGATCTGGGGCAGGCTGTCCACCTACAGCTTCGCCGACCGCAGCGCCGACGGCCGCTGGATCGTGCTGCACCCGCTGCTGCGCGAACTGCTCGGCGCGCAACTGCTCGCGCACGGCGCGGGCGCGGAATACCCGTACGAACACGTGCACCGCGAACTGCGCAACCACTACACCATGCTGGGGCGGCAGGGAGATCGGCTCTACCACGCGCTGGCCCTCGGCGACACGCACGTGGTGGCCAGTCACCTGTCCTCCCGGCTGACCCGCGGCGACAGCCGGTGGGTGGCCGACCTGGAGGTCATCGCCGAGGCGCCCGGCTGGCGGCACAGCCGACAGTTGCGCAGCAGGCTGAACTGGCCGAGGGTGCGCCGGGTGGAGGAACTGCTGATCGCGGTGTGGAAACTGCGCTCCAGCACCTCCACCGTGCGCCGCAGCGCCGAACTCTTCGACGACGTGCTGCGCGCCTACCGCAACCTCGACGCCGCAGGCCAGCCTGCCGTGGCCGACCAGCTTTCCTTCTACCGCAACCAGGTCCGGCTGGCCGAGGACAACTCGATCGCCGAGCCCGGCCCCGCGCTGCCGCCCTACAGCACCGGCGAGGACCGCCACCCCTACCCCGCGGTGTGGCCGCCGCCGCACACGCTGCGCCGCACCGCGGTCGCGGTGGTCGCCGTGCTGCTGCTCGGCTACGGCGGGATCTACCTGCGGCACCAGCTCGTGCACTGCGACCGGGACGGGCTCTTCGCGCCGGGGCGGGTCCTCGATTCGGTGTTCGACCCCAGCCTGATGCTGACCAAGTCCGCGCAGGGCGAGTGCTACGGCGTCACCGACGGCATCGGCAACTTCATGCACGACGCCAACGAGACCCTGCCCGACGACATCGAGGTCGCCGAGCTGAGCAGGCTGATCGCCGAACAGAACGACCAAGTGCGCCGGGAGGCCGCCCGGCCTGCCGAGGACGACCGCAGGCGGCCGTACGCGACCATCGTGGTGGCCTCGATGTTGAGCAGCGCCAACGAGGTTCCGCGCCGGGACCTGTCCGCGGGCGTGAACGAGTTGCGCGGGGCCTACCTCGCCCAGCGGGCCTGGAACCGGTTCAACACCCCCACCATCAAACCGCCGTTCCTGATTCGCCTGGTACTGGCCAACTTCGGCGGCAACTCCGAGTTCGCCCAGCACACCGCGGAGAAGATCCAGTCCCTTGTGGACAGTGACCCGACGGTGATCGGGGTCAGCGGCATGGGCCAGACCAGGGATTCCACCATCCGCGCCGCCGAGATCCTCGGCTCGGCCATCGGGCCGTGGCAGGGGATTCCGATGGTGGCCTCCGCGCCCACCGGCAACGCCTTCAGCGGCAAGGACTACTTCTTCCGGATCGCCCCGCCCAACCAGCGCCAGGCCGAGGCGGCGATCTCCTTCGCCGCCAACGATTCCCGGCTGCGGGACAGCCAGCCCTTCCTGCTGCACGACCCGACCGACCGCTACAGCGCCGAACTCAAGGACGACTACGTGCGGACCCTGCTGCGATTGCGCAGTGGCCTGGGCGAGCCGGTCGAGCAGACGTATGAGGCAGGCAAGAGCAACACCGGCAACCTGCTGGCCACCCGGGTCAAGGAGATGTGCGAGATCGCGGCCCAGCGCAAACGCAAGCCACTGCTCATCTACTCCGGCCGCGCCAACGAAATGCCCACCCTGCTGGAGAAACTCGACGACTCCAGCTGCGACCGCGACACCGTGATCCTGGGCGCCGACGACCTGTCCCAGCTGGAGACCGCGGGCTACGCCGACCTGGCAGGCAACGAACAGCAACGCGCCCGCCGAGTGTCCTATGTGGACGGAAGGCTGTACTTCACCACCCTGGGCCCCACCGAGGAAGGCTGGCGCCGCATCACCGGCGGCCAGCCCCCCGCCGAGGCCGAGCAGTTCTTCACCCAGCACGCCGACGCGCAGAAGGAACAGGGCGGCCAGGCCAGGGCCTTCCGCTCCGGCCCCAACGGCCACGTGATGCTGGCCTACGACGCGGTGAACCTGTTCCTGGACGCCATCGAACGCGCCCGCACCGACACCACCCTGCCCGACCGAGCCAAGCTGTACGCGGCCCTGCGCGCCACCACCGGCTCGAACCTGTTCCGCGGCGTCACCGGCCCCGTCGACTTCGGCCAGGCCGACCCGGAACTCCTGCGCCGAGGCGCCGACCCACGCGGCAAACAGGTCATCGTCCAACAGGTAATCGCCGACGGCAACCAACTCCGCTCCGCCTTCGTCCGAGCAGTCACCTAACCCCACCCCACAACAGTCAACACCCCGAACACCCCCAACCCCAACCCCAACCCCAACCTCAGCGTGTTGGCCGTTCTCGTACGCCGTGTTGGCCAAACTTGAACGCCCCGCCCCGCCGACCAGGCCGATCCGGGGCTGGGCAACCGTCGCCCCGCCCAACTCACCCACCCAACTAGGCCAACTCCGCGTACCACTTCAGCCAAACCGGCGTACAAGTTCGGCCAACACACCGTCCACAACGGCCAACACACCGTCCACTTCGGCCAACACACCGGGTGGGGGTGGGGTCAGGGGGTGGGGTTGGGGGCTAGGGGGGCGTAGGCGCGGACGAGGGTTTGTTCGGCTTCGTCCAGGTAGGACACCAGTAGGGCTTCCGCGCGGTCGGCGGCGCCTTCCTCGAGCAGGTCCAGGATGTCGCGGTTGCCTGCCATGAAGGGGACGTGGAAGGCCTTGGGGTCGTTCATCACCAGGAAGACCAGGCGGAGTTCGGCGAGGAGCTGGCGCATCAGTTCGTCCAGGCGGCCGCTGTCGGCCAGGGCGACGATCGCCTGGTGGAAGCGCATGTTCGCGGTGCCGACGTCGCGCCAGCGGCGGTCGGTGGCGGCGCGGTCGGCCTCGGCGACGGCCTCGCGCAACGCGGTCAGGCCGCCCTCGGGGGCGTTGGCCAGGTTGCGCACGCCCGCGGACTCGACCACCCGGCGCACCCGGTAGAGGTCGACCACGTCGGCCACGGACAGGGTGCGGACGAAGACGCCTCGGTTGAGCTGGTGGGAGAGCAGGCGTTCGTGGCTGAGCAGGCGGAATGCCTCGCGCAGGGTGTTGCGGGAGACGCCGAGTGCCTGGCCGATGGCCTCCTCGGAGAGCCGTTCGCCGGGCTGGAAGAAGCCGGCGATGATCCGGTCCCGCAGGATGCCCGCGACCCGCTCGGCCGTGGAGCTGCGTCCCAGCAGCCCGCGATCAGCCGTCAGGTCCGCCAGGGGCGCGTCGCTCACCGTGTCCTCCTCGTTGCGCTCAAGAAAATCATGGCACACGGGTCTTGTTCTTTTGTTGAACAATCCTTATGTTGACTCGTACCACATCATGGGGTGACCCAGGACACATCGGGGGTGGACAGTGCACGCGGACATCCGGCGTTTCGGCAGCTCAGCGGCACTCGTTGAGCTGCCCGACAGCGAGGCGGCGCACGCCCTGCACGCGCTGCTGACCGCCCAGCCCCCGGCCGGGCTGCTCGAACTGGTCCCCGCGGCCCGCACCGTGCTGGTCCGCTACGACCCGCGCGTCACCGACTTCGCCACGCTGCGCGATCACCTGGACCGGCACGCCCCGACCCCCGGCATGCGCGCGCCGGCCAGCACCGTCGAGGTCCCGGTCCGCTACGACGGCCCGGATCTGGGCGAGGTCGCCGAGCTGACCGGACTGGCCGCGGCCGAGGTCGTGCGGCGGCACCTGGGCGGGGAGTACACGGTGAGCTTCTGCGGCTTCGCGCCCGGCTTCGCCTACGTGACCGGCCTGGACCCGGCGTTGCGGGTGCCGCGGCGGGACACCGCGCGGACCAGCGTGCCCGCCGGCGCGGTGGCCATCGCGGATGAGTTCGTCGGCATCTACCCGCGCTCCAGCCCTGGCGGCTGGCGGCTGCTGGGGCGGACCGACCTGGTGCTGTGGGACACCGCGCGGACCCGGCCCGGGTTGCTGACCGCGGGCACCCGGGTCCGATTCCGGGAGGTGGCGGCATGAGCACGACGCACGGGCGCGGCGGGATCGAGGTCCTCGACGCCGGGCTGCTCACCCTGGTCCAGGACCTCGGCCGTCCCGGACTGGCCGCGATGGGGGTCGGCCGCTCCGGCGCCGCCGACCAGCCCGCGTTCACCCTCGCCAACCGACTGGTCGGGAACGCCGAATCCGCCGCCGCCCTGGAACTCACCCTCGGCGGCGTGCAGCTCCGCTTCCACCGCGGCGCCTGGGTCGCGCTCACCGGCGCACCCGCCCCACTGCACCTGGGCACCCCCACGATCGGGGCCCCACGCGGCCCGCGCACCGCCGCGGCGAACGCGCCGCTCTACGTCCCGGCCGGGACCACCCTGCGGATCGGCCGTCCGGAACGCGGACTGCGCAGCTACCTCGCCGTACGCGGTGGCCTGGACCTGCCGCCGGTGCTCGGTTCCCGGGCCAGCGATTTGCTCTCCGGCATCGGTCCGGAACCACTCGTCCGGGGGGCTTTGCTGCCGATCGGGAACGACATCGCCGGTGACCCGATCGTGGATCTCGCACCGGTCGCGGAACTTCCCGCCGAACCGGTGCTGCGGGTGCTGCTCGGCCCGCGCCAGGACTGGTTCACCCACAACGCCGCCGCGGCCCTGTGCTCGGGTCCGTACCAGGTCACCCCGGCCAGCAACCGGATCGGCGTCCGGCTGGCCGGACCCCGCCTCGACCGCGCCCGTCCTGGTGAACTGCCGCCGGAGGGCATGGTCGGCGGCGCGCTCCAGGTTCCCCCGAACGGGCAACCCGTGCTGTTCCTCGCCGACCACCCGGTGACCGGCGGTTATCCGGTGATCGCGGTGGTCATCGAGCAGGATCTGCCGCAGGCGGCGCAGGTCCGGCCCGGACAGCGAATCCGATTCCAGTGCACCGAAAGGACAAGCCGATGAGCAGCTCAGCGCCCACGCCAACCGCCCGGTCGGGCCGCAAGGTGATCGCGGCCAGCCTGATCGGCACCTCGCTGGAGTGGTACGACTTCTTCCTCTACGGCACCGCGGCCGCGCTGGTCTTCCCCAAACTGTTCTTCCCGACCAGCGACCCGCTCACCGGCACCCTGCTGGCCCTGACCACCTACGCGGTCGGTTTCATCGCCCGCCCGGTCGGCGGCGCCATCTTCGGCCACTTCGGCGACAAGGTCGGCCGGAAGAACGTCCTGGTCATCACGCTGCTGCTGATGGGCGTGGCCACCTTCGCCATCGGCCTGCTGCCCACGCACGCCCAGATCGGCGCGCTGGCCCCGATCCTGCTGGTCACCCTGCGCTTCCTGCAGGGCCTCGGCCTGGGCGGGGAGTGGGGCGGCGCGGTGCTGATGACCATGGAGCACGGCGCGGCGAACAAGCGCGGGCTGAACGCGAGCTGGCCGCAGGTCGGCGTGCCCGCCGGCAACCTGCTGGCCGCCGGGGTCATGTGGATCATGTCGGCCTCGCTGTCCGAAGAGCAGTTCCTGGACTGGGGCTGGCGGGTGCCGTTCCTGCTCTCCGGCCTGCTGGTGCTGGTCGGTTTCTGGATCCGCCGCACCATCTCCGAGAGCCCGCTGTTCACCCAGGTCGAGCAGACCGAGGCCAAGGCCAAGCTGCCGCTGTTCGACGTCTTCCGCGAGCACCCGCGCGAGCTGCTCACCGCGATCGGCGCGCGCATCGGCACCGACGTGGCCTTCTACACCTTCACCCTGTTCATCCTCACCTACCTCAAGGACGTGGTGAAGGTCGACCGGCAGGTCGGGCTGAACGCGGTGCTGGTCGCCTCGGCCTGCCAGCTCGCGCTGATCCCGTTCTTCGGCGCGCTCTCGGACCGCTACGGCCGCCGCCCGGTCTACCTGGCCGGCGCGCTCGGCGCGGCGGTGTGGGTCTTCGCCTTCTTCCCGCTGCTGGCCACCGGTTCCACCGCGTTGATCATCCTGGCCACGGTGGTCGCGCTGGTGGCGCACGCGGCCATGTTCGGCCCGCAGGCCGCGTTCATCTCCGAGCTGTTCAGCACCAAGCTGCGCTACACCGGCGCCAGCCTCGGCTACCAGCTGGCCGGGGTGCTCGGCGGTGCGCTGGCCCCGCTGATCTCCCTGGCACTGCTGGAATCCACCGGCAGCTGGGTGGCCATCGGCGTCTACGTGGCCGCCGCCCTGCTGCTCACCATCGGCGCGCTGATCGTCGCGCCGGAGACCAGCCGGGTGGACATCGCCGCCGATCCGGCCCTGGACAAGCCCGCACGCACCTGATCGGGTGCGAGATGACTGTGAAGGAGGCGAGTTGAACACGTTGATCCGCCGATCCCTGACCGGCGCACTGGCTGTGGGCGCGCTGCTGGCCGCCGCCCCGCTCGCGGTGGCGGCCGAGACCGCCGCCCCGGCGAACTGCTTCGACCGGGCCGCGCCGATCCCGGTGGAGGAGCAGCGGCTCACCCTCCCGGTGCCGCAGGAGATCCTCGACCGCAGCGGCTTCGACCAGCGCGGGCCGCGGTTCGAGAAGTCGTTGTGCCGCACCAGGTCGCTGCGGGTGGCCAAGGTGCTCGCGCAGACGCAGAGCCGTCAGCTGTGGAAGGCCGCGGTGGACCGGGTGCAGGGCCGTGGCCCGGCAGGCGGCGACCTGGCGCGCAGTGACGACCGGCCGCTGTACTGGGCGCGGTTGCAGCTGACCAGGGCGCTGCACCAGTGGCAGCCCGCCTTCACCCTCTCCCCGACCGACCGGAAGGCACTCCTCGACGCGGTGGAGACCGGTTCGCGTGGCCAGGACTCGATCGACCTGCCCGCCGGGAACCGGGTGAAGCGGGTGGTGCTGACCGGTTTCGACCCGTTCCAGCTCGACGGCGACATCCGCCGCACCAACCCCAGCGGCGCGACCGCGCTGGCCCTGGACGGCACCTACATCGACACCCCGTCCGGGCGGGCACGGGTGGAGACCGCGGTGTTCCCGGTGCTGTGGACGCCGTTCGAGGCGGGCGTGGTGGAGCAGACCCTGTTGCCGCACTTCAAGCCGGGGCGCAAGCAGGTGGACCTGTTCACCACGGTCAGCCAGGGCCGGGTCGGCCAGTTCGACATCGAGCGCTACAACGGCCGCTGGCACACCGGTGCGGACAACAACCGGGAGAACCGGGCCGCCGGGATCCCGATCCCGGCGGGTGTGCCGACGGTGACGCCGCAGCCGGAGTTCGTGCCGACCACGTTGCCGTACAAGGAGATCGTGGCCGCGAAGACCGGTCCGTTCACGGTGCTGGACCGCACCGCGGTGACCGAGATCCCGGCCGGGCAGACCCAGCCGGTGAACAGCCCCAACGGCCCGACGCCCGGTTCGGTGGCGCGTGCCGGTGGCGGCGGTTCCTACCTGTCCAACGAGATCGCCTACCGGGCCACGCTGTTGCGGGACGCGGTCAAGGCGAAGGTGCCGGGCGGGCACGTGCACACGCCGATCCTGTTCTTCGACCCGGCCAACCCGGACAAGGTCTCCGATCCGGTGCTGGAGAAGAACCGGGCCGACATCGTGGCACAGGCCAAGGCGATCCTCGCGGTCGCCGTCGGCACGCTCTGAAACTCCCAGCGGGCGCCGGGATCACCGGCGCCCGCTGGTGTCAGACCCGGCGCAGCAGCCGGGTTTTCTCCAGCATGCCCAACAGTTCGCGGGCTTCTTCCTTGCTCAGCCCCGGCGATTCGCGCAGCACGTCCGGGATGTCCACCGGCGCGCCCGCGGACATGTCGCCCATCCAGCGCAGCGCGGGCAGGAACTCCCGGCGCACCAGCAGGCTGGCGGTCTGGGTCTCCCGG
Source organism: Crossiella cryophila (assembly GCF_014204915.1). Taxonomy (NCBI): domain Bacteria; kingdom Bacillati; phylum Actinomycetota; class Actinomycetes; order Pseudonocardiales; family Pseudonocardiaceae; genus Crossiella; species Crossiella cryophila. The sequence goes on from NZ_JACHMH010000001.1 coordinate 8,039,888, forward strand.
AAACCGTAGGCGGACACCGAGATCCGCGCGGTGTCGGCGTCGAGTCCGTCCACGCCGAACGCGGTCTGCCCGGCCCGCACGAACCGGGTCTCCAGCTCGACCGGTTGCCGGGTGAGCGGTTCCCGGACCAGGTCCCTCGGGTCGAGGCGGTCCAGCGCGTCGCGAAGCGCGGCCAGGTCCACGGTGGTACGGCTGCACGCCTCCTCCGGGGTCTCGAAGTCGTAGACCGACTCGCGCCAGCGCTCGTCCCGGACGAGCTGGTTCTTGAGGCCGGCCAACAGGAAATCCATCCGCAGCGGCGGGGTCAGCAGCACGTGCAGGGAAATCGAGTCCTGGTCGGAGAACGTCTCGTGCCAGTAGCCGCGCGGCACGTGCAGCACCGAACCGGGTTCGAGCACGAATTCCCTGGCGTCAGCGGGAATCCGCTCCGGTGGGGCCTCGCGCTGGTAGGCGCGCAGGTCCGGGGTGAGCGGATCGCCCGCGCCCCAGCCGTGCAGTGGGCGCGGGGTGAACTCATTGGGCGCCACCCGCCACACCTTGCGCCCGGTGAGCTGCACGGTGATCACGTCGATCGGGTCGAAGTGCACCTTGGTGACCGCGCCGGGCCGATTGCCGAAGAGCTGGACCTTGGCCGACTGGCCGGAGATCCGGAAGGTCTCGGCCACCTCGCGCTCGAACGGGTCGAACTCGGCGATCTCCTGGAAGAAGGCGGTGAAGCCCGCGTCGTAGAGCCGCCGCGCGCTGGCCGAGGGCATCAGCGCGGAACCGGTGTTGCCCGCCTCGTCCTGGAACCAGGCGCAGACCCGCCGCACCTGTTTGGCGAAGACGTCGTCGATGGAGTGGATCTCCAGGGTGTCCCGCAGGCGGGCGGCCAGCCCGGCGCGGGCCGGGGTGTGGTGGATCCGGCGGCCGAGCACGGACTGGCTGAACCCGGCCAGGTCCATGGGGGCGAACCAGTCCGCGAGGTCGAGCCGGGACATCACCCCTCCAGGTTGTCTTCGACGGGCGCCTTGGTGATCTGGGGGTGCGGCCGGTGCGCGTAGGAGTCGCCGAGGCCCTGGGTGGTGGTGATCCGCAGCTCGCCGAAGGTGGTGGTGGCGATGACGTCGTCGCCGCCCTCGCGGCTGATCAGCCCGGCCGGGCGCACGGAGTACTCGGCCTCGGCGCCTGCCTCGATGTTGACCACGACGGCGGGCGGGGTGTCCGGTTGTTCGATCATGGCAGGGGCTCCTCGGGGGATCGGCGCACCAGCCGGGTCTGCTCCATGAGCCCCAGCAGGTCCTGCGCCTCGGGTTTGGTCAGTCCGGGGGCCTCCCGCAGCACGTCGGCCACGTCGAGGGCGGTCCCGGCCGGCAGGGCGTTCACCCAGCGCAGGGCGGGCAGTGCGGGCGCGGACACGGTCACCGCGGCGGTCTGGGTCTCGCGGAAACCGTAGGCGGACACCGAGATCCGGGCCGCACCCGGTTCGAGGGCGTCCACGCCGAAGGCGGCCTGACCGGCGCGGGTGAACCGGGTCTCCGGTCCGACCGGGGCGGTGGGCAGCGGGGCGCGGACCAGGTCGCGCGGGTCGAGGCGGTCCAGGGCGGCGCGCAACGCGGCCAGGTCGGCGGCGGTGCGGGCGGCGGCCTCGGCGGGGGTGGTGAAGTCGTAGACCGATTCGCGCCAGTGCGCCTCGCCCGCCAGTTCGTTCTTCAGCGCGGCCAGCAGGAAATCCATCCGCAGCGGCGGGATCAGCAGCAGGTGCAACGAGATCGAGTCCTCCGTGGAGAAGGTCTCGTGCCAGTAGCCGCGCGGCACGTGCAGCACCGAACCCGGTTCGAGCCGGTATTCCTTGACGTTGCCCGGGATCGTCTCGGGCGGCGGGTTCTCCTGGTAGGTGCGCAGGCTGGGCCCGATCGGCTCGCCCGCGCCCCAGCCCTTGAGCGGGCGCGGCGCGAACTCATTCGGCGCGATCCGCCAGGTCTTGCACCCGGTGAGCTGCACGGTGATCACGTCGACCGGGTCGAAGTGCACCTTGGTGACCGCGCTGGGCCGGTTGCAGAAGAGCTGGACCTTGCCCGAGCCCGGCGAGACGCGGAAGGTCTGGGCCACCTCGCGCTCGAGCGGGTCGAAGTCGGCGACGTCCTGGAAGTAGGCGGTGGTGCCGGCGTCGTAGAGCCGCCGCGCGCTGGCCGCCGGCATCGAGGCGGCCGAGGCGTTGCCGTCCAGGTCCAGGAACCAGGCCCGGACATCGCGCACCCGCTTGCCGAAGGCGTCGTCCACGGTGTGCACGCCCAGCACGTCACGCAGCCGGTCGGCCAGCGCGGCCCTCGGCGGGGTGACCAGTGGCCGCTGACCGAGCGCGGTGCGGCTGAACTCGGTCAGGCCCAGTGGCGCGAACCAGTCGTCGAGATCGAGGCGCTGGCCCATCTCAGTCCCGGGTCCGCGGGGTCTGGGTGGCGCCGGGGGCGGGTGCTGGGTCCGGATGCTGCATCAGTCCAACTTCGCCGCCGACCGGTCGGTTGGCCAGCGTGACGGCGGTTCCGCGCCCGATGGGGACCCATGATCAGCCCCTAAAGACGGTCGCCGCGGGAAGTGGCGTGTCCTGGCGGGCCAGTGGGAGCTGGACCCGGAAGCGCGCGCCCGGCCCCCGTCCGGCCCAGATCCGGCCGCCGTGGTGCTCGGCGATCTGGCGGGCGATGGCCAGGCCGAGGCCGGTGCCGCCGTCGGCGCGGGCGCGGGCGTCGTCCAGCCGGGCGAACGGCTCGAAGATCCGGCCGCGGTCCATCAGCGGGATGCCGGGTCCGTCGTCGAGGACCTCCAGCACGGCGTGTCCGTCCTCGGTGCCCAGCCGGACCTCGACGTAGCGGTCGGCGTGCCGTTCGGCGTTGTCGAGGAGGTTGCCCAGCAGCCGGGTCAGCGCGGCGGCCCGGCCGGGCACCACCACCGGCAGCTTGGGCAGTTGGGCGCTGCGCTGCAGGTGCGCGGGCAGTTCGCGGGCGGCCAGGTGTTCGCCGATCAGGTTGCCGAGGTCGATCTCGGCGCCGGTGGCCGGGCCGGGGTTGTCCAGCTGGGCCAGCAGCAGCAGGTCGGCGGCCAGGTCCTGCAGCCGGACGGTGTCGGTGAGCGCGAGCCGCACCACCTCGGGCCAGTCGGCCTGCCCGGGGTGGGTGGTGGCCAGTTCCAGTTCCCCGCGCAGGGCGGCGATCGGGCCGCGCAGCTCGTGCGCGGCGTCGGCGACGAATCGCCGTTGCGCGATGACCGCCTGGTCCAGCCGGGTCAGGGTGGCGTTGACGGTGCGGGCGAGCTGGTGGATCTCGTCCTGGCGGGCCGGTTCGGGCACCCGGCGGCCGAGGTCGGTTGCGGTGATGTCGGCCAGCTCCGCCCGGATCCGGGCCACCGGGCGCAGCATCCGGCCCAGCGCCAGCCAGGTGAGCCAGCCGGCCAGGGCGAGCAGCAGCGGCACGCCGGCGAGCAGGCCGAGCGTCCACCGGTCGAGGATCCGTTGCGCCCATTCCAGGGACAGGTGCTCGCCCGGTGGCAGCGGGGTGTAGCGGTTGCCGGGCAGGACCCGGATCAGCCGGCTCTCCGGCTGGTCGGCGAAGGGCCACAGGGTCAGCAGCCGGTCGGGGCCGGGGTTGAGCCGCACCGTCCTGGGCGGCCCGGCGGGCACGGCGAACTCCACGTTCTCGCCGAATCCGGCACAGGACTTGGTGTACTGCAGGGTCTCGGGCAGGTTCCCCTGGGGATCGGCGATCCCGGCCAGGTGACCGGCGCACTCGCCGCCGCTCACCGCGTGTTCGGCCCGCTGCCTGGCCTGGGTCAGGAGCTGGTCGCGGATCAGTCCAGGCAGCAGCGCGGCCAGGGTCAGCACGGGCAGCGCCACCACGGCCACCACCAGCAGGGTGAGCCGGGCCCGCATCGAGGACAGCCGTCGCATCACGCGCCCCCGTCCGCGCCGAGCCGGTAACCGACCGATCGGATGGTGGTGATGCTGCGTCGCCCGAACGGGGCGTCGATCTTGCGCCGCAGCGCGCTGATGTAGACCTCGACCAGGTTGGGCGCGGGTTCCTCCGCGCTGTCCCAGACCGCCTCGATCACCTCGGCCCGGCTCACCACCTCCTCCCGCCGCCGCAGCAGGCACTCCAGGACCTGGAACTCCTTGCTGGTCAGGCGGATCTCGGCCGGGCCGCGGTGGCAGCGGCGGGTGGCCGGGTCCAGGGTGAGGTCACCGGCGGTGAGCAGGGCGGGCCGGGCGGCCTGGCCGCGGCGGATCAGCGCACGCAGCCTGGCCACCAGCACCACGTAGGAAAACGGTTTGGTGAGGTAGTCGTCCGCGCCGGTGTCCAGGCCCTCGGCCTCGTCGTAGACGCCGTCCTTGGCGGTGAGCATCAGGATCGGTGTCCACACCTGTGCGGCGCGCAGGTCGGCGCAGACCCGGTAGCCGTTGCGGCCGGGCAGCATGATGTCCAGCACGATCGCGTCGAAAGCCCTGGCCTTGCCCAGTGCCAGGCCCTGGTTGCCGTCATGGCACACCTGGACCGCGAAGCCATCGGCCGTCAGGCCGCGGCGCACCAGTCCGGCCAGCCGCAGATCGTCCTCCACCACAAGCACCCGCATGCCGCTCAGCCTGGCGGATCACCCGTCCGGGTGCCTGAAGGATGTTTCAGGAACTTTCCCGGCCCGGCTCAGACCCGGCTGTAGGGCGGGTACGGGCGGGCCGCCTCGGCCAGGGCGTCGGCCACCGCGGCGGCCTCGCTCACCGGCAGGGTGGCGGTGGTGATGCGCAGGTGGTCGCCGCCGCTGGGTTCGACCAGGAACGGGGAGCCGGGGGCCGCGCCGATGCCCTGGGCGGCCAGGGTCACCAGTGCCTCGCGTTCGCGGGCCACGTCGATCCACAGGTTGATCCCGTCCCAGCCGGTGGAGCGGATGCCGCGGCTGGTCAGGGCGTCTTTGAGGGCGGAGCGGCGCTGGCCGTACACGGTGCGGGCGGTGGCCACCGCGGCCACGCAGCCAGGGTCGGTGAGCAGGCCGACCAGGACCTCCTGCAGCAACCGGCTGGACCAGGCCGCGCCCAGGTGCCGCCGCCCGATCAGCGGTTCGACGATGGCGGCCGGTCCGCCGAGGGCGGCCAGGCGCAGGTCGGGGCCGTGCGATTTGGAGAAGCTCTGCACCCGGACCACCCGGTCGGGCAGTGCGCCGGCGAAGCTGACCGCCTCGGCCAGGGCCACGTCGCCGGAGTGGTCGGCCTCGATGATCACCACGTCCGGGTGAGCCCGCAGCTTGTCTACCAACTGGTCGGCTCGCCGTTGGGTGAGGCTGACGCCGGTCGGGTTCTGCGCGCGCGGCTGCATGAGCAGCACCGCCGGGTCGCGGCGGAGTTGACCAGCGAGGGCGTCGGGCAGGATGCCCTCGTCGTCCACCGGCACCGGCAGCGCGCTGGCGCCCACGGTGTCCAGGAGGTCCAGGAACGGCGGGAAGGTCGGGTTCTCCACGATCACCCGGTCGCCCAGGCGCAGCAACTGACCGAGTAGTCGGTCGATGCCGTCCAGGGAACCGTTGACGATGGTCAGCGTCTCCGGATCGCACACCGAGGCCCATGCCTTGCGGACCAGGCGGTCCAGTTCGGGCAGCACCGGGGCGTCCAGGTAGCCCGACAGCGGCGGCTGACCGTCGATGCGGGCCAGCGCGGGCCCGATCGGCGGCAGTAATGCCTGGTCAGGCACGCCGGCGGAGAGGTCGCGGGCGAACCGGCCGGTATCGCCGGCCAGCCGCCAGAACCGGGTGGGTTCGGCGCTGTGCGTGCGGGCGGTGACGAAGGAGCCGTTGCGGCCCTTGGTCTCGATCGCGCCGACCCTGGCCAGTGAGCGCCAGGCCTCGTTCACCGTGGTCGGGCTGACGCCGAGGGCCTGGGCGAGCGCGCGCACCGTGGGCAGCCGGGTGCCGATGGACAACTCGCCCGCGCCGATCAGCCGGTTGATGGCCGCGGCGATGCCCGTGGCCGATCCCTCCTCGACGACCGACAGAATCCGGCTCAGATCGGCGTGCATGACCCTCCCGTCCACTGGCCCGCCGCCACCATGGCGGACCACTCAGCATTGTGCGCAAGTTCTGACGGTTTGGTGACGTCCGACGCCGATGGCGCTCATCGATACATCGTTCGGCCTAGCGTCAACGGCATGCGAGTGTTGATCACCGGGGCCGCCGGGTTCATCGGCTCCCACATCGTCGAGGCACTGTCCGGATCGGACACCGTGCTGCTGGACGCCCTGCTCCCGCAGGCACACGGCGCGGACGGCCCGCCCCCGTGGACGCCCGCGGAGCTGGTCGTCGGCGACGTGCGGGACGCCGACCTGCTGGACCGGCTGCTGCCGGGGGTGGACGTGGTGTGCCATCAGGCCGCCATGGTCGGGCACGGGGTCGATCCGAACGACGCGCCGGAGTACGCGCTGCAGAACGACTACGGCACCGCGGTGCTGCTGGCCGCCATGCACCGGGCGGGGGTGGGCAGGCTGGTGCTGGCCTCCTCGATGGTGGTCTACGGCGAGGGCCGCTACCGCTGCGCCGAGCACGGCGTGGTGCGCCCTGGTCCGCGGTTGCTGCCCGAGCTGGCGGCGGGCCGGTACGAGCCGCCGTGCCCGGTGTGCGGGGCCGCGCTGGCCGACGAACTGGTGCCAGAGGACGCACCGGTCGATCCGCGCAGCACCTACGCGGCCAGCAAACTCGCCCAGGAGCACCTGGCGGCGGCCTGGGCGCGGCAGACCGGCGGGTCGGTGTGGGCGTTGCGCTACCACAACGTGTACGGGCCGCGGATGCCGCAGAACACCCCGTACGCCGGGGTGGCCTCGATGTTCCGGTCCTCCCTGGAACGCGGTGAGGCGCCGGTAGTCCTGGAGGACGGGCGGCAACGGCGGGACTTCGTGCACGTGCGGGATGTCGCGCTGGCCAACCGGCTGGCGATCGGGACCCCGGCCGCCGAGGGCGGGCTGACCGCGCTGAACGTGTGCTCCGGCGATCCGCACACCGTGGGCGAGATGGCCGCGGCGCTGGCGACGGCGTGTGGTGGCCCGGCGCCGCGGATCGCGGGCGGGGCCCGGCCGGGGGATGTGCGGCATGTGGTGGCCGATCCGGTGAAGGCGACGGCGTTGCTCGGTTACCGGGCCCAGGTCTCCTTCGCCGACGGGGTCACCGAGTTCGCCACCGCGCCGTTGCGGCGTCCGGCGGTGCTCACCAGTTCGTGAGCACCAGGTGGTTCACGGCCAGGGCGGTGACCGCCTGCGCGGCCAGCCACCAGCGCCGGGATCCCCTTGGCAGCAGGGCGGTCCCGGCGCTGAGCCACACCGCGAACGGCAGCCAGATCCGCTCGACCTCGGCCTTGCTGAGTCCGGACAGGTCGGCGGCGAGCACCGCGAGCAGGGCGGCGGCGACCAGGATGGTGATCCCCCGCCTCCGTTCGGTGGCGGCGCGGCGGATCCCGGCGGCCAGGGCGGGTCCGGTGGCCAGGGCGAGCGCGGCGAGGTTGGCCCACACCCAGTAGGCGTAGGGGCGGGCGGTGGCGATGCCCTGGTAGTAACGCTCGACGACCAGGTGGTAGCCGTCCAGCCACCAGAATCCGGCCAGGGCGAACGCGCCGGTCACCGCGAGCACGCCGGTGGCCGCCGGGAGCAGCCTGCCCCGGCCGACGATCAGCACGGCCAAGGCCAAGGGCGCCAACAGGACCAGGCCGTAGCTGAGGAACAATCCGAAGCCCAGCAACAGTCCGCCGCCCAGTGATCGCCAGAACCCGCCAAGGGCCAGCAATCCGATCCCGCAGGCGGTGACCCCGGCGAACAACCCGTCCGCGGACACGCCGAACCAGACGAATCCGGGCAGCAGCACCACGAACGGCAGCATCCGGCGGGCCGCGTCGGCATCGGCCAGCGCGCGCACGGTGACCGGCACCGCGATCACGACCAGGCCACCGATCAGGATGGTGACGATCCCGGCCCACGCGCCGCCGCCGAGGCCGATCCGGTCCAGCAGCACGTACACCAGCAGCGCGCCGGGTGGGTGGCCGGAGACGTGCGTGGTCCAGGAATCGGGCTGGAAGTCCAGGATCCGCCCGGCGAATCCGGCGATCATCGCACCGATGTCGGCGATACCGCCGACCTCGTGCAGGTATTCGTCGGAGGTGGTGAGCCGGGTGGCCAGGCCGCGTTGCCAACCGTCCACAGTGGCCAGTGCCAGGGTCCAGGCCACCGCGGTCAGGTACCCGGCGGCCAGCAATCCCCGCCACGGCAACCGATCCGCCAGCCGCGGACCCTGCCACACCACCAGGATCGCCAGCAGCACCGCGGGTGCGGTGCCGGGTCCGAGGTGCGGCAGCCACTCGCCGAACAGCGGCGCGGCGCCGGCGAAGATGGGGACTCCGTTGGCACGCAGGACAAAGCCGACCACCACCGCGACGGCCACGAGCAGCACGAGGGCCGCCGCGGCCAGCAGGTCACGGCGGTCTTTTCCAGACAGCACGCGGCCAACCTAAGGCCATTCCAGGCAGCGCACCCGGTGGATCCGGGGTCCGAAACAACTCGGTAAGAACTGGCCGGTACGTCATATTTCGGTAAGCACCGCAACGGTTCCCGGCCGATCGTCATCCCCCTAACGTCCGGTGGCATGACGCAGACGACCGGCGCGGTGGACGTGGTGCTGCCCTGTCTCAACGAGGCAGCCGCACTGCCAGCCGTACTCCGCCAGCTCCCTCCTGGATACCACGCGATCGTGGTCGACAACGGCTCCACCGACGGCACCGCCGCGGTGGCCGCCGGACTCGGCGCGACCGTGGTGCGTGAGCCGCGCCGCGGGTACGGCGCCGCCGTGCACACCGGCATCGAACACGCCGGCACCGACATCGTCTGCGTGCTCGACGCCGACGGCTCGATGGCGCCCAGCCTGTTGCCCGCCCTGGTCGCCCCGGTCGCCACCGGCCGGGCGCAACTCTCGGTGGGACGGCGGATCCCGGTGAGCAGCGGGGTGTGGCCGTGGCACGCGCGGGCCGGGAACGCCTTCCTGGCCTGGCTGTTGCGCCGCCGCGGCCTGGCGGTCCGGGACATCGGCCCGATCCGCGCCTTCCGCCGGGATGAGCTGCTCGCCCTGGGCATCACCGACCGCGGCTTCGGCTATCCCCTGGAGTTGTTGCTCCGCGCGGCCGACGCTGGCTGGTCGGTGTCCGAAGTGGACATCGACTACCTGCCGCGCGCCGCGGGCACCAAGTCCAAGGTGAGCGGTTCGGTGCTCGGCACCCTGCGCGCGGCCCGCGACATGGCGGGAGTGCTGCGATGAACCCGGCGATCCTGGTGGTGGCCAAGGCCCCCGTCCCCGGCCAGGCCAAAACCCGCTTGACCCCACCCGCCACCCCGCACCAGGCCGCCGCCATCGCCGCCGCGAGCCTGCACGACACCCTGTCCGCCGCCCGCGCCACCCCCGGCACCCGCCTGGTGGTCGCCCTGACCGGCGACCTGTCCCAGTCCGCCGACACGGTCCGGCTACGCCGGGCCCTGTACGGCTGCACGGTGATCTCCCAGCGCGGCAACGGTTTCGCCCAACGCCTGGCCAACGCGCACGCCGACGTCGGCGGCCCACGGTTGCAGCTCGGCATGGACACCCCGCAGGTCACCCCGGCCCTGCTCGCCGACTGCCTGCGCCTGCTGGCCCAGCGGAACACCGACGCGGTGCTCGGCCCGGCAGCCGACGGCGGCTGGTGGGCCCTCGGCCTGTGCAAACCGGAGTACGCGGCGGCGCTGGCCACGGTGCCGATGTCCCAGACCGACACGGGTGAACGAACCCTGTCGGCGTTGCGGGACAAGGGCCTGGTGGTGCGGATCGCGCCGGAGCTATCCGATGTGGACACCATGGCGGACGCGGTCGCGGTGGCCCGCGGCCTGCCCGGCTCGTACTTCGCCCACGCGGTCACCGCGGTCCTGCCCTGCCTCGCCCCGGCAGCCACCCCCGCCAACGCCGCCGCGCACCTCCCCGCTCCCACTGTCGAGGTGGCCCGATGACCAGCGAGTTCGACGCCGCCCTGCTCGGCCAAACCGATCTCCTGCACCTCCCCGACGGCCGCGCCCTGCTACTGCCCATCGCCCGCTGGTCCGCCACCCCCTGCCCCGCCGACGAACAACTCCTGCGCCGCTGCACCGGCCCGGTCCTCGACCTCGGCTGCGGCCCCGGCCGCCTGGTCACCGCGCTCGGCCGCCGCGGCGTGATCGCGCTGGGCGTGGACAGCTCCCCAGTGGCCGTCCGCCTCACCACCGACCGCGGTGGCGCCGCACTGTGCCGCGACCTCTTCGACCGGCTGCCGGCCGAGGGCCGCTGGCAGCAGATCCTGCTCGCCGACGGCAACATCGGCATCGGCGGCGACCCGGTGGTGCTGCTCCGCCGGGTGCACCGACTCCTCTCCCCCACCGGCCACGCCCTCATCGAGGTCGAGCCCCCTGGCACCGGGTTGCGGCGGGAACGGGTGCGGCTGACCGGATCCGACTTCGACTGGGCCTGGGTCGGGGCCGATGCCATCGGGTTGCTCGCCGTGGTCACCGGGTTCCGGGTGACCGAACTCCTCGACCACTCCGGCCGGTGGTTCGCGGTGCTGCGCAAGGAGGTTCGCGATGATGCGACTACGGCCACCGGCTGAATCCGACTTCAAAGGTTCCGCGCACGATGTCCGGGTCACCAGCCGGATCGGGTTGTGGCTGGGCATCGCGTTCGGACTGTGCTTCGTGACCGGTCTGCTCAGCCACGGCGTCCAGCACCCGCCTGCCTGGTTCAGCTGGCCCACCCGCCCGGTGAACTTGTTCCGGATCAACCAGGGCGTGCACGTGATCAGCGGGATCGCCGCGATCCCGTTGCTGGTGGCCAAACTCTGGACGGTCTACCCGAAACTGTTCGCCAAACCCGCCATCCGCTCGCTGCCGCACGCCCTGGAACGGCTGTCCATCTTCGCGTTGCTGGCCGCGGCGTTCTTCCAGCTCGCCAGCGGGCTGTTCAACGTGGCGCAGAACTACCCGTGGCGGTTCTACTTCGTCACCGCGCACTACGCCGTGGCCTGGATCGCGGTCGGCGCGCTGCTGCTGCACGTCGCGGTCAAGCTCCCGCTGATCCGCGATGCACTCAGCAAACCCGTTGGCCTGCAACAGGAACCGGCGGTCGGCCTGTCCCGCCGGGCGTTCCTGCGCGGCACCGGCCTGGCCACCGGCGCGGCCGTACTCGCCACCGCGGGCGCCACAGTCCCCGGCCTGCAAGGACTTTCCTTCCTCGGCTGGCGTTCCACCAAGGGCCCGCAGGGACTTCCGGTCAACCGCACCGCCTCGGCCGCCGGGGTCGCCCGGATCACCGACACCTGGCGGCTGGAGATCACCGGCCCGGCCGGGACCCGGAACCTCAGCCTGGCCGAGCTGACCGCGTTGCCGCAGACCACCGCCGAACTCCCGATCGCCTGCGTGGAGGGCTGGAGCCAGTCCGCCACCTGGACCGGTGTCCGGGTCGCCGACCTGATCGGCAGCGTCGGCGCGGGCCCGGACTCGGCGGTGCGGGTGGAATCCCTGGAGCAGGGCGGCGCGTACCGGGTCAGCGAACTGCCCGCCACGCACGCGCACGACCCGTTGACGCTGCTGGCCTTGCGGCTCAACGGTGAGGAGCTGGACCTGGACCACGGCTACCCGTGCCGGATCATCGCGCCGAGCCGTCCTGGTGTGTTGCAGACCAAGTGGGTCGGCCGATTGGCGGTGCGGTGATGCGGTGGGTACTGGGCGCGATCGGCGCCGGACTGCTCGGCTGGGGCGCGATCCTGTTGCTGCCGCTGCTGTTCACCTCGCTCGGCGACACGGTGTCGCTGGGCGGCTGGCTGATCGGCGGCCCGATCCTGCACGACGCGGTGATCGCGCCGGTCGTCGGCCTGCTCGGATTGGCGATCAGCCACCGGGTCGGCCGGGCCTGGCGCACACCGGTGATCACCGGCCTGGTGGTGTCCGCGGTGCTGGTGACGCTGTCCGTGCCGTGGCTGTGGCGGACCTTCGCGCCCTACGTCAACCCCGGCCTGCACGACCGGAACGTGTTGCTGGGACTGGTGATCGCGCTCGGCGTGGTGTGGCTGGCGGTGCTGGCCGCCGGTCTGCTCAACCGCCGCCGGGTCAGCGCAGCGCCGCCAGTCGACGGGTGACTTCCTCGGTGGAAGCGTGTCCCACCGCCAGGGTCGCCACCCGCTCGTCCTCCACCGCGAGCAGGGTCGGGAAGCCCTGCACACCCAGCTCGGCGGCGAACCGGAAGTCCGCCGCCGCCTCGGCCACCGCGTTCGGCGACTCGAAGGCGGCCACCAGCAGGTCCGGGTCCAGCCCGGTCCGCTCGGCCAGCGCGCGGTAGGTCGCGGGGTCGGACAGGCTCCGCCCGTCCTGGTAGAAGGCGTCCTGGAGCGCGCCGACCAGCTCGACCGACCGGTCGGGAGCCAGTGCGCGCAGCGCGGCCACCCCACGCGCGGCCAGTTCGGAGTCCATCACGAACGAGCCCTCGTCCAGCAGCCGCTCGAACCCGGGGCCGAAACTCACCCCGGTGAGGTCGGTGATCCGCTCGTTGGCGTCCCGGATGAACTCGTACTGACCGATCGGTCGGCGCCGGTCCCCGGTGAACAGCCCGCCGGAGACCACCTCCACCGGCAGCCCGGGATGCGCGGCGGTCAGCTCGGCCATGGTCCGGGCAAAGCCGTAGGACCACCCGCAGTAGGCATCCAGCACATACACCAGCCGCACAGTCACCCGATCAGGTTACCTGACGAGTCAGATGTTCCAGTTTCAACCCAGGGGCGGCAGTGCGTCCCTGGCCGCGTGACCGATCAGCTTCACCTGCGCCGCGAACAGTTCCCGCTCGTCAGCGGGCAGCGCGTCCAGGAGGTAGCGCTGCACGTTGCGCGCGTGCAGCCGCGCCGCGGTCACCGCGGTCCGCTCCCCCGCCTCGGTCAGCCGCACCAGGTGCACCCGCCGGTCCCCCGGCTCGGCGACCCGCTCGACCAGGCCGGCCCGCACCATCCGGTCGACCAGCCGGGTGGCGCCGCCGGTGGTGAGCACCTGTTCCTGGGCGATCCGCCGCATCGGCAGCCCCGGCTCCCCGGCCCGCCCCAGGATCAGCAGCACCTCGAACATGAGGTGGCTGATCCCGCACTCGGCCTCGATCTCCCGCCCGAGGATGTGCTCCAGGCGGTTCGCCGCACCCAGCAACCGCCCGAACACGAGCACCCGGTCATCGGCCGCGGCCTGCTTCGCCGTGCCGATCTCCGCGTGCTCCGGCTCCGCACCCAAGTCCCCGGCCTCCAGTCCCGTCGTTTGAGGGTTCATCCACGTTGTCCTGCGATTATCACCGAGAAACCTTCACCGAATATTCAACGATACCGTTCAGTGGATGGCTGACCAGAACCTGACGATCGACCTCAGCATGGCCGAACTCCGCGCGATCGCCGACTACGCCGCGGCCTGCGCGGAACCCGCCCTGGCCATCTTCGAGCGCGCCCGCCCCGGCGACCGGCGGCCACGAGCCGCGATCGAGTCCGCCCAGGCGTTCGCCGCCGGGGCCGAGCGGTCCAAGTCGATCCGCGATCACGCCTGGGCGGCGAACCGGGCCTACCAGGAGACCCGCGACGCCGGCCAGGCCGCGGCCAGTGACGCCGCCCGCGCCGCCGTGGCCGCGGCCAGCGCGGCCTACCTGCATCCCCTGGCGAAGGCCACCCAGGTCCCGCACATCCTCGGCGCGGCCGCCCACGCGGCCAGGGCCGTCGAACTGGACGCCGCCACCGACCGAACGGTAGGCGAGCAGTACATCGAGCGGGCCCGGACCCTGGCCGGCCCCGTCGTGGTGCGGGTGCTGGCCCGGTATCCCGCCGCGCCGGGTGGTCGCGGCCGGGCGGGCGAGCTGCTGCGGATGCTGGACACCGCGTTGCGCGCGCAGGCCGCCGAAGTGAACCCCGCCGCCAACTGAAACCCCGGCTACTTCCGTAGGTACCCGGCCCCGCCCCACCCCACGAAAAGTGGCGGCCATGACCACCCTGCACCGGCGCGCGCTCCCCGTGCTCGCCACCATCCTGCTCAGCGCGCTCACCTTCACCCCCGCCGCCTCCGCCGCCCCCGTCGACTGGGGCCTGGACCGCATCGACCAGCGCGACCTCCCGCTCAACGGCGCCTACCAACCGGTCGGGAACGGCGCGGGCGTGAACATCTACGTCCTGGACACCGGCATCCGCACCACCCACCAGGCCTTCGGCGGCCGGGCCCGCACCGCCTACGACCCGGAGGGCGTCGGCGGCGACTGTGCCAGCCACGGCACCGCGGTGGGCAGCATCGCCGCCCGCACCGCGCCCGCGGCGACCATCCAGTCGGTACGGGCGCTGTGCGGGCGGGTGGACGTGGTCGCGGCGGTGCGCTGGGTCGCCGCCAACGCGGTCAAGCCCGCCGTGCTCAACCTCAGCCTGGGCGGGGCGCGCAACGCGGCCATGGACGCCGCCGTGCAGCAGGTCCTCAACGCGGGTATCCCGGTGGTGGTCTCCGCGGGCAACCAGCCGGTCGACGCCTGCAACGGCTCGCCCTCCCGGGTGCGGGACGCGATCACCGTCGGTTCGGTGACCCGCACCGACCAGGTCTGGCAGCACTCGGCCAACGGCCCGTGCGTGGACCTGTTCGCCCCCGGCGCGGCCATCCTGACCGCCACCAGCGAGTCCGACACCGCCACCGCCACGCACGACGGGACCTCCGAGGCCGCCCCGTTCGTCTCCGGCGTGGTGGCCAACTACCTGGGCGCGCACCCGGCGGCCACCGTCGCCGAGGTCAACAAGCACCTCGTCGACGGGGCCACCAAGAACAAGATCACCGGCTTGAAGGCCGGGACCCCGAACCGCCTGCTCTACGCACGCTGACCAGCGCGGCTGTGACCGGTGCAGCCGCCGGTCACAGCTCCCCGCGGGCCATCTTGATCAGCCGGTCCAGCACCGAGGCGGACCGGCCCGCGCCGTCGTGCTCGTACTCGTTGGTCACCCAGGCCCTGGTGGCGCCCATGACGCTCGCGGTCTCCAGGGAGTAGGCGGAGTCGACGTACATGTCGTCGAAGTAGACCGCCGCGGCCACCGGCACCTCGTTGCGCGCCAGCACCTCCGGGTCGTACAGCGGCCCCCAGTCCGTGCGCGCGGCCAGGATCTCGGCCACATCCTTGAGCGGGGTCAGCGCCGGGTCCTCGTCGAACTGCCAGGGGTAGATCATCTCGCCGGTGAACAGCACCGGCCAGTCACCCTCCAGGTCGAACTCGGGGAACTCCGCGCGCACCCGCTGCGCCGACCAGTCCGAGGCACAACCCTGGGCGTAGATCGCCTCGTGCACCAGCGCGTACAGCGGCGCACCGGCGAAGGACAGCCGCGCCCCGGCCTGGATCAGGAACGGATCGGACAGCTCCGGCCCACCCACACCGTCCACAAAGGACATCTCAAGCAGGTAGTGCAGCGAGTCGAACTCGCGATGGGTGCCGAAACCCATGCCCAGGGTCTGGAAGCGGTGCGCGGTCAGCCGTTCCCCGGTCGGCAGCCGGACGTCGTGCGCCAGCAGGTGGTCCACCACCCGGCGGGCGATCTCCGCGTCCTCCGGGTAGCGGGCGAAGAACTGCTCGTTCTTCTCCCGCACCCGCGGGTACAGCGCCCGGTAGACCTCGTCCGCGGTGGCGGTCAGCGGCGCCAGCCCACCGGTGATCAGCGACTCGCGCAGCGAACCGGGGAACAGCGACAGGTAGGTCAGCGAGCAGAACCCGCCGAAGCTCTGCCCGTAGATGCTCCACGGCTCATCGCCGATCAGCGCCTGCCGGACCAGCTCGGCGTCCCGCACGATCGAGTCGGCGCGGAAGTGCGCCACGTACTCCGCCTGCGCCTTGGCGTCCCCGCGTAGCGGCAGCGTCTGCCGGTTGACCCGGCTGCTCAGCCCGGTGCCGCGCTGGTCCAGCAGCAGCACCCGGTAGTCCTTGAGCGCCCGGCCCAGCCAGGCACTCGGCGCGGTGGGCCGCTCACAGGGCTGGCCGGGGCCGCCCTGCAACATCAGCAGCCAGGGCAGCTTGTCCTTCTCCCGCCCGGCCGCCACCACCTCGCGGGCGAACACGGTCAGGTGTTCCCCTTGCGGAGCAGCATGATCAACCGGTACGTCGAAGGTGTAGGCGGTGGTCACCAGGCCGGGCAGCCGGTCGGTGCGCAGGCGATTGGCAGTCGTCACGCCGCAAACGGTAACTCCATGGCGCCCGGGTGAATTATTGTTCGGTAACAAAGACCCTATTGCACCAGAGTGATGCTCTTCATAGGTTGCCGAGGTCGACCCCGACGCCCAGACCAGAAGCGAGGGGAAAGCTGTGGTCAACGTGGTTCGAGCCGCGATCTTCCAGACGAAGTGGACCGGCGACACCGACTCGATGATCGAGGCGCACGAACGTGCGGCCCGATCCGCGGCCGCCCAGGGCGCCAAGGTCATGGGCTTCCAGGAGGTGTTCAACGCGCCGTACTTCTGCCAGGTGCAGGACGCCGAGCACTACAAATGGGCCGAACCGGTGCCCGACGGGCCGACGGTCAAGCGCATGCAGGCACTGGCCAAGGAGACCGGCATGGTGCTGGTCGTCCCGGTCTACGAGGTCGAGCAGGCCGGCTTCTACTACAACACCGCGGCGGTCATCGACGCCGACGGCAGCTACCTCGGCAAGTACCGCAAACACCACATCCCGCAGGTCAAGGGCTTCTGGGAGAAGTACTACTTCCGGCCCGGCAACCTCGGCTGGCCGATCTTCGACACCGCGGTCGGCCGGATCGGCGTCTACATCTGCTACGACCGGCACTTCCCCGAGGGCTGGCGTGCGCTCGGCCTGGCCGGGGCGAAACTCGTGTTCAACCCCTCCGCCACCAGCCGCGGCCTCTCCGCCTACCTGTGGCAGCTCGAACAGCCCGCCGCCGCGGTGGCCAACGAGTACTTCGTGGCCGCGATCAACCGGGTCGGCGTCGAGGAGTACGGCGACAACGACTTCTACGGCACCAGCTACTTCGTCGACCCGCGCGGCCAGATGGTCGGCGAGGTGGCCAGCGGCACCGAGGAGGAACTCGTGGTCCGCGACCTGGACTTCGACCTCATCGACGAGGTCCGCCAGCAATGGGCCTTCTACCGGGACCGCCGCCCGGACGCCTACGGAACCCTGACGGAGGGCTGACATGGGAGCGCACGCGGAGCTGTACGCCCGCCGCCAGGCGGTGCTGCCGAGCTGGCTGTCCGCCTACTACGCCGAGCCGATCGAACTCGACCGCGGCGAGGGCAGGCACGTCTACGACAGCCAGGGCAACCGCTACCTGGACTTCTTCGGCGGCATCCTGACCACGATGACCGCGCACGCCCTGCCCGAGGTGACCAAGGCGGTCACCGAGCAGGCGGGCAAGATCCTGCACACCTCCACGGTGTACCTGAGCCGTCCGATGGTCGAGCTGGCCGAGCAGATCGCCGCGGTCTCCGGCATCCCGGACGCGCGGGTGTTCTTCACCGCCAGCGGCACCGAGGCCAACGACGCGGCGCTGCTGCTGGCCACCGGGGTGCGCCGATCCAACCAGGTCCTGGCCATGCGCAACAGCTACCACGGGCGCTCCTTCTCCGCGGTCTCCATCACCGGCAACTCCGGCTGGTCCACCACCAGCCTGTCTCCGTTCCAGGTCTCCTACGTGCACGGCGGCAACCGGTTCCGCGGCCCGTTCCGGGAGTTCACCGACGCCGAGTACATCAACGCCTGCGTGGAGGACCTGCGCGATGTGCTCGACCAGGGCGACAAGAACGCCGCCGCGCTGATCGCCGAGCCGATCCAGGGCGTCGGCGGGTTCAGCGTGCCGCCTGACGGGCTCTACGGCGCGTTCAAGGAGGTCCTGGACGAGCACGGCATCCTGTGGATCGCCGATGAGGTGCAGACCGGCTGGGGCCGCACCGGCGAGAACTTCTGGGGCTGGCAGGCCCACGGCGCCACCCCGGACATCGTCACCTTCGCCAAGGGCATCGGCAACGGCATGTCCATCGGCGGCGTGATCGCCCGCGCCGAGATCATGAACACCCTGCGCGCCAACTCCTTGTCCACCTTCGGCGGCAGCCCGATCACCATGGCCGCCGGGCTGGCCAACCTGCGCTACGCCCTGGACAACAACCTCCAGGCCAACGCACTGGAGGTGGGTGGCTGGCTCAAGCAGGAGCTGTCCTCGGCCACCGCGCTGCTGCCGGTGGTCGGCGACGTGCGCGGCAAGGGCCTGATGCTGGGCGTCGAACTCGTCCGCCCCGGCACCCTGGACCCCAACCCGGCCGCCGCCACCGCCACCCTGGAGGCCGCGCGCGCGGGCGGGCTGCTGATCGGCAAGGGCGGGCTGCACAACAACGTGCTGCGCCTGGCCCCGCCGCTCTCGCTCACCAGGGCCGAGGCCGAGGAAGGACTGCGGGTGCTGCGGCACGCGCTGACCGTGGCCGGGGAGGAGAACCCATGAGCCGCACCGTGATCCGCAACGGCCTGGTGATCACCGCGGCCGACGAGCTGCTTGCCGACGTGCTCATCGACGGCGAGAAGGTGGTGGCCCTGGCCGCCCCCGAATCCGGACTCGCCGAATCCTTCGCCACCGGCGCGGACACCGTGCTGGACGCCACCGGCCGCTACGTGCTGCCCGGCGGCGTGGACTGCCACACCCACATGGAACTGCCCTTCGGCGGCACCTTCGCCGCCGACACCTTCGAGACCGGCACCCGGGCCGCGGCCTGGGGCGGCACCACCACCATCGTCGACTTCGCCGTGCAGACGCCAGGGATGTCGCTGCGCGAGGGCCTGGATGCCTGGCAGGCCAAGGCCGACGGCCAGTGCGCCATCGACTACGGCTTCCACATGATCATGGGCGAGGTCACCCCGCACACGCTCAAGGAGATGGACCAGCTCGTCGGCGAGGGCATCTCCAGCTTCAAGCTGTTCATGGCCTACCCCGGCGTGTTCTACAGCGACGACGGCCAGATCCTGCGCGCCATGCAGAAAGCCGCCGACAACGGCGGGCTGATCATGATGCACGCGGAGAACGGCATCGCCATCGACGTGCTCATCGAACAGGCCCTGCAACGCGGCGAGACCGACCCGCGCTACCACGGCCAGGTCCGGCACGCCTTCCTGGAGGCCGAGGCAACCCACCGCGCCATCCAGCTCGCCAGGGTGGCCGGCGCGCCGGTCTACATCGTGCACCTCTCCGCCGCCGAGGCCCTCGCCGAGGTCGCGCGCGCCAGGGACAACGGCGTCAACGCCTTCGCCGAGACCTGCCCGCAGTACCTCTATCTGTCCACAGAGGACCTGGCGCGGCCGGGCTTCGAGGGGTCCAAGTACGTCTGCTCCACCCCGCTGCGGCCCGAACAGCACCAGGCCGAACTGTGGAAGGGCCTGCGCACCAACGACCTCTCCGTGGTCTCCACCGACCACTGCCCGTTCTGCTTCAAGGGCCAGAAGGAACTCGGCCTCGGCGACTTCTCCAAGATCCCCAACGGGTTGCCCGGCGTCGAACACCGGATGGACCTGCTGCACCAGGGCGTGGTGGACGGGCAGATCAGCCGCAAACGCTGGATCGAACTCGCCTGCGCCACCCCGGCCCGGATGTTCGGCCTGTACCCGCGCAAGGGCACCATCGCGCCGGGCTCGGACGCCGACGTGGTGATCTACGACCCCAAGGCGCGGCAGACCCTCTCCGCCGAGACCCACCACATGAACGTGGACTACTCCTGCTACGAGGGCAAGACCGTCACCGGCAAGGTCGATGTAGTGCTCTCCCGCGGCAAGGTGGTCATCTCGGAGAACACCTACCTCGGCCACAAGGGCCACGGCTCCTTCCTCAAACGCGACACGTGTCAGTACCTGGTGTGAGGACCCCGATGCGCACGATCAACCACTGGATCGGCGGCAAGACCGTCGAGAGCACCTCCGGCCGTTTCGGCGTGGTGACCAACCCGGCCACCGGCGAGCAGACCGCGCAGGTCGCGCTCGCCGACGTGTCCGAAGTGGACAGTGCGGTGGCCGCGGCCAAGGACGCGCTGACCACCTGGCGGCACTCCTCACTGGCCACCCGCACCCGGATCCTGTTCGCCTACCGGGAACTGTTGCTGCGTAACCGGGACGGGATCGCCGCGCTGCTCACCGCCGAGCACGGCAAGGTCACCTCCGACGCCGCGGGCGAGGTCTCGCGCGGCCTGGAGGTGGTCGAATTCGCCTGCGGCATCCCGCAATTGCTCAAGGGCGGGCTGTCCATCGGCGCCTCCACCGGCGTCGACGTGCACTCCATCCGGCAGCCGGTCGGCGTGGTCGCCGGCATCACCCCGTTCAACTTCCCGGCCATGGTGCCGCTGTGGATGTTCCCCCTGGCCATCGCCTGCGGCAACACCTTCGTGCTCAAACCGAGCGAGAAGGACCCGTCCGCGGCACTGCGGGTGGCCGAGCTGATGGCCGAGGCCGGGCTGCCCGAGGGCGTGCTCAACGTGGTGCACGGCGACGCCACCGCGGTCAACCGGCTCCTGGAACACCCCGACGTGGCCGCGGTCAGCTTCGTCGGCTCCACTCCCGTCGCCCGGCACATCTACCAGACCGGCACCGGCAACGGGAAACGCGTACAGGCGTTGGGCGGGGCCAAGAACCACATGGTCGTGCTGCCCGATGCCGACCTGGACCTGGCCGCCGACGCGGCCGTGTCCGCCGCCTACGGCTCGGCAGGGGAACGCTGCATGGCGATCTCCGTGCTGGTCGCCGTCGGCGGCGTCGGCGACGACCTGGTCAGCCGCATCCAGGACCGCATCGCCGCGCTCACCATCGGCCCCGGCACCGACCCGGGTTCCGACATGGGCCCGCTGATCACCCGCGAACACCGCGACAAGGTCGCCGGATACGTCGCCGCGGGCGAGCAGGAAGGCGCCACGGTCGTCGCCGACGGCCGCGACCTCGCCGTTCCGGGACACGCCAACGGTTTCTGGCTCGGCGTCAGCCTGGTCGACCACGTCACCCCGGCGATGAGCGTGTACCGCGACGAGATCTTCGGCCCGGTGCTCTCGGTGGTCCGGTCACCGTCCTATGAGGACGCTCTCGGCCTGGTCAACGACAACCAGTGGGGCAACGGGGTGGCCATCTTCACCAGGGACGGCGGGGTGGCCCGCAAGTTCCAGCTGGAGGTCGAGGCCGGGATGGTCGGGGTCAACGTGCCCATCCCGGTGCCCGTGCCCTACTACCCGTTCGGGGGCTGGAAGGCCTCGCTGTTCGGCGACAACCACGCCTATGGTGAGGACGGGGTGCACTTCTACACCAGGGGAAAGGTCGTCACCACGCGCTGGCCGGACCCGGCCACCAGCAGTGTCGACCTAGGGTTTCCACAGAACCGCTGAGTTGAGGGGACACAATGGACTTCGGACTGGTGCTGCAGACCGATCCACCGGCCTCGGCCGTGGTCGAGCTGATGAAACGGGCCGAGCGAGCGGGCTTCGACTACGGCTGGACGTTCGACTCCTGCGTGCTGTGGCAGGAGCCGTTCGTCATCTACAGCCAGATCCTGGCCCAGACCGAACGGCTGATCGTCGGCCCGATGGTGACCAACCCCGGCACCCGCGACTGGTCGGTCACCGCGTCGTTGTTCGCCACCCTCAACGACATGTTCGGCAACCGCACCGTCTGCGGCATCGGCCGCGGCGACTCGGCCATGCGCGTCATCGGCAACAAACCCAACACCCTGGCCCGCCTCGGTGAGTCGATCAGGGTCATCCGCGACCTCGCCGAAGGCCGCCCCGCCACCATCGGCGACCAGGAGGTCCGCATCCCCTGGGTGCGCGACGGCGAACTCCCGGTCTGGATGGCGGCGTACGGACCGAAGGCGCTCGCCCTCACCGGCCAGGTCGCCGACGGGTTCATCCTGCAGCTGGCGGATCCGTTCCTGACCGAGTGGATGGTCAAGGCGGTGCGTGACGCCGCCGAACAGGCCGGCCGCGACCCCGACTCGATCACCATGTGCGTGGCGGCTCCGGCCTACGTCACCGACGACCTGGCGCACGGGCGGGACCAGTGCCGGTGGTTCGGCGGGATGGTCGGCAACCACGTCGCGGATCTGGTTGCCAGGTATGGCAGCGATTCCAGCATCGTGCCGCAGGCGCTGACGGATTACATCAAGGGGCGGCAGGGGTACGACTACAGCCACCACGGGCGGGCGGGGAATCCGGACACGGAGTTCGTCCCGGACGAGATCGTGGATCGGTTCTGTCTGGTGGGGCCGCCGGAGAAGCACATCGAGCGGTTGGAACACCTGAAATCGCTTGGGGTGCATCAGTTCGCGGTCTACAACATGCACGACGCACGGGAAGCGACGATCGACACGTATGGCGAGAAGATCATCCCAGCGCTGCGTGGCTGACTTCTCCCGGCGTGTTGGCCGTTGTGGGACAAGAGCGACAGTCAAGGGCGTCCTCGCCGGACGGGCAGAAATCAAAGGATGGGGGGGAAAATCAAAGACAAGAGCAAAGACGAAGAGCAGTGCTCGTACGGTTCCCCCATCCCCGTCAGCCTTCCGATACCAAACCACATCCCGGGCACGCAGACCGTTGCGGTTGGCAGGCTAGGGCGGCGGCAGGTTGCGGTCTGCGCACCCGGGATGTGGTGTGTCCTCTCCAGGCTGACGGGGATGGGGGAACCGCTCGGGGAGTGTTTGAAAAGCCACCCCGGCTGCTTGTGTTCGGGCTTCGCCCGGTCGCGGCGCGGTCGAACCGCCTAGCCGCAGCGTTCCCGGGCTTCGCCCGACCTCCGGGTCATAACCGCCCGGCCGCCACGCTCCGGGCTTCGCCCGCCTCCCCCCAACACCCACCGCTCCGGGCTCCGCCCGCCTGCCCGCCGTCCCACAACGGCCAACGACCCGTACAACAACGGCCAACACCCCGTACCAAAGCGGCCAACACGCTGCTGGGGTTTCAACCTCCCCGGCGTGTTGGCCGTTGTCGTACGGTGTGTTGGCCGTTCTTGTACCGTGTGTTGGCCGTTGTCGTACACCGGGTTGGCCGTTGTTGTACGGCCGGTTGGCCGTTGTTGGACTCCGGTCCGGGCGCTCCGCCCCAAGGGTGACCGCCCCGGCCTCTCCCCCGGGTCAGCTCGCCGCCAGCACCGCCAGGGCCAGTTCCACCCACCGGTCCGCCGAAGCCACCCCCGGCTCCACCGCGCACTGCACCGCCAATCCGCGCACCACCGCCGACACCCCCACCGCCGCCTGCTCCGCGCGCACCTCCCCCAGCTTCCGCCCGTCCAGCGTCCGCCCGGTCAGCAACCCCGCCAACGCCGTCCGGCTGCCCGCCCCGAACTCCACCAGCGCCCGCTCCGGTTCCTCGCCGCCCAGCACCAGTGACAGCGCCTCCACCTCCAGGCGCAATGCCCGCCATCCGTCCATTGTGGACACGAGCTGGTGGTATGCCCGCACGTACCGGGTCACCGCCTCCCTGGCATCGGCCACCGGTTCGGCTTCCAGGATCCGGATCTCCGTTTGGAGTTGGTCGGCCAGGTTGGTGAGTACCGCGTGCAGGAGGGCCTGTTTGGAGCCGAAGAGGGAGTAGATGGCGCCGATGGTCAGGCCTGCTTCGGTGGCAATGGACTGGATGCCGACCGCCTGGTAGCCCTCGGACAGGAACAGGCGCTGGGCCGCGGTGAGCAGGGCCTCGGTGTTGCGGCGTTTGGATTCCGCTCTTCTGCCGGACATGGAGTGAATGATAGCGTTGCTATTCAATAGCGGTGCTATCAGATTGGGTGATCATGACCGACAGGCTCAGGAAGGTGTTGGACTCACTGCCGGAGCTGGGGCGATACCCGACGGTGGACGAGTCGCAGGCGGAGCTGGATGAGCTGGCCGCTCGGTATCCGGTGACGGTGCGGCGGATCGGGACCTCTCGGCTGGGTGAGCCGATCCGGGTGGTCACCATCGGGGAGGGGGAGGGGGAGCGGGACGCGCTGGTGCTGGGTGGGCCGCATCCGAATGAGCCGGTGGGTGGACTGACGGTGCGGGAGCTGGGGCGGCTGTTGTGTGCGGAGCCCTGGTTGCGGGCCGGGCTGCGGTGGCATCTGGTGCCGTGCATCGATCCAGACGGGGCCCGGCTGAACGAGAGCTGGTACGGGGTTCCGGGCGATCGGGACGCCTACGGGCGCGGGTTCTACCGGCCGGCCATGGACGAGCAGCCGGAGTGGACGTTCCCGCACCTGGCGGAGACGGGGTACTTCGATCGGATGCTGCCGGAGACGGTGGCGCTGGCCCGGCTGATCGACGAGGTGCGGCCGGTGTTGCTGGCCTCGCTGCACAACGCGGAGTACGGCGGGGCCTTCCACTACACGACCACGACCGATCCGGCGCTGGCCGAGCTGCTCGCCTCGGTGCCGGGGTGGTTCGGGGTGCCGTTGCAGCACGCGGTGTATGAGGTGCCGGGGAGTTTCCGGCTCACCCCGGGAGTGTTGCGGATGCCGACCGTGGCCGAGCTGACCGAGGGGGCGCCGCCGGGGGACGGGGTGTTCGGGGCGAGCAGTGGGGAGTACGCGGGCAGGTACGGGGCGGTCTCGGTGATCACCGAGGTGCCGATGTGGGCTGATCCGCGGGCTTCCGACTCTCTACCGACCGGTCGGTTGATGGAGGAGGTGGTGGCGGGGTTGCTGGCCGAGCTGGTGGGTGCGGAGGAGGCTCTGGCGGGGGTGTTGGACTCGGTGCGCGGTGCGGTGCGGCTGGACACGCCGCATCGGCGGGCGCTGGACGATGTGCTGGTCGGGATGCGGCGGATCGGCGAGGGGTGGCGGCGGATGCTGGGCACCGCCGAGGGGGCGCGGGCGGCGACCGTGGCCGATGAGTGCGCGTTTGTCGCGTTGCCGCACACCTTGCGGCTGCGGGCGGCCGGCACGTTGTTGCGGGTGCTGGCGGCTGAGCAGGCCAGCGGGAACGTGCGGCCGGCGATCCGGGCGGCGCAGGCAAGAGCTGAATCGCTGTTCACGGAATGGCGCGCGGCCGCCGACGGTCAGCCGGGCACGTTGATCCCGTTGCGGGCGCAGGCCGGGATCCAGCTGGGGTCGATCCTGGCCGCCGCGGCGCACCTGGTCAGAACGTGAAGCGGAACTCGCGGAACATGTTCCGCCAGCCAGGGATCGCGTGGCCGAGTCGATACAGCAGCCGGTAGCCGCGGGCCGGGATCTTGGCCCAGTGCGTGGTGAAGGGAGGCTGTTCCACGCAGCGCAACCGCGGGTGCCAGGCCTCGACCTCCCGGCCGTCCCGGATGCCCCACCGGCCCAGTGGCGAGAGCCGGGTCAGCCAGGGCGCGCCGCCGTCGAACTGGAGTTCGCCGGTGCCGAAGTGGCCGACGAGTCGCTGGACCAACGCCCGCACCTCGGCGCCGTCCAGGTAGGGCAGCAGACCCTCGGCGATGATCAGCGCGGGGCGGTCGGCCGGGATCCCGGCCAGCCAGGCCGGATCGGTGACCGAGGCGCCGATGAGGTGGTAGTGCTCGCGTTCCGGGTACAGCCTGCGGCGCAACTCGATCACCTCGGGCTGATCCAGGTCATACCAGTCCACAGTGGACGGTGGGTCGAGCCGGAGCACGCGGCTGTCCAGGCCGCAGCCCAGGTGCAGCACCACGGCGTCGGGGTGACGACGCAGGAAGTCCGCGGCCCACTCGTCGAGCTGGGTGGCCCGCAGGGCGACCAGGTACTGGTTGCTCTCCGGGCGGACCCGGCGGTGCAGCTTGGGGAAGTCGTAGTCGATGCGGCGGATCGCCTCGGCGGCGTGCCGGTCGGCCAGGATCGGGTGCCGCGAACCGCTTTCCCAGGCACGCAGGTACAGCGTGCCGAGCAGGGTCCAGGTGACGTCGTCGTCGGCGACGCCGGTGAAGTCGAGCCGCTCCGCCCTCATGGGGCCAACCGTAGCCGGGCGGCCAGGCCGTCCAGGTGCCGGGTCAGGCCGTGCTCGAACAACGCGTCCAGGTCCTCCACCACGCTGTTGTCGATAGTGGACAGTTGCGGGAACCGGCCGGATTCCAGGTAGCCGCGGATCTCCTGCTCCTGCAACCGCCACCACTCGGTGTTGTCCAGCCCGGTGTCCTTGGTCGCGGCCTGCTCGGCGGCGTGCGCCAGCGCGAGACCGCGGACGAAGGCGGGCAGGGTGATCGCCTCGCGCACGCGTTCGGCGTGGCTCAGCCGCAGCCCGGCCAGCGTGGCCAGGGTCCATTCGGTGTGCGCCATGGCCTCCGGGATCAGCCGCGGCCGGGTGATCGAGACCAGTTCGGGCAGCCAGCCGTGCGCGCGGTAGAGCGACCACTGGATCCGGCAGACCGCACTGAGCCGCTCCCGCCAGCCCGACGGGGGCGGCGTGGGCAGTGGGCGACCGGCGAAGATCCGGCGCATCATCAGGTGCACCAGCTCGTCCTTGCCCGCCAGATGCCGGTACAGCGACATGGGCCCGACGCCGAGTTCGGTGGCCAGCCTGCGCATGGACACCGCGTCCAGGCCCTCGGCGTCGGCCAGCCGGATCGCGGCGGCGGTGATCCGGGCCCTGGTCAGGGTCGGCGCGGCGGTGGGCGTGCGCCGCGGCCCGCCGGCCGGGGTGCGGACCACGGTGCCCGCGCCGGGGTGGGTCTCGACCAGACCTTGCTGCCGCAACAGGTCCAGGGCCTTGGCCGCGGTGGCCAGCGCGACGCCCCACTCGCGCATCACCGCGCGAGTGGACGGCACCCGGTCACCGGGCAGCAGCTCACCTGCGGCAATGCGTCCGGCCAGCTCGGCGGCGATGCGCCGGAAGGGTGGAACAGACTCGCTCACCCAACTGAGTGTACTAGTACAGTCCGGTAGGGTTATCTCCCCCATTCGCCCAGATACGTTGCGGTGCCACTGCAAACGGCGGCACAGTTGGACCATGACACCGATACAGCGTACGCAGGACGCGGTGCGGATCCTGTGCGACGCCTTCCTGGAGGACGCCCCCATGCGGTGGCTCTTCCCCGGACCGCCCGAACAGCGACGGCTCAGCGCGGGCCGATTGTTCGAGGGGGCGGTGGCCGAATCCGCCGCGGCGGGCACGCTGGCGATGACCGGCGCGGACGCGGTCGCGGTGTGGCTGCCGATGCCGGTCGGGGCGCACGTGGCCCCGCCGCCGGAGGTCGAACTGCCCGAGCGGGTGCGGATCATGGTGGAGTTGTTGGCGCAGCGGCATTCCACCGACCGCGCGCACCTGTACCTGGCGTTCCTGGGCGTGGCGCCGGAGCGGCAGGGGGCCGGGATCGGCGGCGCGTTGCTGGCCGAGGGGTTGCGGCGGGCCGACGCCGAGGGGCTGCCCGCCTACCTGGAGGCCAGTTCGCCCCGCAATGTGCCGCTGTACGAGCGGCACGGCTTCCACCGGCTCGGCGAGCCGGTCCACCTGCCCGATGGCCCGCCGGTGTGGCCGATGTGGCGCGAGAACAAGGAGAACTGAGATGGGGCAGCAGATCGTCGCCGGGGGCGGCGCGGCGGATTTCGCGACGGTGCGGCTGTTGAGCGCCGAGGGCGACCAGCACGCGATCGGGCGAACGCTGGCCGAGGCGGCCCGGCAGACCTACGGCTGGCGGCCGATCCCGGCGGACCGGCGCAAGGCGCGGGCCCGGCGGCGCTGGTTCGAGCGGAACTGGCCACAGCACCACGAGCGGATGCGCGGCGCGGCTTCCTTGCTGGGGCTGGACTTCACCGCCGATGAGTACTATGTGGACTGTCTGTACCCGCTGCCGGCCGGCTCGGCCTGCTCGGCGAGCACGGTGCCGCCGGGACTGACCGAGGAGGGCCGCGGCCTGCTGGGCCGCAACTACGACTTCTTCACCACCACCAGGAACGAACTGTTCGCGATGATGACCGGCGCGCCGCCGCCCGCCGAGCGCGGCGAGCCGTGGGCCGGCCGTCCGACCATCGTGCACAGCAGGCCGACCGACGGCCCGGCCACGCTGGTGCTGACCATGGACACCCTGGACGGCTGCATGGACGGGATCAACGAGCACGGCCTCGCGGTAGTGCTGCTGATCGCGGACGCGGAGAACACCAATCCGCCCACCGATGAGACCCCGCAGGTCGGGCTGGCCAGTGTGCAGCTGCCCCGGTTCCTGCTGGACACCTGCGCGAGCGCGGAACAGGCCAGGGCGGCGCTGCTGGATGTGAAGCAGTACGACCAGGGTTCGCCGCTGCACTACCTGATCGCGGACGCCAGTGGCGATTCGTTCGTGTGGGAGCGCGGGCCGGGCGGGGACGAGCACATCACCGACGGCCAGGGCGCGCTGTGCGTGACCAACCACCTGCTGCACCGGCACCCGGACGCGGCGAACCTGCCGCCGGACAACCCGGAGACCATGCTGAGCTACCAGCGCTACCAGCGGCTGGCCAAGAGCACCGGCGCGACCATGTCCGGGCCCGCCCTGCGCGAGGCCCTGGACGAGATCGGCTTCGACGCGGACTCCCCAACCGACTACCCGGTCCGCACCCTGTGGCGCACCGTGTTCGACCTGGGGGCGCGCACCATGTCGACCCGGTTCTACCTGGATGACCAGCGGCAGAGCGCGGAGCTGACCTACTCGGTCTGAACCCAGGCGAACCCGGGTCCGTGGTGGACCCGGGTTCGTCCGTCAGCACACCGCGGCTCAGCCCGGCAGCCCGACCAGCTCCTCGTTCTCGGAGAGCAGCTCGATCTCGACGTCGAAGTCGACCGGCGATTCCGGCTGCACCACCTCGGCCGGCGGCGCGGGGACCGGGTCCACGGCCGCGGAGGCGTTGGGGGCGAACAGGATCAGGGCGGTGCCGGAGAGCAGAGCGGCAACCACGGTCCAGAGCTTGCGCAAGACGCAGGTTCCATTTCTCGAGGTTCGACTGTGGGTGCCCGCCAGAGTTTTCCGGCCCCACCGCGATTTGCCAACCCGCTCGATCGGGTGTCGAGGTGCCAACGGGTGTCTCACCCGGGCTGAATGCCAGTCCGCCGACGTGCGCCGACAACCAGTCGAGGCTGGCATACCCTCGACCGGCCAACCATATCGGCAGCACGCCGGACAGACCTGGCACGGTGCTTTCTGAGAGCACCGTGATGAAGTCCGCTGGGAGAACAGCGAACCGGAAAGCTTCGGGTACAACGTCATCAGCGACAACGTCCACAGAGGACGCTGCCACGGTGCGTGCGACCCCGGCGGCCCGGTCGAACGGCGGATGGGCCAGCGCGGTTGGCACTACCGTACACCCTTGGCCAAACCCGGCCAGCCAGGCTGGGCCCGTGACCTCGGTCTCCACCCCGGCCGATACCGGCGGCGGCCCTGGTCAGCGCGGGTGGCGGGCGCCGTTGAAGTTGACCCGGATCGAGTAGACCGAGCTGGTCGCGCAGATGTAGAGGTGGTTGCGCTTGGGCCCGCCGAAGGTCAGGTTGGCACAGACCTCGGGCACCCGGAGCTTGCCGAGCAGCGTGCCGTCCGGGTCGAAGCAGTGCAGCCCGTCCCCCGCGGCCAGCCAGACCCGGCCCAGCTCGTCCAGCCGGATCCCGTCCGGATTGCCCGCGCCGCAGTCGGCGAAGACCTCACCACCGGCGAGGGTTCCGTTGTCCCGCACGGTGAACCGCCGGATGTGCCGACCACGGGTGTCCACAATGTACAAAGTCCGCTCATCGGCGGAGAAGGCCAGCCCGTTGGGCCGGACGAAGTCGTCGGCGACCCGGGTGACCGCGCCGTCCGGGTCGAGGCGATAGACGTGACAGCCGTCGGTCTCGCTCTCCGCGCGGTTGCCCTCGTAGTCGCTGTCGATGCCGTAGCTGGGGTCGGTGAACCACAGCGAGCCGTCGGCGCGTTCGACGATGTCGTTGGGACTGTTGAGCTTCCGCCCCTGCCACTGATCGGCGAGCACGGTGATCGAGCCGTCGAACTCGGTGCGGGTCACCCGGCGCGCACCCTGCTCGCAACTCACCAGCCGACCGCGGCGATCCACGGTGTGGCCGTTGCTGTAGTTGGCGGGCTGCCGGAAAACGCCGACCGCACCGGTGGTCTCGTCCCAGCGCAGCATCCGGTCGTTGGGGATGTCGCTGAACACCAGATACCGCCCGGCCGGGAAGTACGCGGGCCCTTCCAGCCAGCGCCCGCCGTCGAAGAGCACCTCCAGATAGTCATCACCCCCGACCCGCCGGAACCGCTCATCCAGCACCTCGAACACGGCCTTGACCCGATCAGCCATCTCACCCTCCCCGCAGAACTACGTTCAGCAAGAAGCTAACATGACCATATGAGGTTCTGTCGATGACCGATGACACAGATCGCGCCCTACTCACCGAGCTACAGCGCGACGCCACCCAGTCCTACGCCACCCTGGGCGCCGCGGTCGGCCTGTCCGCCGGCGCGGCACACGAACGGGTGCGCAAACTGCGCGAACGCGGGGTGATCCGCCGAACCACCATCGAGGTCGACCCCGCCGCGGTCGGCGCGGGCGTGCTGGCCTTCGTCCTGGTGGAGTCCAACGCCTGGATGGGCGCGGCGGAGACCAGCGAGACTTTGGCCGCCCTGCCGGAGGTGCAGGAGGCGCACATCGTGGCAGGCGCGGCGTCGGTGCTGATCAAGGTCCGCACCGGCACCACCGAGCAGTTGCAGGACGTGCTACGCCGGGTGTTCGCGGTGCCGGGCGTCAGCGGAACCCAGACGGTGATGTCACTGGAGACCATGTTCGAGCGCTCGGTCCACTGTGGACAAAAAGGTCCCGCAGGCGCGCCGGGCTGACAGACGGCGCGCCCACGGGAGTTCGGAGACCGGTCAGTCGCCGGTCAGAACCAGTGTGGCCGGCCGCCCACGGCCCGGCCGGTACCGCCGAGGACCGCGAGAACCAGCCCGATCACGACCAGCACCATGCCGATCGTCCACAGGACGGAAATGTCGGCCAGGAATCCGATGAGGAGCAGGATCGCGCCGAGAATGATCACGGGTTGCCTCCCTGGGGTGTACGGGACGCAGACTGGATTACCGTTCTACGCCAGGCCAAACCTGGCGTTCGGGGGCGACTGGGTGCGGCCGTTCGGCGCAGCTACCGTCGAGGAGGAGAGTCTTCACGCACCTTCACTCCCCTGTCGCGCAGGCTCGTGAAGTCCACCTGCCCGTAGGTGTTGTTGGTACGCAGGGTCTCCAGTCGAGGAAGCTCAAGCAACGGGCTGAGATCAGTGTCGGCCGTGACCTCCCGGATATGCAGTAACCGCAACGCGGGCAACTCAGCCAACGACCTCAGATCCTCACCGGTACACCCACCTCCGAGCGCCAAGACCTCAAGCTTGTGCAACCTGGCCAAAGTACTCAGGTGCTCGATCTCGCTGACGTTGTGCAACTCCAGAGTGTCAAGTGCCGGAAACAGCTCGACCAGCCGATTCAGATCGATCTTGGAATTCCTCCCCAAGCCAAGCCCGGTGAGACGAGGGAGGCCTGGTAGCTCATCAACCTGAGCAGCCCCGAACCAGAGCATGAGCCTCCGGAGTCCTTGGAGGAGCGGAAGATACGGAACCAGCTCCGCGTCGCGGATGACAATCCAGCCCGGATGAAGCGGGGCCTCGGCCAGAACATCACGCGCGTACGGGCCGGGATCGAAGCTCCTCCATGCGGCAAGGAGATCTCGCTGAATCGACTTCCGACTGTCAGTGGCATAGCCGCTCAGCATCCGTTGCGCCTTCGGTCCACCGATCATCGCGATCACCTGGACGCTGCTCGCTGCAACGATGCCAGGGAGCGACTCGATCCGGTCGGGCAGGAAGTCCAGGAGCCACTCGCCCGCAGCCGCAAGACCGAGAACCTCGTCCGACGAAGCCGGTGGCAGCAACTCGGCGGCAACCTTCTCGATGCGCCGCCGCAACTCCTGTTGAATCGGCCTGGGATTGGCCATCGCCATGAGCACCAGCAGCCGGAGCCGGCGTGCGATCTCGGGTGGCTCTCGCTCGGCACGGTCAAGCAGGCCATCGAACAGGGTGGCTCGCTGCGGCCCGGTTGCCTGGCCCGGGGTCATCAGCACGACCTCGCGCCAGGAGGGTTCGTGGGCTTCCTTCACCAGCCGAGGAATGTGGTTCTCCTCCACGATCTCCTTGGCGGCCAAGAACTCCTGCAGGGTGAGGTGCACGAAGTCGATCCGGCCGAGCATCGGTTCGCGGATCATCCCGCTGCGCTCCAGCAGGTAGTCCAGGATGATCTTGCCGCTGAGGTTCTTGCCGGTCAGCCGGATCATCGCCCTGGCGGTTTCGGCGAACTTCTCCTCTACCTGCTCTCTGTCC
Source organism: Crossiella cryophila (assembly GCF_014204915.1). NCBI lineage: Bacteria > Bacillati > Actinomycetota > Actinomycetes > Pseudonocardiales > Pseudonocardiaceae > Crossiella > Crossiella cryophila. Next base: position 8,072,190 of record NZ_JACHMH010000001.1, read on the forward strand.
ATTTCGGATAGTTCATTGAGGGTCAGGTGCCACGCCAGTCGTTGCAGCAAGGTCTGTTTCGCTTGCAGGTCAAGCAGGTCGTCCAGTTCGGAGCGGATGTTCCTGCTCTGGTCCCGGTTCACCAGCAGCATTTCCAAAGCGGCCTGGTACAAACTGTTGCGGTCCTTGGGAAGTTGCGTCTCCCGGTCCAGGTTCAGCGCGCACAACATGGCGCACAGCAGCGGGCTGGTGGCGAGTGCCCGCAGATGCTCGTGGACCGAGAGCCGTTGCAGCAGCTCCATCTGGAAGGCCGGGAGGTCCTCGTCAGCACAGCTCGCCCGCCCCTTGATGGCCTTGTGCCAGCGAAGAACGAACTCCTGGACCTCCTGCGAACCCATCGGCCGGACCGAGGCCGAGCAGAATTCCTCTTCATCAAGCCAGTCCTGGGCTGCTGCCGCCGGGCGCGAGGTGATGACGTAACAGACGTCCGGATAGGCGCGGGTCAGTCCGCGCAACCAGGTACGCACCTGCTCGCGCCGACCATGCGGTAGTTCGTCGACCCCGTCCACCAGCATGAGCGCCTGGCCGGACAGCAACTGGCGGTGCACCCAGCCCGCGGGCAGGAGCTGGTACAGCGGATCCGTCTCCCTGGCGAAGAACTCGTCCGGGCGCGGCAGGCGATCAGCCTCGGCGAAGCTGCGCAGCTTGATCAGCAGCGGCACCCGGCCGTTCCAGTCCGCCAGCTCCTCGGCGAACCGGCCGCCTGCCGCGGTCACCGCCAGCCACCGGAGCAGGGTGCTCTTGCCACAGCCCGCCTCGCCGCGAATGAACGTTCGGCGGTGCGTACCCAGGATCTTGGACAGGCGGTCCTCGTCACCGTCGTCCGCGCGGAGGTTTAGGTAGGCCACGCTCAGCCGCACCGAGGACCGCTGGCTCACCGGCACCCCCAGCAGATCCAGGCTGTCCATCGTCGAGGTGATCAGCTCCAGGTACCGGAAGCGGAAGTCCTCGTCCTGCTCGGCGCCCTCCGGCGCGTCCAGGCTGGTGAACGGCAGCCGGTCCAGGATCCGGTTGACGTTGTCGGCCAGGGCGGTGAGGCGGGAGAGCAGTTCCAGTGCGGCGCGGGGCTGGAATGGGTCGAGTTGGATGACCATCCGGACCAGGCACAGGCAGGCGATATCCAGCAATCGGGTGTAAACAATCTCGCCGTCCGCGGACAAACCGTCCGGTCGGTTGGTTCGGTTGCGGACCGAACGGGCGAGTTTGCGGTGATCCAGGTCGGTGTCGAAGAGGGTTTCGTCGGTCAGGTCGTGGGTGGAGAGGGCTTCGCCGTCCGCGGCCAGGGCGGCGGTCACCTCCGCTTCCGGTAGATGGCGGAATTCCTGGAGTGGGAAGCGCTCGAAAACGTCGGTGATCATGCGTTCGAGTTGCTCGCGCACCTTCCGGCGGGCGAGGAAATCCCCGCCCGTGGCTGTGACCAGCTCAGACAGCTCGGCGAAGCGGTGTTTGCGGGCTTTCAGGTCCGGCAACAGGGGCCGGATGACCTGGATGACGGCCTGGGTGGCGACGCGGAGCAGGGACGTCTCGATGCCGGTCACCGGCAGAGGTTATGTCCTCCGATCCGCCAATTGTGTGCGCTGGCGCACGGTGGTAGTCCATTCGGCGACTTGCCCCGGACCGGGTCACTGGCATCAAATCGGGGTCCTGGGGCGAGGGGTATGGGAGTGCTGTGGCGGAGCATCCGCGGGGCGAGACGATGGAACGGCCAGACGTGGGCAAACGCGGGCGGTGGGCCTGGCTTGACCCGCGATTCATGCTGGCGGAGAACGGCGAGCAACGGACCCGGTGGTTCATCGCGGTCATCCTGTTCGTGCAGCGGGCCTCCTACCTGATACCCGCCTCGATCGCGATGGCCAGCGCCGACCTGCACCGGCACTCCAGTCCCACGCTCAACGGCGCGCTGCTGGCCGGGGCCTGGCTCTGGCAGGGCTATCTGGTCTACCGGATGCGCAGGCACGGCTGGTTCTCCTACCGAACGGTCGGTATGGACGTCGTGCTGGCCTGTCTGCTGATGACCGTGGTGACCTCCAACGTGCAGGCCGGGTTCGAGTTCACCACCGTCAACTGGGCGCCGAAATACGCCCTTGGCACCGCGGCGCTGATCGGCGCGGTGCTGCCGCTGCGCTGGGCGGTGCTGGTGGAGGTGGTGCCGATGGCCTGGTACGTGCTCACGCTGAGCGCCGAGACCCAGCCGGACCAGCCGCTGCTGCCCGCGGTGGTCGGGCACCTCAACTCCTGCATCTTCTTCGGCGCGATCCTCTACTTCATGAACCGGTACCTGGCCGCGCAGGCCAAGTACCTCGACGAGCAGACCGAGGCCCGGTTGCGCGCGGAGACCCGGCAGGCCGCCGAGCGCGCCAGGTTCGAGACCCGGACCAGGCATTACCGGGCCCTGCACGACAACGCACTGGCCACCCTGACCGCGATCGCCATGGGTGGCCTGGACCACCGGGGCGAGCAGGTGCGGAAACGCTGCGCCAAGGACGCGGAGTACGTGCGGCGGCTGATCGCGGCCGACACCACCAACTCCTTCACCGGCCTCGGCGACCGGCTGGCCGAGGTGGTCACCGACGCCGAAGCGCTGGACCTGCGGGTGCGCTACATGCCCGACACCGTGCCGGGGCACCTGCCGCACCACGTGGTCGAGGCGGTGGCGGATGCCTGCCGGGAGGCGCTGAACAACGTGGCCAAACACGCCGGCACCGATCAGGCCTGGCTGACCGTGTCCTGGGTGGAGGACACCCTCAGCGTGCGGGTGGTCGACCGCGGCCGCGGCTTCGACCCGATCCGCACCCCGCGCGGGCAGGGGCTGAAGTCCTCGATCAGCGGGCGGATGCGGGAGATCGGCGGCAGCGTGCAGGTGGACTCGATGGCCGAGAACGGGACCTGCGTCGAACTGGTCTGGTCGCACGTGCCGTGACCCGTTCTGTCCATTGCGGACAGAGAGTGGACAGTGATACGGGGTATCCCCCTTTCCGACGAAAGTCGTGGCCGGGGGCTGCCTTCGCCGGTGGCCGGATACCCGGCGGGGGTGTTGGCTGGGAGACCACCCTGTACCGCCGCCGTTTGAGGAGTCCACCATGAGGAGACGACTTCGGCTGCTGCTCGCCGCGACCACCGTCGCGGCGTTACCCCTGGGGACCGCTGCCGCCGAACCGGCCGCGGTCCGCGTGATCGCACAGAACCTGGCCTACACCTGGGGCGTCGGATTCCTGCCCGACGGCTCCGCGCTGGTGACCGAACGCAACAGCGCCAGGGTGCTGGCCATCAAGGGCACCGCGGTCAGCACCGCCGCGACCATTCCCGGCGTACGACCGGCAGGCGAGGGCGGGCTGCTGGGCATCGCGATCTCGCCCAAGTACGCCAGCGACGGCCTGATCTTCGTCTACTACACCGCCGCGAGCGACAACCGGATCGCCCGCTTCAAGCTCGGCCAGACCCCGCAGGTGATCGTCACCGGCATCCCCAAGGCCGGCATCCACAACGGCGGCCGGCTCGCCTTCGGACCGGACGGTCACCTCTACGCGGGCACCGGCGACGCGGGCAACACCGCCAACTCGCAGAACCCCTCCTCCCTCGGCGGCAAGATCCTGCGGATGACCGCGGAAGGTCGTCCGGCCCCGAACAATCCCACCGGCACGCTGGTGTACTCGTTGGGGCACCGCAACGTCCAGGGCCTGGCCTGGGACGGCAAGGGTCGGATGTTTGCCTCGGAGCTGGGGCAGAACGCGCAGGACGAGCTGAACCAGATCCAGGCAGGCGCCAACTACGGCTGGCCGACCTGCGAAGGCCGCTGCGGCAACCCGAGGTTCAAGGACCCGCTGCTGACCTGGACCACCGCGCAGGCCTCGCCGAGCGGGATCGCGGTCTACAACAACAGCATCTACATGGCCGCGCTGCGCGGGCAGCGGCTGTGGCGGATCCCGCTGACCGACTCCGGAGTAGGTACGCCGACCGCGCTCTACCAGGGCACTTACGGCCGGATCCGGGACGCGGCGGCGGCTCCGGACAAGACGTTGTGGGTGCTGACCTCCAATGGTCCCACCGGTGTCGCCGGCGGTGACAAGGTGCTGAGCACCGACGGCTAGACCAATCAGCCTCGATCTGGCTACCGAAAGCCACAAATCCCGCCAGATTCGTGAGCCTTCTTGACTACCGGAAACCGTTTGGGCAGTTACGGTGGGGGCGCCAGACGCCACGTGCAGACCGCCGCCCTGCGCAAACTGACCTGAGCCCGTCAAGGAGTACTCGTGTTGGTGGAGCGGTCATCCGAGCTGTCCGCACTTCGGGCCGCGGTGCACGGTGCCCAGGCCGGCCAGGGCCGGACCGTGGTCATCGAAGGGCCCAGCGGGATCGGCAAGACGGCGCTGCTGGACGCGGCGGCCGAGTACGCGGTCACCGCGGGCAGCCATGTGCTGCGCGGGAGTTGCCGCGCCGAGGAGCAGGACAGCGGGCTGGGCCTGGCCGCCCAGCTCGTCACCCCGCTGCTGCGGGAGGGCGAGACCGGGCTGGACCTGTTGTCCGGCCCCGATGTCGCGGTGTGGAGCCGGTTGTGCCACCTGATGGCCGGACCGGCCGCACCCGGCCCACTGTGCGTCTTCGCCGACGACGTGCAGTGGGCCGACCGCGCCTCGCTGGACCTGCTGGTGCGCTGTGCCGGGCACACCGCCGCGCTGCCCATCGCGCTGATCGTCACCGCCAGGGCGGGCAGCGGCGAATCGCGCGCGCCCGAGGCGGCCGCGCTGCTGGATGCCACCGGCGCCGAACCGATCCGGCCGGAACCGCTGACCGAACGGGGGGTCGGGCTGCTGCTGCGCAACCGGCTCAACCAGCAACCGGCCGACGCCTTCACCATCGCCAGCCACCGGCTCACCGGCGGTGAACCACAGTTGCTGACCGCGGTGCTGGACTCGGTGCGGCGCAAGCAGATCGAGCCGCAGCCCGAGCAGCTCTTCGCGTTGCGGGCCATCGTCGGGCAGGTGCGCACCGGACTCGCGGTGGCCCGGCTGCGCGCGGAATCGCGGGCGGTCCGCCGGCTGGCCGAGGTGATCGCGCTGCTGGGCGAATCGGCCAGTCTGGCCGTGGTGGGCGAGCTGATCGGACTGGAGCCGGAGCAGGCCGAGCGGGCCGCGGCGCGGTTGCGGCAGCTGTCCATCTTCGGCAAGGGCGAGCGGCTCACCGTCAGCGATCCCAAGGTGCGTCAGACGGTGCTGCGCTGGCTGCCCTCGCGTGATCACCACCGGCTGCGCATCCAGGCCGCGAAACTGTTGCGGGAACACGGTGAGTCCGCCGATCTCATCGCCCCGCACCTGGTCTCCGCGCGGCCGGAGGGCGATCAGCAGGCGGTGGACGTGCTGCGCACCGCGGCCGGGAACGCGTTGCGGCGCGGGGACCATCGCTCGGCCACCGGGTACCTGCGGCGGGCTTTGGCCGAGCCGCCAACGGGTTCACTGCGGGCCACCGTGCTCACCGAACTGTCCGCGGCGCGCTACCACACCGATCCGGGCGCCGCGGCGGACAGCCTGCTGGACGCGCTCTCGCTGGCGCCGACCGCGCGGGCGCAGGCGGCGCTGCTGACCAACTACCCGCACCCCACCGTGATCAGCGCGACGCCCGCGCTGGTGGGTGTGGTGAAGCGGATCGTGCCGCAGCTGTGGCCGGGTGAGGGCAGTGTGGAGCCCTCGCCGCTGCTGACCGCGGCCCGGTTGCTGGCGCTGGTGCCGGTGACCGATCCGCAGGACGCGGACACCCGGTACGGGTCGGTGCGGCGCAGCGTGCACCAGCAGTGGAACAACCTCAAGGCCACCAGGGTCGGCAGGCAGCTGCTGGCGGTGGAGGCATACAACCAGGCCATCCGGTGTTCCGGGGAGATCGACCAGATCCGGGCGCTGGCCCGGCTCTCCCTGACCGACGCGCCGGACACCGCGGAGTTCCTGACCTCGCCGCTGCTCTACGGCGGGGCGGCGCTGGCGCTGACCGACGATCTACCCGAGGCGCTGGCCGCGCTGGACGCGCCGATCGTGGACGCGCAACGGAAAGGCTCCACCGCGCGGCTGGTGACCGGGCTGAGTTACCGGGCGATGATGCTGATCCGGCAGGGCCGGGTGCAGGACGCGATCGGCGAGGCGCGGCTGGCCGCCCGGTTGCTGCGCAAGGTGCCCGAGCACCCAAACCGGGGCGCGGTGGTGATCGCACTCGGCGGGGCGCTGCTGGAGAACGGCCGGCCGGAGCGGGCGGCGGCGGTGGTGCACAAGTACATCATCGACCGCGGCGGCAGTTTCCAGGAGTGGGACCAGGTTTTCGCCCTGTCCGGCCGGATCCGCCTGGTACAGAAGGACGCCACCGGCGCCCTGCGCGACGCCCTGGACTGCGGGCGGCGGCTGGCCGAGGTCGGCTGGACCTATCCCGGTTGCGTGCCGTGGCGTTCGGTGGCGGCCATCGCGCACCTGATGCTCGGGCAGACCAGGGAGGGCTGGCCGCTGGTGGAGGAGGAACTGGAACGGGCCCGCAGCTGGGGTTCGCCGGAGCCGCTGGGCGTGGCCCTGTGCACCGCGGCCCGCCTCACCGGCCACCGGGCGGGGTTGCGGTACCTGGACGAGGCGGTGACGGTGCTGCGCGGCCGGACCAGCAGGCTGGAACTGGCGCGGGCGCTGATCCAGCGTGGCAAGGCCCGGCACGAGCTGGAGGTGGCGGGCGCGGACGAGTCACTGCGCGAGGCGTTGCGCCTGGGCGAGCGCTGTGCGGCGCCGCGGGTGGTGACCAGGGCGCGGGCGTTGTTGCGGGAGTTCGGGTTCCGGGCCGATGGCGGGGGTGAGCTGAGCCGGACGGAGTTGCGGGTGGCGGCGCTGGCGGCGGAGGGGCATACGAATCAGGAGATCGCGGAGCGGTTCCATGTGGGGCTGCGGACGGTGGAGATCCATTTGACGCACGCGTACCGGAAACTCGGCATCCGCGGCCGCGGCGAACTCGCCGAAGCCCTCGCCAAGGCCAACTAACCCCGCCCGCGCGCTCGGGGCTGGACGTGCGGCGGGGCGGGGCGCGTGCCGCGCGGGGCGGGGCGTGCGGTGAGGTGTGCGGTGAGGCGAAGCGGGGCGTGCGGCGGGGCAGGACGCAGGACGGGGCGCGGGGCCGAGAGGCGGAGCAGAGCGGGGCGGTCGGCTGGGCTGGGCGCAGGGCGGCGCGCGGTGGCGCGGTGCGGGCGGAAGGCACGGGACAGACCCAGTGTGTTGGCCGTTCTCGTACGGCACGTTGGCCGTTCCGAGACACCGCAGCGCGGCACGACGCGTCCCGCCGGGCCGTCCCGGGCCGAGCCGAGCCAGCTCAGTCGGCGTGTTGGCCGTTCTGGTACGCCGTGTTGGCCGTTCTCGTACGGCACGTTGGCCGATCCGGTACGGCACGGGCCGCCCACGGCGGAGTGTTGGCCGCTCCGGGACGGTGAGTTGGCCGCTCCGGCCGGGTGTGTTGGCCGGTCCGAGACGGCGAATTGGCCACGCTGGCCAGGCGTGTTGGCCGGACTGGGGCCGCGTGTTGCCGGACTCGGGCGGCGTGTTTGCCGATGTCGTACACCGTGTTGGCCCAACTCGGCGTACGAGTTGGGCCAACACTCCGTACAAGTTCGGCCAACACGCCGGCGGGGGTTAGCCGGTTCGGCGGCGGCGGGGGATTTGGCGGGAGATGCCGTTGGCCGGGGCGTCGAGTTCGGCTGGTTCGGTGAAGGACCATTGGCGGGTGGGGGGTTTGGGGTCCATCCGGGGGATCGGGCGGGGCGGGGCCGGGAGGGGGACCGAGGGTGGGCCGCTTCGGCGGGGGACGGGTGCCGGGGCCGGGAGGGGGCCGGAGTTGCGGTCGATGGGGCGGGGCGGGGCCGGCGAGGCGGGGAGGGGGCCGGGGATTCCGTTGCCGGGCCAGGAGCTGGCCGCCGCTGACACCCGGCCGTCGCGGGCCGCGGCCGGGACCGGGACACCGCGGAGCGGGGTGCCGTTGGCGGGAGCCGGACCGTTGGGGGCGGTGCCGTTGCGGGCGCCGGCGTTGGCGGCCGGGCCGTTGGCGGCTGGGCTGTTGGGGGCTGGGCTGTTGGGGGCTGGGCGGAGGTTGGGTGCCGGGAACGGTGGGGGTGTCACCGGTCCCGGCACCCGGCCCCGCGCTGAGGGAGGACGCGCGGGGGTGATGGTGGCGACCGATTCGCGGTCGGGGGCGTGCAGTCTCGGCCGGGTCTGGCGGTCGAGTTCGGCGGTCCAGGACAGCAGGGCCTGGGGACTGTTGAGGGCGACCAGGCCGACCAGTCTGCCGCCGCTGACGAAGCCGGTGACGCTCTGGTCGGTACGGGAGGAGGGCAGCAGCTGCACCGTGTCCTCGCCCAGCGCGGGGATGCCCGCGCCCTGGATGCGCATTCCGTGCTGTTCGGACCAGAACCTGGGGATGGGGGTGAAGGGTTTGGCCGCGGCGCGGCCGGCCAGGAGGCTTTCGGCGGCGTGGCGGCCCATCTCGATGGCGTTGAGCCAGTGTTCGACGCGGCGGGGGCGGGCGTCGAAGCGCAGGTTGGGCCAGCGGGCGACATCGCCAGCGGCCACGATGTCGCCGCGGCCCAGCACGTGACAGGTGGGTTCGCACACCACGCCGTCGTCGATGGTCAGGCCGGAGCCGCGCAGCCAGTTCACCGCGGGCACCGAACCGGCGCACACCACCACCGCGCCGGCCACGAGCACCTTGCCGGAGGACAGGTTCAGCACGATCCCCTGCTGCTGCGGCAGCCAGTGCAGGACCTTCTCCCCCAGCTCCAGGCTCACCCCGTTGCCGCTGTGCAGGTCGGTGATCCGCTCGGCCAGCTGCGGGCCGACCGCCTTGCCCAGCAACACCTTCGAGCGGCCGATGATGGTGACCTCGCCGCCGAGGTGGTGGGCGGTGGAGGCCAGTTCGCAGCCGATGAACCCGGCGCCCAGCACCACCAGCGGACGCCGGGTGCGTTGCAGGTTCTGGCGCAGGGCGAGGGCTTCGTCGACGGTGTGCAGGAAGTGCACCCTCGGGTCGTGCACCGGGACCCCTGGCAGGTGCCGGGGTTCCACGCCGGTGGCGATGACCAGGCCGTCGTAGCGCAGCTCCTCGCCGCCGGGTAGGTGCACCACCTGGCGACGCGGGTCCATGCCCAGCACCGGGGTGTTCAGCCGCCAGGTCGCGTCCAGCTCGGTGTAGCTGGGCAGCAACAGATCGCTGGGCCGCAGCTTGCCGCACAACAGCTGCTTGGACAGCGGCGGCCGGTGATACGGCGGCGTCGGTTCGGCGCCGACCAGCACGATCTCGTCGTTGAACCCCAGCTCCCGCAGGCGTTCCGCGGTCCGCAGGCCGGCCACACCGCCGCCGACCACCACCACGCGTTCCCGTTTCCTCACTTGACACCACGCTCCTGGACGGTGATCGCGCGCATCGGACAGCACCGCGCCGCGGCCTTGGCCTGGGTGGCGAACTGCGCGTGCGGGCTGGTGTCGTACCGCAGCCGCCCGTCCTCCACCAGTTGGAACACCTCCGGCGCCGCGGTCTCGCAGATCCCGTACCGCTGGCACCGCTCGTTGTCCACGCTGACCCCGACCTTCCCCGCCCTCGGGTTGGGCGGGGCGGCCGGATCCTGTTGCGCCACCGGCTGCACCGCCGGTTCGGCCGAGACCAGGCCGACCTTGGTGAGCAGCCGCGGCGGCAGGAAGCGCAGCGCGGTCAGCGTGATCACCGGCACCACCAGGGTGATCCCGGCGGTCTGCAACAGCGCCAGGTTGCCGTTGGCCGCCGCGCCCAGCCAGGCGTGCACCACGGTCAGCCCGACCGCGAGGTAGCCGAGCTGGTGGAAACGCAGCCAGGTCCGGTAGACCAGCCACCGGCGCACCGCCACCGAGATGGCCACCGCGGTCATCAGCTGTAAGCCGATGATCCCGGCCGCGTGCCGGGCGAAGCCGCCCTCGGCGAACGGGACCATGATCTTGACCACGCCGAAGTCGATGTCGGTTGCGAAGATGAAGGCGAAACCGTGCAGCGCGCCGAAGGCGATGGTCATCACCGCCAGCATCATGTGCCCGCTGCGCAGGGCCTGTCTGCTGGTGGTGCGCCGCACCCACCCGGTGGCGGTCAGCACCCCCCAGACCAGGGTGAAGCACATCATGGCGTAGGCCAGCCGCGCGGAGAGCGCGGCAACCTGACGAACGCCGACGTCGTGCGGTGAGTTCTGGGCGAGAATCCCGCCCAACTCGGAGATGTCGGCGAGTTGGCTCAACACCGGATGCCTCCAGCGACTCGGGAGAAAATGGGGGCGAGGCGAAACCCGGGCGGCGTGGTGGGCGCCCCTGCCCGGCCGTGGCGAACGGGGAGGCACGGCCGGGCAGTGCGAATCAGCGTCAATACCTCCTCTCTTTCAGCAGCTCAATTACATTGTTGGCGCGCTGAACGAATTGCGGAGGCGTGCTCTACTGGAACAATTCCATTGTTGGACTCGCTCCAGAATGTGCCGGGTCGGCTATCGGGACTGCACGAACCGGACCACTCCGATGGTGGCCGCGGCCAGTCCGGTGCACAGCAGCAGCACCAGCAGGATCATCCCGCCGCCACCGGCGTCCTCACTCCAGGAGGACGAACTGGCATTGGCCACGTCCCTGGACTGCGGTTCGTCGACGGGCTGCTGGGCGGGCGCGGCCGGGGTCGGCTTGGCCTTGACCGAGGGTTTGGCCGCGGCAGGCGCCTTGGTGCTGCCCGGCACCGCGGCCCCTCCGGTGCTCGGCGCGGCGGCAGGGGGTTTGGCCGCGTCCGGGTTGGGCGCCAGCGGCAACTCCTCGAAGTTGACCATCTTGGTGCTCTCCAGCAGCGTCATGTGCCGCATGACCGCGTTGATCGCCTCCTGGGCGAACTCGCGGACCAGGGTGTTGCGGGTGCCGGAGCGGACCGCGGCGACCACGGTGAAGACCTTGCCGTGCGCGGCGCGCAGCCGGTCGGCGAAGAGCTGGTCGAAGGCAGGGCCGGTGGCCCCGCGCAGTTCGGCCATCCAGCCCTGCTGGTCCGCGTTGGGCTCGGCCGGCAGCTCGACCGCGAGCTGGCCTGCCACCTTCTTCACCCTGGTGTCGAGCACCTCGTGGTCCTTCATGATCAGCCTGCCGACCTCCTTGACCCGCGGCGCGGCCGCCCTGACCTGGGCCTCATCGCCCATGGGCATCTCCCACAGGCCGGCCTGGCGGACCTTGACCAGCAGGTCCCGGTCGGCAGGGCCGAGTGGTCCGCACTCGGTCTGGGTCCAGCCCGAGCCTGAGGTCTCCTCGTCGAGCTGGGTCACCGGCGAGGTGGGCGCCGGGGCCTTGGCCGACGGCGGGGGCGCGGCCGGTTTGGAGCTGGCGGGGGGTGGCGGCGCCCCCGTGGGTTCGTCGGCCAGTGCGGCCCCGGCGGCGGCGAACGCGACGGCCGTGGCGGCGACGGCGAGCGCGCTCCCCCGCAGGAACCTGGACCGGACGGGTGTGTCAGTAGCCACTTGCGGTGCCTCCATTCGCCGGCGCCGCCGCCTTCTTGCCGTCAGGGGTGGCCGCGTGCCAGGTGCCGCCCTTGCCGTGTCCCCTGGACTCGCCGGGCTTGGCGTCCTGGAAGAAGCGGTACAGCGGCCAGCCGCCCACGGTCACCTGCTGCGCGCCGTCGGCCCGCTCGACGGTGCTGACCAGTGCCGGGTCGATCCCCTCGACCTGGAAGTTGCCGTCGGCGAGCACGGGCGGCCACTGCACGGCACAGGTGTCGGCGCAGTTGGATTTAGCCGGTTTGGCGGTGTCCTTGTCGAATCGGTACAAGGTATAGCCCTCGTGGTCGGTGATTACCTGACCAAGCCCGCCGACCTGCCGGGCATGCATTAACGAGCTTTCGTGGCCGGGCTGGAAACTCGGTGGGGCGCCGTTATCGCCGCTGCCGCCGCCCTGGGAGTAGGCGTCCCCGCCACAGGCGGTGGCGGACAATGCGGCGGCGCAGGCTATAGCCGCCAACGCGGCGGCCTTACTGCCGCTGATTTTCATCTCGGTCACCTTTCCTGCTGCACATCACGCCAACGCCCAGGACTACGGATCTCCCGGAAGGGTGGTTCAGGACCAAATCCGCGATTACCGAAAAAAGGTGATCTGGGTCACATACGAGGTATGAAACTACGCTGGGTCATGCCCTGGGCACAGCACGATGACGCCATGTCACAGCAACTTCTCGCCCACCACCGCAGAGCCCAGGGCCCCGCGCACCCGGGTGAAGAACTCGTCGAGTGGCTCAACCTGAACTTCGGCAGACGGCTGCTGCGCTTCACCACCGCGCTCACCGGCGGCGATCGCCAGTGGGCCGAGGACGTGGTTCAGGAGACCTGGCTCCGCGCCTGGCGCAACGCCGGGAAGCTGCGCCCCGAGACCGATCAGGTGCTGCCGTGGCTGTTCACCGTGGCCAGGCGGATCGTGGTGGACGGGGTCCGCCAGCGCCGGGCCCGGCCGACCGAGGTGGACCTGACCCAGCTCGGTGAGGCCACCGTGCGGGACGAGGCCGACCACGTGGTCATCAGCATCACCGTGGCCGATGCGCTCAACCAGCTCAGCAAGGAGCACCGGGACGCCATCCGGGAGACCTACCTGCGCGACCGCACGGTCAACGAGGCGGCCCGCATCCTGGGCGTGCCGCCGGGCACGGTGAAATCGCGGGTGTACTACGGCCTGCGCATGCTCAACCAGCTGTTGCAGGAGCGAGGGGTCACCCGGTGAGGACGGTTACATTGGCGCGCTCCGCGCGCGGGATTTTTCGCTCTAAGTCGCCCCGCCGCGTACCCGCCGCACGCGAAGCAAGCTTCGGATGCGTCGGGCACGCGGCAAGGCAACGCGAAAAATCAACCGCCCTGCTAGCCAGGAGCCCGCCGTGTCGCTGCGCGCCACGCCTCTTTCGCACGACGTGGACGGGTCGTTCGGGTCCCGGCTACTCGGCAGGCACCGCGTTGCCTGCGACGACCTGGGCGTAGGCGAGCGCGGAGTCCTTGAGCGTGCGCTGCTGGGTGGCGAAGTCCACGTGCACCAGGCCGAACCTCTTGTCGTAGCCGAAGGCCCACTCGAAGTTGTCCAGCAGCGACCAGGCCAGGTACCCGCGCACGTCGACGCCGTCCTGGATGGCGGCACGCACCGCGCGCAGGTGCGCCAGCAGGTAGGCGGTGCGTTCGGGGTCGTGCACCCGGCCCTCCGGGGTGACCTCGTCACCGGGGAAGGCCGAGCCGTTCTCGGTCACCAGCAACGGCAGTCCCGGCGCCTGGGCGGCCAGCCAGCGCAGCAGGTCGGCCAGCCCGTCGGCCTCCTGCTCCCACCCGGTGTGGGTCAGCGGTCCCTCGGCGGGCAGGATCTCCACCCCGCGCAGCCCCGGCAGCGCGCCGGGGGTCTCCACCAGCGGATCGGCGGCGGGCGCGATCCGGGTGGGGTTGTAGTAGTTGACGCCCAGCCAGTCGATCGGCGCGGCGATCTCCGCCAGGTCGCCGTCCTTGATCACCGGTTCCAGGGCGTCCAGGTGCGCGACGTCGGCGAGCACGTCGGCCGGATAACGCCCGCGCAGCACGGGTTCCAGGAACAGCCGGTGGCCGATGCCCTCGACCTTGCGCGCGGCCTCCCGGTGCGCCTGGTCCTGCACCGCGATCCGCGGCGTGCTGAAGTTGAGGACCAGGGAGAACTCCTGCTCCGGCCGGGCCTGTGCGCGCATCGCGGTGACCGCGCGGCCGTGCGCGAGCAGCAGGTGGTGCGCGGCCTTGAGCGCCGAGGCCGGGTCCACGATGCCGGGCGCGTGGATCCCGTTGCCGTAGCCCAGGTAGGCCGCGCAGAACGGCTCGTTGAACGTGGTCCACTGCTTGACCCGGTCACCGAGGTGGGCGTGCGCGATCCGGGCGTAGTCCACGAACTCGTCCACGATGTCCCGGTTGACCCAGCCGCCCCGGTCCTGGGATGCCTGCGGCAGGTCCCAGTGGTAGAGCGTCACCATCGGCTCGATGCCCGCCTCGAGTAAGGCGTCCACCAGGCGGTCGTAGAAGGCCAGTCCGCGCGGCTCGACCGCACCGGCGCCGGTGGGCTGGATCCGCGGCCAGGACAGGGAGAAGCGGTAGGCGGCCACCCCGAGCCGCCGCATGATCGCGATGTCCTCCGGGTACCGGGTGTAGTGCTCGCAGGCGGGTTCGCCGGTGTCGCCGCCGTCCACCTTGCCCGGGGTGGCCGAGAAGGTGTCCCAGATGGACGGTCCGCGTCCGTCCACTGTGGTCGCGCCCTCGATCTGGAAGGACGAGGTGGCCGTGCCCCAGACGAATCCGGGCGGGAAGGCCAATGGCTTCCGGGCGCCCGCCGGGTCCGCGACGGTCAGGTCACCAGAGTCGGTTGTGGTCAAGTTCCCCTCATCCCTTGACGGCGCCCTGCATGATCCCGCCCACGATGTGCCGGGCGAGCAGCAGGAACAGCGCGATCACCGGCAGCACACCCAGTGTGGCCCCGGTCAGCATCAGCGAGTAGTCGGTGTAGTAGCCACTGGCCAATGTGGACACCGCGACCTGCACGGTCGGGCTGTCGTTGGGGTCCAGCACGATCAGCGGCCAGAAGTAGTCGTTCCAGGCGGTCATGAAGGTGAGCATGCCCAGCACCGCGGCCTGCGGGCGGATGGCGGGCAGGGCGACGGTGAAGAAGGTGCGCAGCACCGAGCAGCCGTCCACCCTGGCCGCCTCGATCAGCTCGTGCGGCACGGTCTCCTCGCAGGCCTGGCGCATCATGAACACCCCGAGCGCGCCCACCAGCGCGGGCAGGATGACCGCCTGCAGCTGGCCGTACCAGTCCAGTTCGGACATCAGCATGTACAGCGGGATCACGCCGAGCTGGGTGGGCACCATGGCGGTGCCGACCACGATCAGGAACAGCGAGTCCCGGCCGCGGAAACGCAGCCGGGCGAAGGCGAATCCGGCCAGTGAGGACAGCAGCACGTTGGCCACCGCCACGGTGGAGGCGATGATCAGCGAGTTCTGGATGGCCAGCCAGAAGTCCACGGTGTCGAAGACCCTGGCGATGTTGGCGAACAGGTTGCCGCCGGGGATCAGCGGCGGGACCCGGTCGCCGATCGCGGAGTTGTCCTTGGAGGCCACCACGAAGGAGAAGTACAGCGGGAACACCGAGGCGAGCAGGACCGCCGAGAGCAGGCCGTAGACCAGGAATCCCGGTCGTTTGGTGGTCAGCACCGGCGCCTCACCCCTTGGACGCGATACGCCGCGCCAGCGTGAAGTTGATCAGGGCGAAGATCAGCACCACCAGGAACAGCACCCAGGCGATGGCGGAGGCGTACCCCGCGTCGAACAACCGGAAACCCTTCTCGTACAAATACATCGTCAGGGTCTGGAACTGCCGGTCGCTGCCGCCGACCCCGGAGGCGCCCTTGGGGTCGAACAGGGTGGGCTCGACGAAGAGCTGCATGCCGCCGATGGTGGAGACCACGATGGTGAACAGGATCGTGGGCCGGATGCTGGGCACGGTGATGGACCAGAACATCCGCCACCGGGACGCGCCGTCCACGGTGGCCGCCTCGTAGAGGTCCTTGGGCACCGACTGCATGGCGGCCAGGTACAGCAGCGCGTTGTAGCCGGTCCAGCGCCACATCACCATCGCGCTGACCGCCAGGTGCGAGGACCAGGTGTCGGCCTGCCAGTTGACCCGGTCCAGGCCCACCAGTTCCAGCAGGTAGTTCACGATGCCGAAGTCGCGGCCGAAGATCTGGGTGAACACCAGCGCGACCGCGACCACCGAGACCACGTTGGGCAGCAGCAGTCCGGCCCGCCAGAAGGTGCGGCCGCGCAACCCCCGGTCCAGCAACGCGGCCAGCCCGAGCGCGGCCAGCAGCTGGGGAATGGTGGAGAGCAGGAACATGCTCACCGTGTTGCCCAGCGCGTTGTAGAAGTTGGGGTCGCCGAAGAGGGCGTAGTAGTTGGCCAGTCCGACGAAGCCCTGCTGCCCGTCCACCAGTTGCCAGTCGTGCAGCGACACCCAGGCGGTGTAGAGCAACGGGAACAGCCCGAACGCCCCGAAGATCAGGAAGAACGGGGCGACGAACAGGTACGGGGTGACCTTGGTGTCCAGACGGGCCAGCGGCCACCGCCGCTTGCGCGACGGTGGCTGCTGGGGTGTCCGAAGTGGACTGTCGGTGACGGGAGCCGCCATCGAGCTACTTCACCTCGTTGCGGGACTGGGTGACCGCCTCGCCGTAGGCGGTGTCCGGGTTGGACTTGCCCTGTTCGATCCGGGCCAGTGCCTCGTTGAAGCGCGGGCGGACCTTGGAGTCGCGGGTGCCCCGGTAGTTGGGCTTGAGGCTGTCCGCGGCGGCGGCGAAGATCTGGCCGACCGGCGCGTCGTTGTAGTACGCGTCGACCTTGTTGAGCACCTCGGGGTCCTTGTAGACCGCGGGCTCGCTCGGCAGGTTTCCGGTCTTGGCGAAGATCTTCTTCTGCTGCGCGGGCGCGGTGAGGTACTTGGCGACCTCGTAGGCTTCCTTGGTGTTCTTGCCCTGCTTGGGCACGGTCAGGAACGAGCCGCCCCAGTTGCCGCTGCCGCCGGGGACCGAGGTGACGTCCCACTTGTCCGCCGCGCCCTCACCGGCGCCTGCCTTGATCTGGGCCAGTGCCCAGGCCGCGCAGGTCTCGGTGGCGAAGGTGCCCTGCTTGAGCGCGATGGTCCACTCGGGGGTGAACGGCTTGATGCCCGCGGTCTGGCCCTTGGCGCCCATGCCACCGGCGAGCAGGAAGGCTTCCTTCACCTTGGGGTTGGTGTCGGCGATGAAGCTGTCGTCGGACTTGGCGAAGTAGCCCTCTTCGCTCTGGTACAGCTTCGCGGTGTAGATGTTCTCCGCGGATCCGGCGAACTTGACGTTCGGCGTCTTCTCCTTGAAGCGGTCGGCGACCTTGGCGTACTCCTCCCAGGTCGGCCACAGCTTGGCCACCTCACCGCGTTCGGTGGGCAGGCCGGCGGCGGCGAAGAGGTCCTTGCGGTAGCAGAGCGCCAGGCTGCCCATGTCGGTGCCGAGGCCCAGGACGAAGTTGCCGTCCTCGAGGATGCCCTGGTTCCACTTCCAGGACACCCACTGGTCCTTGAGGTCCTTGGCGCCCAGGTCGGCGAGGTTGACGAACTTGTCCTTCGAGGTGCGGAACTGGGCCAGCCAGCCCTCCTCGATGGCCACCACGTCGGCCGCGCCCCTGCCACCGGCGAGCTGGGTGGCCAGCTGCGAGTGGTGCGCGTCGAACTCGAGTTTGCGCGCCTCCAGCTTGATGTTGGGGTGCGTCTTCTCGTACTCGGCGAACAGGTCCTCGTAGCCGAAGTCGCTGAACGTGCCGACCGTGATCCTGATCTTGCCGTCGTCCGCGGATCCACCACAGGCGGCGACTCCGGTGGCCAGGACAGCGGCAGCCGCGAGCGCCACCGCCCGGCGCGTCGCGTTGTTGTTCATTGGTCCTCCTCGACCGCAGTGTCGACCCAGTAGTCGGCACTGATGGATGAGAGCGCTCTCACTTTTGGGTGGTCAGGGTCACATGTCAAGTCGCGATCAACGATCCGACATCTATCCGTAACCGGCCCCGCCCAGCTCACGGCCTCCTTGTGAGAGCGCTTCCGTGCAGGTGGGCGGGGAAGTCGACCGGCTACGCTTGGCCGATCGAGGTCAGGATCGACAGGGGTGGTGCGCAGGTGGTGGAACGATCGGCAGGCCGGCCGACCCTGGAGGATGTCGCCGCGCACGCGGGCATCTCCCGGGCGACGGTCTCCCGCGTGGTCAACGGCGCGAGCCGAGTGAGCGAGCAGACCAGGCTGACCGTGCAGCGGGCGGTGGAGGAGCTGGGGTACCGGCCCAACCAGGCCGCGCGCTCGCTGGTCACCCGGCGCACCGGCACCCTGGCGGTGGTGCTGTCCGAGCCGGGCGAGAAGTTGTTCGAGGACCCGTTCTTCGCCGCGGTGATCCGCGCCGCGCACCACGAACTGTCCACTGTGGACGCCCAGATGGCGTTGCTGATCGCCCGTTCCCCCGACGAGGTCGAGCGGGTGGTGCGGTTCCTGGGTTCCGGGCATACCGATGGCGCGCTGGTGTTCACCCCGCGCCGCGGTGATCCGCTGCCGGGGGCGGTGCGTTCGCTGGGCATCCCGGTGGTCTTCGGCGGCAGGCCGTGGCGGGGCGGGCGTGGCCTGGACGTGGTGTCGGTGGACAACGAGGCCGGCGCGATGCAGGCCACCCGGTTGCTGTTGTCCCAGGGGCGCAAGCGAATCGTCACGGTGTGCGGGCCGTCGGACCAGGCCGCCGCGGTGGATCGGCTGACCGGCTGGCGGGTGGCCATGGAGCTGGGCCCGGACCAGGCCGGCGAGTGGTCCGAACCGGCCGAGTTCAACCTGGAGGGCGGCGAGCGGGCGATGACGGAGTTGCTGCGCCGGGTGCCGGACCTGGACGGGGTGTTCGCGGCCAGCGACCTGATGGCGGTGGGCGCGTTGCGCGCGTTGCGGGCGGCGGGCCGGCGGGTGCCGGAGGACGTGGCGGTGGTGGGTTTCGACGATCTGCCCTCGGTGGCCCAGCAGTCCCAGCCCAGCCTGACCACGATCCGCCAGGACCCGGGCGCGCAGGTCCGCGAGATGGTGGCCATCCTGCAGGAACGCCTGCGCGGCAACGAGTTCCGCCCCCGCAACCGCATGCTCCCGGTGGAGTTGATCCGCCGGGAATCCGCCTAGCCCCACCCCCGCGTGTTGGCCGTTCTCGTACACAGTGTTGGCCGAACTCGTACGGTGTCTTGGCCCGTACGGACGCCGCGGCGGATCTCCGCCGCCCACAACGGCCAACAACCCGTACGAGTTCGGCCAACACGGGGTACGAGAACGGCCAACACGGCGGGTGGGGGTTAGGCCCATCTGGCGAGCACCGCCCGGCCGAATCCGGGCAGCGCGACGGCGAGGCGGCGGGTCTTGGGCACCACCACGCGGTGGTCGAGGACGCGGTAGTCGGCGGCCTCGATCTCGTCCAGGATGCCCTGGTACAGCACGAAAGCGGTGGCCACGCAGGGCCGGGACACCGGGGCCAGCATGGCGATGCCGGGGCGGGCGCGGCGGTAGGTGGCCCTGGTGCGGGAGACCAGGTGGGCCAGCGCGGCACGCAGTGGGCGGTCGGTGTGGCCGCGGTCCCGGCAGTGCTTGAGGTGCGCGCGGTCGACGCCGAAGGCGGCGAGTTCGTCCAGGGGCAGGTAGATCCGGTCCCGGTCGAGGTCCTCGCCGACATCGCGCAGGAAGTTGGTGAGCTGGAATGCCTCGCCGAGCGCGGCGGCGTGCGGTTCGGCCTCGGCCCGGCTGGTCACGGTGCCCAGCACCGGCAGCACCTGGAGTCCGATCACCTCGGCGGAGCCGCGCACGTAGCGGGCGAGATCGGCGAAGCTCGCGTACTCGCGGATCTCGGTGTCCATCCGCATCGAGGCCAGGAAGTCGGCGAAGTAACCGCGGTCGATGTCGTAGCGGGCCACCGTGTCCACCACCGCGGCCAGCACCGGGTGCGTGCTGTGCCCCAGCTCGAACCCGGTGGCCAGGTCCGCGCCCAGCTCGTCAAGGGCGGCCCGGCGCTGGTCCAGGGTGCGGCCGTCGCCCTGGTCGTCCACGATCTCATCGGCCCAGCGGGCGAAGCCGTACAGCGCGTGCACGGCCGGTCGCTGCGCGGGGGTGAGCATCCGGGTGGCCAGGAAGTAGGTGCGGCCGTAGCGGGCGTTGATTTCCCGGCAGCGGCGGTAGGCGGTACGCAGCGACGGTTCGAGCACGCCTGCGGCGTCCAGCTCGGTGGTGGTCAGCGGGGACACGCCAAGAGTCTGGCGGTTGCTCCGTTCGGATGCACGCCGGGGCATCACCTGGTGCCGAAAGTGGCCGCGGCCCATCCCGTCAGCTCGGTCTTCGCCTGTGCCAGCAGGGCCTGATCCGTGCCGGCCGGGGCGATCAGCGCCACGTGCAGCGTGCCCGAGGGACCGCCGGGCAGCACCAGCCGGGCCGCCCCGTCGTGCCGGTCAACGCCGAGCCCGGTCCCGCCGTACACCGGTGCACTGCCGAACACGCCCTGGTCCGACACGATCGCGCCCGCGGCCAGGTCCTCCGGCACCTGCACCTCGGTCGGCGCGGCCGCACCCGAGGAGCGCCACACCAGCACCGCGTGCCGCCGGTCCGCGGTCAGCTTGACCAGGCCGGGGTACTCGGCGGGCACCCGTTGCCACTGCTGCACGGTGTTCCCGTCCCGGCTGAGGTCCTCGAAGCTGAAGGCCAGGGTCCGCCCGGCCACCGCGCGCGGGTAGGCCCGGTCGATCACCCGCCGGTCCACCCTGGGCACCACCGCGCCGGTGTTGTCCTTGTGCACCGGGGAGAAGTCCTCGTCCATCCACGCGTCGGTCTCGGTGAGCACCTTGTTCGGGTTGCCGTTCATCAGCTCCCGGTGCCGCCCGCTGTTGGTGTCCCACTGCCACTGGGTGGCCGACATCGGCGGCGCGGCGTTGCGTGCCTCCCGCCACCAGTTCTTCCCGGCCACCCCGGAATCCAGGGACTGGTAGGCGGCCTTGAGGATGCTGGGCGTCTTGTCCGAGGTGAACCCGGTGATCGGGTGCCCGAATTCGCTCAGGATCGGCGCGGTGCGGTGGTACTGGGCGCGTTCGCGCACCGCCCGGATGTCCGCGGTGTACTCGCCGTCGCCGGCCTTGCCCGGCTTGAGGATCCCGGAGCGGGCCTTGGCGTCGTAGAAGTGCGCGTTGAACACGAATCGCTGGCCCAGCGGCGGGATCTCGGTCAGGCCACCGGGTTCGCGGAAGATGGAGGTGTTGATGTTCCAGTACACCAGGGGTTCGGCGAACAACGGCTTGTCGGTCCACCCGGCCCGGTCCATGGCCGCGCGCACCCGCTGGTAGAACGGCGCCAGGAAGTCCCGTTCCCAGGCCGGTCCCTGCTGGCCCTCGTCGTAGCGGCCGGCGTAGGGCTCGTTCAACGGGTTGAACCCGACCACCCGGCGGAACTCGTTGGCGCTCAACGCGTTGCGCAGATGACCGAGCGCGATCTCGCTCTGTGCCACGAAAGCGTCCAGGATGTTGCGCGGTCCGGCCTCGGTGTCGATGCGGCGGTTGTGCCAGAAGTCGTAGGTGGCCATGGTGACCGCCTTGTTGTTCTTCATGTTCTGGCCCCAGTTGACGCAGGCCTCGCAGTACTCCTTGGGATATCCGCCCGCGCGCACCACCCACTCCGGCGCGCCGTCCCCGGTGTACCAACTGTCCACATTGAACAGATAGCGGGAGTAGAGGTCCTGGTGGTAGTCCAGGAACACGAACAGCCCGGCGGCCAGGAACTCCCTCACCTGGGCGAGGACCCGGTCCAGGTAGGCCCGGTCGATCTGCCCGGCCCGCGGTTCGACCCGCTCCCAGGTGATCAGGAAGCGCACCGCGTTCGCCCCGGTCAGCCGGCGCATGGCAGTGGCCGAGACCCCGGCCTCGGCGGTGCTGGGGAAGGGCAGGCCGCCGTGTTCGGCGAGTTTGGCGGTGCCGGAGACGTTGTAGCCACGCAACAACACCTCGCGCCCGTGCCCGTCCCGGAAGGTGCCCTCCGGTGACACGGTGACGACGTCGGCCCGCGCGTCGTCGAACCACCATCGCGCCGCGGCGGGCGCCCCCGGCACCGCCGTCAGACCCAGCACGACCGCGAGGACCCCGGTGACCACGCTCCGCCATCCCATGTCCGCAACGGTAGGGATCACGGGCGCACGCCGTCACCCGCCAAATGAATGTTTTTCACGTTTCAGGTTGGCCTTGGCCGCGGCCTCCCAGCGTTCGCGGGCCGGTGCGGTCCGGTAGAGCGGGTCCCGCGCGATCAGCCTGGCCAGCACCGCGCCACGCCCGACCAGCCAGTCGGCGTCACTCACGTGCGCGTACTCCGCGCGCACCGCCCGCGCGTACCGGTCGTACTCGGCCTCGGTTCCGCCGAGCACCGCCAGGTCGGCGTCCAGCAGCGCCAGGGTCAGCGGGTCCGCACCCAGGTGGTCGATGGTCGCCAGTACCAACCGTTCGGTCGGTTCTTGGTGCTCCTCGGCGACCCCGGCCTCGCCCAGCCGGCGCCGCACCCACTCGGCGCTACGCCGTTCGTCCTCGCCGGGGACCCCGTCGTAGATCACGTCGTGCGCGGCCGCGGCCACCGCCAGCACCGCTCTGTCCACTTCGGACAGTCCGAGTTCCGCGCCCAGCCAGGCCGAATCCCGCAGCACCGCCTCGATGTGGGTCAGGTCGTGGTAGCGCCGGTGCTCCTCCCGGTACCGGCCGAGCAGCTCCTCCCCCGCCTGCCGGGCCACCTCGGGCCGCCCGCCGAGGGCGGTCACCGCCGTCACCCACGCGTCCAGGACCATCCCGTCCCCCTCTCATCACCACCCAGTGTGACCGCCGGTCTCACAAGATCGGGCGACACGCCTCACGACCACGGCATGTGAAACCTGTGTCACACTCGGTGAAGACGCTCCGCTGCTGTCCTTCGACCGGCGAAGGGGGAACGCTGGTGGACTTTCGGATCCTTGGTCCCGTTTCGGTCTGGATCGATGGGCAACAGGTCGGGATCACCGAACCCGACCTGCGGCGCCTGCTCGCGATCCTGCTGTTGGCCGACGGTCGCCCGGTGCCGAAGGAGCAGGTCATCGCCGACCTGTGGGACGGCGCGCCGCCGCTGCGGCCCGCTCGCGCGCTGCGCACCCAGTTCACCCAGCTCAGTGAGACGCTGCCGCTGCCAGAGGTGCAGTTGCACAGCGCGCACGGCAAGCACCAGTTGCAGGTCGATCTGGAGAAGCTGGACTGGCACCGGTTCCGCCAGCTCGTCGGCCGGGGCCGTTCGGCCGCTCGTGGTGGCCGCTACCAGGCCGCGGTGGAGATCCTGACCCAGGCCCTGGACGAGTGGCGCGGGGACGCCCTGGCCGATGTGGACGGCGACTGGGCCCGGCGTTGCCGCGCGCACCTGGAGCGGCAGCGGCGCAGTGCCCGGCAGTGCCTGGTCGCCGCGCGCCGGGCCTGCACCGGCAGGCAGATCTTCGTGCCGGTGCCGCGCCGCGGCGAGATCGAACGCGGCCCCGCCCCCATGCAGCTCCCGCTCGGCGTGGCGGATTTCGTTGGCCGGGAACAGGAACTGGCCACCCTGGGCACCGCGATCCCCGGCACGGTCACCGTGATCAACGGCGCTCCCGGCAGCGGCAAGACCTCCCTGGCGCTGGCCTGGGCGCACCGGGTCAGCGACCGGCACCCCGACGGCGCGCTGTTCGCCGAGCTGCGCGGGCACGGGCCGGGTGAGCCGGTGCCGCCGACCGAACTGCTGGCCGACTTCCTCACCGGGCTCGGCGTGGCCCCGGCCAAGATCCCGGCCACCGAGAGCGCCCGCGCCGAACTGTTCCGCGGCCTGCTGATCCGCCGCCGCCTGCTGCTCCTGCTCGACGGCGCCCGCGACCTGGCCCAGGTACAGCCACTGCTGCCGGGTCTGCCGGGGGTCACGGTGGTGATCACCAGCCACGAACCCCTTGACCTGCCGGGGCGGCACATCACCGTCGGCCCGCTCTCCCCCGCCGACGCGACCGGGCTGCTCAAGGAGCTGATCGGCCCGGCCAGGGTGGCCAACCAGGCCGGGGCGCTGGCCGATCTGGCCCGCTACTGCGCCTACCTGCCCCTGGCACTGCGCATCGCGAGCCGCCGGGTCGCCGGACGGCCGCACACCTACCTGGCCGACCTGGTCGGCGAGCTGCGGGAGGAACGGCACCGCCTGGATCGGCTCGCCCCCGACACCGACGGTTCCGGCGCGATCCGCGGCACCTTCCGCTGGTCCTACCGCGCGCTTCCCCTGCCCGCACAACGCATGTTCCGGCTGCTCGGCCTGTACCAGGGTGTGGACGTGGACGCGCCCGCGGCGGCTGCACTGTCCGGAATGGACGGTGAGCAGGCCGCGAAACTGTTGCGGGACCTGAGCAAGGCGCAGCTGCTGCAGCCGAGTCCACGCGGCGCGTACCAGCTGCACGACCTGCTGCGCGGTTACGCGGCCGAACGCGCCCTGCGCGAGGAGGGCGCGAACAACCGGCAGGCCGCCATCCGCAGGCTGCTCGACCACTACCGGGCGGCGGGCGCCGATCCCGGGCACGCCTGGAGCGACACCGAGCTGATCAACCTGTGCGCCGCCGCGCACAGCGCCACCAGCACCGGAAACCACGCGGTGGCAGTGGATCTGCTGACCACCGCGGGCGCCGTGCACCGCTCCCGCGGCCAGCTGGACCGGGCCATCGCCCGCTACCACCTGGCCTGGGTGAGCGGCGATCGGCACGGTGACACCGACATCGCGCACCGCCTCGGCGAGACCTACCTGGCCGCCGGCCGGTTGTGCGCGGCGGTGGAGGTCCTCGGCCGGGCCACCCCGGACGCACTCACCCTGGACCTGCTCGGCGGCTGCTACCAGCGGCTGGGCCGTCCGGACGCGGCGATCCAGCACTTCCAGCGCGGCCTCCGCCTGGTCAACGAACCGGCGGCCGAGGCACGCCTGCTGTCCAGTCTGGGTGAGGCGCTACGGCGGCTCGGCAGGCTGGCGCAGGCCAGGGAACACCTGGCCCGCGCCCTGGAACTGAGCCGCCGGATCGGCGATCACGGGGTGACCGCGCACTGCCTGCACAGCCTCAGCCAGTTGCCCAGCACGCTCAGCCCGAACCTGCCCTGACCCGCGAGGCGGCGACCTTCCCCTCCGGGGTCTCGAAGCCGAGCAGCACCTCGGCCGGTCGCCCACCGGTGACCGGCACGGTGATCTCGCTGAACCCGTGCGACAGCTCAACGGTCTTGCGGCCCAACAGTTTCCCGTCCTGGTTGACCACGAACACCGTCGCCCTGCCGGATGCGCCGAGCACCCGCGCGGTCACCGTGTCCCCGTGTGCCCGTGCGGAGAGCAGCCGCGCCGAGTCCCAGACCGGGGCGATCGGTTTGCCACCCAGGGAGATCCCGGTGCGCACGGACTGCTCCACCGACTGTGCCGAGTCCACAGAGGACAGTGCGATCAGCGGCAGTCTGGCCGGGGGCGGCTCCACCGGACGGCCCGCCGGCGGGGTGTAGCCGTCGAGAACCGCGTGGCCCCAACGGTACGGGTCGCCCTGCACGCCGCCCCAGGTGGACCAGCCGAGCCGGGTCTGCCCGATCTTGTCCTGGGTGTCGGAGTCGTAGACGAACAGGTTCAGCCCGACCTTGGCCGGGTCCAGCGCACCCGGCACCGCGGCCAGGGGCAGCGCGAGTTCGATGGTGTAGCCGGTGTACGGGCTGCTCACCTTGCTGGCCACCTGGAGTCCGGGCACGGTGTCGGCGGCCGGGCCCTGGAAGTTGTCGGCATCCCTGGCCGCACACGGTGTGCCCGCGGTGGTGGTCGGGAACACGGCCAGTTTCAGCGTGCTGGCGGTGTTCTCGGACTTGCCACGCGGGTCGATGGCCAGTTCCAGGGAGTCGGTGCGCCAGTGCCGTTTGCAGTCGGCGGCGTCGAGCACACTGCCCTGTTTGTCGTCGGCCACGGTGACCAGCGCGTACAGGGTGTCGTTGTGCCAGGTCAGTTTCGCCTTGGCCGAGCAGTCCGCGGCGGAGACGCACTCGTCGCCTTCCCAGCGGGTGGACAGGTCCAGTTCCGGTCCGGAGTACTCACCGGGTGCGGCCACCCCGTCCACGGTGGGTGCGCTGGCGGCCTTGGGGATCGTGGTGCGTGGCACCAGTTCCAGGGCCGGGGTGCTGCTGCTGACCCCGGTCACCGACAGCGTGTACTTGTAGTCCCCGCCCTGCATCCCGGTGCGCAGTGCGGTGTCGGTGTTGGTGACCTTGCCGGAGAGCGTGGTCGTGGCCCCGGCGGCGAGTCCGGTGAACGGGAGGCTGGCGGTGGCGCTGAACCCGGTCGGCGGCGTGATGGTCACCGTGCCCGACCTGGTCGCGGATCCGTTGTTGCGCACCAGGATCGGCAGTTCGCGGTCCCCGCCGGAGGGCAGGGTGAGCACCGGCGGCACCAGGTCGGCCAGCGCGGGCACGCCGCTGCGCACTGCCCAGTCCCGGAACTGGGCGACCTGCGGCAGTGGCTGCTGCTCGGCGGTCAGTTCCGGCACCACGGCCACCACGGTCTCGACGTACCCGGACCCGTTGCCACTGCTCAGTTCCACCGGGATCCGCACCCGTCCCGGCTTGGTCCCGGCGGGCACGGTCACGGTGAACTCAGCGGTCGCCGATCGTCCGGAGTGGACAGTCCCGAGTCGCCCGTACCCGGTCGCCTGCCACCCGGCGGGCAGCGTCAGTTTCGCCTCGACCCGGGTCAGCGGACGCTCCTCCGGGGCGGTCACCGTCACCTTGACCGGCACCGAGGATCCGGCCACCAGGTTGAACCGCCCGGCCTCGGCCACCGCGCCGGTGCCCAGTGGCAGGCCGCCCGGGGTCGGGATCAGCGCGCCGTGCAGGGGAGCGTCGGGTCCGTTGGCGGTCGGCGAGAACGGCACCCGGCTGGCCACCTGGGTGAACCAGTCGCAGCCGATCTCCTTCGGATCCGTTGGCACGTCGGGGAATCCGGCCCAGCCCTGGGTCACGTACTCCCGTTGCGCGGACCGCTCCTCCTGCGCCCAGCTGCGACCGGGCACAGTGGACGGTCGTCCGTCCCACACCCCGTACACCCGGTCACTGGCCTCAACCGGCACGAACTTCGCGGCGCAGTCCGGTCCACTCGGCCGTTCGCCGCGGGCCCCGCCGGTCAGCAACCGCTTGACCGCCCACGGCCGCAATCCCTCCTCCCGCAACTGCTCCGGGTAGGCATTGGGGTCGGCGGCCACCCGGTAGGCCTCGATGGCGAGCCGGGCCGCGTACTGGTGGTTGCCGTGGTTGCCCGGCGTGGGCGCGGGATCCATGGTGACCACGAGTTCGGGCCGGGTCTGCCGGATCGCCCTGACCAGCTTGCCGAGCACGTCCTGGTGCTGCCAACCCTGTTCGGTCAGCGGCGAGCTGACCGTGTAGTAGAAGTCGGCCTCGTCCAGGTTGAGCACCTCGGTGATCCCGGCCCGGCGCACCGCCCGCCGTTCCTCGGCCTCCCGGAGCTGGCCCAGTGCGGGGCCTTCCTCGGGTCCGGCCGCGTTGCCGCCGCCCTCGCCGCGGGTGATGGTGACCACCCCGGCCCGCACCTTGTGGTCGGCGTGCCATTGCCCGAAGGTGGACAGGCTGAACGCCTCGTCATCGGGGTGCGCGCCCACGAACAGCGCGTCCAGGTCGACCGCGCGCCGCGCGGCCTCCGCCTGCTCGTCCACCGCGGTGGCCGGACTCTCCAGCGCCACCAACGTGATCAGGGCGGCGGCCACCGGCAGCAGCCCGGTCAGCCATCGTCGATCCACCCGGTTCTCCTCACATGTCAACCCTTGACCGCGCCGTCCAGCATGCCGCGGATGAAATGTCGTTGCAGGAACAGGTAAAGCACCACCACGGGCAGCGCGACCAGCACCGAACCGGCCGCCAGCAGCGGCACGCTCGTGGTCGCCCTGCCCTGGAAGAACCGCAGCCCCAGCGGGGCGGTGCGCAGGCCCTCGTCGGTGACCATGACCAGGGCGATCAGGAACTCGTTCCAGGTCCACATGAACACCAGCACGACCAGGGTCAGCACCGCGGGCCTGCCCATCGGCAGCAGCACCCGCCACAGGATCTGCCAGTGCCCGGCCCCGTCCAGCCGCGCGGCCTCCACCACGCTGGTGGAGCTGGAGCGGAAGTAGGCGCGCATCCAGAACACGCCGAAGGCCACCGACTGCGCGACCTGTGGCAGCACCAGCGCCGCGTAGGTGTCGAGCAGGCCGACGTCGCGCAGGTCGAAGTACAGCGGCACCACCACGGCCTGACTGGGGATGGTGACCCCGAGCAGCAGCAGGTAGAACAGCAGTCCGGAACCGCGGAAACGCATGGTGCCGAAGGCATATCCGGCCAGCACGGACAGCAGCGCGGACAGCGCCACCACCGCCACCGCGACGATCAGGCTGGTGCCGAGGTAGCTGCCGAACTTGCCCTGGGTCCAGGCGGTGAGGAAGTTCTCCGGGTGCCAGCCGCCCTGCCCGGGTACGTCGGAACGTACGGCGGTCAACAGGATCCAGAGCACCGGGTAGAGCGCGTAGCCGGCGAAGAGCAGCAGCACCACATACGTGCCAACGCGTTCCCAGCGGGACACCGTCATCGCCGACCCCCAGCCAGTCGCAGCACCACCGCGCTGAGCGCGAACACCAGGACGGTCAGGGTGATCCCGATCGCCGCCGCCGAACCCACCTGCCCCGATTGGAAGGCGCGGTGGTAGATCTCGTAGGCGGGCACCGTGGTCGACTCCCCCGGCCCTCCCAGCGGGGTCATCACGTACACCAGGTCGAAGGTGCGCAGCGAGGAGATCACGGTCAGTGTCAACGCCACCGCGATGTCCGGGCGCAGCGCGGGCAGTGTCACCGAGCGGAACTCGCGCAGCACCCCGGCCCCGTCCAGCCGGGCCGCCTCGTACAGGTCGCCGGAGATCCGGCCGATCCCGGCCAGGAACAGCACCACGGTCAGCCCGGTCTGCACCCAGGTGCCGACCAGTCCGACCGCGATCAGCGCGGTGCTCTCCTCGCCGAGCCAGTTGAACGCGAAGGCGTCCAGGCCGAGCGCGCGCAGCGCCGAGTTGAGCGGGCCGTCGGGGGCCAGGATCTGTTGCCAGGCAACGGCGACCACCACCATCGCGATCACCTGCGGCAGGAACACCACGGTGCGGAAGAAGCCGAGTCCGCGCACCCGGCTGCGGTGCAAGGCCGAGGCCAGCACCAGACCCAGGCATACCGGCAGGATCGAGAAGAACACGATCAGCACCAGCGCGTGCCCGAACGCCGCACGCAATCCGGCCTCGGCGAACAGGGTGAAGTAGTTGTCCAGCCCGGCCCAGGTGCCGAGTGTCAGACCATCCCAGTCGAACAGCGAGATCCACGCGCTGTGCAGCAACGGGAACAGCAGGAACGCCACGTACACGGCCAGGGCAGGCAACACATAGAGGTAGCCGACCCGCCGCGGTTCACCGGCCGCCACGAGCGGCGTCCACGTCGGCCTGGAGTTTGTCCAGGACCTGCTGCGGGCTCATCCGCTTGGCCAGCAACTGTTCGATCACGCTGGTCACGGTGTCGTAGGCGGTGGGTGTGGCGTAGTCGAGGTAGGGCACCAGTCCACCGGTCTCCGAGGCGTGCGCCCAGGAGTTGAACACCTCGGCCCGGAAGGCGGTCGGCGGACGCTGGCTGGTGGCCTCCACCACCGGCAGGTTGGCGTGCTCGGCCATCAAGGCCATGCCTCGCGAGGAGGTCAGGAACTCGATGTAGGCCGCTGCCGCGTCCGGGTTCCTGCTGCGCGCGCTGATCGCGAACGGCACGCTGGTGCCCGCGGTCACCGCGACCTTGCCGTCATCGGTCGGTGGTAGTACGAAGCCCACCCTGTCCCCCATCGCCGCCTCCAGATCGGCCATCAACCAGGTCCCGCTGACCAGGAAAACGCCTTTGCCCTGGGCGAACTCCCGCCAGGCCGCGTCCGAGCCGAGCCCGGAGAACCCGTTGGTCAGCATGCCATCCTCGGCCCACCGCACCAGGAGTTCGGCCGCGGCCTTGGGATTGTCGTCTGCCCAGAACACGCCCTGCCTGCCGGTGGCCAGCTTGTAGACGTCCTCGGTGGGCGCGAACCGGTTGAGTGCGAAGCCGAACAGGTGGATGCCCGCGCTCTTCTCCAGGTTGCCGAACTGGATCGGCACCTCGCGGGACTCCTTGGCCTTGCGCAGCGCGGCGTCGAACTCCGCCCAGGTCCGCGGCGGCGCGATGCCCAGGCGGGCCAGCTTCTGCTTGTTGAAGTAGATGCCGACCAGCTCCCCGCCCTGCGGCAGCCCGAACAGCTTGCCCTCGCCCAGCGGTTCCCCGGAGGCGGGGTAGCGGGCCAGCCGCAGCACGGTGGCGGGGAAGCGCTGGTGCCAGCGGTAGACCTCGGCGTAGCCGTCCATCGGCAGCAGCAGACCCGCCTTGACGTAGGCGCCCATGTCCTGCCTGCCGTTGTTGACCTGCACCACGTCGGGGGCCTGCACGCTGGTCAGGCCGAGCCGGGTGGTGTTGCGCAGGTCGTCGAAGGAGCGCGGCACCCGGTTGATCCGGATGTTCGGATACCTGCGCTGGAACTCCGCGTTCAGCGCGGTGATCTGCTTGTCCTGACCGCCCCGCACCTCCTGGTCCCAGACGGTGAGGGTCACCTCGCCCATGGCGGCGACATCGGTCCTGATGTCCTTGGCCTGGCGGTCGGTGGGCCGGGTGTCGGGCAGGTTGGAGCCGGGCACGCACGCGGCCAGCAACGTCAGCGCGGTGAGCGCGGCGGCCAGCCATCGGGAACGAATCATGCTCGTCCTCCCTCCGTCGCGCCTAGGGCCTGCCTCGCAGTCCGATCGTGGCACTTGCCCGCCGCACCGTGGCACAGCCATGAGTGGGAAGCAGATCGTCCAAGAAGTCGTATCCGCGCAGTGACTCGTCCTCCCGCCGGCCCAGATGCCGCCACCAGGCGGCGATATCGCACCAGCCGGGAGCGGACAACGACCCGCCGAAATGCTGCACGGACAAGGCAGCGCACAGGTTGGCGAACCGCACCCGATCCACCAGCGGCCACCCGGCGAGGGTGCCATAGGTGAACCCGGCGCCGAAGACATCGCCCGCGCCGGTGGGATCCATCGCGGCCACGTTGATCCCGCACACGTCGGCCTCTTCCCCGGTGGCCGAGTCAATGGCGTAGGCGCCACCCCCCGCCCGGGTGACCACCACGGTCGGCACCACCTCGGCCAACGCCCTGGCCGCGGTCTTCACGTCGTCCTTGCGGGTGTAGCGGACAGCCTCGACGCTGTTGGGCAGGAAGACGTCGTAGCCCTCGAGCTGCTGGATCAGTTCGGGCCGCCACTGGTCGGTGGGATCCCAGCCGACGTCGGCGAACAGCAACGCGCCGTTGTCCTTGGCGGTGCGCACCCACTTGTCGCTCTCGTGGTCGACGTGCACGAAACAGGCCCGCACCCGAGGTGGGTCGGTGAGCAGTTCGTCCGCGGTCACCGGCGAGGGGTGACCGTGGGTGACCATGCTCCGGTCCCGGTTGATGGCGAGTGAGACGGTGACCGGCGAATGCCAGCCGTAGAACCGCCGAGAGTGACTGAGATCGACCTGCTCCTGGTTGGCCAGGGTGTCCCAGCAGAAGTCGCCGTACATGTCCTCCCCGAAGGCCGAGGCCAGGGTGGTGCGCAGTTGCAGGCGAGCCAACGCGACCGCGAGGTTGGCGATACCGCCGGGACTGGACCCCAGGCCGGTGGCCCACACCTCGGTGCCGTTCTCCGGCAGCTGCGGCAGTCCGGTGAAGATCAGGTCGAGGAACACCGGACCGGACAAGAGGACGTCGAACTCGGTAGGCGGCTGGCTCGACACCGTGTTTCCTTCCCACTGCGCGCCGGCCGTGGTGCGACCGACTTGTTGCCCGCGCTGACTTGTGCGCGCGCTTGCTTGCGTACCCGCTGACTCCTGTTTCGCGCTGACCAGTTCCGGCCAGGCGCAGAGTCTCCCTCTCCCAGCCGACAGTGACAACCACTCCCGACCCCAGCGTGTTCCAGACTGTCGATATCCCTGCCCCCACCACCCCCTGGGTCACCAACAACACCCCACCAACCGCCCGGTCGAGACCAACACCTCACCAACCACCCAGCCGAGAACAACCCACCTCCCAACCACCCGGTCAGGACCCGCACCTCAACCAACCGCCTGGTCGGCTCCCCTCCCCCAGCCGAGACCAACACGCCCGCCAACCACCCGGTCAAGAACCGCGCCCCCGCCAACCACCCGGTCAGGAAACGTGCCCCGCCTCCACCCCTCCCACCTCCACCAACCGCTCGGTCGGGAGCCGCGCCCCCACCAACCGCACAGTCGGCAGCCGCGCCTCCGTCAACCACCCGGTCGGGAACCCACCGCCCCATCTCATCCACCCTCCCCACTCCCCACCCCGTCCCCTTACCGCCCACCTCACCCCCGCCGCGATCCGTCCGCCCTGCCCCGGCGAGCCCGTGCCAGATCCACCCCCCACGGCCTAGAGTCGGTCCGCGTGAGACTGGTGATCCTCGGCGGCGGCGGTTTCCGCGTTCCCCTGGTACACGGCCGGTTGCTGGCCGACCCCGACCGATTGGTAGACGAGCTGGTCCTGCACGACGTGGACCAGGACCGCCTCACCGCGGTCACCGCGGTCCTGGACGCCCAGACCGCCAACGCCCCCTGGCGCCCCAAGCTGAGCAGCACGTCAAACCTGGACGAGGCCCTGCGCGGCGCCGACGTGATCTTCTCCGCCATCCGGGTGGGCGGTCTCACCGGCAGGAGCGCCGACGAGCGCCACGCCATCAACGCGGGCCTGCTCGGCCAGGAAACAGTCGGTGCCGGCGGCATCAGTTACGCCCTGCGTACGGTCCCCGTCGCGGTCGACATCGCCGAACGCATCGCCCGCTACGCCCCCGAAGCCTGGACCATCAACTTCACCAACCCGGCGGGCACCGTCACCGAAGCGATGTCCGCCGTCCTGGGCGACCGCGTGATCGGCATCTGCGACTCCCCCATCGGCCTCTGCCGCCGAGTGGCCGCGGCCCTGGACATCCCCGTCGAAACAGCCTGGTTCGACTACGCGGGTCTCAACCACCTCGGCTGGCTCCGAGCAGTACTGGTCAACGGCCGAGACCGCCTCCCCGAACTCCTCGCAAACGAACAAAAACTCCAATCCTTCGAAGAAGGCCGCCTCTTCGAACCAGACTGGCTCCGAGCCCTGGGCGCCATCCCCAACGAATACCTCCACTACTACTATTACACCCGAGAAACCACCCAGGAAATAGCCGCCAACCCCACCCCTCGAGGCCAATTCCTCCAAACCCAACAATCCACCTTCTACCAACAAGCCCTAACCAACCCCGAAAAAGCCCTACCCCTCTGGCAAGAAACCCGATCCGAACGCGAACGCACCTACCTGGCAGAAGCCCGCCAGATCGCGGACGCCGGCGAACGCACGACCTGCGACACAGACGGCGGCGGATACGAGCAGGTGGCGCTGGACCTGATGGCGGCGATCACGGCCAACCGCGCGGCGACAATGATCCTGAACGTCAGAAACCGGGGCGCGTTGCCCGGATTGGACCCGGACGCGGTGGTGGAGCTGCCATGTTTGGTTGACGCGAATGGAGCGCGGCCGATCGCGGTGGATCCGTTGGACGGACCGGCGTTGAGCTTGGTGCAGCAAGTGAAGGCGGTGGAGCGGGAAACGATCGCGGCCGCCCGGACGGGGAGCCGCGAGAAGGCGTTGCGAGCGCTGGCCGGGCATCCGTTGGTGGACTCGGTTCGGGCTGCGCGCGCTGTTTTGGAGGTCACGGAGTGGTGAAAAGCGCAGGCGAAAGTTACCCGGGGTGACGGTTCTCGGGCGGTAGAATTGAGCCACAACGGAGGGCCGCCGGAGCCAGGCGGCCGGGGTCGGGTTGCCGAAGTTGAGTGGAGACTTGGACAAGAGGGCCCTGCTCGCCAGGATTGAGCGATCTTGACAAAGCTCGCGAACGGGTGATGTCCAGACGAGTGACGGGCGAAACCAACCAAAACAGCATGGCAACCTAAATCGAGGTTTTTGCGTTCCGCAGAGGAAGGCGGCGGCGCGGGCGGGGCGTTGACACGGCGGCCTCACCACCGGCCCCAAGGACCGGCGAGGAGCAGCACCCAGGCCCGGCCCCAGCAGCGCCTCTACCAGCGCGACGCAGCCACTCACGGCCCCGGGCACGCACAACCCGACGCAGGCGCGCGCGGCTCCGAGCGCGCACAACCCGAGGCCACGGCCAGCCACGGCGAGCCCCGGACTCAACGCGGGGCCCGGCCGGTGCGCGGGGCCCGGCCAGCCTGCCGCCCGCGCAACGCTCGGCTCGTGCGCCGCGCAAGCCCCGGCCAGTGCGTGAGGCTCGACCGCCGTGCTCTCCCGGCCAGCACAATGGCCCTGGATGCGGCCAGCAAGCGGCGAGACAGCACCGGCTCGTTGCACCGCTGGGCTCGCACGCGGAGCGTCCGTCCCGGGCACGACCAGATCGGCCAGCTCTGTCCTGCCTGGCCCCGCCTCGCCTCGCCTCAGTCCGCCCCGGCCCCAGCCCAGCCGCCGCCCGGCCTCTGCTCGGCCTCTGCTCGGCCTCTGCTCGGCGGGGATCAAATGGGCGCGGAGCCCGCCCGCGGATCGTCGCGTCACGGATCGGCCGGATCGCCGCGTCCTGGCGTGGCGTGGCGGCACGGGACGGGGCTGGCTCGGCGGCGCGATACGACGAGCTACGGCTCGATTGGGCGAATGGCCCGGCCAGGCGAGCCCGCCAGGTCGACGCAGGCGGGGCACAGCGTGGCGACCACGATGCGGCAACGGGCGGGCTGGGTTGATGGGGATTAGGCTGCGGGAATCCAATTGACAGCGGTGCTGACCAGGCGTTTGCCGTGATTCGGCGGGCAGGTTGGGTGGGTCAGCGCGGGAGGGGAGGGGCGCCGTGGCTGAGACTGGGGCTATCGCGGTTCATGAGTTTGATTTGTTGCATTATCCCTGCGAATATCCGGGGCCGCGGTTTGAGGATTCTAGGTATGACGCGATCAAGGGCGCGCCGCCTGCTGGGTGTGTGGTGGAGAGTTTTGCTGGGTTGTTTGGGTTGCGTTGTCGGCGGGTTGGGCCGACTTTGTTGGATGCGGTTGCGGGGGTTTGTGCCGAGGTTCGGAGTGAGCATGGGTTTTTGCTTACGGATCTGGGTGTGGAGAAGTTGTGGGAGTTCATGGGGGATGGGACTGATGGGTATGGGGCGATGATTGCGGGGCAGTTGTTGCTCATGGCGGTTCACCGGGCTGAGCTGCTTGGTTATTCCACTGATGACCTTGTTCGGTTTGTCAGTGCGGTGGGGTTGACGCGTTCCGGTTAGGTGAGCGGTCGGGGTTGCGGGAGCGGTGAGCCTGTCGGGACGGGACGGGACGGGACGGGACGGAATCGGGGGGCGGAGGGCAGGGGCGGGGCGGCGCGGGGGCGATCAAGGGGATCGGTGGTCCCGGTTGAGCGGGGGTTTGATGATCGCGGTGGATCTGGTGGTACTGGCGATCGTGGTAGTCGGGGTGGTGTCGGTGATCGCGGGTTCCGTGGAACTTTGGCGCTTGCGGGGATGGCGGGGGCGGCGGCGCTCGTGGGTACTACGGCCGGGCGGGTATTCGCGTTAGTTGCGACGATGGCGGTGCTCGTGGGTTCTGCTGCGATGACGGCACTCCCGGGGATTCGGCGAGGCCACGCCTGCAGGGGTTCGGCGAGGCCAACTCTGCTGAGTTGCGGGGACGCGATGCACGCCGGGTTGAGGGGACGCGACGGCTGCCGGGTTGAGGGGACGTCGTGCCTGCGGGGTTCACGGTGGGGTTGGGTTGAGAGTCTCGTGAGTGGGGCGGGGTGCGTCTTCTGGCTGTGGTCTTTTGGGTGATCGGGTGTGACTGATGAACCAGTCAGGGTTGGTCATCGTCGTGAGGGCATGTCTTTGTTCGCGGTGAGTGGTCGGCCGGGTGGGTTGCGGGCTCGGGTGGGGCTGCAGGTGGGGCAGTTGCTTGGGGGGTTGTTGGCACGGGGGGCGGCTGAGCTGGTCCGGGACTTCGCGGAGCCGGTGGCTGCGGCCGTGGTCATGGAGCTGGCGCGGGTGCCGGGGCTGGATCGGGCGGACTTCCAGCGGTGGGTGCGGGAGGCCAGTGGGATCGAGGGGGCGGTGACTCCGCGGGTTTGGGCGGAGCTGGAGGGGTACTTGGCTGAGTTGTCCGCACATCACGAGCCGTCCGCGGATCGGGACGCGGTGTCCACTGGACGGGAGGGCTTGGGCGACTGCTGGGACGAGTCGGATTCTCGCCAGGACGAGACGGCTCGACGGCAGGGTGGGACCGCGGCGGACCGGGGTGGGTCTCGGGTGTGTTGGGACGACGCGGCGGGGCAGCGAGATGAGTTGGAACCACGTCGAGATGCTGCGGCGGGGCCCTGGGACGAGTCGCCGGTGGGTGGGGGTGCGGTGGCCGGGCAGTCGGGCGATGGGCGGGTGTACCGGGGTGGGGTGGCTGGGCGTGGGGGCAGTCGAGTGTCGGCTGTGGAGGTGGTGGCGGGGTATGTGCGGATTGTCGATCTCATCTCCGACGCGTTGCTGACCCTGTTGGGTTGTCCGGAGCAGTTGGCCGTGTTGCGGCGGGACCCCCTGGTGCTGGCCGCGGTGATCCGGGAGGTGGTGCGGGGGGATGCTGATGCCGGGGATCTGGGGCTTGCGGGGGTGGTCGCGGAGGCGGCGGTTCGGGCGGTGCTGGGGTGTGATGTGCTGTTGGCCGGGGATGAGGAGGAACTGCGGTGGCGGGCCCGGTTGGGGATTCGGGAGCTGCGCAGCATTCCGGTCACCCTGGAGCGGCGTCCGGTGGTGGGCGGTGGTCGTTAGGTGGCGAACGACTGGAGGTCGGGGTGGCGGTACGGGTTGCGGTGATCGGGTTGGGGGATATCGCGCGGAAGGCGTATCTGCCGACGATCACGGCTCGGGTGGGGCTGGATCTGCATTTGTTGACGCGGAACTCGGGGCGGTTGGCGGAGATCGCGGATCGGTACCGGGTTCCGGAGCAGCGGCGGTTCACCGAGCTGGACGCGTTGTTGGCGCATGGGATTGATGCCGCTTTCGTGCATGTGCCGACCAGTGCGCACGCGGTGACCGTCGGGCGGTTGCTGGATGCCGGGGTACCGACCTATGTGGACAAACCGCTCGATGACAGCCTTGCGGGAGCACGGGAACTGGTGGAGCGGGCCGAGCGGCTCGGGGTGCCGTTGATGGTGGGGTTCAATCGCCGGTACGTGCCCGCCTACGCCGAGGCGGCGCGGGGTGTGCGGGATCTGGTGGTGTTGCAGAAGAACCAGGACGGTGGGGGCGGCGGGGTGCGGGAGGTGGTGTTCGACGACTTCATCCATGTCGTGGACACGCTGCGGTTCCTGGCTCCTGGGCCGGTGGAGCGGGTGCTGGTGTCGGGGGTGGTGACCGGCGGGGTACTGGAGCAGGTGGGGTTGACGTTGGTGGGCAAGGGGTTCAGCGCGATCGGGTTGATGCATCGGCGGGCCGGGGCGAAGCAGGAACGGCTGGAGGTTTCCGGGGGTGGGGTGAAGGTCGAGGTGGAGGATCTTGGGCGGGTCACACGGTTCGCGGGTGGCCGGGTTACGCGGTCGTTGGAAGACGGGTGGGCGCCGGTGGCCTGGCGGCGGGGGATCGAGCAGGTGTGCGACGCGTTCCTGGCTGGGATTCGGGGCGACGGTGGGCTGCCGGATCTTCGGGACGCGTTGCGGACGCATGAGTTGTGCGAACAGGTGGTCGTGGAACTGGCGGGCTAGGGAGGGCCGGGGGGTTGGCCTCGGGGCGATCGGGCGCGGCGGAGGCGGGTCCGGGGTCAGGTGGGCAGGGTGGCCGCCAGTTCGCGGAAGCGGGTGCCGGCGTTCGTCAGCAGGGCCGGGCCGTGGCCGAAGCAGGCGATCTCGAAGTCGAGTTCGCTCAGCCGGGCGAACGACTTCCGCGCCAGCTCACTGTCCACATTGAACACTCCCACGCTCAACTCCGTCACGTTGACCACCGCGTCGCCCAGGAACAGCACCCCGGACGGCAGCCACACCGCGATGCTCCCGGGGGTGTGACCCGGCGCCCCGATCACCCGCGCCCCGCCGCCGAAGGCGAGCACCTCGCCGTCCTCGACCTCCCGGTCCACCCGGCATGGCGGGTGCGCGGGCACCCCGGGCGAGATCTGGCCATGCAGCTCGCGTTCCCAGTCCGCCTCGAACACCGGGGGCTGGCCCACCGCCTCGCCGCGGATCATGGGGGCGTCCGCGTGGTGGGCGATCACCTCGGCGTTGCTCCAGGACACGATTTCCGCTGCGGCGCCGGTGTGGTCGGCGTGCCAATGGGTCAGCACGATCCGGCGCAGGGGGACACCGAGACCCGTCACCGCCTCGCATACCTGGTCGCCGTAGCCGGGCAGGCCGGTGTCGATCAGGGTTGCCTCGGTGGCGTCGTGCCACAGGTACGCCTGGCCCACCGGGAAGGTGAGCTGGGTCAGGTTCGGTAGCAGGGGTGTGGTGTCCATGACCGCGAGCCTGGCAGCGACCGCGGAGCCCGGATACCGTGTTCGCCCATGGCCGAGGATGGTTCTCCCAGGGCGAACGAGGAGCTGCGGGCGCGACTGGAACGGCTCGCGGGTGGGCTGCCGGAGGCGGTGGTCGAGGCTGAGCAGCACAGTGCGTTCCGGGTGCGGAAGAAGACGTTCGGATACTACCTGGACGATCACCACGGGGACGGGATCGTCGCGCTGTGCGTCAAGGCCGCGCCGGGACAGCAGCAGGCCCTGGTCGGGGCGCGGCCGGAGCGGTATCTGGTGCCCGCCTACCTCGGGGCCAAGGGCTGGGTGTCGTTGCGGCTGGACCTGGGTGCGCCGGACTGGGCCGAGGTCGAGGAACTGTTGCTGGACAGCTATCGCCTGGTCGCGCCCAAGACCCTCGCGGCCAGGGTCACTGGCGGCCCAGCAGGGCGATGAGCTGGATGACGCGGTAGGCGGTCGGGAAGTCCTCGGCCTCATAGGACAGGGTGCGTTCGCCGATCAACTCCATGCCGGGGACCAGCAGGGCGTTCTCGGCCATCGCGGGGCTCAGCACGTCCACCTCGACGTCGACCTCGCCGGCGAACCGCAGCGGGCGGACCCGGCCGCTGCGGCGCAACGCCTGGGGCACCGCGGCCCGGATCCGGGCACATGCCTCCTCCGGGTGCAGGTTCTCCGCCGCGCGCATGCCCAGGGCCCGTTTGACCACCACCGACCAGATGCCGCGGGCCACCCCGCTCGCCTCGGTGGCCACCGTCTCGTCCCCGGCGACCAGGATCGGCACCGCGCCGTGCGCTGCCGCCAGCGCGGCGTTGAGGCCGAGTTCGCCCAGGCTGCGGTCGTTGCAGCGGACGTCGGCGATCACCGCGCCGCTGATGGTGTGCGAGAGCACCGAATGGGCAAGGCCGGCCCGGCCGTGGTAGCCGACGAAGATCACCGCGTCCACGTCCTCGGCGATGCCGGCCATCATGCCGAAGGGCTTGGGTTTGCCGCGCAACAGCGTGGCCCGGCGGTCCAGCTGCTCGGGCAACAGGTTGCGGAACTGGGCGTGCGCGTCGGAGACCAGCACCTCCGCGTCCGGTTCGGCGTCGTAGACCCCGCGCACCGCGGCGTTGGCCTCGGCGGTCATCAGCGCCCGGTTGCGCTCGTACTCCCGTTCACCTGGCCGGACGTCCTCGCCGTCGACGATCCCGGCGATCCCCTCCATGTCCACCGACACGAGCACCCGCATACCACGCCCCTTAACCCACAAAGCAAGCTGGCGGCGACCCCGCAGGGTCACCGCCAGCTTTCCCCATCCGGGTTACTTCGTCACAACCAGGGCGTAGTCAGCATCGGTCTCCGGGGTTTCCGGGTGACCGTCCGCGTTGACCTGGTCCGCCTGGACCTCCACCTTCCAGGTGCCCTTGGCCGCCTTCTCCAAGATCACGTTCTCCACGGTGTCGATGCTGTTCGCAGCGCCACCGGGGGTGGAGAAGTTGCCGACGTTGAGGCCGTTGTTGCCCCAGTACACGGTGCCGTCGGGCGCGGTGACCTTCAGCGTCAGGTCGTTGACCCGCGACAGCGCCGCGGTCGGCGAACCGGCCGGGTCGGTGTAGGCCAGGGTCGCCTTGAACGGCTTGGTGCCGTCCGCCTCGACCGTGTAGGACTTGGACTGACCGGCCTTGAGCAGGTCGGTCTCGTTCACCAGCACCGGCAGCTTCCAGGCGTTGCCCTTGGCCTGGTTGTACAGGTTGCCCACGCTCGCGGTGCCCCAGCCCTGGTGGGTCCGGGTCAGGTCGTGGGTGGCGCCGGAGAAGGTGTACTGGTTCGCGGTGTTGACCAGCAGCGCCTTGACCGTGGCCGCGTGCGGCCGGGAGGCGAAGACGTCCCGCTTCTTGCCGGGCGCCCCGTCGAAGACCCCGTCCGCCCACATCTGGAACACCAGGCCGGCGTTGCCGCAGGTGATCGGGGTGGCGCCGCTGGTGCCGCCGAAGCTCGGCGTGTACGCGGTGTCGTTGGTCGAGGTCGTGGTGTCGATGCCGTCGTAGTAGTTGGAGATCTCCGGCTTGATCCGGCCGTCGGCCGCCGGGCCGATGCTCGCGCCGCGGTTCCACTGGTCATCGGTGCGGCTCAGCGTGTTCTTGTGGTACTGCGCGCCCACCGAGAGCACGTTCTTCGCCCACGCCTCCGGCCGCGACTGCTGCGAACCGGCGTTGCTCTGGGACTGGCAGATGAACAGGTCCAGATCGAAGACGATCTTGTCCATGGCCGCGGAGATCGTGGTGTAGGACGTGGTCAGCGCGTTGCCCCAGCTGTTGGTCTGGAACACCGCCTTGTACTTGCCGTTGGGGTCGACCAGCTCCTTGGAGTGGGCGTACCGGTCGGGCACGTTGTAGCCGGAGTGGATGCCCTGGCCCTCGGGCAGCAGCCCGCGGTGCTTGGGGCTGACGCCGGTGGCGAAGATCTGGCCGTAGGTGGAGGTGCCGTGGCTGGGGCTGGTGCCGGCGGCGCCGTGCTGGATCGGCGGCCTGGCCCGGAACTCCTGGTGGGTGGTGCGCAGGCCGGAGTCCATGACCTCGCCGACCACGCCCTGGCCCTTGTAGCCGCCGGCGGACTCGATGACGTTCGCGCCGCCGTCGATGCGCGCGTTGTCCATGTCGGTCTCCGGCCCGGAGGCCGCGTCCACCGCCAGGACCTGGTCCAGGTGCGCGGTGGCGCGCAGCTGGGCCGGGCTGAGGGTGACCTCCAGGTGCTGGGTGCTGGCCGAGGCCACGTGCACCTGGCCACCGGCCCTGGTGATCGCCTCGGCCGCCGCCTTCTGCTCGGCGGCGTTCGACTCGACCAGGGTCACCACGTAGCGGGCGGTCTTGGTCTCCTTGAGCGCGGCCGGGGCCAGCTTGTCGCCGGGCTGGTAGGCGCCGACCCAGCGGACGAAGCCGAGCTTGGCGACGCGTTCCTTGGTGGCCGGGCTCATCCGCACCACGTAGGCGTAGTCGGGGATGAAGGCGCCAAGGCGGGCGCCGAGCCGGGCCAGCTCACGGCGCTGGGCGTCCAGCGGCGCGGCCTTGAACTGCACCAGGTAGGCCCCGCCCTCGCGGACCCGCAGTTCCTCGGGGGTGGCGCCCTCGGCCTGTGCGGAGGTGGGGTCGAAGCTGCGGTTGGCCAGCCGGATCTGGCTGGCCTGGGGCAGCTCCCGGCTCCAGGTGCTGCCGCCGTCGAGGCTGATGGTGAACTTGTCCGCGCCGACCAGGCGGATCTGTTCGGCGTCCGCGCCCGTGCCGGCGCCGCTGGCGCTTGTCGCGCCGGCGCTGAACACGAGCGAACTGGCGGTGATGGCCACCAGGAAAACGCGACTCCTTCGCCGCATCGACTACCTCCAGCGCAATTACAGGGGTGGCCCGGACAGGCGTGATCCGGCCGTAATCCGGACAGTAACGACGGTTTACCAACCCATCACCCGACAGAAGTTGGTTTACGTCCATACCTTCGTCGTAGGCCGGTCTGATCAGCGAGGATGGCGCGAAAGCGCAGACAGGGAAAGTCGCCGCGACCCAGCGTACTCCAGTGAATACGGGCCGCGACGACTTATTTGGATAATTTACCTGTTTGACCTAATACGGCGAGAAGTGCGGCCGTTTGGTCACTGGTACTGCGATCCGGCCGCTGGTAGTGACTTGGTTTCCGAGCCCTGATGAATGGGCTTCATCGCCTCGAACCAGGTCCGCGCGGGGACCTTGCCGCCGTAGATGAAGCTGCCGGAGGAGCACAGGTAGGGCCGGTTGCCGTCGCAGATGGTGCGCGGGGTCGGGCTGTCGGAGAAGGTCAGCACCGCGCCGGAGAAGTTCGGGGTGGCACCGAGGAACCCGGCGGACTGGTGGTTCTGGGTGGTGCCGGTCTTGCCGATCATCGGCCGGGTCCAGCCCGCCTGACGGGCGGCGTTGACCGCGGTGCCCTCGGTGACGTCCTTGCTCAGCCCCTGGGCCAGCGCGCCGGCCAGGCCGGCGTCGATGGCCTGCTCGCAGGCGGCTTCCTTGAGTTCGACCGGCTTGCCGTTGCGGTCGGTCATCTTCTCGATCGGGGTCGGCGGGCACCAGGTGCCGCCGCTGGTGATGGTGGCCCCGACGTTGGCCAGTTCGAGCACGCTGACCACGGTCACGCCCAGGGTGAACGAGCCGACCTTGTTGTCCTTGACCCACTTGTCCTGCGCGACCCGCAGGGAGGTGTCCTTGGCCTCCGGGTTGATCTTGGAGCCGCCGCGGTTGACCGACTGCATGCTGTCCCGCAGCCCCATCCGCACCGACATGTCGACCACGTTGTTCAGCCCGGCCTGCTCCTCCAGGATGACGAACCCGGTGTTGGGCGAGTGCGCCAGCGCGCTCTGCAGGGTCATCGTGCTGTCGGCGCCATCGCTGGCGTTCTTCACCGTGTAGGCCTTGCCGCCGTTCTTGTAGATCGAGGAGGTGTAGGTGTTGGGTACGTTGACCGTGCGGTTGACGCCGGTCTTGCCCTCCTCCATGGCCGCGGCCGCGGTGAAGATCTTGAAGATCGACCCGGCGCCGAAGCGGCTGACGTCGGCCGGCAGGTTGAACGAGGTCTGGTTCTTGCCCTTGTCGTTGCCGTAGTCCCGGTTGGCGCCCAGCGCGCGCACCCGGTGCTTGTCCTTGCCCGGCTCGACCACGGCCATCGCGTTGGCGATGCCGTCGGTGGTCTTGCTGACCTCGCCCTCGGCCGCGGCCTTGACCGCGTCGTTGGCGCCCTGGTCCAGGGTGGTCTGGATGGTGTAGCCGCCGCGCTTGAGCTTGTCCTTGGAGAAGCCCAGCTTGGCCAGGTAGTCCACCACGTAGTCGCAGAAGTAGCCGTTGGTCTGGCCGTTCTCCGCGCTCACGCAGTCATTCGGCCGGCGCTTGGCGTTGGCGAAGTTGAGCGGC
The DNA here is from genome assembly GCF_014204915.1 of Crossiella cryophila. Lineage (NCBI taxonomy): Bacteria > Bacillati > Actinomycetota > Actinomycetes > Pseudonocardiales > Pseudonocardiaceae > Crossiella > Crossiella cryophila. Next base: position 8,115,359 of record NZ_JACHMH010000001.1, read on the forward strand.
TCCTCCTGGAACTGGCGGTAGAGCTGCTGGGCCTGGGCGGCGTCCTTGGCCAGCGCGCCGGTGTCGGCCATCCGCTTGAGCACGTGGTCGCGCCGCTTCTTGGCCTCCTCCGGGTTCTCCGTGCCCAGCCGGGAGGGCTTGTTGACCAGACCGGCCAGGTAGGCGGCCTCCGGGACGCTGAGGTCCTTGGGCAGCTTGTCGAAGAAGTGCCGGGCGGCGGACTTGATGCCGTAGATCTGGCCGCCGAAGGGCACCACGTTGAGGTAGCGGGTGAGGATCTCGTCCTTGCTCAGCGTGCGCTCCAGCTGCAGCGCGATCCGCACCTCGCGCAGCTTGCGGGCAGCGGTGACCTCGCTGGCCTTCTCCCGCTCCACGTCGGTCTTGGCCACGACGTAGGCGAGGTAGTTCTTCACGTACTGCTGGGTGATCGAGGAGCCGCCCTCGACCCGCTGGCCGAGCACGCCCTTGACCACCGCGCGCAGGGTGCCCTTCCAGTCCACTCCGTTGTGTTCCTCGAAGCGGTGGTCCTCGATGGCGACCATGGCCGCCTTCATGTTCTGCGAGATGCCCGCGCTGTCGACCAGTTCCCGGTCCTGGTCGTAGAGGTAGGCGATCGGCTTGCCCTTGCTGTCGGTGATCGTGGTGAGCAGCGGCGGGTCGGCCTGGGCGAGTTCGGCGGAGAACTGGTCGACCGTCTCACTGGCCCGGTTCGACAGCAGCCCCGCCCCGCCTACGACGGGGAAGGCGATCGCGGCGACCACCAGACCGGCCACCACGCACAGCCCTATGAGTTTCAACATCCCCGTCGCTCGTGCGACCAACACGGTCCGCACTCCCCTCTCCACGCCACAGTCACCCGTTCAGTGCACTGTCTACCCGTAAGGGCGCATGAACCCGCACCGAGGTTGCATCCGATTCACCGTGATCTTGGACAGTTTGTCGGCACAAGCGGCCAGCCCAGGTTCAGCCATGTGAAAACATCGGGTCAACAGGCCGCCGAACAGCCCACATCAATGGTCTTGAGCCTACTTCCGGCCGTCTTGACCGGCAGACATCGGAGGATAGAGTGTGTCCGCCCCCACACCGCCCCGGACCGCCATTCGGAGGGAAAACGCTTTCCAACTGAGGTGCACCGTGTGGTGCGTTGAGGAGCTTCGATGGCATCGAGACGGCGGGGTTTCCGACGACTGACCGTGTTCGGCGCGGCGCTGGCGGTCACGCTGGCCAGTACCGGCGCGGCGGGCGCGGAGTCGCCTCCCAGCCTGCCCGTCCCCGACTCCCCCGGTCTCGAGGCCGAGGCGGCGCCGCCGAGCTGGCTGGCCGAGCCGAGCCCGTTCCGGCTGAGCTTCCGGCAGGGCCACCGGCCGCTGACCGCCCAGCTCGCCGACCCGACCGCGCGGATGGTTTACCAGCTGGCCGACGGCAGCACGCACCACCTCACCGACCTCCGCGGCCGCCAGGACACCCCGGGCGGGACGAGCTACGCGGTGGCCACCACCGAGCCCGGCCGCACCGCCACGGTGGCGGTCACCCGCACTCCGCGCGGGCTGCGGGTGGACTGGACGTTCAGTCCGGCGACCGGGGTGACCAGGGTGTCCGAGACGCTCACCGGGTCACCCGAGGAGCACTTCCTGGGCGGTGGCGCGCACACCATGTTCACCGACCTGCGCGGCAAGGTGCTGCTGAACAAGGCGGTCTTCGTCGGAGCGAGCAACTTCGGCAAGTGCAACAAGAACGGCGCGCCGACCCCGTTCTTCCTCAGCTCGCACGGCTACGCGGTCTACCCGGACACCGCCGCGATAGGCCGGATCGCCTTCCCCGGCGCGCAGGCGGACACCCACTGCGAGGACAAGCCCGCGCCCTGCCCGGTCGCCTACGGGCAGAACGACCGGATCCAGTTGTGCTTCAAGGACGACCACCTCTCCTACGAGGTCTACGGCGGCTCGCCCGAGCGGGTCACCCGCTCCTACTTCCAGCGCGTCGGGCTGCCCACGCTGCCGCCGCCGCGGCAGTTCGCGCTGATGAAGTGGCGGGACAAGTACAACACCCAGGCCGAGGTGATCGAGGACGCCGTCCAGTTCCAGGCGCACGACCTGCCCCTGGACACGGTGTGGATCGACAACCCGTGGGAGCAGGGGCCGGAGGGCGCGCGGCCGACCTATGCCTGCATCGGCGCGCTGAGCTTCGACAAGCAGGTCTTCCCGGACGCCCAGGGCATGATCGACGACCTGAAGCGGCGCGGGGTGAACCTGGGTGTGTGGGTGGCCCCGTTCCTGGCCAAGCAGTCCGACGGCAAGCCGTGCCCGCACGACTACCCGCCGAACTCCTTCGTGCAGTCCGATCGCACCAACGTGCTCGACCTGGATCTGACCAACCCGGCCACCCGCGCGCACTACGAGGCCAAGCTGGAGCAGGTCTTCCGGATGGGCGTGAACATGGTCAAGGGCGACCGCGGCGAGGAGCACAACTTCGAGGAGTCCACCTTCGCCGGCGGGCCGGGTCGGCTGCTGCACAACAAGTATCCGTTGCTCTACGCCGAATCCGTGGCCCGCGCGCTGCGGAAGGCGCACGGGGACAACTACACGATGCTGTTCCGCGCAGGCTATGACGGCATGCCGACCATCCTGCGCGGGGCCTGGATGGCCGATGCGGACATGAGTTTCGACGGACTGCGGCTGACCTTGCGGCGCGGGGTGAACAACGGCATGACCGGGCATCCGGTGTGGGGTTCGGACACCGGCGGCTACCGGCGGATCGCGCCCGACTCGCCCTCGCCGACCCTGTTCACCCGGTGGGCGCAGCTCTCCGCGGTCTCGCCGGTGTTCCAGGTCGGCGGGCCGGGCCGCAACGGCACCCCGTGGGTCTACGACGCGGACACGCTGCGCCGGTTCCGGGACGCGGCGAAGCTGCACTACGAGCTGTTCCCCTACCTGTTCGAGCAGGCCCGCCTCGCCGCGGCCACCGGCGTGCCGATCACCCGGCCGATGCCCTTCGACCACCCGCGCGAGGAGGCGGCCTGGACGGCTGACCAGCAGTTCATGGTCGGGCCGGACCTGCTGGCCGCGCCGGTGACCGAGGACCGCGCCGAGGCCGACGGGGCGGCCGGGAAGTCCACGCCGGTGCGGGTGTGGCTGCCCAAGGGCGACTGGATCGACCTGCACAGCGGGCAGACGATCGCCGGTGACCGGACCATCACGCGGGAGTCCACTGTGGACGAGTTCCCACTGTATCTGCGGGCGGGCGCGGCGATCGGGTTCAACCAGCGCGGGCCGCAGGTGTGGGCCAAACCGTGGGGCACCAACGATCTGGACCGCAAGGACCGGGCGGGCTGGCTGGTCTCCGCCGACGGCGGGGCGCGCGCGGAGAACCCCTACGGCGGCAAGCTGACCAGTCACCGGGTGGGCAAGCACCTGGTGATCACCTTGCGCGACGCGCCGGCCGAGACCCAGTTGACCCTGCCGGGGGTCAGCGGCCTGCGTGCCGCCTACCTCGACGGCCGTCCCGCCGGTAAGTCCACTGTGGACGAACTGCGTGGGCGGGCCAGTGGCTGGACCACGACCACCGGCGCGTTCGGCGGCACCGTGGTGAAACTCCGCCCGCACAACGGGATCAGCCAGGTCGTGCTGACCCTGCCCTGAGGAAAGGCCATCCCATGCACACCCGAGCAGTCCGCGCCGCCAGGCGACTGGTCACCGCCTTCGCCGTCGTCGGCGCCCTACTGGCCGGCGGCGTGAGCGCCGCGACGCCCGCACCAGCCTCCACTGTGGACTGGTCGCGGGCCGTCGTGGACGCCACCCTGACCCGCTTCCCCACGCCCGCCTCCTTCGGGGAGTGGAGCCACACCCGCGGGTTGTTCCTCTACGGCGTGTACCAGGTGTACCGCCGCACCGGGGAGAAACGGTACCTGGACTACGTTCGCGGCTGGGCCGACCTGACCGTGGACGCCGAGGGCAGGCTCAACACCTCGCTGACGCAACAGAATCCGATGCTGCCGGGCAGCCTGCTGATCGCCCTGCACGCCGAGACCGGGGATGTCCGCTACCGCAAGGCAGCCGAGGTCATCCGGGCCCGGATCGCCGAGTACCCCAGGACGTCGGACGGCGGCATGTGGTACTCCAGCCTCACCCCCGGCGAGCTGTGGGCGGACAGCGTCTACATGGCGCAGCCCTTCCTGGCCCGCTACGGAAAAGCCTACGGCGACGGGAAATACGCCTACGACGAAGCCGCCCGCAACCTCCTGGTCACGTTCAAGCACCTGGTGGCGCCCAACGGATTGCTCTTCCACGCCTACGACGAGAACGGCGATGCCAGCTGGGGCCCGGACCCGGTCACGCACACCTCCTCGGTGCACTGGGTGCGCACCATCGGCTGGCACTCGATGGCCCTGGTCGACGTGCTGGAAGTGTTGCCGCGCAACCATCCTGACCGGCCGCGGCTGATCGCCAACCTGCACACCCTGGCCCGCGCCTTCGCCCGGTTCCAGGAACCACGCACCGGCCGCTGGTTCCAGGTGGTCGACCGCGGCGACGACCCGGACAACTGGACCGAGACCTCCGGTTCGGCCATGTACACCTACACCCTGGGCAAGGCCGTCCGGCTCGGCCTGCTGCCGCACTACTACGACACCGTCGCGCGCAAAGGACATCGCGGGGTGCTGGCCAAGGTGGTCAAGGGCGCCGACGGCCTGGCCAACGTGCTCGACACCTCCGAGGGCACCCACCCCAGCGACTACCAGACCTACCTGTCCCGCCGCCGGATGACCAACGACCTGCACGGACTCGCCGCGTTCGTGGTGATGAACGAAGTGTTGACCCAACGGATGTAGGAGGATCGGTGAACAGAGGCAGGACCCTCCGCTCGCGCTTGTTCCGGGTGGCCACCGCCGTGGCCACCGCGGGCGCGCTCGCGCTGTCGCTGACCGCGCCGGTGGCCAGTGCGGCCCCGCCGGCCACCGACTGGTCCAAGGCGGTGATCGACTCGACCATCGCGCGCAACCCGGATCCGCAGACCATCGGCGGCTGGGGCTACACCCGCGGGTTGTTCCTCTACGGCGTGTACAAGGTCTACCAGCGGTTGAAGGACCCGAAGTACCTGGCCTACATCAAGAAGTGGGCCGACTACCACGTCGACGCCAACGGGCACGTCAACCACAGCTTCAACAACCTGGACGCGATGCAGCCCGGCAACGTGCTGATCTTCCTGCACAAGGAGACCGGCGACCCCAGGTACAAGGCCGCCGCCGACCAGATCCGTACCCGGATCACCACCTACCCGCGCACCCCCGACGGCGGGATGTGGCACGCCACCAGCAAGACCAACGAGCTGTGGGCGGACGGGGTGTTCATGGCCCAGCCGTTCCTGATGCGCTACGGCCAGGCCTACGGCGACGAGCAGTACGCCACCGAGGAGGTCCTCCGGAACCTGGAGACCTACTTCAACCGGCTCAAGGCCGACAACGGGTTGATGTGGCACGCCTACGACGGCGACCGGGACGCCCCGTGGGACCCCAAACCCAAGTCGGACACCGGAACCACGAGCTTCTTCTGGGCCCGCGCCTTCGGCTGGTCCGCGATCACCTACATCGAGATCCTGGACATGCTGCCCAAGAACCACCCGAAGCGGCAGCAGCTCATCGGCTACGTGCAACACCTGGCCAAGGGACTGGCCCGCTACCAGGACCGGCAGACCGGGCGCTGGTTCCAGGTGGTCGACCGCGGTGACGACCCGGACAACTGGACCGAGACCTCGGCCTCGTCCATGTACACCACGATGCTCGACGCGGCCGTGCAGCGCGGCTACATCTCGCGGTCCTACCAGCGGGTGGCCGATCGCGGGTACCGCGGCGTGCTGGCCAAGGTGCGCAACGGCGCCGACGGCCTGACCAACATCTACGACATCTCCGAGGGCACCAACGTCGGCGACCTCAACTACTACTACGCCCGCAAACGCAACACCAACGACCTACACGGCCTAGGCGCCTTCCTCCTCATGCAAGAACAACTCCACCCCTAACAACCCCGCCCCACCCCAAAACGGCCAACACCCCGTCCCAAAACAGCCAACACACCGTCCACAACGGCCAACACAGCGTCCATAACGGCCAACACGCCGGGGGGTTGCCCTCCCCCGGCGTGTTGGCCGTTCTCGTACGGTGTGTTGGCCGTTCTTGTACCGCGTGTTGGCCGATCTCGTACGGTGTGTTGGCCGTTGTGGGACGGCGGGTTGGCCGTGTTGGGTCAGCTGGTGGCGCGGGCCGCTTCGATCAGGCGGACCACGCCGGGGACCCACGGCGCGTAGTTCTGCGGGTTGGCGGCGTGGTCGGCCACCAGCTCGCTGTACTGGACCCACTTGAGCTGCTCGATCTCGCCCGGCTCCGGCTTGGCCGTGAGGTGGGCGTCCGCGCCGATCTTGCCGATCAGCACGTGGTCGAACTCGTGCTCGGCCGCCCCGTGCCCGTCCAGCGCCTGGTAGGTGAAGGCGCCGACCTCGCGCAGCTCCTCGATCTTGAGGTGCAGTTCCTCGTCGACCCGCTTGATCGCCGAGAGCGCGATGTCCTCACCGGCCAGCGGGTGCGAGCAGCAGGTGTTGGCCCACAGCTCCGGGAACCGGTTCTTGACCTTCGCCCGCTGCTGCAGCAGCACCCGGTCGTCCTCATCGAAAAGCATCACCGAGAACGCGCGGTGCAACCGGCCGGGCGGCGTGTGCGCCTCTTCGACCGAGGTCTCCCCGATCGTGTTCCCGTCCGGATCGACGAGTTCGACGATCCTGCGCACGACAGCCATCCTGACCCCTTTGTATCCCGTGTGGCCTGGTCGGGAGCCACCGTAATGAGGCAAGCCCGCCGGGGTCCATGCACCGGCAGAGTGGACCCACACCGCACCACGGTACTTCTTCCAGTGCGGGTCCACTCCGGACTGACTCAGCCGTTGTCGATCTCCGCCCGGACCGTGCGGGCGGCCTCGACCATCACCCGCAGCGCGGGCTCGACCTCGGCGTAGCCGCGGGTCTTGAGCCCGCAGTCCGGGTTCACCCAGACCCGTTCGGCCGGCAGCCAGCGCAGTGCGCGGCGGAGCTGGGCGGCCTGTTCGGCGACCTCGGGGACCACCGGCGAGTGCACGTCGAACACGCCGGGGCCGACGCCGCTGGTGAGTGCGCCGACGGCCTCGGCGGCCCCGCCGGAGCGGGCCGACTCGATGCTGATCACGTCCACGTCCAGCTCGCGGACCGCCTCGACCACGGTGGCCAGTTCGGCGTAGCAGACGTGCGTGTGCACCTGGGTCGCCGCCTTCGCACCCGCGGTGGCCAGCCGGAACGAGCGCACCGACCACTTCAGGTAGTCGGCGCGGTGCTCGGCCCGCAGCGGCACGCCCTCCAGCAGACCTGGCTCGTCCACCTGGATCACCCGCAGGCCGGCCGCCTCCAGGTCGGCGACCTCGTCCCGCAGGGCCAGTGCGACCTGGTTCGCGGTGTCCGCGCGCGGCTGGTCGATCCGCACGAAAGCCCACTGCAGCAGGGTGACCGGGCCGGTGAGCATGCCCTTGACCGGGCGAGTGGTGCGGGACTGGGCGTAGGCGGAGTACTCCACCGTCATCGGCTCGGGCCGGGTGACGTCGCCGTGCACGATCGGCGGGCGGGCGCAGCGGGTGCCGTAGGACTGCACCCAGCCGAGTTTGGTGACGGCGAACCCGGCCAGCTTCTCGGCGAAGTACTCGACCATGTCGGTACGCTCGGGCTCACCGTGCACGAGCACGTCCAGATCGAGTTCCTCCTGCAGCGCCACCACCTTGTCCACCTCGGCGCGCAGCACCGCGTGGTAGTCGGCCGCGCTCAACTCGCCCGTGCGGTGCCCGGCGCGGGCCCTGCGCAGTTCACCGGTCTGCGGGAACGAGCCGATCGTGGTGGTGGGCAACCGCGGCAGCCCGAGTTCCTTCTGCTGCAACACGAACCGCTCCTCAGCGGGCGCGGGCCGCAGTTCGTCCTGTTCGGACAGTCCGGCGATCCTGGCCCGCAGCACGGTGTCCTGGCGCACCGGGGTGCGGTGCACCAGGTCGCTGGCGGCGAGCTGTTCGGCGATCGCCGGGGTGCCCTCGCGCAGACCGCGCGCGATGGCCACCACCTCGGCCACCTTCTGCTTGGCAAAGGCCAGCCGCCGCACCAGCTCCGCGGGCAGTTCGTCCTCCACCGCCAGGTCGACCGGCACGTGCAGCAGCGGGCTGCCCGCGGTCACCACCACCTCGGCGGCCATCCCGGCCAGCACGGTCGCGGTGGCCAGGGCCCGGCGCAGGTCGGTGCGCCACACGTTGCGCCCGTCGACCAGCCCCGCGGCCAGCCGCTTGCCGCGCAGCCCGACCTCGCCGACCGCGGCGGGCAGGTCCTCGCCGGCCGCGCCGGAGAAGTCCAGTCCCACGGTGTGCACCGGCAGTCCGGCCAGGGTGCCCAGCGCGGCGGGCGCGGGGAAGCCGTAGTAGGTCTGCACCCACAGCTCAGGCCGCGCGGGCGACTCGGCCAGGTAGGCATAAGCCCTGGTGAACGCGTCGAGCTGGGCCTGGCTGAGGTCGGTGACCAGCGAGGGCTCGTCGAGCTGGACGGTCCCGGCCCCGGCCGCCTTGAGCTGTCCGAGCAGCTCGCGGTAGGCCGCCAGCACGTCGTCGAGGCGGTCCAGCGGGTCGAACCCGGCGGGCGCGTCCGCCGCCGCGGCCGACAGCAGCAGGAAGGTCACCGGCCCGAGGAGCACCGGACGCCCGGGAATGCCCAGTTCCACGGCCTCCCGGTACTGCCGCACCGGCTGGTCGCCGCGCAGCGCGATGGGCGTGTCCGGCCCGATCTCGGGCACCAGGTAGTGGTAGTTGGTGCCGAACCACTTGGTCATCTCCAGCGCCGGCGCCTCGGGCCGCCCACGCGCCATCGCGAAGTAGGTGTCCAGGGGGTCCTCGCCTGCCCGCACGTGCCGCGGCGGCACGGCGCCGAGCAGCACGGCGGTGTCCAGCACGTGGTCGTAGCGCGACTGGGTGCCGGTGGGCACCTCGTCCAGCCCGGCCTGATGGAGTTCGGTGAGCGTGTCCAGCCGCAGCCTGGTGGTGGTCTCGTCCAGGTCGGTGGCGCTGACCCGACCGGCCCAGAAGCCCTCGATGACCCGTTTCAACTCGCGGTTCGGCCCGATCCGCGGGTAGTCCAGGGTGGTGGCCGACACGGTCGCTCGATCAGTGGTCATGTTGAGACGTCCTTCTTCCCTCGAGAACGACACCCCGGTCCGGGGGCGGAGGAAGAAAGAACGCACGCGCGGCTACCAGACCGTGCGCGACGGTCAAGCGCCCCACGGCCATCCCTCGTAGCCGAACCGGGAACGCGCCCACCCAGGTGGCGGACGCGGCCGATGGCAGGTCTTCGGACTCGCGGGCAGGCCTGGGCTCAGGCTCCTACTGGCCGTCGCTTCCCAGACACGGCGTGCGTCCAGTGCGATGACGGCGGTCGTTCCCGCTAACCGCTGCGGGGCAGTCCCGGATTCCCACCGGGTTCCCTCTTGCGACGCCACAAACCCCATCTCGGGACCCATGGCGAACCACCAGCGCTTTCGACCCTACCCGCCGTAACTCTTCGGCGGCAGCCCGCGACACTGTTCGCATGGGGCAGGACACCGTGACCGCGATCACCTTCCAACAGGTCCAGAAGCTGGTGAAACAGGGCCGCGTCCAGGACAGCAAACTGGTTGACGCGGTGGACAAACTCGCCGGGGTGATCCTCCTGGTCTCCGGCGTCACCATCGCCAAGGAGGCCCTGTCACTACTGGGCGCGAAGAACGAAATCACCAAACTCGGCCAGGCCGCGGCCAAGAAACTCCTCAACCGCGGGGCCGGCGATTTCCTGGACCGCTCCCGCCGCATGGCCGCAGCCCACTGCTTGTTGACCTACACCGCCTTCTTCACGGCGCTGGAGCGGCACGCGCCGGACCTGATGGCCCAGATCGCGCTGACTGACGCGGAGAAGCTCCAACTGCTCCCCGACCGGGTGCTGATCGACCACCCGATCAAACTTCCCCATCCGGCGCACAGCGAGCACTCGAACCGGCATGCCCTCTGCCTCGACCTGGCCAACCGAATCACGCAATTCGCCACAGGCCTCAACCACCATCTCCGTGACCGCGAACTGACCGAATCCATCCAGGCCGCAGTCAACGCAACCGAGGAGATATACCAGGCTCAGTACGTCGAACTGTTGCGCGACAGCCCCGATCTCACCGCCTGGGTAAGCCGCCAGGACCAGCACCGCATCGACCGCGGCCTGCAAGACCTCGCGACCCGGATCACCGAACTACACCCCGGCGCACAGAGCGACGCCACCGCTACTGATCTGTCCACTGTGTACGGTCTCCGCCTTGCCGATCCTGTCTTCGGCGACCGCACCCAAGCTGATGGCCTGGTCTTCCCGACCAAACAGGACGCCTTCATCCCCCAGGCGTTCAAGGTGATCCGCAACCGGACCGGCGACGCCAACCTCGAACACGAACCCCGCTGGATCAACCTACCAATTCACGAGGACCTCGGCGAGTTCCTGCTGGCGTTCCTGCATTCCCCCTACAGCACCCAATCCCCGCTGCTCATTCTCGGCCACCCTGGCTCAGGCAAATCGCTGCTGACCGAGGTCCTTGCCGCCCGCCTGGCCGCTCCCGCGTTCACCGTGGTCCGGGTCGAACTCCGTGACATCAACCCGGAAACCGACTTCCAGGACCAACTCGAAACCCAGGTAAAGCGAGACACCGGCCGTACCGTCAACTGGTCGGAATTCGCCAGGTCTCGTGCCGACAGCCCACCCCTGATCATCCTGGATGGCTACGACGAACTGTTGCAGGCCAACGGCAAAGTCTTCGCCGACTACCTGATGCACGCTGCCAGATTCCAGTCCCGCGAGGCCATGCTCGGCCGCCCAGTCCGAATCCTGATCACCAGCCGCATCACCCTGATCGACAAGGCCACCCTCCCCGCCGACACCACAGTCGTCCGCCTCCTGGAATTCGACCGTCCCCGCCAGGAACTCTGGGCCGAAACCTGGAACACGCACAACGCTCGCCCCTTCAGTGTCCCAGCATCCGATTCCTTGCTGGAACTGGCCGAGCAACCCCTCCTCCTGCTCATGCTCGCCATCTACGACGCCACGGTGAAACCCTTGGTGGACGCGGAAAACCTGAAGCGCACCGACCTGTATCACAGCCTGCTCACCGAGTTCATCCGCCGCGAACGCCGCAAGGACCCGGCCGACCCTGCTCCCGATGTCACCGCCGAACTGAATCGCCTCGGCGTGGCAGCGATCGGTATGTTCAACCGCCAGGCCGTGCACATCCTGAGCACCGAACTGGACGCCGATCTTGCCTACTTCACCAACTCCCGAACCCCAGACGGCCCAGGCCACCGACTGACCCAGGCCGAGCTGCTGGTGGGCAGCTTCTTCTTCATCCACGAATCCCGCGGCAGAGTCAACGACGCCAAGGCATACGAGTTCCTGCACAACACCTTCGGCGAGTTTCTGGCAGCGGACTTCCTGCTCCGCCAAGTAATCCGCGAAACCACCACGGTCGCCAAACTCTCCGGCGACGAAGCCCTCCGCGGTGCCCTGGACACCCACCTGGCAACCCTGTCACCGAAGTGGTTCGCCTGCCTGAAGCACGTTCCACTACACACTCGCCCGCAGTTGGTCTTCCTGTTTCGTGAGTGGGCACGCAACCGCGTGGACACCGACGCGCTGGACCTCATCCTGCACCACCAACTCCGCGCGATTGTCTACAGCCCGGACTTGCCCGCCTTCACCGCCCGCCACGATGGTGATCCCTATCCTCGCAACGCAGTACTATCCCAGCAAGCCACGTACAGCCTGAACCTGGTGGTCCTCTGCGCCGCGCTCGCTGGCGATAACCACTACGTCCTGCACGAGAAGAAGATCGGCCCACCCGACCTCTACCGCGGCACCTGGGACCGCCTGGCCCATCTGTGGCGCGCCTGGCTTTCCCTGGAAGTACTGAACACACTCAGGACGGTGCTGATCGCCGAACGGATCGACTCGACGATCAGGCTGACCGTGCAGCCGGTCGGCCGGCACCAGACCTTCGAGCAGGGGCTGAGTGTGGTGTTCAGGAGTGCACAGGCGCTGGCCGATCACCTGACCATCGGACTGGTCTGCAAGGCAACGCCGGAGTCAACCATCATCAATCACGCCGAGGTGAATCTCGCCAAGGCGGGAATCGCCCTGCCACAGGAATTCGCTGTGCTGCGAGGCCGCCGTGATTCGACCGAACTGCACAACCCCTATTGGTTCCCGGATCGCATCGAGTTTCCCTGGGAATACATCTACGCGGCCTTCGACATCCTGCAACGCACTCCGGGGCTGTTCACCGCCCCACGCCACGAGATCCACCCCGAGCAGCTCATCGACCTTTCCCGTGCCGAGGCAGCAACGATCATCGACTTCCTGGTCCGGTTCGACCCGAGCTGGTTGGCCTTCATCACCGACTCCGCCACTGGGCTCGACCCACTCCTGCTTGAAGCCAGCCCGATGGTCGCACCCCTGCTGACCGCCTACGCCCACCACGGCGACCATGACCTGACTTTCCTGGCCGAGCAGGTGGCGGCCGGATTCGACAATGTCGGCGACCTGGACGCCGAAACCTCCGTGGCCTTCGCGGCCTTCGCCGACGCAGGCGGACAACCAGACCTCCGCCGATCCGCCCTGACCGCACTGGTGGACCACCGCGCCTCGGACGAACCACTGCTGGCCCTCCCCCAAGCCTCACTCGACGAACTGGTCCGCCTGCTCGCCACCGGCGGCCACGCCGACCTCCGCCCCGCGATCACCGACCGGTTCGCCCGCGAAACCGACTACCTCGAAGAACTGACCAACGCCAACCCGCCCGAGATCCTGCTCCGACTCACTCAAGTCGCCCGCATCGCCGACCCCCGCCACGAGTTCACCGCGACCCTGTTCCAGGAGATCAGCGCGCGGGTGCACGCGCGCCAACCCTGGCCCGTCAGCCGACTCCTGCTCCGCGCAATCCGGGAACAGAACCAGCACGAGGACATCCTGCGACAGCTCTGCTCGCGGGCCACCCCGATCCTGCGCAGCGTCGGACTCACTCCCCTGCACCGCTACCGGGACAAACTGACCGCCCAGGACATCGACGACCTGCTCTGGGCCACCACGATCATCAGCGGCGAGCCCGCGCACGAAGAACTGCTCACCGAACTCCGGGAGCATGGCCTTCGGTAACCAATCGAGCACGTTCCGCGACACCCCTGCCATGGGGCAGGACAGTGCTACCGCGATCACCTTCGCCCAGGTCCAGAAGCTGGTGAAACGGGGTGGGGACAGCAAGCTCGTCGAGGCGGTCGATCGGTTGGCCGGGGTGGGGTTGCTGGTGTTCGGGGTGGCGGTGGATCCGGGTGCGTTGTCGTTGCTGGGGGCGAAGAACGAGGTCGGGAAGCTGGGGCAGGCCGCGGCGCGCAAGTTGCTCGGCCGGGGTGACGGGGGTTTCCTGGAGCGGGCCCGGCGGATGGCCGCGGCGAACTACCTGATCACCTTCACCGCCTTCTTCGACGCCCTGGACGCCCAGCTCCCCGGTTTCCTCGCCGAGGTCGCGCTCACCGACACCGAGAAGGTGTTGCTGGTCAACACGGCGGTGCCGGAGCGGTTCGCGTTGCCGTTGCCGCATCCGGCCGATCCGGCGCCGTCCCGGGACGAGCGGTCGACCTTCCACAACCTGCTTGGCGGGCAGTTCCGGTTGTTCGCGCAGGTCCTGGCGGTGGACTCGCGGGTGCCCGGGGCGCGGGAGCGGGAGCTGACGACGGGGATCCAGCGGGCCACGGCGGCGGCTGAGGAGGTTTACCAGGCGCAGTTGGCGCACCTGATGGCAGCGAGCCCGGAGTTCTGCGTGTGGACGGTGCGGCGGGATCAGGCGCGTACCGAGTTGATCGACCTGGGGTTGCGGGCGCTGGCGGCGACCGTCGAGGGGATGACGCCGGTGGCGCGCGGGCATCGGGTGGCGGCGGCGTTGTCCGCGGAGTACGCCGACAAGCTCGGCGCGCCGGTCTTCGGTGACGGCGCGCGGGACGGGCTGACCTATCCGGCGAAGGCGGATTCCTTTGTGCCGCAGGCATTCAAGGTGTTGTGTGGCGGGAACGGGTCTCGGCTGGAGCACGAGCCGTCCTGGTCGAGTGCGCCGGCGCGGCAGGACCTCGGCGAGTTCCTGTTGCGTTACCTGGCCGCCCCGCACTCCACCGAGCGGCCGCTGTTGGTGCTGGGGCACCCGGGTTCCGGCAAGTCGCTGCTGACCGAGGTGCTCGCGGCCCGGCTGGCCGCGCCCGCGTTCACCGTGGTCCGGGTGGAACTGCGCGATATCGACCCGGAGCGCGATCTGCAGGACCAGTTGGAGATCCAGCTCAAACGGGACACCGGGCTGACCCAGCCGTGGGCGGAGTTCGCCGAGTCCAGAGTGGACAGTCCGCCGCTGGTGATCCTGGACGGTTACGACGAACTGTTGCAGGCCAATGGGAAGGTCTTCGCCGACTACCTTTCCCGGGTCCACCGGTTCCAGCAGCGCGAGGCGCGGCACGGCCGTCCGGTGCGAGTGCTGGTGACGAGCAGGATCACCCTGATCGACAAGGCCGCGGTGCCACCGGAGGTCACCGTGTTGCGACTGCTGGAGTTCGACGCGCCGCGCCGGGCGGCCTGGACCCGGGTCTGGAACGAGCACAACGCCCGCCCGTTCGCGCTGCCCGACTCCCCCGCGCTGCTCGAACTGGCCGAACAACCACTGCTGCTGCTCATGCTCGCCATCTACGACGCCACCGTGCAACCCCTGGCCGACGCGACAGGGCTGGACCGAACCCAGCTGTACCACAGCATCATCACCGAGTTCGTCCGCCGCGAACGCGCCAAGGACCCGGCCGACCGGTGTGCCGAGGATCTGTCCACAATGGTCGATGAGGACCTGCGGTGCCTTGGCGTGGTGGCGATCGGCATGGCCAATCGGCACGCGGTACACATCGCGGCGGGCGATCTGGACGCGGATCTGGCCTATTTCAAGCGATCCAGGACTATTCTCGGTGGCCCGGGTCGCCGACTGTCCCCGGCGGAGTTGCTGGTGGGCAGCTTCTTCTTCATCCATGAGTCGCGTGGCCAGGTCGACGACGCCAAGGCGTATGAGTTCCTGCACAACACCTTCGGCGAGTTCCTGGCCGCGGACTTCCTGCTGGACCAGGTGATCAGGGAAACCGTCACGGTGCGGTCG
This sequence comes from Crossiella cryophila, assembly GCF_014204915.1. Taxonomy (NCBI): domain Bacteria; kingdom Bacillati; phylum Actinomycetota; class Actinomycetes; order Pseudonocardiales; family Pseudonocardiaceae; genus Crossiella; species Crossiella cryophila. The sequence continues at coordinate 8,130,630 of NZ_JACHMH010000001.1, forward strand.
CTGGGCGGCGACCTCAACCGGGTACGGCTGTCCGCCGACTGGTTCACCTGCCTCAGCCACGCACCCCTGCACACCCGCCCGATGTTGTTGCAGCTATTGAGAGAATGGGCCCGGCACCGGATCACGCCGGCCGAGATCGAGGCCCTCGACGCGATCTTGCACCACCAGCTGAACGGAGTCCTGTTCAGTCCCGATCCGTTCCTGCCCACTCCTGACGGCTCCCCGCTGCCCCGCAAACCCCTGATGGAACACCTCGCGCTGTACAGCCTCAACCTGGTGCTGCTGCGCGCGGTGCTCTCCGACGGCGAATACACCTTGCGCGAGAACGAGATCGGCCCACCCGACTCCTTCTATCGCGCATGGGACCGGCTGACCAGCCTGTGGCGTTCGTGGTTCTCCTGGGAGACGCTGAGCGCGATCGCCGGGATCCAGATCGCCACCAGGGAGGGTGAGACGATCACGTTGCGGTTGCGGGAGGAGTTCCGCACGCCGCCGAGTCTGGACCGGCTGCACACGGTGTTCAACGCCGCCAGCGCGCTGGCCGACCACGTGACCGTTGGGCTGGCTGGGATTCCGATCGTGGAGGCCGATCCGGAACGCCGCCTGCTGGACTACACCGAGGACAGTCTGCAGAAGGAGGGCATCGACCTCAGCGAGCGGTTCATAGTGATGCGCGCCCGCCGCGACCCGGCCCTGTTGAACTCGCTCAACTGGTACAGCACCGAGATCCAACGGCCGCCCGAGCACATCTACGCCGCTTTGCCCCTGCTGCGCGAGACTCGGGACGCCCGCCTCAGCTACGACGTGCGCTTCCTGAGCGAGTGCGTCTTCTCGGTCAGCCGACCTGAGGCTGCGGCCATCATCGACCACTGCACCTGGGCGGATCCGTCCACAATGGACTGGCTGATCGAGCACCGCGGCGCCGAATCCATGGCGAAGTCGATACTGGCCGACGAACCTCACGCCGCACCGTTGCTCACCGCCTACGCCGCGCGTTTCGCCGATGGGCAAGTCGAACTGCTGCGCCATCTCGCCAACCTGGCCCCACAGCGCCCCCGGATCCTGGCCGCGGACACCGCTGTGGCGTTGGCCCGGTTCGCCGATGTGGGCGAGTCGCCGGAGCTGCGCCGCTGGGCGCTGACGGACCTTCCCGACTCGCTGTACTCCCTGCCCTTGGCCGCGATCAACGAACTCGCTCGCCTGCTGGTCGACGGCGATCACCGCTCGCTGGCCGACATCCGGGGCGCGATCGCGGACCGGGTCGCCACCACGGACGGGACGCCCACCCCGGTGGCCACCACCAACCCGGACCTGCTGCCCCGGTTGACCCAGTTCGCCCGGATAGCCGGGCCGGAGCACGGTGGCACCGAACGGCTGCTCCGATCGGTGGCCACCTTGTTAGGTGGTCGCCGCCACGACTGGCGGCTCTGCCTGCTGATACTCCGGGCGGTGCGCGAGAACACCAGGGTCACCAACGCCCGTCAGGTGCTGGCCGCACTACTGCCCGATCGCGGCGACCTGTTCGCCCAACTCGGCCTGGCCCCCTTCCCCCGATACCGGGATGAGCTGACCCTGCGCGAGATCCGCGACCTGGCCTGGGTCGCCACCGCCCGTGACGACCAGGAAGCACAGGCGGAACTGGTGAAATCGCTTCGGCGACACGGCATGCGGTGACAGGCTGAGCGGTATGAGGAATGCCGTCAACGCTCCCGGGGCCGTGGCTGTCGGGCCGTACTCGCACGCCGTGGACGCCGATCCGTTCGTCCACCTCTCCGGCCAGACCCCGGTCGGCCTGGACGGGAAGCTCGTCCAGGGTTCGGTCGGCGATCAGACGCGGCAGTGTTTCGCCAACCTGTTCGCCGTGCTGGAGGCTGCCGGGCTGACCCCGGATCACGTGGTGAAGTGCACCGTGTTCCTGACCGACATGGCCGATTTCGCCGAGATGAACGCGGTCTACGCCGAGCAGTTCGCCCAGCCGTTCCCGGCCCGCACCACCATCGGTGTGGCCGGATTGCCGTTGGGGGCCAACGTGGAAATCGAACTCATCGCTCGTCGGCCCGGTACATCCTGATCATCGTGGCGGCGGCGTTCGCGATGGACTCGCGTAGTTCCGGCGGGTCCAGGACCTCCAGTTCGGGGCCGTAGCGCAGGAAATCGGACTGGGCGATCTCGTGGGTCTCGATCGGGACCACGACCTCGCGCCAGCCGTCGGGGCCCGGTTCGGTGGCGCGGATCTTCGCCGCCACCACCGGGCCCGAGGTGAAGATGCCGCCCATTGCCTTGGGAGACACCCGGATCCTGGCCTCACCTTTGTACACAGTGGACTGGAACTCGGCGGACCAGCGCTGCCAGTACGCGGCCAGGTCGAAGTCGGGCGGCCTGGGGAAAGCGTTGTCCTGGATCTCCACGGCGCTGATCCGGTTGGCGCGGTAGGTGCGGGTGCGGTCGGCCTCGGCGACCAGGTACCAGGTGCCCGCCTTGAGGACCAGGCCGAGTGGGTGCACCACGGATTCGCGGTCGGGCTGGCGGTAGCGGCGGTAGGTGATCCGGATCGGGCGGGCCTCCCAGACCGCGGTGGCCAGTGCGGGCAGCTGGGGCGGGCGGTCGGCGTCGGCGAACCAGCCGGGGGCGTCCAGGTGGAAGCGATCGCGGACGTGGTGGGCGCCCTCGCGCAGGCTGGGTGGCAGCGCGGCGTCGAGTTTGAGCCGGGCGGCGGCCAGCACGGTGCCCAGGCCCAGTTCGGCGGCCTGGTCCGGCAGGCCCGCCAGGGCGAGCGCGCCGGCTTCGGTGCTGGTCAGGCCGGTGAGGCGGGTGCGGTAGCCGTCCAGGAGCTGGTAGCCGCCGGTGGGGCCGCGGTCGGCGTAGACCGGCACACCGGCGCTGCTCAGCGAGTCGACGTCGCGGTAGACGGTGCGGACGGAGACGTCGAGTTCCTCGGCGAGTTCCTGCGCGGTGAGGCGGCCCCTGGTCTGGAGCAGCAGGAGCAGCGAGAGCAATCGGGCGGCGCGCACCGCACCAGTGTGCACGGAATTCCTGCCGGGTTCTGTCAGGTACCGGGTACAGGATGGGGTGCATGCGATGGCAGGAATTCGAGCAGGCCGCCCCGAGGATCGCGGCGCTGGCCAGGGAACGGTTCACCCAGGAACAGCTGGTGTTGCTGGGCACGGTGCGGCGGGACGGGTCGCCGCGGATCAGCGCGGTGGAGTGCGATTTCACCGCGGCCGACTTCTGCGTCGGGATGATGACGCCCTCGACCAAGGCGTCGGATCTACTGCGGGACCCGCGGGTGACCGCGCATTCGCTGCCACCGGGCAAGGAGAACCCGCTGGGCGATGTGAAGATCTTCGGCCGGGCGGTGGAGGTGCTGGACCGGCGGGAGAAGGACGTCTACGAGGACGCGATCTTCGCCCGGCTCGACTGGCGGCCGCCGGAGCCGTACCACTGCTTCGCCTTCGACATCACCTCGGCGGGGTTCGTCCGGTTCGAGGACGGCGGGCGGCGCTGGCTGGCCTGGCGGGAGGGCGAGGCGGAGCGGGAGGAGTTCCTGGCGGACGGGCCGTGCTGAGGACGCGCGCGGGGTGGTGACCGCGAGTAGCGTCCCGGGGCATGGCCGATCTGAAACCGCGTAGCCGGGATGTCACCGATGGTCTGGAACGAGCGGCCGCGCGCGGCATGCTGCGCGCGGTCGGTTTCTCCGATGAGGACTGGGAGAAGCCGCAGATCGGGGTGGCCTCCTCGTGGAACGAGATCACCCCGTGCAACCTGTCGCTGGACCGGCTGGCCTCGGCGGTCAAGGAGGGCGTGCACGCGGCGGAGGGCTTCCCGCTGCAGTTCGGCACGATCTCGGTCTCCGACGGGATCTCCATGGGGCACGAGGGCATGCACTTCTCGCTGGTGTCCCGGGAGGTGATCGCGGACTCGGTGGAGACGGTGATGGGCGCCGAACGGCTGGACGGCTCGGTGCTGCTGGCCGGGTGCGACAAGTCGCTGCCCGGGATGCTGATGGCGGCCGCGCGACTGGACCTGGCCTCGGTGTTCCTGTACGCGGGTTCGATCATGCCGGGCCGGGCGACCATGTCCGACGGGTCCGAGCGCGAGGTGACGCTGATCGACGCGTTCGAGGCGGTCGGCGCGTGCGCGCGGGGGTTGATGAGCCGCGCGGACGTGGACGCGATCGAACGCGCGGTGTGCCCGACCGAGGGCGCCTGCGGCGGGATGTACACGGCCAACACCATGGCCAGCGCCGCCGAAGCCCTCGGCATGTCACTGCCCGGCTCCGCCGCCCCACCCGCGGTGGACCGCCGTCGAGACGGTTACGCCCGCCGCTCCGGTGAGGCGGTGGTCGAGTTGCTGCGTCAGGGCATCACCGCCAGGGACATCCTGACCAAGCCCGCCTTCGAGAACGCCATCGCCGTGGTGATGGCCCTGGGCGGCTCGACCAACGCGGTGCTGCACCTGCTGGCCATCGCCCACGAAGCCGAGGTCGACCTGACCCTGGCCGACTTCACCCGCATCGGCGCGAAAGTTCCCCATCTGGGCGACCTCAAGCCGTTCGGGCGACACGTGATGTACGACGTCGACCGGATCGGGGGCATCCCCGTGGTCCTGAAACTGTTGCTGGACGCGGACCTCCTACACGGCGACGCCCTCACCGTCACCGGCAAGACCATGGCCGAGAACCTGGCCACCCTCAACGCCCCCGCCCCCGACGGCCAAGTAATCCGAGCCCTGTCCAACCCCATCCACCCCACCGGCGGCATCACCATCCTGCACGGCACCCTGGCGCCCGACGGCGCGGTGGTGAAGTCCGCCGGCTTCGACGAGGCCGTCTTCGAGGGGACGGCGAGAGTCTTCGAAGGCGAACGAGCGGCCATGGACGCGCTGGAGAACGGGACGATCACCGCGGGGGATGTGGTGGTGATCCGGTATGAGGGGCCGAAGGGCGGGCCGGGGATGCGGGAGATGCTGGCGATCACGGGGGCGATCAAGGGGGCGGGGTTGGGGAAGGACGTGTTGTTGTTGACGGATGGGCGGTTCTCGGGCGGGACCACGGGGTTGTGTGTGGGGCATGTGGCGCCGGAGGCGGTGGACGGGGGGCCGATCGCGTTTGTTCGGGATGGGGATCGGATTCGGTTGGATGTGGTGGCTGGGGCGTTGGATTTGGGGGTTGGGGCGGGGGAGTTGGCGGGGCGGCGGGAGGGGTGGGTGCCTCGGAGGCATGGGTATTCGCGGGGGGTTTTGGCTAAGTACGCGAAGTTGGTGGGGTCGGCTAGTACGGGGGCGGTTTGCGGGTAGGGGTGGGGGCGGGCTGGGGGGCGGGGCGCTGGGGGCGGGCGGGCTGCCGGTAGGGACGTGACTGGGGCGGGCTGCGGGCTGCGGGCTGCGGGTAGCAGCGTGGCTGGGGCTGGGGCCTGGGCTGGCTGGCGGCGGGCGCTTCGCAGCGGGGTGCGCCTGGGCGCGCGAGGATCGGGCGCACGGAGCCCGGGACCGGCGAGGAGCGGCTGCACGGGCGGGGTGCCGGACGCGAGGGTGAAGCGCGAGGCGGCCTGGCCCACGAAGCCGGGCATGCGGACTGTGGGGGCTACTCGCGCGGGGCTGGCCACGGCAGCTTGACGCGAGGCTGGGCACCGAGGCCAAGTGACGCCGGCGGCTGGGCAGGCGGCTCGGCTCCGCGGGGCGGTGGCTGAGCGGCGGCTGAACGGCCGGGGCTGCGGCGCTTGGGCGCACACCGGGGTGGGCTGCGCTTGAGCGCGCCGGGTCTGCGGCACCTGGGCGCGCACCGGGGTGGGCCGCGGCCTGCCGGGTGGTCGGCGGCGACGCCGGGCCGCTGGGCCACGCGCGAAGCCGTGGGCCGCGGGCGCAGCCGTGGGCTGCGGCGGGCCGTGGGCGGCGGCTGGGTGCGGGCTGCCGGTTCGTGGCGCTTGAGCGCGGGCTCTGCAGCGGTCGGCTGGGCGGGGTCCGGCGGGTGGGTGTCGGTTGGCTGGGGCAGTGGGCTGGGTGGCCGGGGGTGTTGGGGTCGGGTTGTGGGTGGTTGGGCGGTGGGCGCGCTTCCGATTGTTCACGCAACGCGGGAACGGGCGATTTGGTTCCCAGCGTATCCACAGGGGCGCCCCGGGGCTGGGGGCTATCCACAAAGTGCTGGTCAGGGCCCCGGGGCGGGTGGGGTTAGGCGAGGGCCTTGACTGCTTCGGAGAGGGCTCGGTGGAAGGTGGGGTAGGCGCCGATGAACTGTTGGAGGGTTTCCAGGGGGATTTTGGCGTGGACTGCCATGGCCAGGGCGCCCAGGATTTCGCCGCCGGCGGGGCCCATGGCGGTGGCGCCCAGGAGGGTGTTGTGGTCTGTGTCGAGGATGAGTTTGATCAGGCCTCGGTTGCCTACCTTGTGGACGAAGCCTCGGGAGCTGTGTTCCAGGCGGGTCAGGCCGGTGCGGATGTTGTGGCCCTGGGCTCGGGCTTGTTTCTCGGTTAGGCCTACCGAACCCAGTTCTGGGTTGGTGAAGGTGACTCTTGGGATGGCGTGGTACTGGGCGGCGGGGCCTGGGCGGCCCAGGATCTCGCGGATGACGATGTCGGCCTGGTACATGGACATGTGGGTGAAGGCGCCGTGGCCGACGATGTCGCCTACCGCCCACACACCTTCGGCGACCTTGAGGCGGTCGTCGGTGGGGAGGGTTCTGGTGGTGGGGTCCAGGCCGAGGTTTCCGATGCCGAGGGCTTCGAAGTCGGTTTTGCGGCCGGTGGCCACCAGGAGGTGGGTGCCGGTGACGGGGGTGCCGTTGGTGAGGGTGAGGGTGAACTCGTTGGTTTGGTGACTTACTGACTTGGCGCCCGCTCCGGTGTGCACGGTGATGCCTTCGTCGGCGAAGATCTCGGCGAGCAGGGCGGCCGCTTCGGGTTCTTCCAGGGCCGCGAGGTGGTCTTGGGGTTCGATGATGTGGACTTCAGCGCCGAAGCGGGCGAAGAGCTGGGCGAACTCCAGGCCGATGGCGCCGCCGCCGAGGACCACCAGGGTGTCGGGGACGTACTCGGTGCGGACCGCTTCCCGGTTGGTCCAGAAGGGGGTGCCCGCCAGGCCGGGGATCGGGGGGATGAGGGGTTCGGTGCCGGGGTTGAGGACGATGGCCTTGGTGGCGGTGATGGTGTGCGGCTGGTTGTCGTGGTCGAGGACCTCGACCTGGCCGGGGGCGGTGATCCTGGCGGTGCCGCGGAGGAAGGTGGCGCCCGCGTCGGTGAGGCGGCGGACCGCGACCGCGTCGTCCCAGTTGTCGGTGGCCTCGCGGCGGATACGCTCCGCTACCGCGGACCAGTCGGGGAGCACGGTGGCCGAGCCCGCGAGTTCCGGCACCCGGCGGGCCTCGGCGACCACCTCGGCGGCGCGGACCATCATCTTGGTCGGGATGCAGCCGTAGTACGGGCACTCGCCGCCGACCAGCCTGCGCTCCACCCCCAGCACCCGCAGTCCGGCGCCGGCCAGCTCGGTGGCGACATGCTCACCACCGGGGCCGAGCCCGATCACGACGACGTCCACCTCAAGGGCTGACATGGCTCTCCTTCGTTCGCCGGGACGACTGCATGCCGTACTGGCAAGTTACCTGTCAGTGTTAACCGGGGATTTCGGCGGGGCGCGGCTGTCAACCCGGTCGCCAACGTTTGTCCGGGCTGTCATCGCGTGCGCGGCGGGGCACTACCAGGTATGGAGATCCACTGCTACCTGGGTAGCTACCTCGCTGAACCGTGTCAGAACGGTCCTGGCGTACTGGATTCAGTTACCTGCAAACGTCGTAGGCCGATTTCGGCAGCATTAACCAGCACCATCCCCGGGAATGGCGGGCAGAATGTACCTCGGGCGCCGGGGATTCCCGAATCAACTCGCCCAAAGATCACCCGGCATTTTTACCGTTGATCGACAGCACCCTGGGTTCATGATCGGCTCCTGGATCACCCCGCCGGGGGACCCATGATCGCCGAGCGCGACCGGTCCGCCCGACCTGCCCGCACGAGGGTGGTAACAAACCCGCACGTTGTGGCGATTACCCCCACGTGCAGCGGACGTATCCAGTGGATGAACACCGGGGGCGCGCGGGCCTGACCCCCAGGCCGGGCGTCCACAGTGGACACACTGGGTGACCTCCCGGCCAGGGGTTTTGCCCGGTTGAGTGACTTCAGCCACACGGCATTTGTGCCGAATTGCTGAACAAGACACCGGGACCCGAGAGCCAAAGCGGGAGCACCGAATACTTGAGAGCCACTCAATTTTCCCTTGAGGGCGACTCAAGGCCACATTTCAACCGTTGATGAATTACAGCCTGCACCGCTAGCTTCCCGTTTCGATTCAGCCTTTCGGGTCACTAGCTGGATCCTGCCCGTCCACAGGTTGTTGTTGATCAACGGAGGCTCCATGGCCGCGCAGTCGGAACGGCGCGCTCTCGTCCTCGGGGTAACCCCCTTCGGCGAGGCCAACGCACGTCTCGTCGCCGCGGTCCGCCAGTCCGGCGGACTCGGAGTTCTCGACCTCGGCACCGGCGCCCGGTCGACTCGGGAAGCACTCGTTCTCGCCCAGCGCTGGGCGTCCGGCACCTTCGGGGTGCGCGTCCCGGCCGGGTGCGCGCTCAACCCCGCCGATCTCCCCACCGAAGTTGACACGGTCGTGTTGACCGGGGACAGCTCTTGGCAACTCGCTGACATCGCCACCCGGTTCCAGGTGCTCGTCGAGATCACCTCCGTCGAGCAGGCGCGCACCGCGGCCGCCGGTGGCGCGGCCGGGCTGATCGCCCGCGGCAACGAGGCCGGTGGCCTGGTCGGCGAACTCAGCTCCTTCGTCCTGCTGCAGAAGCTCGTGGCCACCCCGGGCCTGGACCTGCCGATCTGGCTGGCAGGCGGCATCGGCACGCACACCGCCGCCGCGGCCGTGCTCGGCGGCGCCACCGGCGTGGTGCTGGACACCCAGCTCGCGCTGCTGGCCGAGTCCGAGCTGCCCGAGGCGACCGCAGCGCTGCTGCGCACCCTGGACGGCTCGGAGACCGCCGTGGTCGACGGCCGCCGGGTGCTGGCCCGCAAGGGCCGCGCGCCCGCCCCGGCCCTTGAAGTGGGCCAGGACATCTTCCTGGCCGCCCGCTTCGCCGAGCGCTACGGCACCGTCGGCCGGGTGGTGCGCGCGATCCGGGAGGCCGTCGCCGCCGCGGTGACCGCCGAGGGCCTGGACGCGGTGCTGCGCCCCGGCTCGGCCTTCGCCACCGCGGTCGGCGTGCCGCTGCCGGTCGCGCAGGGTCCGATGACCAGGGTGTCCGACCAGGCCGGGTTCGCCGCCGAGGTCGCCACCGGCGGCGGACTGCCCTTCGTCGCCCTGGCTCTGGCCGGCAAGGAGCAGACCCGGCGGATGATGACCGAGACCGCCGCCGCACTGGGCGAACGCCCGTGGGGTGTCGGCGTGCTCGGGTTCGCGCCGGAGGACACCAGGGCCGCGCAGCTGGAGATCATCCGCGAGCTGCGGCCCACGCACGCCATCATCGCCGGGGGCCGACCCTCGCAGGCCGCCGCGCTGGAAGAGGTCGGCATCACGACCTTCCTGCACGTGCCCTCCCCCGGACTGCTCAAGCAGTTCGTGGAGGCCGGTGCGCGCCGGTTCATCTTCGAGGGCAGCGAATGCGGCGGGCACGTCGGACCGCGGGCCAGCTTCGCGCTGTGGGAAGCCCAGATCTCCGTGCTGCTCGATCACCTGGGCGCCAAGGACGGCGCTGACCTCCAGGTGATCTTCGCCGGGGGTGTGCACGACGCGCGCTCGGCCGCCATGGTCGCCGCGATGGCCGCGCCGCTGGCCGCCAAGGGCGTCGGGATCGGCGTGCTCATGGGCACCGCCTACCTGTTCACCGAGGAGGCCGTCAGCGCGGGCGCGGTGCAGCCGCTGTTCCAGCAGCAGGTACTGGCCGCCGAGGGCACCGAACTCCTGGAGACCGCGCCCGGCCACGCCACCCGCTGCGTCACCAGCCCCTTCGCCGAGGACTTCCAGACCATCAAGGCCGAGCTGACCGCCAAGGGCGTGCCGGACCGGGAGATCTGGGAGCACCTGGAAAGCCTCAACGTCGGCCGCCTGCGCATCGCCAGCAAGGGCGTGCGCCGCGAGGGCGAGCGCCTGATCGCCGCGGACGAGACCGAACAGCTCGCCGACGGTCTGTTCATGGCCGGACAGGTCGCGGTGCTGCGCGATGCGGTCACCACGGTCGCCGCCCTGCACGAGTCGGTCACCGGCGACGCGGCCGAATACCTTGGCGCGCAACGCGAACTCCTCCGCGCCCGGCTCGGCATCCTGGCCCCGGCACGCACCGAGCCGGTCGCGCCGCCGCCCCTGGACGTGGCCATCGTCGGCATGGCGTGCGTGTTCCCCGACTCCCCCGACCTGGCCACCTTCTGGGCCAACATCGTCGGCGGCGTGGACGCGGTCACCGAGGTCCCGGCCGAACGCTGGGACGCCGACACCTACTACTCCCCCGACGCCACCGGCAAGAACATCAACGACCGCACCCCCTCGCGCTGGGGCGGATTCCTGCCGAAGATCCCGTTCGACCCGCTGAGCTACGGCATCCCCCCGGCGAGCCTGGCCAGCATCGAACCAGTGCAGCTGCTCGCACTGGAGGTCGCCCGCCGGGCACTGCGGGACGCCGGTTACGACGGGGACCGGGACTTCGACCGCTCGCGCACCTCGGTGGTCTTCGGCGCCGAGGCCGGATCCGACCTGTCCAACGCCACCACCCTGCGCGCGGTCCTGCCCGCCTACCTGGCGAACCTGCCCAAGGAACTCCTGGACCAGCTGCCGCCGCTGACCGAGGACTCCTTCCCCGGCATGCTGGCCAACGTCATCTCCGGCCGCATCGCCAACCGCCTCGACCTCGGCGGCGCCAACTACACCGTCGACGCCGCCTGCGCCTCCTCACTGGCCGCACTGGACGTGGCCTGCAAGGAACTGGTCAACGGCACCAGCGACCTGGTGCTCTGCGGTGGCGCGGACCTGCACAACGGCATCAACGACTACCTGCTCTTCGCCTCCGTGCACGCGCTGTCGGCCACCGGGCGCAGCCGCACCTTCGACAGCTCCGCCGACGGCATCGCCCTCGGTGAAGGCGTCGCCTGCGTTGCCCTCAAACGGCTTTCCGACGCGCAGCGGGACGGCGACAAGATCTACGCGGTGGTCAAGGGCCTCGGCTCGGCCAGCGACGGCAAGTCCCTCGGCCTGACCGCGCCGCGCCCGGAAGGCCAGCGGGCCGCCCTGGACCGGGCCTACGCCAACGCGCACCTCTCCCCCGCCGCGGTCGGCCTGGTGGAGGCGCACGGCACCGGCACCGTGGTCGGCGACCGCACCGAACTGGCCACCCTGACCAAGATGTTCGTCGAGGCCGGGGCCCAGCCAGGGACCTGCGCGATCGGCTCGGTCAAGTCGCAGATCGGGCACACCAAGTGCGCGGCCGGACTCGCCGGGCTGATCAAGGCCGCACTGGCCCTGCACACCGGGGTCAAGCCGCCCACGCTGCACGTGGAAACGCCGAACTCGGCCTGGGACAAGGACTCCAGCCCGTTCGTCTTCCACACCGCGGCCCGCCCCTGGGCCACCGAACCGGCCGACCGGGTCGCCGGGGTGAGCGCGTTCGGCTTCGGCGGCACCAACTTCCACACCGTGCTCGCCGCCGTCGACCAGCCCGCCCCTCGGCACAGCGTGGACGCCTGGCCCGCCGAGCTGTTCACCTTCCGTGGCAACGATCTGCGGTCCGCCACCAAGTCCATCGAGAAGCTCCTGGACCTGGCCGCGGCCAACGACACCGGCGGGCGCCCGTGGCGGCTGCGGGACCTGGCGCGCACCGCCGCCCGCACCGCCGACACACGCACCGAACCCGTGCAGGTCGCGGTGGTCGCCGACAGCCTGGACGGCCTGGTCGGCCAGCTGCGCCGCGCGGTCGCCGGAGAGCACGACCCGGCCGCCGGGGTGTACCTGGCCGGGAACACCGCCCTGGGTGCCGAGCCCGGCAAGCTCGCCTTACTGTTCCCCGGGCAGGGCAGCCAGCGCACCGGCATGCTCGCCGAGCTGTTCGTGGCCTTCCCCGAGGTGCAGCACCTGTTGCAGCGCGGACACCAGTGGGCCGACCTGCTCTTCCCGCCGGCCGCCTTCGATTCCGCGGTGGCCAAGGACAACGAGGCCCGGCTGCGCGACACCCGGGTCGCCCAGCCCGCGCTGGGTATCGCCGGACTCGCCGTGCACCAGCTGCTCGGCAAGCTCGGCGTGCGCGCGGATCTCGTTGCCGGGCACAGCTATGGCGAACTCGTCGCACTGGCCGCGGCGGGCGCGATCGACGCTGGCACCCTCCTGGACATCTCCGCGGCGCGGGCCGAGTCGATCCTGGCCGCGGCCGCGGACGCCGGTGGCGACCCTGGCAGCATGGCCGCCGCCTCCGGGCAGGCCGCCGCGGTGCGCGAGGTACTGGAACGGGCCGGGTTGAGCGGTGACGTGGTGCTGGCCAACCACAACTCGCCCAAGCAGGTCGTCGTCTCCGGCACCACCGAGGGTGTGGCCAAGGCCGTCACCGAGCTGAAGGCGGCCGGGATCAGTGCGAAGCCGATCCCGGTGGCCTGTGCCTTCCACAGCCCACTGGTGGCCGCCGGTGGCGACCGGTTCGCCCAGGTTCTGTCCACTGTGGACATCCATGCGCCGGAGATCCCGGTGTGGTCCAACCGCACCGCGAGCGTGTACGGCGTGGACATCCGGGCCGAGCTGGCCGCGCAGATCGGGTCGCCGGTGCGCTTCGTCGAGCAGATCGAGGCGATGTACGCCGACGGCGCCAGGGTCTTCGTCGAGGCCGGGCCGGGCAAGGTGCTCTCCCGCCTGGTGAAGGACATCCTCGGCGACCGGCCGCACGTCACCGTGACCATCGAGCCCAGCGCGGACAGCGGTCTGCGCGGCTTCCTCGGCGCGCTCGCCGCGCTCGCCACCGCCGGGGTGTCCCTGCGCACCGGGTGGCTGTTCCAGGGTCGCGACGCCCGCGACGTCTCGGCCACCCCCCTGCCCAAGCGCGCCGGCTGGACCATCGACGGTCACGTCGTGCGCACCGCCGACGGCGGCTACCTCACCGGCGGCCTCGCCCCGGCCCGTCGCGTCCACCTGGAGACCACCATGAGCCAGCCGCAGCCCCAGCCAGCTGGTCAGAACGACGCCCTGGTCAGCGAGTTCCTCCGGACCAGCCGGGAGATCCTGGCCGCCCAGCGCGATGTGCTGCTCACCTACTTCGGCAGCAACCCCGGCGTGCAGTACGCGGCGCCGCAGGTGCTCCAGCAGCTCCCCGCCGTGGTTCAGGCCCCCCTCGCACCGGTGGTGCAGCCGGTCGCCGCGCCCGCGCCGGTGGTGGTGGCCGCACCGGCACCCGCACCGTCCACTGTGGACGTCCTCGGTACCGTGCTGCAGATCATCAGCGACCGGACCGGGTACCCGATCGACATGATCGAACCCGATCTCGACCTGGAAGCCGACCTCTCCATCGACTCCATCAAGCGCACCGAGATCGCCGGTGAGCTGGCCACCAAGCTGGGTGGCGGTCTGGACGCGGCCAGCCTGACCGACGCAGAGCTGGAAGACCTCGCGAAGGCCCGCACGGCCGCGGCGATCTCCGCCTGGCTGGGTGCGAAGGTCGGCGACACCGCCACACCGGCCGCGATCCCAGCCACGGTCGCGGCGAGTGGCCCCAGCGAGGCCGAGATCCTGGCCACGGTGTTGCAGATCATCAGCGACCGCACCGGGTACCCGATCGACATGATCGAGCCGGACCTGGACCTGGAAGCCGATCTCTCCATCGACTCCATCAAGCGGACCGAGATCGCGGGCGAGCTGGCCACCCAGCTCGGCGATGGTCTGGACGCGGCCAGCCTCGGCGACGCCGAGCTGGAAGAACTGGCCAAGGCGCGTACCGCGGCCTCGATCGCGGGCTGGCTGGCCGCCAAGTCCGGCGCCCCGGCCTTGCCCGCACCGGCCGCGCCCCTGGCACTGGCCGCCGCCCCGGTGGCCGCGCCCGAGCCGGTGGCGGTCTCGGGCGGGATCGCGCCCAAGCGGTACCTGCTCACCCCGGTCGACATCTCCGGCGTCACCCCCACCGGCGTGGAAGCCCTGACTGGCAAGCGGTTCGTGCTCTTCGGCGCCACCGGCGCGAGCGAACTCGCCGCGCTGCTCCTGGAGAACGGCGCGCAGGCCCGGGTGGAATCCCTGGCCAGGCCGCTGACCGAGGCGGACGGGCAGATCGACGGCGTGGTGTTCCTGGACGCCCTGGTCGACGGCGACCTGCCGGTGCTCCCGGAGACCTTCCCCGCCTTCCAGTCCGCGCTCGTCCGCGGCGTCAGCTGGCTGCTGGCCGCCGCACCGGGTCAGCTGGGCCGGGCGGCCGGACTGCGCGGACTGTTCCGCACCATCGCCCGCGAATACCCGGACACGCACGCCAGCCTGGTCGAGACCGACGCCGACCCGGCCGCCGCGCTCTTCGCCGAGATCCTCGCCGGTGACCGCCACCCGGTCGTCCTGCGCCGCGAAGGCGGACGGCAGGCCCTGGAAATGATCGCCACCCCGCTCGGCGCGCTCGGCCTGGGCGCCGGACCCGCCGGGGACGGCTCCACCGAGGCCGGCGCCATCGGCCTGGACCGCGACTCCGTCGTCCTGCTGGTCGGCGGGGCACGCGGGATCACCGCCCAGTTCGCGGCCACCCTGGCCGGGGCCAGCGGCTGCCGGATCGAACTCGTCGGCCGCACCGCCGTGGCCACCGAGGACGAACACCCCGCCACCCTGGCCGCCAAGGACAAGACCCAGCTGCGGGCCGCGCTGATCCAGCAGGGCCTGCGCAACCCGGCCGAGATCGAACGCACCGCCAGCCGCATCCTGGCCCAGCGCGAGGTCCAGTCCACTGTGGACGAGATCGCCGCACTCGGCAGCCAGGTCCGCTACCACTCGGTGGACGTCCGCGATCACGACGCGCTGCGCGGCCTGGTCAAGGAGATCCACGCCGAACACGGCCGCATCGACGGCGTGGTCTACGCGGCGGGCGTGATCGAGGATAAGCTCCTGGCGGAGAAGGACATCGAGTCCTTCCGGCGGGTCTTCGGCACCAAGGTCGACGGCGCCCGCCAGCTCCTGGAGGCCGTCTCCGACCTCGGCGAGACCGGGCCCCGGTTCGCGGTGCTCTTCGGCAGCATCGCCGCCGCACTGGGCAACCGCGGCCAGGTCGACTACGCCGCCGCCAACGACGCCCTGGAATCCCTCGGCATCACCTGGTCCCAGCGGACCGGGGCCCGCGGACTCACTGTCCACTGGGGACCGTGGGCGCCCTCGGCCAAGCACGGCGGCATGGTCACCCCCGAACTCATGCAGTCCTACACCCGCCGCGGCATCGAGCTGATCGACCCGGAGGAAGGCACCCTGGCGCTGCTGCGTGAACTCGCCTGGGGTGGCGACGCGGTCCGCTCGGTCGTCTACTCCGCCTCGGGCTGGTGAGCATGACGCAGCCAACCCCGGTCGCGATCGTCGGGATGGCCGTGCTGCTGCCCGGCGCCCGCGACCTGGAGTCCTACTGGCACAACCTGGTCAACGGGGTCGACGCCATCACCGAGGTCCCGGCCGACCGGTGGGACGCCGACTTCTACCACCCGGACTCGGCCAGCGGACCGGCCAAGGCCGAGGAGGTCTACTGCCGACGCGGCGGCTTCGTCGAGGCGGACTTCGACCCGGTGAGCTTCGGCATCATGCCGAACTCGGTGTCCGGGGCCGAACCCGACCAGCTGATCGCGCTGCGGGTGGCCGCGGCCGCCATCGCCGACGCCGGTGGCCGGGAGAAACTGCCCGAGGCCAACCGGATCGGCGTGGTGCTCGGCCGCGGCGGCTACCTCACCCCCGGCCTGGTCCGCCTCGACCAGCGGGTGCGCACCGCCCACCAGCTGACCAAAACCCTCGGCGACCTGCTGCCCGACCTGGGCGCCGAGCAGCTCGCCGCGGTCCGGGCGGCCTTCGTGGACCAGCTCGGCCCGGCCGCGCCGGAGGCCGCCATCGGCCTGGTGCCCAACCTGGCCGCCTCCCGCATCGCCAACCGGCTCGACCTGCGCGGCCCCGCCTACACCGTGGACGCCGCCTGCGCCTCCAGCCTGGTCGCGGTCGACCAGGCCGTATCCGAACTGGCCGCCGGACGCTGCGACGTGATGCTCGCCGGCGGTGTGCACCACTGCCACGACGTCACCTTCTGGAGTGTGTTCTCCCAGCTCCGGGCACTGTCCAAGGACCAGCAGATCCGGCCGTTCGACCGGCGTGCCGACGGCATCCTGATCGGCGAGGGCACCGGCGTCGTCGTGCTCAAACGACTCGCCGACGCCCAGCGGGACGGGGACCGGGTGTACGCGGTGATCCGCGGCACCGGCGTGGCCAGCGACGGCCGCAGCGCCAGCCTGTTCAACCCCGAACCCGACGGCCAGGTCCTCGCCCTGCGCCGCGCCTGGGACGCCGCCGGACTCGACCCGGCCGCCCCCGGCTCGGTCGGCCTCCTGGAAGCCCACGGCACCGCCACCCCCGCCGGTGACGGCGCCGAACTCGCCACGCTGCAACGGGTTTTCGGCTCCGACGGCCCCAGCGCGGTGATCGGCTCGGTCAAGTCGATGATCGGCCACACCATGCCCGCGGCGGGCATCGCCAGCCTGGTCAAGGCCGCCCTGGCCCTGCACCGGCAGGTGCTGCTGCCCACCCTGCACTGCGAACAACCCCACGCCGACCTGGCCCAGACCCGGTTCCGGCCCCTGGACACCGCCCAGCCCTGGGAACTCGGCGAGGGCCAGGAAATCCGCAGGGCCGCGGTGAACGCCTTCGGCTTCGGCGGCATCAACGCACACGTCGTACTCGAAGAAGCACCGTCCACAGTGGACCGCCCGAAGATCGCCGTGACCGAGCCGGAGCGGGTGCTGACCATCAGCGCCCCCACCCCGGCCCGGCTGGCCGAACTCCTCGACCTGCCAGACCACGAGATCCGCTCCACCGCACCCTCCACAGAGGACGGATGCAGGCTGGGCATCGTGGCCCCCACCGCGAAACGCCTCGGCATCGCGCGCAAGGTGGTCGGCAAGCAGGTCGCCTGGCGTGGCCGCAACGACGTCTGGTTCAGCCCGGAACCGTTGCTGGCCAAGGGCGGCAAGGTCGCCTTCGTCTTCCCCGGCCTGGAAGCCGACTTCGAGCCCAGGGTCGACGACGTGGCCGCGCACTTCGGCCTCACCGTGCCCGGCCTGGACGCGGGCAACGTGGGCGCGCACGGCGCCGGTGTGGTCGGTGTCGGCCGTTTACTCGACACGGTGTTGCGCAAGCTCGGCGTCCAGCCCGACCACATCGCCGGGCACAGCGTCGGCGAGTGGACCGCGATGATCACCAGCGGCATCTACGACCAGGCCCAGATCGACGAGTTCCTGACCGGGTTCGACCCCGCCTCGCTCAGCGTGCCCGGCGTGGTCTTCGCCGCCTTCGGCTGCGGCGCGGACCGGGTCACCGAGGTCATGGCCGACCGGCCCGGTGTGGTGCTCTCGCACGACAACGCGCCCAACCAGTCCATTGTCTGCGGCCTGGAACCCGTGGTGAACGCACTGGTCCTGGAACTGCGGGCACGCAACGTGCTCGGCCAGGTGCTGCCGTTCCGCTCCGGCTTCCACACCCCCATGCTCGCCCCCTACCTGGACCCGATCCGGGAGGCCGCCGCCGGATTCCGGCTGCACCAGCCGAGTGTGCCGATGTGGTCGGCCACCACCGCCTCGCCCTACCCGCCGCAGGAAGAAGCCGTGCGGGAGCTGTTCATCCGGCACCTCCTGGAACCGGTGCGGTTCCGGCCCCTGGTGCAGGCCATGCACGCCGCCGGTGTCCGGGCGTTCGTCCAGGTCGGCACCGGGGCGCTGAGCACCCTGGTCAGCGACTCCCTCGCCGGGCAGGAACACCTGTCCATCTCGGCGAACAACCCCAAGCTCAGCGGCATGGCCCAGCTGCGCCGGGTGCTCACCGGGCTGTGGGCCGAGGGCGCGCCCACCCACCCGGACCGGCTCGACCCGGCCCCGGCCAAGGTCCGCGCGGGCAAGGAACTGCCCCTGGACCTGTCCGCGACCACGGTCCGGCTCGGCGGCGACCTGCCCCGCACCATCAAGGCCGCGCTCACCAGCACCCCGAGCCCGGTCCAGCAGCCGGTTCCGGCCGGTGCGCTCGGCGGGGCCTTCGCCGAACTCGACCGGCTCGCCGCCCGCTTCCCCCTGGCCGCCGAACTCGGCGGGCTGCTCAAGGACACCGCCGACACCGCCGCGAGCGTGCTCGGCGCCGCCCAGCAGGGCACCGTGACCGCCGCACCCGCCCCGGCCGCGCCACTGCGCACGGTGCTGCGGATGTCCACCGAGACCATGCCCTACCTGCGCGACCACGCCTTCTACCGCACCCCGGCGGGCTGGCCGGACGACACCGACGGCTTCCCGGTCGTCCCGGCCACCACGATGATCAAGCACATGATGGACGCCGCCGAAACGGCCGCGCCGGGACAGCGGGCCATCACCGTGCACAACGTGAAACTGTTCCGCTGGCTCGTGGTCGCTCCCCCGGTCGAGGTCGAACTCACCGTCACCCCACTGGCGCCGAACCGGGTCAAGGTGACGCTCGGCCAGAACGCCGAGGCCGAGATCGAACTCGCCGCCGCCTACCCGGCCGCTGACCTGCCGGTGTGGACCTTCGACGAACCCGGCCAGGCCCCCAAGATCACCGCCCGGCAGCTCTACGACGAACGGTTCATGTTCCACGGCCCGCTCTACCAGGGCGTCACCTCCCTCGAAGCCATTGGCGAGCACCACATCCGCGGCGTGATCACCGTGCCCGGCGGGCCCGGCGCGCTGCTGGACAACGTCGGCCAGGTCTTCGGGTACTGGATCATGGAGAACGTCACCGAGAAGCGCGTGGTGTTCCCGATGTCCATGGACCGCATCCGTTTCTTCGGCCCCGAACCCGAACCCGGCACCCCGCTGGACTGCCTGGTCAAGATCACTCAGCTGGACGAGACCTTCTTCGGCGGGGCCATGCAGCTCGTGCACGCCGGGCAGGTGTGGTGCGAGATCGACACCTGGATCGACCGCCGCTTCGCCAGCAACGAGAACACCAAGAAGATGGAGCGTTTCCCCGAGCACAGCAGGCTTTCCGAACGCCGGGACGCGGGTTTCCTGGTGGTGTGGGAACGCTGGCCCGATGTGGCCTCCCGCGACCTGATGATGCGGATCTACCTCAACGCCGCCGAACGCGCCGAGTACGACACCACCTCACCGCGAGTGCGGCGGCAGTGGCTGCTCGGCCGGATGGCGATCAAGGACGCCGTGCGCCAGCACCTGTGGGACGACGGCGCCGGACCCATGTTCCCGGTGGAGCTGACCGTGACCGGCGAGGCCACCGTGCGTGGCCGAAACCCGTTGCCGTCATTGACTGTCTCCACCGCGCAGGAAGGCCAGGTGGGCGTCGCCCACGTGCGGGACGGCGAGGTCCCCACCGGAATCGACGTGCGCAAGGTCGCGGACAGCCCCGGCACCACCGCCTTCGCCGCCGCGCTCGCCGCGGCCGCACGGGCCCACGGTGGCGAGGCCGAACAGTACGAAGTTGTCGGCGCGGAAGGTGACACGCTCACCGTTCGCGGCGCCACTGGCAGCACCCCGGTGACGTGGACCGTCATCACCGACCCTGACGGTGAGATCGCAGGCGAGTACGTGGTCGCCTGGACCAAGGACTAAGGAGACACTGCGGTGGAACTCGCGGAAGCGCCCCTGACGCTCGCCCGGATGACGCATGAGGCCGTGCTGTCCGACATCGGCGTGATGCTGCACAAGGTCCTGGGCGAATACGGCCTGGACGAGGTCGAGGTCACCATGGACTCGACCTTCCACGACGACCTGGAACTGGAGAGCATCGACCTGGTCGCGCTCGCCGGTCAGCTGGAGGAGCGCTACGGCTCCCGGGTCAACTTCGCCGAGTTCATCGCCGAACTCGAACTCGATCAGATCATCGCGCTGACCGTCGGCCAG
The DNA here is from genome assembly GCF_014204915.1 of Crossiella cryophila. Taxonomy (NCBI): domain Bacteria; kingdom Bacillati; phylum Actinomycetota; class Actinomycetes; order Pseudonocardiales; family Pseudonocardiaceae; genus Crossiella; species Crossiella cryophila. Next base: position 8,150,702 of record NZ_JACHMH010000001.1, read on the forward strand.
CTCGTCGACTACGTGGTCGGCGCGCTGGACGGGGGGAACTGACCTTGGCGGTCGTGCAGGCCAACGGCATCCGGATGCACGTGCAGCGGATGGCGGCCCGCAACACCACGGCGGCGAACCCGCCGACCGTGGTGTTCATCCACGGCATCGGCACCGACAGCCTGGCCAGCTTCTACTTCACCCTGGCCGGGCCGGTGGCCGCCGCCGGGCACCAGGTCGTGGCCTATGACCTGCGCGGCCACGGTCGCAGCGAACGCACCGAGAACGGCTACCGGGTCGCGGACTCGGTGGCCGACCTGGCCGCGTTGCTGGACGAACTGGAGATCGCCGGACCGGTGCACCTGGTCGGGAACTCCTTCGGTGGCACGGTGTCCTTCAGCTTCGCCGCCACCTTTCCGGAGCGGGTGGCCAGCCTGGTGGTGATCGAATCCGAGCCGACCAGCGACGAGTGGTCGGCCAAGATGGGTTCGCTGCTGGGGCGGGCGCGGGCGCAGTTGCAGCACGCCGAGGCCCTGGAGTGGATCACCGAGAACCGCGGCGGGCACACCTCCAAACTGGCCAAGGCGGCCGGAAGGATGTTGCACACCACCGCGATCGCCGACGAACTGCCCACCGGGCCGATCCTGACCGCCGAGCAGGTCGGTGCGATCGGGGTGCCGGTGCTCGCGGTCTTCGGCAGCGAATCCGATCTCGTCGAGCAGGCGCCGATCCTGGAAGCCGCGTTGCCGCACTGCCGCACGGTGATCGTGCCGGGGCAGGAGCACTCGGTGCTGGTCGAGGCGCCCAAGGTGATGCGCGAACTACTCCTGGACTGGCTGACCGAACACGGGGCGAAGGTCGCGGTGTGAAGGTACTTTTCGTGGTCCCGCCACTGTTCGGGCATGTCAACCCGACCATCGGGCTCGGCGCGGCCCTCACCGCGCGCGGGCACCAGGTGGCCTGGGCGGGACACGGCGAGTTCGTCCGGCAGCTCACCGGCGAGGACGCGCTGGTCTATGACTGCGCCGTCCCGGCCGAGGTCGAGGACCGGCCCGCGGACCTGCGCGGGCCGGGGGCGCTGAAGTTCCTGTGGGAGAAGTTCCTGGTCCCGCTCACCGAGTCGATGTTGCCCGACGTCGAGGCCGCCATCGGCGAGTACCGGCCGGATCTGCTGGTGGTGGACCAGCAGGCGATGGCCGGGGCACTGGCGGCGTTGCGGCTCGGCCTGCCCTGGGTGACCTCGGCGACCACCTCGGCGGAGTTCACCGATCCGTTGCGGGGCATGCCGAAGGTCGTCGAATGGGTCCAGGAGACCATGGCCGGGATGCGGGCGCGGGCGGCGGTGGCCGCCGAGGTCGACCTGCGTTACTCCCCGCACCTCACCCTCGCCTTCACCACCAGGGAACTGGTGGGGGAACTGGATTCCGCGTTCGACAACGTCGCCTTCGTCGGCCCGTCGATCACCGAACGTCCTGACCACACACCGTTTCCGTGGGATCGCCTCGACGAGCGAGCCAGGGTGCTGATCAGCCTGGGCACCGCGAACGCCGACGCGGGCGCCCGGTTCCTCGCCGAGGCCGCCGCCGGGATGGGCGAGCTGGCCGACCGGGTGCAGGCGGTGCTGGTCGACCCGGGTGGCAGCGTGAAGTCCGCGCCGGACAACGTGATCGTGCTGCCCAGGGTGCCCCAGCTCGCGCTACTGCCGCACCTGAGCGCTGTGCTCTGCCACGCCGGGCACAACACCGTCTGCGAGGCACTCGGCCACGGCCTGCCCCTGGTGGTGGCGCCGATCCGGGACGACCAGCCGGTGATCGCCCAGCAGGTCGTCGACGCCGGGGCCGGGATCCGCTTGCGCTTCACCAGGTCGACCGCCGGGCACATCCGGGACGCCGTCGCCACCGTTCTCGACGAGCCGGGCCACCGCGAGGCCGCCCGGAGCATCGCCGACTCCTTCACCGCCGCCGGTGGCTCCCCAGCCGCCGCGTCGCGCTTGGAGGAACTCGCCGCACAGGCAGTACCCACCGCCATCGGGAGGATCTCCGAGTGAGCCCGCGTTCCACTGCCCGGACCTGGCTGCGCCGTGGCGTCCAGGCCGCGCTCCTGGCCGGACTGGTGCTCGACACCGCCGCCCTGCGCCGCCGCGTCGCCGCGTTGCGCACCCTGCCGGAACGCCCGGCCCCCGGCGACGACCGGTACCGCCTGCTGCACGCCGACGGCGTCACCGTGGACGGCCCCACCCTCAACGCCGCCCGCGCGCACGCCAAGGCCGAGGGCCTGTGCGCCCTCGAACTCGTGCCCCGCGACCTGCCCACCGCGCAGGCCCTGGACCTGTTGCGCACCGTGGACCCGGCCACCTACCGCACCGACCGGCAGGCCAAGGGCGCCGGGGCCTGGCACGCGGTGCTCGCCGACGACGGCGTGCTGCGCGCGGTGGGCTATCCGGCCGAGCACGTCAGCCGGGACGCCGCCGAACTCGGCCAGGCCGCGGCCAAACTCAAACTGCACGCCCCCGACGGCACCGACCTGGTGGTCAGCCCCCGGCTCACCAGCGCCCCGGAGATCGTCGAGGACGACGCGCGCATCCTGGCCCGGCTGCTCGGCCGCAAGACCGGCGGCGAACTCGGGCCCCGGCTGGGCTGGCTGGCCATCCTGGCCGGCAGCTCGGTGCTCGGCCCCGGCTGGGCCGCCGCGCTGCTGGCCGCCTGGTCCGCGCAACCGGCCGTGGTCTTCGCCGGCAGCCGCAGCCTCAAGCCGGTGGACCTGTTCTCCTACAGCCTGCGCCGGGTGGTGGCCGAGCCGAAACGGTTGCTGGCCGCCATGTCCGAGGCCCGACTGTCCACATCGGACGATCTGGACCCGGTGACCCGGCTGCGCCCGGACTACCTGGCCGAACTCGCCGACGGCGTCGACCGCTTCTTCGAGCCGCGCCGCCGGGACTGCCCGTGGTGCGGCAGCGCCAACCTGGCCACCCACCTGAAACTGCCGGACCTGTTGCAGCACAAGCCCGGCGAGTTCACCCTGGACCGCTGCCGGGCCTGCACGCACATCTTCCAGAACCCGCGCCTGACCATCGCCGGACTGGACTTCTACTACCGGGACTTCTACGACGGTCTCGGCGAGGACAAGCTGGACAAGCTCTTCGCCGCCCGCGGCATCGCCTACCGCCCCCGTGCCGAGATGCTCAAACCCTTCGCCGAACCCGAATCCTGGCTCGACGTCGGCACCGGCCACGGCCACTTCTGCAACGCCGCCCGCGAGGTGTGGCCGCAGACCACCTTCGACGGCCTGGACATCACCGAGGGCGTCGAACTCGCCGAACACCGCGGCTGGGTCGACCGCGGCTACCGAGGGCTGTTCCCGGAACTGGCCGCGGACATCCACGAGAGCTACGACGTGGTCAGCATGTACCACTACCTGGAGCACAGCCGCGACCCGCGCCAGGAACTGGAGGCCGCGCTCAAGGTGCTCAAGGCCGGTGGCCACCTGATGATCGAGGTGCCGGACCCGGAATCACGCTGGGGCAAGCTGCTCGGCAAGTGGTGGCTGCCCTGGCTGCAGCCGCAGCACCTGCATTTCGTGCCGATCGGCAACCTGCGGGAAGCGCTGTCGGAGATGGGTTTCACCGTGGTCGCCGAACAACGCGGCGAACCGCACGAGCCCATCGACCTGGTCGGCGCGGCCTGGAACGCGGTCAACCACTTCGCCCCGCGCGACGACGTGCCGTGGGCGCCGCAGCCGCCGACCGCGGGGGCCAAGGCTGGCCGGGCGGCGACGATGATCGCGGCCGCCCCCGCGCTGCTGACCGCGGCGCTGACCGACCGGGTGCTGTCCCCGCTGTCCAAGCGCTACGGCGGTTCCAGCGCCTACCGGCTGCTCGCCCGCAAGGACTGACCCGCGCCTGCTGGCCCCGGTTCAGACCGGGGTCAGCAGCCGGAACCGCTGGGTGAGCACCAGGGTGTCGTCGTCCACGGTGAACCCCGGATCACCCAGCTCAGCGCGTACTTCCGGGCTGTGCCAGAACTCCTCGTGCCCGGCCCGCCACTGGGCCAGGGACTCGTCGCCCTCGCCCTCGTCCAGGGCGTGCCGGAGGTCGACCTCGGCCAGCCGCAGCACCCGCACCTCGGTCAGCTCGATCACCGCCACCGGGCGGTCCGCCGAGTCCACCACTACCTCCCGCTGCCCGGCCACCGGCAGCGGCTCGCCCACTGCCTGGTAACTGAGCACCAGGGCGGAGGTGGTGGTCTTCGCACCGGCGAGGATGGCGGCCACCAGGCGGTCGCGCAGCGGACCGGGGAAGCCGAACTCGGCCTTGGACAGCCCGTCGAGATCCATGCCGGGCACCCTACGGATCAGCGGCAGGCGGGCAAGTCGATATCGGGGCATCCACCGAACGGTGGGTGGATCCGACCATCGCCCGATGCTGCCGCGACCGGGCAGCCCGGCGACAGACTTCCGGTATGGCTGGAGACCCGGCGGTCCGGATCCGCGGACTGCGCAAGACCTACCAACGGACCCCGGCGGTCCAGGACGTCGACCTCGACATCGAGCACGGCGAGATCTTCGCCCTGCTCGGCCCGAACGGGGCGGGCAAGACCACCACCATCGAGATCCTCGAGGGCTACCGGGACCGCGACGGCGGCACCGTCTCCGTGCTCGGCGCCGACCCGGCCAAGGCGGGCCTGGGCTGGCGCAGGCGGATCGGCGTGGTGCTGCAGGAGAACGGGGACTTCCCCGAACTCACCGTCGGCGAGGTCCTCAACCACTTCGCCTGCTACTACCCCGACGCCCGCGACCCCGACGAACTCCTCGAAGCGGTCGGCCTGACCGACAAACGCGACTCCCGGGTGCACCGGCTCTCCGGCGGTCAACGGCGCAGGCTCGACGTGGCCCTTGGCATCATCGGCAACCCACGCCTGCTCTTCCTGGACGAACCCACCACCGGCTTCGACCCGGCCGTGCGCCGCCAGTTCTGGGAACTGATCAGCGGACTGCGCGCCGCCGACACCACCATCCTGCTCACCACCCACTACCTCGATGAGGCCGAGTTCCTCGCCGACCGGGTCGCGGTCATCGCCGCCGGGAAGCTGGTGGACGTGGCCACCCCGCGCCAGCTCGGCGGCCGGGACCGGGAACAGGCCACGGTGGCCTGGACCGACGCCGAGGGCACCCACGAGGTGCGCACCGGCAACCCCACCCGCACCGTCGGCGAACTCGCCGCCCGCTACCACGGCGACGTGCCCGAGCTGAGCGTGCGCAGACCCAGCCTGGAGGACACCTACCTGCAACTGATCGGCGGCGCGCGATGACCACCACCACCCGGACCAGGGCCAGCCACCGGAGCACCGCGCTGGGCATCGGCCTGCGCCGAGGAGTGCTGGAACTGAAGCAGTTCCTGCGGCAGAAGGACACCGTGATCTTCACGTTCTCCTTCCCGCTGCTGATGACCGTGCTCTTCGGCGCGATCTTCCAGCGCAAACTGCCCGGCACCGACGTCGACTTCACCCAGTACTTCCTGGCCGGCATGGTCGCCACCGGCATCATGGGCACCACGTTCGTGCTGCTGGCCGTGGGCATCGCCCTGGAGCGCGACGACGGCACGCTGAAACGCCTGCGCGCCATGCCGATGCCACTGAGCGCCTACTTCATCGGCAAGACCGTGCTGGTGCTGGTGGCCTCGATCGCGCAAACCGTGCTGCTGCTGGTCTTCGGCTCGCTGTTCTTCGGCCTGACCATGCCCGCCACCGCCGGGAAATGGCTCACCCTCGGCTGGGTGCTGCTGCTCGGCGTGATCGCCTGCACCCTGCTCGGGGTGGCGATGAGCGCGGTGCCGCGCAGCGGGCGCAGTGCCGCCGCCGTGGTGATGCCGATCTTCGTGGTGCTGCAGTTCATCTCCGGGGTGTTCTTCGTCTTCACCGAACTGCCGGGGCCGGTGCAGGCCGTCGGCGGGGTGTTCCCGCTGAAGTGGCTCAGCCAGGGCCTGCGCTCGGTGTTCCTGCCCGAGGAGCTGCAACGGATGGAACCCACCGGATCGTGGGACCACCCTGGCATCGCGATCGTGTTGGCACTCTGGATCGTGGCCGGTCTCGTACTCTCGGTGGCGACGTTCCGCTGGCAGCGCGCGCGGAGCTGACCGCGGCAGGACAGGGAGGGACCGATGGCCGCCCCAGGGGAACAGGCCTGGCAGTGGCACGCCGTGCAGGCGCTGGTGCTGCTGCTGATCGCGGGCCTGTTCCCGGTGGTGGAGGCGCCGTGGTGGGGTTATCCGCTGCTGGCCGCGGCCTGGCTCTGGTACCTGGTGCTCGGCGCGCCCGCGGTGCGCACCGGACCGGTCTCCACCCCCGGCAGCCTGGTCTACCTGCTCGGCGCCATCCCGCTGCAGGCCGCGCTGGTACTGGCCTCCCCGATCGCGCTGGTCCTGCTGCCCGACCTGTTCGCCCAGGTGTACTGGCTGGTCAGGCAGTTGTGGCTGGCCAACCTGGCGGTCGCGGTGACCACCGTGCTCAGCGGCTTCGCGGTCGTGGAGCACTTCGGCTGGAGTCAGCTGGCCATCCTCGGCTCGCTGCTGGGGGTGGCGGGCTGCCTGCCGGCCACGATCGGGCTCGGCGTGCTGTCCCGGCGGCTCATCGAGGCGGCCCAGGCCAGGGAACGGCTCAACCGGGAACTGCGCCAGGTGCGCTCCGAACTGCACACCGCCTACCACCGCGAGGGCGAACGGGCCGAGCGGGAACGGCTCGCGCACGACATCCACGACACCCTGGCCCAGGGCTTCACCAGCCTGGTGATGCTCATCCAGACCGCGGACGCCCTGGTCACCGCCGACCCGGACCGGGCGCGGGACCAGTTGCGGCTGGCCGAGCGCACCGCGCGGCAGAACCTGGCCGAGGCGCGGGCGCTGGTCACCGACCTGATGCCGGCCGCGCTGCGTGATTCCACGCTCAGCGAGGTGATCTGCCGCCTGGTCCGCCAGCTCGCCGAGGAACTGGGCGTGCCGCACGAGGTCACCGTGCACGGCCAGCCAGCCGACCTGGCCCCGGCCACCGAGGCGGTGCTGGTGCGCACCGCCCAGGAGGCACTGGCCAACATCGCCAAACACGCCGCGCCCGGCCGGGTGACGGCCAGACTGATCTTCACCGCGGACGGCAGCGTGCTGGAGATCATCGACGACGGGCGCGGCTTCGACCCGGCCGAGGCCACCGGCTTCGGCCTGCCGGGCATGCGGGCCAGACTGGAACGGATCGGGGGCAGCGTGCACATCCACAGCGACCACGGGCAGGGCACCACCGTGCGGATCACCGCGCCATGACCGGGCGGGCGATCCGGGTGCTGCTGGCCGATGACCACCCGGTGGTGCGCGAGGGCTTGCGCGGCATGCTGTCCCTGGCTGGGGACATCGACGTGGTCGGCGAGGCCGCCGGTGGCGCGGAGGCGATCGAGCTGGCCGGCCGGCTGCGCCCGGACGTGGTGCTGATGGACCTGCGCATGCCCGACCTGGACGGGGCCACCGCGACCTCGCGGATCACCGCCGAACTGCCCGGGGTGCGGGTGCTGATCCTGACCACCTACGACGCCGACCGGGACATCGTGCACGCGGTGGAGGCCGGGGCCGCCGGCTACCTGCTCAAGGACACGCCGCGGGCCGAGCTGACCGACGCGGTGCGCGCCGCCGCCCGCGGCGAGACCGTGCTGACCCCGACGGTGGCCACCAAACTCCTAAGCCACCTGCGCGCCCCGGCGGCCGAGACGCTGACCGCGCGGGAGGTGCAGGTGCTGCGCCTAGTGGCCCAGGGCTGCACCAACGCCGAGATCGGCCGCCAGCTCACCATCGGCGAGGCCACCGTCAAAAGCCACCTGATCAAGATCTTCGGCAAACTCGGCGTAGACGACCGAACCGCCGCCGTCACCACCGCAATGTCCCGCGGCATCCTCTGACCCCACAGTTCCCACACGGCGTGTTGGCCGTTCTCGTACGGTGTGTTGGCCGTAATGGACGGTGTCTTGGCCGTTCTGGACGGAGTGTTGGCCGTTGTGGACGGCGTCTTGGCCGTTGTGGGCGGCGTCTTGGCCGAAGAGGCGTACCAGTTCGGCCAACACTGGGTACGAGAACGGCCAACACACCGTACGACAACGGCCAACACGCTGGCGGGGGGCGGTGGACCGGGTGGTTCAGTGTGTTGTGCGGGCGGCCTCTACGCAGGTGCGCAGCAGGTCGGTGTTCTCCGCCGCGGCGCCGCCGGGGTAGGCGTAGCGGCGGCGGTTGTAGCCGTAGGCCAGGCCGCTGCGCGGATCGGCGAGGGACAGGCTGCCCGCGGCGCCGCTGTGTCCGAAGGCGCCCTGTCCCAGGAACGGGTAGAACTCGGTCACGGCGCTGAAGCCCAGCCCGAAAGCCTTGTGCACGCGCGAGACCACGTCGTAGCCGATGGACTGGATCTGCGCGAATTCCGCCATGGTGTCCGGTTTCAGCAGCGGTGGCCTGCCGTCGAACCCGGTGCTGGCCGCCGCGTACATACCGGCCAGGCCGCGGGCCGAGGCGACCCCGCCCGCGGAGGCCTGGCCCTGCGCGCGGACGATCCGCTGGTTGGGGAAGTCCCACAGTTCGGGTGCGTCGGTGCGATGGGTGTTGAACGCGATCGCGGCCAGGCTCTCCGGCCCGGAGTCCCAGTCGTCGATCTCGGCCTGCTGTTCCGGGGTCGGCAGCATCGGCAACGTGGTCACGAACCGCGGCTCCAGCTCCTCCGGCAGTCCCAGGTGGAAGTCGAGGCCGTAGGGCGCCCGGATCCGCTCCTCGAACAGCTCCTGGATGCTCTGCCCGGTCACCCGGCGCACCACCTCGCCGGCCAGCGCGCCGATCACCCACGCGTGGTAGCCGTAGGCTGTGCCCGGCCGCCAGTACGGCCGCTGATCCGCCATCCGGGCCGCGATCAGCCGGTCGTCGGCCAGCTCGGCCAGGCTGAACCCGGCGTCCGCGCCGACCACCCCGGCGCGGTGCGCGAGCACCTCCCGCAGCGTGATGTCCCGCTTGCCCTGCGCCGCGAACTCCGGCCAGTAGTGGCTGACCCGCTGGTCGGGGTCGAGCACGCCGTCCTGCACCAGCAGGGCCACGACGAGGGACATCGCCCCCTTCGTGGCGGAGAAGACCCCGGTGAGCGTGTCGGCGGTGAACCCGGGGCCCGACCACAGGTCCACGACCTTCTCGCCGCGCACGTAGGCGACCAGCTGGCCCGCGTAGTCCGCCCGTTCCCCGGCGACGACCTTCGCGAACTCCGCGCCCACGCTCTCGTACCCCGCCGCGACCGTGCCGTGCATGTGGTTCCTCCTCCGACCCCTATGACTCGCGGTCAACATAACCTGGCGCGCCAGCCTTTTCAGGTCGAAGCGAGGGCTCTCACCTGCGAGTTTGCTCCGAGAGCAATTCGGGCGGGGTGCCGTAGCGGCGTTCGTCGGCGTACAGCAGCGCGAGGGCGAGCCGTCGGGAGACCGGGGTGGGCAGCAGGGCGACCAGTCGGGGCAGCAGGTGCGCGCCCGCGGTGTCCACCGCGAGCATGGCCACCAGCAGCGCGCCCAGGGTGTGCCGGTCGGCGGTGGTGATCAGGGCGGCGGCCGGGCCGGTGATGGCCGCCCGGAGTTCGCGCAGCGCGGCGACCGCCCCGGCCGGGCCGTGCGCGCGGACCTGCAGGCGCAGCAGGTTGAACGCGTTGTCGGCGCGGTCGCGCTGGTAGGAGAGCTGGTCGTGGCCGATCTCCAGCAGTGCCAGCCAGTGCCGCAGCAGCGCGGTCAGCTCGGGCGCGGGCCGGGTGCCGCGGATGCGGTGCAGCACCGCCCAAAGGAGGTGGATGTCGCTGGAGCGGTCGTAGGTGAGGCGCAGCAGGTGTTCCGGGTCGGGTTCGGTCTCGCCGAGCAGCAGCCGGGATTCGGCGCGGAAGTAGCCGTCCAGGGCGGTCACGGCCGCGTCGGTGTCCGGGCCGGACAGGCCGTGTTCGGCCAGGGCGATCGCCAGGCTCTCCCGCCAGGCCGGATCGGCCTCGGTGACGCCGGCGCGCTGGGCCGCCTCGAAGGCCAGATCTCCTTGGTAGACCAGGGTTTCCAGGCGGATCAGCAGTGGCTGCACGGCCTGGGCGGCGGCCCGGTCGTAGCCGGCCAGCCGGACCAGGAACTCCGACATGGCCACGATCCCGACGGCCTTCTCGATCTCCCGGCCGTGCCCCGGTTCGCCCGGTGGCACCGGCCGGGCGGCCCTGCCCCGCCGGACCTGGCGCACCCGGCTCACCGTGGACAGTGCCAGCGGCACCAGCACCGGCGCCCCGGCCAGTCCGAGCAGCATGACGATTCTCTTGCCCCACATGGGTTTCTCCCCCTCTACTCCCAGTCACTGACGGCGGGTAGCGCCCTGGCCGCCGGGGCGGGTGGGCGTCGTGGCACGGCGGTGGCCAGGGTCAGGTTGTGCGTGAGATGGCAGGCGATGGCGGCGGCCAGTCCGCCGGTGGCCGCGGCCGCGGTGAACACCGCGCCGGAGGCCAGGTGGTACGGCAGTCGGCGCGGGCCGCCGCCGGGCAGGTGCAGCAGGGCGAACCCGGCCAGGGCCAGCCCGGTGGCGGCCGGGGCTGGCAGGCCGAACCGGGTGAGCAGTTCGGGTGCCCCGGCCCGCCACAGCAGCTCCTCGGCCGCCGCGCACAACGTCAGCCGCGCCAGCTCCCCGCCGGGCAACGCCTTGCCCGCCAACGACAACGGCTTCCCGGCCAGCCGGGCCGCGGTCAGCGGCAACACCACCCCGGCCAGCGCGGCCACCACTGTCCACAACAGACCCATTCCGGTCCACTGTGGACTGAGCAGGGTCAGCACCGGCAGCGCGCACAGCACGGTGCCCCAGTCGTAGACCGCCGCGCCGTGCCTGCCCAGCCCCCGCCCGAACACCAGCAGCAGCCACGGCAGCCCGAGGTGGCCGAGCAGCCCGGCCAGCACGGGCCACATCGCTAGCCCGCCGGGGGTGTGCCGATCAGCACCACGTACACCGGCGCGTCGTCCACCCCGTTGTGGTCGGGCAGCAGCGCGGTCAGCGGATCATCGTCGAAGCCGCCGATCAGCCTGCTCGGCAGCCCGTAACCGGTGGCGACCAGGAGCAGATTCTGCGCCAGGTGCCCGGATTCCATCAGCACGAACCGCAGCGAGCGCTGCCCGTACTTGAACCGGGACCGCCAGAAACTGGCGGAGAGGATCAGGCCGAAGGCGGCCTGCCCGGACATCTCGGCCTGGTTGCCGCAGTTGTCGAAGGCGTCCAGGTCGACCTCACCCAGGTCGGCCAGCACCCCGCGGAACGGATCGAAGTGGTAGAGCCCCGGCCGCACCCCGGTGACCCGCCTGGCCACCACGTACAGGTCGAGGGGGTAGAGCGCGCCGCCGGAGGGGGTGGGCCGGAAGCCCTGGTGTCCCTGCCACCGGTTGATCCCATAGGTGCGCTGGAGCACCCCGGCCAGCACGTCCAGGCCGACCTCGCCGCCGCCGAAACCCTTGGCGCTGCGCCGGGAATCCAGTACCCGGGCCAGATCGGCGGTCAGCGGCGCGGGTTCGGGTAGCGGCACGGTCGGTCGGCTGGCGTACCAGCGGCCGGAGCGGGCGGCCATCTCCCGCAGCTCGGCCGACTGTTCGAGGGCGACCACGCCCGGCACGTCCCATGGCAGGGAGGCGTTGTAGAGCTTGGACGCCTGGAAGTAGTTCTCCGCCGGGTCGTCGACGCCGGGCACACCGTCGGTGTAGACGATATCCAGGACGTTGGAACCGTGGATGCTGCTGTCGGTCACGGACATTCACCCCCAGGTCAGGGAAACGGATGCGGCAGCGGGTTGAGGTGTTCGGTGTCCACCTGGCCGGTCAGGCCGAGTGCGACGGGCAGCTCCCGCAGCCGCCTGCCGCCCAGCATTCGTTGCTGGAAACCCACATCGAGGGGTTGCAGCTGCGGGGAGAACACCTTCACCACATGCCCACCGGCCTCGCGCACATCGGGGCTGGTGACATCCACCGCGAGCAGGTCGACGCCCTGTTCGGCCAGGGTGGACACCAGTCCGGACAGGAGCTGTCCCGGGGTGCCGTCGGGCAGTGCGGGCAGTTCGGCCAGGGCGCGCCGGTGCGGGCTGGCGGTGAGGAATTCGGTGCCGGGCACCATTTCCGCGGAGGTGTAGAGGCCGACGTGGTCCTCGAAGTCGCGCACGGTCTTGTCGTAGTCACCGTGCGGCGCCACCACCTGGCCCTCGCGTTGCTGGGCCCAGGCCCAGGTGCGGGTGCTGAACGCCTCGAACAGCGTCTTGGCCGCCGCCCGCCGCGGTGAGCCCGCCGCCGCCGCGCCCAGGCCGATCGGGGCCAGTTCGGAGGCCCGGTTGCGGACCACGCCGAGCATGGCCGGGATGCCGGTGAACACGCTCAGGTCGACCAGGTGGAAGTCCAGTCCGGACGGGGTGGCGTGCCGCCGGATCAGCTCGGCCAGTGCCGGATCCGAGCCGGGGTCCAGCAGTGGCAGGGACAGCCGGTGGTGCCAGGCCAGCATGAAGGCGTCCCGCTCGACGAGTTCCAGGATGCCGGAGACCGCCGCCTCCGCCGGGGTGTTGGCGAAGGCCAGCCCGCTGCTGGTGGGGTAGCCGATCCGGCTGTCGTCGGGCAGGTTGTTGCGCAGGTAGGTCAGCTGCGCGGGCAGCCACACCGGCGCGCCGTCGTGCAGCCGCCGCGATTCGGTCCACCACAGCCGGGTGGCCGCGGTGAAGGGCACGTAGGGGAACCCGGTCCGGCCGAACTGCCAGTCCGCGAACAGGGTGAGCTGCGCGGGCTGGAGGCAGGTCAGGCCGGCGTCGGTGAGTTCCTCGGCACTGCCGTAGCGCAACGCCTCCTCCGGCACCCAGGCCGCGCTGTAGCGCTCCACGCCCTCACCGATCGCGGCCAGCCTGGCCCCGGTGTGGCTGGCGTCCCAGCCGCCGTTGCCCTTGTTGCAGGGCGCGCCGAGCAGCAGCCGGGAATCGCAGGTCTCGCTGCCCATGGAGTGCGCGTACAGGTCGTCCACATCGTGCATGCGCTCGTGCACCCGGCGGACGATGCCGGTCAGCGGGGACAGGTAGATCGCCATCGCCGCCTCCGCCTCGGCGGTGCTGGTCCAGCGATCCGCACCGGCGCCGGGCCGGTAGCCGGTGGCCGAGGTCATGCCTGCCCCTCCGCTCCGGCCGGGCGCAGCTGGTGGAACCAGACCTGCGGATGTCCGGTCTCCCGGCCGGGCGCGCAGCGCGGGCAGCGCGGCACCCGCAGCACCCGGTGCCTGCCCACCCGCAGCCCGGACAGGTCCAGTTCGACCGTGCTGATCCCGCCGGGCACCAGCTGGGCACTGCGCTCGCCCAGGGCGAGGTACTCCAGCAACCAGTCCAGGACCAGGCCGGTCTGCACCGCGACCAGGCCGGGCGCGCAGGCGGCGGCGTCCAGGCGCGGGCCGAGCCAGCGGGCCTGGGGCAGTGCCACGGACAGTCCGGTGTCCGGGAACACCGAGGCCCGGCGCAGCCGGTAGCAGTGGTGGCAGGCGGACTCACCCGGCAGGATCCACGGCCCGACCGTGGCGCGTTCGCCGTCGTAGGGGGTGACCGCCAGCCAGGGGCCGCGGTCCGGGTCGGCCAGGGCCTGCTCGTTCCAGTCGGCCAGCACCGGATCGTCCTCGTGTTCGCCGACCACCACGGTCACCGCGGCCGGATCGTCCTCACCGGCCACCGCCAGTCCCGCCGCGGCGACCTCGGTCCGGATCCGGGTGGCCAGTGCCCCGCCGCCGCTGATCCGCACGGTGGCCGTGCGCAGCCGCTCGGCGATCACCGCCCGTTCCACGGCCTGGCCGGAGCGCCGCCACAGGCCGAGCACCACCGGGTCGGCGGTGCCGGGCGCGCCGGTCTCGATGAGCAGCCCGGCCTCGACCAGGTGGTCGATCACCGCGTCCGCGCGGTCCCGCTGGTCCTGGTCCAGGTCGGCGAAGAGCACCGGTTCCAGGACCCCGCCGTCCGTGCGTTCCAGCAACGCCGCGACCAGCGGCAACAGGCCGGTGCCCGCGCATTTGACCACCGCGTCCCCGGCCCTGACCAGGACATCCTCCCCCGCGGCCAGCACCCGCGTGCCGGGATCGGTGCGCCAGCTCGCCCGGCTGGCCGAGGCGGATCCGTCCGTGCTCGAACCCTGCACTGTGAACCTCCTTGAGTACGACGATCGGGTGGTCAGCCGCGGGCCGCGGCCGACTCGGACTGATAGGCGTGCCAGGCCGCGGACAGGTAGGCCGACGGGGGCCTCCCGGCCCGGCCCAGCGCGCGTTCCAGCACCGGGGACACCGAGCGGCGGGCCTTGGCCGAGCCCCAGGCCAGGTGGTGGCCGAGGCGTTCCCCGGCCGGGGAGTCGATCCCGGCCCGCCGCAGGGCGTGCAGGTATGCCTCTTCGGGGAGGTAGACGTGCCTGCGGGGCGCCTCGGCGATCCCGGCCAGCAGCGCGATCGCCGCGGGCACGCCGAGCACCTCAGGGCCGGTCACCTCGTAGGCCCTGCCGCCCCGCCTGGCCGGGTCGGCGGCCAGCACGGCGATGAGTTCGGCCAGGTCAGCGGCGTCCAGCCAGGCCGTGCCCGCCGGTTCGCAGGTGCTGTAGAGGGTGCCCTCGACGGTGCCGTGCACGCAGGCCCTGACCAGGTCCTGGCCGAGCAGGGCGCAGCGCAGCACCACGGTGTCCACGGCCCCGGCCAGGGCGGCCGCCTCGGCCTGGGCCTGCACCGCCGGGAAGGTGCCTGCCGGGGCCAGCTCGGCCGCGCGCGGGGAGAGCACCACCCGGGGCAGGGCCGGGTCAATGGCCGCAACCTGCAACCGGAGGTCTTCCTGATTCAGCGAACCGGCGTCCACGACGGCCAGCCCGGCCGCGGCGGGGGTGTCCACGCAGGTCGTGCCAGCCGCCTCGGCCAGCGCCCGCCGGAGCAGCACCCGGTCGCCGGCATAAAATATGGCAGTTCTATTCTCTGCCATGGCCCCCTCAATTCTTCCGGCCAGAATTGGCGATGGCGCAAACCTAGACGAAATGACTGTCGGCGAACAACAGAGCATGAGACATTGCGTGTCAACCGATAGGGGTACACGGGCCTCCACCGAAAGACAGCGATCGACCCGTCGAAAGTGGACTCTTTCCGCACCCCAACAGATGTCTTGCCCTATTCCACCCGGTTGCGGATATGGTCTGCACCGCAATACCGGCGCACTTTCTTCACCACTGGAGGGAACTGTCATGCAGGAACTTCTGAACAAGGTCGAGATCCCCTCGATCACCATCACCACGCACGGCCAGGAGTCGAACCTGTTCGAGCCGACGGCGGCCCGTTGTACCTCGACGATCCCGTGCTGCTGCTGCAGCGGCGGCTGATCTCCACCTGATCGGCCGCTTTCCCAGGCCGATCGGCGGGTACACTCCGGTGGCGGCGGAAGCAGTTCCGCCGCCACCGTTCACGGACTCCTGGGGGGAGTACGCGGCATGCTCAGTCATACTCGGACGCCGTCGTCAATTGCCGGGCGCGCAGGCCATCGGCGGCACGCCCAACGCTGGTTCACCGATCCCGGTCTATCCCCGGTCAGCACCACCTATGACCAACGCGAAACAATGATCTCGGCATGTGTCGCGCTGTCCGTCGGCATTTCCGAACTCGGCCGCACACCGGACCGGGTCCTGGACGTCGGCTGCGGCGGCGGAACAATGCTGGAAATCGCGGCCAAACAACTCCCGGACAGCGCTTTGTTCGGCCTCGACCCGCACCGCCCCTCGATCGAGGCGGCCCGGACCCGGCTGGCCGACACCGGCGCGGAACTGTTCGCCCTGGCCGCCGGTGAGCTGCCCGGTTCGGCCGCGGCCGCCCGGATCGGCCAGGCCGACCTGGTCCTGGTGCACCTGTGCCTCGGCCTGTGGACCGATCCGGTGACCGAACTCGCCGCCGTGCTGGACCTCCTGGCCCCCGGCGGCCTCTGCTACGTCGTCGACCTGATCCGGCCGGCCGCACTGGACCCGGCGACCCTGGATCCGTTCCTGGCCGCGGCCGCCACCGAGGCCGAACGGGACTACCTGCGTGACCAGGTGACCGCCTCGCTCTCCGCCACCGAGGCCGCGGAACTGGCCGAACAGCTCACCGCGGTCGCCGGGGTCACCGCGGAGATCCGCACCGGCGACTTCAACGGCTTCGCCACCGGCGATCCGGCCACCGCCATCGCGCTGCACCTGCTGCTGCGCCGAAGTGCCGGACCCGCCTGACCGGGCGCGACAGCCATGGACCTGAACGAACCCGGCCCCCGGCCCCGCCGGGTGGTCGTACTGGACCGGCGGGTGGTGGTCTGCCTCGGCCTGGCCGCGGTGATCCTGGAATGCCCCAACCTCCTGGTCGTGGGCAAGGTGACCGAGGACCAGCGCGCCCTGACCGAGATCGAGCGCCTGCGACCCGACCTGGTGCTGGCCAGCGCGGCCCTGTGCACCAGGGTCGACCTGCTCAGCGCGGTGACCACGCTGCGGCACCAGCCCAAGGTGCTGGTGCTGACCGAGACCGAGGACAGCGCCTTCGTGCTGCAGGCCCTGCTCGCCGGGGCGAACGGATGTGTGTCCCTGCACGCGCCACCACGGGACATCGTGCAGGCCATGCGCGCGGCGGTGAGCGGGCAGACCCCGCTCACCGCCGCGGTGGCCGCCCGGATGGCGATGGCCGCCCGGACCCCTCGACGCACGGTGCCGTTGAGCCTGCGCGAGATCGACGTGCTCCGGCACGCCGCCGCCGGACACACCAACGCCCAGATCGCCAAAGGACTCGCGGTGAGCGAGGCGACCGTGAAGACCTACTGGCGGCGCATCTTCAAAAAACTCTCCGCCCAGGACCGCACCTCCGCGGTGACCATCGCCCTACGCCAGAACAGCATCGCCCTGGAGGACTGACCCACACCGTGTTGGCCGTTCTCGTACGGTGTGTTGGCCGAACTGGACGGTGTCTTGGCCGTTATGGACGGGGTGTTGGCCGAGGGGCGTACCAGTTCGGCCAACACTGTGTACGACAACGGCCAACACGGCGTACAAGAACGGCCAACACACCGGCGGATCGCGGACCGGGGTGCTGGCCGCCTGCCTAGCGGGCGGCGAAGAGGTCCACGCCGTTGCCGTCGGGGTCCAGTACGACCGCGTAGCGCTGGCCCCAGAACGCGTCGAAGGGCGCCAGTTCACTGTGGTGGCCCAGGCCGACCAGGTGCTCGTGCAGCGTGTCCACCTCGGCCGGGCCGTCGACCTCGAAAGCCAGGCTCAGCCTGCCGCCGGGGGCCCGCGGGGTGAAGTCCGGGGTGAACGAGGCGATGGTCGCCTCGGTGTCCCAGGCCAGCTTCACCCCGCCCGGCAGCACGTGCTCCACATGCCCCTCGGCATCGGCCGCGGCGGGCAGGTCCAGGCCCAGCTCCCGGTAGAACGCCAGCGACCTGGCCATGTCCGCGACCACGATGCCGATCACGGCGAAACGTGCCTTCATCCGTTCCTCCTTCAACGTCGGCCCCACGCTAGGCGGCCCGGCGGGTTACCGTCTTGAACGAAACGGCCACTGTGGAGGGCGGGCGATGAGCGGATACCGGGAGTACCACCCGGCCGCCGCGCTGCGCGCGCACGCGAGCTGCCTGTGGACCGACCACGGCCCGAGACCGCGCGTCCAGCGGGTGGTCCCGGACGGCTGCCTCGACCTGCTGTGGCTGGACGGTCGCCTGGTGGTCACCGGCCCGGACACCGCCTGGCGGCTGGCCCGGCTGCGCCCCGGCGGACTGCTGGTGGGACTGCGGCTGCGGCCGGGGGCCGGTTCGCTGCTGCTCGGGAAAATACCGGCCGAACAGTTGCGCGATCGGACCGTGGACGTCGAGGATCTGTGGGGAGTCCGCGGACTGGCCGAACAGTTCGACGGATCACCCGATGTGCCGACCATCGGCGGACTGGTGCAGCGGATCGCCACCGGACGGCTCGCACACTGCGGTGAACTGGATCCGATCGTGATGACAGCCAGCCGGGCTCTTGACGTGCCCACGCCATTATCGGTAATGGCGCTGGCCGACCGGCTCGGCGTGTCCGAACGAAGCCTGCGGCGAAGGATCACCGCCGCGGTCGGATACGGTCCGAAAACACTCGCGCGAATCCTGCGCTTCCAGCGAGTTCTGCGCGACAACCAGGGCAACCTGGCCGATCTGGCCGCCGCGCACGGGTACGCCGACCAGGCCCACCTCAGCCGCGAGTTCAGCCGGCTGGCCGGACATCCGCCCAGCTCAGGCCGGACGGTAGCGTGATCGACACCCGGTGTGCCCGAAGTGCGCGGGACCCTGCCGGAAATGCCCTATCGGGCAACAAGTTTCGCGTCACATCGGTGAATCGGCGTGCCGTTCGTGGCCGCCCCGGTGTGGTTTCTGCCAGAATGGTGTCATCTCCCCGATCTCGGGAGCACCTGCCCGCAGGTGGGAACGGTAACTGAGAGAGTTGATCCAGTGACCTTTGATGCCGAGACCGTTGTGGCATGGGCTGAACTGCCCACCGCGGAACTCCGTGTGAATGCCCAGCGCCTCGCCGCGGCCCGTCTTCCGGCGAACCATCCGCTGTGGACGGTCATCCGGGAGCGCCCCGCCCTGGCGGCCAAGCTGCGCAGCGCCTTCTCCGGTCTGCTAGTCACGATCAAGGGCAGCCGGGACGAGCACATGCTGCGACTGTGGATCACCGCCGCGCGCAACGCGATCGACGCGAAATCCGCTCCGGCGCCGGAGAAGAAGCCGGTCGCGGAGAAGAAGCCGGTGGCGGACAAGCCGGTCGTGGTCGCGCCGGTGCTGACCGAGCCCGCCCCGGTGGAACGGCCGCGGCAGTCCATGGTCTCCCAGCCGCAGTTCGCGCCGCCGCCCCCGGCCCAGTCCTCCCGCTCGGCCGCGCCGATCCCCCAGGTCGTCTTCCAGGAGCCCTAGACCTCGCAGTATCCACTGTGGACGGTTGGCACGACTCGATCGGGCGTAACCTGCCGCGACACGCCCCCGCAGATCGGGATCCCGCGAGTCGCGGTTGAGGATCGTGATCATGCCGAGTCGTCGCCGCTGGATCGCCCGCCTGGCTCAGGCCGCCGTGGTCGGGCTGCTCGCCGCCGACACCGCACAACTGCGCCGCCGCCTGGCCGCGCTGCCGGTGCTCCGGGACCAGCCCGCCACCCCGGCCCTCGACGACGGGCGGGTGGCGGTCGCGCACGGGGTGCGGCTGGACCAGTCGACCCTGGCCGCCGCCGAGGCGTACCGGCAGCGCGAACAGCTCGCCGCGCTCGACCTGGTGCCCGCCGACCTGACCCTGGCCCAGGCCCTTGACCTGCTCCGGGACGTCGATCCGGCCACCTACCGAGGCAACCGGCTGGCCGGCGGGCGCACCGCGGCGCACGCCATCGCCGCCGACCCCGGCCTGCTCGACCAGGTGGGCGTACCCGCTCGCCCGGACGGCGCCGACCTGGCCACCGCCGCGCTGGAGATCAAACTGCGCGCCCCGGCCGACACCGCCTTCGCCGTCGCCCCCGGCCTGGCCGCCAGCGCCGAGGTGCGCGAACAGGACCCGGCGATCCAGCACGCCGTGCACGGCGCCGGCCTGGAACTGCACGTCATCCTGCGCGCCGCGGTGCTCACCGCACTGGCCGCCACCGCGCTGACCGGCCGCAGATGGGCCGCGGGTCTGCTGCTGGCCTGGTCGGCGCAACCCCTGGCGGTCTTCGCTGGCAGTCGCACGCTCAAGCCGGCCGACCTGGTGCGCGGCAGCCTGACCAGGGTGATCGCCGAACCCGGCAGGCTGGTGCGCACGCTGACCGGCACCGCCGGGGTCCGCGCCCAGCGCGCCGCCGCGATCGAGACCAGCCGGATCGCCTACCGCGAGGACATGGCCGCCGGACTCGGCCGCTTCTTCGAGCCGCCCCGCCGGGACTGCCCGTGGTGCGGCGGCACCGAGTTGCGACGGCGACTGCTGGGCACCGACCTGCACACGCACAAACCCGGCCGGTTCGTCCTGGACGAATGCGTCTCCTGCGGGCACGTCTTCCAGAACCCGCGGCTCAACGCGGCCGGACTGGAGTTCTACTACCGGGACGTCTACGACGGGTTCAACGAGCACGCCGTCCAGTCCGTCTTCGCCACCCGCCGGGCCTACTTCCTCAGCCAGGCCCGCGCGCTGTCCGGACACGCCAAACCCGAGCGCTGGCTGGACGTGGGCACCGGGCACGCGCACTTCTGCAACCAGGCCAAGGAGATCTGGCCGCAGACCAGCTTCGACGGCATCGACCTGAGCAGCGGAGTGGAACTGGCCCAGCGGCGCGGCCGGATCGACCGCGCCTACCGCGGCTTCTTCCCCGACCTGGCGCCCAGCATGGCAGGCGCCTACGACGCGGTCAGCATGTTCCACTACCTGGAACACGTCACCGACCCGGTGGCCGAACTGCGGGCCGCGCACACCGCGCTCAAACCCGGCGGCCACCTGGTGATCGAGGTGCCCGACCCGGAATGCCGGTTCAGCACCCTGCTCGGCCGCTACTGGGGCGGCTGGGTGCAGCCGCAGCACCTGAACATGTACCCGGTGGACAACCTGCGGGCCAAACTCGGTGAACTCGGTTTCACCGTGGTCGGCACCCAGCACCGCGAGGCGGGCGCGCCGGACCTGACGGTGGCCGCCTGGCTGCTGGCCAACCGGTTCGCGCCGCGCTCCAACCAGCCCTGGCACGACCGCGCGCCCGGCCTGCTCCAGCGGGCGGCCAGGGGCGCGGCGCTGACCGCGGCCGCCCCGCTGCTGCTGGCGGCGGTGATCGGCGACCGGCTCATCGAACCGGCCACCGAGAAGCTGCGGCTGTGCAACGGCTATCGCGTGATCGCCCGGCGGGACTGACCACAATGGACAGACGGGCGGCCTACACCGTCGAACTGGCGCAGGGCCTGGCCCGGTTCTTCGAACCGCGCCGGGCCACCTGCCCGTGGTGCGGCTCCACCCGGATCGCGCTGCTGCTGCGCTCCCCCGACCTGATCCAGGGCAAGCCCGGCGAGTTCACGGTGGACCGCTGCACCGACTGCCGTCACGTCTTCCAGAACCCGGGCCTGTCCCCGGCCGGACTCGCCTTCTACTACCGCGACTTCTACGACGGTCTCGGGGAGAAGACCATGGGCGCCGTCTTCGCCAAGCAGACCCGCGCCTACCGGGAGCGGGCCGAGATCGTGCGCACGCACGCCGACCCGGCCGAGTGGCTGGACGTCGGCTGCGGGCACGGCCACTTCTGCCACACCGCGCGGCAGGCGCTGCCCGGCACCCACTTCGACGGTCTGGACTTCGGCGCGGGCGTGGACCTCGCGCGGCGGCACGGCCGGATCCGCCGGGCCTACCGCGGTGAGTTCGCCGCGCTGGCCCCGGAACTGGCCGGACGCTACGACGTGGTGAGCATGCACCACTACCTGGAGCACAGCACCGACCCTCGGCTGGAACTGGCCACCGCACTCGAGGTGCTGCGCCCCGGCGGCCTGCTGCTGATCGAGGTGCCCGACCCGGAATCGCGCTACGGCAGGCTGGCCGGACAGTGGTGGGTCGGCTGGATGCAGCCCCAGCACCTGCACTTCGTGACCAGGGAAAATCTGCGGACCGCGCTGACCGAACTCGGTTTCACCGTGCTCGGCGACACCACCGACCGCCCGGCGGCCAGCCACGCCCTGGTGGGCGTGCTCATCCAGTTCACCTTCCGGCTGCTGCCCCGCCCGGACCGCCCCTGGCTGCCCCCGGCAGGCCGTCTCCGCCGGGTGCTCCGCGCCGCCGCACTGGCCCTGGCCATCCCGGTGCTCGCCACGGCCGCGCTGGTGTCCTGGGTGCTCGGCCCGCTCACCCGGTTCCGCGGTCTGCACAGCGCCTACCGGATGCTGGCCCGCAAGGACTGAACTACTCCAGTCAGCCCTGTCGCGATTGGACTAGACCAGACAGCATGGCAATCGTTGTCTCCCTGCCCTTCCGCCGCCGTGGGGGACCTTCGAGCATCCCTGAGATCGAAGGACGAGACCATGACGAGAACACCCAGGCGCGGGCTGGTCCTGCTGGCCCTGCTGCCCATGCTGCTCACCCTGTTCGGCGCCCTGCCGGCCTCGGCGCACGGCACCATGCTGTCCCCGGTCAGCCGGTCCTACCAGTGCCGCTGGCACGAGAACCCGGAAAACCCCACCTCAGCCGCGTGCAAGGCGGCCGTGGCCACCGGCGGCACCCAGGCCTTCTACGACTGGCACGAGGTCAACCTGGCCAACGCCGCCGGCAACCACCGAGCCCTCATCCCCAACGGCAGGCTCTGCAGCGCCGGCCGCGACAAGTACCGCGGCCTTGACCTGACCCGCTCCGACTGGGCCACCACCCAGCTGACGGCGGGCGCCTCGGTCGGCTGGCAGTACCGGGCGGCCGTCCCGCACCGCGGCCACTTCGAGCTGTACGTGACCCGCAACGGCTACAACCCCGCCGCCCCGCTCCAGTGGTCCGACCTGGAACGCTTCCACACCCAGGCCGACCCGCCCCTGGTCAACGGCAGCTACAACCTCAACCCGCGCCTGCCGGCGGGCAAGTCCGGCCGCCACCTGATCTACTCGATCTGGCAGCGCTCGGACAGCCCGGAGGCCTTCTACACCTGCTCGGATGTGAACTTCCGCTAGTGCGGACAGCCGCTGTGCCCGCCGGGGCACAGCGGTTCCCGCTCAGCCCGGCAGAGGCGCGAACGCGCCGGAACCGAGCGGACGGATCAGCCAGGATTCACACCGACCGGGGACACCTCACCCGAACGGCCCCCGGCGACGGAGGAACTCTGGAGAAACCGCTGTGCCTTCCCTCGCACCCCGGGCACAGCGGTTCCTTCCCCAGAACCAGCGAACCACGGTGTCGGACGCGGTCGCTGCACTGCCGCGGGATCGCCGTGAACAGAGAAGACCCCCAGGTACCCCTCGTTCTCCCGCTATCCGCTTGAGCGGATGTCCTTGCGGTATTAGCGTACGCTCTCCAACGGGCGGGTTGTCAACCCTGGCGGACATGTGAACAATCGAGACGTACTCTTGATTCGCCATGGCGGACGATTCAGAGGTCGACTCCGCCACCGACATCGAGGAACGTTTCGTATGGATCCCGGCCGGAACGAGGGGCTCGAACCCGAGGCGGGGCAGCTCGCGCGCAAGATCAACCACTTGATCGCGACGCTGTACCCGGACAAGCGCACGCGTCCTGGCTTTGCCAAGCTGGCGCAGGAGATCCGTGAGAAAACCCGGTCCTCCATCTCCAACACCTACCTGTGGGAGCTGGCCACCGGGAAGAAGCGCAACCTCACCCAGGGCACGCTGGCCACGCTGGCGGAGTTCTTCGGCGTGCCCAGTGAGTACTTCCTCAACGACGAGGTCGCCGCGCGCATCGACACCCAGCTCGAACTGGCGCTGGCGCTGCGCAACCAGAAGGTCCGCTCCATAGCGCTGCGGGCGGAGGGGCTCTCCGACGCCACGCTGGACTCGATCCTGACCATGCTCACCCAGGCCCGCAAGATCGAGCGGTTGCCGCCACTGGACACCGGCCGCGACCGGCGACCAGAATCAGACGGATAGCCGCCCGGGTATGAGGCACGACTGCTCGTTCCGCAGGTGTCCCATCGGAAAATATGGCGAGGCGATGACCACTCGGCAGATCCGCAAGAGATGCCAGGCGCTGGTCGACGGGCTGACCCTGCCGGTGCCGTTCTCGGTGGACGCGCTGGTGGACGAGCTGGCCGCGCAGCGCGGGCGGCCGATCCACCTGCTCGCGCTGCCCAACGGCATGGTGGTCAACGCCTGCGGGCTGTGGATCGCCACCGAGGACCACGACGAGATCTACGTCGAGGAGAAGACCACCCCGCTGCACCGGGAACACATCATCCTGCACGAGATCGGGCACATCCTCTGCGACCACGAGGCCGCCGAGGAGGGGGGCCAGGTGTCGCTGGCGAAGTTCCTGCCCGATCTGAGCCCGGAACTGATCGAACGGCTGCTCGCGCGAACCAACTACACCAGCCAGCAGGAGCAGGAGGCCGAACTGGTGGCCAGCCTGATCCGCACCGCCGCGGGCACGCGCACCGCCTCGTCCGCCACGAGCGGGGCCCTGGGGGAACTCGAAGCCGCACTGGGGATCCGCAACAAGGGGCGTGGAGACAATTTCGGTCTATGAACTGGGCACCCAGATCCAGCTCTACGGCGTGCTGGCGATGTGGGTGGTCATCCTGCTGCGCATCCCGGCGGCCAGGAGGTCCCGGCAGCAGCGGATGCTGTTGCTCGCCGTGGTGGGCATGGCGGGCTCCATCACCATCTACCTCGCGCCGGTGCTCTCGGCGCTGAACGCGTTGCCGGGCATCGTGATCGCCGGCTGCGGGCTGTTCACCAACCTGTGGGGCGTGTTCAGCTCCGCGCTGGTGCTGGACTTCGTGCTGGCCGCGATCGGGGTGCGCCGGGCCAAGCTGGTCTACGGCGGCACCGCGGCCGTGCTGCTGGCCCTGGTGGCGCTCAACCTGACCGTCTTCCCCAACGACGAGGGCTGCGTCACCACCAACCAGGCGCAGTGGTACTCCACGTTCTGGTGGATCATCATCGCCGCGCACCTGGTGGCCAAGATCCCGTGCATGCTGCTGTGCCTGCGCTACGCCCACCAGGCCAAGCAGGACCGCTCGCTGCGGATCGGGCTCGGCCTGTTCGCCGCGGCCTTCGCGGTCTCCGCGTTCTTCTGGCTGACCATGCTCTACGTGCTGCTCACCGGCGCCCGCTGGCTGGGCCAGTACTCCGCGCTCAACATCGGCATCACCGGGGTGCTGATGACCGCGGGCGCGGCGCTGCCGCTGGTGCTCGACACCGGGCAGATGCTGCGCAACATGCGCTGGCTGTGGCGGTTGTGGCCGCTGTGGCGGGACCTCATCGAGGAGGTGCCGCACGTGGCGCTGTCCCGCCCGCAGGCCCGCCCGCGCGACCTTCTCGGCACCCCGCACTCGACCTACCTGCGGCTGTACCGCCGGGTGATCGAGATCCGGGACGCGATGCTGATCCTGCGCGACTACGTCAGCCCGGAGACGGTGGAGCGGGCACGGGCGCACGTGATCGCCAACGGGGTGCCGGAGGAGGATCGGCAGGCCGCGGTCACCGCCTGCTGGCTGGCCGCCGCCCGGCGGGCCAAGAACGCCGGGGTGGAACCGGATCCGAACCCACTGGACGCCGCCCAGCTGCCAGGTGACGGCCTGCCCGGCGAGATCGACTTCCTGCTGTCGGTGGCCCAGGCGCGGGAACAGCCGTGGGTGGCCACCTTCGACCTGGCCGGATCGGACCACAACGCCGGGAAGCGGGCATGACGCGGTACACCGACAGCGCGCTGGGCAAGGACTCCCCCACCGAGCACGGGCGGCTGACCTCGATCCAGAACGCCGCGGACGCGGGCACCATCGGTGTCATCGAGGCCCTGGACCCCCGGCCGGACTGGGACTGCCTGGACCTGGGCGCGGGCGCCGGATCCATCGCGCGCTGGCTGACGCAACGCTGTCCGCTCGGGCGGGTGCTGGCCAACGACATCGACATCCGCCACCTCACCGACCTGGGCGCGGCCGCCCAGGAGGCCGATCTGACCGATCCGGCCTACGCGCCGGGCCGGTTCGACCTGGTGCACGCCCGCTACGTGCTCTGTCACCTGCCCGAACGCGATGAGATCGTGCGCCGCGCGGCGGGCTGGCTCAAACCGGGCGGCTACCTGGTGGTCACCGACCCCTACCAGCTGCCGGCGGAGACCTCGCCGTTCCCGGTGGTGCGCCGGATCATGGCCGCCTACGAGCGGGTCTACGCCGGGCACGGGGCCGATCTGCACTGGGCCCGCGGCCTGCCCGCGCTGCTGGCGGCCAGCGGACTCGGCGAGATCGGCTACACCGGCACCCTGGGTCGCATGGGCAACCTGGACCAGGACCGGTGGCGGCCGCTGGTGGCACAGGTCAAGCCCAAGATGCTAGCCGACGGGCTGATCGAGCAGTCCGAAATGGACGAATTTGAGAGATTGTTGAACAGCTCTACCTTCATTGACATCCCACAGTTCACGATCTCGGTATGGGGGCGGGCCGTCACCGGCTGACCCCCGCACCACCGTTTCACGCACTGGGGAGTCAGCAGATGGGTCACCACCACCACGGTCACGGACACGGCCATGGGCACGGCCACGGCCAGGACCACGCGCACGGCCACGATCACGACCATGAGCACGAGGGCGCCGGGCCGGACCTGGCCGTGGACACCTCGATCCCGGACACCGAACTCAGCCCCGGCCAGCTCTCCCGCCGCACCATGCTGCGCGGCGCGGGCCTGCTCGGCGCCGGACTGGCCGGCTCCACGGTGCTCGCCGGCGCCGCCGCGGCCGACCCGGACCGCGCCCAGCCCCGCCAGCCGCGCGCCGGGTACCAGTGGCTGGCAGGCGATCACCACATCCACACCCAGTACAGCCTGGACGGCCGCTACCGGGTGATCGACCAGGTCCGGCACGGCCGCAACTACGGCCTGGACTGGATGGTGATCACCGACCACGGCGGCACCACGCACGCCCGGATCGGCGTGGAGAAGATCCACCCGGACATCCTGGCCGCCCGCAAGGACGTGCCGGACACGCTGGTCTTCCACGGCATGGAGTGGAACGTGCCCGCCGCCGAGCACGGCACCGTGATCGTGCACCCCGGCGGCGACGGCGAGGTGGCCGTGCTCAAGGAGTTCGTCAACAACTACGACGGCATCCTCAAGAACGCGCTCAGCAGCACCCCGGCGAATGAGACGCTGGCCATCGCCGGGGTCAACTTCCTGGCCGACGCGGTCAAGCGCAAGCGGGTCGAGGACATCCTGTTCCTGGCCAACCACCCCGCGCGCAAGGGCTGGGACTCCCCGCACGAGCTGCGCAACTGGCGGGACGCCGCCCCGCACATCGCCGTCGGCATGGAAGGCGCGCCCGGCCACCAGGCCGCCGGCATCCCCAAACCGCACGGCCCCGGCCTGTTCCGCGGCTACTACGACGCCTCCCCCGGCCCGGACTCCTGGCCCGGCTACCCCCTGGAGTCCTTCCGCACCTACGGCGGCTTCGACTGGATGACCTCCACCGTCGGCGGCGTCTGGGACAGCCTCCTCGCTGAGGGCAAGCCGTGGTGGATCACCGCCAACTCCGACTCGCACACCATCTACGCCGACGCCGCCGTACGCGGGCCGGGTGGCGACTTCGACCGCGACGGCAAGTGGCCGGACCCGGTGCACGGCGGCGCGCCCGACCTCAACGAGGTCGACTTCTTCCCCGGCTACTACACCCGCACCCACGTCGGGGCCACCGACTTCAGCTACAGCGCGGTGATGAACGGCATCCGGGCCGGGCGGGTCTGGGTCGACCACGGCGCGCTGATCGCCGGCCTGGACATCCAGCTGCGCACCACCGGGCACGGCCTGCAGCACCAGGCCACCCTCGGCGGCACCCTCACCGCCCGCCGCGGCACCCCGCTGGAACTGGTGATCACCATCGACCAGGCGCGGCTGCCGAACTGGGCGCACTTCGTGCCCAAGCTGGCCAGGGTGGACGTCATCCAGGGCAAGGTCACCGGGCCGGTCACCGACCGGGACGCCTCCACCGCCCCGGACACCAAGGTGGTCAAGGCCTTCGAGGTCGGCGGCCAGCCCGGCAAGGTGCACTTCGTCTACCGGATCGGCGCCCTGGACGGGCCGTTGTACCTGCGGGTGCGCGGCACCGACGGCAACCGGCAGGCGGTCGGCCTGCGCGGCGCCGCGGTCGACCCGCACGGACCGGCCATGGACGTCCCGCACGACGCGGACCCGTGGAAGGACCTGTGGTTCTACACCAACCCGATCTGGGCGGTGCCGGTGTGAGTGCCGAAGCGGGACCGCGCGGCCACCTCCCGGCCGGTGATCGTTTGCCTGGCGTTCACCACCCGCGCTGAAGCTGTGCGCTCATGGGCCACGGACATCACCACCATCCACATGTTCACCAGCATGAACACGCTCACACCGAGGGCCCGGCGGACTCCGCCGCGGTGCTCGACCGACAGGTCCCGGACGAGGCGCTGAGCCCCGCCGAGCTGTCCCGGCGCTCGATGCTGCGCCGCACCGGACTGCTCGGCGCGGGCCTGGCCGCAGGCTCGACCGTGCTGGGGGCCGCCGCGGGTGACGCGGCGGCCTCCCCGGCGCCGCCGCGCGGCGGTTACCGGTGGCTGGCCGGGGATCACCACATCCACACCCAGTACAGCGACGACGGCAAGTACCGGGTGATCGACCAGGTCCGGCACGCCGGCGCGCACGGCCTGGACTGGGTGGTGATCACCGACCACGGCGGGCCGGTGCACGCCAAACTGGGCGTGGACAAGGTCAACCCGGACATCGTGGCCGCCCGCCGCGACGCCGGCGGCACCCTGGTGTTCCAGGGCCTGGAGTGGAACATCCCGGCCGCCGAGCACGGCACCGTGATCGTGCACCCCGGCCGCAACGAGGTCGCGGTGCTCAAGGAGTTCGAGACCAACTACGACGGCCGCACCCAGAACGCCGGCGCCCCGACGCCCGCCAACGAGGCACTGGCCATCTCCGGCATCAACTTCCTGGCCGATGCCATGGGCCGCAAGCGAATCGAGGACGTGCTCTTCCTCGCCAACCACCCCGCCCGCAAGGGCCTGGACTCCCCGCACGAGATCCGCGGCTGGCGCGACGCGCAACCCCGCATCGCCGTCGGCATGGAAGGCGCCCCCGGCCACCAGGCCGCCGGGATCCCCAAACCACACGGCCCCGGCGGCGCCCGCGGCTACTACGACTCCAGCCCCGGCGCGGATTCCTGGCCCGGCTATCCCCTGGAGTCCTACCGCACCTTCGGCGGCTTCGACTGGATGACCGCCACCGTCGGCGGCCTGTGGGACAGCCTCCTGGCCGAGGGCAAACCCTGGTGGATCACCGCGAACTCGGACTCGCACAGCGTGTACGCCGACACCGCCGTCCGCGGCCCCAACACCGACTACAACACCCACGGCAAACACGCCGACCCCGTCCACGGCGGCAAACCCGACCTCAACTCCGGCGACTTCTTCCCCGGCTACTACAGCCGCACCCACGTAGGAGCCCGCGACCACTCCTACGGCGCGGTCATGGACGCCATCCGGGCAGGCAGGGTCTGGGTCGACCACGGCGCCCTGCTCGCCGGCCTGGACGTCCAGCTCCGCACCACCGACCGCTGGGCCCAGCGAACCCAGTCCCTGGGCGGAGTCCTGCACGCCCGCCGAGGAACCCAACTCGAACTGGTCATCACCATCGACCAAGCCCGCCTTCCCAACTGGGCCTGCTTCATCCCGAAGCTGGCCCGAGTAGACCTCATCCAGGGCAAAGTCACCGGCCCCGCCACCGACCGCGACACCTTCACCGCCCCCGACACCAAGGTGACCCAGTCCTTCGAGGTCAAAACCGACGGCACCCTGCGCATCACCCACCAGCTAGGACGCCTGGACCAGCCGTTCTACCTGCGCCTGCGCGGCACCGACGGCAACCGGCAAGCAGTAGGCCCGCGTGGGGCGGCGGTAGACCCACACGGCCCCGCGATGGACGTAATCGGAGACGCCGACCCCTGGAGGGACCTGTGGTTCTACACCAACCCGATCTGGGCACTGCCATGGTGACCGGAGTGGACCGAGGCAGCCCCGACCTGGCCGCCGCCGACCACCTGGCCCGCGCCCTGGTAGCCGAATACGCCCTCCCCGCCACCACAACGGTCTGCACCCACCTGATCCGGACCGACACCCCCCACGTAGCCCTGTCCTTCGAGGTCCCCGCCGACTTCCCCGGCCCAGTCCCCAGCGACGACTCCCCCGGCGCGACCACGGCCGCCACCGAACACCGCACCCGCAACTCCGGCCGGGCAGTCCTGTTCCCCGGCGCGGCCGACCTGACCGGCACAGTCCCACTCACCTCGGTCCTGTCCACCGCGATCACCCACCTCACCGTCCTCGGCGGCGCCCCACCCACCCCCAACGCCACCCTGCACACCCGAGACCACATCCGCCCCGAATGGCGAGAGGGCAACCTAACCCTCACCATCACCCCCGCAGGCACCAACACCTACGCCCCCTTCGAAGTCCCCAACCCCACCCCCTGCTGCGCCGACCACTAGCCCCGCCGTCCCACAACGGCCAACACACCGTACGAAAACGGCCAACACCCGGTACAAGAACGGCCAACACGCCGGCGAGGGTTTCAACCCCCGCGCGTGTTGGCCGTTCTGGGACGGTGTGTTGGCCGTTCTTGTACACCACGTTGGCCGTTGTGGGACGCCGGGCGGGCGGAGCCCGGAGCGGTGGGCGTTGGGGGTGGGCGGGCGAAGCCCGGAGCGGGGAGCGGGGAGCGGGGAGCGTTGCGGGCAGGCGGGCGAAGCCCGGAGCCGTGAACGTTGGGGGCAGGCGGGCGAAGCCCGGGAACGCTGCGGCTAGGCGGTTCCCACGCGCCGCGACCGGGCGAAGCCCGCACACAAGCAGACGGGGTGGCTTTTCAAACATCCCCTGAGCGGTTCCCCATCCCCGTCAGCCTGGAGAGGACACACCGCATCCTGGGCGCGCGGACCCGCAACCCGCCGCCGCCCTAGCCACCCAACCGCAGGGGTCCGCGCGCCCAGGATGTGGTTTGGTATCGGAAGGCTGACGGGGATGGGGAACCGCACGAGCACTGCTCTCTGCCCTTGACTTTGAACCTCCCCCCATCCTTTGATTCCTGCCCGTCCGGCGAGGACGCTCTTGATCTTGGCTCTTGCCACAACCCACCCACAACCGGCCAACAACCCGTACAACAACGGCCAACACGCCGTACCAGAACGGCCAACACGCCGAGCGAGAACAGCGTCAGCGGTCGCCGGGAGCGCTCAGCAGCGGGAACCCCAGCGGCCGTTCGTCCAGCACCCCCGCCGCCGCCAGCGCCCGAGCCGCCAACTGCATCAACGGGTGGAACCGATACCGGAAATAAGCACTGTGATCCGCCGGCTCAGCCGAAGCGACCTCCGCTAGCTGGAACTCGACCAACCTCTCCAGCACCGCCTCCGCCGCCTCCTCATCCACCTTCAAAGCCAGCGCGGCCTGCTCCACCGAGATCGGCCCACCCGGCAGCGAACCCAGCCGCACGAACGCCGTCCGATACCGCCCCGCCAGCAGCCGGAAGTTGGCCTCCACGCTCGCGCGCACATCGAGCTTCCCACTCGCCAGCTCACGCAGCCGCTGATCCTCCGACACCAGCCGATCGGTGAGACGGCCGATGGACCAGTGCGGCCGCAGGGTCAGCCGGGTGGCCGCGGCCAGCAACGCCAGCGGCAGGCCGCCGCACAGCTCGACCAGGGTCTGGGCGGAGCCGGGGTCCTGGGCGACCCGGGGCGCGCCGATCACGGAGCGGAGCAGTTCCAGGGATTCGGGGGCGCCAAGGGGGGCCAGGTCGACGGTGAGGGCGGCGCCGCGGAAGGGGACCCGGCGGCGGCAGGCGACCAGCACGGCACAGCCCTGGCCGCTGGGCACCAGGGGGGCGATCTGGGCGGCGCTGCAGGCGTTGTCCAGGACCACGATGACCTTGCGCTGCACCGTCCAACTGCGGAAGAGCTGACTGCGTTCGCGGAGTTCGGTCGGCAGCGGGGTGTTCGGGCCGCGGATGGCGCGCAGGAAACCGGCCAGGGCCTCCTCCGGCTCGGTCTCGGCCAGGTCGGCGTAGAGCTGGCCGTGCGGGAAGCGGGTGCGCACCCGGTTGGCCACGTGCGTGCAGAACGCCGACTTGCCCACCCCTGGCGGCCCTACCACCGAGACCACCGGCGGCGCGCTCTGCGGACCGGCGGTCAGCAGGGCCTCGGCCTCGGCGAGTTCCCTGGCCCTGCCGACGAAGGAGGGCAGGTCCGGCGGGAGCTGCGCCGGCGGTTCGGCCCAGCTGGGCGCCGGGCGGACCTGGGTGGTCAGCGGCGGCGCGGGTTCGGTCTCGTCGCCGCCGTTGAGCAGGGTGCGGTGCAGCCGTTGCAGCTCCGGACCGGGTTCCAGGCCCAGGCGGTCCACCAGGGTGGCGCGCAGCCGCTGGAAGACCCGTAACGCCTCGGAACGGCGGCCGGAGCGGTGCAGGGCCAGCATCAGCTTGGTGTGCAGGCCCTCGTGCGTGGGGTGCGCCTCGGCCAGGGTGGTCAGCTCGCCGATGAGCTGGTGGTGGCGGCCGAGCATCAGCTCGACCTCCATCCGCTGGTCGGTCACGCTGGCCCGGCTCTCCGCCAGCCGCGCCACGTGCCCGCGCAGCACCGGCCCCGGGTCCACATCCGACAGCGCGGGGCCGCGCCAGACCGCCAGCGCGCCACGCAGCGATTCGGCCGCCTCGTCCAGGAGGCCGTTCTCCAGTTCGCCGCGGCCGCGCTGGGCCAGTTCGGTGAAGCGCTGCACGTCCAGGGTTCCCGGCGGCATCGTCAGGGAATAGCCGACGCGATGGGTGTGCAGCACCACGGAGGCGGATTCGGGGGCGTTACGACCGGTGGCCCCGAACAGCTTGCGCAGGTGGGAGACGTAGGTCTGCAGGGTGGTGGTGGCTGTCGGCGGAGGGGTTCCGTCCCACAGCTCGGCCATCAACTCGTCCACGCGCACGACACTGTTCGCGCTGACCGCGAGAAGAGCTAGCACTTGACGCAGTTTTGGTGGGCTCGGCGTGATGGCAACCCCGCCGCGCAGCACCTCCAACTGGCCGAGCACGGACACTTGGATGTTCATCTACCTCCACGTTCCGGACCCCCTCGGGGGCACAGCACGCACTGGTATATCGCAGTTACTCACTCGATTGGTGCAATTGTGCCGGTTCAATCGAGTGAAGGGAAATCATCCCTGATCGAACTTCGGGTGTCATGCGAGATGCTTAGAGATTCTTTAAGGCTGAGATCACCCGAAAGAGCCGACGTCAGGGGGTTCCCATTATCGGGAATCCGCGCTATGACGTCGGCTCTGTCGTCATCGGTTGTTAACAAGTGCGTGCTTTTGCTGCTCCCAGCATAATCCTGACCCGCCGCTCAGGCGGCCAGGACCTGGCCGTCGGCCACCTTGACCGGGACCGGGGTGAGTCCGGTCTCGGCCGGACCCTTCCGTTTGGCCCCGGTCTTGGCGTCGAACTGGCTGCCGTGGTTGGAGCAGGTGACCACGCCGTTGACCGGTGCGTCGACCGGGGTGCCGGCGTGCGGGCAGGCCGCGTTGAACGCCTTGACCTCGGTCTCGGAGGCCCGCACGAGCAGCAGTGGCCCGTTGGGTCCGGTGACCACGGCGCCCTTGCCGACCGGGATGTCGGCCAGGGCGGCCAGGGCCCCGCCGGGTGCGGGTGGCGCGCCGGTGCCCGGCTTGCCCGCACCCGTGGGCGCGCTGGGACCGCACGCCGAGATGAGTGCGCCGGGGGCCAGCAGGGCGGCGGCCAGTCCGCACAGCACGGTGCGTCGACTGGGCCCTGACAGCTCGGGAACGGGCACGGGGAACCTCCTGTGGTGGGTGGACGGTCCGGTTCGTGCCCTGTACTACGCGATCTCCCCGGACCGGGTTCAGGCGGTGGCGAGCTTGATGATTTCCTCGGCCACCAGTTTCGGCGCCTGTTCGGGAATCCAGTGCGTGAGGCCCTCGACCTCGACGAACCGGTACTTGCCGGTGACGTGCTGGACGCAGCGCTGCGCACCCGCTCGTCCGAGTGCGCGATCCTCGGTGCTCCAGATGTAGGTGGTGGGCACGGTGGACGGGCCGAGGTCGCCGAGGCTGGGGTTGATCGCCCGGTACCAGTTGAGCGCGCCGGTGAGCGCGGGCCGGTTGCCGAGCAGGGCCAGGTGCGGGGCGGCCTGATCGGCGCTCAGCGGCGGGGTGAGGGTCTGCTTGAGCCGCTCGCCGTCCTCGGCCAGCAGCACGTCCTCGGCCTTGCCCTCGGTGCGGAACAGGTCGATGTAGGTGGAGCGCCGCTGCTGGTCGGGGTCGTTCTCCCGGGCCCAGGCGAAGGCGGCCGGGTGCGGCACGGACAGCGCGGTCAGGGTCAGCGCCCGCTCGGGGTGCCGGACGGCGACGTTCCAGGCCACGATGGCGCCCCAGTCGTGGCCGACGATGTGCGCCTTGGGCAGGTCGAGGGCGTCCAGGATGCCGACCGCGTCGGCGGCCAGCAGCGGGATGTCGTAGTCGGCGACGGCGGCCGGGCGGGCGCCGGGGGAATAGCCGCGCTGGTCGGGGGCGATGGTGCGGTAGCCGCTGGCGTTGAGCTGCTCCACGACTTCGTCCCAGCAGTGGTGCGACTGGGGGAAGCCGTGCAGCAGCAGTACCGCGGGCCCGTCGGCCGGGCCGGACACGGCGACGTCGAAGGTCAGCTCACCGAGACGGATCTCCATGTGCCCCAACGTATCCGGTTCTCACTCCGGACGCGCGGCCGCGTACCTGGCACGCAGGATCCGGATCGCCTTGACCGCGCGCGGGCCGTCCCAGGACTGGATGGCCAGTGCCGGGTAGTGCTCGTCGTGCGGCAGGTCGAGCTTGGCGAAGTAGGCCTTGTCCGGGAAGGAGATGCCCAGGATCTCGGTCCAGGCCAGCTGTTTGCGGGCGATGAACCCGCGCACGTCCACGCCGTCCTCGGTGATGATCAGCCGCGGCCGGGTGAGCACCAGGGCGCCCGCGGCCAGCAGCAGGCCGACGATGACCATGGCGACCTGGTCGGAGATCCGGAAGTGCGCGCCGGTGTAGGTGACCCGCATGAAGATCCCGGCGCTGCCGAAGGCGATGGCCAGGATCGGGGCCAGGGTGAAGCCGATGATCCGGATCAGGTGCGGGCGGATGACGACGGCCGCCGACCCGGCCGGTTTCGTCTTCGTCTGTTCAGCCACGACCGTCATTTTCCACCCCGCAGTTCGCGCAGGGTCACCGCGGTGTCGATGGCGGCCACGCAGGCCTCGAAGCCCTTGTCCTCTGCGCTGCCGGGCCGCCCGGAGCGGTCCAGGGCCTGCTCGAGGGTGTCGCAGGTGAGCACGCCGTTGCCGACCGGGGTGGACTCGTCCAGCGCGATCCGGGTGAGGCCGTCGGTGACGGCGTCGCAGACGTACTCGAAGTGCGGGGTGCCGCCGCGGATGACCACGCCGAGGGCGACCACGGCGTCGTAGCGGCGGGCCAGTTCCTGGCAGACCACGGGCAGTTCGATGGCCCCGGCGACCCGGACCACGGTGGGTTCGGGCACCCCGGCCTTGGCCGCGGCGACCAGTGCGCGTTCGACCAGCAGGTCGGTGATCTCCGGGTGCCAGCGGGTGGCGGCGATGGCCACGCTGAGCCCGCCGGCCTCCGGGACCTCGATCTCCGGTCGTCCTGCCCCGCTCATGCCCGGTCTCCCGTCTCCGCCCCGAGGTTCTCGAGGTCGTACAGCTCGTGGCCCATCCGGTCGCGTTTGGTGCGCAGGTAGCGCAGGTTCTCCGGGTTGGGCCGGATCGGCATCGGCACCCGGTCGGCCACCCGCAGGCCGTAGCCCTCCAGGCCGACGCGTTTGGCCGGGTTGTTGGTGAGCAGCCGCATGGAGCGGATGCCCAGGTCGGAGAGGATCTGCGCGCCGGTGCCGTAGTCGCGGGCGTCGGCTGGCTGACCGAGGGCGAGGTTGGCGTCCACGGTGTCCGCGCCGGCGTCCTGGAGCTGGTAGGCCTGGAGTTTGTGCATCAGGCCGATGCCGCGGCCCTCGTGCCCGCGCATGTAGAGCACCACGCCGCGGCCTTCGGCGGCGACCGCGGCCAGCGCGGCGTCCAGCTGGGGTCCGCAGTCGCAGCGCAGCGAGGCGAACACGTCGCCGGTGAGGCATTCGGAGTGGACCCTGACGAGCACGTCCTCGCCGTCGCCGATCTCGCCGGTGACCAGCGCCACGTGCTCGATGCCGTCGAGGAGGCTGTCGTAGCCGACGGCGCGGAATTCGCCGTGCGCGGTGGGGATACGGGCTTCGGCGACCCGCTGGACCTGCTTCTCGAAGCGGCGCCGGTAGGCGATGAGGTCGGCGATGCTGATCAGTTTGAGGTCGTGTTCGGCGGCGAAGACCTCGAGTTCGTCGCGGCGGGCCATGTCGCCGTCGTCCTTCTGGCTGACCACCTCGCACAGCACCCCGGCGGGCCGGAGGCCGGCCAGGCGGGCCAGGTCGACGGCGGCTTCGGTGTGGCCGGGGCGGCGGAGCACGCCGCCTTCCTTGGCGCGCAGCGGGACCACGTGGCCGGGCCGGTTGAAGTCGGCGGCGGTGGAGTCGGCGTCGGCGAGCAGCCGGATGGTGTGGGCCCGGTCGGCGGCGGAGATGCCGGTGGAGACGCCGGTGCGGGCGTCCACGGTGACGGTGTAGGCGGTGCCGCGGGCGTCCTGGTTGGTGTGGTACATCGGCGGCAGGTCGAGCCGGTCGCAGTCGGCCTCGGGCAGCGGCACGCAGATGTAGCCGGAGGTGTAGCGCACGGTGAAGGCGATCAGTTCCGGGGTGGCCTTCTCCGCGGCGAAGATGATGTCGCCCTCGTTCTCCCGGCCCTCGTCGTCGACCACGATGACGGGACGGCCCGCCGCGATGTCGGCGATGGCTGCCTCGATGGTGTCGAATTCGGTCACCGGGTCTCCTTGGTAGCGGCCTCGATGGCCCCGCTGGCGAGCTTCTCGACGTACTTCGCGAGCACGTCCACTTCCAGGTTGACCTGGTCTCCTGGCTGACGGATACCGAGTGTGGTCAAGTCGAGGGTGGTGGGGATGAGGCTGACGGTGAAGTAGTCGGCGCCGACCTCGACCACGGTGAGCGAGACGCCGTCGATGGCCACCGAGCCCTTCTCCACCAGGTAGCGGGACAGCGCCGGGGGGATGCCGACCCGGACGATCTCCCAGTGCTCGGAGGGTTCGCGGGCGGCGATGGTGCCGGTGCCGTCGACGTGGCCCTGCATGATGTGCCCGCCCAGGCGCTGGCCGAGCGCGGCGGCGCGTTCCAGGTTGACCGGGTCACCTGCGGCGGCCTTGCCGAGGTTGCTGCGCTGGAGGGTTTCCCGCATGACGTCGGCGGTGAAGGTGCCGTCGGTGGCCTCGACCACGGTCAGGCAGACGCCGTTGACCGCGATCGAGTCGCCGTGTTTGGCGTCGGAGGTGACCAGCGGTCCGGCCACGGTGATCCGCGCCGCGTCGGTGAGCTGCTCGACGGCGACGAGGTGGCCTCGTTCCTCCACGATCCCGGTGAACACTTGATCCTCCTCTAGCGCGGGAAGA
The DNA here is from genome assembly GCF_014204915.1 of Crossiella cryophila. Taxonomy (NCBI): domain Bacteria; kingdom Bacillati; phylum Actinomycetota; class Actinomycetes; order Pseudonocardiales; family Pseudonocardiaceae; genus Crossiella; species Crossiella cryophila. The sequence goes on from NZ_JACHMH010000001.1 coordinate 8,187,969, forward strand.
CCGCGCTGATCCGCACATCAGGTCCGCTCATGCCGACCTCTTCGAACTGCAACCGCACGGTGTCCGCGATCGTTCCCACCCCGGCCTCGGCGAGCGCGGCCGGGCCGGCGCCGAGCAGGCCGGGGGCGAGGTAGAGCAGCACCCGGTCGACGAGTCCGGCGGCGACGAAGGCCCCGGCGAGGCGGGGTCCGCCTTCCAGGAGCACGTCGACCACGCCGCGGGCGGCGAGTTCGGCCAGCACCATCTTGGGCTCGTGGGTGCGCAGGTGCAGGGTTTCGGCGAGATCGTTGCGCACCCGGGCGCCGACCGGCAGATCCCCTGCCCCGACGACCACCCGGAGGGGCTGCCGGTCGGCGAGGGAGCCGTCCTCGGCGCGGGCGGTGAGTTCGGGGTCGTCGGCGAGCACGGTGCCGCGGCCGACCATGATCGCGTCGGCCTGGCGGCGCAGCTGGTGCACCTCGGCCCTGGATTCCGGGGAGCTGATCCAGCGGCTGGTGCTGTCCGCGGCGGCGACCCGCCCGTCCAGGGTGGCGGCGTACTTCCAGGTGACGTGCGGGCGTCCGGTGCGGGCGTAGTGCAGCCAGGCGCGCAGTGGTCCGCGCCGGACCTGTTCTTCCAGGAGGCCGGAGCCGACCTCGACGCCGTGCGCGCGCAACCGGTCCGCGCCACCTGCGGCCTTGGGGTTGGGGTCGGCCACGGCGAAGTGCACCTCGGCGACCCCGGCCGCCAGGAGGCCGTCGACGCAGGGCGGGGTGCGGCCGGTGTGGTTGCAGGGTTCGAGGGTGACCACGGCGCAGCCGCCGCGGGCCTTCTCCCCCGCCTCGCGCAGGGCCATCACCTCGGCGTGCGGGCCACCGGCCGGCTGGGTGGCGCCCACCCCGACCACGACGCCGTCGACGTCCAGGATGACCGCGCCGACCGGCGGGTTGGGGCTGGTGGTGCCGAGCACGGCGGTGCTGGCGGCGATGGCCGTGCGCATCGCCTCCACCAGGGGCAGCCGGTCCTGGGGGCTCATCCCCGGACCGCGGCGGCCTTGGCGCGCAGCGCGCTGACGGCGGCGGCCGGGTCCTGCGCGCCATAGACGGCGGAACCGGCCACGAAGCAGTCCACCCCGGCCTCGGCGGCGGCCTCGATGGTGTCGTCGTTGATGCCGCCGTCGATCTCCACCACCAGGGTGAGGTGGCCGGTGTCGACCAGGCGGCGGGCGGTGCGCACCTTGTCCAGGACCTCTGGCATGAAGGACTGGCCGCCGAAGCCGGGTTCGACCGACATCACCAGGAGGGTGTCGTAGTGCTTGAGCACCTCGAGGTAGGGCTCCAGCGGGGTGCCGGGCTTGACCGACAGCCCCGCCTTGGCACCGGCGGCCTTGAGGTTCTTGGCCAGGGTGATGGGGTCCTTGGCGGCTTCGACGTGCACGGTGACGTTGTAGGCCCCGGCCTCGGCGTAGCCGATGGCCCACCGGTCCGGGTCCTCGATCATCAGGTGGCAGTCGATCGGGATGTCGGTGGCCTTGAGCAGGGATTGCACGACCGGCAGGCCGAGGGTCAGGTTCGGCACGAAGTGCGCGTCCATCACGTCGACGTGCAGCCAGTCGGCACCGCGCACGGCGGCGGTCTCCTCGGCGAGACGGGCGAAATCGGCGGAGAGGATCGACGGCGCGATCATCGGCTGGCGGCACACGCCGGGCAGTCTATGCCGCCCGCTGACGCCGCCTGGACAGCAGGTATGCGCCCACGAGCATGAGCAGGAACGGGACCCCGGCCAGCCAGGCGGTGGCGAACTGCTCGGTGAAGGCGGTGGTGACCAGTACCGCGCCGACGAAGAGCATGGCGGCGATGGTGGTGTAGGGCGCGCCGGGCAGCCGCACCGGGGAGGGCGGCAGGCCGGCGGCGGCACGCTGCTTCCGGAAGGCCAGCTGGGTGGCGAAGATCAGGATCCAGGCGACCAGTGCCCCGAACAGCGCCAGGCCCACGAGCAGCGGAAACGCCTCGGTCGGGGAGACGATGGAGACCAGCACGGCGATCACCAGGCCCAGTGCGCAGACGGCCAGGGCGCGGGTGGGCGAGCCGCGGTCGGAGACCTTGGCCAGGGCGCGCGGGGCGTGTCCGTCGCGGGCCAGGGAGTAGAGCATCCGGGAGCTGAGGTAGAGGTTGGTGTTCATCGCGGAGAGCGCGGCGGTGAGGATGACGAAGTTCATGATCCCGGCGGCGGCGGGGATGCCGGCGAAGGTGAACAACCTCACGAACGGGCTTTCGGTGATGCCCTGCGCGGAGGCGGTCTCCCGCCAGGGCACGATGCTGACCACCACGGCCATGCCGAGCACGTAGAACAGCACCAGCCGGGCCACCATGTTGCGGGCGGCCCGCGGCACGTCCCGCCCGGGGTCCTTGGATTCGGCGGCGGTGACCGCGACGGCCTCGGTGCCCAGGTAGGAGAAGGTGACCACGGCCACGGCCAGCCAGACCGCGCCGAGCCCGTTGGGCGCGAAGCCGCCGTCGTTCCAGGCGGACAGGCCGGGCGAGGGGTGGCCGGGCAGGCCGAAGGCCAGGTAGGCCGCGCCGAGCAGGACGAACACCACGATGGTGGCGACCTTGATCATGGCGAACCAGTACTCGAACTCGCCGAAGAACTTCACCGAGGCGAAGTTGACCGCGAGCACGCCGAGGGAGAACAGCAGCACCGGCAGCCACAGCGGCAGCTGCGGGAACCAGAACCGGGCGTAGAGCCCGGCGGCGACCACCTCGCTGCCGATGTTGACCACCTGGGCGGCCACGTAGATCCAGCGCTGCACGAACCCGGCCATGGGTCCGAGGTAGCGGTGCGCGACGGTGCCGAACCCGCCGGGTTCGGGGTGCACCACGGTCATCTCGGCCAGGGCGTAGGCCAGGGCCAGTGCGGCCACCGCGGCGAGCAGGTAGGCCAGCACCACCGCCGGTCCGGCCAGGGAGATGGCCAGTCCGGAGCCGAGGAACAGCCCGGTGCCGATGGCCCCGCCGATGGCGATCATGCCGACCTGCCTGCCGGTCAGCTCTCTGCGCAGCCCCTGCTCTTCCACGTCCATCGCCTCTCTCTGACAGCGGATGGCGGGACCGCTGGCGCATGTGCTCCAGCCGGACATGCTGCCTGGCGACGCTGCGTGAGCGACGAGCGGGGCCTGGTGTTCCGGAGTCCCGGTCCGCACCCCACCGGCGTGTTGGCCGTTCTCGTACACAGTGTTGGCCGTTGTCGTACACAGTCTTGGCCGAACTGGTACGCCATCCGGCCAACACACCGTCCACAGCGGCCAACACACCGTACGAGAACGGCCAACACACCCTCGGGGGTGCTGTCCTTTGTGGACTTAGACTAGTTGGTAGCCTGCTCGGGGGACGGTGCGGATCACGTTGGGCTGGCCGAGTTTGCGGCGCAGGGTCATCACCGCCATCCGGACCGCGTTGGTGAACGGGTCGGCGTGCTCGTCCCAGGCCTTCTCCAGGAGTTCCTCGGTGCTGACCACGCCGCCCTGGGCCCGCAGCAGCACTTCCAGGACGGCGAACTCCTTGGGGGACAACAGCAGTGGCGTGCCGTCGCGCAGCGCCCGGTGCCGGGGCAGGTCCAGGACCAGGCCGCCGTGTTCGAGCACCGGCGGCAGCGCCGGGGCGGACCTCCTGGCCAGCGCGCGGATCCGGGCCAGGAGTTCGGCGAAGGCGTAGGGCCGGGCCAGGCAGTCGTCGGCGCCGAGTTCCAGGCCGCGGATCCGATCGCGCACGCCAGGGCCGGTGACCAGCAACAACCTCGCTCCCGGGGCGAGCACGGATGCCTTGGCGCACAGGAATTCCCAGCCGAGCAGTTCCTGGCCGACGACGAGCACGTCGTAGTCGTGCACGCCGACCCGTTCCAGCACGCCGCCCATGTTCCGGCAATGGTCGACCGCGATCGCCAGTCGCCGCAACGACTCCAGCTCCTCCGCGACCCCCCGGTGCCCGGCCTCGCCAAGCAGCACCCGCATCCCCGACCCCTGTTCTGTCAGCGATCCATAAGGATCGTCCTTAGCGGCCCGATAACAGCCGCCACATACACCTGACTCCGAAGCCGGCCGTGTGTTGCGTCCGGAGTGGATGGTGGAGGTGGCAGATGCGCGCCGCGTTGGAGAAACTGTGGCGCAGCCCACTCGGGCGCGCCGGGATCGTGCTGGCGAACCTGGTGGCGCTGACCGCGTTGGTGGTGCGCTGGGGTGATCAGGGGCTGTTCCTGTTCACCACGCCGATCGATCTGGACGTGTACCGGATCGGCGCGCAGGTGTGGCTGGACGGCGGCGAGCTGTACGGGCAGCTGCCGGTGACCCAGGCCGGGGTGGCGTTGCCGTTCACCTATCCCCCACTGGCCGCGATGCTGTTCGTGCCGTTGACCTGGATGTCCTGGGACACCGCGGCGCTGCTGCTGGACGCGGTGACCGCCGGACTGCTCGCACTGGTGCTGGCACTGGTGTTGAAGCGACTCGGGGTCAGCTCGCCCGGCCGGGTGCCGTGGGCGCTGCTCACCGTGTTCCCATTGGCACTGGCCCTGGATCCGGTGCGCGGCACGGCCGGGTTCGGGCAGATCAACGCGATCCTGATGGCCATGGTGGCCCTGGACTGCCTGGTGCGTGCCCCGCGCTGGCCGCGCGGCCTGCTGATCGGGGTGGCGGCCGCGATCAAGCTCACACCCGCGGTGTTCCTGCTGTACTTCCTGCTGAACAAGGACCGGCGGGCCGCGGTGGTCACCGTGCTGGGCTTCCTCGGCGCGACCGCGCTCGGATTCGCCCTGACCGCAAGGGATTCGGTGCAGTACTGGACCGCGACCCTGTTCGACACCGGCCGGATCGGCGGCGCCACCTATCCCGGCAACCAGTCGCTGAAGGGTTTCCTGGCCCGCACCGGCCTGGAGGGCACCACGCTGAACATCGCCTGGCTGCTGCTGTGCCTCGGCGTGCTTTTCCTGCTGCTGCGCGGAATGCGGCACGCCCTGGACACCGTCGGCACGCCGTGGGCGTTGTCGTTGAACGCCCTCGGCGGGTTGCTGGTCTCGCCGGTGTCCTGGTCGCACCACTGGGTGTGGGCCGCCCCGGCGTTGCTGTGCCTGGTGGTGCACGGGGTGCGCAGCGGCAACCGGTTGCCGTTGTGGCTGGCGGGCGGGTTCGGGCTGGCCACCGTGCTGTCCCCGCACTGGTGGTTCTCCTACTACGACCACCTGGGCTGGAACCTGTTCCAGCATGTGCTCGGCAACAGCTACACGGTTATGGCACTGGCGATCCTGATCGCCGCGCCGAAGCTGTTCGCGCCCAAGGCGACCGAGCTGTCCGGCCCGGCCGACCAGGTCAGGCTGACCCCGGTCGGCCGATGACCCTGGACTACTCCGCCGGGCGGCGCAGCAGTGCGCAGAACATCGCGTCGGTGCCGTGCCGGTGGGGCCACAGCTGGACCGACGGCCCGGCGCCGAGGTTGGGCACGCCGGGGAAGAACTCCCGGGTGTCCAGGGTCTCCGCGCCGGTGCGGCGGGCGATCTCGGTGACCACGCTGACGGTTTCCCGCACGTGCGGGGAGCACACCACGTAGGCGACGATCCCACCTGGGCGGACCAGGCTCATCGCGGCGGTGAGCAGCTCTCGTTGCAGCTTGGTCAGCTCGGTGAGGTCCTCGGGGCGTCGCCGCCACCGGGCCTCGGGGCGGCGGCGCAGCGCGCCGAGGCCGGTGCAGGGGGCATCGACCAGGACCCGGTCGTAGCCGCCGGCAGGCAGGCCGGAGTCGCGGCCGTCGCCGACGTGCACGGTGATGGGCAGTCCGGTGGTGGCCTTGCGGACCAGGTCGGCGCGGTGCGGGGCCTTCTCCACCGCGTCCAGGACGCCGCCCTGCATGCTGACCAGCGAGGCGAGCAGCGCGGCCTTGCCGCCGGGTCCGGCGCACAGGTCGAGCCAGGTCTCGTCAGGGCCGTCCAGGGGCACCCTGGTCAGGGCGAGGGCGCAGAGCTGGCTGCCCTCGTCCTGCACGGCGGCCAGGCCCTCGCGCAGCGCGTCCAGGTCGCCGGGGTCGCCGGAGCCGGGGTCCAGGTGCACGCCGTAGGGCGAGTAGGGGGCTTCCTCGCCGCCGGTGATGGCGGCGAGTTCCTCGGCGCTGACCTCGCCGGGGCGGGCGGCCAGGTGCACGGCGGGCCGGGCGTCGTCGGCGGCGAGCGCGTCGGCGAGTTCGGCCTTGTCGGTGGCCAGTGCCTCGGTGAAGGCCTGCGCGATCCACTTGGGGTGGGCGTGGGTGAAGGCGAGGTGCCCGACCGGGTCGGTGTCCTCGTCCGGGGCGAGTTCGGTGACCCAGGCTTCCTCGTCCTGCTGGGCGACCCGGCGCAGCACCGCGTTGACGAACCCGCCCGCGCCGGTGCCGAGTTCCAGGCGGACCAGGTCCACTGTGGAGGCGACCGCGGCGTGCGCGGGGATGCGGGTGCGCAGCAGCTGGTAGGCGCCCAGCCGCAACGCGTCCAGGGCGACGCCGTCCACTTCGGACAGCGGCCGGTCGCTGCACGCCTGCAGCACCGCGTCGAGCAGGCCCTGGGCGCGGCAGGCGCCGTAGGTGAGTTCGGTGGCCAGGCCGGCGTCGCGGCCGTGCAGCCGCCGGTCGCGGAGCAGGCCGGGCAGCACCAGGTTGGCGTAGGCGTCGCGTTCGCGGACGGCGGTGAGGGTGTCCAGGGCGGCCTTGCGGGCGGGGTCGGTCTCCGGCGGACGGCGCGGCCCCGAGCGCCGGCGCGGGGGTCCGCTGCGATCCGAGCGGGCCTGCCGACGGTTGGGCTGGTGCATCATCCGAGCCGTTCTCCCTGTTCCGGCCGCACGCCCCGAGCCCAGTCGGTGGCGGCCATCCGTTTCTTTCCCTGTGCCTGGACCTCGCCGAGGGCGACCGGGCTGGTGGCGGTGCCCACGAGCACCCGCTTGCGTTCGACCTTCAGCTCGCCGGGTGGCAGCGTCTCGGCCTCGACGAGGGTGAGTGGGCCCAGTTTGAGTCGTTCACCGCGGAACTCCGCCCAGGCCCCCGGTTCGGGGGTGACCGAGCGGACGAGGCGGTCCACCGCGAGGGCGGGCAGGCCGAAGTCGGCCTTGGCGTCCTCGACGGTGACCTTGCCCGCGTAGCTGACGCCGTCCGCGGGCTGCTCGCGCGCTTCCACGGTACCGGCGGCGATGCCGTCCATGGTCGCGGACAGCAGTGCCGCGCCGGAGATGGAGAGGCGTTCGAGCAGCTCACCGGCGGTGTCGGTGAGCCGGACGGTTTCGGTGACCACACCGAAGACGGGTCCGGCGTCCATGGGTTTGACGATCCGGAACACGCTGGCCCCGGTGACCTCGTCGCCCGCGCGCACGGCGGCCTGCACGGGGGCGGCGCCGCGCCAGGCCGGCAGCAGCGAGAAGTGCAGGTTCACCCAGCCGTGTTTCGGGATGTCCAGGGTGCGCTGGGGCAGCAGGTTCCCGTAGGCGACGACCGGGCAGCAGTCGGGGTCGAGTTCGCGCAGCCGGTCCAGGAACTCCGGCGCACCGGCCTTCTCCGGGGTGAGCACCTCGATGCCGTGCTCGTCGGCGAGCGCGCCGACCGGGGAGCGGTGCAGCGTGCGGCCGCGGCCAGCTGGCGCGTCGGGGCGGGTGATGACCGCGATGACCTCGTGCTCTGGCGAGTCGATGAGCGTGCGCAGGGAGGGCAGGGCGACCTCGGGGGTGCCTGCGAAGATCAGCCGCATGTCAGCGACCACCGCCGAAGAGCGGGTGTGGGCTCTGCTTGATCACGGGTGCGGTGGTCTCCTGCCCGAACCAGTCGGATTCGCGGATCTGTCTGAGCGCGAGTTTGCGGGTCTCGGCGTCGAGCCGGTCCACGAAGAGCACGCCGTCGAGGTGGTCGGACTCGTGCTGGATGCAGCGGGCCAGGAGGTTGCTGCCCTCGACCTCGACGGGTTCGCCGTGCATGTTCCAGCCCTTGGCGACCACGTGGAGGTGGCGGCGGCAGTCCCAGCGCAGGCCGGGGATGGACAGGCAGCCCTCGGGGCCGTCCTGTTCCTCCTCGCCGACCACGTCGAAGCTGGGGTTGATCAGGTGTCCGGCGAAGCCGTCGCAGTGGTAGGTGAACACGCGCAGCCCGACCCCGATCTGCGGGGCGGCCAGTCCGGCCCCGCCCTGGCCCTCCATGGTGTCCCAGAGGTCCTTGACCAGGTGCCGCAGCTCCGCGTCGAAGTCGGTGACCTCGGTGGCCGGGGTCCGCAGCACGGGGTCCCCGAATAGCCTGATCGGCTGGACTGTCACGCGGCTCCCTTCAGGACGGTTCGGCGTGCACGAGTCTAGAGGTTGGAATTCGTGTGCAACGCAGGACGCCGATCGGTCACTTACCCATGTGACCGCGTTCGTGAGACAGAACTGGGGTGCGATGGTCTTGGCCCAACCTGTCGGCCAACCCGAGCCGGTGCCACGCGCGGACGGCAAGGACGACGACCGCGTGCTGTGGCAGCGGGCGGCGGCCGATGACCGCAACGCCTTCGGCGAGCTGTTCGAACGGCACGCCGAGGCGGTGTGGAACCACGCCTACCGGTTGACCGGGTCGTGGTCGGCGGCGGAGGACCTCACCTCCACCACCTTCCTCACGGCCTGGCGCAAACGGGCGGAGCTGACCCTGGTCCGGGAGTCGGCGCTGCCCTGGCTGTACACGGTCGCGGGCAACCTGGCCCGGACGGAGTTCCGCAGGCTGGGCCGCTTCCGCAAGGCGCTGGCCAGGATGCCCGCGCTGCACGTGGTGCGCGATCACGCCGAGGAGGTCGTGGACCAGGTCGACGGGGACCGGCGCCTGCAGAAGGTGCTGGCGGCGATCGACGAGTTGCCCAAGGCTGAACGGGAGGCCGTGCAGTTGTGCCTGCTCGGTGAGTTGTCGATCCCGGAGGCCGCGGAGGCGCTGGGTGTGGCCGAGGTGAGTGTGCGTTCCCGGATATCGCGTGCCCGCAGCAGACTGCGTGGCCTGGTCGAGGAGGAGCTGTGATGGACGACAAGTTCGAGCTGCCTCCGCGGCGGGAGCTGCCGGAGGACATCAAGGACCGGATGCGCGCCACGGTGCGGATGCGGATGGACGACCCGGAGTTCGAGCCGCAGGGCCGGGGCCGCCGGTTCCTGGCCGCGGCGGCGGCGATCATGGTGGTCGCGGTGGGCGCGGCGGTGGTGGTGCAGTCCGCACAGGACGAGGGCACGGCCAACGACCCCGGCGCGACCACGACCCCGAGCGCGAGTGGCGGCTTCCAGGCGGGCAACCAGGCCACCGCGGACCGGGCCCTGGTGGACCGGTGCTGGCGGGCCGCGATGCTGTCCCCGCAGGCCGAGAAGTACCCGAGGCGCCGCGAGGAGTGGATGGGCGGCCGTCAGATGACCTGGAGCGGGGTGCGCCAGATCGGGCTGCGCCTCGGTCAGCAGATCGCGGGCTGTGAGCTGAGCGAGACCACGGTGTGGATCTCCGAGCCGCAGACTCCCCTGGCGCCGGAGGACCCCACCCAGTTCAAGATGATGATGATGACCCCCAACGGCGGGTCGGCGCTCAACGTCCGGGCCGGGGTCGGCAAGGTCGTGGTCGGCGTTGACCAGTCGGCGCGGGGCGGGGAGAAGTCGGCGCTGGAGCCCTACGACATGTTCTACGGGGTGCGCACGGGTGAGCCGCGGCAGCTGCCCGGTGGGGCGAAGGTGCACGTCGGGGTGGAGGATCCGGCCACCCGCAAGTTCCGCGATGTGATCTACGCGCAGTTGCCCGCGCCGATGGTGACCGTGGTCGACCAGCCGCAGCCGCCGGGTGAGCGCACCTCACCGGCCGGGAAGAAGCTGGCCGAGTGCGTCGAGACGGAGCGGACCAAGTACTTCAGGCCGGTGGTGAACGCGGAACTGCTGGTGCCCGGCGCCTACGCCGAGTTCCCGGCCACGGGTCAGTGGACGGTGGTCGGCAGGCACCAGGAGATGGTGGTGGCCTGTGCCTGGAACCAGGCCAGCGGGAGCTACCGGATGGAGGTGGACCGCTGGGGCCTCCCGCTGATACCGGAGGACGCGGCCAGGCCCGTCCGGTACACCGACGCGATCCCGTTCGACGAGCTGCGGTTGCCGGAGCGGGACCGGCGCAAGGACCGGTTCGCCGGTTTCGCCGGTGCGGCCGCGGAACAGGTCGCGGAGCTGAGCCTGACCCAGCCCAACGGCACGCCGATGCGGGTCATCCTGGCCAAGGGCACCTTCATCGCCTACGTGACCGGTCCGCCGCAGGGCCACGACCAGATGGACATCGACCTGGCCACCTATGTCGCCAAGGACGCCAAGGGCAAGGTGATCGGCTCGGGGCGGCTGGTCCCGCAGTGACGCCTCAGAGCAGTTCGAGTGGATCGAGCCGGACCCGCACCAGGTCCGGCTCTTTTCGCGCGGTGCGGGCGGCGACCGCGTCGTGCAGGGCGGTGGCCAGGGCGCGGCCGTCGGTGCGCGGGGTGCGGATGAGGGCGCGTTCGCGTTCCTCCTCCTGACCGCGGGTCTCCAGGGTGACCGGGCCGAGGATCTGGGCGCTGGGCGGCAGGGTGAGGCCGTCGAGGAACTCGTTGACCGCGGCGGGGGTGCCGTCCACGGTGGCGATGCGCACGGCAGGCGGGAAGCCGAGTTCGGTGCGCGCGTCCAGTTCGGTCTCGGCGTGCCAGACCGGGTCCCAGCGGACCAGGGCCTGCACCACGGGCAGGCTGGAGTCGGCGATGACCACCACCCGCCCACCCTCGGCCGCGCCGCGGACCAGGGCGGCGGCGGTGAGCCAGCGACGCAGCGCCTCCTCGCCGGCACGCAGGTCGGAGCGGGCCAGCATGGCCCAGCCGTCCAGCAGCAGCGCGGCCCCGTAGCCTTGCGGCACAAAGGGTTCCGCGCCCGGGGTGGCGACCACGAGGGCCGGTTTCGCGGGCACCTCGGAGAGCACCTCGTCGGCGCCGGAGGTGCGTACCGGGAAGCCGGGGAAGGCCCGGCCGAGTTCCTCGGCGGTGCGTTTGGCGCCGACCACGACGAACCGCAGCCGCCGTGATCCGCAGGCGGGGCAGGAGAATCCGGCCTCGGCCGCGCCACACCACCGGCAGGCGGCTGGCCGGGGCACGTCCTCACCGCCCGCGGGCAGGGCGAGCGGTCCGGAGCAGCGGCGGCAGCGGGCGGGGGCCCGGCAGCCACCGCAGGCCAGCGCGGGCACGTAGCCCCGGCGCGGCACCTGCACCAGCACCGGCAGCCCGGCGGCGAGGGCCTCGCGGGCGGCGGCGAAGGCCACCGAGGGCAGCCGGGCGGCCCGCGCGGCCGCGTCCCGCTCCTCCTGGCGGTCGTCCTCGCCGATGGAGGTCACCCGCGGCGCGACGGCCCGCAGTTGTTCCCTGGCGCCGACGATCTCGTGCGCCCACCCCGTCCGCACCAGCAGCGCGGCCTCCGCGGTGCGGGCGAACCCGGCGACCAGCAGCGCGGCCCCGCTGGCGTGCGCGCGCAGCATCAGCACGTCCCTGGTGTGCGGGTAGGGCATCCGCTGATCGGCATGGAGGTCGTCGCCGTCGTCCCACACCGCGACCAGCCCGGGGTCGGCCACCGGCGCGAACGCCGCCGCCCTGGTGCCCACCACGACCTTGACCGCGCCACGGCGTACCGCCAGCCACCGCTTGTACCGCTCCGAGGGCCCCAGGTCCGCGGCCAGCGCCACCACACCCGCCTCGCCCAGCACCCGCACACAGGCCGCGTGCACCCGGGCCAGGTCCCGGTGATCGGGCACCACCAGCACCGCACCCCGCCCGGCCGCCGCGACCTGGGCGGCCGCCTCGGCCAGCCGCGCGGGCCAGTCCTCCCCCGGCAGCGCCTGCCACACCGCGTGCGCGGGCCGCGCGCCCCGCAACGCCTCCAGGAACGCCCCGCCCCGCGGATACCGCGCCCACCCGGCCGGGTCAGGCGGCTCGGGCGGCGGCGCGGCCGCCCGCGGCTCCGCGGCCTCGGCCCTGGCGTGCCGAGGCGGGATGGCCAGCCGCAACACGTCGATCAGGGTGCCCGCGTACCGGTCGGCCACGGCGCGGGCCAGGCTGAGGATCTCCGGCGACAGCACCGGTTCGGGCGAGGTGACCCGTTCCAGGTAGGCGAGTTTGCCCTGGTGCCCCGACTCGGCCACCCGTTCCAGGATGTACCCGTCCACGAGCTGCCCGGCGAAGCGCACCCGCACCCGGCAGCCGGGCACCGCGTCCTCGGCGTACTTGTCCGGCACCAGGTAGTCGAAGGGCCGGTCCAGGTGCGCGAGCGGGACGTCCACGCAGATCCGCGCCACCGGTTCGATGGCGGCGGGCTGCTGTTCCCCACGTCGGTACCCGCCTGGTTTGCCCACCCACCTGGTCTATCAGACGAACCCCGTCACACCGGCATCGCCCGCCCAAGATCGCCCGCCAGAGCCGCCAGCCGCTCCGCCGCGGCCCGCTCGCCGACCCCGTCCGGCCCGACGGAGAGATCCCGCGATTCCAGCCCCGGTTCGGCGCTCAGCGCGGGCAGATTCCCGCCCGCCCGCTCGACAAGCACCACGGCGGTGGCCGCGAACCCCTCCAGCAACGCCCGCAACACCGGGTGACCCGATTCCCGGCACCGCCGCACCACGGCGTCGGTGAGGGCCGCGAACACCGGCAGGTCGATCTCACACTCATCGGCGACCATCGCCCCCAGCCCGGTCGGCAGGTCCACGGCGGTCGAGGCGGCCTGGGCCGAGGCGAGGAACAACGCGGCCACCCCGTTGGCCGGATTCCACAGCGTACGCCCGGCATGCTTGAAGTACTGACTCATCCCACTCCCCCAAGTGCTTACCGGACAACGACTTCCGGCCCGGTCCACAGTAGACGCCAACATCCAACCTGCCGTCCCACAACGGCCAACACGCCAGCGGGGTCTCCCAACCCTCGGCGTGTTGGCCGTTCTCGTACGGGGTCTTGGCCGTTCTCGTACGCCACGTTGGCTGTTGCGGGACGAGGGTTGGGCTGCCAGCTCAGGAACCAGCGTGACTTGAGGGCACACGAACCGCGATTGGCCTGTCCCTGCCCCAGCCCAAGCCCCGGGCCAGACCCGCTGTACCGCAACGGCCAACACACCGTCCCACAACGGCCAACACTCCGGCGGGGGTCTCCCAACCCTCGGAGTGTTGGCCGTTCTCGTACGGAGTGTTGGCCGTTGTTGTACGGGGTCTTGGCCGTTGTCGTACGCCACGTTGGCCTGTCCCGGCCGCCAGGGCGTACGAGAACGGCCAAACTGGTGTACGAGAACGGCCAACACGCCGGGTGGGGGGGTTCGGGGGCTGGGAATGGCGAACGGCCGGGCTGCCCGTGGGCGGCCCGGCCGTTGCTTCGGGTCAGGCTCAGACCAGCAGGGCCTTGAGCGCGTCGGCGCGGTCGGTGCGCTCCCACGGCAGGTCCAGGTCGGTGCGGCCGAAGTGGCCGTACGCGGCGGTCGGGGCGTAGATCGGGCGGAGCAGGTCCAGGTCGCGGATGATGGCGGCCGGGCGGAGGTCGAAGACCTGGGTGATGGCCTGCTGGATCTTCTCCGGGTCGACCTTCTCGGTGCCGAAGGTCTCCACGAACAGGCCGACCGGGGCGGCCTTGCCGATGGCGTAGGCGACCTGGACCTCGGCGCGGGTGGCCAGGCCGGCCGCGACGACGTTCTTGGCGACCCAGCGCATGGCGTAGGCGGCGGAGCGGTCGACCTTCGACGGGTCCTTGCCGGAGAAGGCGCCGCCGCCGTGGCGGGCCATGCCGCCGTAGGTGTCGACGATGATCTTGCGGCCGGTCAGGCCGGCGTCGCCCATGGGGCCGCCGATGACGAAGCGGCCGGTGGGGTTGACCAGCAGGCGGACGTCGCTGGTGTCGATGTCCAGGCCGGCCAGCTCGGGCAGCACGACCTGCTCGCGGATGTCGACGGCGAGCATCTGCTCCAGGTCGATGTCGGCGGCGTGCTGGCTGGAGACGACCACGGTGTCCAGGCGGACCGGGCGGTCACCGGCGTACTCGATGGTGACCTGGGTCTTGCCGTCCGGGCGCAGGTACGGCAGCACGCCGTCCTTGCGGACCTTGGTCAGGCGGCGGGACAGCCGGTGCGCCAGCGCGATCGGCAGCGGCATCAGCTCCGGGGTGTCGGTGCTGGCGTAGCCGAACATCAGGCCCTGGTCGCCGGCACCCTGCTTGTCGATCTCGTCCTCGGCGCCCTCGACCCTGGACTCGTGCGCGGTGTCCACACCCTGCGCGATGTCCGGGGACTGCGAGCCGATGGCGACGTTCACGCCACAGGAGTGGCCGTCGAAGCCCTTGGCCGAGGAGTCGTAGCCGATCTCCAGGATCTTCTCCCGCACGATGGTCGGGATGTCCGCGTAGGCCTCGGTGGTCACCTCGCCCGCGACGTGCACCTGGCCAGTGGTGATCAGCGTCTCCACCGCCACCCGGCTGCGCGGGTCCTTGGACAGCAGACCGTCGAGGATCGAGTCGCTGATGGCGTCGCAGATCTTGTCCGGGTGCCCTTCGGTCACGGACTCACTGGTGAAGAGACGGCTGTTCTGGCTCACGGTTCTCCCCTGGAGACAAGTTAGGTACGGCTAAGTAGCTTAGTTGGGGGTGCCTAGAGCATGGCTCACAGGCGGTCAGAGCTGGAAAGCCGCAGGATCGCGTCCCACACTGTGGACGCGAACCGGGCTTTAGAGCCCTGTGGGATGGGCGCCTCTGCGCCGTCTGCCGTGAGCAGCCATCCCTGGTTGTGCTCGACCTCGAAGGCCTTGCCGTCGCCCACCGCGTTGACGACCAGCAGGTCGCAACCCTTGCGGGCGAGCTTCGCTCGTGCGTGGTCGAGCACGTCGCCGCCTGGATCTCCAGTCTCCGCGGCGAACCCGACGACCAGTTGACCCGGACGTCGTCCCTTGACCAGCTCCACCAGGATGTCAGGGTTTCGCCGGAGTTCAAGCGGCTGTGGCTCGGATCCTTCGGTTTTCTTAATTTTGTGATCCACGAACTCTGCCGGTCGGAAGTCGGCGACGGCGGCGGCCATGACCACCACGTCTGCCTGCTCAGCGGCGGTCAGCACGGCCGCGCGGAGCTGTTCGGCGGTGCTCGCCGGGACCACCTCGACCCCGGCCGGGTCGCTCAGCGGCCCGCCGGTGACGGTGGAGACCAGGGTGACCTGGGCGCCGCGCTGGGCGGCGACCCTGGCCAGGGCGTAGCCCTGTTTGCCGGAGGACCGGTTGGTCAGGTACCGGACCGGGTCCAGGGGTTCGCGGGTGCCACCGGCGGAGATGACCACGCGCAGGCCGGTGAGATCGCGCGGCAGCGCGTCGGGGCGCTCCAGCAGCAGGGTGGCCAGCGCCACGATCTCACTGGGCTCGGGCAGGCGCCCCTTGCCGGTGTCCTTGCCGGTCAGCCGCCCCGCGGCTGGTTCGGCGACGATCACGCCGCGGGAGCGCAGGGTGGCCACGTTGGCCTGGGTGGCCGGGTGCTCCCACATCTCGGTGTGCATGGCGGGGACCATCAGCACCGGGCAGCGCGCGGTGAGCAGCGTGCCGGTGAGCAGGTCGTCGGCCATGCCGGCGGCGGCCTTGGCCATCAGGTCCGCGGTGGCCGGGGCGACGACGACCAGGTCGGCGGTCTGCCCGATGCGCACGTGCGGGACCTCGGGCACGTCGGTGAACACGCCGGTGGCCACCGGCTGCCCGGAGAGTGCCTCGAAGGTGGCGGCGCCGACGAAGCGGAGAGCCGCCTCGGTCGGCACCACGCGCACCGCGTGGCCGGACTCGGTCAGCCTGCGCAGGACCTCACAGGCCTTGTAGGCGGCGATCCCGCCGCCCACGCCGAGCACGACCCGCGGCCGGTGCTCTGCTGGGGTGGAACTCACTCGCCTTCGGTGTGTTCGAGCACACCGGCGTGGATCTCGCGCATGGCGATGGACAGCGGCTTCTCCCGCGCGCCCGGCTCCACCAGCGGTCCGACGTACTCGAGCAGGCCCTCGCCGAGCTGCGCGTAGTAGTCGTTGATCTGGCGGGCCCGCTTGGCGGCGTAGATCACCAGGGCGTACTTCGAGCTGACCTTCTCGAGCAGGTCGTCGATCGGCGGGTTGGTGATGCCCAGCGGGGTGTTGGCCGGTTCGGCCAGGACACCCAGCTCAGTGGGGATGCTCACTCGCATGCTCCTGCGGTCGTGTTGCGCACCGGATGAGTATCAGTGCCGGTCAACAAGGTTACCAAGTCCTCGGCGGCACGTTGCACGTCGTGGTTGACGATCACCACGTCGAACTCGTCCTTGGCCGCCAGCTCCTCCCGCGCGGTGTCCAGTCTGCGGCGCACCACGTGTTCCGGTTCGGTGCCCCGACCGACCAATCGGCCGACGAGCACCTCCCAGCTGGGTGGGGCCAGGAAGACCTGGACCGCCTCGGGCGCGGCGGCCCTGATGGCCCGCGCGCCCTGCAGGTCGACCTCGACGAGAATGGGCTCACCTGCGGAAAGCCGCTGCTCGACGGGGCCGCGGGGGGTGCCGGAGCGGTGCGTGCCGCGATGGATCTCGGCCCACTCCAGCAACTCGTTCCCGGCGACCATCCGGTCGAACTCGGCCGGGGTGACGAAGTGGTAGTCGCGGCCGTCCTCCTCGCCGGGGCGCGGGGCCCTGGTGGTGGCGGACACGCTGAACCACAAGCCGGGCATGATCTTGCGCAGCCGCCCGACCACGCTGCTCTTACCGACGCCCGAAGGGCCGGCCAGTACTACCAGCCGGCCCCTCGTGGTTGTTGAGTCGGTCACTCGGCGCTGAACTCGGTCAGCAGCGCCTTGCGCTGCCGGTCACCGAGTCCACGAAGACGACGGCTCGTCGCGATCTCCAACCGCTCCATGATCTGAGCGGCGCGAACCTTGCCAACGCCGGGAAGTGCCTCAAGAAGGGCCGAGACCTTCATCTTGCCCAGGACCTCGTCGGTCTCCGCGGACTTGAGCACCTCCTTGAGGTTGGTGCCGCCGCGCTTGAGGCGCTCCTTGAGCTCCGCGCGGGCACGACGAGCCGCAGCCGCCTTCTCCAACGCTGCGGCCCGCTGCTCCTCGGTCAGCTGGGGAAGGGCCACGTTATTCCTCCGTATGTGGGGTGTCCTCTAGGAAAGGTGCCGCGACCGTACCGAGGGCTTCCGACTCGGCACAACGCGGGTCCGGATTCTCTACGCCGAGTGGTGCTGGAGTAGGCCCGTCCTCCGCCGGAAATCAGCCTGTGGGCTGAATCCCGTGCGCCGGGTCGTCGTTCTCGCGACGGACTTGGTTCGATGTCGTCCTTCGAAAATTTTCGGTTCCGGCCTGGTTTCGTACCCCAGTTCGGGACGCCGTTCTCGTCGGCCTCATCTGGCACCGGCCGCAACTACTACCAGCTCAGACCGGGTTGACGCCACCCGCCGCGGTTGGTGGCCCCGATCTTGTAGGTCACACGGAGGACAGCGCGGCCACATCGTCAAGGGTCCGGCGCGCAGCCCCGCGAAGTGCTGCGACGTCCGGTCCGTGCTTCAGGATGTCCCGCGAACTGGCCGGCAGGACGTGCGGCAGCGCGTCCCCGAAAACCGCCTTCAGCTCGGCCGGGCCGGCCCCCTGGGCGCCGTAGCCCGGCGCCAGGATAGGGCCGTTGAGCTGCGACAACTCCAGTCCGTGAGCACCGACGGTGGCGCCGATGACCAGGCCGATCCCACCCAGTGGATCAGCCCCGGAGTTGACCTCCGCCGCCGAGTCCACAATGGACTGTGAGATCGTTTTGCCGTCGGCGGTGCGGGCGGACTGGACGGTGCGCGCCTCCGGGTTGGATGTGAGCGCGAGCACGAAAATTCCTCTGCCGTTTTCTGCCGCCGCGCGCACGGCCGGGTCCAGAGAACCGAATCCCAAATACGGCGAAAGTGTCACCGCGTCGCCCGCCAAAGGTGAACCTTCGGTCAGATATGCGGCGGCATAGGCGGCCATGGTGGACCCGATATCGCCCCGTTTGGCGTCCACGAGCACCAGCGCGCCCGCCTCCCGGCCCTCCGCAATCACCCGTTCGAGTACTGCCACGCCGCGGGAGCCGTATGCCTCGAAGAAGGCCGCCTGCGGCTTGAGCACGGCGACCTCGCCCGCGAGGGCCTCCACCGCGGTCAGCGCGAAGCGTTCCAGGCCGGCCACGTCGGCGCTCAGGCCCCAGTCGGCGAGCAGGCCGGGGTGCGGGTCGATGCCCGCGCACAGCGGTCCCCTGGCGGAGACCGCTGTGCTCAGCCGCGCGCCGAAGCTCGCGTTCACCGGGCGTCCTTGAGCGCCGCCTGGAGCGCCTGCAGCGGCCGGACCTCGATATCGCCCCTGATGAGGGCCTCGATGCCGTGTACGGCGGCGGCAGCGCCCTGCACGGTGGTGATGCAGGGGATGTCCTTGGCGACCGCGGCGGTGCGGATCTCGTAGCCGTCGATGCGCGGCCCCGAGTTGCCGTAGGGGGTGTTGATGACCATGTCCACGCCGCCGGCGTTGATGAGGTCGACGATGTCCCCGCCGACGGCCTCGCCGCGCTCCTCGAAGTGCTTGCGCACGACGGTGCACGGGATGCCGTTGCGCCGGAGCACCTCGGCGGTGCCCTCGGTCGCAAGGATTTCGAACCCGAGGTCGGCCAGCCGCTTGATCGGGAAGACCATGGCCCGCTTGTCCCGGTTGGCCACCGAGACGAACACCTTGCCGCTGGTGGGCAGGGAGCCGTAGGCGGCGGCCTGGGACTTGGCGAAGGCCTGGCCGAAGGAGATGTCGATGCCCATGACCTCGCCGGTGGACTTCATCTCCGGGCCGAGCAGCGAGTCCACGCCCTTGCCCTCGGGGGTGCGGAAGCGGTGGAAGGGCAGGACCGCCTCCTTGACCGCGACCGGCGCGTTGGCGGGCAGTTCGGCGCCGTCGCCGGTGGCCGGGAGCATGCCCTCGGTGCGCAGTTCGGAGATCTTCGCGCCGAGCATCACCCGCGCCGCCGCCTTGGCCAGGGGCACCGCGGTGGCCTTGGAGACGAACGGGACGGTGCGGGAGGCACGCGGGTTGGCCTCCAGGACGTAGAGCACGTCGTCCTTGAGCGCGTACTGCACGTTGAGCAGGCCGCGCACGCCGATGCCGCGGGCGATGGCCTCGGTGGAGCGGCGGACCGCCTCGATGTCGGTGCGGCCGAGGGTGATCGGCGGCAGCGCGCAGGCGGAGTCGCCGGAGTGGATGCCGGCCTCCTCGATGTGCTCCATCACGCCGCCCAGGTAGACCTCGGCGCCGTCGCAGAGCGCGTCCACGTCGATCTCGATGGCGTCGTCGAGGAAGCGGTCGACCAGCACCGGGTGTTCGGGGCTTACCTCGGTGGCGCGGGCGATGTAGCCGGCCAGGGACTGCTCGTCGTAGACGATCTCCATGCCGCGCCCGCCGAGCACGTAGGAGGGCCGGACCAGGACCGGGTAGCCGATCTCGTCGGCGATCTTCTTGGCGCCGACGAAGCTGGTCGCGGTGCCGTACTTGGGGGCCGGGAGACCGGCGCTGACCAGCACGTCGCCGAAGGCGCCGCGGTCCTCGGCCAGGTGGATCGCCCCGGCCGGGGTGCCCACCACCGGCACGCCCGCGTCGGTGAGCTTCTGCGCCAGGCCGAGCGGGGTCTGGCCGCCCAGCTGCACGATCACGCCGGCCACGGTGCCGGAGCGCTGCTCGGAGTGCACCACCTCCAGGACGTCCTCGAAGGTGAGCGGCTCGAAGTAGAGCCGGTCGGAGGTGTCGTAGTCGGTGGAGACGGTCTCCGGGTTGCAGTTGACCATGACGGTCTCGTAGCCGGCCTCGCGCAGGGCCAGCGCGGCGTGCACGCAGGAGTAGTCGAACTCGATGCCCTGGCCGATCCGGTTGGGCCCGGAGCCCAGGATGAGCACCTTGGGCCGATCCGGCTGCGGGGCGACCTCGCACTCGGCGTCGGGGTCGAGTTCGTAGGCGGAGTAGTGGTACGGGGTCTGCGCGGCGAACTCGGCGGCGCAGGTGTCCACCGTCTTGTAGACCGGCCGCACGCCCAGCCGGTGCCGCAAGGTGCGCACGCCGTCCTCGCCGGCGAGTTCGTCGCGCAGCGCGGCGATCTGGCGGTCGGACAGGCCGGCCCGCTTGGACCGGCGCAGCAGCGGCTCGTCGAGCACCGGCGCGGCCAGGATCTCCGCGCGCAGCTCGACCAGGGAGGCGATCTGGTCGACGAACCAGGGGTCGATGCCGGAGGCCTCGTGCACCTGCTCGACGGTGGCGCCCAGGCGCAGCGCGAGGTCGACGGTGTAGAGCCGCCCGTCGTGGCCGCGTTCCAGCTTCCGCAGGGTCTCGGCCAGGGTGGCGTTCTCGGGGTCGGGGCGGGTCCAGAACCCGGCGGCCTTGGTCTCCATCGAGCGCAGGGCCTTGCCGAGGGCCTCGGTGAAGTTGCGGCCGATGGACATGGCCTCGCCGACGCTCTTCATGGTGGTGGTCAGCGTGGGGTCGGCGCCGGGGAACTTCTCGAAGGCGAACCGGGGGACCTTGACCACCACGTAGTCCAGGGTCGGCTCGAAGGAGGCCGGGGTCTCCTTGGTGATGTCGTTGCGGATCTCGTCCAGGGTGTAGCCGATGGCCAGCTTGGCGGCGATCTTGGCGATCGGGAAGCCGGTGGCCTTGGAGGCCAGCGCCGAGGAGCGGGAGACCCGGGGGTTCATCTCGATGACGACCATGCGGCCGGTCGTGGGGTGGATGGCGAACTGGATGTTGCAGCCGCCGGTCTCCACGCCGACCGCGCGCAGCACGTCGATGCCGACATCGCGCATGTGCTGGTACTCGCGGTCGGTCAGGGTCATCGCGGGGGCGACGGTGACCGAGTCGCCGGTGTGCACGCCCATCGGGTCGATGTTCTCGATGGAGCAGATGACGACCACGTTGTCCCGGTGGTCGCGCATGAGTTCGAGTTCGTACTCCTTCCAGCCGAGCACGCTCTCCTCGATGAGCACCTCGGTGACCGGGCTCTCCGCGAGGCCGGTGGCGGCCAGCCGCTCCAGCTCCTCATCGGTGTAGGCCAGGCCGGAGCCGAGGCCGCCCATGGTGAAGGAGGGCCGGATGACCACCGGCAGGCCGAGTTCGGCGACGGTGGCGCGGACCTCGTCCATGGTGTTGCAGACCCGGCTGCGCGGGGTCTCGCCGCCGATGGAGGCGACGATGTCCTTGAACTTCTGCCGGTCCTCACCGCGCTGGATGGCGTCGATGTCGGCGCCGATCAGCTCGACCTGGTACTTGTCCAGGGTGCCGCGCTCGTGCAGCGCGATGGCGGTGTTGAGCGCGGTCTGCCCGCCAAGGGTGGCCAGGATCGCGTCCGGGCGTTCCTTGGCGATGACCTTCTCCACGAACTCCGGGGTGATCGGCTCGACGTAGGTGGCGTCGGCGAACTCCGGGTCGGTCATGATGGTGGCCGGGTTGGAGTTGACCAGCGAGACACGCAGGCCCTCCTCCCGCAGCACCCGGCACGCCTGGGTGCCGGAGTAGTCGAACTCGCAGGCCTGGCCGATGACGATCGGGCCGGACCCGATCACCAGGACGTGCTTGATGTCGGTGCGTTTCGGCATCAGTTGTTCCCGTCCTTGTCGGTCATCAGGTTCACGAACTCGTCGAAGAGCGGGGCCGCGTCGTGCGGTCCGGCCGCGGCCTCGGGGTGGTACTGGACGCTGAAGGCGGGCACGTCGAGTGCGCGCAGGCCTTCCACGGTGTCGTCGTTGGGGCAGTAGTGGCTGATCATCGCCGCGCCGAACTCGGAGTCGAACCGCTCGCCGGGAGTGCCCTCGACGGCGAAGCCGTGGTTCTGCGCGGTGATGGCGACCTTGCCGGTGGCCACGTCGATGACCGGGATGTTGATGCCCCGGTGCCCGTAGCGCATCTTGTAGGTGCCGCGGCCCAGGGCGCGGCCGAGGATCTGGTTGCCGAAGCAGATGCCGAACAGCGGCAGCTTGCGGCGCAGCACCTCGCGGGTGACCGCGACGGCGTGTTCGGCGGTGGCCGGGTCGCCGGGCCCGTTGGACAGGAACACCCCGTCCGGGTTGAGCGCGAGGATGTCCTCGATGCCCGAGCCCAGCGGCAGCACGTGCGTCTCGATGCCGCGGGCGGACATCATCCGCGGTGTGTTGGCCTTGATGCCCAGGTCCAGGGCGGCCACGGTGAACTTCTTCTCGCCGAGCGCGGGGACCACGTAGGTCTGCGCGGTGGTGACGTCGCCTGCCAGGTCGGCGCCGGCCATCGCGGGGGCCTGGCGGACCCGCTGGATGAGCGCCTCGGTGTCGGCGAGGTCGGCGCCGGAGAAGATCCCGGCGCGCATGGCGCCGCGGTCCCGGATGTGCCGGGTCAGCGTGCGGGTGTCCACCCCGGCGATGCCGACGATGTGCTGGCTGATGAGTTCCTCGTCCAGGGAACGCTTGGAGCGCCAGTTGGACGGGGTCCGCGCGGGGTCGCGCACGACGTACCCGGCGACCCAGATCCGGCTGGACTCGTCGTCCTCGTCGTTCCAGCCGGTGTTGCCGATCTGCGGCGCGGTCTGCACCACGATCTGCCGGTGGTAGGACGGGTCGGTCAGGGTCTCCTGGTAGCCGGTCATGGCCGTGGAGAAGACGACCTCGCCCAGCGAGGCGCCGGTGGCGCCGTAGGCCTCGCCACGGAAGGTTCTGCCGTCTTCCAGCACGAGCACGGCGGCGTTACGCGGACTCATTGGCTGCCTTCCTTTGCGTGATTGCGGCGATCCAGTCGGAGTAGCCGGTTTTGTCGTCACCGCGGAAACCGGTGTCCAGCAGGTGTTCCCCGTGTGCCCAGGTGATCACCAGCAGTCCGTTGTTCCCGACGACCTTGCCGGCCAGCCCGCGTGCGGTGCGGGCGTCGCGGATCGTGGCGGCGTCGATCCACAGTGGACTGGCGCCGACGCGGTCGAGCAGCAGTCCCTGCGGGTAGAGGGTGGCCGTGGCCTCGGCGCGGTGGCCGATGTCGGCGACGGTGATGCGTTCGACCCAGTTCTCCGCCGCGGTGGTGCCGACGTAGACGCCGGTCTCCGGCGGCAGCAGTGGTTCCACTGTGGACAGTCCGGCCGGGACGGCGGGGAACGGGGGCAGTTCGGTGGCCTGGCGGCGGGATCGCTTGCGCCAGCCGTGCAGCATGCCGTAGGCGCACAGCAGGATCAGCGCGACCATGGCCAGGGTGAGCAGGATCCGCATCAGCCGCGCGCCTTCCCGTCGGCGGCGGTGATCTCGCCGCGCAGCATGGTGAGCACGACCCTGGCGGGCAGTTCCATGCCCTCGAAGGGGGTGTTGTCGGCGATGCTGGCGAACTCGCGGCCGCGCACGGTCCAGCGCGCGTCGGGGTCGATGAGCACCAGGTTGGCCGGTTCGCCCTCGGCCAGGGGGCGGCCCTGGTCGGGCAGGCCGGCGATGGCGGCTGGGCGTTCGCTCATGACCCTGGCCACGCCGCGCCAGTCCAGCAGCCCGGTCTCCACCATGGTCCGCGCGACGACCGAGAGCGCGGTCTGCAGGCCGAGCATGCCGGGACGGGCCGCGGCCCACTCGCAGTCCTTGTCCTGCACCGCGTGCGGGGCGTGGTCGGTGGCCACGCAGTCCACCACGCCCTCGGCCAGTGCCTGCCGCAACGCCTGCGCGTCACTGGCGGCGCGCAGTGGCGGGTTGACCTTGTTGACCGGGTCGAAGGTGTCCAGGCGGTCGTCGGTGAGCAGCAGGTGGTGCGGGGTGACCTCGGCGGAGACCTGGGTGCCGCGGTCCTTGGCCCAGCGCAGCACGTCCACGGTCCCCGCGGTGGAGACGTGGCAGATGTGCAGGCGCGCCCCGGCGTGCTGGGCGAGCAGGCAGTCACGGGCCACAATGGACTCTTCGGCCGCGGCGGGCCAGCCCTGGAGGCCGAGCCGGGCCGCGTTCTCCCCTTCGTGGGCCTGCGCGCCGACGGTGAGCCGGGGCTCCTCGGCGTGCTGGGCGATCACCGCGTCCAGCGCCTTGCTGT
The DNA here is from genome assembly GCF_014204915.1 of Crossiella cryophila. Lineage (NCBI taxonomy): Bacteria > Bacillati > Actinomycetota > Actinomycetes > Pseudonocardiales > Pseudonocardiaceae > Crossiella > Crossiella cryophila. The sequence goes on from NZ_JACHMH010000001.1 coordinate 8,211,983, forward strand.
ACTCCAGGGCCCGCCGCATGATCAGCGGGTCGTGCACGCAGTGCCCGTCGTCGCTGAACATCCGCACGTTCGCCTTGGACTTGGCCATGGTGCCCAGTTCGGCGAGTTTGACGCCGGCCAGTCCGACGGTGACCGCGCCGACCGGGTGCACGTCGACCAGGCCGACCCGCTTCCCCTCGGCGTGCACGTGTTCGACGATGAGCGCGTTGTCGGCGACCGGGTCGGTGTTGGCCATGGCGAAGACCGCGGTGTAGCCGCCGAGCGCGGCCGCCGCGGAGCCGGTGGCGATGGTCTCGGTGTCCTCGCGGCCGGGTTCGCGCAGGTGCACGTGCAGGTCGACGAAACCGGGCAGCAGCACCTGGCCCCGCGCCTGCACGACCTCGGCGCCCTCGGCGCTGAGGTCCGCGCCGATGGTCTCGATGACACCGTCGCGGATGAGCAGGTCGACGGGGTCTCCCGCGCCGTAGAGCCGGGCGCCCTTGATCAGGGTGGTCACGCGACGGCCTCCTCTCCGGCCAGCAGGTGGTACAGAACCGCCATCCTCATGTGCACTCCGTTGCTGACCTGGTCGGTGATGGCCGCGCGGGGCGAGTCGGCGACCGCGGAGGCGATCTCCATGCCGCGCAGCATCGGACCGGGATGCAGCACGACCGCGTGTTCGGGCAGCATCCGCAGTCGGGCCTCGTTGAGGCCGTAGGCGATCGAATATTCCTTGGCGGAGGGGAAGTATCCGCCGTGCATGCGTTCGGCCTGCACCCGCAGCAGCATGACCGCGTCCAGCGCGGGCAGTTCGGCGTCCAGGTCGTAGCTGACCGGCACGCCCCACTGCTCGACGCCGACGGGCACCAGGGTGGGCGGGGCGACCAGGACGACCTCGGCGCCGAGGGTGCGCAGCAGGTGCACGTTGGAGCGGGCGACCCGGCTGTGCAGCAGGTCGCCGACGATCCCGATCCGCTTGCCGGCCAGGTCGCCGAGCCGCTCGCGCAGGGTGGCGGCGTCCAGGAGGGCCTGGGTGGGGTGTTCGTGCATGCCGTCCCCGGCGTTGATCACCGCGGTGCCGGTGCCCTCCAGCCAGGTGGCCAGCCGGTGCGCCGCGCCGGAGGCCGGGTGCCGGATGATCACGCAGTCCGCGCCGACCGCGGCGAGGGTGAGCGCGGTGTCGCGCAGGGATTCGCCCTTGCTGACCGAGGAGCCGCCGACGGAGACGTTGACCACGTCGGCGCTCATCCACTTGCCCGCGACCTCGAAGGAGACCCTGGTGCGGGTGGAGTTCTCGTAGAACAGGGTGATCACGGTGCGCCCGCGCAGGGTGGGCAGTTTGCGGACCTGACGGCCCAGCAGGGTCTTCTTGAGTTCCGCGGCGGTGTCGAGCAGCGTGGTCGCCCAGCTCGGTTCCAGCGTCGCGGTGGTCAGCAGGTGCTTCACCGCTGGGGGTCTCCTTCTTCGCTCCGGCGCAGCACGACCGCGTCCCGTCCGTCCACTTCGGACAACAGCACGGCGACCTCCTCGCTGCGGGAGGTCGGCACGTTCTTGCCGACGTAGTCGGCGCGGATGGGGAGTTCGCGGTGGCCGCGGTCGACGAGCACGGCCAGCTGCACGGCGGCGGGGCGGCCGTGGTCGCGCAGGGCGTCCAGGGCGGCCCGGATGGTGCGGCCGGAGAAGAGCACGTCGTCGACCAGGATCACCAGGTGGTCGTCGATGCCGGTCTCGGGCAGCCGGGTGCGCTCCAGGGGCCGGTTGGGGCGGCGGCGCAGGTCGTCCCGGTAGAGGGTGACGTCCAGGGAGCCCAGCTCGACCTCGACGCCGCTGAAGTCGGCGATGCGTTCGGCGAGCCTGCGGGCCAGTGGCGCGCCGCGGGTGTGGATGCCGAGCAGGGCGACGGGCGCGCTGCCCGCGGCGTCCAGCGCGGTTTTCTCGATGACCTGGTGGGCCATGCGGGCGATGGTGCGCGCGACATCGCCGACCGAGAGCAGTTCACGCTCTCCGGCCGGGTCCGCCGCGCCACCCCGCTCGGGGCGTGGCACGAGGATGACCTCCTTCTCCGCCTCACGGGACGGGTCCTTAAAGGATGTGTCCGCACGGTAACAAACAAGATGGGGACCGGCGAAGCACCGCCGGTCCCCATCAGTAGTTTCAGGCCCCTCTAGTGACAGAAACCTCGTCTACCGCCCAGTACCAGTTGTTCACCCCGGCCAGCCGTAGCCCGATCCGGGCGTTTTTGGCGCCGCTGGGTAGTGGCACGGTCACCGATTCCCGCCCACCGGGGGTGTCCGCGGTCCACTTCCGGACCTCCACCGGCGTGCCGCCGTCAACCTGCAGAAGAAGCTGGGCGAGCTGGCCGCCTTCCTGCCGGTAGTAGTGGGTCAGCTCGACCCGGAGGCTGCCACCGGTGCCGGTGGTGGCCGGGGTCCAGAGGGTGGAGTCGAACTTCTTGCCGGTGGCATCGGCGGTGTCGGCCCACTCGTCGGAGTCGGCGACCGCGATCACCCCGCGACCCCGGACGAAGGTCTCCCGGTTCTGCCCGGTCTGGGCGGCGGACCAGAACGCGTCGGTGGTCAGGGTCCAGCCCCGCCACTCGGGCACGCCGCCGCCGGGCTGGGCCGCGTTGTCCACGCTCCAGCCGCTGGGGAACTGCTGGGTCCAGCCGAGCACCGAGGCCGGGATGTTCTCCGTCTGCGCGGGCTTGAGCTGGGCGGTCTCGAACGGGTCGGCGACCGGCGCGAACAGCGAACGGCCCGCCAGCTTGGCGTCGGGGGTGACGCCGAGGTGGGTGAGCGCGGTGTGCGCGAGGTCGACCAGGCGGGTGGTGCGGGGTTTGGCGGCAGGGACGCCGTCGCCGGTGGCCAGGATGAAGGTGCTGCGCTCGTCCAGGCTGGGTCCGCCGTGGCCGCCGCCGGGGGTGTGCCCGTGGTCAGTGGTGATCATGACCAGCCACTTCTCGTCCGCGCGGCCGGCGCGGGCGGCGACGGCGTCCAGCAGCCGGCGCACGTAGCCGTCCATGCGGGCGAGTTCGGTGAGGTACTCGGGGCTGGCCGCGCCCTTGTTGTGCCCGACGATGTCCTGCTGCCCGAGGTAGACGTAGGAGGCGTCCGCCTTGTCGTTCTTCAGATGGGCCTCGGCGCGCTGGACGATGGTGGCGTCGTGCGCGACGTAGCCGTCCCGGTCGCCGTCCAGGACGATCTTGGTGTCGATCTTGTCGCCGATGATGCGGTCGCCGATCGGCTTCCAGTCCATCGCCGCCCAGGTGTCCTTGCCCGGATCGGCGGCTTCAACCCGGCTCAGCCAGTCGGGATACTCGGCGAGGCGGTTGCCCGCGAAGGAGTTCTCCTTGACGCCGTGCTGGTCAGGCCAGGTGCCGGTGAGGATGGTCGACCAGCCGGGGCCGGAGGAGGTGGCGGCCATCGGGTTGGCGTAGAGCAGGCTGCGCGCCTCGGTGCCGGTGCGCTGGAGTCCCTGCAGGGTGGGCGCGTTGGCATCGGCGATCCGGGAGACCAGCAGTCCGTCGATGCCGATGACCAGCACCTTGGGCGCCGGCGCGACCGCGGCGGCAGGTGAGATCGAGGTGAGCAGTAGCCCGATCGCCGCAGCGATCGCCCCCGCCGAGCGACGCAGTGGTAGCCGCATGCATCCTCCTTCGAAGTGGTCTAGATGTGTTATCGAACTCTGGCGGGCACGAGGAGCCAACGGGCTAAGACCGGTCGTCACCCGAATGACCGCAGGGTGAACGACACGCCGTCACCAACTTGCTCACGGGCTGACACAGGACTGGTTACTGCCCGCTCAACTGGGGCGATGACGTGCGAAGGGTCAACCATCCGGGTGGTTGCGCCCCGCTCGCCCGCATGCCGCAACGAGATCAGCTTGACCTGGTGACTTCGACGAGTAACCATTACTCTCCGTATTGATCTGAGCTTTCCCCGCGGTAAGTGGTACCGACTGACGGGGCGAACGAACGGAGAACCGCCACATGGGCGACTACGCCAAGGCGCTGGGTGCCAAGCTCCGCGCGATCCGCCAGCAGCAGGGCCTGTCCCTGCACGGCGTGGAGCAGAAGTCGGGCGGTCGCTGGAAGGCCGTTGTCGTCGGCTCCTACGAGCGCGGGGACCGGGCCGTCACGGTGCAGAAACTGGCAGAACTGGCCGACTTCTACGGCGTCCCGGTGGCGGAACTGCTGCCGGAGGGCCGGGTGCCCTCGGGCGCCGAGCCTGCCACCAAGATCGTGATCAACCTGGAGCGGTTGCAGCAACTACCAGCGGAGAAAGTCGGGCCGTTGGCCCGGTACGCGGCCACCATCCAGAGCCAGCGCGGAGACTACAACGGCAAGGTGCTCTCCATCCGCACCGAGGACCTGCGTTCGCTGGCCATCATCTACGACATGTCCCCCGGTGAGCTGACCGAACAGCTGATCGACTGGGGCGTGCTGCCGCCCGAGGCCCGTCCGGCCAAGGAAGACTGAGCAGGCGGGTGGGTGGTTGTCGTGGAACCACCCACCAACCCAGGCAGTCCGGTGTTCCCGCGGTTCCGGCCGCGGTGAGGTCCCTCCCCCGCCGCGGCCACCGATCAGCGCGCCTCCCCCTGCGGAGCTGAACGACACCGCGGGGCGCCCCTGGTCAGGGACGCCCCGCGGTCTGTGTTCCAGTGCCGGTGTGCCGGCGGCTCAGCCGTTGTTGGCCGCGCGCAGGTGATCGGCGATACCGGCGATCCGGCCGAGCACGCCGTTGACGAAGCGCGGCGAATCATCGGTGGACAGCGCCTTGGCGAGTTCGATCGCCTCGTCGATGGCGACCGCGTCCGGCACATCGCTCGCCCACAGCAGCTCGAACAGGCCCAGGCGCAGCACCGCGCGGTCGACCGCGGGCATCCGGGACAGCGACCAGCCCTCGGAGTGCTCGATGATCAGTTCGTCGATGCGGTCACGGTGACTGGTGACGCCTTCCACCAGGGTGACCGTGTAGTCGTTGACCGGCGGCACGTCGGGCGAGCCGACCCGGCCGGAGAGCAGCGTGACCGGGTCGAGGTTGCGCTGGTCGGCCTCGAAGAGGACGTCGACGGCGCGTTTGCGGGCTTTGCTCCTGGCGCCCATCAGGAGTTGACGCGACCGAGGTAACGCCCGTCCCGGGTGTCCACCTTGACCTTCTCGCCGGTGGAGACGAACAGCGGGACCTGGATCTCCGCGCCGGTCTCCAGGGTGGCGGGCTTGGTGCCACCGGTGGAACGGTCGCCCTGCAGGCCGGGGTCGGTGTGCCTGATGATCAGCTCGACCGAGGCGGACAGCTCCACGAACAGCGGCGATCCCTCGTGCGAGGCGACCATCGCGTTGGCGTTCTCCAGCAGGTACTTGGCCGCGTCGCCGACGGTGCCCTCGTCCACCGGGATCTGCTCGTAGCTCTCCAGGTCCATGAAGACGAACTGCTCGCCGTCGCGGTAGAGGTAGGTCATCTCCCGGCGGTCGACAGTGGCGGTCTCGACCTTCACACCCGCGTTGAAGGTCTTGTCCACCACCTTGCCGGTCAGCACGTGCTTGAGCTTGGTCCGCACGAACGCGGGGCCCTTGCCGGGCTTGACGTGCTGGAACTCGACGACCGCCCAGAGCTGGCGGTCAATGTTGAGCACCAGTCCGTTTTTGAGGTCGTTGGTGGTGGCCACGGTGGTGGTTTCTCCTGTTGTCGTGAACGAGGTTCGTGCGGCTAGACGACCACGAGATCCTTGGTGGTCAGGGTGAGCAGCTCGGGCGCGCCCTCGCGCACCACGAGCGTGTCCTCGATGCGGACGCCACCCCGACCGGACAGGTACACGCCAGGTTCGACGGTGACCGCCATGCCGGCGGTCAGTGTACCTACGCCGAGCTTGGACAGGCTCGGAGCCTCGTGGATCTCGAGTCCGACACCGTGCCCGAGGCCGTGCAGGAACCGTTCGCCGTGCCCCGCGGCCTCGATCACCGAGCGCGCCGCGGCGTCCACCGCGGCGACCTCGACCCCGGGCGCGAGCGCGTCCCGCCCGGCCGCCTGCGCGGCCGCGACCAGCTCGTACAGCTCCCGCTGCCAGTCAGCGGCCCTGCCGAGCACGAGGGTGCGGGTCATGTCGGAGTGGTAGCCGCCGACACGGGCGCCGAAGTCGAGTTTGACCAGGTCACCGGTGATGAGCACGGCGTCGGTTGGCCGGTGGTGCGGTACCGCGGAGTTGGCCCCGGCGGCCACGATGGTCTCGAAGGAGGGTCCGGCGGCGCCGTGTTCGGCCATCCGGTCCTCCAGCTCACGCCCCACCTCCTTCTCGGTGCGGCCGGGCCGCAGCCCACCGTGCGAGATGAGGTCGGCCAGGGCCCGGTCGGCGGCCGCGCAGGCCATCCGCAGCGCCTCCACCTCGTCCTCGTCCTTGACCAGCCGCAACCCCTCGACCAGCTTCGGCGCCCTGGTCAGCTCGAGCCCGCCGGAGGCCGCCGCCAGCAGGTCGAACCCGTCCACGGTCACGTGATGGCTCTCGAACCCGACCCGCCCACCGGGAATCCCGGTGAGCAAGGCCACGTCGCAGGGCCGGTCGATCAGCCGCTCCAGGTCGGGGACCTGGGCGGCGGACTGGGTGAGGTAACGCCCGTCGGTGCAGAAGACGGTGCCCCGCTCGTCAGCGGCCTCGTCCTCGGCCGAGACCAGCAGCGCGGCGTTGGACCCGGTGAACCCGGTGAGGTAGCGGACGTTGAGCAGGTTGGTGACCAGCATCGCGTCCAACCGCCGGGCGCGCAGTTCAGCGCGCAGGGCAGCACGGCGACGGGCGTGCGACTCGGGCATGGGTGGAGCCTACGGGGCCCGCCCGATACTGTGCGCCCTCATGCGGAGCTGGGTGTGGCGGGCACTGGTGCTGGCGGTGCTGCACGCAGCCGCCCAGACCGCGGTAGCCGCCATCCGCGTCCACAACCCCCCAGCCACCCCCCTCACCCAAACCCTCACCCTGGGTTTCCTGGTCGCACTGGTCCTGGCCTGGGGCACCGTCGACGGCCGCCGCCGCCCAGCCTGCGCCATGACCTGGTTCTACACCGGCCTCCTGGCAGGCCCCATCGCCGGCCTACTGGGCGTCCTGGCCCAATCCACCCTGGTGGACGCCACCGGCCTGGAATCCCTGGGCACCGCGATGACCGGCGGAGCGGCCTTCACCGCCCTCCTGATCGCCGGCCCAGCCCTGTTGGGCACCCTGCTCGGCCGCCGCCCACAAACCCCGGCACCCCAGCCACCAGACTCGGCGCCCCAGCCACAAACCCCGGCGACCCAGTCCCCAGGCCCGACGCCCCAGCCACAAGCCCCGGCCACCCAGCCACCGGCCCCGGCCGCGCAGCCTCCAGACCCGGCCTGACCAGGCCACCCACGGCTCACCCAACCTGAGCCCGGCCACCCAACTCAGCCAGGCCACGACGCGCGCCTGTCCGGCGCCCCGCCCCGTTCCCGCCGGTCAGCGCCGGGGCAGCGCACCCACTCGCGGCGTGGTCTCACCCAGCCGAACGAACACCCGGTGCTCAGCCCCGTAATGCACCCCCGAGGCCACCTCGACAAAGCCGAGCCGCCCCGCCAGCCGCAGGCTGGGCTCGTTCTCCGGCCGCACCAACGCCCACACCGCGGGCAACCCCAACCCCTCGAACCCGTGCTCCAGCAACGCCCGCGCAGCCTCTCCCGCCAGCCCGAGCCCCCAATGCGCCCGCCCGATGGACCAGCCGATCTCCACCGCGGGCGCGGGCAGTTCGTGCGAGGGCCGCAGGTGCCCGTAGCCGATGACGACCCCGTCGAGCAGGAAGGTCAGATACCCCATGCCCTCGGGGTAGCTGGCCGAGGTCCGCTCCTCGGCCCACTCCCGCACCACCTCGGGCCTGGACAGATCCCGCCCGAGCCAGCGCGAGGTCTCCGGGTCCGCGAACACCTCGGCCAGCCGCGGCACATCGGCCAGTTCCAGCGGCCGTAACACCAGCCGCCGGGTCCGCAGCAGCGTCGCCACCATCGCCCAGCTCCTCACCAGCACCGTCGGTCCGCTGGGCCAGCATCGCCCAGCTCGGCGTCATCGGTCCACGCCAACACCGTCACGCGGCCCCGCGCCACCACCGTCACTCAGTCCCACACCGGCACCATCGCCGCGCACCAGCGCCTCGGGTCAGTTCCGCGCCGACACCATCTTTCAGGTCCGCACCAGTCGGCGGGGCTGGGTGCGGCTGGGCCGCAGCGACACGTGCACCTCCACCGACTGGCCGAGCTTCTCCTGCCAGCCGACGTTGACGAACCCGGCCCGCTCGGCCACCCGCTTGCTGGGCAGGTTGTCCGGGTGGATCAGCGCCCACACCGCGGGCGCCCCCACCGTGTCGTGCGCGTGCTGGAGCAGTGCCTGCACCGCCTCGGTGGCCAGACCCTTGCCACGGTAGCCGCCGCCGATCGCCCAGCCCATGGACAAGAACGGCGGCGGGAACTGCCGGAAGGCGGACAGGTGCCCGAACCCGGCGGCCACCCCGTCGACCTCGAACACGCAGTGCCCCAGCCCGTCCGTGCGCTGCTCGACCAGGTTCATGGTCAGCAGCGCCCGCAACGCCTCCGGGTCGGCCAGGTCGACCGAGGTGTAGGGCGACCCGTCCAGTCCTTCTCCGGCGAACGCGGTGACCAGGCGTTCCTCGTCACCGGCGGTGAGCGGCCGGAGCACGAGGCGGTCGGTGCGCAGGACCGGCAGGCTCATGCCTTGCCGGCCAACCATCGCAACGCCAGCGCGTAGCCGTCCACACCCAGTCCGACGATCACACCTGCGGCCAGTTCGGAGAGGTAGCTGTGGTGCCGGAACTGCTCGCGCTTGTGCACGTTGGAGATGTGCACCTCGACCAGGGGCGCGGTGAGCGCGGCGCAGGCGTCCCGCACCGCGATCGAGTAGTGCGTCCAGGCCCCGGCGTTGAGCACCACGGGTGTCCGCGCGTCGGCGGCCTCGTGCAGCCACTCCAGCATCTGGCCTTCGTGGTCGGTCTGCCGCACCTCGACCTCGATGCCCAGTTCCGCGCCGGTGCGCAGGCAGAGGGCGATGAGGTCGTCGTGGGTGGTGCTGCCGTACACGGCGGGTTCGCGGGTGCCGAGCCTGCCGAGGTTGGGACCGTTGAGGACGAGCACGTTCACAGCAGCACTCCCCCGGCGGCGGTGTCGTCCTTGGCGATGGCCGAGTAGGCCGCGGCGAGCAGGCTCGGGTCAGGCCCTTCGAGCCTGCCCGGTTTGGCCAGCCCGTCGAGCACCACGAACCGCAGCAGCCCGGCCCGGTTCTTCTTGTCCCCGCGCATGCCCTCCATGAGCTGGGGGAAGGCGTCGGCGTCGTAGCTCACCGGCAGGCCGAGGGACTGGAGCACGCTGCGGTGCCGGTCCACGGTGGCATCGTCGAGCCGCCCGGCGGCCCGCGCCAGTTCGGCGGCGAAGACCAGTCCGACGCTGACCGCGGCCCCGTGCCGCCACCGGTAGCGTTCCCGCCGCTCGATGGCGTGCGCCAGGGTGTGCCCGTAGTTGAGCACCTCCCGCAGAGAGGACTCCTTGAGGTCGGCCGACACCACATCCGCCTTGACCTGGATCTTGCGCCGCACCAGCTCCGCCAGCACCTCGCCTGCCGGGTCGAGCGCGGCCTGCGGGTCGGCCTCGATCAGGTCGAGGATCACCGGATCGGCGATGAACCCGCCCTTGACCACCTCGGCCATCCCGGCGACCAGCTCGTTGCGCGGCAACCCGTCCAGGGTGGCCAGGTCGACCAGCACCGCGGTGGGCTCGTGGAACACCCCGACCAGGTTCTTGCCCGCGTCGGTGTTGATCCCGGCCTTGCCGCCGACCGCCGCGTCGACCATGCCGAGCAGCGTGGTCGGCACGTGCACGACCCGCACCCCGCGCATCCAGGTGCCCGCGACGAACCCGGCCAGGTCGGTCACGGCCCCGCCCCCGAGGCCGATGACGACCCCGGTCCGGTCCAGCCCGATCTTGCCCAGCACCTCCCAGCAGAAGGCGGCCACACCCAGCGCCTTGCCGTCCTCGGCGTCGGGCACCTCGACACGATGCGCGTCGACCCCGGCCGCGGCCAGTTCCGCACGCACGATCTCGGCGGTCTCGGCGAGCGTCGGCTGGTGCACGATGGCCGCCTTGCCCACCCCACGCAGTGTCTCCACCAGCTCGCCCAGCAGTCCCCGCCCGACGATCACGTCGTAGGGCGCGCCACTGTCCACCCGGATCCGCACCGGCTCGGTCATCGTGTCCCTTCCTCAATCCGCGCCTGCGCCACGGCGTCCGTACCCGCGCCGCCCGCCGCCGCGCCGCCCGCTGCCAGTGCATCGGTGCTCGTGGCCAGGCCGCCGAGTGCCGCGGTGACGACCTCGTCCGGGGTCAGCGCGTCGGTGGCCACCTCCACCGTGGCGACCTCCCGGTACAGCGGAAGCCGCGCGTCCAGCAACGCCTTGAACGTGGCCCGCGGGTTGACCCCCGCCAGCAACGGCCGCGCCGTGGACAACCCGGTGCGCCGCACGCCTTCGGCCATGCCGACGTTGAGGAACACCACGGTCTGCTCGGCCAGCAGTGCCCGGGTGCGCTCGGACAGCACCGCGCCGCCGCCCAGGGACAGCACTCCGTCGTGCTCGGTGAGCGCGGCCGCGATGGCCTGCTCCTCCAGCCGCCGGAACACCGGTTCGCCGTCGGTGGTGAAGATCTCCGAGACCGCCTTGCCCGCGGCCTTCTCCACCAGGGCGTCGGTGTCCTGGAAGCCGAGCCCGAGCCGTTGTGCCAGCAGCTCGCCAACCGTGGTCTTGCCGGATCCGGGCGGTCCGACGACCACCGCTCGTGGGCTCACCGGCGGTTCTCCAGTGCCTTGAGGTAGGACTCGACGTTGCGCCGGGTCTCCTCGACGGAGTCACCGCCGAACTTCTCCAGCACCGCGTCGGCCAGCACCAGGGCGACCATGGCCTCGGCGACCACACCGGCCGCCGGGACCGCGCACACGTCGGAGCGCTGACTGATGGCCACCGCGGGTTCGCCGGTCGCGGTGTCCACCGTGTCCAGGGCGCGGGGGACGGTGGAGATCGGCTTCATCGCGGCGCGCACGCGAAGGATCTCGCCGTTGGTGATGCCTCCTTCCAGTCCGCCTGCTCGGTTCGACCTGCGGTTCACTCCGGACGGTCCACTGCCCGGTTCGATCTCGTCGTGCGCCTGGCTGCCACGCCGCCGGGCGGTCTCGAAGCCGTCGCCGACCTCGACGCCCTTGATGGCCTGGATGCCCATCAGCGCACCGGCCAGCCGCGAGTCCAGCCGTCGGTCCCAGTGCACGTGCGAGCCGAGACCCGGCGGCAGCCCGTAGGCCAGCACCTCGACCACACCACCCAGGGTGTCGCCGTCCTTCTTCGCCTCGTCGACCTCGGCGACCATGGCTTCGGCGGCCGCGGGGTCGAAGGCCCGCACCGGGCTGGCGTCGACGGCGTCCAGGTCGGCGGGCGTGGGCAGCACCCCGGCCGGTGCGGCGACGGTGCCAATGGAGATGACGTGGCTGAGCACGTCAGCCCCGAGCACCTGCTTCAGGAACGCCTTGGCCACGGTGCCGAGCGCGGTACGCGCCGCGGTCTCCCGGGCGCTGGCGCGTTCCAGCACCGGTCGCGCGTCGTCGAAGCCGTACTTGAGCATGCCGGGCAGATCGGCGTGGCCGGGCCGGGGCCGGGTCAGGGGTGCGTTGCGCCCCAGGTTGGCCAGCTCCTCCGGATCAACCGGATCGGCGGCCATGACCTTGTCCCAGCGTGGCCACTCGGAGTTGCCGATGCGGACCGCGACCGGCCCGCCCTGGCTGCGTCCATGACGGACACCACCGAGGAACTCGACCTCGTCAGCCTCGAATTTCATCCGGGCCCCACGGCCGTGGCCGAGTCTCCGCCGGGCGAGCTGGGTGGCCAACTCCCCCGTCGTGACCTCCACTCCGGCGGGCAGACCTTCCAACACGGCGACCAGGGCCGGTCCGTGTGATTCCCCAGCAGTGATCCAGCGCAACACGACACGATCCTGCCATGTCAGCCCACTAGCCCAGGACTCCGCCCTGCCCCGCCAGAACCGTGACCAGCCAGGTCGCGGCCAGCAGTCCGGGCCCGTGCGGCACCCCGCGGTGCACGGGCGGCGCCCGCACGCGTGGCCGCCGCACAAGATCGGCGATGACGGTCACCACTCCCGCCAGCACGGTGACGACGATCAGCGCAGGCCAGGACACCGCGGCAGCCAGCCCACCCACACTGGCGGACAGCTTCACGTCACCGGCCCCGAGCGAACCGGGGCTGATCAGGTGCACCGCGAGGTGTGTGAGGAAGAACAAGGCGGCGCCCAGGCCCGCCCGCACCGCCATCCCAGCATCCGGTCCGAACACGGCGGCCAGCGTGATCAGAACCGCGAAGACCGGCACCGCGGAGAGAGTGAACAGGTCGGGCAGCCGTCGGTGGCGGAGGTCGACGGCGGCCAGCGGGACGGCCAGCCACGCGAGCACGACCGGAACCGGCAGCCAGGCCCAGCTCAGCAGACCGGCGCCGGCGAGTCCGGCGGGGATCGCGGTCAGCCCGGCGGTGGCGGGGACGAGCCACGGCGGCGGGAGGGCCGTTCCGCGGGGGAGTCTGCGGAGCAGGGCGCGGGTGGAGGTGCCGACGAAGGTGCCGATGAGGGCGCCGAGAGTGAAGGAGAGGAATGCGGGGAGGTGGGGCATGGCATTGATGCTGCCATATTCGGGGCGGGCGCCTTGACCAGAATGCGTCACACGAAGGTGGGTATTCGGGGAGGGCGTTGGATGATTTCACCGTTGGCAGGCTGAGCAGCCATTTGTGGATAACTGGGGCCTGTGGATTGACGATTTGCAGGATTCTCGGAGGCGCTGGAAAGATTAGAAATGGGGGGTCCCCCTCGCGCGCGGGCGACTAAGGAAGGTAGGGCGTGGGCGACTGTGAGGAGGGCGGGGCGGGCGCGGGTTCTTTGGGGTTTTCGCGGTGCTGTTGGGCTGGGTGCTGGCGGGCTGGGCTGAGGGGCAGAGCTGGATACAGGGGCGGGGAGCCGGGCTGGCAGCTGGGGCTAGTGGCGGACTGCTAGCGGCGGGACGAAGGGGCAGCGGGGTGACGGGGTAGCGGGAGCAGGACAGCGGGGTGGCGGAGATTGCGGCGGCCTCAAGGTGACGAGTCCAGGAAGACCGAGAGGCAGGAAGGCATTGGCGGGGCAAGAAGGGGCAGTGGCGGACGGACCACGAGGAGGGCTTTCGACGAAGAGCGTCGCGAAAGCTGAGGGGGTCGGACTCAGCCGAGAGCTGGGTACCGGCACTGCCAGGGCCGGACATGAATAATCAGGACCGGGGCCGGGATTCGGGTTATGCCTCTTGCGGGCGGCTCGTGTTGCGAAGCCGGAACGGAGAAGGCAAGCCGCGACCAATGCGGAGCTGAGGCCCAGTTGGCAGGTCATGGGGACTGCCGGGAGGCTTGACTTGAGTTCCGAAATACAGGGACCCACCCGACGGACAACGTCGACCTGAACCCAACCCGAGCAGGGTTGCAATACCGAAAATCCGAGAGATCCCGCCAGCGCGCCTCAATGACAGCGGTCGGCGACCAAAAGCGAAAGATTGCCAAGCCATTCGAATGGCCGCTCTCAGGTCAGAAAAGACCGAGAGCGGCCCTCGCGTTTCAGTTCCAGCTGAACAACGCCTCGCCCGCGGTGACCGGGCCGGGCTCGCGCAGGTCGGACAGTTTGTCCGCCGGGGCGTCCAGGGCGACCACCGGGCAGACCGGGGAGTAGCCGGTGGTTTCGATGTCGGCCGGGTTCCAGGTGATCATGGGCTGGCCCGCGCGGACCTTCTCGCCCTTGACCACGTGCTGGGTGAAGCCCTCGCCCTTGAGTTTCACCGTGTCGATGCCCAGGTGGACCAGCACCGCGATGCCGTTGTCGGTGGCCACCACGTAGGCGTGCGGGTGCAGGGTCACCACCGTGCCGTCGACCGGGGCGACCGCCTCGCCGGCCTCGCGGGCCGGGTCGATCGCCAGACCGGGGCCGACCATGGCCTGGGCGAAGACCGGGTCCGGCACCTCGCTCATGGGCACGACCGTGCCGGTCACCGGGGACAGGATCGTCAGGCTCACATCAGGTCCTGGATGTCGTCGTACAGGTTGTCCGCTTCCGGACCCACCACGACCTGCACCACGGTTCCCTGCTGCATCACCCCGTGCGCGCCAGCGGCCTTGAGCGCCGCCTGGTCGACCTTGCCGCCGTCGAGCACCTCACACCGCAAGCGGGTGATACACGCCTCGATCTCCTCGATGTTGTCCGCTCCGCCGAGCCCGGCGAGAATCGCCGCCGCCTTGTCCGCCACCGTGACCTCCTCCAACTGTGCCGTTCGATCCGCGGTGTGCGGATGCTGCCACCAGGGCGACACGAAGCCATAACGGCCGTTGACACCCGTCGCGGTCGCGGAGCATCCTCCCGCACTAACTGGTTTAGACCGGACCGTACCAATCCGCGGGCGGCGGGGCGAGACGGTGGTCCACGAGAAGGACCGGACAGCGACAAGGAGGTGTGCGTGGCCGGCAGCAGCAACATCGAGGACCCGTTCCTCGGACCGGCGGCACGCCTGGTGGAGGGACCGACCCCCAAGCACGCGCAACTGCGCGAGATCCTGCGCCGACTCGCCGAGGAGCACCTGCCCCCCGGCTCCCCGGTGCCCTCGGAACGGGATCTCGCCACGCACTACGGGGTCTCCCGGCTGACCGTGCGCGAAGCGGTCGGCCAGCTCGTCACCGAGGGCCTGCTCAGCCGGGTCCGCGGCAAGGGCACGTTCACCGCGCGTCCGCGGGTGGAGGCACAGCTGCACCTGGCCTCCTTCACCGAGGACATGCGGCGCCGGGGCATGGAACCGGCGACGGAGGTACTCGACTTCGCCGAGGTGGTCCCCCCGGAGAACATCGCGGCGGGGCTGGGACTGCGTCCGCACGAGCCCGCCTACTGGCTGTTCCGGCTGCGTCTGGCCAACGGCACGCCGATGGCCGTCGAACGCGGCTGGTACAACCCGCGCGAGGTGCCAGGGCTCCTCCAGCAGAACCTCTCCCGCTCGCTGTACGGCCTGCTCGCCGACACCTATCGGGTGCAGTTGGACCACGGCCGGCAAACGGTCCTGGCCGACGGCGCCGATCCCGCCACCGCACGGCTGCTGGGTGTCCGGCCCGGCAGTCCGGTGCTGGTCTTCCGCCGCGTCTCCACCTGCGGTGGGCGGCCGGTGGAGGACATGACCTCGTGGTACCGGGGCGATCTTTACCAGGTGACCATGCAGCTCGACCGGAACCTGCCCGGTTCCGGCTCCCACCCCGACCCGGGAGGTACCCGATGAGCGAGGAGCGGTCATGAGCGCCACTCCAGCGACCGGCGGTCGCGAAGTGAAGGGCCTGGCGACACTGCAGAAGCTGGGCCGCAGCCTGATGCTGCCGATCGCGGTGCTACCCGCGGCCGGTCTGCTCGCTCGCCTCGGCAGCGATGATCTACTCGGCTCGTTCTCCTGGTTCAAGGATGCCGCCGCGGTCATCGCGGCCGCCGGTAGCGCCATCCTGGACGGGCTGCCGTTGCTGTTCGCCGTCGGTGTGGCCATCGGGTTCGCCCGCAAGTCCGACGGCTCCACCGCGCTGGCCGCGGTGGTCGGCTATCTGGTGATGCAGGGCGTGTTCAAGGCCCTCTCCCCGGTCGTGCTCGGCAAGGCCGCGGAGGGCGCGAAACAACAGCTGGTCGACTACAAGGTGCTCGGCGGCATCCTGGTCGGTGTGCTGGCCGCGGTGCTGTGGCAGAAGTACCACCGCATCAAACTGCCGCCGTACCTGGCCTTCTTCGGCGGTCGCCGGTTCGTGCCGATCCTGCTGTCAGTGGTCGTCATGATCCTCGCGGTGCCGCTGGCGCTGATCTACCCGTACTTCAACGACGGGCTGACCTGGCTGGGCCAGCAGATCACCGCCAACGTGATCATCGGCGGCGGCGCCTTCGGTGTGCTGAACCGGCTGCTGCTGCCGCTGGGCCTGCACCACATCGTCAACACCACCGTGTGGCAGGTCTTCGGCGACTTCACCGACGCCACCGGCAAGGTCGTGCACGGTGACTACAACCGGTTCCTGGCAGGCGACCCGAGCGCGGGCACCTTCCTCACCGGTTTCTTCCCGATCATGATGTTCGCCCTGCCCGCGGCCGCGCTGGCCATCTGGCACACCGCCAAGCCCGCGCACCGCAAGCTGGTCGGCGGCATCATGCTCTCCGCCGCGCTGACCGCGTTCCTCACCGGCGTCACCGAGCCGCTGGAGTTCGCGTTCATGTTCGTCGCGTGGCCGCTCTACATCATCCACGCGATCCTGACCGGTGTGTCCCTGGCGTTGGTGAACGCGCTGGACATCCATCACGGGTTCTCGTTCTCGGCGGGCGCGATCGACTTCTTCCTCAACCTTGGCCTGGCCAAGAACCCGTTGGGGCTGGCGCTGATCGGCGTGGCGTTCGCGGTGGTCTACTACTTCCTGTTCAGGTTCGTGATCACGAAGTGGAACCTGGCGACCCCCGGTCGCGAGGAGGACAACGCGGCGATCGACCCGAGTGCGGCCGCCGACGCCGAAGAGGACAAGAGCGCTCGGGCCAAGAAGGCCTGAGCGGGCACTACCTAGGAGGAGAAGGACATGCCGGAACTGCGGGTCACGGTGGCCAGCCGGGTCGGTCTGCACGCACGGCCCGCGGCCGTGCTGGCCAAGACCGCGGCGGAGCAGCCGGTGGCGGTCACCATCCGCAAGGAGGGTGGCGAGCCGGTGGCCGCGGCCAGCGTGCTGGGGTTGATGACCCTGGGCGCCATGCACGGTGACGAGGTGGTGCTCGCCGCCGACGGCGAGGGCGCCGAGGCGGCCCTGGCCGCGGTGGCCGCGCTCATCGGCACCGACCTTGACCAGGAGAAACCAGCCTGATCCCACTCCTCTGACCAGCCCTGTGGACAAGCCGCTCGCGGTTGTCCACAGGGCTGGTCGTTGTACACGAAGGGGTCAAGCGGGCCCTGGCGGCTCGCGAGCGGCACGAGCCTGGTGGTACTCCGGAATGGCACGTTCCCTCGCCATCCCAGGAGTCCCCATGCGTTCCCTGCTCCCCTGCCTGCTCGCCCTGACCGCCCTGCTGTTCGGCCAGCTGCCCGCGTCCGCGTCCACCGCGGGCGACTACGTGGCACTCGGCGACTCCTACGCCTCCGGTGTCGGCGCCGGCGGTTACGAACGCGGCAGCGGTGCCTGTAGACGAAGTCGCCATGCCTATCCACAACTGGTCGCGAAAGCCTTAGCCCCCAGCGCTTTCCACTTCCCGGCCTGTTCCGGCGCGTCCACTGTGGACGTGCTGAACCGGCAGCTGGGCGCGCTCGGCGAGCGCACCGCGCTGGTGACGATCACGGTGGGCGGCAACGACCTCGACTTCACCGACGTGATGACCACGTGTGTCCTCAGTGGAGACTCGGGGTGCAAACGCCGGGCGGAGCGGGCCGCCGCGTTCGTCCGGGACGAGCTGCCCGCCCGGCTGGACCGAACCTACGCCGCGATCCGGGCCAGGGCCCCGAACGCCCGGCTGCTCGTGCTCGGCTACCCGCGGCTGTTCGAGACGAAGTCCTGCTCCGGCGGGCTGAGCGCGGCCAAGCGCGCGGCGCTCAACGCGGGCGCCGACCTGCTCGCGGACACCACCGCGGCCAGGGCCAAGGCCGCCGGGGTGCGGTATGTGGATGTGCGGGACCGGTTCGCCGGGCACGGCATCTGCGGCTCGCCCAGCTGGGTCAACCCACTGGTCTCCCCCACCACGGATTCCTTCCACGCCAACAGACTGGGGCACGCCCAGGGGTACACGCCCGCGGTGCTGGAGAGCGGCTTAGCCGGTACCTGAGGGGTGGGCGTGGACCACCCGCCCAGCCCTCGCCCTTGCTACAGCGGGAGTTCCAGCAGGTTGTCCGTGGCGGCGCGCAGGGCCGCGCGCATGGCTTCGCGGGGAGCTGGTTGGCCGGTGAACTGCTCGCTCTGACCGAAAGCCTGGTGCAGCAACATGTCCAGGCCGGTGGCCAGGCGGTTGCCGCGGGCCAGGACCGCGGTGGCCAAGGGTGTCGGGAACGGGTGGTAGATCACGTCCAGCACGCAGGGTGCGGCGGCCAGGGCGGTGGCGTGCGGCTCGGTGGCGGCCGGCGGCACGGTGCTCACCAGGACCTGGGTGTTCGCGGCGAGGTGGGCGAGGTTCGCCTCGGAGAGGAGGATCGTCTCGGTTTTCAGGCCCACCCGGGCGGCGCAGTCCACGGCGTCGGTCGCGCGGGCCGGGTCGCGGACCGCCAGGGTCAGTTCGGTCAGGCCCAGTTCGGCCAGGGCGACGATCGCCGCCAGGGCGGTGCCGCCGGCGCCGAGGATGGTGGCGTGGCCGTGGGTGAGGCGGGTGATGCCGCCGGCGGCGCGCAGGGCGCCGGTGACGCCGTCGACGTCGGTGCAGTCGGCTCGCCAGCCCTGCTCCGGCAGTGGGGTCAGCGTGTTGGCGGCGCCGACCAGGCGGGCTCGTTCGGTGGCCTCGGCGGCGAGGTCCAGGGCGAGGCGTTTGCCGGGCATGGTCACCGAGAAGCCTGCCCAGGGTGGATCCGCCTGGGTGGCTTCGGTGAGCAGGGCGGGCAGGCGTTGCTCGTCGCACTCGATCCGCTCGTACTGCCAGCCGGTCAGGCCGAGCGCGGCGAAGGCCGCGTTGTGCAGGACGGGCGAGAGCGAGTGGGCCACCGGAGCGCCCAGGATCGCCGCTCGCCGCGGCGCCCTTGCCCGGTGTGGATCAGCCCGGTGTGGGTCAGTAGGCGCCACGGGCGATGGCCTCAGTGCGGTTCGCGTTGTGCTGGGCGTTGGTTTCGGCGAAACAGGAGGTGCCGTCCTTGTAGCACTTGACGAAGAAGATCCAGGGCCCTGCCTCGGGCTTGGTGGCGGCCAGGATGGCCTCGGTGCCGGGTGAGGCGATGGGAGTGGGTGGCAGGTTGGTGTTGGCGTAGGTGTTGTACGCGCCCGCACGCTCCCGGTCGTCCTTGCTGGTGCGCACCAGCGGACGGTCCAGGGCGTAGTTGATGGTGGAGTCCAGCTCCAGCTTCATGTCCTTGGCCAGGCGGTTGTACAGCACCCGGGACACCTTGGCGAAGTCCTTGGTGATGCCCTCGCGTTCGATCAGGGAGGCGATGACGAGCACGTCGTAATCACTGAAGCCGGTGTCTCTGGCGATCTTGGGCATGCCCACGGCCTGGAGCCGGGTGGCCGAGGTGCTCAGCACGGCTTTGAGCAGTTCCTCGGGTGAGGCGCCTGGCTTGACGTCGTAGCGGCCCGGCACGATCAGGCCTTCCAGCCGGTGCTTGGGATCGGCCTTGCTCACGCCGCCGATGGCCCAGTCGGGCACACCGATGGCGGCGGGGTCGGCCTTCTCCATGACCTGGCGGATGGCGTCGGCGGTGACGCAGGTGTCCTTGCCGTTGACCTTGGCGCAGCTGGCCTCGGCGATGCGGGACAGGATGCCCGGGTTGACCTTGTTGTCGGGCTGCTTGGTGTCGTAGAGCTGGTAGCCGCCCTTGACCTCGAAGTCGCCGACGCGGGCTTCCTTCTCCAGCAGCCGGGAGCCCGCGGTGGCGCCGGACATCTTGGTCTTGAGGAGGTAGTAGCCGGGCTGGACGCCACCGAGCTTGGAGTTGGCCTCGGCGGCCTCGGTGTAGGCGCGGGCGCTGGCGACCACGCCGGCGTCGGCGAGGGTCTTGCCGGTCTTGGAGATGGTGCCGGCCTCGATCTGCACGACCACGTCGGACTCGCCGGAGCCCTCGTAGTCCTCGTAGGAGCCGAGGCCGATCAGCTCCAGGGCGCCCATCCACACGCCGACGCCGATGACCACGGCGGCCACGCCGGCGCCGATCAGCAACTTGGTGCGCTTGGCCTTCTTGTCACGTGCCGTGCGCTCCTCGGAGGAGTGCTGCCCCTCGTCGAACAACCCGAGATCGTCGCTGCTCACCGATTCTCCTCGCCGCGTACGGCCACCGCGTTGGCCCTGGCGTCCAGCCAGAACTGCAGGATCTCCACGGCCGCCGCCTGGTCGATGACGGCACGCTGCCGCTTGCCCTTGACGCCGCGCTGACTGAGCATCCGCGCGGCACTGACGGTGGTCAGGCGTTCGTCGGTCAGCCGGACCGGCACCGGCGCGATGCGCTCGGCGAGCCGGTCGGCGTAGGCGGTCGCGGTCTGCGCCGCGTCGCCGTGCCGGCCGGCCAGGGTCCTGGGCAGGCCCACGATCACCTCGACCACCTCGTGTTCGCTGACGAGGGCGACCAGCTCGTCCAGGTCCCTGCCGGTCTTCTCATCACGCGACAGGGTAACCAGCGGGGTGGCCAGCATGGGGGCGGGATCGCTCAGGGCGATGCCGACCCGGACCGAGCCGACGTCCACGGCGAGCCGCCGCCCCGGGCCCACGTCGTGGGCGCCGGGGCGGTCAGGCTGGCGTGCGGGCTGGTCAGCGCCGGTCACGATCCGCCCAGGCTGCGGTGCAGGGCGGCGATGGCGGCCGGTACGCCGCCGGGGTTGTCGCCGCCGCCCTGGGCCATGTCGGGCTTGCCGCCGCCGCGGGCGCCCAGGTCACCGGCGAAGCTCGGCACGAGCTTGCCGGCGGCGTGGCCGAGGTCACGGGCGGCGGAGGTGGTGGCCAGCACGAAGGCGACCTTGCCGGCGTCCGGGTCGACCGAGAACAGCGCGACCACACCCGGGCGGGAGCCCAGGCGGTTGCGGACCTCGGTGGCCAGGGCACGCAGGTCGCCGGCTGGCACGCCGTCGGGGATCTGCTCGGCGATCACGGACAGCTCGCCGAGCTGGATGGCCCGGTCGGCGATGTCGCCGGCGGAGCGGAGCACCTCGCCGACGCGGAGCTGCTCGATGGTCTTCTCGGCGGCCTTGAGCTTGGCCAGCACGCCGGAGATCCGCTCGGGCAGTTCGGCGGCTGGCACCTTGAACTGGTCGGCGAGCTGGGTGACCAGCAGGTGTTCCTTGTTGATGTAGCGCACGGCGTCCATGCCGACCAGGGCTTCGACGCGGTGCACGCCGGAGCCGATGGAGGCGTCGCCGACGAGCTTGACCACGCCGAGCTGGGCGATGTTGCGCACGTGGGTGCCACCGCACAGCTCACGGGAGTACTCGCCCATGTCGACCACGCGCACCGAGTCGCCGTACTTCTCCCCGAACAGGGCCATGGCGCCCAGCTCGATGGCCTTGTCCATGGTGGTGGTGAACGACTTCACCTCCACGTCCTCCTGGAGGTAGGCGTTCACCTCCTCCTCGACCTCGGCCAGCACCGAGCCCGACACCGGGCCGGGGGTGGTGAAGTCGAAGCGCATCCGGCCGGGCGAGTTGAGCGAACCGGCCTGGGCGGCGCGCTTGCCGTAGGCGCCGCGGACGGCGGCGTGCACCAGGTGGGTGGCCGAGTGCGAGCGCTGGATGGCGTTGCGGCGGGCCACGTCGACCTCGGCCTCGACCACGTCGTCCAGGCCGATCTCGCCGGAGACCACGGTGGCGCGGTGCACGAACAGGCCGGGCACGCTGCGCTGCACGTCGGAGACGGCGAGTTCGGCGCCGGCGCTGAGCAGGCGGCCGGTGTCGGCGATCTGGCCGCCGCCCTCGGCGTAGAAGGGAGTGCGATCCAGCACGAGTTCGACCTCGGTGCCCGCGCCGGCCTTGGCGACCGGCCGGCCGCCGACGAGCAGGCCGACCACGCGGGCCTGGCTCTGCAGGTCGGTGTAGCCGAGGAACTCGGTCGGTCCGTGCTGCTCCAGCACCGAGCGGTACACGGTGAGGTCGCCGTGCCCGGTCTTGCGGGCGGCGGCGTCGGCCTTGGCGCGGTTGCGCTGCTCGGCCATGAGGGTCCGGAAACCCTCCTCGTCCACGGTGAGGCCCTGCTCGGCGGCCATCTCCAGGGTGAGGTCGATGGGGAAGCCGAAGGTGTCGTGCAGCTGGAAGGCCTTGTCCCCTGGCAGCTGGGTGCTGCCGCCGGAGCGGGTTTCCTGGGCGGCGGTGTCGAAGATCCTCGAGCCGCTGGAGAGGGTGGCCAGGAAGGCGTCCTCCTCGGCGCGCATGACGGCGTCGATGCGGTCGAAGTCGGTCTTCAGCTCCGGGTAGGACGGGGCCATGGCGTCGGCGACGACCTGGGTGAACTCGCCCAGCACCGGCTCCTGCACGCCGAGCAGGCGGATGGAGCGCACGATGCGGCGGAGCAGGCGGCGCAGCACGTAGCCGCGGGCCTCGTTGCCGGGGGTGACGCCGTCGCCGACGAGCATCACGCCGCTGCGGGCGTGGTCGGCGATGACCCGGAAGCGCACGTCGTCGATCTGGTCAGCGCCGTAGCGGCGGCCGGAGAGTTCCTCGGCCTTGGCGATGACCGGGCGGATCAGGTCGGTCTCGTAGACATTCGGCACGCCCTGCAACAGCATGGCCACCCGCTCGATGCCCATGCCGGTGTCGATGCTCTTGGCCGGCAGGTCGCCGAGGATCGGGAAGTCGGTCTTGCCGGTGCCCTCGCCGCGGAGGTTCTGCATGAACACGAGGTTCCAGAACTCCATGTAGCGGTCGCCGTCGGGCTCTTCGCCGTCACCCTGGTCGATGAACTCCGGGCCGTACCGCGGGCCGCGGTCGATGAGGATCTCCGAGCACGGACCGCAGGGGCCCGGCACGCCCATGGACCAGAAGTTGGGGCCCTTGCCCAGGCGGATGATCCGGGACTTGGGCACGCCGATCTTGTTGTGCCACAGGTCGTATGCCTCGTCGTCGTCCTCGTAGACGGTGGTCCACAGGACCGACTCGTCGAGGCCGTAGCCGCCTTCGGAGGCCGGCTTGGTGACCAGCTCCCAGGCGAGCTGGATGGCCCCGTCCTTGAAGTAGTCGCCGAAGGAGAAGTTCCCGGCCATCTGGAAGAAGGTGTTGTGCCGGGTGGTCTTGCCGACCTCGTCGATGTCCAGGGTGCGCACGCACTTCTGCACGCTGGTGGCGGTCGGGGACGGCGGCGGGGCCTCGCCGAGGAAGAACGGCTTGAACGGCACCATGCCGGCGTTGACGAACAGCAGGTTCGGGTCGTCCAGGATCAGCGAGGCGCTGGGCACGACGCGGTGGCCGTTGCGTTGGAAGTGGTCGAGGAACCGCTGGCGGATGTCATGGGTCTGCACGAGATGTCCTAGGTGTGGCTGCGCGCCGGGGCGCGGGGTTGACGGGTGGTCGGCGGGGGCGGCGAAGGGCTAGGGGCGTGGGCTCAGCCCTCCGCCCAGCGCGCTCGCCGGCTCCCCTCCGATCCGCTCCGTGGCGACTCGTCCAGACCGGTCAGCCAGCCGGCGTCGTCGGCGCGGTGGGCGCCGGTGTCGCGGCTGTTCTGGGCGCGGGGGCCGGAATCCCGGCCGCCGGTGCCGTGGCCGCCGAAGTCCCGGCCACCGCTGTCGCGGCCGCTGGAGTCCCGGGCGCCGGTGCCCTGGCCGCCGGACTCGCGGGCCGGGCGGTTGCGCCTGCGCGAGCGGGAACCGAGGGGTTCCTGGGCGCGGGCGACCACGTCGGCCAGTTCGTCCTCGCGTTCGGTCATGCCCGCGCGGACGTCAGCCCCGAAGGAGCCGACGGCACCGGCCAGCTCGCGCACGGCGTCACCGAGGTTCTCCGCGATGCCGGACGGGGTGAGCTGCTTGGTGGTGGCGGTGGCCTTGCGGGCGATCGCCACTCCGGCGGCGACCCCGAGGCCGAGCCAGAACAGCCGCCTCATCGCTTACCACTCCTGCGGGCGCTACGCCGGGAGTGCCGTCCGGTGGGCTCCATGGCGGCGGTGCGCTTGCGCCGGGCGCGCAGCGCCTTGCTCACGCCGTAGGAGAACGCGGCGGCCTTGACCAGCGGTCCACCCAGCGTGGCGGTGAACAGGGAGGTCAGCGCGGAGACGTTGCCGCTGACGGCGCGGGCGTTCGCGGTGATCCCGTCCACCCGCTCGAGCTGGGTGTTGACGTGGTTGAGGGTGGTGTTGGCGCCGGTGAACAACGGATCGGTGTTCTCGTGCGCCTTGCGGATGGCGATGGTGGCCTCGTCCAGCGTGCGGCCCAGCTTCAGCAGCGGGATCGCGAGCAGCAGCACCAGCAGCACGAAGGCGCCAGCCGCGACCAACGCGGCAATCTGCCCTGGTGACACGAGCCCTCCATGCGTTGTCGAAGTCGGTGGTCCACGGCGCCGCGACGGGAGGGCCCACGCGCGGTCACGCAGGTCTTCAGGCGTGTCGCAGGCGCTGTGGATGATCGGGGACAGGTTACCGCGCCGGTGTCGTGGACCTCACGCCGGTTACTGCTGGGGTGACTCGGCGGTCGCCGCCACGCGCAGAGTGGTGAGGGTTGGCTCGGGTGGCCGGTGATCGGCCCAGCGCGGGTTGCTGCGGGTGGCCGAGTGATCGGCTCGGTGCGGGTTGGTGTGGGCGACCGGGGTCGGCCCGGCGTGGGTGGGCGGGGCTCAGCTCTGGTCGCCTCTGATCATGCGGCGCAGCTTGGGCACCCGGTCGGCCAGTACGCGTTCGGCGCCGCGGTCGACCGGTTCGTAGTAGTCCACGCCGATGAGGTCATCCGGTGGGTACTGCTGGGTGAGCACGCCCTCGGCGACGTCGTGCGGGTACAGGTAGCCCTTGGCGTTGCCGAGTTTGGCCGCGCCCGCGTAGTGGCCGTCGCGCAGGTGTGGCGGGACGGGGCCGGTGGCGCCCTTGCGGACGTCGGCCTGGGCGGCGCTGATGGCGAAGTTGACCGCGCCGGACTTGGGTGCGGTGGCCAGGTGGATGGTGGCCTGGGCCAGGGCGAGGCGGCCTTCGGGCATGCCGATGAGTTGCACGGCCTGGCTGGCGGCGACCGCGACCTGCAGCGCGGTGGGGTCGGCCATGCCGATGTCCTCGCTGGCGTGCACGACCAGGCGGCGGGCGATGAACCTCGGGTCCTCGCCCGCTTCGATCATGCGGGCCAGGTAGTGCAGGGCGGCGTCGACGTCGGAGCCGCGGATGGACTTGATGAAGGCGCTGGTGACGTCGTAGTGCTGGTCGCCCTGCCGGTCGTAGCGGACGGCTGCCTTGTCCACGGTGGCCTCGACGGTGGCCAGGCTGATCTCGGTGGCGCCGGTGCTGGCGGCGGCGTCGGCGGCGGCCTCCAGCGCGGTCAGCGAGCGGCGGGCATCGCCCGCGGCGAGGCGGACCAGGTGGTCCTCGGCGTCGGCGGCCAGGGTGAGCGCGCCGCCGAGGCCGCGCTCTTCGGTGACGGCGCGGCGGACGACGGTGCGGATGTCCTCGTCGGTGAGTGATTTGAGTTGCAGCACCAGGGAGCGGGACAGCAGTGGGGAGACCACGGAGAAGAACGGGTTCTCGGTGGTGGCGGCGACCAGCAGCACGGTGCGGTCCTCGACCGCGCCGAGCAGGGCGTCCTGCTGGGTGCGGGAGAAGCGGTGCACCTCGTCGATGAACAGCACGGTGGACTCGGCGGTGCGGCCGAGCCTGCGTTTGGCCTCGCCGATGACCTCGCGGACCTCCTTGACCCCGGCGTTGAGCGCGGACAGCGCCACGAACCGGCGGCCGGTCGCTAGGGAGACCAGGGTGGCCAGGGTGGTCTTGCCGGTGCCGGGCGGCCCGTAGAGCAGCACGGAGGCGGGGGCCGCGCCCTCGACCAGGCGGCGCAGCGGGGCGCCTGGGCCCAGGAGGTGTTGCTGGCCGACGACCTCGTCCAGGGCGCGCGGGCGCATGCGCACCGCCAGGGGCGCGTTGGCCGTCAGGTGTTCCTCCGCTTTCTCCTGGGCTTCGGCCGCGAACAGACCACTTTCGTACAGACCGTCGTCCACGTGCGGGACGCTACCCGGCAAGGCTGACAGTTCCCGGCAGCGGTGTGCGAGGATCAGTACCCGTGCCGTCACCTGCCGTTCAGCTCCGTGTCGTGTTGCTCGCGGGTCCTTCCGGATCGGGCAAGTCCCACCTGGCCGCCGAACTCGGCTGGCCGGTGCTCAACCTCGACGACTTCTACCGCGACGGCGACGACCCGGCGATGCCGGTGGACGAGTCGGGTCGCGCGGACTGGGACCACCCGGATTCCTGGAACACCCGGGCCGCGCTGAACGCGATCGTGGAACTGGCGAGCACCGGGGTGGTGCACGCGCCGGTGTACTCGATGAACGAGGACCGGCGGGTCGGCACGCACGAGGTCCGCGCGGACGGCCCGTACTTCCTGGCCGAGGGCCTGTTCGCGGAGCGCCTGGTGGCGGACTGCCGGGTGGCGGGGGTGCTGGCGGACGGGATCGTGCTCGCGCCGAACCGCCTGGTGACCTTCGTGCGCCGGTTCGCCAGGGATGTGGCCGAGGCGCGCAAGCCGTGGCCGACGCTGGTGCGGCGCGGGGTGAAGTTGCTGCGGGAGCAGCCGGGGGTGGTGGCCAGGGGGAGCGCGGCCGGGCTGCGGGCGCTCACGCCGGGGCAGGCGCTGGCGCAGCTCACGGCGCTCGCGGCGGCTCCGGCCGAATCGCTGGCGCGGGTGAGCTGAGCCTGGGCTAGCAGCGGGCTGACCGGGTGCGACACCGTAATTCGACCGGCTCCTTACCGGCGGATGAACACCTGAACGGCCGCCTTCTCGACCAGGCCCGGTCACGCCAGAGTGCTGAACATGAATCATCCTCTGGACCGGCGGGCCGTGCTGCGCGCCACCGGAGCCGCGGCCCTGGGTGTGGCCGCCGCGACTGCTCTGCCCACCACGAGTCTGGCCGCTGCCGCTGACGTCCCGGTTTTCGGGCACGGCGTGGCTTCCGGCGATCCGTTGCCCACCGGCGTGCTGCTGTGGACCCGGGTCACCCCCACCCCCGAGTCGACGCCGGGTTCCGGGGTCGGCCCCGAGATCGAGGTGCGCTGGGAGGTGTCCACCGACCCCGGGTTCGGCGTGCTGGCCGCCGCCGGGGTCACCAGCACCGGACCGGCTCGCGACCACACGATCAAGGTCGATGTCGGCGGCCTGTCCCCCGCCACCGACTACCACTATCGCTTCACCGTCTCCGGGGTCCGCTCCCCCGTCGGCCGCACCCGCACCGCCCCGGCCGCCGACGCCGCGGTGTCCCGGCTGCGTTTCGGCGTGGTGTCCTGCTCGAACTGGCAGGCCGGGTACTTCGCCGCCTACCGCTACCTCGCCGAGCGCGGGGACCTGGACGCGGTGCTGCACATGGGCGACTACCTCTACGAGTACGAGCCGGGCGGGTTCCCGGTCGGCAGCTACGTGCGGCCGCACATGCCGCCGCGGGAGACGGTCAGCCTGGCCGACTACCGGCAGCGGCACGCCCAGTACAAGACCGACCCGCACCTGCAGCGGCTGCACGCGAGTTGTCCGTGGATCACCACCTGGGATGATCATGAAGTCGCCAATGACGCCTGGTCAGGGGGTGCGGGCAACCACACCCCGGGTACCGAGGGCGAGTACGCGGTGCGCAAGGCCGCGGCGCACCGGGCCTACTTCGAGTGGATGCCGGTGCGCAACGCCGGGGACCGGCTCTACCGGCGGCTGCGTTTCGGCAAGCTCGCCGAGCTGACCATGCTCGATCTGCGCACGCACCGGTCGCAACAGGTCAAGGCGCTCTCCGGGGAGGTGGACCGGCCGGATCGGACCATCGCCGGGGCCGAGCAGTTGCGCTGGCTGATCGACGGGCTGGTCGGCTCGAGCGCGCAGTGGAAGCTGGTCGGCACCTCGGTGATGATCACGCCGACGCTGATCCCGCCGCTGCCCGCGGAACTGCTCGGGCCGCTGCTGAAGTTGCTGGGCCTGCCCCAGGAGGGCGGGGCGGTGCTCACCGACCAGTGGGACGGCTACACCGCGGACCGCCGCAAGGTGCTCAAAGCCTTGGCGGAGCACAAGGTCAAGGACACCGTGTTCCTCACCGGGGACGTGCACTCCTCCTGGGCGGCGGACATCCCGGCGGACGCGGGCCTGTACCCGCTGAGCCCATCCCTGGCCACCGAACTGGTGTGCACCTCGGTGACCTCGGACAACATCGACGATGTGCTCAAGGTGCCGCCGCGCACCGCCTCGGTACTGGTGGAGAAGGCGATCACCGGGCTGAACCGGCACATCAAGTGGGTGGAGTACGACTCGCACGGCGCCTCGGTGCTGGAGGTCACCCCGGCGGGCACCCAGATGGACTGGTACTACCTGGCCGACCGGACCAAGCCGGACAGTGCGGTGCGGCACGGGCGTTCGTTCCTGGTCAAGGCCGGGACGCAGCGCGTCCAGTCAGTGACGAATCCCCTGGTGTGACAAGGGACCCGGGGGCCGCTGTCTCCCGCGACAGCGACCCCCGGTCCTCGCTCAGCCCACGCGGTAGGCGCGGACCAAGGTCTCGGTGACCGAACCGCCGTCGGCGTCGATCGCCTTGGTACGCAACGAAACGAACCCACCGGCCGGGTTGGTCACCTTGGCGGTCCAGGACTTCCCGGCGGGCAGCACCGGGACGGGCTGCCAGGTGGCGCCGTCGTCGGTGGAGACCTCCATGGTCACCGCCACCGCGCCCCGGCCACCCGAGCCGCTCTGGTGCGCGGCGTTGACGGTGAAGGCGAACTCGCCCTGCTTGGCCCGGTTGGCCAGGTCCAGGGGCAGGTCATAGCGGATGTCCAGCAGCGGCAACGAGGTCTCCTTCGCCGTCCGTCCACTGTGGAACTTCCAGGTGGCACTGGACTTGGTGCCCAGGTCCACCCCTGGCAGCGCGCGAGTGCCCGCCACGGTCAGCTCCAGGGGCTGACGCCGCTCCGGCACGTCCACGGTGGCGATACCGGGGACGTCGCTGCCGCCGATCCGTTTCCCGTTGGCGGACAACGAGGTGCTGCCCTTGTCGAAGTCCGGGCTGAAGTAGCCGCTGGCGGGCAGCCCGCCGGATTGGGTGAACATCGGCAGCTCCACCCGGACCTTGTCGCCGGTGCGGGTGATCGCGGGCCGGTGCAGTTCCGGGCCGAACGGGCCGGTGAACAGCGACTGCTTCACGATCTGCCCGGCGCGGAAGGTGACCGGCAGGGTTTCCTGGATGCCGTAGGCCGCGTTCTGGGTCTGCCCGACCGCGGCGCCGGTGATCCACTCCAGACCGGGCGTGTAGTACACGTCGAGTTCGACGGGCACCCGGACCGGGGCTACCGATCCGAACCACATGCCGCCGACCTGCACGTTGGCCTGGATGTCGGTGGCCAGTTCGCCGGTGCCGGGCTGGGCGATCCGGGTGCGGGCCTTGCCGAGGTCCTTGGCCGCGTGCGGCCAGTCGATCCCGTCCGGCAGCTTCCCGGTGATCCGGTCGTGCAGCACGTACAGGCTCGGCGAGTTGGCGACGCCGCGGATGGTGACGCTGCCACCGGGCTGGGCGCGCAGTGCGGCACTGGCCGCGCCGTAGATATTGATCACCGGGCCGGTCCACTCCGGCCGGTACTCGGCGCCCGCGTCGTCCAGGATCACCCCGGCCGCCCCTGCCGTGAACGCGGCGGCGATCCGCCGGTTGATCTCCACGGTGGGCTGGCGGCCGGGCTGCATCAGCGCGAACGCGCCGCGCACCTCGACCTTGGCGATCTCCTCCGGGGTGCCGCCGCCGGTGTCGGCGACCTTGGCGGTGCGTTCACCGCGGAAACCGAGGGGGTTGAGGTCCCTCGGGTTGAGTTCGAGGTCGCCGAGCTTGGCGGAGAGCAGCGGCCGGTTCCAGGAGGTGTTGCTGTACAACACGATTCCGGGCGCGGGCGCGCTGGCCACCACGAACTCCCGGCCCGGCTTGGACACCATGGACACCCCGGCGCGCTGTTTGCCGGGCAGGTCGGAGAACACGCCGACCTCGTGGCCCAGCTGGAACGGGGTCTGCACCGCTTGGGGGTCGTCCACCCGCACCCGGACCGGTTTGGCCTTGCGGCCGTCCAGGACGATCTCCACATCCCGGTCGACGGTGATCTCCTGCACCAGCTTGACCCGGTCGGTGAACACGCCGTAGGGCAGACCGGGCGGGTACTCGGTGTCGATCACCTGACCGATCACCCGGTACCGGCCCGCGGGCACGCCCTCGCTGCTGTTGTGCAGGATCCTGGCCTTGCCGGTGTCCAGGTCCTGCAGCACGACCACGGTGGACGCGTCGGTCTTGCCCTGGTGGCTGAAGGACTTCACGGTGACGATGTGGTCGGCCGGACGCCGTTCGGCCACCACCGAGGTGCGCAGTTGCACGCCCTCGCCGGTGGCGGTGAGCCGGGCGCCGACCAGGCCGGTGGCCTTGGTGAAGTCGGCGGTCACGGTGACCTCGGCCGAGCCCTTGGCCGGCACGGTGACCTGTTCGGCGTCGGCGGTGAGCAGGCCGCCGTGCGCGGGCAGGTCCAGCTTCAGCGTGACCGGGCGGTCGGAATCGTTGCTGTACTTCAGTTTCCGCTTCTCCGGCTGTTCGCCGCCGGTGGGCACGCTGCCCATGGACAGCGAGGCCGGTTCGACCCGCACCCGCTGCTGGTGCGCCCGCGCCAGGTCCAGCCTGCCCACGCCCTGCCCGAAGACGTCCACGCCGGTGAGCGGGGCGGCGGTGCCCATCAGCGCGGCCTTGAGCCTCTCGCCGGTCCAGCCCGGGTTCTGCTGGGCCAGCACGGCCGCGGCGCCCGCGACGTGCGGGGTGGCCATCGAGGTGCCGGAGATCCGCAGGTACTGCTCGCTGACCGCGAACTGCGGCAGCGCGCCGGCGGCGCGGGCGGCCACGATGTCCACGCCGGGCGCGGTGATGTCCGGCTTGGCGGCGTGGTCGAGGTGCCGGGGGCCGCGCGCGGAGAACGCGGCGAGCTGCCCGGACTTGGTGCTCGCGGCCACGGTCAGCGCCGCGTCGGCCGAGCCGGGTGACTCGACCGCCTCCTGCGAGCCGTTGTTGCCAGCGGCGATGACGAACAGGGTGCCCTTCTGCGCGGAGAGCGTGTTCACCGCCTGGGACAACGGATCCGTGCCGTCGGTGGGCGGGCCGCCCAGGCTCATGTTGACCACCTTGGCGCCCTGATCGGCCGCCCACTGCATGCCGGCCAGGATCGAGTCCTCCGGGCAGTACTCGTCGCAGACCTTGCCGATGAGCAGGTTGGCGTCATAGGCGATGCCGCGGTACCGGCCCCCGGAAGCCTTGCCGGTGCCCGCGATGGTGGAGGCCACGTGCGTGCCGTGGCCATTGGTGTCCTGCACGGGAACGCCCTGGAGGAAGCTCTCCGCGGCGGCGACCCGGCCTGCCAGATCCGGGTGCTGCTGGTCGTAGCCGGAGTCGAGCACGCCGACCTTCACCCCGGCGCCGGTGCCCCCGGCCTGCCAGGCCTGCGGCGCGCCGATCACCGCCGCGCTCTGGTCCAGGTTGAGCGAAAGCCTGCGGTTGAGCCAGAACTTGCCCTCAGCCGCCCGCAGTGAGGGCCCGGTCAGCGAGGCCCAGAACTCCCCGGCGCGCTCGGTCGGCCGGGTCAGCGCGGTGACGCCCAGCGCGGGCAGCTCACGGGTGACCGTGCTGGCCGCCGGCAGGTCCCGGCGGGCCCTGGACTGCGGCGGCCGGGTCAGCAGCACCGGCAGCGCGCCGGTCTCGTCGAAGCGCTGCCGCAGCAGTTCGGTGACGTCGAACAGGGTCTCGTCCAGCCGGCCCGCGCGCACCAGCGGCAGCGCGTCGGCGGGGTAGACGAACCGGTGCCCGTTGAGGATCACCTTGTGGAAGGCCAGGTCCTCGCGACCGGGGCCGGGCCGGACGGTGACCACGTCCTGGCCGCGCACCACCACCTGGTCGCCGCTGAGCAGGGTGATCACGCGTTGCGCCGGTGCGGCTGACGGTGGTGGTTCGGCGCTCGCCGCGGCCGGGGTCAGCGCCGACCCGGCCAGGGCGAGCAGCGCCACGGTCGCGCCCCAACGGCGACCGTGGCTGAAGTACGTCCCCATGAATGCTCCCTCGCTGGCGAGAACTCCCGTGTTCTCGCTACGGAACACCTACGGCGCAACGACCCGGGAGGTTGCTTCTCCACGGGAAGTTCGTGGGAACGGTGGAACGCACACGACCGGCCGGGGTCAGCCCAGCAGCGACCTCAGCGCGGCCAGGATCAGCGCGGGCCTGGCCGGGGTGGCGTTGGGCCCCATCAGGCCGATCCGCCAGACCCGGGTGGCGTACTCGCCCGCGCCCGCGCCGATCTCGATGTCGAAGTCCCGCAACAGCCGGGTGCGGATGGTCGCCGAGTCCACGCCCTCGGGCACCCACACCGTGGTCAGCTGCGGCAGCCGGTGCCCGTCCGCGGCGAAGAGTTTCAGCCCCAGTTCGGCCAGTCCGTCCTGCAACTGCGCCCCGGCCGCCTGGTGCCGGGCGTGCACCGCGGGCAGACCCTCTTCGAGGATCCGGCCGAGTCCGGCGTGCAGCGAGGCGATCATCGCGGTGGGCGCGGTGTGGTGGTAGGTGCGGCCGCCACCGGCGCCGCCGCTGACGTAGTCGCCGATCAGCCCGAGGTCGAGGTACCAGGTGCTGGGCCGTTCCACCCGCCGCGCCCAGGCCCGTTCGGAGAAGGTGAACGGGGCGAGGCCGGGGGCGACGCCGAGGCACTTCTGGGTGCCGGCGTAGGCGATGTCCACGCCCCACTCGTCGATGTGCAGCGGCATGCCCGCGATGGAGGTGACGCAGTCGGCGATGACCAGTGCGTTGTCGTCGCGGGCGTGCACGGCCTGGGCGAGGCCGCCGATGTCGCTGAGCACGCCGGTGCTGGTCTCGGCGTGCACCGCGGCCACCAGGTCCGGTTTGGGGTGGGCGTCGAGCATGCGGCGGATGTCGATCGGGGCGCCCCACTCGTGGTCCACCCGCACCACCTCGGCGCCGTAGCGCGAGGCGACCTCGCACATGCGCACGCCGAAGAGGCCGTTGACGCCGACCACGACCACGGTGCCGGGCCGCACCGTGTTGACGAAGGCGGCCTCCATGCCGATGGAGCCGGTGCCCGACAGCGGCAGGGTGCGCCGGTTCGTGGTGCCCCACACGGTGCGCAGCCGGTCGCAGGTCTCGTCCAGGATGCGCAGGAACTCCGGGTCGAGGTGCCCCAGCAGCGGCGCGGCCAGCGCGAGCGTCGCCTCCGGGTAGGGGTTGCACGGTCCGGGGCCCAGCAGCACACGATCAACCAACGGCATGGCGGGCACGCTACCTCGTGTGCTCAGCGCCTGCTCCTGATATCCCGCCAGATGATCTGGGCGGCATAGGGCAGCAGGTCTGAGCTGCGCCGCCACAGCCACGGCAGGCCCTTGAACAGCAGCCAGCCCACGTGGTGCAGCGGGGTGATCCGCACCCCGCCCGCGCAGGTCATCGACACCGGCTCCGGCACCCGGCACCCGGCCGCCTCCAGCAACTCGCCGAAGCCGCGGGCCAGCATCCGGTGGCCGAGTTCGGAGGGGTGCAGCCGGTCCACGCTCCAGGTGGGCAGGTCGTAGGCGCCGGGCAGCGCGTCCAGGTCCAGGCAGCCGATCCGGTGGCGGCCGACCACCTCGTCGGTGAGGTCGTTGACCTCGGCGATCCGCGAGCGCAGCGCGCGGGCGAGGGGGCCGGGGATGCGGAAGACGCGGGCGTGGTCGTGGAAGCGGGCGGTGAGCACGGTGGTCCCGGCCGCGGTGAGCCTGCCGACCACCTCGTCCAGGTCGGCTTTGATCGCCTCGGCGTCGAAGTCCGAGCGCAGGGTGTCGTTCATGCCGACCACGAGCACCGCGGCGTCGGGCCGTTGTGCCAGTGCGCGGGGCAGCTGCTGGTCGCGGACGCAGCGCATGCGCGCGCCCTGGAAGGACAGGTTGTGCAGCTCGGCGCCGAGCCCGTCGGCCAGCAGCGGGGCGAACCCGCGCCAGCCGCCGGGGACTCGGTCGCCGATGCCGACCGTGGTGGAGTCGCCGAGCGCGACCAGGCTGCGTACCGCTCGCCCGGTGGCACCGGGGACGAGCGCCGGGGCGGTGAGCTGAACCGTCACGCTTCCACGATCAGGGCGCTCGGCTCACTGCCGGTGAGATCAGGATGACCGGGCGGAGACGCCTCGGGGAACTTTCGCCCCCGCCCGGACGTTCACGCCTGCATCTGCCAGTCGATCCCGGCCTGGGCCATCCGGTGCACCGCCTCGGTGAGGCTGTCCTGGCCGGGGCCGAGGTACATCCGCATGTACGGCATGGGCGACCCGGTGGGCGCGTACGGCCAGGGCCAGGCGGGCGCGAAGAGCACGCCGGTGCGGGCGAAGGTGTCGTCCCGGAAGCGCACGGTGCCCTCGGGGATCCGCTGATAGGCCTCGGGCAGGGCGAAGAGCAGGTAGGAGGTGCAGGTCCCGGTGTGCACGGCCCCGGCGGGGTAGTTGAGTTTGCCGTGGAAGAGCCGGTCGACCAGGCGGCGTTTGGCCGCGTACTCGGCGCACTGCTCGGCCAGGAACACCGCGCTGGCCGGGTCGTCCAGCCAGTCGGCCATGGCGTGCTGGTAGACCCCGCCGTACATCAGCGAGCTGTGCAGCCGGTACCGGTTGACCAGCAGGTCCAGGGTGGCCGGTTCGGCGGTCATCAGACCCAGGCCCCAGCCGTTGCAGTGGAACTGCTTGCCGAGGGAGCGCACCGCGAGCCAGCGGCGGCGCGCGTTGGGCGGGGCGGCGCCGAGCCGGGACAGCAGCACCCGCAGTGCCGAGGTGGGTTCGGTCTCGGGGTCGTGCACGCCGAAGTAGGCGTCGTCGACGAGCAGTCCGGCGCCGTGCCGGTGCGCGGTGTCCACGGCGGCGGCGACGAACTCGGGCCGCCAGTTGACCGCGGTGGGGTTGTGCTGGGCGTTGACCACCACCATGGCCAGGCGTTCCTCCGGGGTGGAGTCGACCCGGTCGACGACGTCCTGGAGTTCCTCGGCCAGCGGGCGGAAACCGGTTTCCGGCCGCAGGTGGAGGTAGCGGACCTGGTAGCCGAGGCTGTGGAAGACGCCTTCGTAGTCCCAGCTGGGTCCGGCGGCCACCACGATCGGGGTGCGGCCGTCGGAGCCGAGTTCGTCCAGGAGGTAGCGGCCGAAGTCGAACATGGCGCCGCGGGTGCCGGTCCAGGTGGCGGCGACCTCGAAGTCCCGGCCGGGTTCGGCGATGCCGTCGAGGCGGTGGGTGTCCACGACGTAGTCGCGGGCGACCTGGCGCAGCGCGGGCAGGCCGTACATGGACAGCTGGTACCCGTGGGCGTAGAGCGGGCGTTCGTGCAGGTGGTCGAGCAGACCGGCGGGGACCTGGTTCCAGGTCTCGCCGAAGCTCAGGCACAGCGGGTCGCCGTGCCGACAGCCCTGGGCCAGGTAAGCCCGCAGCAGCCCGACGTCGGGCATGCGGCTGGGCAGGATGTCATCGGCGACCAGCGCCGTGAAGTCAGCTCGTGTGGTCAATGCAGTAACTCCCCAGTTACTCAGCGGCAGGGTGGAGATCCCAGCCGTGTCATACGAGGAGCGACCGCGAACGGTTCACCGGAACTACAAGAATATCGTGATTATTCTTCCGGTCCGGGCCGGAAGGTTTTCAGCGGAAGGCGGGGTAGAGCGGAAGCTGCTCGGCGTCGGGTCCGAACCGGCGCACGATGGCGTTGGCCACCGCCTCGGCGTGCTCGGCCATCTCGTGCTTGCCGCAGGCGATCGCGTCGGTGCGCAGCCTGCGCCAGCGGTCGGCGAGGGCGGCGCTGCGGCGCGGGGAGGTCTGGTTGGCGTCGATGGGCCGGTCGGTCTCGGTGGTGCGCGGCAGCAGCCACCAGGTGGACAGCCACACCCACAGCACCTGGGCGTCGAGCAGCCTTGGCAGCAGCACGGCGTCGTCGTCCAGGTCGGGCCAGACGGTGCTGGCCTCGGAGCGCCAGGCGGCGAGCATGGCCTCGGTCATGCCCTGGGGCAGGGCGAAGGAGCACCAGCAGGACGGGAACGGCACCCGCAGGTAGGCCACGTCCAGGGCGACATCGCGCATGCAGCCCCACTCGAAGTCGAGGAAGCGCACGCCCCGGTTGGTGACCAGGTTGTTGTCCGGGCACACGTCGGAGGGGCTGAAGGCGCGGTAGCGGGTGCCGCCGAGCAGCCAGGAGGTGTTGCGGGCGGCCTCGGCGACCGTGTCCGGGGTCTGCACGCCGATGGCCTCGGCCAGCAGCGCGGGCAGTTCGGTGAGGGCGGTGCGGGCCTCGGGCGCGATGGGGTCGGTCCAGCTGCGCTGGCCGAGTCTGCGCATCAGCGCGTCGAAGTCGGCCTCGCGACCGGCGGTGTTGGCGTGCACCCGGCCAAGGGCCCTGGCCCAGGCCAGCAGCGCGCGTTCGGCGGCGCGGGCGTCATCGCCGAGGAGTTTGTCGGCCAGGGTGGGGGCGCGGCCGAGGTCCTCGAGCACGAGCAGCCGTTCGGCCGGTCCGTGCGCGATGAGTTCGGGGCTGACCCGCTCGCCCACCGACAGCGCGGTGAACAGCTGGCTGCTGGCCGCCTCGTGCGCGAAGGGGTCCGCGGTCTGCCCTGGCAGCAGCGGGGTGCGGTATCGCTTGATCACCAGCGTGCGTGGCATGGCGAAGGGTGTCTCGACCACGCGCACGCGGAGTACGACCGACCGGTCGCTACCGCCCAGATCCTCGGCATCACTCAGCCGGACGCTCGCGCCGAAGCGGCGGCGCAGCACAGCCTGCGCAGCGGCGACCGTCTCGGCCACCTCCGCTGCCACCTCGTTGTGGACGTCCAGCGGGCCGGTGGAGATTTCCACGCTCATCGTTGTCGACCCTACCGGGCTCGGCTATCACGGATCGGCATGATCTGGTTACGCTCTGGCAAAGCTATCCCGACCAACAAGCCTGTGGACATTGTCTTTCGGTTCCGATCTCGTTGCGGCGCAAGCCCTCTGCTGCGCGCCGATTCCACCCACCCGGCGTACTACCAACGATCGACAACCCGTCTGAAGTTCCTCGGTTGTCCGGTTCTCAGCCGTCGGCGAGCGGTCTGCCGTTGTCCTGGTATTTGTTCCGGCGGTTGCGCAGCAGCAGCACGATCGTGGCGGCCAGGACGATCCCGGCCAGGTTGACCAGCAGTTGCAGCGCGGACTGTCCGGCCCGTCCCGGTTCGCCGAGCACCAGCGCCAGCGCGGCGTACCCGGCGGCGGGCACGGTGGTGACCGAAATGAAAACCCCTACCAACGCGGCGGATTTCGCGGAGGTGAGGGAGAGCATTCCGGCCGCCCCGGCGAGCAGGGCGACGATCAGGGAGAACGGGCCCACCTGGTAGACGAAGTCGCTCTGGTGGTTGACGTGCATGATCGATTCATCGAAGAGCCCGGCGGCGTAACCGAGGGCGACCAGTCCGGCGGTGATGACCATGGCGCACTGGAAGCCGAGCAGCAGCGCGGCCAGGGCGCGGCGGACCAGGTCCCAGCGGCGCAGGACCAGGCCGACGGAGAGCGCGGCCAGTGGGCCGAACTCGGGGCCGACGACCATTGCGCCGACGATGGTGATCACCGAGTCGGTGATCACGCCGATGGCGGCGAGCAGGCAGGCGATGGTGAGGAAGCCCAGGTAGGTGAAGTTGAGCCGGGATTCCTCGCCGGTGCGGGCCAGGAGTTCCTCCCACACCACCGCGTCCGCGCCTTCGCCGGGTGCGGCGATCTCGGCCTGGTCGGCGGCGTCGGACAGCGCGGTGTCGATGCTCTCCAGGGTGATCGCGCCGTGGTGGTCGATGCCGAGCGCGCAGAGTTCGGTGAGCAGGTCGTCGAGGGCTTCCCTGGCCACGTCGGCCTCGACGACATCGCCCGCCGGTCGCACGCCCGCGCCCGGGAGCAGCACCAGGTGGGTGGCTCCCGGGCAGTCCTCAAGCAGCCGGAGCACCGCTTGGGTGTGCTCCGGCTGGTTGACGACGCGCAGGTGCAGCAGCGAACTCACGCGGTGGCGGGGTCCTTGGCGGCGTTGTCGGGCTTGGGCGCGGGCTTGAAGTCCACGCCGGCTTCCTTGCGCTGCTGGGCGGTGATGGGCGCGGGCGCCGCGGTGAGCGGGTCGTAGCCGCCGCCGCTCTTGGGGAAGGCGATGACGTCGCGCAGCGAGTCGGCGCCGGTGAGCAGCATGCAGATGCGGTCCCAGCCGTAGGCGATGCCGCCGTGCGGGGGCGCGCCGAACTTGAACGCGTCGAGCAGGAAGCCGAACTTCTCCTGGGCTTCCTCTTCGGACAGGCCCATCACGCCGAAGACGCGCTGCTGCACGTCGGCGCGGTGGATACGGATCGACCCGCCGCCGATCTCGAAGCCGTTGCAGACCATGTCGTAGGCGTAGGCCAGCGCGGAGCCGGGGTCCTTCTCGAAGTCCTCGATGGAGTCCGGGGTGGGCGAGGTGAAGGCGTGGTGCAGGGCGGTCCAGCTGCCGGAGCCGACGGCGACGTTCTCCGCGTCGGATTCGCTGGTGGCCTCGAACAGCGGGAAGTCGACCACCCAGGCGAACTTCCAGTCGCCGTCCTTGATCAGGCCGAGCCGGTTGGCGATCTCCACCCGGGCCGCGCCGAGCAGCGCGCGGCCGCCCTTGGCGCTGTCGGCGGCGAAGAACACGCAGTCACCCGGCTTGGCGCCGACCGCGGCAGCGAGTCCGGCCCGCTCCTCTTCGCTGAGGTTCTTGGCGACCGGGCCGCCGAGGGTGCCGTCCTCCTGGACGAGCACGTAGGCCAGGCCCTTGGCGCCGCGCTGCTTGGCCCAGTCCTGCCAGGCGTCGAGCTGCTTGCGCGGCTGGCTCGCGCCGCCGGGCATGACGACCGCGCCGACGTAGGGCGCCTTGAACACCCGGAAGGGCGTGTTGGCGAAGTACTCGGTCATCTCGACGAGTTCGAGTTCGAAGCGCAGGTCGGGCTTGTCGCTGCCGTAGCGGGCCATCGCCTCGGCGTAGGCGATCCGCGGGATGGGCAGGCTCAGTTCGACGCCGAGGGTCTCGCGCCAGATGGCGGCGATGATCTGCTCGCCGAGGGCGATCACGTCGTCCTGTTCGACGAAGCTCATCTCGATGTCGAGCTGGGTGAACTCGGGCTGCCGGTCGGCGCGGAAGTCCTCGTCCCGGTAGCAGCGGGCGATCTGGTAGTAGCGCTCCAGGCCGCCGACCATGAGCAGCTGCTTGAACAGCTGCGGGGACTGCGGCAGCGCGTACCAGGAGCCGGGCTGCAGCCGGGCGGGCACCACGAAGTCGCGGGCGCCCTCGGGGGTGGAGCGGGTCAGCGTCGGGGTCTCGATCTCGACGAAGTTGTTGCGGTGCAGCACATCGCGGGCGACCCGGTTGACCTCGCTGCGCATCCGCATGGCCTTGGCCGGGCCGCTGCGGCGCAGGTCGAGGTAGCGGTGCTTGAGCCGGGTCTCCTCGCCGACCTCGAGGTGGTCGTCCAGGGGGAAGGGCAGCGGCGCGGACTCGTTGAGCACCTCGAGGCCGGTGGCGAGGACCTCGATGGCGCCGGTGGGCAGGTCGGGGTTCTCGTTGCCCGCGGGCCGCTGGGAGACCTCGCCGACGATCTTGACGCAGAACTCGGCGCGCAGCCGGTGCGCCCGCTCGGCCATCTCGCCCTCGCGGAAGACGACCTGGGCGACACCGGAGGCGTCCCGGAGATCGATGAAGATCACTCCGCCGTGATCGCGACGCCGCGCCACCCAGCCGGTGAGGGTGACGGTCTGGCCTGCATGCTCGGCGCGGAGTGCTCCGGCCTCGTGCGTGCGCAACACGGGTTGATCTCCTTGGTCGGCAGAAGTGCTTCCGAGCAGGTTAACCAACAGCCCCGGGGGGACTGCCAGCAGGTTTCCCCCAGTGCCACCGGGACAGCGGCGGCGGCCGCGTGCACGAAGATCCATTCCCCACTGCGCGCTGTAACGTACAAACACCAACGGGTGACGATGGAGGGCACGCATGCGCGCGGCGAGGTTCGACCTGGAATCCGGGAAGTTCGGGCTGCACGAGATCGAGGTGCCTGCGCCGGGACCGGGTCAGGTGCTGGTGAAGGTGGCCGCGGCCGGGGTGTGCCTGTCGGATGTGCACATCATCGACGGCAGCCTGTCCGGGTTCCGCACGCTGAACGGGCAGACGGTGATCACCCTGGGCCACGAGGTGTCGGGCACCATCGCCGAGGTGGGTGCGGACGTGCCGGACATCTGGCAGCCCGGCGCCCGGGTGGTCCTTGCCGCGGGCGATCGTTGCGGCACCTGCCCGAACTGCCTGTTCCACACCGGTTTCTGCCTGCTGCCGCCGGCGCGCGGGGTCAGTTACGACGGTGGCTGGGCGGACTACGTGGTGACCAGTCACCGTTCGGTGGTGCCGCTGCCGGAGAACGTGCCCTTCGAGCAGGGGTCGATCATCCCGGACGCGGTGTCCACCCCGTACGCGGCGCTGCTGCACAAGGGTGAGCTGAAGGTGGGCCAGGCGGTCGGCCTGTGGGGCATCGGCGGTCTGGGCGTGCACGCGGTGCGGATCGCCCGGCTGGCAGGCGCGGCCCCGATCATCGCCTTCGACCCGCTGCCGGTGGCCCGCGAACGCGCCCTGGCAGCCGGTGCCGACCACGCCTTCGACCCGGCCGAGCCGGACCTGACGGCCAAGGTCCGCGCGGTCACCGGGGGCATGGGCCTGGACCTGGCGGTCGATCTGGTCGGCCACCCGGCCGCCCGCGCCGCCGCGGACGATCTGCTGGCCCCGCACGGCAAACTGGTCCTGGTCGGGATGACCTACGCGCCACTGCACCTGGAGCAGGCGGCCCGGTTCAACGCCGCCCAGCACCAGGTCCGCGGCGCCTGGGGTTCGGAGCCGCAGGACCTGCACACCCTGGTCCGCCTGGTCTCCACCGGCCGCCTGGACCTGTCCGGCTCGGTCACCGAGGTGCTCCCACTGGACGAGGCCCCCGAGGCCGTGCACCGCCTGGCGAACAAGATCGGCAACCCGATCCGCATCGTCCTCAAGCCCTAGCCGGTACCCCTCGCCCTGACCCACCACACGTGACCTTGACGACACCGTGCAACGGCAGGCCCCGCTACCGCGATGCCCCGGTCGGCGGCGTGCGGGTGGCGGAGGTGTGTGGTGGGTCTGCGGCGACTTCTGCTGCGGCGGGATCAGGTGGAACCGACGATCATGAGTGCCATGCTGCACGGACCGAAGGTGCCGGACGCGTCCACGGTGCACCAGGTGCTCGACCTGGCGTTGCGCATCGGCGAGCTGCAACTGGCCTGCGGCGCGGGCGCGGCCGACGTGACCGCGACGATGCTGGCCGTCACCAACGCCTACGGCCTGCCCACCACTGACGTCGACGTCACCTTCACCTCGATCACCGCCTGCTGCCACCGCGGCAACCTGGCCGCCCCCGTCACCACGACCCGGGTGGTGCGGGCCCGCAGCCTGGACTACACCCGCCTGTCCGCGCTGGAACAACTGGTCCGAAGGATCAACGCGGGCACCCTCACCGCCGACGAGGCCCTCACCGGCCTGGAAGCCGTCTCCACCGCGCCCCACCCCTACCCCCGCTGGGTGGCCACCCTGGCCTGGGCCGCGATGGCGGCG
Source organism: Crossiella cryophila (assembly GCF_014204915.1). Classification (NCBI taxonomy): domain Bacteria; kingdom Bacillati; phylum Actinomycetota; class Actinomycetes; order Pseudonocardiales; family Pseudonocardiaceae; genus Crossiella; species Crossiella cryophila. The sequence continues at coordinate 8,253,494 of NZ_JACHMH010000001.1, forward strand.
TCGGTGGCGGTCCTGCTCGGCGGCGGCCCACTCCTGGCTGGCATCGCCGCCTTCACCACCGCCCTGATCGACCGGGTAGGCCGAATCGTCAACCGCCTCGCCCTCCCCTTCTTCTTCCAGCAGGTGATAGGCGGCGCCCTGGCCACCGCGATGGCCCTGGGCGTGCACGCGATGGACCCCACCAGCCAGCTGGTCCGCCCGTCCCTGGTGGTGGCCACCGGCATCATCGTGCTGCTGGCCGGCCTGTCCATCGTCGGCACCGTGCAGGACGCGATCACCGGCTACAACGTCACCGCGGCGGGCCGGGCCATGGAAGTCCTCCTGATGACCGCCGGCCTGGTGATCGGCGTCCTGCTGGTCCTCCGCCTGGCCGTCTCCCAGGGCCTGCACATCTCCGTGGCCGAACCCCCACCCCCACTGCTGGCCCACGTCCCCCTGATGATCGTCGCCGGCGGCCTGACCTCCTTCTGCTTCGCCTGGGCCAGCTACGCCACCCTGAAAGCCCTCTTCGTGGCGGGCCTGGCAGGCGCGGCGGGCACCGCCTCCTACGGCGTCCTCACCGTCCTGGGCACCGACCTCCTGGTCGCCTCGGCGGGAGCAGCCATCCTGATCGGCTTCGTAGGCGGCGTGATCTCCCGCCGCCTCCGCATCCCACCCCTGATCATCGCCGTCTCCGGCCTGACCCCCCTCCTCCCCGGCCTGACCACCTACCACGCCCTCTTCCAACTGGCCGTGGAACGCAACATCTCCGCAGGCGCCCAATCCCTACTCCTGGCAGCAGGCATCGCCCTGGCCCTCGCGGCCGGAGTAGTCCTAGGCGAATTCCTGGCCCAACCAGTCCGCACCGGCCTGGGCCGCCTAGGCCGCACCCTCGCCGGCCCCCGCTTCTCCGGCCCCCTCCGCCCCACCGAAACCCCCCTCGAATAACCCCAAATCCCCGCCGTGTTGGCCGTTCTCGTACGCCACGTTGGCCGTTATGGACGGACAGGAAACCCGGCACAGGCCAGCCGGGCAGTTCCAGACCCGGACGACGGGCGGGTCAGCAGCAGCACTCCGCCCACCCGACGTACAACAACGGCCAACACGGCGTACAACAAGCGCCAACACGGCGTACAAGAACGGCCAACACGCGCGGAGAGGGTTGAGGTTCAACCCCCTCCGCGCGTGTTGGCCGTTATGGGACGGTGTGTTGGCCGTTGTCGTACGGAGTGTTGGCCGTTGTGGGCGGGCGAAGCCCGGAGAACCGGCAGCCGGGGTGGCTTTTCAAACATCTCCCGAGCGGTTCCCCATCCTTTGATTCCTGCCCGTCCGGCGAGGACGCCCTTGATCTTGACCTTCGCCCTTGTCCCACAACGGCCAACCCGCCGAACCGTCTCAGCGCTGCCGCAGCTCCCGGCGCAAAATCTTCCCCGACAACGCCCGAGGCACAGCGTCAATGAACTCCACCACCCGAACCTTCTTATAAGGCGCGACCCGCCCAGCCACGAACTCCACAACATCCCCCTCCCCCAACGACTCCGCCCCCGCCGCCCGCACCACGAACGCCTTGGGCACCTCCTCCCCCTCGGCATCCACAACCCCGATCACCGCCGCATCCGCGATCCGCGGATCCGACAGCAACACCGCCTCCAACTCGGCAGGCGGCACCTGATACCCCTTGTACTTGATCAGTTCCTTGAGCCGATCCACGATGAAGAAGTTCCCCTCCCCATCAACCCGCCCGATATCCCCGGTGTGCAGCCACCCGTCCCCGTCGATCATCGAAGCCGTATCCGCCCCCCTGGCGAAATACCCCTTCATCACCTGCGGCCCCCGAATCCAGAACTCCCCGGCCGCCCCAGCCTCGGCGTCCTCCCCGGTAGCCGGGTCGATGATCCGGCACTCGGTGTTCGGGATGAGCTTGCCCACCGTCCCATCCGGCGGATTCGCATCCGAGTCCGGAACCACATGCGACACCGGCGAAAGCTCGGTCATCCCATACCCCTGCACCACCCGCACACCCAACCGTTCCGCGCACAGATGCCCCGTGTCCGCGTCCAACGGCGCCGCCGCGCACAACACCGCCCGCAACGCCGACAGGTCGAACTTGTCCACCACCGGATGTTTCGCCAACGCCACCACGATCGGCGGCGCCACCGGCACCTTGGTCACCTTGTGCTCGGCCAACGCGGTCAGGAACAACTCCAGCTCGAACCGCGGCAGCACCACCACCGTCGTCCCGTAGTGCAACGCGTGGTTGAGCAACACGGTGATCCCATAGATGTGGAACATCGGCAGGATCGCCAGCACCCGATCATCCGGCCCGGTCGGCTGCATCCCGCTGGACTGAGCCATATTCGCCACGATGTTCCGATGCGTCAGCATCACACCCTTGGCTTTCCCAGTCGTACCACTGGAATACGGCATCACCGCCACATCCTCGGCCGGGTTGATCTCCACCTCCGGCACCGGCCCGTCAGTGGCCATCAGGTCCTGGATCGACCGAAAGCCCTCCGCCGTATCGCACACGATCACGTGCTCGATCCCCGCCGCCTGGGCCGCGGGCACCGCGCGGTCCAGGAACAGCGAGATGGTGACCAGGAACCTCGCGCCGGAGTCGCGGAGCTGGCTGGTCAGTTCGTCCACCGTGTACAACGCGTTGACCGTGCTGACGATCGCGCCCAGGGTGGTGGTGGCGTAGAAGACCACCGGGTAGACGATGGTGTTGGGGCTGAACAACGCCAGCACCTCGCCCTTGCGTAACCCGGCTTCGTGCAGCCCGGCGGCGAGCCTGCCGACCGAGGCGTCGAGCTGGGCGTAGCTCAGCCGCGGCCCGTCCGGCCTGCTGCCGTCGATCACCGCCGGGTGATCACCGCGGTCCCGTGCCCCGGCCAGCACGTAGGTGTGCACCGGCAGGTCGGGGATGTCGACGTCGGGGAACGGGCTGCGGTGGATCATGGGGACCTCCGGTGGGGCGTCGTTGCCTTATGCGCGTTCGTCGATCCTGGGGGTGCCGCGCGTTACCACCGTGTCAGTACGACTTGCCGAGGTCCAGGGTGTGCTGGGCGACGAAGTTGAGGATCATCTCCCGGCTGACCGGCGCGATCCGCCCGACCCTGGCCGCCCCGTACAGCGTGCCGACCCCGTATTCGGTGGACATCCCGTTGCCACCATGGGTTTGCACGGCCGCGTCCACCGCGGCGATGGCGGCTTCGGCGGAGGCGTACTTGGCGATGTTGGCGGCCTCGGCGGCGCTCGGGTCGTCCTGGTCGTAGGCCCAGGCTGCCCGCTGGGTGGCCAGCCGGGCCAGCTCGATCTCGATGTGCGCCTTGGCAAGCGGGTGCGAGACGGCCTGGTGTCCGCCGATCGGCGAGTCCCACACCTTGCGGGTGCGCGCGTAGTCGGCCGCCTTGCTCAACGCGTACCGCCCAATGCCGCAACCGTAGGCGGCCACGGTGATCCGCTCCGGGTTGAGTCCGGCGAACAACGCGCCCAGCCCGGCGTCCTCCCCGCCCACCAACGCGTCCGCGGGCAGTTTGACGTCGTCGAAGAACAGGGTGAACTGCCGTTCCGGCGAGGTGATCTCCATCGGGATCGGCTGATAGGTGTACCCGGGCGCGTCGGTGGGCACCACGAACAACGCGGGCCGCAACTTGCCGGTGCGCGCGTCCTCCAAGCGGGCCACCACCAGGGTCGCGTCGCTCTCGTCCACGCCGGAGATGTAGTACTTGCCGCCGGTGAGCCGCCAGCCGTCGCCGTCGGCACGGGCGGTGGTGACGATCCGGTGCGAGTTGGAGCCGGCGTCGGGTTCGGTGATGGCGAAGGACATCTTCAGCGAGCCGTCGGCGAAGCCGGGCAGCCAGTTCTTCTTCTGCTCCGGGGTGCCGGACTTGGCGATGACGGTGGCCGCGATCGCCGGTGACACCACCAGGAGCAGCAGCGGGCAGCCACCGGCGGCGAGTTCCTCGCAGACGATGGCGAGGTCGGTGATGCCACCGCCGCCACCGCCGTACTCCTCGGGCACGGCCACGCCGAGGTAGCCGAGCGCTCCGGCCTCGGCCCACAGTTCGGTGGTCTTCTCCCCTGATTTCGCCTTGTCCACCCAGTAGCCGTGGCCGTATTTGGCGGCCAGCGCGGCCACCGAGGCCCGCAGCGCGCGCTGTTCGTCGGTCTCCCGGAAGTCCATGTCCGTCAGTCCTCCATCGGCTGTTGCTCGTTCGGGGCGGGTTCGATCACGGCGAGCACGGCCCCGGCCTCGACCTGGGCGCCCGCCGTCACGGCGAGTTCGGTGAGCACGCCGTCGACTGGCGAGCGCACCGGGTGCTGCATCTTCATCGCTTCCAGCACAAGGAGTTCCTGCCCGGCGTGCACGGTGTCGCCGAGCGCGGCGTTGACCGCGACGACGGTGCCGGGCATCGGCGCGAGCAGTGATCCCTCGGCGTGCGCGTCGCCGGGTTCGACGAACCGCGGCAACCGGCGCAGTGCCACACCGCCGAATGGCGAGTCCACGAACACCTGCTCGCCGTAACGGGCCACGTGCAGGATCCGCCGCACCCCACCGAGTTCCACCACCACCGACCCGGGCGCGGCAGACACCACGGTCACCTCGGGCAGGTCCTCGGCGAGGATCCCGCCGCGGGTGAACCGGTAGCGGACCTCGATCGTCCCTTGTGGACTGTCGTAGCCCTTGACCTGACCGGCCGAGTGCAGGTTGCGCCATCCGCCGGGCACCGCGGGCTGCACACCCGCCCCGGCCCGGTTGGCCGCGGCCTCGGCCAGCGCGGCGGCCAGCGCCGAGATCCGGACACCCTGCTCATCGGCCAGTGGGACGTCGAGTCCTTGCCTGCTCAGGAATCCGGTGTCCACCTTCCCGGCCAGGAAGTCCGCATCCCGCAGCACCCGGACCAGGAGGTCCCGGTTGGTGGCCGGGCCGTGCACCCGGGCGTCGGCGAGCGCGGTGGCCAGTCGACGGGCGGCCTCGGCGCGAGTGGGCGCCCAGGCGATCACCTTGGCCAGCATGGGGTCGTAGTGGGTGCTGATCACCGACCCATCCACCACCCCGGCGTCCAGCCGCAGCCCGCGTTCGGCCGCGGTCCCGGTGAACTCACTGTCCACTCCGGACAGTGCGAACCGATGCAACGGCCCACTGCCGGGCCGCCAGTCCGCGGCCGGATCCTCGGCGTAGAGCCGAACCTCGATGGCATGCCCTCGGGACACCGGTGGTTCGGTGGGCAGCGGAGCGCCGTCGGCGATGGCGAGTTGCCAGGCCACCAGGTCGACACCGAACACCGCCTCGGTGACCGGATGCTCGACCTGCAAACGGGTGTTGGTCTCCAGGAAGTAGAACTCACCGGCCTCGGAGACCATGAACTCCACGGTGCCCGCGCCGCGGTAGCCGATGGCCTTGGCCGCCGCGACCGCCGCCGTGGACATCGCGTCCCGCAGCTTCTCATCCACCGCCGGGGACGGGGATTCCTCCACGACCTTCTGGTAGCGGCGCTGCACCGAGCAGTCCCGCTCCCCCAGCGCCCACACGGTGCCGTGCGCGTCGGCGAGCACCTGGATCTCCACGTGCCGCCCGTGTTCCAGGTAGGGCTCGCAGAACACGGTGCCGTCCCCGAACGCGCTGGCCGCCTCGGCGCGAGCCGCCGCGACCGCACCGGCCAGTTCCGCCGCGGCCCGCACGATCCGCATACCGCGCCCGCCACCACCGGCGGATGCCTTGACCAGCAACGGGAATCGGCGGCCCGCGGCATCCTCCGGGCTCAGTTCGGGCAGCACCGGCACCCCGGCGTCGGCCATCAGTTTCTTGGCCTCCACCTTGGCGCCCATGGCCTCGATGGCCTCCGGCGGCGGCCCGATCCACACCAGTCCGGCGGCCAGCACCGCGCGGGCGAACCCGGCGTTCTCGGACAGGAAACCGTAGCCGGGGTGCACGGCGTCCGCGCCGCTGCTGTGCGCGGCGGCGATCAGCGCCTCCGCGCGCAGGTAGGTCTCGCCGGGGGTGACCCCTGGCAGCCGGACCGCGAGGTCGGCCTCGGTGACGTGCGGGGAATCGGCGTCGGCGTCGGAGAACACCGCCACCGTGCCGATACCGAGGGTGGCGCAGGTGCGGAACACGCGGCGGGCGATCTCGCCGCGGTTGGCGACCAGGACTCGGGTGATCACGTTGGTGGACCTCACATCCGGAAGACGCCGAAGTTCCTGGTGCCGCTGACTTGTGCGCTGTGGATGGCCGAGAGGCAGATGCCGAGCACGGTCCTGGTGTCCCGTGGGTCGATCACGCCGTCGTCGTAGAGCCGCCCGGACAGGAACGGCGCCAGCGACTGCGCCTCGATCTGCCCCTCCACCATGGCCCGCAGGTTCTTGTCCGCCTCATCGTCATACGGCGCACCTTTCGCGGCCGCCGCCTGTCTGGCCACAATGGACAGAACTCCGGCGAGCTGGGCCGGTCCCATCACCGCGGATTTGGCGTTGGGCCAGGTGAACAGGAACCGGGGATCGTAGGCCCGCCCGCACATGCCGTAGTTGCCGGCGCCGTAGGAGGCGCCCAGCACCACGGTCAGGTGCGGCACGGTGCTGTTGGACACCGCGTTGATCATCATCGCGCCGTGTTTGATGATCCCGGCCTGCTCGTACTCCTTGCCGACCATGTAGCCGGTGGTGTTCTGCAGGAAGATCAGCGGCACGTCGGCGCTGTTGGCGAGCTGGATGAACTGGGTGGCCTTCTGCGCCTCGGCGCTGAACAGCACGCCGCGCGCGTTGGCCAGGATGCCCACCGGGTAGCCGTGCAGGCTGGCCCACCCGGTGACCAGGCTGGTGCCGTAGCGGGGTTTGAACTCGTCGAACTCCGAGCCGTCGACCAGCCGCGCGATCACCTCCCGCGGGTCGAACGGCAACCGCAGGTCACTCGGCGCGATCCCGAGCAGATCCTCGGCGTCGTAACGGGGTTCGACCACCGCGCGGGTCGGGCCGGGCCCGAGTTTGCGCCAGTTGAGCCGGGCCACGATGTCCCGGCCGATCCGCAGCGCGTCCCGCTCGTCCTCGGCGAGGTGGTCGGCCAGGCCGGAGACGGCGGCGTGCATGTCCGCGCCGCCCAGTTCCTCGTCGTCGGATTCCTCACCGGTGGCCATCTTCACCAGCGGCGGCCCGCCGAGGAAGACCTTGGCCTGCTGCTTGACCATCACCACGTGGTCGGACATGCCGGGGATGTAGGCGCCGCCCGCGGTGGAGTTGCCGAAGACCAGGGTGATCGTGGGCAGTCCGGCGGCCGAGGCCCTGGTGAGGTCGCGGAACATCCGCCCGCCGGGGATGAAGATCTCGCTCTGGCTGGGCAGGTCGGCGCCGCCGGATTCGACCAGGCTGAGCACGGGCAGCCGGTTGGCCACCGCGATGTCCATGGCCCGGACGGATTTCTTCAGCGTCCACGGGTTGCTGGCGCCGCCGCGCACGGTCGGGTCGTTGGCGGTGATCAGGCATTCCACCCCGTTGATCACGCCGATCCCGGCGACCACGCTGGCCCCGACGGTGTAGTCGGTGCCCCAGGCGGCCAGTGGCGAGAGTTCCAGGAACGCGGTGTCCTCGTCGAGGAGCAGTTCGATGCGTTCCCGTGGCAGCAGTTTGCCGCGTTTGTGGTGCCGGTCCACGTATTTGGCGCCGCCACCGGCGAGTGCCTTGGCGTGGTCGGTGTCCAGGGCGGCCAGTTTGGCCAGCATGGCCTCGCGGTTGGCCACGTGCTCCGCTGCCGCGGTGTCCACTGTGGACTTCAGGACGGTCATGCCGTGTACCCCAATCGCCGCGCGGCCAGATCGGCGAGCACCTCGCTGGCCCCGCCGCCGATGCCCAGGATGCGCGCGTCCCGGTAGTGTCGTTCCACCTCGGCCTCCCGCATGTACCCGAATCCGCCGTGTAGTTGCACGGCCGCGTCCACCACGTGCGAACAGGCGGCCACGGCGGCGTTCTTGGCCAGGCACACCTCGGCCACCACCTCCTGCCCGGCGGCGGCGCGGGCCGCGACCGAGCGGGTGTAGGTGCGGGCCAGTTCGATCCGCTGGGTCATCTCCACCAGCTGATGCCGCACCACCTGCCGACTCACCAGTGGCCGCCCGAAGGTCTCGCGGGCCTTCACCCACTGCACACTGAGATCCAGACACCGTTGCGCGGTCGCATATGCCTGTACTGCCAAGGTGATCCGTTCGTGCTGGAACTGCCGCATCAGCTCGGCGAACCCGGCGTTCTCCGCCCCGACCAGGTTGGCCACCGGCACCCGCGCGTCCACAAAGGACAGTTCGGCGGTGTCCGAGCAGTGCCAGCCCAGTTTTTCGAGGCGCCTGCTCACGGTGAACCCGGGGGTGCCGCGTTCCACCACCAGGAGGCTGACGCCGCCGTATCCGGCCTCGCCGGTGCGCACCGCGGTGGTGACGAAGTCGGCGCGGGCGCCGGAGGTGATGTAGGTCTTGGCCCCGTTGACCACGAAATGGTCGCCGTCGCGGACCGCGACCGTGCGCAGTGCGGCCACATCCGAGCCGCCGTCGGGTTCGGTGACACCCAGCGAGCCGATCTTCTGCCCGGCCAGGGTGGGCCGCACGAACCGGTCGATCAGGTCCGGGCCACCGGCGGCCACGATGTGTGGCAACGCGATGCCGTGGGTGAACAGCGCGGCGAGCAGCCCGGAGGAACCGCCCGCGCCGAGCACCTCCTCGTTGAGCACCACCATGTCCAGGAGATCACCGCCGCTGCCGCCGACCTGTTCGGGGAAGCCGATGCCCAGCAACCCGATCCCGGCGGCGGCCTGGTGCAGTGATCGCGGCACCTCGCCGTCGCGTTCCCACTGGGCCAGGTGCGGCACGGCCTCGCGCTGGACGAACTTGCGCACGGTCTCCCGCAGTGTTCTCCGCTCGGGTGTCTCGAAGGGGTCCAGGATCTCGCTCACCACAACACCTCCGGCACTTCGACGACTCGGGACCGCAACCATTCGCCCAGTGCCTTGGCCTGGGGGTCGAACCGGGTCGAGGAGGCCACGCCGTCGCCGAGCAGGCCGCGGATGACGAAGTTCACCGCGCGCAGGTTCGGCAACGCGTGCCGCTGCACCGTCAGCTCGGCGCATTCGGGCAGCAGTTCCTTGAGCCTGGCCACGGTCAGGTGGTGGAACAGCCAGCGGTAGGCGGGTTCGGAGCGGACCCACACGCCGAGGTTGGCGTCCCCGCCCTTGTCCCCGGACCGGGCCCCGGCGATCCGCCCGAGCGGTCCGCGCCGGGTGGGCTCATGCCCGCCGAAGGGCACCGGATCGTTGCCCGCCAAGGGTTCCACCGGTCCCGCGGTGGTCACCGGGGGTTCCGCGACCTCGATCCGGGTCCCGTCCGGGAGCACCGCGACCTGCCGGACCTCGGCGCGGTCGACGTAGGCGGCCGAGTACACCCCGAACGGCGTGCCGTCGCCGGGTGGCGCGGTGACGTGGAATCCCGGGTAGGAGGCCAGTGCGAGTTCGATGGCCGACCGGGAGAACGCCTTGACCCGCTTGGGATCGGTGTCCTTGATGGTGGCGTGCAGCAGCGCGCTGGCGGTCTCCTCGGTGTCCGCGTCGGCCCGGTCGGTGCGAGCCAGGGTCCAGGTCAGCCCGTCCGCGCCGACCGCGTCCTCCAGTTGTGCCCGCACCAGGTCGGCCTTGCGTTGCACGTCGAGTCCACAGAGGACGAACGTGGTGGAGTTGCGGAAGCCGCCGAGCCGGTTCAGGCACACCTTCAGCCGCTCCGGCGGCGCGACCCCGGTGACCCCGTGGATGCGCACCCGGTCCGGCCCGGCGTCCTCGAGCTGGATGGTGTCGAACCGGGCGGTGACATCGGGGCCGAGGTAGGCGGGTTCGGCGATCTCGTAGAGCAGTTGCGCGGTCACGGTGTCCACGGTGACCGCGCCGCCGGTGCCAGGGTGTTTGGTGATCACCGAGCTGCCGTCGGCGGCGATCTCCGCGATCGGGAACCCTGGCCGCCGCGGGTCGTCGAGATCGGCGAAGAAGGCGAAGTTGCCCCCCGTGGCCTGGGTGCCGCATTCCAGGACGTGCCCGGCCACGGTGGCCCCGGCCAGGACGTCCCAGTCCTGGCGGTCCCAGCCGAAGTGCGCGGCCGCTGGCCCGACCACCAGGGAGGCGTCGGTGACCCGCCCGGTGACCACCACATCGGCCCCGGCGCGCAGGCAGTCCGCGATGCCCCAGGCGCCGAGGTAGGCGTTCGCGGTCAACGGTTCGCCGAAACCCAGCTCCGCCGCCCGCCCGCGCAGGTCGTCGCCCTCGACGTGCCCGACCCGCACGGCCAGTCCGAGCCGATCAGCCAGTGCCCTTAGCGCCTCGGCCAGTCCGGCCGGGTTGAGGCCACCGGCGTTGGTGACGATCTTGACCCCGCGTTCCAGGGCCACCCCGAGGCACTCCTCCAGCTGCCGGGTGAAGGTGCGCGCGTAGCCGAGCGCGGGGTCCTTGAGCCGGTCCCTGCCCAGGATCAGCATGGTCAGTTCGGCGAGATAGTCGCCGGTGAGGATATGCAGTTCGCCGTCATATAGTTGTTCGCGAACCGCGCTGAACCGGTCGCCGTAGAAGCCGGAGGCGTTGCCGATCCGCAGCACCCCGTCAGTCATCGAACTGCCCGGGTTCGCGGTCGGCTCCCGGCGGTCCGGCGAAGGCCTGCGCGATGCTCATCCACTTGGTCGCGACCGGGCCGGTGACGGTGAGTCCGAGGTCGTCCGGGTGCCGTCGGCGCACCACGTGCAGGCAGAAGTCCAGTGCGTCCCCGCTGACCCGGTCCACCGCCTCCGGCGGCCCCCACTCCCAGTGGTCCCCGTCCGGCCCGATCAGCTCGACCCGGACCGGTGTCTCCGGCGCGGGCTCGCCGCGGGAGACGAACGCGAAGCCCATGGTGCGCACACCCAGGTGCGCGATGTGCCGCAGCCGGTGGGTGGGCACCCGCCGGACACCCAGCGCGTCGGCCACGTCCTGGCCGTGCGCCCAGGTCTCCATGATCCGCGCGGTGGCCATCGAGGTGGACTTCATCGGCGGCCCGAACCAGGGAATCCGCTGCTCGGCGGGCACCGCGGCCAGCGCGGCGCGCAGGGTGGCCCGCCCGTCCCGCCACCGTCCGAGCAGTGATTCCGGCGCCTCGCCGACGCCCTCGCCGGCCCCGTCCTCCACATAGGACAGTGGGTTGGCCGCCTTGGCCGCCTCGAGGAACCCGGCCGGGTCGGTGGCCGCCTGGATGGCCTGCCGGTCCGTCCAGGCCAGGTGCGCCAGCTGGTGCGCGATGCTCCAGCCCGCCGCCGGGGTGGGTGTGGCCAGTCCGGCCGCGTCCAGTCCGGCGACCAGCGCGTCGAGGTCACCCCCTTCGGCGTCGAGATCCGCCAGCAAGCCCGCCAACGCGCTCATCCCCGCTCCCCTCGCAACGCCTCGTCCAGCATCGCCGCCCACTGCCGCACGATCCGCTTGCGCCGACGGCTGTCGTCGGTGAGCAGATTCGCCAGCGCCAGTCCGCGGATCAGGTCCAACGTCGCCTGCACCGCCTCGCGCACCCCGGGCTGCGCCTCGTCCACCCGCAGCAGCTCCAGGGCCAGCCGGTGCGTTTCCCGGCCCAGCCGGGTCTGCAACGGCAGCACCAGTTCCCGCAGTTCGGCGTCGGTGCGCGCGGCCACCCACAGTTCGAGGGCCGCGGTGAACAGCGGGCTGGCGTAGAAGTCGGCCAGCAGCTCCACCACGACCACGGTGTGCCCGCCGCCGCTGGAGGCGGTCTCGGCCTGGGCCCGCAGCTGCTCGACGCCGAGCGCGCCCACGTGCTCCACGGCCGCGGCGACCAGTTCGCCCCTGGTCCGGAAGTGGTGCAGTTGCGCGCCCCGGGACACCCCGGCCCGCTGCGCCACCAAGGTGGTCGTCGTGCCGGCCCAGCCCCGCTCCACCAGGCAGTCCACGGTCGCCACCATCAGCTTCCGTCGGGTCTCCCGGCTCCGGTCGGCCTGCCGCTGCCTGGAGGGCGCGCTCATGCCGGGAAGCATCCCGCTCAACTAACAAACAGTCAAGCCTGCTTGTTAGTTGAGCACCCCGATCCCCGCCCGCTCATCCGTGACCCGGATCACAGCTGACTCCACTTGCCGAATCGAATCGTACGCCGTACCGTACATCATACGAGCGGGGCGGTACTCCGCCTGCCCGCAGCACGGCCCGAACGAGCAGTACGAGAAGGAGCGCCAGTGACCGAAACCCATGTCCTCCCCACCGACGGAGCCGGATACGTCCCCACCAGCGAGGACGTGGCGAGCGTGCTCGCCTGGTTCGCCGAGTACGACGGCGCCGCGGCCGCGGTCCAGGTCGAGCGGATGGCCGACATGGCGTTGTTCCCGATCAACGTGGTCAGCACCGACGCCGACGGCAACGCCTCGGCGGCGACCTGGACCAGGGAGGTCTTCGTCGAGAAGTGGACCGAGATCCTCGGCGGCGGCCAGGACGTGCAGACCACCTCGGTGCGCACCCCGCACTTCCTCAGCAAGGACCTGGTGTTCGTGATCAGCGACGCCACGTTCACCGTGGGCGGGCACAGCCAGACCGTGCGTTACGGCGACCTGCTCGGCCGGGTCGGCGGGCGCTGGCTGTTCCAGACCATGGTGCAGGGCGGCTGGGGCGAGCAGTAACGAATACGCGCGCCAGGACGGGTCCGGCATCCCCTTCGGACCCGTCCTGGCGCACACTGCACAGGTGATCACCGTTGCGCTCAACCAGAACGCGGTCGCGGCGCTGCGCGGCCCCGGACTGCGCACCACCGCGCTGCCGACCGAGCCGCTGCACGCGTCGCTGCACACGGCGGTCATCGAACCCGGACTCGCGCGGCTCTCCGGCGCGCTGGTCTTCGCCGCACTCGCCGGCTCCGGCATCCCGGCCGGTCCTGACCTGACCGGCCGGGAGTGCCTGGCCAACAAACTGCACCTGAGCTACCACCTGCCGGTCTCCACCGGGGTGCCCGACGACGGCAGCGAACTCGACGTGGACGAGGGCGATCAGCGACTGCTGCTGCGACAGGGCATCCTGCTCGGTTTCGCCGTGTGTGAGCTGGCCGCGAACCTGCCAGAGCCGGTGCCGGTTCGCTCGATCGTGTCGGTCAGCCGCAGTGCGGGAACTTTCCGCTTCCACCAGGTCCGCGACGGCGAGCAGTGGCTGACCGAGGATCTGGACGGCTACCGGGCCGAGCGGATCGCCACCGTCGACCTGCGCCCCGCTCCCGCGCCATGAGCGATATCGACTTCTACGCCGACCTGGTGGCCACCGGCGCGGTGCTCGGCGCCGACCGGCACTGGACCCCGGCCGAGCTGGACGAACTCTTCGACGCGGACAACCGCGAGTACGTCGAGGCGGTCTCCACCGAGGCGCTCAACCTGGACTACGGGCTGCTGGAGTACTTCTGGGAACGCGAGTCCCGCCGCGGCGCGCCCTGGCACGGGGTGCACCTGAGCGCGCAGGTGCACCGGCTGGCCATCGGCTTCGGCGACACCCCCGCGCTGCTGCGGGAGAACTACGGCGAGTTCGAGCCGAACCCCTCCTTCGCCGAGCTGCGCGCCGAACTCCAGCGCCGGGACATCCCCCTGCTCGACCTGCCCCAGGAGATGCCGGCGCACCGCTCCTACTGGCAGCCGGACAGCCAGGCGGTGGTGATCGAGATCGTCGGCCAGGAGGAGTTCGTCACCTCCCCCACCGAGGAGATCGGCTCGATCAGCGGCATCTCCGCGCCGGGCCTGCTGCACAACCTGCCGAGGGCCCGCTTCGACGCGCTCAAGCAGTCCCTCAACCACCTGGCCACCGCCGGGGACGCCGACCGCCTCCGCTGGCTGGACCGGCACGATCCCGCACCCGGGCAGGAGCGGGCCGAGTGGTGGCGGTCGAGGCTGACCGTGTTCGCGATCAAACTCGGCTGGCGGGAGAGCGCCGAGGCGGTGTGGGTGCCGCTGTACCTGTGGTTCGCCGACCAGGCCGTCCGCCGTGGTGCCCTGGACCCGGCCGAGGTGGCCCGCCGCGTCGCCGAGTCCGCCGCCCGCCTGGAGCTGTACGGCCACAACGGTTCCGAGGACCGCCCCGCACTGCTGCCGGTCGCCGAGGACCTGACCACCACCCTGCTCGCCGGGGTGCCCCTGGACCGCGTCGACGCCGAACAACGCTGGGGCGTGCCCGGCCTGCACGGCACCGAGGTCCGCCCGCTGCTGCGTGCCCGGCAGCTGGTGGAGACCGCGGCCCGGCTGCGCCCGTTCCTGCGTGACTCAGCGGTCATCGCCGAGCTGGGCGAGTGGCTGCGGGTGTGGCCGGAATTCGGCCGTTCGGCGGGCTTGTTAGAAATGCGGAGTGACTGATCTCGACTGCTATGTCGAAGCCATCGCCACCGGAACCCTGCTCGGCATCGACCGCCACTGGGGCCCGGCCCAGGTAGACGCCCTGCTCGGCGGCGAGGGCCCGGACGGCCTGAACATCAGCACCCACCACTGGTGGCGCGACTACGGCCTGGCCGAGATCTTCTGGGGCAGAGCCTCCATCGCCGAACACTGGACCGGCCACCACTTCTCCCTGCAACTGCACCGCCTGCCCGGCGACTGGTGCAGGCCGAACGAGATGCTCACCGCCCGCCACGGCGAGTTCCGTCAACGCACCCGGTTCACCGACCTCCAGGCGGCCCTGGCCCAACGCGACATCCCCCTGGTCCAGCGGCCGTACGTGGACGACGACTACCTCCAGTTCGAACAACCGGCCTCCGGCACCACCCTGCTGGTCCTCAACCACCACCCCGCCCCAGACCCCGACTACCCGGACCTGGGCTTCGGCGACGTCTACAGCATCAGCTCCAGCGCCCACCCCCGCCACCTCCCCCTGGGCAACGCACCCAGGGAAACCTCCACCCACCAGCCACCCACAGCCCCAACCCTGCCCCCGTCCTCACCCCCAACCCTGTCCTCATCCTCAACCTCGTCCCCAACCTCAACCTCGTCCCCGTCCCTGTCCTCAACCCCGTCCTCGGCTCCGGCCCCGCGGCCCACCGAACCCTCCCCACCCTCCCCGCCCCTCGAACTCCCCTCCCCCACCCCAGACGAGTTCGTCCGCCAAGCCCTCGCCGCGGTCCCCCTCACCCCCGCCCAAACCCGCTGGGCCGACCCCACCGTCCGCGGCCCACAACTCCCCGACCAGCTGCTGACCCGAGAGATCATCGCCACCGCGGCCCGCTATCGCCGCCGGGTCACCAACCCTGCCATCGCCGCTGACCTGGCCGAATGGCTCACCCTCTGGCCTGAACTACGCTGACTTCCCCGCTGTACCTATTGGTATGTACAGTACCGGGGCAGACACCTCGGACCCCTTCCGAAGGAGATCACCGGTCATGCACGCGATGCGGTACGCGATCACCCTGCCCGCCGACTACGACATGGGCATCATCCGGGAACGGGTGGCCAGCAAAGGGTCCACTTTGGACACTTTCCCCGGTCTGGGCCTGAAGTCCTACCTGATCCGGGAACGGGGAGTGGCAGGTTCCCCGGTCAACCAGTACGCCCCGTTCTACCTGTGGCGCACCACCAGGGGAATGAACGATTTCCTGTGGGGCAAGGGTTTCCAGGGCATCTGCAACGACTTCGGCCGCCCCGTCGTCCAACACTGGACCGGCCTGGCCTTCGAACGCGGCCCAGCCAGTGCGATGGTCCCCACCACCGCCACCACCGAACTGTCCTCCCTCTGCTCCCCCGAACCCGGCGCCGCGGTGGAATCCGCCGTAGCCGCCCTGGAAACCCACGCCACCACCCCCGGCATCCACAGCACCGCCCTGGCCCTGGACCCCCGAACCTGGGAACTCCTCCGCTACACCCTGTGGACCGCCGAACCCCCACCCGGCACCGGCGTCCCCTTCCAGGTCCTGCACCTGTCCCGCCCAGAACTGAAAGACCTCCCCACCGGCCGCCACTGGTAAATCCCCAGCCCCCAAACCCCAAAGTTGACAAAATGCCCCCCATGACCGCCCCACCCGAACAAATCCCCACCCCCCGCCTACTCCTGCGTCGCCTACACCAGTCCGATGTGGACGAAGTCCACCAGGCAGTAACCGCAGCCCTCCCCCACCTCCGCCCCTGGATGCCCTGGGCAGAAGCCGAATACACCAGGGAAACCGCCACAACCTGGCTGACCTTCGTCCACCAAAGCTGGCAATCCCACACCGCCTACAGCTACGCCATAACCCACAAAAACCACCTGATCGGCGCCACCGCCCTGGAACGCCGAATAGGCCCAGGAGGCCTGGAAATCGGCTACTGGCTACACCCGGACCAGGTCGGCACGGGCTACGCCACCGAAGCCGCGGCCGCCCTGGTCCAGGCGGCGTTCTCGTTGCCGGACATCGAGTTCGTACAGATCTGGCATGACCTGGCGAATGTGCGGAGTGGGGCGGTGCCGAAGCGGTTGGGGTTCGCGGAGGTGGCCCGGCATGAGCCGCCGCGGGAGCCGTTGAGTCCGGGGGAGGTTGGGGTGGATGTGGTGTGGCAGTTGGATCGGCCGGTGGGGTGAGGGGTTGGGGGTGGGTTGATTGGGTCGGCAGGCGGGGCGGTTGACGGGGCGGCTGGCAGGCGGGTCGGGTTGGCTGGGTCGGCAGCTCTGGTTGGCAGGTCGGTCGGGTTGCCGGGGTGGAGGCTGGTGGATTGGCTTGGCGGGTATCGGCTTGGCTGGGTGGAGGCGGGTTGAGCGAGTGAGTTGACGGCATGGATTTGTTGGCTGGTAGCTTGGATTCGGCTACCCCAGCCCGAGCCCACCGGGCCCAGCAAAACCGGCGTTGAGATTCACCAGGTTGAGTGACCCGCAGCCGGAACCTTGCACTCTGATCGAATCGTTGCCGCAATAGAGCAGAGTGCGGGGCGGGGGACGGCGAGCCCCGAGGCACGCCCAGCGACCGCCAGACGGTGTGGACAGGCCGAGTGCTCCGACGAGGCGAACGTCCGGCCTGGCCAGCGAGCCGAGACCGGTCTGGCTCTCTGCACCTGCGACCACGGCCACCAACCGACCGGAACGCGGAGCGGGCAGCGAGCCAACCCAGCCGAGTCCGGGCCTGGCAGCACGCTGACGGCGGGACCGCACGATGCGCTGGCAGTCGGCCTGGGCAAGGCGATCGCCTCGTCACGCGGGCCGGGCGCCGCTCGACGGACTGCCGCGCGTCGACGGGCTGCCGCGCGCCTGGCCTGACCGGGGCGGGCAGCCGGGGCGGGCAGCCGGGCCGGGTTACCGGGGCCGGGGGTCGAGGCCGGCGCCGGTGTCCGGGAGTTGGTGACCGTGGTCGCAGGTCAGGATCGCGCGGACCTGGCCGCCGCAGTCCCGGTGGCGCAGTTCCAGCGGTGGTGGCGCCGGGGCGACCAGGTGCTTGTCGCCCCACTGCATCAAGGCGGTCAGCACCGGCTGGAGTTCTCGGCCCGCCGAGGTGAGCCGGTACTCCTGACGAGCCCGCGCCCCCGCCTCGCGGTACTCCTGCCGGGACAGGATCCCGTTGTCCACCAACGTGTTCAGGCGGGCGGTGAGGATTGCCCTTGGGGCGCCGGTGTGGTGGCGGATGGTCTCGAAACGGCGGTTGCCCAGGAAGACCTCGCGTAGGACCAGCAGTGACCAGCGTTCGCCCAGGACTTCCAGGGACAGGGCTACCGAGCAGGTTCTGGGGGCGGTCACGGGTGTGATTCTTCCACGAGTTGAGTTCGACTTGCGAACCTAGATGATACGGTCCCGCACATGAGTGAGCTGGCGCCCGCGTCCTGGGGTGAGCCCCGGAGCAAGACGGTGACCTGGTACGACCCTTTCGCGCTGGCCAAGGTCGGGGCGGGGTTGTCAGGGCTGGAGTATCTGACCGAGATGATCGAGGGGAAGTTGCCACCCTCGCCGATCGGCGGGCTGATGGGTTTTCGGGCGGTGTCGGTGCGGGAGGGCGAGGTTGTCTTCGCCTGCACGCCAGACGAATCCGCCTACAACCCGATCGGCGTGGTGCATGGCGGACTGGTCTGCACACTCCTGGACTCGGCGGCGGGGTGCGCCGTGCACAGCACGTTGCCGGCCGGGACGGGCTACACCTCGGTGGAGATCAAGGTCAGCTACCTGCGGCCCGTGCACGCGGACAGCGGCGAGCTGATCGCGCGGGGCTGGGTGACCAAGCCGGGGCGGCGGATCGCGTTCGCGGAGGCGAGTGTCACCGACGCGGCGGGCAAGCTGGTCGCGACCGCCACCAGCAGCTGCCTGGTCATGCCGATCTGATCCGCGCGAGCCTTGACGGACAAGGCTGGCGGACAACGCGTTGGCTCGCGGGCAAAGCCGCGACTCACAACAGGGTGAGTTGTTCCTGGTCGACCGGGGGCGCGATGGGGGCGCCCTCGGGCAGGCTGCCTTCCGGCCACACCGCGCCCTCGTCACCCGGCACCCCGGTCAACGTCCGGCCGCGGCGGTCCAGGCCATGGCGTCGTAACAGCGGTGCCATGCGTTCGGCGAGCCAGGTCCGGTAGCGCTTGTCGGCGTAGCTGCCGCGGCCGTAGATCCGGCGATAGCCCGCGACCCGGTCGGGATGTTCCCTGGCCAGCCAGCGCAGGAACCACTCGCGGGCGCCGGGGCGCAGGTGCAGGGCCAGCACCGTGACGCCGCTGGCGCCGGCGGCGGCGATCTGGCCCAACAACTCGTCCAGGCGCTCGGTGCCGTCGGTGAGCCAGGGCAGCACCGGGGCGACGAACACACCGCAGGGCAGGCCGGCGTCGGCGAGTCGGCGCACCAGGTCCAGCCGGGCCTGCGGACTCGGGGTACCGGGTTCCAGGCTGCGTTGCAGGTCGCGGTCGAGCAAGGCGAGGGAAACGCCCAGGCCGACCGGGATCTGGGTGGCGGCCTCGGCGAGCAGCGGGATATCGCGGGCCAGCACGGTGCCCTTGGTCAGGATGGACAGCGGGGTGCCGGAGTCGGCCAGCGCGCGGATGATGCCGGGCATCAGCTGATACCGGCCCTCGGCCCGCTGGTACGGATCGGTGTTGGTGCCCATCGCGACGTGCTCGCGCGTCCACTTCGGCCCGCGGACCTGTTTGGCCAGCACCTCGGCCGCGTTGATCTTGACGATCACCTGGGTGTCGAAGTCCGCTCCGGCGTCCAGGTCGAGGTAGGTGTGCGAGTTGCGGGCGAAGCAGTAGGTGCAGGCATGCGCGCAGCCACGGTAGGGGTTGACCGTCCAGCCGAAGGGCATGCTGGAGGCGGCGGGCACCCGGTTGAGCACCGACTTGGCGCGGACCTCGTGGAAGGTGACGCCGGCGAACTCGGGTGTGCGTACCGAGCGGATGAACCCGGACAGCGACAACAGCGCCGGCTGCCCGGCGTCGATCCGTTGTGCTTCCCATCGCATGCCATCGAGTCGAACATATGTTCGATTCGAACGCAAGTTCAGGCTGGCGGCGCTGTGGATAACCCGTTGACGCGACCGGCGTTCGGCTCCTCGATCACACCGCCGCCCCGGTGTGCAGCGCGGCCAGTGCGTCCGCGGTGGCCCGATCCACCGGCAGGTAGACGAGCAGCCGCAGCTCGTCCGTGCCCGGCAGCGGCAGGCTCTCGTAGCCCAGGGTCAGCGGCCCGGCCTCCGGATGCGCCCAGTGTTCGACGCCGGTCCACGCGGGCAGCACCACGGCCGCGGCGTACCGGCGGCTGAACTCCGCGCCCAGCATGATCGACAGCTCCTCGGCCAGCACCGCCGCCGGGTGATCACCCAGATCCGCCGCGGTGCGCAGGACCGCGGCCCGCTCGTCGGCCACCCTGGCCCAGTCCGGGAACACGGCGCGGGCACGCGGATCGCCGAAGACGAACCGGCTGAGGTTGACCGGCTCCTCATCCAGCAACCCGGTCGCCGCGGCCAACCGCCGGAACCCCGCGGTGCTCGCCAGCACCTCGCCGTGCGCGGTGAGCACGCACGCGGGCGCCGGTTCGAGCTGGTCCAGCAGCGTGCGCACGGTCGGCCGCAGTTCGATCGCCTGACTCGCGGCGAACGCGCAGGCCGTCCCGGTACTCGCCTTGATCAGGCGGTACAGGTGCACCCGCTCGTCCGCGGTGAAGCCCAGCGCGTCGGCCAGCGCGCCCAGCACCTGCCCGGACGGGTGCCGGTCGCTGCCGCGTTCCAGCCGGGTCAGGTATTCCACGCTGATCCCGGCCAGCTCGGCCAGCTCACCGCGCCGCAGTCCGGGCGTGCGCCGGCGCGGGCCCGCGGGCAGCCCGACCTCCGCCGGGGTGACCGCTTCCCGGCGCGCCCGCAGGAAACCACCCAGCACGTTGTCCGCCACGGTCCTCGACCTTACGCGGAAAGGGTCCCTCGCACGGTCTCCCATCCACAGGCCCGCCGGCCGCAGGATGGGCGGCATGCGGTACCGACTTTTCGGCCAGACCGGCCTGCGCGTCTCGGAAATCCTGTTGGGCACCATGGTGTTCGGCGACCAGGCCGAGGCGCGGCGCATCATCGACGCCTACGCCGACGCCGGCGGCAACGTGCTGGACACCGCCTCGGCCTACGGCGACGGCGAGGCACTACTGGGTGAGATCCTCACCCGCCGGGACCGGTTCGTGCTCGGCACCAAGTACACCCTCTCCCGCGACCACGACGACCCGAACGCCGCGGGCAACCACCGCAAGAACCTGACCCGCTCCCTGGAGCAGAGCCTGCGTCGGCTGCGCACCGACTACCTCGACATCTACTGGGTGCACCTCTGGGACCGGCACACTCCCCTGGAGGAGACCATGCGCGCGCTGGATGACGCCGTGCGCGCGGGCAAGATCCTCTACACCGGCGTCTCCGACGCCCCCGCCTGGGTGGTGGCCAGGGCGAACACCCTCGCCGAATGGCGCGGCCAGACCCCATTCGCCGGTCTACAGGTCCCCTACAACCTGCTGCGCCGCGACATCGAGCGCGAACTGCTGCCGATGGCCGAGGCGTTCGGGATGAGCGTGACCGCATGGGCGCCGCTGGCCTCGGGCAAGCTGACCGCCACCGCCGAGTCCAACCGGGTCGACCCGGCCACCCTCACCCCGCGCGAACTCGCCGCCGCCGAGGCCGTGCGCACCGTCGCCGAGGACCTGGGCGCACGGCCCGCGCAGGTGGCGCTGGCCTGGCTGCGCAGCCGGTCGAAGGCGGTGTTGCCGCTGGTCGGGGTGAGCAGCCTGGCCCAGCTCACCGAGAACCTGGCCGCGCTCGACCTGGTCCTCCCCCAGGACGCCCTGGACCGCCTGGAGTCGGCCGCGCCGTTCGAGCTGGGCTTCCCCGGCGACTTCATCGCCGAATGCGAGCCCGCCCCGTTCTGCTTCGGCAACGCCGCCACCCGCCTGGACGGCCGCTGACACCCCGGCCGATCAGCTCGGCCGGGTCCCGGTCCTGGCCCGAGGGCACGCCGCCCACCCGCCAGGACCGGACGCACGCCGGTCAGCCGCGCACCGCCTGGGCGATGAACTCGCGCAGCGGCAGCGCGGGCCGGCCGATCAGCTTCTCCAGGTCCCCGCGCGGCACATCCAGCTCGCCCTCGCCGATCGCCCGGTAGCTGTCCACGATCAGGCCTGCGAGGCCCTCGGGCAGACCGGCGGCGAGCAGACCGGCCTTGGCCTCCGCCGGGCTGATCTCGACGTACTCCACGTCCTTGCCCGCGGCTTCGGAGATCAGCTTGGCGAAGTCGGCGTAGCTGTAGGACACCGGCCCGCCCAGCTCGTAGATCGTGTTCTGGTGACCTTCGGTGGTCAGCGCGGCCGCCGCGGCGGCGGCGAAGTCCGCCCGCGCCGCCGGGGCAAACCGCCCGCTCCGGCTGGAGGTGGCCAGGGCGCCGGTGGCCAGCGCGCCCGCGATGGTGCCCAGGTCGTTCTCGAAGTACCAGTTGTTGCGCAGGATCGTGTACGGGATGCCGCTTGCCTTGATCACTTCCTCGGTGGGGCGGTGGGTGTCGGCCAGCACGATCGTGGCGGTGT
This sequence comes from Crossiella cryophila, assembly GCF_014204915.1. Lineage (NCBI taxonomy): Bacteria > Bacillati > Actinomycetota > Actinomycetes > Pseudonocardiales > Pseudonocardiaceae > Crossiella > Crossiella cryophila. The sequence goes on from NZ_JACHMH010000001.1 coordinate 8,275,449, forward strand.
CCGCCGAGGTCAGCGAGGTGTACAGAATGTGCTGCACCCCGGCGGCCTTGGCGGCCTGGACGGCGTTGGTGTGCTGGCGGACCCGCTCGGCGGCCCCCTCCCCGTCGGTGGAGATGATCAGGAGCTTGTCCGCGCCCGCGAAGGCGGCGGCCAGGGTCTCGGGGCGGTCGAAGTCGCCATGACGAAGCTCGATGCCCAGGTCGGCGCCCTTGTCCGGGTTGCGCACGCTGCCGATCACCTGATCCGCGGGGACCTTGGTCAGCAGGTGCTGGACCACGAGCCTGCCGAGCTGTCCGGTAGCGCCGGTCACCACGATCGTCATTACTGCCTCCTGGAGCGGTGGGGTTCTTCCATCCGCTCCAACCGGCTTCGCATCCCAATACTTCCCCAAAGTTAGTAATGACTTTGAAGTCAGTTACTATCTCAGGGGAACCAAAGGAGCTGACGTCGTGGAATTCGATCCGAACGACCGGGACTGTCCGACCCGGCAGCTGCTCGACCGCATCGGCGACCAGTGGACGGTGCTGATCGTGTTGTCCCTGCGGGACGGCCCGCGCCGGTTCACCGAGATCGGCACGTGGATCAACGGCATCTCGCAGAAGGTGCTGTCCCAGACCCTGCGCAGCCTGGTGCGCGACGGCATGCTCACCCGCACCGCCTACGCCGAGGTGCCGCCGCGGGTGGAGTACGCGCTGACCCCGCTGGGGCACAACCTGGCCGAGACCGTCACCTACCTGGACCGCTGGGCCCGGGAGCACATGGGTGAGGTGCTGGCCGCGCGCGCCGAGTTCGACCAGGTCAAGGCGGCCGCACGCTAGGCGCTCCAGCGGGATCGGCCACGCCAGGCCGGATCGCGGCCGAGGTAGGCCAGCAGGAACTCGCCAGCGCCCGCGTCCGGCCCCTCGTGGGTCACCGGGCCGAAGCGGTGCGGGCGGTCGGCGGCGGTGACGAACAGCGGGACCAGGGCCAGGAGTTCGCGGGCCAGGGACTCCGGCAGCGGGTGGTCGCCGTCGCAGGCCACCGCCAGGTCCCAGCCGTGCACGGCGATCTCGACCGCGCCGGTGACCACCACCAGGGTCGCGGTGACCGGACAGCCCGCGACCGCAACCAGGTCCGGACCGTCCCGGCGACGCCAGCTCCGGACCAGCCGGGCGGCGTGCCGGCGAAGGCTGCCGACCAGGTCGGCGGCGGGTTGCTCGCGACGGGCCGGGGTCAGCGCGACCTGGCCCAGGTCAGCGGCCTCGGCGAGCGCGGCCAGGGAGTCCTCCAGGTGGTGCAGCAGCGCGCGGACGTCCCAGTCCGGGCAGGGAGTGGGCCAGGTCAGGGTCGCCGGGGTCACCAGGTCCAGGCCGCCCATGGCGTAGCGGACCGCGCGTTCCAGCAGGTCGACCCCGCCCAGCAGCGGCGCCCCGCCCGTCCCCGTCATGGCCGCCGGCTCCCCTTCCCGCACCGACCGCCGGCACTCATCAATACAGACCCGGAAAGCGGCCGGGAATCATCGGTGAACCGGCCACCACCCCCGCAGCACTACTCTCCGCAGCCAATCGCCACAGCCACCACGATGGCGGGACCGAGCCCCCTCGGATCCACCCTGCTCACAGCCCTGCCCCGCCACCACCCCAAGACCCACGGCAACCAACCCACACCCGATTCAGCGACACCAGGTCACACGATGGAAGATTCCAGGCGGAGAATTTAGAACACCTGTTCGATCCCGGGCTAGTCTCAATGCCATGACCCCAGCCCTGCAGACCTCCCTCTTCGACCAGGCCACCCCCGGCCTCGCCCCGCTCACCCGCGCCCAGCGCACCCACCTCGCGCACGACGCCTGGATCGACGTCCTGCCCGCCTGGCTGACCGGTGCCGACGAACTCTTCGACGAACTCGCCAGGGCCGTGCCCTGGCAGTCCGAACGCCGCCAGATGTACGACCGCGTGGTCGATGTCCCCCGCCTGCTCTGCTTCTACCCGGAGGACTCGGACCTGCCCGCCGCCACCCTCACCGGGGCCAGGGACGCCCTCAACCACCACTACGCCGCCGAACTCGGCGAGCCCTTCCGCACCGCGGGCCTCTGCTACTACCGCACCGGCCAGGACAGCGTCGCCTGGCACGGCGACACCCTGGGCCGGGGCGCCACCGAGGACACCATGGTCGCCATCCTGTCCGTCGGCGCCGCACGTCCGCTGTTACTCCGCCCCCGCGGCGGCGGCGAGGTCCGCAGGCATTCCCTTGGCCACGGCGACCTCATCGTGATGGGCGGCTCCTGCCAGCGAACCTGGGAACACGCCATCCCCAAGACCGCCCGCCCGGTGGGCCCCCGGATCAGCATCCAGTTCCGCCCCCGAGGAGTCCGCTGACCCGGTCGGCTATCGGCGCGCCCGCAGGGTCATCGACACCTGGACCACGTCATCCAGGGCGATGTTCTCCTTGTGCCGCACGGAATCACGCAACGGCAGGACATAGCCGCCGTCCTTGGCATACAAGGAGGTACGCCAACGAGATCGCCCCAACACCACCTCGACCGGGATCATGCCCCACCCGTAGGTCACAGCGCCGGCCAACTCCCGGACGAGCGCGGACTCCGCGGCCGGCACGGTCACGAAGTGAAACGGCGCGGGCCCACGCCACTCCCACACCACCCCGTCGAAGTCGAACCGCATCGCGGGATCAGGCATCGCGGACGACCACGGCGTCGGCGGCAGCGCCGGGCATGGTGGCCCGGATGTCGGAATGCACGGCCACGACCCCAGTCTAGGAACGAACGACCAGAACCCAATCAGCGCGACCACAACCCACCAGCACCCCCGGCACCCACCGACCAACCACACGGCTCCCCAACCTGTCCCCCACACCACCACTCAGCCCCACCCACACACACAATCCGCCGACTGCCCACCACCAGTTCCGACCTCCACTCCGACAACACCCCTCAACCCCAACCACTCCACCCCGCCCTGCCTCGCCCGCTCCCAACGACCTCAACCCGTTCCACGGCACTCGCCCACCCCGACGCACACCCGACCACCGCCCGGCTCTGGCCGCCCCGAATATCGACCTACACCCGGCTGTGTCCCGCCCCGTCACCGCCGAATCTCTGCCCACACCACGCCGTATCCCGACCCACCCGCGCGGAAAGCGCTTCGCGTCACCCACCACGGCCGACACTCCGCGACGCTCCGGCCGGACGCGCCCGCGTGATGGGACGGCGGCTACCGGTTATGGGTACATTTCTCGGTGACCCAGGGCGAGGACGGCCTGGAGATAGGACCGTCGAGATGAGTGCCCGGCCTGCGGAGAGCAGCACCGCCCTGGAGGTCTCGGCGGCGGCCTGCCGGCAGGCCAGGTTGCTGGTGCGGGCGACGCTGGCCGGGTGGGGTGTGGCGGGGCCGGTGGTCGAGGACGCCATGCTGGTGGCCAATGAACTGGTGGCCAACGTGGTCGACCACGCCAAGGGGCCGTTGCGGATCGAGTTGCTGCCGAAGACTGGCGGCGTGCTGATCCGGGTCAGCGACGGCAGCCCGGTGCCGCCACGGTTGCACCGGGGTCCGGTGGACTCGGTGCGGCGGCGCGGTCTGCAGTTGGTCGAAGCGCTCTCGGCCCGCTGGGGACACGAGCCGACCAGCGAGGGCAAGATCGTCTGGGCGGAACTGACCGGATAGGACCACGACCGCCGAGCAAGGCTCCCGGTTCAGCCGAACGCCGGAATCGCCGGACCCACGGCGCGACCGGACCGGCGGGCAGTCGTCGTCGACCCGCCACGCCGATCACGGTCAACTCCGGTCACGATCAACACCCGCGACGGTCAACGCCGCCGAGGCGCCCCGGGCAGTCGGGACGCCGGACAATCGGGCAGCCCGGACGCGGCTAGTTGCTCGCGGGCGGAGCCGCCTGCTCGCCCAGCGCGAACGAGAGCTGTCCCTCCTCGTCGACCTCGGCGTCCAGGATCTTGTCGTCGAGGAAGGCAGCGGCCTGCGGGTCGAGGAAGACGTGCGCGCCCTCGCCGACCAGCACCTGGTCGTTCTGTTCCGGGCCGGAGGCGAGGGTCATCTGCAGTTCGCCGGGCCGGTCCTCGCCGCTGGCAGAGAATCGCAGGCCGGAGCCTTCCGGCACCCCGTCGGCGGCGACGATCGTGCGGACGACCTCGATGGCCGTGGGCGTGAGAGCGAGCATCGGTGGGTTCCCTCCGTAGTCGGCACGGCTGTCGAAGTGGGCCACGCTAGCGACGGTTCTGGTGCCGCGCAGTGTCAACCATCAAGGTGTACTTGCGGTACACCCCATTAGTGCGCACTATTGGTTCATGCCCTTGCCGCGCTACTTCCGGTTACCCACCGAACGCCGTCGACACCTCCTGGACATCGCCCGCGCGCATTTCGCCGCGGACGGCCTGGACGGCGCCTCCTACAACAAGATCATCACGGCCGCCGGGATCTCCAAGACCAGCGCCTACCAGTACTTCGACGGCCGGGAGGACCTACTCGCCGCCGTGGTCGCCGACGCCCGAGACCGCCTGGCCGACACCCTGGGCGACTGGCCGGAAGTGCTGACCCGCGCCGACTTCTGGCGGGAACTCCACGCGGGCACCACCCGCCTGCTCACCCACGTGGTCGCCACCCCGGCGGACCTGGCGGTGGCCGTGGCGATGATCACGGTCGAGGCGGACCAGCGGCTGGCGGCGTGGCTGGACGCGCTGCTCGCCGATGGCCGGAGGTTGGGGCTGGTGCGGGCGGAGGTGGATCCGGAGCTGATGCGGGCGGCGACGGCCGCGGTGTTCCGGGCGGCGGACGGTTGGCTCGCGACCCGGCTGGAACCGGCGGACCCGCAGGTGCCGGAACAACTGTGGCGGTTGTTGGCCGGGTTGTGGTCGGCGCCGGAACTGGCCGAGGCAGATCGGACTGCAGCGAACAGGATCGTGGCGGGCAGCGCTGGAACGGGTGGGGCCGAGGCAGGCCAGGCTGGACCAGACCGGGGCGAGGTGGAAAGCACTGGAGCGGGTGGGGCCGAGACAGACCGGATCGAGACAGACCGGATCGGGGCGGGCAGGGCTGGGGAAGGCAGGGCTGCGGCGGACCAGAACGGGGCGGACCAGAGCGAGGCAGGGCTGAGCGGGGCGGGACGGGCCGAAACAGAACGGGCGGAGACAAGACGGGCCGCGACAGGTCAGGCCAGGGCAGACCAGAGTGGGCAGGGCTGAGCCGATGCCAATGCCGACTGAGGGAACGCCTGCTGAGCCGGGGGAAACCGGGGCACGGGGCCGCGAGGTGCCGGCCGCGGCACAGCGGGGAACTGGGCGGCGGGGAACTGGCCTGCCAACTGAGACCGAACGGGACAGCCCGGCAGGAACCAAACAGGACGGCCCCGCGAGAGCCGAAGGGAGCGGCTCGGTCGAGACCGAGCGGGACGGCCCGGTGGAGACCGAACGGAGCGGCGCGGCGGAGATCGAACGGGACGTCACGGCGAGAGCCCAACGGAACGGCCCGGTGGAGACCGAACGGGACGTCACGATGGGGACCGAACGGGGCGGCGCGGTGGGGACCGAACCTCGGCGGGCTGTAGAAGCGCGGACTGAAGTAGCACCGCGGGCGGACATGCGGGCGGACTGGACGATCCCGCCCACCACCCCCGGCTGGCGTGGCGCGCTCTCCCGGGCCATGGGACCCGGGCGGACCCGGGCCGAGCTGCTCGCCGAACTGCTCGGTGGTGGGATCGCGGTGGGGTTGCTCGCGGTCCTGCTCGTGCCCTGGTTATGGCCTGCTGGGTCCGGGGCCTCGGCGGGGTGGGTTCGGGTGATCGTGTTGGTGGTGCTGGCCGTTGATCTGGTCGGTGGGGTGCTCACCAATGCGACCACGGCCGCGAAACGGTGGTATCACCGCGATCCTCGGCCTGCGGCGCGGGTTCGGTTCGTCGCCTTGCATCTGGTGCATCTGGCGTTGTTCGGGCTGCTTGTGCTTGACCGGGACTGGGGTTGGGCGTTGGGCAATGCCGTTGTGCTGCTGGTGGGCACGGTGCTCATCGAGTGTTCGCCGGTGCCTGCCCGGCGGGTGGTGGCGATGGCGGCGTTCCTGGTCGCGGTGTTGGTCAACCTGGTGTGGTTGCCGATTCCGTTGGTGTTGGTGTGGGTGCCGGTGTTCTTCCAGCTGAAGTTGCTGGTGTGCCATCTGGTGCCGGAGGTGCCGGTGGGTTAGCCGAGGCTGGTGACGAACTTGGCCACTGCTTCTGGGCGGAGGCGTTGGGCTACCCGGCCCTGGGGGGCGAGGGTGGCCAGGCGATACAGGGGGCGGTCGGCGGCGGCGTCGCCTCTGGCCTCGGCGCGGAGTTGGGCGACCAGCAGCTCGGAGTAGGTCAGGGCGTGCGCCTCGCCGGTGGTGGCCAGGACGTCGGCCAGGCGGCGCAGGGCGAGGATGCCGAGTTCGCGACCGCCTACGCCGGCGTAGATGGCCAGGGCGATGTTGACGGTCTTGTTCCTGGGTGGGCCGCTGATCAGCAGGCCGGTGGTGCGGGCGCCGCGGACGTCGGTGATCAGCAGTTCCAGCCGTTGGGCGGCGCGCAGGTCCACCCGGCGGGTGCCGAGGGCGCGGACCGAGACCACGCCGTCCTGCAGCCAGACCTTGCGGCGGGCCTCGGTGATCGCGAGCAGGACCAAGGGCAGCGCGACGATCACCGCCGCGCTCAGGCCGAGGGTGGCGCCACCGAAGAGCCCGAACAGGCCGCCGATGGCGCCGCCGACCAGCACCGCCCCGATCGCCACCGCGGTGGCGCGCTTGCGCAGCAGCGCCCCGTCCAGCAGGTCGAGGGGGATCTTCTCGCCGGGAGTCATCGCGGCCGCGCCAGGGCCGCGCGGATCTCGGTGACCACGTCGTCCAGGGGTACCGGACGCTGGTCGCCGCTGGTGAGGTCCTTGAGCTGGGCGATGCCCTCGGCCAGGTCGCGGTCGCCGAGCACGAGTGCGAAGCGGGCGCCGGATTTGTCCGCGGCCTTCATCGCGCCCTTGACACCCCTGCCGCCGTAGGCCAGGTCGGTGCGCACGCCCGCGGCGCGCAACGCGCCGCCGATGGCGACCAGGCGGGAGCGGGCCGCCTCGCCCAGTGGCACGCCGAAGATCTCGCAGCGGGCCGGATCGCCGACCGCGAGGCCCTCGGCCTGGCAGGCCAGCAGGGTGCGGTCCACGCCCAGGCCGAAGCCGATGCCGGAGAGCGGCTGGCCGCCGAGCTGGGCCATCAGGCCGTCGTAGCGGCCGCCGCCGCCGATGCCGGACTGGGCGCCGAGACCCTCGTGCACGAACTCGAAGGTGGTCTTGGTGTAGTAGTCCAGGCCGCGGACCATGCGCGGGTTCTCGGTGAACTTCACGCCCAGGTCGCCGAGGTGGCCCTTGGTCTGCTCGTAGTGCTCGCGGCATTCCGTGGACAGGTGGTCGACCATCAGCGGCGCGTCGGCGAGCAGTTCCCGCAGTTCGGGGCGCTTGTCGTCGAGCACGCGCAGCGGGTTCAGCTCGGCGCGGGCGCGGGTGGCCTCGTCCAGGGGCAGCTTGGCCAGGAACGCCTGCAGCTTCTCCCGGTAGGCGGGGCGGCAGGTGGCATCGCCGAGTGAGGTGATCTCCAGGCGGAAGCCGGTCAGGCCGAGGGCGCGGAAGCCGGCGTCGGCCACCGAGATGACCTCGGCGTCGATGGCCGGGTCGTCGATGCCGATGGCCTCGATGCCGACCTGCTGCAACTGCCGGTACCGGCCGGCCTGCGGGCGTTCGTAGCGGAAGAACGCGCCCGCGTAGTACAGCTTCACCGGCAGCTGGCCGCGGTCCAGGCCGTGTTCGATCACCGAGCGCATCACGCCCGCGGTGCCTTCGGGCCGCAGCGTGACCGAGCGGTCGCCGCGGTCGGCGAAGGTGTACATCTCCTTGCTGACCACGTCGGTGGACTCGCCGACGCCGCGGGCGAACAGCGCGGTGTCCTCGAACACCGGCAGCTCGATGTAGCCGTACCCGGCGCGGCGGGCCTGATCGGTGAGGGTGTCCCGGACGTGCAGGAAGCCCGCGGAGGTCGGCGGGTAGTACTCGGGGATGCCCTTGGGAGCGGCAAAGGTGCTCATCGGTAGTGCTTCACAGTCCTCGGGTCGGGAAGGCCGGTGCGTCTCCGCCGGACAACCCCATCAGGAACGGGTTGCCGGCGCGCTCGCGGCCGATGGTGGTCGGGCTGCCGTGGCCGGGCAGCACCACGGTGTCGTCGGGAAGCGGCAACACCTTGGCGCGCAACGACTCCATGATCTGGGCGGAGTCGCCGCCCGGCAGGTCGGTGCGTCCGATGGACCCGGCGAAGAGGGTGTCGCCGGACAGCAGCAGCCGTCCGCCTTCCTCGGCGCCGGTGCGGAAGCACACCGACCCGCCGGTATGGCCTGGGGTGTGGTCGACGGTGAAGGTCAGCCCGGCGATCTCCAGCTGCTGCCCGTCGGCCAGCTCGCGCACCTCGTTCGGCTCGCGCAGTTCCAGCCTGCCGCCGAAGAACTCCGCGGCGTCCGGGCCGAAGCCGCGGGCGGGGTCGCTGAGCAGCGCGCGGTCCCCGGCGTGGATCCAGGCCGGGATGTCGTGGCCGTCGCAGACCGGGGTGACGGAGAAGATGTGGTCGAAGTGGCCGTGGGTGAGCAGCACGGCGACCGGGGTGAGCCGGTACTGGCGCAGCGCCCGCTCCAGGAGTTCCTCGGCTTCCTGGCCGGGGTCCACGATGACGCAGGCCTCGCCCTCGTCGGCGGCCAACAGGTAGCAGTTGGCGGCGAGGGGGCCCGCGGGGAACCCGGCGACGAGCACGGGGAAACCTCCTGGTCGACTGCTGGCGGAGTGTGCCCCTAGCCTAGCGAGCGGTTCGAGCCGATTTTCCCGGGTCGGCCGACTGACGGCGGGTACCGCCACACGGGCCTTACACGATCCGATCTAGACTCCGCGCGCCACCACCACATCAACTTGACCAGGTCGACCCCCAGGGGAGGATCCACGTGCCGAGCAACGAGCAACGGCGCCAGGCTGCCAAGCGCAAGCTGGAGCGGCAGCTGGAACGCCGGGCGGTGCGCGCCAAGCGCCGTCGTGTGATCGGCGCGGCGGCCACCGCCGTGGCGGTCCTCCTGGTCGGCGGCGGCATCTACTGGTTGGCGACCTCGGAGAGCACCCCGGACGCCGCGGCGAACCCCTCGGACACCTCGACCACGCCGCCGCCCCCGCCGGGCAAGCAGACCGAGGGCCCGTGCAAGTACACCGAGACGCCGGCCGAGCCCGCGGCCAAGGAGGCCGGGCTGCCGCCGGATGTCAGCCCGACGCCGGACAAGGGCACCGCGCAGGTGGACCTGAAGACCAGCCAGGGCGCGATCGCGCTGACACTGGACCGGGCGAAGGCGCCGTGCACGGTGCAGAGCGTCACGCACCTGGTGGCCAAGAAGTACTTCGACAACACCGTCTGCCACCGGATGACGACGGAGTCGCTGAAGGTGCTGCAGTGCGGTGACCCGCAGGGCACCGGCCGCGGCGGCCCCGGCTACACGATCAAGGACGAGAAGCCGAAGGACCTCAAGCAGGGCAAGCAGTACACCATCTACCCGCGCGGCACCCTGGCGATGGCCAAGACGCAGGCGCCGGACAGTGGTGGCAGCCAGTTCTTCATGGTCTTCGCCGACTCCGAACTGCCGCCGGAGTACACGGTCTTCGGCACCGTGTCCGAGGACGGGCTGAAGGTGATCGAGAAGGTCGCCGCCGGTGGCGTGGAGATCCCGCAGGGCGGGCAGCCGGGTGACGGCAAGCCGAAGCTCGAGGTCAAGATCGAGACGGCCACGCTGAAGGGCTGACCGCTCCCGAGTTCGACGAACCCCCGGCCGGGCTTTCCGGCCGGGGGTTCGTTTTCGCGTTCCGCCGGGCTTCCCTGCGGGGGTTCGTCCTGGCGTTCCGCCGGGCTTGCAGGCGGAGGGTCGTTCTGGCGTCCCGCCGGACTTCCAGGCGGGGGGTAGCTCTGGCGTTCCGCCGGACTTCCAGGCGAGGGTTCGTCCTGGCGTCCCGCCGGGCTTCCCTGCCAGGGGTTGGGTCGCGCTCCCCTCGACTTAATTTCACTAGACACTGAAGCCACTGCGTCCGCCGATGACATAGCGGCGGGTGCGGCGGTACCACTGGTTGTCCCCGGCCAGCCAGTCCCGCAGGTAGCAGGCGAAGCGCCGCACCTCCGGCCGCGCCTGCAGTGCCTCGGTGATCCGCTCGAACTGCGCCAGCCGGGCGGTGTAGAGGCCGAAGGCCAGGTCGACGGCGGTTTGCAGGTCGCAGGCGAAGAACTGCCGGATGGTCAGCAGCAGGTTGTTGACGTCCTGTTCCTCCTCGATCTCCTTGCGGTAGGAGTGGATGTCGTTGCGGATGCCGACCACATCGGCGAAGGTCTCGATCATCGGCCGCAGCTCCCGGGAGGCCAGCGCCTCGGGCGGCAGGTGCACGCCGACGCTGAGCGCGCCCAGTCCGGTGGACAGCTCGGTGCCCGCGGTCTCCCGGCGCATCTCCAGGTAGTCCACCGGGTCCGGCACCCGGTGCTGGAGGTTGTTGGCCAGCTCCCACAGGTTGCCGCGGGCGAAGCGGAGCACCTCGCCGGGGAAGCGGGCGCGGACCGGGGCGGGCAGCGCGGGTGCGGTGTCGGCCCACACGTCGGCCAGCGCGCGTTCGACCTGGTTCTCCGGGCTCGGCGCGGCCACTCCGGGCGGTGGCATGAACGCGGCCAGCCGGTCCACGAACCGGCGGGCGCCGAGCGCGTCGCGGGTGCGTTTGTAGGCGGCCACGAAGTAGTCGTCGAGGGCGAGCAGGCACACGTCCCACCGGGCCACCTGACGCAGCCGGGCCTCGGTGGCGTCCGGGTGGGTGAGCGCGGCGAACAGCGTCCAGTCGTCGGCGTCGAAGCTCAGTTCGGTCCAGGTGCCGGGGCTGGCGAGCAGGCCCATCCGGCGGGCCCAGGACCGGGTGTCCCGGCGGACCGCGTCGACGTGCGGGTTGCACCTGGACGGCCAGGGCACGGTGAGGTCGGGCAGCAGGAACGGGTGACCGGGGGTGCGCGCGGGACGGGTGGGCATGCCCCGGTCATGCCAGCCGCCGGGGCCGGGGACAAGTCCGGGTCACCGTAATGCGACGGGATTCCTCCCTCCGGGCGTCCGGCCGCCGCTGGTGCGCCGACGAGCTGCCCCGATGGCGGATTGCTACCAAACGATTGCGCAGGGTAGTTGTTTGAGTACCGGGCGGGGGCCGGGTGTTCGCTTCGTCGCCGCGAGCCTTGGGGGCCCGGATGTCCGTGCTGCGGTTGGTTCTCGCTGTCCTGTTGACCTTGACCTACCTGGTGGTGCTGCCCGCCGCGTCGGCCTCGGCCACGCCGCCGGGGTTCACCGACACGGTCGCGTTGTCCGGGCTGAACGCGCCGACCAACGTGGCCTTCGCCCCGGACGGCCGGATCTTCGTCACCGAGAAGAGCGGCCTGGTCAAGGTCTTCGACGGGCTGGCCGATCCGACGCCGACGGTCTTCGCCGATCTGCGCCCGCAGGTCCAGGACTACTGGGACCGCGGGCTGCTCGGGCTGGCGGTGCATCCGCGGTTCCCGGTGGTGCCGCACGTCTACGTGGCCTACACCTACGACGCGCTACCCGGTGGCGCGCCGCCCGCCTGGGGCGACACCTGTCCTGATCCGCCGGGAGCGACCGTGGACGGGTGTGTGGTGCAGGGGCGGGTGTCCCGCCTGGTCGCCAACGGGGACGTCGGGACCGAGCAGGTGGTGCTGACCTCCTGGTGCCAGCAGTTCCCCAGCCACACCGTGGGTGAGCTGCGTTTCGGCGCGGACGGGGCGCTCTACGTCAGCGCGGGCGACGGGGCCAGCTTCAACTACGCCGACTGGGGCCAGACCAAGAACCCGTGCGCGGACCCGCCCGGCGTGGCGGGCACGAACCTGTCGCCGCCGGACGCGCAGGGCGGGGCGTTGCGGGCGCAGTCGGTGCGGCGGCCGGTTGACCAGCCGCGGACGTTGAGCGGCAGCATGATCCGGATCGACCCGGACACCGGCGCCGGGCTGCCGGGCAGTCCGTTCGCGGGCAGCCCGGACGCCAACGCGCGGCGGGTGACCGCGCACGGCCTGCGCAACCCGTTCCGGTTCGCGGTGCGGCCGGGCACCTCGGAGCTGTGGGTGGCCGATGTCGGCTGGGGCACCTGGGAGGAGATCAACCGGATCACCAACCCGGCGGACGGGACCGCGGAGAACTTCGGCTGGCCGTGTTTCGAGGGCGCGGCCCGGCAGGGCGGTTACGACGGGGCGAACCTGGACTCCTGCGAGCAGCTCTACGCCGCGGGCGGGCAGCAGGCCCCGCACTACGCCTACCGGCACGACGCCTCGGTGGTGGCCGGGGACGGCTGCCCGACCGGGAGTTCCTCGGTGACCGGACTGGCCTTCGAGCAGGGCAGCGCCTACCCGGCGGAGTACCGGGGCGCGTTGTTCTTCGCCGACTCCTCCCGCGGCTGTGTGTGGGCCATGCAGGTCGGCGCGAACGGACTGCCGGATCCAGCGAAGATCGTGACGGTGGCGACCGGGGTGCGGATCCCGGTGGCGATCACCCGTGGCCCCGGCGGGGACATATTCTACCTGGCGCTGGGCGCCGGCGAGCTGCGGCGGCTGAGCTACCCGGCGGGCAACCGGCCGCCGACCGCGGTGGCCTCCGCGACCCCGGCCAGCGGTCCGGTGCCGCTGACGGTGCGCTTCGATGGCAGCCAGTCCACCGACCCGGACGCCGACACCCTGGGCTATGCCTGGGATCTCGACGGCGACGGCGCCTACGACGACTCCACCCTGCCCCGCCCGAGCTTCACCTACACCCAGGTCGGCGAGGTCCGGGTGGGCCTGCGGGTGACCGACCCCGGCGGCCTGTCCGGCACCACCACGGTCACCGTGACCGCCGGGCAACCGCCACCGCAGGATCCGGTGCCGGTGATCGCCAACCCGACCGCGGCGCTGCGCTGGCAGGTGGGGCAGCGGATCCCGTTCTCCGGCAGTGCCACCGACCCGCAGGACGGCCAGTTACCGCCCTCGGCGCTGACCTGGCGGCTGCTGCTGCACCACTGCCCGAGCAACTGCCACACCCACCCGGTGCAGAGCTTCCCCGGCGTGGCCGGCGGCGAGTTCTTCGCCCCGGACCACGAGTTCCCGTCCTTCCTGGAGCTGGTGCTGACCGCGCGGGACTCCGGTGGCCGGGAGGCCAGCACCTCGGTGCGGCTGGACCCGCGCACGGTGAACCTGACCTTCACCAGCGATCCGCCGGGCCTGCAACTGACCACGTTCTCCCAGACCCAGACCACCCCGTTCACCCGCACGGTGATCGTCGGCTCGGCCAACTCGGTATCCGCGCCCAGCCCACAAGCCTTGTCCGGCACCACCTTCGGCTTCACCGCCTGGTCCGACGGCGGCGCGAACAGCCACGTGATCACCGCGCCGGCCACCGCGACCACCTACACGGCGAGCTACCGGGCGAGCGGGTTGCTGGCCGAGTACGGCTTCGACGCGGGCAGCGGGACGAGCGCGGCCGATGACAGCGGCAACGGCCGCACCGGCACGGTGTCGGGGGCGACCTGGGTGACGACCGGACGGTTCGGGCGGGCGTTGCGCTTCGACGGCGTCAACGACTGGGTCACCGTGCCCAACCACGCCAGCCTGTCCCCCGCCCGGTTCACCCTGTCCGCGTGGGTGCAACCCGGCACGCTGAGCACGCAGTGGCGCACGATCGCCTTGCGGGAGACCACGAACGGGCTCAGCTACGGGCTGTACGCCAGTTCACCCTCCCGCGGACCCGGTGCGGCGGTGCGGGTCGGCGGGGTGGAACGGGACACCGCGGGCCCGACCGCGTTGCCGGCCAACGCCTGGTCCTATGTCAGCACCACCTACGACGGGACCACGTTGCGGCTCCACGTCAACGGGGCCCTGGTGTCGAGTCAGGCCGTGGCCGGGTCGGTGACCGCGTCCAGCGGGGCGTTGCGGATCGGCGGGAACGCGGTGTGGGGCAACGAGTTCTTCGCCGGGATGATCGACGAGGTGCGGTTGTACGACCGGGCGCTGAGCCCGGCCGAACTGACCGCGGACATGACCCGGCCGGTGAACTGAGGCGGCGGTGGCCGGATCAGCTCGCCGAGGTGACCCGGTACACGTCGTAGACGCCCTCGACGTTGCGCACCGCCTTGAGCACGTGCCCCAGGTGCTTCGGATCGCCCATCTCGAAGGCGAACCGGCTCACCGCGACCCGGTCCCGCGAGGTCGTCACCGACGCCGACAGGATGTTCACCCGCTCATCGGCCAGGACCTTGGTGATGTCGGAGAGCAGCCGGTGCCGGTCCAGGGCCTCGACCTGGATGGCGACCAGGAAGACCGAGGAGGCCGACGGGGCCCACTCGACCTCCAGGAGGCGTTCCGGGCTGGCCTGGAGTTCCTCGCTGTTGGTGCAGTCGGTGCGGTGCACGCTGACGCCGCCGCCGCGGGTGACGAAACCGAGGATCTCGTCCCCTGGCACGGGGGTGCAGCAGCGGGCGAGTTTGACCCAGACGTCGCTGGTGCCCTTGACCACCACGCCCGCGTCCACGCCACGGCGGCGCTGCACGGTGGAGGGGGTGGCGCGGTCGGCCAGCTCCTCCTCGGCGTGCTCGACGCCGCCGAGCAGGGCGACCAGGCGTTGCACCAGGTGCCGGGCCGACACGTGGCCTTCGCCGACGGCGGCGTAGAGGGAGCTGACGTCGAGGTAGCGGAGTTCGCGGGCCAGCGCGGTGACCGAGTCGGCCGAGACCAGGCGCTGCATGGGCAGGCCGACCCGGCGGACCTCCTTGGCGATCTGGTCCTTACCGGCCTCGATCGCCTCTTCGCGGCGTTCCTTGGCGAACCACTGCTTGATCTTGGTCTTGGCCCGTGGGCTGGCCGCGAACTGCAGCCAGTCGCGGCTGGGTCCGGCGCCTTCGGCCTTGGAGGTGAAGATCTCCACGACCTCGCCGTTCTCCAGCTTGCGCTCGAGGGCGACGAGGCGGCCGTTGACCCTGGCGCCGATGCAGCGGTGGCCGACCTCGGTGTGCACGGCGTAGGCGAAGTCGACGGGGGTGGAGCCTGCGGGCAGGGTGACCACATCGCCCTTGGGCGTGAAGACGAAGATCTCCTTGACCGCGAGGTCGTAGCGCAGCGACTCCAGGAACTCACCGGGGTCGGCGGCCTCCCGCTGCCAGTCCAGGAGCTGGCGCATCCAGGCCATGTCGTCGACCTCGACGCCCTTGTGGGTGCCCCTGGTCTCCTTGTACCGCCAGTGCGCGGCGATGCCGTACTCGGCGGTGCGGTGCATCTCGTAGGTGCGGATCTGCACTTCGAGGGGCTTGCCGTCGGGGCCGATCACGGTGGTGTGCAAGGACTGGTAGACGCCGAAGCGGGGCTGGGCGACGTAGTCCTTGAACCGGCCGGGCATGGGCTGCCAGAGCGCGTGCACCACGCCCATCGCGGCGTAGCAGTCGCGTACCTCGTCGACCAGGATGCGCACGCCGACCAGGTCGTGGATGTCGTCGAAGTCGCGGCCGCGGACGATCATCTTCTGGTGGATGGAGTAGTAGTGCTTGGGGCGGCCTTCCACCCTGGCCAGGATGCGCGCGGCCTCCAGGTGACCGGAGAGTTCGTCGGTGACCTTGCGCAGGTGCTTGTCCCGGCTGGGCGCGCGGTTGGCGACCAGGCGGACGATCTCGTCGTACTTCTTGGGCTGCAGGATCGCGAAGGCGAGGTCCTCCAGCTCCCACTTGACCGTGGCCATGCCCAGGCGGTGCGCCAGCGGGGCGAGCACCTCCAGGGTCTCCCTGGCCTTGCGGGCCTGCTTCTCCGGGGCCAGGAAGCGCATGGTGCGCATGTTGTGCAGCCGGTCGGCCAGTTTGATGACCAGCACGCGCGGGTCGCGGGCCATCGCGATGACCATCTTGCGGATGGTCTCGGCCTCGGCGGCGGCGCCCAGTTTGACCTTGTCCAGCTTGGTGACGCCGTCGACCAGGTGCGCGACCTCGGTGCCGAACTCCTCGCTGAGGGCTTCCAGGGAGTAGTCGGTGTCCTCGACGGTGTCGTGCAGCAGCGCGGCGACCAGGGTGATGGTGTCCATGCCCAGCTCGGCCAGGATGGTGGCCACGGCGAGCGGGTGGGTGATGTAGGGGTCCCCGGACTTGCGGCGCTGGTGCCGGTGCTTGTCCTCGGCGACGTCGTAGGCGCTCTGCAGCAGCGCCAGGTCGGCCTTGGGGTGCAGTTCGCGGTGCACGGCGGCCAGTGGTTCCAGGACCTGCTTGACCGGGGCGGCGCGCTGCGCGGTGATCCGCCGGGCCAGCCGTGCGCGCACCCTGCGGGTGGCTGAGGGCGGCGGCGCTGGGAGCGCCGGCTGCGCCGCTACGGAGGCTTCGACGTCTTGACTCAAGTGCACGCTCCCGGATTGCCTCGGGTGCCGGGGCCACCGACCCCGGTAACCGAGGATAACGCCACACCTCGGGCGGAACGCGCAGGTGTTCGACGAACGTGAAGAGTCACACGATGAACTGCGTCCGGGTTACCGTCGGACCGATCATTTTTCGCCGTGCGTGCCGTCCCGGTCACCGAGCGTGTTCGCCGGTGACCGGGACTGGGCTGTCAGTGCGAGCCGAGTACGTCCACCACGTGGACGAGGGTGTCGGTCTGGCCGGCGGCGGGCGGTACGACCAGGAGCACCCGGCTGCCGACCCGGACGCCGGCGAGTCCGGCGATCAGTCCGTCGCCCGCCTTGCCGGGGCGGAGGGTGAAGGCGGCGGGTTTGGCCTTGCCCCAGGAGGAGTCGGTGACCGCGCCGGTCCGCCACACCACGGTGGTGTGCTGGACGATCGCGGTCTGCCCCGGCCACACCCGGCTGCCGCGCCCCTCGACCAGGGTGCGGGACTCGGGCCAGCGCGGCGGTGCGACCGCGGGGACGGTGATGGCGGGCTGGCGGCCGTCGACGCGTTCGACCGCGGGCAGCCGCCGGGTGTCGTAGGGACGGCCGGGTTCGCCGACCGCGGAGGCGGCGGGCTGGTAGGTGCCGTAGACGTCGACGACGAAGACCAGGGTGTCGTCCTTGAGGATGCCCGCCTCGGGGATGCCGCCGCGCGGGCCGTAGCCCCAGTCCGGCGGCACGGTCAGCACCACCCGGCTGCCCGCGCGCACGCCCAGCAGGCCCTGGTCCCAGCCCTTGATCAGCTTGCCGACGCCGAGGGGCACGTCGAAGGGCGCTGCGCCGTCGTAGGAGTGCTCGACGAGTTTGTTGTTGCGCCACACCTTGAGGAAGTAGTGCGCGAACAGGATCTCGCCGCGCTGGGTGGCCGGGCCGCGGCCGGGGATGGCGGTGCGGATGTCCAGGGTCGCCGTCGGGGTGACGGCCGAGGGGATCTCCAGGATCGGTTCGTGGCCGAAGGCCCCGGCCACGATCGGGCGGCCGTGGCCGGGCGCGGCGACCGCGGTGGCGGCGCCCAGGCCCAGCGCGGTGCCTGCGGTGAGCAGCAGCGCGAGGGCTCTGCGGGTCAGTGTGTGCGTCACAGGGCACCGTAACCAGCGGTGGAACGCGGTCGACACCACCGAAGAGAGCAGCCCCGCCGGGCACGGGGCTCGACGGGGCTGCTCGGCGGCGGGCAGTCGCCGGGTGGCGGGCGGCGACTGCCCGCGGGCCGGTGGGTCAGCGACGGCAGATGTCCGATCCCAGGGTCAGGCCGGCGCCGTCCTGGCACCAGCCGGCCGGGGCGGGCGCGGTGCACGGACCGGGGCCCTTGCACCAGCCGCTCTCGGCGGCCTTGCCCTCGGTCGCGCCGACGACGAGCAGTAAGCCGGTCGCGGCGACAGCGGCGGTGAACACGCTGGCGACTCGACGGATGACAGTTGAGGTCATGGTTGATCCCCCGTTGGTGTGGTGGCCGGGCGGTGGCGGCTCGGCTCGGTGTGCCACAGGTCACTAGGTTAGCCCGATCGAGCGACTGGGGGATTGTCTTTAGGTGCACAAGAACGCGCCGGGAGTTGTCTCCCGGCGCGTTCGTGATCTGGCTGAGTTCAGACCGTGCGCAGTGCTGTGACCTGGTAACCCTCGAGTTCGGCCCGGCCGTTGAGGGCGGCGATCTCCAGCACCACCACGACGCCGGCGACCACTCCCCCGGCCTGCTCGACGAGCTCGCAGGCCGCGGCGGCGGTGCCGCCGGTGGCCAGGACGTCGTCGATGACGGCGACGCGCTGGCCGGGCTGGATGGCGCCGACGGCGATCTCCAGTTCGGCGGTGCCGTATTCCAGGGCGTAGCTGACCTTGGCGGCGACGGCGGGCAGTTTGCCGGCCTTGCGTACCGGCACCATGCCGACGCCGCAGCCGTAGGCGACCGGGGCGGCCAGCAGGAAGCCGCGGGCCTCGATCCCGGCGACCACGTCGGCGGCCGGGCAGGCCGCGGCCACGCCGTAGACCAGCGCGCCGAGTGCCTTGGCATCCGACAGCACCGGGGTCAGGTCGCGGAAGAGCACGCCGGGTTCGGGGAAGTCGGGCACGTCCCGGATCAGGTCGAGGGCGGCTTCCAGGTCACCGGCGAGGGTGACCTGTTTGACCACGGCCTGCTGGGCGGCGGCCATGGCCTCGCCGACGCCGCTGACGGCGGCGGCGAGGTCCGGCTGCTGCTGGGTTTCCCCGGTCACCGGCCGCGCTTGCCGGTCGGGCGGGCCCGCCGGGCGGCGTCGGTGGCCTTGGCGGTGCGGCCGGGCACGCTGGCCGCGGCGCTGATGGCCTGCTCGCGGCGGAACTCCGCGTCCAGGCTGTCCTCGTCGGTGGGCTCGAAGTGCTCACCGGCCGCGGCGGCCTCGGCCTTGCGGGCCAGGTTGGCCCGGCGCTGGGCGACCCGCTGGGCCTGCTGCTGGTACTTCGGCTCGGTCATCTTCAACGTCACCACCAGCGGCGAGGCCAGGAAGATCGAGGAGAAGACACCGGAGATCATGCCGGTCATCTGCACCAGCGCGAGGTCCTTGAGCGTGCCGACGCCGAGCACGCCGACGCCGATGGCCAGCAGCGCGAACACCGGCAGCACCGCGATCAGCGAGGTGTTGAGCGAACGCACCAGGGTCTGGTTGACCGCCAGGTTGGTCGCCTCGCCGTAGGTGCGGCGGGTCAGGCCGAGCAGGCCGCGGGTGTTCTCCTTGACCTTGTCGAACACCACCACGGTGTCGTACAGCGAGAAGCCGAGGATGGTCAGCAGACCGATCACGGTGGCCGGGGTGACCTCGAAGCCGACGATGGAGTACACGCCGGCGGTGACGATGAGGTCGAAGGCCAGCGCGGCCAGCGCGCCGACGGCCATCCACTTCTCGAAGTAGAAGATCAGGAACACCGTGACCAGCACCAGGAACACGATCAGCGCGATGATCGCCTGGTTGGTGATCTCACCGCCCCATGATCCGGACACCGCGCTGTCGCTGATCACCGTCGGCACGCTCAGCCCGTTGGCGTCCTTGGGCTTGAGCTGGTTGAACAGCGCGTCGCGCAGCTTGGTGACCTGCTCGGAGGACAGTGCCTCGGAGCGGATCTGGATGGTCTGGCTGGTGCCGGTGCCCGCGGTCTGCACCGAGGCGGCTTCCTTGCCGACCGACTGCTGGTAGATGTCCTTGACCTGCTGATCGGTGATCGGCGGGCCGGTGACGCTGCTGGTCGGCATGGACAGCTTGGTGCCGCCCTTGAAGTCGATGCCCAGCTCGAAGCCCCGGAACAGCATGGAGCCCAGGCAGATCAGGAACAGGATCGTGGTGGCGACGTACCAGATCTTGCGCTTGCCGACGATGTCCAGCGCGCCGTTGCCCAGGTAGAGCCGGGTGAAGAAGCCTTCCCTCTTCTTGGGCCGCTGGGTGGTCTCCAGGCCGGGGGCCACCACGGCTCCAGTCTCGTTGTCAGCCATCTCAGGCCTCCTTCACGGCAGTGGTGGCGGCCGGGGCGGCCTTGCGGTAGGTCGCGTTGAACCGCTGCGCCTCGCCGAGACCGGACAGGCCGGGGCGGGAGAGGAACTTGGAGTTGGAGGCCAGCGAGACCAGCGGGTGGGTCACCAGGAACACGATCACCAGGTCGAGCACGGTGGACATGCCCAGGGTGAAGGCGAAGCCCTTCACCTGGCCGACGGCCAGGATGTAGAGCACCGCGGCGGCCAGGAAGCTGACCGCGTCGGCGGAGAGGATGGTGCGCCGGGCGCGGACCCAGGAGCGCGGCACCGCGGAGCGGAAGCTGCGGCCCTCGCGCACCTCGTCCTTGAGTCTCTCGAAGAAGACGATGAAGGAGTCGGCGGTGATGCCGATGGCGATGATGAACCCGGCCACGCCGGCCAGGTCGAGGGTGAAGCCGACCCAGCGGCCAAGCAGCACCAGTACCGCGAAGACCACCAGACCGGTCAGGACCAGCGACAACGCGGTGAGGATGCCCAGCGCCCGGTAGTAGAACAGGCAGTAGAGCAGCACCAGCCCGAGCCCGATGAGACCGGCGATGAGGCCGGCCTGCAGCGAGGCGAAGCCGAGGGTGGCGGAGACGGTCTCGAACTCCGACTGCTCGAAGTTGAGCGGCAGTGAGCCGTACTTGAGCGCGTTGGCCAGCTGCTGGGCCTCGTTCTGGGTGAACTGGCCGGTGATCTGGGTGCTGCCGCCGACGATGGCCTCGTTGATCGAGGGCGCGGAGACGACCTTGGTGTCGAGCACGAACGCGGCGCGCTTGCCGACGTTCTTGGAGGTGAACTCGGCCCAGGTCTTCACGCCGTCGCCGTGGAAGTTCAGGGTGACCACGAAGCCGGGGCCCTGGCTGTTGGCCTGGGCGCTGGCGTCGGAGATCTGCTTGCCGTCCAGGAACACCGGGCCGAGGATCAGCTTCTCGGTGCCCTTCTCGTCACAGGTGGCCAGCGGCAGCTTCGGGTCGTCCAGGCCGGTGAGCGGGTCGGCGGCCTTGCAGTCCAGGGTCGCCAGGGCGAGCTGCTGCATCTGCTGGTCGCTGAGCAGCGCCGGGTTCTGCCGGATCTCCTTGGCCTGCTTGATGGCCTCGGGGCCTGCCTTGGGCGCGGGCGGCGCGCTGCTGCTGGGCGGCGGCGCGGCCGGGGAGCTGGGCTGCCCGGTGCCGGTGGGCTGCTGGGCGGGTGCGATCCGGCCCTGCGGCTTCGGCGAGCTGGTCGGCGCGCCGGCGGCCGGACCGGAGGTGGTCGGCTTGGGCGCGTTGGAGCCGGAGGGCTGGTTGCTGGTGCTGGGTGCGGGCTGGTTCGTCGCGGGGACCGCGCCGATCACCGCGCGGAAGCCCAGCACCGCGGTGCGGCCCAGGCTGCGGGCCTCGTCCGGGTTGTTGCCGGGGACCGTGATCACCAGGTTGGTGCCGTCCTGCACGACCTCGGCGCCGGAGATGCCGGAGCCGTTGACGCGCCGGTCGATGATCTCGCGGGCCAGGTTGAGCGACTCCGCGGAGGGCGGGGCGCCGCTCTCCGACCGCGCGGTCAGCGTGACCCGCGTGCCGCCCTGCAGATCGATGCCCAGCTTCGGCTTCGCCTGCCCGTCACCGGTGAAGAACACCAGTGAGTAGAGCACGACAATGATCAGTCCGAAGGCGGCGAGGTTGCGCCACGGGCGTACATGCCCAGCCGGAGGTGCCACGGTACGTCGGTCTCCTCATGCCAACGGGGCCGTCTGCTGGCCCCGTTGCCGATGGTCAGTGGAAGTCGACCACCCTGCCCGCATCGGGCGAGACAAGGCGGTGCGCCCCCGCGCACGCTGCCTGCGGGGGCGCCAGAGCCTAGCGCGCCAGGAAAACCTGACGTTAGGGTCTTACCGGTTGTTCTTGCCCTGCTCAAGGGGCGGGGCGATCTCGGCCTTGCTCTCGTTGGCCTTCTCCGCCACCGAGGGGGCCGGGGTCTCGTCCACCTCGTCGGCGTCCACGTCCTCGTCGGCGGTGTCCTTGACCTTCTCGCGGACCGCCGCGCGCACCCATTCGGTGGTCACACCGGGGGCGAGTTCGAGCAGGATGGTGGTGTCGTCCTCGGCGTCGACCACCGTCGCGTACAGACCGGAGGTGGTCATGACCCGGTCACCAGGCGCGAGCGAGTTCTGCAGCGACTGCTGGTCCGCGATGGCCCTCTTCTGCTTGCGGACGCTGAGGAACATCATGACCCCGAGCCCGACAATGAGGAGCGGGAAGATAAATGACGGGTCCATCATTCTCCGTTCGGCGGAGGCCGCCCTGACGGCCTGACCTCCGGTTTGTTCGGGTATGCGGGTACGAGTGTGCCAGGTGTCACTCGCTGTGCGGCCAGGGCGGGGGCTAACCCACCTCGCCGGGAGCCTGGGCCGGGGGTTCAAGCCCGAGGTGACGCCATGCCGACACGGTAGCGACCCGCCCGCGCGGTGTTCGCGCGAGCATGCCCGCCCGCACCAGGTACGGCTCGCAGACCTCCTCGACGGTGGTCGGCTCCTCACCCACCGCCACAGCCAGGGTAGACACCCCGACCGGTCCACCTCCAAACGACCGCACCAAAGCACCCAGAACGGCACGATCCAGGCGGTCGAGGCCGAGTTCGTCGACGTCGTAGACCTGGAGGGCGGCCATGGCGATGTCCCTGGTCACGGCGCCGTCGGCGCGGACCTCGGCGTAGTCGCGGACCCGGCGGAGCAGCCGGTTGGCGATCCGGGGGGTGCCGCGGGAGCGGCCGGCGATCTCGACCGCGCCGTCGGGGCGCAGGTCGACGCCGAGGATGGTGGCCGAGCGGGTGAGGATGCGTTCGAGTTCGCCGGGGACGTAGAACTCCATGTGCGCGGTGAAGCCGAAGCGGTCGCGCAGCGGGCCGGTCAGCGAGCCGGACCGGGTGGTGGCCCCGACCAGGGTGAACGGGGCGATGTCCAGGGGGATGCTGGTGGCGCCGGGGCCCTTGCCGACCACGACGTCGACCCGGAAGTCCTCCATGGCCAGGTAGAGCATCTCCTCGGCTGGCCGGGCGATGCGGTGGATCTCGTCGATGAAGAGCACGTCGCCCTCGGCCAGGTTGGACAGCATCGCGGCCAGGTCGCCGGCGCGTTCCAGGGCCGGGCCGGAGGTGATCCGCAGCGCGGCGCCCAGTTCGGCGGCGATGATCATGGCGAGGCTGGTCTTGCCGAGTCCTGGCGGGCCGGAGAGCAGCACGTGGTCGGGTGGCGAGCCGCGCCGCATGGCGCCGCCGAGCACCAGTTCGAGCTGTTCGCGGACCCGGGCCTGGCCGACGAACTCGGTCAGGTTCTTCGGGCGCAGCCCGGTCTCGTCCTCCCGTTCCCCGGTGGCGGGGTAGGGGGAGAGCGGGGTCTCCTCGTCGAGGTCGTCGTCGAACACCGCGCGGCCCCGTTACTTCTTGCGTCCGAGCCCGGCCAGGGCCTGGCGCAGCACGGTGGCGGTGTCGCCACCGCCGTCGGCGAGCACGGACTCCACCGCCGCCTCGGCCTGTTTGGCCGGGAAGCCGAGGCCGAGGAGGGCTTCCACCACCTGGCCGCGGACCTGGTCGTGGTCGACGCCGGGCAGGCTGGCGCTGGGCAGCAGCGCGCCGACCTTGTCCCGCAGTTCGATGACCAGGCGTTCGGCGCCCTTGCGGCCGACGCCGGGGACCTGGGTGAGCACGGTGATGTTGCCCTCGGCCAGCGCGGCGCACAGCTTGTCCGGTTCGAGCACGGCGAGCACGGCCAGGGCGAGTTTGGGGCCGACGCCGGTGACGGTCTGCAGCAGACCGAAGAGTTCGCGGGCCTCGTCGGTGGCGAAGCCGAACAGGGTGAGGGAGTCCTCGCGCACGACCAGCGTGGTGGACAGCCGGGCCTCCTCCCCGCGGCGCAGGGTGGCCAGGGTGGCGGGGGTGGTGCGCACCGCGAGCCCGACCCCGCCGACCTCGATGACGGCGTGGTCGAGGCTGATGGCGAGCACCTGGCCGCGTACCGAGGAAATCACGTGATCACTTGTTCCTTGTCCGGGCGGGCTTGGCCGCCGTCCTGGCCGCGGCGGCGAGCCGGGCCTTGTGCGCCTGGGCGAGCTGGGCGGCCCTGGCCTGGGCCTCGGCCAGCCGGGACTGCATGGGCGCGCGCCAGATGTGGCAGATGGCCAGGCCGAGCGCGTCGGCGGCGTCAGCCGGTTTCGGCGCCTCGGTGAGCCCGAGGACCTTGGTGACCATGGCGGTGACCTGGGCCTTGTCCGCCCGGCCGGATCCGGTGAGCGCGGCCTTCATCTCGCTGGGGGTGTGGAAGGCCACCGGCAGGTCGCGGCGGGCCGCGCACAGCGCGATCACCCCGCCCGCCTGCGCGGTGCCCATGGCGGTGCGCACGTTGTGCTGGCTGAAGACCCGTTCCACCGAGATGACGTCCGGGCGGTAGCGATCGAGCCAGAGTTCGGCGGCGTCGGCGATCTGCATCAGCCGCACGGCCAGTGGGGCGTCGACCGGGGTGCGGATGACGTCCACGGCGATGGCGCGGACGCTGCGGCCGGTGCCGCCGTCGACCACGGCGATGCCGCAGCGGGTCAGGCCGGGGTCCACTCCCAGCACGCGCACGCAGACCAACTCCCGATCAACTGGCGAACACTCGTTCGAACCCTAGAGGGCGAGCCGATTCCCCGGGCGGGTGACACGCGATTTCGTGGACAGTCACCCGGCGACTGGGTACCGTCGGCGTTGCAATGCGATCGCATTGGATCTCTTGGGGGTTCTTGAGATGAATGATGTCAGCAGACGTGGCTTCCTGGCCGGAGCCGCCGCGGTCGGCGGCCTGGCGGCCACCGGCGGGGTGGCCGCGGCGGCCCCGGCGGAGGCGGCCGGTGGTGGTCATCCGCCGCTGGGCCCGGTGACGGTGCGGCCGGGCGACCCGAGGTATGAGGACCTGCGGATCAAGGGGATCAACGTCCGCTTCCGCCCGAGTCCGGAAGCCTTCCAGCTGGTCGGTTCGACCGAGCAGGTGGTGCGCGCGGTGCAGGAGGCGGTGCGCGCGGGCAAGCGGATCACCGTGCGCGGCGGCGGCCACTCCTGCGAGGACTTCGTCGGCGACGGCGCGCAGGTGATCATCGACCTGTCCCAGTTCCACGACGTGTACTTCGACCCGCGCCGCAACGCCTTCGCCATCGAGGCGGGCGCCACCCTGCGCGAGGTGTACAAGACGCTGTACCTGGGCTGGGGTGTGACCGTGCCGGGCGGGGAGTGCGGGGAGGTCGGCGTCGGCGGGCACATCCAGGGCGGCGGTTACGGCCCGCAGTCCCGCAAGCTGGGCGTGATGGTGGACTACCTGCACGCGGTGGAGGTGGTGGTCGTGGACAAGGACGGCACCGCCCGAGCGGTGGTCGCCACCCGCGAGCCGCACGACCCCAACCGGGACCTGTGGTGGGCGCACACCGGTGGCGGCGGCGGCAATTTCGGCGTGGTCACCCGGTACTGGATGCGCGACCCCAAGGCCAAGGGCAATGACCCCACGAAGTTGCTGCCGAAACCGGCTCCCGCGGTGCTGACCGGGGTGGCGCTGTGCGGCTGGGCGGAGATCGACGAGACCCGCTTCGTCCGGCTGATGCGCAACTACGGCGAGTTCATGGAGCAGCACAAGGGCGCGGACTCCCCGTACGCCTCGCTGTGGTCGGCCTTCCTGGTGCCCTGCCCGACCGAGGGCGCGCACCAGGGCGGGTTCATCTTCACCGGCCAGCTCGACGCCACCGTGCCCAACGCGGACAAGCTCCTCGCCGACTATTTCGCCGCGGTCACCGCCGGGGTGGACAAGGGCGTGCACGTGCTCCCGCCCGAACGCCGGACCTGGCTGACCAGCGCGCTGTCCTCGGGCACCAACCAGGAATCCGGGCGCTACAAACAGAAATCGGCCTACCTGCGCAAGCGCTACACCGACGAACAGGCCCGCATCGCCTACCGGCACATCACCAAGGCCAAGGCCCCCGAGGGCACCAGCCCGCCGCCGATGCTGTGGCTGTTGTCCTTCGGCGGCAAGGTGAACACGGTCGCCCCCGAGGCCACCGCCATGCCGCAACGCGACTCCATCCTCAAGGCCACCTTCATCACCTACTGGCCCGACCCCGCCCAGGAGGCCCTGGAGATCCGCCGCGTCCGCGAACTCTTCCGCGACCTCTACGCCGACACCGGCGGCGTCCCGGTCCCCAACGCCGCCAACGACGGCTGCTACATCAACTACCCCGACATCGACATGGCCGACCCGGCCTGGAACACCTCCGGCGTGCCATGGCACGAGCTGTTCTACAAGGGCAACTACCCGAGGTTGCAGCAGGTCAAGGCCAAGTGGGACCCGCGAAACGTCTTCCACCACGCCCTGTCCATCCGCCTGCCGTGACCCCGGTGTCGTAGCCTCAACCCGGTGCGCCGAGGTGACCACCACCCGCTCGACCTGCTCCCGCTGTTCCTGGGCGTGCTGCTGGGTCTGGGCACCAACCTGGTCACCTCGGCCCCGGACAACTGGTGGTCTCCGCTGCAACCAGTGGCCCGGTATGCCTGGGTGTGGCTGCCCGCGTTGATCTTGGCGATCTACCTGGCCGAACACCTCCGCCGCCACTTGGCCACCCGGCATCGCGTGTGGCACGACGGCAGTCCTTACCCCGGGTTGGAGTCCTTCACCGCTGATCGGGCCGCGGTGTTCTTCGGGCGCGACAACGAAACCCGCGAACTCCTGGAGCGCCTCGCTCGGTCTGGTGGCGATCCGGCGCACCGGTTCGTGCCGTTGGTCGGGCCGTCCGGTACTGGCAAGTCGTCGCTGATCCAGGCGGGTGTGCTGGCCGGGCTGAACTCCCGATGGACCGTCTTCGGGCCGGTGGAACCTGGGCCGGATCCGTTCGGGGCGTTGGCTTCGGCGTTGACTGCCACTGATCGGAGTCGGTGCGCCCGGTTGCTGCGGGACGAAGCGGCCCAACTCCCCCAGCGTCCGCCGACTGATCTGGCCGCTCGTTTGGCCGGGACCCGCTGTCTGCTGGTGATTGACCAGTGGGAGGACCTGACCCGGGTGCCGGAGGCTGAGCGGACGTTGTTCGTCAGCCTGATCGAGGCGGTGTTGGCGGCTCAGCCGAATCTGCACGTGCTGGTCGCGTTGCGGCCGGATGCGTATGGGATTTTCTCGGCGAACCGACTGTTTGCGCGCCCGTATGCGGTCGGCCACCTGACACCTCGGTCGATACTTCAGGTGATCGTCGGGCCTGCCCAGGCGGCTGGCATCGACTTCGAGGCTGGGCTAGTCGGGCAGATGGTCTCGGAGGCGACGGTTGGGGATGCGTTGCCGCTGCTGGGGCATTTGTTGCAGCGGTTGTCCGGCGCCAAAGTCATCACGGTTGAGGCGTACGACCGGGCTGGTCGGGTTGGCGGGGCGATTGCTCGGCATGCGGATGAGGTCAGGCTTGCGCTGGCCGCGGTACATCCGGATGCGGAGATCGAGGCGACATTGCTGCGGTTCGTCTCGTGGGAGGGGAGGGAACCCACTCGGCGGGCTGTATTCACCGCCGACCTGGACACCACCGGGTTTCGCATCGCCGATGAGTTCCGGGCGGCCCGGCTTTTGGTCGAGGCGGACGATGGTAAGTCCTTCGACTTGGCGCACGATGCCTTGCTGCGCCAATGGTCCTGGCTACACGACCTGATCATCGAGAACGAGGACCGCCTTCGCCGGTTGGCGTTGTTGAACAGTCAGGCGCGGGCTTGGGCGGTCGAGCGACGGGACGATGATCTGCTTCGCGGGCAGGCACTTGTGCTCGCCACGGGGACGGCCGCGGATGGCGTGGTGGCCGAGTTCATCGCCGCTTCCCAAGTCGCCCAACGACTTTCCGCCGGAATTCGAGCGAGGCAGGCGGCATCTTGGGCCCGACAACACCGCGACAGCGATATCGAACTGGCCCGATCAATCGCCGCCGCGGCGGTACGCGAATCGGCGTCACCAGCGGCGGTCCTGTCACTGTGGGGGCTGCTGGCCGAACCCGC
Organism: Crossiella cryophila; assembly: GCF_014204915.1. NCBI lineage: Bacteria > Bacillati > Actinomycetota > Actinomycetes > Pseudonocardiales > Pseudonocardiaceae > Crossiella > Crossiella cryophila. The sequence goes on from NZ_JACHMH010000001.1 coordinate 8,303,416, forward strand.
CCGCAAGCGGTTTCCCTTGGGACACACCGGGGGAATCCTGGCAATGGCGTGGCTGGCCAACGAGAGTCGCCTGCTGACCGTCGGGTCGGACGGCCTCGAGTGCGTCTGGAACCGCGCTGGCGACCTGGTGGAGACCGCCGATCTTCCGTTGGCCAACCCGTATCGCGCCGAACTTTCCCCGGACGGCAGCAAAATCGTGCTCGGCGAATACGCCGGCGCGAGAGGAGTCTGGTCGAGAACGGACGGCCGGTGGATCGCACCGACTCTGAGTGATGAGCATTCCATCAACTTCCGCTGGTCCAACGACAGTTCCCGCCTGTTCGCCTGGTCCGAGCACTCCGGGGCACAGGTGTGGACGATTCGAGAAGACGGTCCGTGCACAGGCAGGCGAGTGGCCGCGAAACACATCCACGCCGTTAGCTGGTCACCGGATGACACGCTGATCGCGTTGGGCGGCGAGGGCACGGTGACCATCCTGGAAACCTCGTCCTGGACCATTGTGTCCACGCGGTGGACCTACCGGGTGAACGACCTGACCTGGTCGCCGACCGGCGATCGACTGGCCATATTGGTAAGCGATCGGCCTGCTCGGCAACTGATCAACACACTGATCATCCTTGACCTGCGCACGTCTGCCGAGGAGACCCTGGATTCCCCTGGTACAACCCGGGTTTCCTGGTCACCGGCCGGATCGGTGATCGCGATGGTCAGGACCTCCATGGGGGACATCCAACTGCTGAACGCCGCGGACCTCAGCACACTGGGCCATCATCAGCGGAGCAGGGAAACACTGCTGTGCTGGTCAGCTTCCGGCACAGTGCTGGCGTTCATGGGAAACGCGGACTCGGCCACGATCTGGGACATCGCGACCGGCGACCTGGCGGTCGGCCGGGGTGGCAAACTCGCCGTGGCGGCCAGCCACCCGGACCCTTCTCGTCTTGCGCTGTCCCAGTACAACTCGAGCGGTGTCGTGCTGGCTGGCTGGACACCCGCGGAGTGGATACAGCTTCCCTATCCGATTGACCAGTGGCGGCAGGCACTCATCTGGTCGGCGGCCACCGGACTGGTCGCAGCCACGTACAACGGAACGGTGGTCGTGTGGTCGGCGACAACGCACCAGATCCTGCGACGCTACCCGCTGGGCAATCGGAATGGTGCGTTCCTGGCCTGGTCACAGGATGGGCGACACTTGGCAGCCCGCCGGAACGAGCGTCCGGCCAGCGGTCCGTCCGAGGTGCTGGTGTGGTCGATGGACCACCAGGAACCAATCGCGTCCTTCGCCACCACGGGCCAAGGCGGCCCGCTCGCCTGGTCTCCGGACAATGACCGGCTCGCCGTGTTCGATGGCTCGCACTCCATCGAGGTGTGGTCACTGTCCGCACGGGAGCGCGTTGGGGTGATCGAGGCGGTGGCAGGTGTCAGCCAGCTCAGCTGGTCACCGGACGGCAGGCTGCTGGCCGGAGCGGGCACGGACCGGGCCATCCGCTGCTGGGACGTGGCTACCCGGGCGGGTCACAGCGCGAGCACCAGCCTCACGTCCACGGTCGGGTTCCTCGACTGGTCACCGGATGGCAGGCGAATCCTGAGTCATGCCGATGACCTGCGCATCTGGGACGCGGACACCGGCGACGAACTGGCCGCCCTCACCACGCACGGCCAGGTCATCGAGGCAGGCTGGTACGACGACCACACGATCCGGGTGCTCAACCGCGACGGCGTGCTGCTGACCTGGACCCCGGTCGAGGACCCCGCCGCCCTGCTGGCCATCGCCAACGCCCGGGAGCTGACCGCCGAAGAGCGGGTCCGGTTCGGCCTGACCTCGTAGCCTGCGGCCATGCTGCCGTTCACCCTCGACCTGCACCGCACCCTCCCCCGCCCCGCCGAACCAAACCCCTGCTGGTCGCCCTACTCCGTCGCCGCCGCCCTGAGCCTGCTGCTCGACGCCACCACCGGCACCGCCCACGAGGAACTCCGCCACGCCCTCGGCGACCCCCGCGACCTGCTCGCCAAGGCCGCCGAGCTGTCACCGGGTCCGACGCTGGCGGTGAGCAGCACCGTGTGGGCCGATACCGGCGTGCCGATCCTGGACGAGTACCTCGCGGCCGTCGGCGCGGAGCACGTGCGGGTCGCACCCCTGCGAAGCCAGCCTGAGCAGGCGCGGGGCGTGATCAACGGCGACGTCGCCGAGACGACCTGCGGGCTGATTCCGGAGGCGGTTCCGCCCGGGATGATCGGGCCGGAAACGTTGGTGGTGCTGGTGAACGCGCTGTATCTCCGGGCGGCCTGGCGGACCGTGTTCACCGCCGTTGGGGACTTGCCGTTCCGTACGCCGGTCGCGGAAGTGCCTGTGCCGATGATGCGGGTGCGGGCGCGGCTGGGCTACCTCGAACGGGACGGGTGGCGGGTGGTGGTCGTGCCCGCCGAGGGTGGCGTCGAGGTGGTGGTGGCGGTGCCGGACGGGGAGATCGGGGATCTCGCCGGGGTGCCGTTGGAGATCGAGGACAGCCGGGTGGTGGAGCTGGTGCTGCCGCGGTTCCGGGCGGGGGCGCGGGTTCGGTTGGAGGAGGCGTTGCGGGGTGTGGGGATCCGGGAGGTTTTCGGGGCTGGGCTGGCGAAACTGACCTCGGCGGGGGCCTCGGTGTCGGCGGTGCTGCACCAGGCGGTGCTGAGCGTGGACGAGCAGGGCCTGGAGGGAGCGGCGGTCACGGTGATCACCACGCGGGGGCGGCGGGTGCCCCTGGAACCGGAGGTGTCAGTGCTGGTGGATCGGCCGTTCGTGGTGCTGGTGCGGCACGCCGACACCGGGGTGCCCTACTTCGTCGCGACCGTGACCGATCCGGCTGCCGGGTAGCGGGTTCGCGGCTAGCGTGGCGGCGTGCACGAGTTCACGCTGGCCCTGCATCGGGCGCTCTCCGGTCCTGCCGACACCAACGCGTGCTGGTCGCCGTACTCCGTCGCGACCGCGCTGGGCCTGGTCGCCGAGGCGGCCAGGGGACGGTCCCGGGCGGAGATCGTCGAGTTGATCGGGGAGCCGGCGAAGCTGCTCGAACGGGTCGCGGGGGCCGCTGAACTGTGGGCCGGGACGGCCGCGGTGACCAGCACGTTGTGGGTGGACGACGGGGTCGCGGTGCACGAGGACTTCCTGGCGCGACTGGCCGGATGGCCGGGGGCGCGGGTTCGCGAGCTGGCGTTGCGGGCGGCGCCGGAGGTGGCCCGCGGGGTGATCAACGCCGACGTCGCCGAGATCACCCGCGGGCTGATCACCCAGGCGGTGCCGGCCGGGGCGATCACGGCGGACACCCTGGTGGCGCTGGTGAACGCGCTCTACCTCAAGGTCGGCTGGCTCACGCCGTTCCGGGACGCCGACCGGACGGCCGCGCTGCCGTTCCACGCGCCGGGCGGCACCGTGTCGGTGCCGACGATGAGTCGCGGCGGGAAGCTGCGGCACAAGGCGCTGGGCGGCTGGCAGTCGGTGGTGCTGCCCGCCGACGGCGGCACCGAGGCCGTGGTGCTGCTGCCCGACGGTGACCTGGACGCGGCGAGGCTGGACGCGGAACTGCTGGACGCGCTGGTGGGCTCCGGGGTGTACCGGGAGGTGGAGCTGTTCCTGCCGCGGTTCAAGGTGTCCTCGCGGCTGGAGCTGGCCGATCCGCTCGGCGAACTGGGCGTGCGCACCGTGTTCGGCGAGGACGCGGACCTGGGCGAGCTGACCGAGGAACGGGTGGCGGTCACCGCGGCACTGCACCAGGCGGTGCTGGACGTGGACGAGCAGGGCCTGGAAGGGGCGGCGGTGACCGCGGTGATGTTCGGCGCGGTCTCCCTGGAACTGGAACCGGAGCCACCCCTGGAGGTGCGGGTGGACCGGCCGTTCCTGTTCCTGGTGCGGCACCAGGAAAGCGGCGCGCCCTACTTCCTGGCCAGGGTGGCGCGTCCCTGATCGCGGTCCGACCCGACTTTCGGCCCCTGCCCGGCAGGATTACCCGCGGCAGGGGGAAGCCTGACCAGTCGCTTCGGGCAAGAGCGGATCGAGAATCGCGAAGTCCTGGGGAATCGGTGAACCCCGGAAACGGCGGCACGCTACGTTGAAACGTCCACCGTCACGGAGCCCGCCGGGAGACCACGTGCCGCGAGTAGCGGTGATCGGCTACGCGAGTGTCGACCACGCCATGGAAACAGACCCGTTCCTGGCGGCGACCGGCACCACCCTGGTCCGCCGCCGCCTGTCTCACCCCTGGCCCCACCTGGGCGGCATCACCTACGCCGCCGAGGGCCTGACCGAGGCCGGGCACGACGTCCGCGCGGTCACCTGGGTCGGCCAGGACGCCTTCGGCACGGCCTACACCGACCGCCTCGCCGCCTGGGGCGTCGACGTGTCCGGGGTGGACCAGAGCGGCGACCGAACCCCGTCGAACTACCTGTTCTACGCCCCCGACGAACAGGTCGTCACCGTCTACGACCCCGGCGAGCCGGTCCCCCAGTCCCTGACCGAGACCCAGCGCACCGTCATCGCCGAGAGCGACTGGGTCTGCCTGCTGGTAGGCCCCCGCCCCGTCACCGTCGAGATCCTCGACCTCCTCCGCCCAGACCAACACCTGGCCTGGACGGTCAAGGACGACCCCGACGCCTACCCCGGCGGCCTGGTCCACCGACTCCTCTCCACCGCCTCAGTCCTGACCTTCTCCACCCGAGAACGCCTTTTCCTGGAACGAGCGGTAGCGCCAAGGACATTACGAGACCGCACCAGAGCCGAAGCCCTGCGTGCGGAAACCCAAGGTTCGGCAGGCGCCCAGTTCTGGCACAACGGCAACTCGGGAGCGGTCGGCACCACCGCCGTCGACGCGGTCGACACCACCGGCGCCGGCGACGTCTTCTTCGCCGCGGCCGTGGCCAGCATGATCGAGGCCCCAGCCGACCCACGCCGAGCCACCGAGGCCGGCGTGGCCGCGGCCACCGCGTTGCTGCGCTGCCGCAAGGACTCCACGGAAGGCAAGGTCTGCTGAGCCGAGGACTGTTGTTACTGGACGTCGACGGCCCGCTGAACCCCTACGCGGAAAAGGCCCACCTGCGACCACCCGGGTTCCAGACATTCCGGCTGACGAGCGGCGGCGCTTGGCTGACTGGTCGGGATGTCCGCCGGCACAAGGGCCTTCGGGTGTGGCTCAATCCGGCGCATGGACCGATGTTGCTGGATCTTGCGGCGGAAACCGGGCTGGAGCTGACCTGGTGCACGACGTGGATGCATGAGGCGAACACCCGGATCGGGCCTGCGATCGGGCTGCCGTCGTTGCCGGTGATCACGTTTCCGGATGCTGATCTGGGGGCGGTGGATGGGGTGTGGCGTTCGGGTGGGGGTTGGAAGTGGGCGGCGGTGGCTGAGTACGCGGCGGGGCGGGCGGTGGCTTGGCTGGATGATGAGTTCGGGGATCCGGGGGTGGCTCGGGGGCGGGGTGGGTTTGAGCGGGCTCGGGTGGGGGTGGCGACGTTGTTGTGTGGGGTGGATCCGCGGGTTGGGGTGTTGGGTGGGGATGTTGAGAAGATTCGGGGGTGGGCTCGGGGGCTTTCGGGGGGTGGGGGTTGAGGGCCTTCGGGGGGGGTGAGGGCCTTCGGGGGTGGGGGCCTTCCCTGGGGGTTTGGGGGTTTGGGGGCTGGGTTGGGCGGAACATGGGTTTGGTTGGGTGGGTTGGTGGGCTTAGGCTTGTGAGCTGGGATAATCGGGTTTGACGGTGGGTGGTTTGAACTTCGGTTGGACCGGAAGGCAACCTTTTTGGCTCGAAAAGCGTTCCGCAGAGGAAGCGGCGGCGGGGCGGGAGAACGGGCGGGCTCGGTGGGCCGGGTCGGTCGGAGTGGGCCGGGTCGAGTCGGGGTGAGCCGGGTCGGGATGGGTCCGGACCGGGCCGAGACGGGTCCGGGCTGAGGTGAGGTGGGTCCGGGCCGAGGTGAGACCAGCCGGGGTGGGTCCGAGCAGGAGTGGGGCGGAGCGCGGCCAGGCGAGGATGGGTCGGCACGGTGATGGGCCAGTCGGCTTGGGCGAGTCGGCAGACGGCCCGGGTGAGCCGACAGGTCGGGCGAGTCGGCAGGGTGCGCGCGGGCGGTTCGGCAGGGTGTGGGCAGGTCGGGCGAGTCGGCTCGGCTCGGACTCGGCCTGGCCCGTGGACGCGGCTCGGGTCAGGTCGAGGCTGGGCGGTGTGGGGCCCGAAGCGAGCTGGGTGGCCCGAAGTGAGCTGGGTGGTCGCCCATGCGGCGGGTCGGCCGGTTGCGGGTCGACTCGTGGCAGAAGAGCAGCTGGGCATCGGGTGACTGGCGCTGGCGACAGGGTGGCTGACCGTGCGATGCGAGGTGCCGTAGCGCGGCGCGGCGGGCGTGGCCAGAATCTGGGCGCCGGGTGTGGCCAGCGGCAGGTGGTGGCCTGGGCCTGGATGATCAGCTTGGGCGTCTGGGGGCGGTGCGGGGCTGGCGGCGTTTGCGCGGGAGTTGGCGGGGTGGTCGACGTTGCCGGGCCACGCTGCGTGCGCGGAAGGTGCGTGGTTGTGCAGGCTGGGTGCGGGGCCTGATCGCCTTGAACAGGTTCAGGTCTGGGCTGCGGCCTGTCCGGCGCGGGGGTCTGGCCGGTTTGGAGCGGGCGTCTGCTCGGGGTCCCGTGGTGGGACGGGCGAGACGGCAAGTGGCGCGGGTGGCTGGGCCGGGCGATCGAGGTGGGTGATCAAGCCGGGCTGGGCTGGGCGCTGGCTGGGCACGGGCGGAGGGCCGGCGCGAGTGGGCTGACTGGGTCTCGTTGGCTCGGATGGCCGGCCGGCCGGGCGGGGTGTGGGTGGGGCGGGTGGGGCCTTGAGCTGGCGGCATAGGGTTTGGGGGTGGGTGTTGATTTGGTGGGGCGTGGGGTGGGGTTTGCGGAGTTCTGGACTGAGCGGCGGTTGGCGTCGTTGAGTTCGGTGCGGCCTGATGGGCGGCCGCATGTGGTGCCGGTGGGGGTGACCGTGGACTTCGCGAGCGGGATTGCTCGGGTGATCACTTTTCGGCATTCGGTGAAGGCTCGGTTGGTGGCTGGGGCGGGGGCCTCGGGGTTGGCGGTGGCGGTTTGTCAGTTCGAGGGGGCGCACTGGTCGACGCTGGAGGGGCGGGCTGTGTTGCGGGACGATGCCGCGTCGGTGGCTGAGGCGGTGGCTCGGTATGCGCGGCGGTATCGGCAGCCGAAGGAGAATCCGGCTCGGGTGGTGTTGGAGATCGTGGTCAGTCGGGTGTTGGGGAACCGGTAGGGGCGGGGGTTCCGGCTGGGCGTGGGGGTTTGCCGGGCGGGGGCGGGGCGGGGGTTCCGGCTCGGGGAAGGGCTTCCGGAATGGGGGTTTCCGGGACGGGGGCGGGAGTTTCCGGACTAGGGCGAGGGTTTGCCAGGCTAGGAGCGGAGGCTTCCGGACTGGAGCGGGGACTTCCGGGCTAGGAGTGGGGTTTTTCTGGCTGGGGGCGGGGTTTTTCCAGGATTGTCAGGAGGATGCCTGCTGTGTCTGGGTGTTGGGAGACCTGGACGTAGCCGTGGCGTTTGTACAGGGTCAGGGCTTCTGTGCTTTGGGTTCCGGTGGCCAGCCAGAGGGTGGTTATCTGGGGTGGGGCGGCGTTTTCCAGGGCTTGGATCAGGGCTCCGCCTATGCCTTGGGCTTGGCGGTCGGGGGCTACTGCCAGGCGGGCCAGTTCCATGCGGGGGCCTTTGATCATGCCGCGGACCGCTCCGACCAGGCGGTGGCCTTGCCAGGCGCCGAGGGTGGGGACGGTGGGGTTGGCGATCAGGGAGTGGAGGTGTTCCAGGGTGTCCAGGAGTGGGGGGAGGAAGGGTTCCTGGTAGCGCTGGGCTTCGGGGACGAAGGCGGCGCGTTGCAGGGTGAGGAGTTCGCCCGCGTGGTCGGGGTGCAGGGGGGCGATGCGGGTGGGGGTTCTCATGGGCCGTTCACTCCGGGGAGCCAGCTTTCGGGGGTGCCGCTGGTGGTGAGGACCGGCTGGGCCCGGTGGAAGCGGTAGCAGCCGCCCTGCCAGGGCCAGGCGTGGTCGTGTTTGGGCCAGAGCAGTTGCAGGGTGGGGAAGTCGTTGTCGGGGTAGAGGGCTCGGGCGGTGGGGAGCCAGTCGGGGTAGTGCTCCTCGGCCACGTGTTCGAAGGTGATCTGGTAGCCGTCGATGAAGCCGTCGTAGCGGTAGCCGGGGGCGAAGCGTTCGCCGGCGTCGGCTCGCTCGGCGTAGCGGCGGACCAGGTCACGGGCGTGGTGGTCGGGGGCGCCCAGGATGATGACCTCGGGGGTGTGGCGCAGGGCCCACAGGCCGACGGTGTGGTGGCTGCCGGGGATGCGCAGGCCGGTGAGCGGGTCCCGCTCGGCCGGTACCGCGATGGTGGCGTAGTCGTGTTCGGCGACGTGTTTCAGCAGGTCGCGGCGGACGTCTTCCGCGGTGGCGCCGTTGCACCTGTCGCACATGCCTGAAGTCCCTCCGGTTGGCTCGTTCGAACATATGTTCGCACGAGCCGCCGACAGTCAGGGGCCTTCGGGGCCGGATGTCCAACTTTCGGGGTACCCGGATTCGGTGAGCACCGGCTGCCACTCGAAGAAGCCGGCGGGGGCGTCCTCCTGCCACGGCCAGTGACCCTCGGGCGTGGTGACGATGATCTGCATCGCCGGGAAGTTGCCCTGGGGGTGGAAGAGGAAGACGAAGCCGAGGAACTCCGGGTAGTAGCCCAGGTTGACCTTCTCGAAGGTGACCAGGCAGCCGGGCAGGAAGTCCTTGTACACCTTGCCGAGCGGGAAGCGCTCACCGCGGGAGATGCGGTCCACGTAGGCGCCGATGACGTGCGTGGCCGCCTCCTCCGGCAGGCCGATGACCACGGCCTCGGGGGCGCCGAAGCGGCGCCAGCAGCCGACGGAGAGGGCGAAGTTGGCCGCGCCCTCCTCCTCGGGGACGTGCACGACGGCCGCGCCGTGCTGCTCGGCGGAGGCGAGGAGTTCGCGGCGGAGCTGGTCGTCGGCGGTTTCCAGGGGCGGCATGGGGTCATTCTGCCGTCCGGTGGAGGCCGGTTGAGCGGGGGTTGGCTAGGCCGTTCGGCCCAATTTCCCAACTCCCGCCGCCGGGCTGCTCCGCGGGCTCCGGGTCCATGGGCGGGGCGGGCACAGGCGAATGCCGCGCCGCCTCGCTGGTGCGAGAGGGCGCGGCATCGCGGAAAGCCCGGCCAGGGGGACCGCCTACGCGTCGACCTCGGCCATCACGTCGTCGCTCACGTCGAAGTTCGCGAACACGTTCTGCACGTCGTCGCAGTCCTCCAGGGCGTCGATCAGCCGGAAGACCTTCCGCGCGCCGTCGGCGTCGAGTGCGACGCTGATGGCGGGCAGGAAGTTGGCGTCGGCGGAGTCGTAGTCGATGCCGGCGCCCTGCAGTGCGGTGCGGACCGCGACCATGTCACTGGCCTCGGAGACGATCTCGAAGCTGTCGCCCAGGTCGTTGACCTCTTCGGCACCCGCGTCCAGCACGGCCATGAGCACGTCGTCCTCGCTCATGTCGTTCTTGGGCACGAGGATGACGCCCTTGCGGGTGAACAGGTAGGACACCGAGCCGGGGTCGGCCATGTTGCCGTGGTTGCGGGTCATGGCCACCCGGACCTCGCTGGCGGCCCGGTTGCGGTTGTCGGTGAGGCATTCGACCAGGACCGCCACGCCGTTGGGGCCGTAGCCCTCGTACATGATGGTCTGCCAGTCGGCGCCGCCGGCTTCCTCACCGCCGCCGCGCTTGCGGGCGCGCTCGATGTTGTCCGAGGGCACCGAGTTCTTCTTCGCCTTCTGGATGGCGTCGAAGAGGGTCGGGTTGCCTTCGGGGTCGCCCCCACCGGTCCGCGCGGCGACCTCGATGTTCTTGATCAGCTTCGCGAACAGCTTGCCGCGCTTGGCGTCGAGGGCGGCCTTCTTGTGCTTGGTGGTGGCCCACTTGGAGTGGCCGCTCATCTCTCCTCCGTCGCTCTCGTCACCGTTGACGCGTTCCCCGTCAGCTTCTCAGGCCGCGCGCACGGTGTCCGCGAACAGGCGGTGCACCCGCCCGTCGCCGGTCAGTTCAGGGTGGAACGCGGTTGCCAGCACGCGTCCCTGTCGAACGGCGACGATCCTACCGGCGGCCGCCCCGGAGTCCGGGACGTCCGGCACGGTGGCGAGCACTTCCACCTCGTCGCCGACCGATTCCACCCACGGCGCGCGGATGAAGACCGCGCGCACCGGGTCGCCCTCGATGCCGGTGACGTCGAGGTCGGCCTCGAAGGAGTCGACCTGGCGGCCGAAGGCGTTCCGCCGGACCACCATGTCCACGGCGCCGAGCTGGTGCTGGTCCGGACGTCCGTCGAGCACCGTGCTGGCGAGCATGATCATGCCAGCACAGGAGCCGAAGGCGGGCAGGCCCTCCTTCAACCGCAGACGCAACGGTTCCAGCAGCTCGAAGTTGGTGAGCAGGCGGCTCATCGTGGTGGACTCGCCACCGGGGATGACCAGCCCGTGCACCTGCGCCAGCTCCTCGACCCGGCGGACCGGGCGGGCCAGCACATCGCATTCGGCGAGCGCCACCAGGTGCTCTCGCACGTCACCCTGCAGGGCGAGTACTCCGACCACGGGCTGGGCTGCCGACACTGCGCACTCCTGAACTGCTGGAACCGTTGCTTGCTGGTCCTACCAGCTTATTCGCCCGCGATCGGCTCCCGAACCGGGGTGCTCTCCTTGGCCTGGCCCGCCGTGGCGGCGGCCGCCTGGTTGCGGCGGCTGACCCACTTCCAGCCCACGAACAGCACCAGCGCGATGACCGGCATCGAGTAGAACGCGATCCGCTCGGCGCCCTCGGTGAAGGCCATCAGGACCAGCACCAGCAGCAGGAAGGCGATGCTGAGCCAGCTGGTGTAGGGCGCGCCCGGCATCCGGAACTCGCTGCGCGGCAGCTCGCCCTTGTCGGCCTTGCGGCGCAACCGGATCTGGCAGTACAGCAGGGTGATCCAGGTGGTGATCACGCCGAGGCTGGCCACCGCGATGGCGATGTCGAATGCCTCCTTGGGCACCAGGTAGTTCAGCACCACGCCGAAGAGGTAGACGATCGCGGTGAACAGGATGCCGCCGTAGGGCACGTGCCGGGCGGACATCTTGCCGGTGAACTTGGGCGCCTCGCCCTTCTGCGCCAGCGAGCGCAGGATGCGGCCGGTGGAGTACAGCCCCGAGTTGCACGAGGACAGCGCCGCGGTCAGCACGACCGCGTTCATCACATCGCCCGCGCCGGGGATGCCCAGCCGGGTGAACACGGTGACGAACGGGCTCTCCGCGCCGGAGTACAGCGTCCACGGCAGCACCATGGCCAGCAGCAGCACCGAGCCGATGTAGAAGATGCCGATCCGCCAGACCACGCCGTTGATGGCCTTGGGCAGCACCTTGCGCGGGTCCTTGGTCTCACCGGCGGCGATGCCGACCAGCTCGATCGCGGAGTAGGCGAAGATGACCGCCTGCAGGCTCATCAGCACCACGCCGACGCCGTTGGGCAGGAAGCCCTCGTGCGCGGTCAGGTTGGACACCGACGCGGTCGTCCCGCCGACATCGGCCGAGGTCAGCACCAGCGCGAGGCCGGTGAACAGGAAGACGATGATCGCCAGCACCTTGATGACGGAGAACCAGAACTCCAGTTCGCCGAACAGCTTCACCGACAGCAGGTTGACCAGCAGCAGCACGGCCAGCGCGACCAGCGCGGTGATCCACTGCGGCACGTCGGGCAGCCAGCGGTGCACGTAGATGGCCACCGCGGTGATCTCCGCGATGCCGGTCATGGCCCAGTTGACCCAGTACATCCAGCCGCTGGTGAAGCCGGCCCACGGGCCCACGAACTCTCGGGCGTACTCCACGAAGCTGCCCGCGGTGGGCCGGTGCATGACCAGCTCCCCCAGCGCGCGCATCACGAAGAACGCGGCGATGCCGCAGGCCGCGTAGGCCAGGACCAGTCCTGGGCCGGAGGTGGCGAGCCTGCCACCGGCGCCCAGGAACAGGCCGACGCCGATGGCGCCGCCGATCGCGATCATCTGGACCTGGCGGTTGGACAACGTCTTGACGTAGCCGTCGTCGTCAGGCTGTCCCGGTTTGGTGTCGAGCTCCGGCGCGGAAGCCACGCGGCGCCCCTCTCTATCCTCGATTACATAGATATCCGGGGCCCACACTGTGGAATCACGTAACGGGCCCCGTTGCCCTCTGAAGCGGGGACGATATCGCCATCGAGTGTGCACAAAGCTATAGCGTTCGCTAGGACGTAATGCGAATCACGTTGATTCTTATGAGAACCTCAAGTGCGGCATCAAGGTCGCTCCACAGGTCCTCGACGTCCTCCAGGCCGACCGAGACGCGCACCAGTTTGGGGCTGATTCCGCAGGCCAGGCGGTCTGCGTCGGGTACGAGCCGGTGGGTCAGCGCGGCGGGTCGCTCCACCAGGGAATCGACCGAACCGAGGCTCACCGCATGGGTGAAAAGGCGGAGTTCGGCCAACATCGCATCCGATTCTTCGAATGTCTCGAAGGAGAGCACCGCGCCGGGCCCTCGGAGCTGTCGGCCCAGCACCCCGTGCGGATCGGAACCGGCCAGTCCCGGATAATGGACGGCCGACACGGCCGGGTGAACGCTGAGCCTGGCGGCCAGTTCGGCGGCGGTGCGCTGGGCCGCCTCCACCCGCAGCGGCAGCGTGGCCAGGCCGCGGTGCAGCAGGTAGGCCGACATCGGGTGCAGCAGCGCGCCGGTGGCGATGCGCAGGCTCCGGATGGCCGCGGCCTGCTCGGCGGGGGCGGCCACGATGCCACCCATGGCGTCGCCGTGCCCGCCGAGGTACTTGGTGGCCGAGTGCAGCACGTAGGTGGCGCCGTGCGCGGCCGGGTTCTGCAGCACCGGGGTGGCGAAGGTGTTGTCCACCAGCACCGGCACCTTCCCGGCGGCGGCGACCAGGGCGTCCAGGTCCACCAGGTCCAGGGTCGGGTTGGCCGGGGTCTCGGCGATGACCAGGCCGGTGTCCTGGCGGATCGCGGCGGCCACCTCGCCCGCGTCGGCGAAGGTGACCTCCACGCCGAGGATCCCGCTGGTCAGCAGGTGGTCGGTGCCGCCGTAGAGCGGGCGCAGCGCGACCACGTGCCGTCGTCCGGTGACCAGGCAGGCGGCCTGCACGGTGGCGACCAGGGCGGCCATGCCGCTGCCGAAGGCGACCGCGTCCGGCAGGCCCTCCAGTTCGGCCAGCGCGCGCTCGAAGCGGGACACGGTCGGGTTGATCAGCCGCCCGTACACCGGCGAACCGGCCGCCGGGGCGCCCTCGGCCAGTTCCAGCAGGGCGCGTTCGCCGGAGTCGGCGTCGGTGAGCGGGTAGGTGGTGGACAGGTCGATCGGCAGGGCGTGCACGCCCAGGGCGGTCAACTCGTCCCGGCCGGCGTGCACGGCTCGGGTGTGGATGCTGCGCATGGGCCGAATCGTGAAGCAATCGTCGGCGTCTCTGGGTAGATTACGAATCCTGTTCGGCGAAGTGGGGTGAGGTCCGTGCTGGATGCGGTGGACGCGGCCATCGTGCAGGAGTTGCAGAACGACGCTCGGCTGCCCAACAAGGACCTGGCCGCGCTGGTGAACCTGGCGCCGTCGACCTGCCTGGTCCGGCACCGGGCGCTGCGGGAGCGCGGGGTGCTCACCGGGTACCGGGCCGAGGTGGACCTGGCCGAGCTGGGCAGGCCGGTGCAGGCGATGATCGCGGTGCGGGTGCGCCCGCACACCAGGGCGATCGTGCAGCCCTTCATCGACTTCGTGCTGTCCCTGCCGGAGACCGTGGCGCTGTCCCATGTGGCCGGTCCGGACGATTTCCTGGTGCACGTGGCGGTGGCCGACACCGCGCACCTGCAACGACTGGTGCTGGACTCCTTCACCACCCGCAAGGAGGTCGCCCAGTTGCAGACGCACCTGGTCTTCGAGCACATCCGCAAGCGGGCGGTGCCGCCGGCGGAGGGCGCCCTGCTGGGGTGACGTGCGGGCGTTTCGCACGTGGCCGGGCCTGGTACCGGCTACGGTGCTCGCCGTGTCAGCACCACAGGATCCGGTCCAGCCGCCGTCGCAGGACCCAGCGCCGTACTCCCCGGCCCCGTACACCCCGGCCACCGCGGAGCCCCACTACCCCGCACCGGCGGAACCGCAGTATCCGGTCGCGCCCGAGCCGCAGTACCCGGTGGCCCCGGAGGTGCAGTACCCGGTCACGCCGGAGGCGCAGTATCCGGCGCAGTACCAGCAGCCGATGAGTTACCAGGACTCCGGCGGCTACCAGAAGGCCGGCTACCCGGGCTACCCGCAGGGCTACCCCGGTGGCTACCAGCAGGGCTATCCGCAGGCGTACCCGCAGCAGAAGACCAACGGGATGTCGGTGGCCGCGCTGGTCTGCGGGATCATCCCGTTCTTCATCCTGCCGGTGCTGGGCATCATCTTCGGCGCGGTGGCGCTCAACCAGATCAAGCAGACCGGCGACCAGGGCCGGGGCATGGCACTGGCCGGGCTGGTCGTGGGCTGCGTCTGGGTCGGGTTGTTCCTGTTGTTCTTCCTGATCCCGTTGCTCTTCGTCGGCTCGGTGCCGTTCCTGGTGCGCTGAGCGCGGAGCCGGGCTGGGTGGATCCGGTTTGCCTAGAGTGTCGCGGGTAGTGGAAAGTTCGCTCCGTGACAGATCAGCCGAAGCCGGAGCAGCCGGGCCAGCCCGAGCAGCCGGGGCAGCCCGAGCAGCCGCAGCCCAGTCCGGCGCAGTTCTACCCGTCGGCGCCGCCGCCTCCGCCGGAGGCGCCAGCCGGCTACCCGCAGCCGTACCCGGCCTACGGTCAGGCGCCGGTTCCCGGCAACACCAACGGGTTCGCCATCGCCGCGCTGGTGCTGGGCATCATCCCGGGCATCATCACCAACGTGCTCGCGGTGATCTTCGGGCTGGTCTCGCTGAACCAGATCAAGCAGCGGGCCGACCGCGGCAAGGGCCTGGCCATCGCAGGCATCGTGGTGGCCGGGGTCTGGCTGG
The DNA here is from genome assembly GCF_014204915.1 of Crossiella cryophila. Taxonomy (NCBI): domain Bacteria; kingdom Bacillati; phylum Actinomycetota; class Actinomycetes; order Pseudonocardiales; family Pseudonocardiaceae; genus Crossiella; species Crossiella cryophila. The sequence continues at coordinate 8,318,455 of NZ_JACHMH010000001.1, forward strand.
CCCTGTGGGCGACGCTGATCGCGGTCGCGATCAACACCGGGGCCACCCGGAACGAGGCCGGTCAGGTCGTGGACTCCGGTCGGCTCAGCGTGTTCAAGCTGAACGTGGGCGACTGCTTCGACGGGGTCAAGGAGGGCAAGGCGATCACCTCGGTGACCGCGCAGCCCTGCGACAAGCCGCACGAGGCCGAGGTCATGGACCGCTTCCCGATGCCGGCCGCGCCGGAGTACCCGGGTGAGGCGAAGGTGACCAGCGACGTGGAGACCGAGTGCAGCGAACGCCTGGAAGGCATGCTGCCCCCGGCCACCCTGGAGAAGCTGGAGCTGTACTACTTCTACCCGACGGCTTCCTCCTGGCGGACCGGTGACCGGACCGCGGTGTGCGTGGTGACCGGGCAGAAGGGCACCAAGCTGACCGAGAAGGTCGCCAAGCGCTAGGGATTCCGGCCAGCACTACGGGATTCCGGCCAGCCGGAGTCCGGCGGCGGTGCCCGCGGCGAGCAGCACGACCACCGCGAACGGCAGCTTCCGCCACGCGGCCAGGGCCCCGACCAGCACTCCCGCTGGTCGGGCCCAGCCGCTGAAGACCTGCCCGTCCAGCACGGCCTGGGTGAGCACCAGTGCGGAGAGCAGCGCGATCGCGGCCAGGGCCAGTCCGCGTTGCAGTTTCTCGGAGATCTCCAGGCGGTCGCGCAGGAACGGTCCGGCGGCGCGTAAGGCGTAGGTCCCGCCCGCGAGGATCAGGATCGTCGTGAGTGTCATGCCGTCTTGCCTTTCCACTTCGGCACGGGCAGCGCGGCGGCCAGGCCGAGCAGGCCCAGCAGCACGGGCAGGCCGGCCGGCAGCAGGGGTGCGGTGGCCACCGCGATCACCCCGCCCAGGATCGCCACCCGGCGCGGGGTCTTGTCCGCCAGCTGCGGCAGGATCAGTGCGAACATGCCGGCCGGGAAGACCGCGTCCAGGCCGAAGTCCTTGGGATCGCCCACCGCCGAGCCGATCAGCGCGCCGATCAGCGTGCCGGAGTTCCAGGTGACGAACGCGGCGATGCTGGCCGCCCAGTAGACCGCGCGGGCCCGTTCGGCGTCCTTCTGCGCCAGCGCGAAGGCCACGGACTGGTCGATCATCAGGTAGCTGCCCAGGAGCCGGCTATACCAGCGGCGCCCGAAAACCCCGCCCACGGCCAGCCCGAACGGCAGCAGCCGCGCGTTGACCAGCAACCCGGCCAGCACCGTGGCCAGCGGCCCTGCACCCGCCGCGGCCACGCCGACCGCGGTGAACTGGGCGCCGCCGGCGAAGACCAGCACGGACATCGCCACGGCCAGCCACACGGACAGCCCGGAGGTCACCGCGACCGCCCCGAAGGACATCCCCATCATGCCGCCGGTCAGGGCGGCGGCACTCACGTCACGGATGAGTGCGGAGTCAAGTGTTCGCCATATCGAACGCATCGACGCCTATACTGAACACACTAAGGTGCGTTCGTCAACGCGAATACAAAGACCGCTGGAGCGAACACCATGACCGACGCCCGCCCCGGCGGCGCCCCCCTGCGCACCATCGCGGCCAACCTGCGCCGCGAACGCGACCGCACCGGCCTCACCCTGACCGAACTGGCCAAACGGGCGGGCATCGCCAAGTCCACGCTGTCCCAGCTGGAGTCGGCGAGCGGGAACCCGAGCGTGGAGACGCTGTGGGCACTGGGGGTGGCACTGGGGGTGCCGTTCTCACGGTTGGTGGAGCCGCCGGTGGCGCAGGTGCGGGTGATCCGGGCCGGGGAGGGGCCGGGGGTGACCTCGGAGCAGGCGGCGTTCGTGGGGACGTTGCTGTCGGCCTGTCCGCCGGGGGCGCGGCGGGATATCTACGTGATCACGATGGAGCCGGGGCAGGCTCGGTTGGCTGATCCGCATATCCCGGGGTCCATCGAGCACGCGGTGGTGAGTAGCGGGCGGTTGCGGTGTGGGCCGGCGGAGAGTTCGGTGGAGTTGGAGGTTGGGGATTACGCGGCTTTTCCGGGGGATGCGCCGCATGTGTATGAGGCTTTGGCGGCGGGGACGTCTTTCGTGCTGGTGATGGAGCACGTCTGATCCCCAGAGCAGCCCGCGTGTTGGCCGTTGTCGTACGGAGTGTTGGCCGTTGTTGTACGGCGTGTTGGCCGTTGTGGGCGGGTTGCGGCAAGAGCGAGGATCAAGGGCGAAGAGCAGTGCTCGGTGCGGTGAAGGGCCGGAGGTAGGGGCTGGGGTTGTGCTCCACGAACTCGCTGGGTGTGAAGGGCCTGGCGTCGGCGGGCGGAGTGGCTACGACGGCAGCGGAGCGGTGATTGAGGGCCGCGGCCGTGGTTGACGGCCAGCGGTTGGTTTCGACGCGGGCGATAATGGTTTCGACCGAGGCCACGACTTCACCGGGGGTGAAGTCGCAGTGTCCGGGAGCGTCGACATACGCCTGGCGCAGCAGCGAATCGTTGCCGGTCTCGCGAACGGCGGTGCGGTAGGCCTGCTCAGCCGTGACGGGAACCAGTCCGTCGCCGATGGTGTGGATGTTGAGCTGTGGCTTACGCAACCGCCCGGTCAGTGAGCCATAGCGCGTCATGTACTCCTTGGCCGCCGGTACCGCGGAGACGCGCTGCCCTGATGCCAGCAGCCCCAGATCGCTGCCGAGGGAAATGCCTGCGCGACGGTAGAGCGTTTCGACACTCCGGTAGTTGGCCGAGCGACGTAGCAGCGAGGCGTAGTCGACGCCCGTGTTCCAGGACATGCTTCCACCAGCCCACTGCTCGGCGTCGGCGCGGAGCAGGAACTGCGCGGTGAACACCTGACCGGACAGGGCGGCCGCCTGGTTCTTCGCGATGGCTTCGACGTCGCGCGGATCCGGCTTGGCCTGGCCGATCGTGTTGTGGGCCGGCACGTCGTACAGGGCCGCCGCGAGCGCGATCCGGGCAAGCCCCTGCGGAGTCTTCTGCGCCTGGTCGACCAACTGACCGAACGTCTTGCCGTACTCAAGACCCTTCGCGGTGGTCCCGATGTCCACCAACGGGACGGTCGAGCCCGGCGCGACCAGGGTCTTGAAGGCGTAGGTGGCGTCCAGGGCCGCGTTCCACTCGGCCACACCTCCCATGACCAGTCCACACATCGCCAGCGATCCGTCGATGACGTCAGGGTGCGCTTCGGCGATGGCCGTCGTCACCAGGCCACCCATCGACTCTCCCCAGGCGATGCTCCGCCGGGGCTTGCCGAACTGACGCTCGAACGTCGCCAAGGTGGCGATCTGATCGGGTACGGCGTCCTGGATCACCCAGCCGTGGTCGGCATACGAAGAGCCGATCAGGGCGTACCCGCGACTCAGCAGCACCTGCGCGTCACCGTTGCCGACCGCGTTCTTCGAGGGGTTGGGGATGCCGAGACCGGCCGGGTTGATCCCGTGGCTGAACAGCAGCACGGTCCCGTTCCACCGTTGCGGGACATCCATGACGTACGTCGCCCCGGAGCGCAGTGATCCGGTCAGGTGACGGGCCGCCACCTCCTGGGCAGCCGCCGCCGCGGTCGACTCGCCCGTGACGGCGACCTGGGCTCCGCCGACTGCCAGCGACAGGGCCAGCGCACTGACGGCCAACCGCCTGCCGGAGCCGAAGAACCGGCTCTCCCTCGATCCCATGGCCTGGGCCTCCTCGATTAAACGGAGATTAACCTCCGATTCAAGTCAAGAGTAGCGGCCACCTCGCCCCGGGGCCACCCAGGGCGCCGCCCGGCCCCGGGCGAGGTCCGGCGGCGGCGCTTCTCGCTCGACCCTGGGTGCGCGGCCTCGTGCTATCTTTAAGTGGAGATTGATCTCCGGTTGACGGTAGCGATAGCCGGGGATCGCCGTTCGAAGACAAGGAACACTGGGATGTCACCATCACGCGCCCCCCTCACCTGGTTCGTCACCGGCGCGTCGCGGGGCCTTGGGTTTCACTGGGTCACTGCCGCCTTGGCGCGCGGTGACCAGGTTGCCGCCACGTCACGGAGTGCCGCGTCGCTCGAGCCCCTGGTCGCCAAGTTCGGTGAGCAGGTTCTGGCCCTTGAGTTCGATGTCGCCGACGCCGCGGCGGCCAAGCAGGCGATCCATGCCGCCGAGGATCACTTCGACGGGATCGACGTGCTCGTCAACAATGCGGGTCAGGCTCTGCTGGGGACGGTGGAGGAGGTCTCCGAGGAGCAGGCTCGGGCCCAGTACGAGGTGAACTTCTTCGGGCCGCTGTGGACGACGCGGGCGGCATTGCCCGGTATGCGGGCCCAGGGTCACGGGCGCGTCATCCAGGTTTCGTCGTACGGCGGTCTGGTGGCGTACCCGACCATGGGGCTCTACCACTCGTCCAAGTGGGCGCTGGAGGCCATGAGTCAGGCGCTCGCGGCCGAGGTCGCCGGTCAGGGTATCCACGTGACGCTGGTCGAGCCCTTGACGTTCGCGACAGAACTCGGTGCCAAGGCTCCGGCGGTCGAGCCGATGCCCGAGTACGACGCGGTGCGCCAGGGGCTCATGGCCGGTGCGGCGGACAGCCCGTTCGTGACGGGCGATCCGGCCGCCACCGCGGCGGCCATCCTCGCGATCGTCGACGCGCCGGAGCCGCCGCTGCGGGTGCTGTTCGGTGTCAACGGCATCGAGCCGATGCGAGCGGAGTACGCGAGCAGGATCGCGGAGTTCGAGAAGTGGGATCACATCGCTCGGCTGGCGCAAGGTGCGGGACCTGCCGGGCAGTAGGCGCCGGTCGCCGGGAGCGGCACCTCGGAAGCGCCGCTCCCCCGCGGCTCCGCGGGATGTGCTTCGCCGATCATCAGCCGCCGCGCCGCCCGGTCACCCGGTCCGCGGCACCGGCGGCCAGGCGGGGCGGGTGATCTCGGCCGCCCGGTCGAGCGCCGCGACGATGTCAGCCGGCAGCGGTCCGGCTTCGGCAGCGGCGAGCCGCCAAGGGGTTGCAGGCGTGGAAGCGGATGTCGTGCCGGCGAAGCTCCGGCAGGAGTTCGGGCTCGACGGCGCGGCTGATCGCGTTGTAGAGACCCAGCTCGTCGAACGCCCCCTGCTCGTGCAACCGCGCACCCGCGCCGGATCGTCGATGCGGACACCGCGGCCGCGATAGCCGAACGTCATGGTGCCCAAGATGATCCGCGCGACGGGATCGTGGTCCATGGTCACTCCTCCGGAGCAGCCCGAGCCGCGGAGCAGCTCGAGCCGATACGGAGATTCATCTCCGCTTATCTCGGGTTAGCCTACTGGAGATGCTTCTCCGGTAACTGCTCCACCCGAAGGGGGACGCGCGTGCGCAGCGATGCCGCCCAGAACCGTCAGGCGCTTGTCGATGCGGCGCTGAGACTGTTCAACGAGCGTGGGCTCACGCCTACTCTCGACGAGGTCGCACGCGCGGCGGGGGTCGGCGTCGGTACCGCCTATCGCCATTTCCCGAACAAGACGGCACTGGCATTCGCCGCTCTGGAAGCATCGTTGGAGTCGATGCTGCAGGCTGCCGAGGCGGCGGCCTTGATGCCGGACGGCTGGGCAGGGCTGGCCGAGTTCTTCGAGGTCACGATCGAGCCGCAGGCGACCCAGCAGGTCCTCCGGGATGTGCTGGCCACTGATCCGGAGTCGGCGCCGATGCTGGAGGTGCATCGCCGGATCGGCGACAGCCTGGGCACGCTACTGGCGAAGGCGAGGAAGCAGGGCTCCATCCGCGAGGATGTGGTGGTTTCCGACCTCGCGGTGCTGGCCACCCTGCTGGGTGAGGTCGTGCGGCTGTTCGGTCCCGTGGCGCCGGAACTCTGGCGGCGATTCTTGCCGCTGCTTCTCGACGGGCTCAGGCCGGGATCGACGACCGCACTGCCGGTCGGGCCCTTGACCAAGGAAGACTTCATCGCCGGCATGGCGGCGCAAGCACGTGCCGCGGATGCGCGGCGCCCAGGCCCGAAGCGCCGGGGCGCCAAACAGCCGTCCTCCTGACAGCCCGCGATCCGGTGGTGGGCAGGCGGCCCACCACCGGATCGCGCTGGAATCCGAGGCGAAACGGCCCCAAGGCCGGTCGGCTACCAGCCTCGGGTGGCGAGGCGCTGGGAGTCGGGGAGGTCGGAGATGTTGATGCCGACCATGGCCTCGCCCAGGCCGCGGGAGACCTTGGCGATGACGTCGGGGTCGTCGTGGAAGGTGGTGGCCTTGACGATGGCCTCGGCGCGCTTGGCGGGGTCGCCGGACTTGAAGATGCCGGAGCCGACGAAGACGCCCTCGGCGCCGAGCTGCATCATCATGGCGGCGTCCGCCGGGGTGGCGATGCCGCCCGCGGTGAACAGGACCACGGGGAGTTTGCCGAGCTGGGCGATTTCCTTGACCAGCTCGTACGGGGCGCGCAGTTCCTTGGCGGCGACGAAGAGTTCCGGCTCGTCGAGCAGGGTGAGCTTGCGGATGTCGGCGCGGATCTGGCGCATGTGCCGGGTCGCCTCGACCACGTTGCCGGTGCCGGCCTCGCCCTTGGAGCGGATCATGGCCGCGCCCTCGCTGATGCGGCGCAGGGCCTCGCCCAGGTTGGTGGCGCCGCAGACGAACGGGACGGTGTAGTCCCACTTGTCGATGTGGTGGGCCTCGTCGGCGGGGGTCAGCACCTCGGACTCGTCGATGTAGTCCACGCCGATCGACTGCAGGACCTGGGCCTCGGCGAAGTGGCCGATGCGGGCCTTGGCCATCACCGGGATGGACACGGCGGCGATGATGCCGTCGATCATGTCCGGGTCGCTCATCCGGGCGACGCCGCCCTGGACCCGGATGTCGGCGGGGACCCGCTCCAGGGCCATCACCGCGACGGCGCCGGCGTCCTCGGCGATCTTGGCCTGTTCCGGGGTGACCACGTCCATGATCACGCCGCCCTTGAGCATCTCGGCCATACCGCGCTTGACCCGCGCGGTGCCGACGGCCTGGATGTCACTGGAGGTCACTGGTGTCCTGCCCAACTGTGCTCTGAAGTGGGAAAACCCACTCCGGTGGATGACTGGGAACCACATGCTACGTCCGCGCGCGGCCCCTCAAAGTGGCCAATTCCGCGCGATTTGAGCAGGCCAGTTACCCGCGTCACCCCACTGCCCCGGATGGTGGCTCAGCCTGCGCCGAACCGCCAGCGGGTCATGCTCTCCCCGTCCCGCGCCCAGCCGAAGACCACCCGCGGCCGCACCAGGTACGCCGGGCCGCCCTGACCGCCCTCCCCGGCCAACCGGCCGTCGGCCAGGTGCAGGGGCCAGCGGTACTTCTCGCGCAGGGCCTCGGCCAGGCGGAGCAGGTCCAGCTGGGCGGTGACCAGGGCGGCCTCGCCCTCCACGATGACCACCTCGTCGCCGCTTTCCAGGTGCACGCTGATCTCCCGGCTCACTGCCAGGTTGCGCACCGCGGCCGAGCCGGTCACGAAGCAGAAACCCGCAGGTAGCCACACCCCCCACACCGGCCGGGTGTGCGGTCGCCTGCCCGCGCCGGCGGTGGCGATCCAGTAGTTGCGGGCGTCCTCCAGGCGGTAGCGGGCCCAGTCCCAGTCGAGCAGGTGCGCGCCGGTGGCCCGGACACCGCCGCGGCTGGGCCGGGAGGTGCGCGGACGGGGCAGCGGGGTCAGCAGCTCACTCATCACCGCAATTAGTACTCCCGGATGGTGCGCGCGCCCTGGGGTGGACGCCACCAGGGCATCGGGTGTGAGATCGGACACATCCAACGCGCGGTCGGATCAGGCCGGCCGTTCGGGAGGTGGAAGTCCCATGGGCACCAAGCACTCGGACAACGGCCATGCCGGCGGCCAGGTCGCTGTAGCCGACCCCACCAAGGTGCGCAACGTCGTGCTGGTCGGACCGTCGGGTTCCGGGAAGACCACGCTCACCGAGGCGTTGCTGGCGGCGGCGGGGGTGATCAACCGCACCGGCTCGGTCACCGAGGGGACCACGGTGTGCGACCACGATCCGGCGGCGGTGCGGCAGCAGCGCTCGGTCGGGCTGTCGGTGGCCCCGTTCATGCACCGCGAGGTCAAGGTCAACCTGATCGACACCCCCGGGTACGCCGATTTCGTCGGCGAGCTGCGCGCCGGTTTACGCGCCGCCGACGCCGCGTTGTTCGTGGTGTGCGCGGCTGAGGGGGTTGACGCGGCCACGGTGGCGCTGTGGCAGGAGTGCGCCGCGGTGGGCATGCCGCGCGCGGTGGTCATCGCCCGCTGCGACCACCAGCGCGCCGACATCGGCGCCGAGATCACCGCCTGCCGGGACGCTTTCGGCGACGGTGTGCTGCCGCTGTACCTGCCGCTGCGCACCGGCGGCCGGCTGTCCGGGCTGGTCGGGTTGATCACCGGGACGCCGCCGGCGGCGATGGCCGAGGAGTTCGCGGCGGCCAGGGACACCCTGATCGAGGGGATCATCGCCGAGAGCGAGGACGAGTCCCTGCTGGAGCGCTACCTGGAGGGCGGGGACCTCGACCAGGGCGTGCTGATCGCCGATCTGGAGACCGCGGTGGCGCGGGGCTCCTTCCACCCGGTGATCCCGGTCTGCGCCACCACCGGCCTGGGCGTGCCGGAGTTGCTGGAGATGCTGACCAGGGCCTTCCCCTCCCCCGCCGAGCACGAGCCGCCCGAGGTGACCGGCACCGACGGCATCCCGCGCCCGCGCCTGGCCGCCGACCCGGACGGGCCACTGGTGGCCGAGGTGGTGCGCACCGCGGTGGACTCCTATGTCGGCCGGGTCTCCCTGGTGCGGGTGTTCTCCGGGACGTTGCGGCCGGAGCGGCCGGTGCACATCTCCGGGCACGGCATGGCCGAGCGCGGGCACGAGGACCACGACAACGACGAGCGGGTGGCGCACGTCTACTCCCCGCTGGGCGCGACCCTGCGCGAGGTGCCCTATTGCGTGGCCGGGGACCTGTGCGCGCTGACCAAGCTCACCTCGGCCGAGACCGGGGACACCGTGTCCGCGCCGGAGGATCCGCTGCTGGTGCGCCCGTGGGACATGCCGGAGCCGCTGCTGCCGGTGGCGGTGCTGGCCCGCACCCGCAGCGATGAGGACACCCTGGCGCGCAACCTGGCCAAGCTCGCCGCGAGCGATCCGACGCTGCGGCTGGAGCGCAACGCCGAGACGCACCAGCTGGTGCTGTGGTGCATGGGCGAGGCGCACGCCGATGTGGTGCTGCAGCGGCTGCGGGCCGGGGGCGCGGAGGTGGACACCGAGGACGTGCGGGTGCCGCTGCGGGAGACCTTCGCCAAGGCGGGCAAGGGACACGGGCGGCATGTGAAGCAGTCCGGCGGGCACGGCCAGTACGCGGTGTGCGATCTGGTGATCGAGCCGCTGCCGCGCGGGTCCGGGCTGGAGTTCGTGGACCGGGTGGTCGGCGGTTCGGTGCCGCACCAGTTCATCCCGAGCGTGGAGAAGGGCGTGCGGGCCCAGATGGCCAGGGGCCTGCAGGCCGGGTATCCGGTGGTGGACCTGCGGGTGAGCCTGGTCGACGGCAAGGCGCACAGCGTGGACTCCTCCGACGCGGCCTTCCAGACCGCGGCCTCACTGGCGATGAAGGAGGCGGCCGCCGCGGCCGGGATCGCGTTGCTGGAACCCCTGGACGAGGTCGCGGTGCTGCTGCCCGACGACCACCTGGGCACCGTGCTGGGTGACCTGTCCGGCCGTCGCGGCCGGGTGCTGGGCACCGAGGCTGCCGGGTCGGGGCGGACGCTGGTGCGCGCGGAGGTGCCGTGCGTGGAGTTGTTGCGCTACGCCATCGATCTGCGTTCGCTGACCTCGGGCACCGCGACCTTCACCCGCCGTTTCGTGCGCTACGACCCGCTGCCGGAGGCCATCGCCGCCAAACTCTGACTCCCGCCCCGAGGTATGGACAGATGTCCCTGGTTCGGCGCTGCCGCCGTGGGTAGCGTCGGGCCATGGGGGACAACGAGTTCACGCTGCCCGCCGGCGAGTCCGTTCGCTGGCGTGGGCGGCCGGGGAAGTTCCTGGTGCTGCGCGGGTTCGACCTGCCGGTGCTGATCATCACCACGCTCGGCGCGCTGGGCTTCCTGGCGGGCGTGGTGGGCGCGGTGTGGACGCAGTCGATCTTCATGATCACGGGCCCGGCCGGCGCACTGGGCTTGTTGTTCCTGGGCCCGTTCCAGCTCTTCCGCCGGGCGCGGGAGCTGCGTGCCACGGAGTACCTGCTCACCGACCGGCGGGTGCTGGCGGTCTGCACCGCGGGTGGGCGGCTGCGGACCTGGCAGCTCACGCTCGGCCCGGAGGACCCCGATCCCCGGCTGGCGCGGTCCTCGCGATCCGGTCAGCGGTCAGGCACGGTGGTGTTCGGCCGCGACGGCGACCACTGGCTGCCGTTCGGGTTCTCCCCGTACACCGAGAAGCCCTTGGTACTGCACGAGATCGAGTACCCGGAGCAGGTGTGCGGGCTGATCGTGGCGGCCTGGCACGCGCGGTCGGGACCGGCCGGCGCGGCCTGGTAGACCGCTGCGAGCGCTCCGGCCACCTGGGTCCGGTCGTAGGTGCAGGCGGGCAGGTCGCCGGTGCGCGCGGTTGCTGGTTGATCTGGTGTCCGGGCTGCCGATGCTGGTCGCGCCGCACCGAGTACATCGGCACCGACTACCGGGTGGCCGAGCCGCGGCTGCGCCGGGACGGTCCGAAGGCGGTGCTGGACCTCCCGCTCCGGCAGGTCACGCGGCTGCACGCGATCGAGCGGCCGGAACAGGTGCTGGCGATCATCGAGGCGGCCTCGCGGCGGAAGGCGGCGCCCTGATCACCGGGCCAGCCGGGCCACGTCCCGCTGGCGGGCCGGGGCGTTGAGCGCGCTCCGGTAGACCTCCTCGATCCGCCCGGCCACCTCGGTCCAGTCGTACCGCCGCACGCGGATCCGTCCGGCGGCCGCCAACCGCGCCCGTCGGGCCGGATCGGCCAGCAACGCGGCGAGTTTCGCTGCCAGCGCGACGGAATCCCCGACCGGGAAGGTCTCCCCCGCGCCGCCCAGCACCTCCCGGAAAGCCGTCAGATCACTGGCGAGCACGGGGGCGCCGGCGGCCATGGCCTCGGTGAGGACCATGCCGAAGCTCTCGCCGCCGAGGTTGGGCGCGCAGTAGAGGTCCAGGCCGCGGAGCAGGCGGGCCTTGGTCGGGTCGTCGATGTGGCCGAGGTGGGTGATGCGGGCGGACAGGGCCGGTCCGGCGGCGCGGTGCAGGGCTGACGGGTCGCCGGTGCCCGCGATGACCAGGTTCAGATCGGGGTGGGTGGGCAGTAGGTGGCGGGCGGCGGACAGCAGGACGGGCAGGCCCTTGCGGGGTTCGTCGTAGCGGCCGAGGAAGCCGATCGCGCCGGGTGGCAGCGGTAGCGGGGTGGCGGTGGCGAAGCGGGTGGCGTCGACGCCGTTGGGGATCTCGATCATGCCGGGGGTGCTGCGGGCGGTGGCGGAGACGGCGATCCGGGTGGTGACGCGGCGCAGCAATGGCCGCAGCAGCGGGTTGCCTGCGGCCGGGGAGCTGGTGTGGAAGGTGGCCACCACGGGGCAGTCGGCCTGGGTGAGGGCGAGCAGGGACAGGCTGGGGGCGGCGGGTTCGTGCAGGTGCAGGACGTCGGGGCGGTGGGTGCGCAGCCAGCGGCGGACCCGGTGCAGGGCGCGCGGGCCGAAGGCGAGGCGGGCGACGGAGCCGTTGTAGGGGATGCCGAACGCGCCGCCAGCCGGGGTGACGTAGTCGGGCAGGTCGGCGTGCCGGGCGGGGGCGAGCACGGCGACCCGGTGGCCGCGCGCGCGGAGTTCGCGGGCCAGGTCGAGCACGTGGGTCTGCACGCCGCCGGGCACGTCGAAGGAGTACGGGCAGACCAGGCCGATCCTCACCGCCGGCCGGTCCACACCGGGTGCAGCATGTGCCAGTCGGCGGGGTGCCGGGCCAGGTCGGCGGCGAAGACCTCGGCCAGTCGCTGGGTGGTCTCGGCGACGCCGGTGACCGGCAGTGGCGGGTGGAACCGCAGGCCCCAGCCGTGCCGGGTGAACCAGGTGGCGGCGGGCAGCAGCGCGGCGCCGGTGCGTGCGGCCAGGTGCGCGGGTCCGCCGGGCAGCAGGGCGGGGGCGCCGAAGAAGGTGACCGGCACGCCCGCGCCGGTGAGCACCCGGTCGGCGAGCAGGCAGACGATCCGGTTGGCGCGCAGGCGGTCCAGGAGCAGCCGGCCCGGTGGCGGGCCGCCGGTGAGCGGGAGGATCTCGAAGCCGAGGGCTTCGCGGTGGGCGGTGAAGCGGCGGTACAGGGATTCGGGGCGCAGGCGTTCGGCGACGGTGGTGAACCGGCCGGCGTGGCCGGTCAGCCACACCCCGGCGATGTCCCAGTTGCCGCTGTGCGGCATGGCCAGCACCACGCCGCGGCCGGCGGCCAGGGCGGCGTCGAGGTGGTGGACGCCGGTGGTGGCGACCCGGCGGCGGAGGGCGGTCAGGTCCTGGGCCGGCAGGCGGAAGGTCTCGGCCCAGTAGCGGCCGTAGGAGCGCAGGCCGGCGCGGACGGTGGCGTCCAGGCGGTCCGGGGGCACGATCCGGGCCAGGTTGGCGCGCAGCCGGTGGCCGGGGCCGCGGTGGGTGGCGCATTGGGCGGCGGTGGCGAACAGGTGCCGGGCGAGGGGGTCGGGCAGGGCGCGGGTGAGTCGCCAGGCCGCCGCGTAACCGGTGTCCAGGAGCCGGTCGCGGGCAGCGGTCACGGAGTCGCCTTGGCGCTGCGGTAGACCGCGTGCAGCCGTTGGGCGACGGTGAGCAGGGACAGCGCGGCCAGGGACCACAGCGCGATGTCCAGGGCGTAGGGCACGTCCAGGCCGGTGAGGCCGGTGCCGACCAGGGCCAGGATGAGTCGTTCGGCGCGTTCGACCAGGCCGCCGTCGGCGGAGAGTCCGGTGGCCTCGGCGCGGGCCTTGACGTAGGAGATGACCTGTGCGGTGACCAGGCACAACAGTGCCGCGGCGCCCAGTGCCCGGTCGTGTGCCTCGACAAAGGCCCACCAGGCGATGGCGGCGAACAGGGCGCCGTCGGCGATCCGGTCGCAGCTGGCGTCCAGGACCGCGCCGAAGCGGGTGCCGTTGCCCTGGGCGCGGGCCATCGCGCCGTCGATGAGGTCGAACAGGGTGAAGACGGTGACCACCAGGGTGCCCACCAGCAGCTGGCCGCGCGGCAGGAACCACAGTGCGGAGAGCACCGTCCCCGCGGTGCCGAAGACGGTGATCGCGTTGGGGGTCAGCCCGCGGCGCAGCAGCCAGGACCCGACCGGATCGGTGACGCGCGAGACCGACGCGCGGGCGAAGATGTTCAGCATCGGCTGTTCGGCATCGACTTTCGGTGACCCCGTGGGCAACAAAGAACCTGGTGACGCCAGCCTAACCGGCCGGTAGCCCAGGCACCCGCGGTGGCTAGCCGACCTCGTTCCAGGCCCCGGCGAGCAACTCCCTGGTCTCGCCGAGCAGCTGCGGCAGCACCTTGGTGTGCGCGACCACCGGCATGAAGTTGGCGTCCCCGCCCCAGCGCGGCACCACGTGCTGGTGCAGGTGCGCGGCGATGCCGGCCCCGGCCACGGTGCCCTGGTTCATGCCGATGTTGAAGCCGTGCGGGGCGGCGGCGTGCCGGATCGCCCGCATGGCGCGCTGGGTGAACTCGGCGAACTCGATCGTCTCGGCCGGGTCCAGGTCGGTGTAGTCGGGGATGTGCCGGTAGGGCAGCACCATCAGGTGGCCGGGGTTGTACGGGTAGAGGTTGAGCACCGCGAACACCAGCCTGCCGCGGGCGATGACCAGGCCGTTCGGGTCGTCCAGCTCGGTGACCTGGCAGAACGGGCAGCCCGTCGACTCGGAGTCGGCCGGCTTGCCCTCACCGCGGATGTAGGCCATCCGGTGCGGGGTCCACAACCGCTGCAACGGGTCGGGGATCCCGATGCCCTCCTGCTCGTCCAGCTCCGGCTCGCCCATGAAATCGATCCTAGGGGGCGGAGTCGATCACGGTGACCGTGCCCTGGCCGCCGTCGACCCGGACCCGGTCCCCGGTGCGCAGCCTGGTGGTGGCGTCGCCGCAGCCCACCACGGCGGGGATGCCGAGTTCGCGGGCGACGATGGCGGCGTGCGAGAGCGGGGCGCCGATGTCGGTGACCACGGCGGCGGCGCGCGGGAACAGCGGGGTCCAGCCGATGTTGGTCACCGTGGTCACCAGGATCTCCCCCGGTTGCAGCCGGGCGCCGTCCTCGACCGTGTGCAGGAGCCGGACCAGGCCCTCCACCACGCCCGCGACGCCGCCGAAGCCGCGGACCAGGTCGTCAGGGGCTGGCGCGGGGGTGGCGGTGGCGTCGTGGCGGTCGGTGCGGCGGTGTGGGTCGGCGGCCCAGGTGTCCGGGTCGAAGTGGCCGCGCAGCAGGGTCGGGTACAGCGGCAGGGCGCGGTAGTGCTCGTGTGCGGCGCGGCGGGCCGGGACGGCGGTCAGGGGTGCGGGGTCGCCGTGCAGGACGCGCACGGTCTCCTCGATGGCCAGGTAGAACAGGTCGTCGCCGTGGCCGGTCAGTTCGCCGGCCCTGATCAGGAAGGCGCGGAAGATCCAGAACAGCCGGGCGAACTCGGAGCGGGCCTGTTCCCGGCGGCGGGCGGCGCGGGCGGCCTGGTCCAGCTTGGGCCACAGCTTGGCGGCCTGCTTCGGATGCTGGGTCTGGAGGCGGTGCCAGGCGGCCTGGCGGAGCTGGGCCTGGCGGGCGAGCAGGGTGGAGGGGTCCTGTTCGCCGGTGCCGAGGGTGCGGAGCTGTGCCTCGATCCAGGCCGGGGTTTCGGCGGGGCGTGGGATCGAGACCTCGAACTCGTCGGGGCCGCGGTGGCCCCAGGCGGCGGCGTAGGCGTCCCGGTCGAGCCGGCCGGCGCGCAGTTCGGCCAGGCCGAGCACCGGGCCGAGGCTGGCCAGGTCGCCGCCCGCGCCGTGCGCGCCGCTGAGCAGCGCGGTCACCTCGCCGGGGTCGACGAGTTTCTCCAGGCGGGTGCGGACCCGGGTCTGGTCCAGGGCGACGGTGCGGGCGGCGGCGGAGAGCAGGTGCGCGTCCACCCGCAGTACGTGGTCGAGTTCGGTGTCCCAGAGCCGGGCCAGCTCGGCCGGTTCGTCGGTTTTGCCGATGCGTTCGCGCAGGTCGCGGCTTCGTTCCTGGCCGGTGGCGAGCAGGTCGGGCAGGCGGCGGCGCAGGGTGCGGGCGGTGCCGAGTTCGCTGATGGCGGTGCGCAGGGCCAGCCGGATCAGGGTGAGCCGGGAGGTGGGCAGTCTGGGCAGGTCCTCGCCGATGCGGCCCCACAGGTTCTCGTTGGCGCGGCGCAGGAATCGGCCGGCGCCCACCGCGTCGGCCAGGCCGAGGCTGAGGCTGATGTTGAGGTAGAAGCGGCCGCCGATGTTGCCGTTCATCGGGTGCCCGCCGAGGGAGCTGACCGAGACCGCGCGGACCAGGGACCAGGTGGCCGGGGTCATCACGCTGGGGATGGCCTCGCCGAGGTTGGCCGAGGTCCACAGGTAGTCGCCGAGCCGGGAGTCGTTCCAGGTCTCGCGGACCACGGTGGTGATCGGGCGGGCCTGCAGGATGGCGAAGCGGCCGTCGTGCCAGGCCCATTCGATGTCGGTGGGGCGGCGGTAGAGCTGGTGGATCCGGTGGCCGAGGGCGGCGAGTTCCAGGGCCTGGGGGTTGGTGAGGACGGGAAGCCAGCGCAGGTCGGTTGGCACGGGTTCGTCGCGGGTGCCCCTGGACGTGCGCACGGTGCGGACGGTCTTGTCGGCGACCTCGCGGGTGGTGACGGTGTCGTCGGTGATCACGTAGGTGTCCGGGGTGACCTGGCCGCCGACCACGGCTTCGCCGAGCCCCCAGGCGGCGTTGATCACGAGTTCGTCCTGGGCGCCGGTGATCGGGTTGGCGGTGAAGAGCACGCCCGCGGAGTCGGCGGGCACGAGTTCCTGGACGACCACGGCCAGGGCGAGGTCGCCGGTGATGCCGTGCCGGGCGCGGTAGCCGATGGCGCGGGCGGTCCAGAGCGAGGCCCAGCAGCGGCGCACGGCGTCCAGGAGGGCTTCCTCGCCGGTGATGTTGAGGAAGGAGTCCTGCTGACCGGCGAAGGAGAGGCCGGGGAGGTCCTCGGCGGTGGCCGAGGAGCGGACGGCGACGGCGGGGCTGCCGAGGTCGGCGTAGGCGGCCAGGATCGCGGTGGCGGTGCTCGCGGGGAAGGGGGCGCGGGCGAAGGCGGCGGCGATGGTGGCTGAGGCGTCCTCGGGCTCGGTGGTCAGGGCTTGGTGGATCAGGGCGGTCAGGGGGCCCGCGGTGAAGTCGCGGTAGGCGGTGGTGGTGATGTGGAAGCCGGGTGGGACCGGGATGCCCGCTCTGACCAGGGCGGAGAGGGATTCGCCCTTGCCGCCCGCGGTCGTCAGGTCTGCCTGTTCGGCACCCAACGGCAATACCAAGCCAACGCTCATGGCTATATGTTGCCAGGCGACGCATGCGGGTGCCGGGTTTTCCGCCCCTAAGCGCGAAGAGCAGTGCTCGGCTGAAGCCCGAAAAGCCACCCCACCCGCCCACAACGGCCAACGTGCCGTACGACAACGGCCAACACGGCGTACGACAACGGCCAACACGCGGGGAGGGGTTCGACCCCGCCGGCGTGTTGGCCGTTGTGGTACCGAGTGTTGGCCGTTCTGGGACGGTGTGTTGGCCGTTGTTGTACGGGTGGTTGGCCGTTGTGGGGGGTTACCGCGGGAGCAGGGGGGTGACGGTGTCCGCGGTGGGGCTGGTGTTCTCGCGGCGGGCGATCCAGGTGGCGATCAGGTCCACTGCCTGTTCGGTGGGGACGCCGTTGATCTGGGTGCCGTCGCGGAAGCGGAAGGAGACCGCGCCCGCTTCCACGTCCTTGGCCCCGGCCAGGAGCAGGAAGGGGACCTTCTGGGTGGTGTGGTTGCGGATCTTCTTCTGCATGCGGTCGTCGCTGGCGTCGACCTCGGCGCGGATGGCCTTGGCGCGCAACGCCTTCTGCACGCCCATGAGGTGCTCGACGTGGTCGTCGGCGATGGGGATGCCGACCACCTGGGTCGGGGCCAGCCACGCCGGGAAAGCGCCGCCGTAGTGCTCGGTGAGGACGCCGAAGAAGCGTTCGATGCTGCCGAACAGGGCCCGGTGGATCATCACGGGGCGCTGGCGGGAGCCGTCACCGGCGGTGTACTCCAGCTCGAAGCGTTCGGGCAGGTTGAAGTCGACCTGGATGGTGGACATCTGCCAGGTGCGGCCCAGGGCGTCCTTGACCTGCACGGAGATCTTCGGGCCGTAGAAGGCGGCGCCGCCCGGGTCAGGGACCAGTTCCAGGCCGGAGTCCTCGGCGGCGGAGCGCAGCGCCTCGGTGGCGGCGGTCCAGACCTCGTCGGAGCCGACGTACTTCTCCTCGTTGCGGGTGGACAGCTCCAGGTAGAAGTCGTCCATGCCGTAGTCGCGGAGCAGCCCGAGCACGAAGGCGAGCAGGGACTTCAGCTCCTCCTGCACCTGGTCGGGGGTGCAGAAGATGTGCGCGTCGTCCTGGGTCATGCCGCGGACCCTGGTCAGGCCGTGCACCACGCCGGACTTCTCGTACCGGTAGACCGTGCCGAACTCGAACATGCGCAGCGGCAGCTCGCGGTAGGAACGGCCCCTGGACCGGAAGATCAGGTCGTGGAAGGGGCAGTTCATCGGCTTGAGGTAGTAGTCCTGGCCCGGCTTGCGCAGCTTGCCGTCCTCGTCGTACTCGGCGTCCAGGTGCATCGCCGGGTACATGCCGTCGCGGTACCAGTCCAGGTGGCCGGAGGTCTCGAACAGCCCGCCCTTGGTGATGTGCGGGCTGTAGACGAACTCGTAGCCCTCCTCCTCGTGCCGCTGCCGCGAGTAGTCCTCCATCGCCTTGCGGATCACGCCGCCACGCGGGTGGAACACGGCAAGGCCGGAGCCGATCTCGTCCGGGAAGCTGAACAGGTCCAGCTCCACGCCCAGCTTGCGGTGGTCCCGGCGCTCGGCCTCGGCCAGCAGCTCCAGGTAGCCGTCCTGGGCCTCCTGGGTCTCCCACGCGGTGCCGTAGATCCGCTGCAGCTGCGGGTTCTTCTCGCTGCCACGCCAGTAGGCGGCGGCCGAGCGGGTCAGCTTGAACGCCGGGATGTACTTGGTGGTGGGCACGTGCGGGCCGCGGCACAGGTCGGCCCAGACCCGGTCGCCGCTGCGCGGGTCGAGGTTGTCGTAGATGGTCAGCTCGCCGCCGCCGACCTCCATCACCTCGCTGGTGTCCACATCGGACTTGATGTCCACGAGTTCCAGCTTGTACGGCTCGGCCGCGAGTTCCGCCTTGGCCTCGTCCTGGGAGCCGAACACCCGGCGGGAGAACCGCTGCGCGCCCTTGATGATCTGCTTCATGCGCTTCTCCAGCGCGGTCAGATCCTCCGGGGTGAACGGGCGGGCCACGTCGAAGTCGTAGTAGAAGCCGTCCTTGACCGGCGGGCCGATGCCCAGCTTGGCCTCGGGGAAGAGTTCCTGCACCGCCTGGGCCAGCACGTGCGCGGCGGAGTGCCGGATCACGCTGCGGCCGTCCGCGGACTCGGCGGTGACCGGCTCCACCTCGGTGTCCACCGACGGGGCCCAGGACAGGTCGCGCAGGTTGCCCTCGGGGTCGCGGACCACGACCACGGCCTGGGCCCCCTTGTTCGGGGCTTCCACCTCGCGCAGGGCCGCGCCGGCGGTAGTCCCGGCTGGCACCGTCACACGCGAGGCGAGCACGGCGGGCGCGGGACTGGCTTGGGACACGACGAACTCCTAGGACATCGAGGTCAGGCACCGGGCGCGGCACGCCCGAGGAGCCTCGATGCTATCGGCCGTCCCCGGTCCGGCCTGTGCCGGGCATATCCTGGTCGGTATGCCGAAGATCGTCGGTGGCTCACTGGCCGAGCACCGGGAGCAGACCCGGGAGCGGATCTTCGCCGCGCTCGCCCGGCTGGCGGGCGAACGCGGGTACGACGCGATCACCCTGGCCGAGGTCGCCGCGGCCGCCGAGGTGGGCCGCACCGCGATGTACAACTACTTCCCGGACAAGGAATCGCTGCTGCTGGCCTTCGCCGAGCACGAGACCGGCGGTTACCTGCGGGAGCTGACCGCGGCACTGGCCGAGCTGGACAACCCGGTGGACAAGCTGGCCACCTACGTCCGGCTGCACATCCGGGTCTTCGCCACCCGGCACATGCCGCCCAGCTCGGCGTTGCGGCCGCTGCTGTCCGAACAGGGCCGCAGCCGGGTCCTCGATCACGTGACCGAGCTGGAGTCCACGCTGCGCCGGGTGCTGGCCGCCGGGATGGACCAGGGCTACCTGCCCTCGGCCGAGCTGGACGCGCTGGTGCCCCTGGTCACCGCCAGTGTGAGCGGCCGCAGCCTGGCCGGGCTGGACGAACCGGCCCTGGCCGAGGCCACCGAACACACCGTCGGGTTCGTGCTGCGCGGGGTCGGCGCGCGCCTGGGACCCGGCGGCAAGCCCCGCAAACTCCCCCGCCGCTAGTCCTGGACCGGGCGGAACACGCACACCTGCACGCCGGTGCCGCCCTTGACCGTGGACACCAGTTCCAGCGGCCGCTTGCCGCCGTCGGCCGGGAAGATCGACTTGCCGCCGCCGAGCAGCACCGGCATCAGGATCAGCCGCAGCTCGTCGACCAGGCCCGCACTGATCAGCGCGCGCACCAGGGTCGGGCTGCCCATGATCAGCAGGTTGCCGCCCTCGCTCTCCCGCAGTTCCCTGATCCCGTCGATGGCCGCCGCACCCGGGATGAGGCTGGTGTTGTGCCAGGTCAGGTCGGCCGCGCCGAGGGTGGCGGAGACGACGTGCTTGGGGATGGCGTTCATCCGGTCGGCGAAGGGATCGCCCGCCCGCTCCGGCCAGGCCCCGGCCATCACACTCCAGGTGCGGCGGCCGAACAACAGCGCGTCGGCATCCCGCAGCGCCTCGTCGAAGGCGACGCCGACCACCTCGGGGTCGAAGAACGGGCCGGACCAGCCGCCGTGCGCGAAGCCGCCGTCGGTGTCCTCCTCCGGACCGCCGGGGGCCTGCACGACGCCGTCCAGGCTGATGAACTCGCTGACCACGATGCGCATGGGTCCCGCTCCTCTGTCTCGCCACCGGGCTTACGGGAAGAGAGACCGGGCGGCCACCCGAAACTCATCGCCACCCCCGAAGTGACCTGGAGCACACCCGCTCGCGCCCTGGACAACTTAGGTAAGCCTAACTTAGCCTGGTGAGACACGGTGGGATTCTGACACCTCGTCAGGATATTCTGACAACCTGTCGTGAAACCCTTGACCCCCCGTCCGCTCCGGCCGCACACTGGGTCCGGGCGAGGAGGAGACTGACCATGTCCGAGAACAGCGAAACCGTTGCACCGCAGCGTTTTTCCACCGAGTTGCGAGCCCGCACCCGCGGTGATCACGCACAGGCGCAACAACTCCCGTACGTGGACGCGATGCTGGCCGGCAAACTCAGCCGCGCCGGGTACGCCGAGATGGTCGCCCAGCAGTACTTCGCCTACTCGGTCCTCGAACAGGCCGCGCAGGTGATGCGAACAGACCCGATCGGGCGACGTTTTGTGCTGCCGGAACTCGACCGCGCGCCCGCGCTGGCCGAGGACCTGGCCTACCTGCTCGGCCTGGACTGGCAGGACCGGATCACCCCGAGCCCGGCCACCCTGCGCTACCTGGACCGGATGCGCGCGGTCTGCTTCGACTGGCCCGGCGGGTTCATCGCGCACCACTACACCCGCTACCTGGGCGATCTCTCCGGCGGCCAGATCATCCAGCGCTGCGTGATCCGCGCCTACGACCTGCCCGGCGACCGCGGCGCGTCGGCCTACACCTTCCCGCTGATCAAGAACGTCAAGCGGTTCAAGGACGGCTACCGCGAGATGCTCGACCTGCTCCCGTTCGACCCGGCGCAGCAGCGCAGGGTGATCGAGGAGGCGATCGTGGCCTACCGGCACAACATCGAGGTCTTCGACGATCTGGGCCGCGACCTGCCCGCATACCTCGTGGCCTAGCACTTCCGGTGGAGTCCGGGCGGGTTTTGACCCGTTCGGACCACACGGCTCACCGCTCTGCGTCAGACTGTGGTGGCTTTCGCCCCCCACGTTTTCCGCAGGAGTACTCGGTGACCTACCCGCCCCAGCAGCCAGGCCCGTACGGCCAGCCCGACCCCTACGGCCAGCAGCCGGGCCAGCCGGGCTGGGGGCAGCAGCAGCCGCCGCAGCAGCCCGGCTACCCGCAGCAGCAGCCGGGTCAGCCGCAGCCGGGCCAGCAGCCGCCGCCCGGGTACCCGCAGACCGGTCCGCAGCCCGGCTTCGGCCAGCAGCCCCAGCAGCCGGGTCAGCCGCAGCCGGGTTACGGCCAGCCCGACCCGCAGCAGCAGGGCTGGGGCCAGCCCGGCCAGCAGCCGCAGCAGGGTTACGGCCAGGACCCGTACAACCAGGGCTACCAGCAGACCCAGCAGTTCGGCGGCTATCAGCAGGGCTACCCGGGTGGGCCGACGCCGCCGAGCGGGCCGAACAAGGGCCTCATCGCCGGGATCGCGGTGGCCGCGGTGGTCATCGTGACCGGCGCGGTGATCGGCGGCATCTACGCCTTCTCCGGCGACGACCCGACCCCGTCCAACACCGCGGCCGGGCAGACCAGCGAGACCAGCGTGACCGCCACCTCGCGGCCCAAGCTGACCACCGGCTCGGTGCGGCCGACCACCGGCGGCAGCGTGGCGCCCACCGGCGGCAGCGGCAGTGACACCGGCGGCGGCGACTCCGGCGCCGAGGCGCCCGCGGTCCGGGCGGCGGCGGCCGGGTTCGCCGGCGCGTGGCAGAGCGACCTGCGCTCCGGCGGCAAGGCCCCTGTCTCCGAGTACGCGCCCTACACCTGCGCGAAGATGGTGGAGAAGCTGACCAAGAACAAGGCCGAGGGCAAGGTGGTCAAGCACGTGCCGGACGCCACGCTCACCGTGGCCAAGGTGATGGCCATGCCGGCCACCGGGATCGCCATGATCGACCTCAACGCCTCCGGCCAGGCCCCCGCGAAGCAGTCGCTGTCCCTGGTCAAGGAGGAAGCGGGCTGGAAGGTCTGCGAGTGACCTGTCCCGGACAGGGCTGAGGTCGTGCTCGACCTGCGCCGCCTGCGGATGCTGCGGGCGCTGGCCGACCACGGCACGGTGACGGCGGCCGCGGACGCGTTGTACGTGACGCCGTCCGCGGTCTCCCAGCACCTGGCCGCGCTGGAGACCGAGGTCGGTCAGCCCCTGCTGGAGCGCCGCGGCAGGCGGGTGCAGCTCACCGCCGCCGGCAAGCTGTTGCTCAGTCACACCAACACGATCCTGGCCGAACTCGAACGCGCCGAGGCCGCGCTGGCCGCGCACGCCAGCGGGCAGCACGGCGAGATCGTGGTGGCCGCCTTCGCCAGCGCGATCGGCCTGCTGGTCGCGCCCACCATCGCCGCGCTGCGCGAACGCGCGCCCGGCGTGGTGGTGCGGGTGCGTGACGCCGAGGGCCACGAGAGCCTGCCGATGCTGATGGACGGCGGCGTCGACCTGGCCGTCGCGGTGGAGTACCGCGGCGCGCCCCGGGAGGACGACGAACGGGTGGCCAGGGTCGCGCTCTACGCCGAACCCTTCGACGCGGTGCTCTCCGCCGCGCACCCCCTGGCCGAGGCCGCCGAGGTCCCACTGGCCGAACTGGCCGGCGAGGACTGGATCAGCCCTTCTCCGGGCAACCCGGTCTACGACGTGGTCCGGCTGGCCTGCGAGCACGCCGGGATCACACCGCGGATCGCGCACTACTCCGCCGATTTCCGCGCCACCGCCGCACTCGCCGGCGCCGGGGCCGGGGTCGCGCTGGTGCCGCGGACCGCGCTGTACGGGGTGCGGCTGACCGGCGCGGTCACCCGGCCACTGGTCGCGCCCGCCCCGGTGCGCCGGGTCTTCGCCGCCATCCGGCGCGGCTCCGAGGCCCGGCCGCTGGTCGAGGCGACCCTGGCCGAACTGCGCCGCACCGCCGAGGGACTCGGCTGAATCAAGATCGACTACTCTGGGGTGACCGTCCACGGTGGACGGTCAGCTCGGAGGAAAACCCATGCCACGCCGCCTGTTCCCGCTCCTCGCCGCCACCACCCTGCTGCTCGCAGGCCCCGGGGTGGCCGCCGCCGACCCGTCAGGGCCGCCGGTCCTGGACTGCAAGGCGTCCTGGTACGGCGTGGAAGGTCAACCCGATCGGATGACCGCCTACGGCGAGCGGTTCGACCGGCTGGCCATGACCACCGGGGCCCGCGACTGGGGCCACAACACGCTGCTGCGGGTCACCTGGACCGGCACCGGGAAGTCGGTGGAAGTGCGGGTCAACGACTTCAGCCCCAACGCCGAGGCCCACCCGGAACGCTGCGTGAACCTCACCTGGGCCGCCTTCGGCGCACTGGCCCCGCAGTCGGCCGGAGTGTTGCCGGTGCGCGTCGAACGGCTCAACTGACACATCACTGCCTCGCTACTCGGTATGGTCGGGGCAGGGGGTGGTGACGACGGAACTCGCGGAGAGCCTGCGGATCATGCCGGGGGTGCGCACCACGCGCAGACCGGTGACACCCGGCGGTCCCGCCGGATTCGCGCTCAGCCACGTCCGGGCGGACCCGATGTCCACCGCCCTGCCACCGATCCTGATCCTGCCCGGCGGTCCAGGCCTGGCCTCGGTGCTGCCCTACGTCGGGCATCGCGCCATCGCCACCGCGCGCGGCCTGGACGTGCTGATGGTCGAACACCGCGGCGTCGGCCTGTCCCGCACCGACGAGCACGGCCAGGACCTGCCCCCGGCGGCCCTGACGGTCACCCAGGTGGTGGACGACCTCGCCGCCGTGCTCGACGACCTCGGTATCGATCGGGTGGTCGTCTACGGCTGCTCCTACGGCACCTACCTGGCCCAGGGCCTCGGCGTCCGGCATCCGCACCGGATCGCCGGGATGGTCCTGGACTCGCCGATGCTCACCGCGCACGACGGCCGGGTGCAGCGCGCCGAACTGCGCCGCCACTACCTCGACGGCGCGGACCCGGCCACCGCGCCCGCCGCACGCCTGCTGCGCGAGCTGGTCGAGGCGGGCAGGCTGAACGCCGCGGAAACCGGTGACGTCATCCAGCTGGTGCACGAGTACGGCGGCCCCCGGCTGGTCCGGCGACTGCTGGAACGGATCGCCGCCGGGCACGGGAACCGGCTGTGGCGCTGGCTGCACGGGCTCGGCAACCGGGAGATCAGCCAGAACCAGCCGTGTGTCATGGAGTTCGACCTCGTCGGCGCGATCGCCTTCCGCGAACTCGGCTACGCCCCCGAACCCGACGGCCGCCCACTGGATGTCAACCTGTCCTTCGCCAAGCGCGCCAAGGACTTCCCGCCCTTCACCGGCGAGCCCTTCGACCTGCCTGCCGAACTGCCCGGCTTCGACTGGCCGGTCGCGGTGCTCTCCGGCGAACGCGACGTGCGCACCCCCAGGGTCATCGCGGCCCAGATCGCCGACCTGGTCCCGGACGGGATCCTGTTGCCGTTCAACGGAATCGGCCACAGCATCCTGGACTCCCATCCCTCGGCCGCGCTGCTGGCCGCCGCCGCGGTCGCCGGTGGCGCGCACCGGCGACTGCCCGCGATGGCCGGCCGGTTCGGCTCGATCCCCCGCCCGGCGCGCAGCCGCGCACTCGAGTTGATGTTGCACGCCCGGCTCACCCTGCCCTGGTAATTGGGTGGCGCGATCCCCTGGCACGGCCGACCATGACCGCTCGTGTCCGAACAATCCGGCTGGCGAGCCCGCATCGCCGCACTGCGCATGGACTTCAGCCCCCTGCGCGTGTCCAGGGACTACCGGTACCTGACGTTCTCGGGCGCGATCACCATGTTCGGCAGCTACGTCACCTTCATCGCGGTCCCGATCCAGATGAAGGAACTCACCGGCTCCCCGGCCGCGGTCGGCCTGGTCGCCCTCGCGGAGTTCATCCCAATGATCCTGTGCGGCCTCTACGGCGGCGCGCTGGCCGACGCCCTGGACCGGCGCAAGATCGTCATCTGGTGCGAGGTCGGCCTGATGGTCTGCACCGGCGGTCTGCTGCTCAACTCGATGCTGCCCACCCCGCAGGTCTGGGTGCTCTACGTGGTCGCGGCGGGCGTGGCCTCCTTCGACGCGTTGCAACGCCCCAGCCTGGACGGCCTGGTCCCGCGCTACCTGCCGCATTCGATGATGGCCTCCGCCGGCGCGCTCAACTCGCTGCGCTGGAACTTCGGCGCCATCGCCGGACCGGCCATGGGCGGTCTGCTGGTCCAGTTCGCCGGCTTCCAGTGGGCCTACTTCCTGGACGTGCTCACCTTCGGCCTGTCCCTGCTGCTGCTCCTGCGCATGCGCCCCTCCCCGCCGACGGAGAAGGCCGAGGCCGCGGGCCTGCGCAGCATCGCCACCGGCATCCGCTACGCCGCCACCCGCCCCGACCTGGCAGGCACCTACCTGGTCGACATCGTCGCGATGGCCATGGCCATGCCCCAGGCGCTGTTCCCGTTCCTGGTGGACCGCCTGCAGGCACCCTGGGCACTGGGCCTGATGTACTCCGCGGGCGCGGTGGGCGCGTTGCTGGCCGCGCTGACCTCGGGCTGGACGCACAAGGTGCACCGACACGGCATGGCCGTCATCCTCGCCGCCGCGGCCTGGGGCGCGGTGATGGCGGTGGCCGGGCTGACCACCAGTCTGTGGCTGGTCCTGGTCTGCCTGGTCCTGGCCGGGGTGTTCGACATGATCAGCGGCTTGTTCCGCTCGGTCATCTGGAACCAGTCCATCCCCGACGAACTACGCGGCCGCCTGGCCGGCATCGAACTGCTCTCGTACTCGGCGGGCCCGATGCTGGGCAACGCCAGGGCCGGGCTGATGGCCCAGTGGACCGGCGTGCCCGCCGCCATCGTCAGCGGCGGCCTGCTCTGCACGGCCGGGGTCGCGGCCCTGGCCGCCTGGCTACCCGCGTTCCGCCACTACGACGCCCGCACCGACGAACACGTCCTCCGCGAAGCCACCCGCCGCCAAGCCACAACCACCCCGGACTAAGCCCCCCACCACCGTGTTGGCCGTTCTCGTACGGTGTGTTGGCCGAACTGGACGGCGTGTTGGCCGTTCCGGACGGCGTGTTGGCCGTTCCGGACGGTGTGTTGGCCGAACTGGACGGTGTCTTGGCCGATGCGGACGGCGTGTTGGCCGATGTGGGCGGCGTGTTGGCCGATGTGGGCGGCGTGTTGGCCATTCTCGTACAGGGTGTTGGCCGTTGTGGGCGATGTGTTGGCCGGATGGCGTACCAGTTCGGCCAACACTGTGTACGACATCGGCCAACACGCCGGTGGGTCCTTGGCGGGGCGCTGCCCAGCCTGCGACCCACCGCGATTGGGGGATGGCCGCCCAGTGGATCCCGACGGATACTGTCCGTGATCGCGGGATTCCGGAGGGCCGATGACCAGCGAGCCACCCCGGTTGTCCACCGCGGCCGAACGCCTGGACTACATCGCCACCCTGCGGGCCGGCACCGCCGCGATCCGCGGCATCTCCCCGGTGCTCGGCAGGCTCGCCGGGCAGTGTCCGGCCGGCCGCCCATCCGCGCCCGAGGACGAGGACGGATCCGCGGTGATGGTGCCGTTCCTGGTCGTGGACGAAGCGGACTGGCGGCGGGCCACCACCGGCGAACCGCTGTCCCGGCTGATCTCCCTGCTGCACCGCGAGGGCGGGTTCTGGCTGGCCGAGAACCTCGACGGCCGGGTCCGCTGGTGTGCCGCCCCGGTCGGCGCGGTCACCGAGGACGGCGTGCACCACGACCCGGACACCGGCGAGGTGATCGAACCCTGGCTGCGCCTGGACATCACCTGCACCGGGCCCTGGAACGGCGGTTTCGCCTTCTCCGCCGCGGCCGCCGACCTCGCCCCCGAACTGTGGCTGCTGGGCGGTTCACCGGTGTTCGGCATCGTCACCGAACCCCTCGGACGGCCCGGCGCGGGGCGGCGGACGCCGGTGCTGGACCTGGACACCTTCGAGATCCGGCTCAACCGCAGCCTGCACCTGCGCGCCGACCCGCCGCGCTCGGTGCGCCAGCTGGTGATCGACTCGGGCTGGCCGGGGGCCGAGCAGCTCGCCGGGCTGGCCGGGTTCAGCGGCGCGGACTGGCCGTTCTGAGCAGCAGCAGGGTGCACCCGGTCAGCGCGGCCAGGGCGGCGGACTGGAACAGGGTGAACAGGGTCGCGCCGCCGCCGAGCACCGCCACCGAAGCACCCACGTAGGTGAAGTTGGCGCCCAGCAGCAGCGAACCCAGGAACAGGAACAACTCCGGCACCGCGAACGCCAGCAGCGCCGCGGGGACGAAGGCACGCAGGCGCGGGCCGGTGACCGTGGTCAGCGCGACCAGCAGGCACAGCCCGCCGAGTGCGGCGAAGGGGGCCAGCGCGCCGAGCGCACCTGCGCGGGCGATGAGGCTGGCGGTGCTGTAGGCGCTGGGAATGCCGACGAACAGCAGGATGAACTGGGCGGCCAGGGCGATGATCACGCCGTAGGCCAGGGGGCGGCGGCTCGGTGGCAGCAGCGGTGGTCGGTGCGGGCGGGGCAGCGGGGCCAGCCGCAGGATCAGTAGCGCGACGAACGCGACCACGGCCAGGAACTGGAGCCAGCCGAGGATGTCGCCGCGGGCGTGGATGGAGGTCAGCGCGTCGGCCACCGAGCCCAGGGCGCTGCCCGCGACCAGGCCCAGACCCAGGGACGCCCGGTCGCCGTCGCGGCGGAACCAGGTCAGGCCCAGGCCGAGCAGGGTGAACCGGGCGGCCAGGTAGAGCACGGCCAGGAGGGTGGCGATGCCGAGGGTGTCGGTCCAGACCGCGACGGTGGTGGCGGACATGGCGACCGCGGCGATCGGCAGCAGCGCCGGGTTGTGCGCCCTGGCCAGGGAAATCCTCGGTCGACTGTCCGCAGTGGACACTTGGCGCTGCCACTCCTGGACCGCGGCCAGCTTGCCCGCCAGGTCCGGGATGCGGGACAGGCCGAGGCGTTCCTCCAGGCCGGCGGTGAGGGTGTCCAGGGGCATGGCGGCGGCGTAGGGGCCGAGCAGGTGCAGGGCGGCGGGCAGGCGGCCGCACAGCAGGGCCAGCTCGTCGACCGGTTCGGCGGCCAGGCGGTCGGCGCCCAGGTAGGGGGCGAGCAGTTCGCGGGCGGCCGCGGCGTCGAGGGTGTCCAGGACCAGGGGCCGGGCGCCGTCGGTGGCGTAGAGGGCGGGCAGTGCGCGGCGGGCGGTGACCACGGCGAACGCGGCCGGGCCGGTGGGCAGCAGCGGGCGGACCTGGTCGGCGTCGCGGGCGTCGTCCAGGACCACCAGGATCCGCCGGTCGGCCACCAGTTCGCGGTACAGGCCCAGCCGGGAGTCGCTGTCCGGTGGGATCCGCTCGACGCCGAATGCCTCCAGGAACCGGTGCACCACGTGCTCGGCCCGCACCGGTGGCGCGTCCGCCGAACCCCGCAGGTCCGCGTACAGACAGCCGTCCGGGAACGCCGCGGCGGCCTGGTGCGCCCAGTGCAGCGCCAGCGCGGACCGCCCCACCCCCGGCGCGTCCTGCACGCCCGAGACCACCGCCACCCGTGCCCCCGCCGCGCGCACCCCGCTCAGCGCCGCCAGCTCCCGGTCCCGGCCGACCAGGTGACCGGCGATCCCGGGCAGTTGCCTGGGCACCCTCGGCGGCGGTGTGCCCGGCCCGAGGTGGATGTCGCCGTGCACATCCCTGATCTGCCAGGCGTTTCCGCCCACCGTGCCGCTCAGCTCGTGGTTGGTGTCCCCGGCGGCCTGCTCATCGCTCACCCGCAGCTCTCCCCACTCGTGCGCTCACCCTCTGCATGTCACACGAGAGTGGCGAACGCAACACTCAAGCCGCTCATCGCCGCAGAACTGCCGCTGCCCGACAACGCCACCCCGCTCCTCGAACGGGTGATCGAGCACGACTAGGTTGAGCACAATGTTCTCCTCCGCCAGTTCGACCGGTCCCGGCGAGCCCTGGGCGCGCCCGGCACACCTGGCCGTCGAGCCACCCGAGACCCCCGTCGCGCCGAGCGTGGATCCGGACGAGGCCGAGGAGTTCCTGCGCCTGTTCCACGCGGAGAACCCCGACGCGGGCGAGGTGGAGACCCGGGTCCGCTGGGTACGCGCGGAGATCGAGCTGACCGGCGGCTACCAGCACTCCAGCGCGGAACTGGCCTTCGGCGCGCGGGTGGCCTGGCGCAACAGCGCGCGCTGCATCGGCCGGTTGTACTGGCGCAGCATGAAGGTCCGCGACCTGCGCGCGGTGCACAGTGCCGCCGAGATCGCCGCGCAGTGCTTCGAGCACCTGCGGGTGGCGCACAACGACGGCCGGGTGCGGCCCACCATCACCGTGTTCGCCCCCGACCTGCCCGGCAGGCCCGCGCCGCGGATCTGGAACGAGCAACTGCTGCGCTACGCCGGTTACCCGGTCGGCGACGGCACCGTGCTCGGCGACCCGCGCTACACCGGGTTCACCGCCCAGGTGCTGCGGATGGGCTGGGAGCGGCCGCTGCCGCGCGGCCCGTTCGACCTGCTGCCCCTGGTGGTGGAGACCGCCGCGGACGGCCCGAGGCTGTTCGACCTGCCTGCCGACGTGCGGGTGGAGGTGCCGCTGACCCACCCCGACCTGCCCTGGTTCGGCGAACTCGGCCTGCGCTGGCACGCGGTCCCGGCGATCAGCAACATGACCCTGTCCATCGGCGGCGTCGCCTACCCGGCGGCCCCGTTCAACGGCTGGTACATGGGCACCGAGATCGGCGCCCGCAACCTCGGCGACACCGGCCGCTACGACGCGCTGCCGGAGATCGCCGAGCGGATGCGCCTGGACACCAGCTCGGAGGCCACCCTGTGGCGGGACCGGGCCCTGGTGGAGATCAACCGGGCGGTGCTGCACTCCTACCAGGTCGCCGGGGTCGCCATCAGCGACCACCACACCGAGTCGCAGCGGTTCCTGACCCACATCGCCAAGGAGGAGAAGGCGGGGCGGAGCTGCCCGGCGGACTGGAGCTGGATCGTGCCGCCCATGTCCGGCTCGCTCACCCCGGTCTTCCACCGCTACTACGACTCCGCGCACCTGCGCCCGGAGTTCACGCTGGACGACGAGGCGGCCCGGCGGGGTCAGCTTGGCACCCCCGAACACTTCGCGACCAGGCCGCATACCGCGGGCATTGCGCCGGACGTGTGGAGTTGGCTGCGCAGGCCGGTTCCCGTCGGCGGCTGAGCCCATCCGGCGGCGGCGACTACCCCGGTCGGCCCCGGCGGTGGCCGCCGAACGCGGAAGATCCACTGATACGGACAGTGGTCACCCAATCACCATGCGTTGTTTTGTGGCGAGGCTCCGGATAGTGTCCGCTGCGGCGATCGCCCCGCTGTTTCCCTTGTGCGCCAACGTCATGTGAGGTGAGCTGTGTCCGCTCGTGCCCGCGCGGTGCTGTCCGGAGTCCTCGTCGCCCTGGCCGGGGTCCTCGGCCTGTTGCTGCCCACCGGAACCGCCTTCGCCGCGGCCGATCCCGCCGTGTACACCGCCAGCAAGACCACGGTCGCCCCGGAGGAGTCCTTCGTGCTCACCGCGACCTTCACCAACCCGGAGAGCACGCCGGTGATCTTCCTGTGGCAGGGCATCCACCCGGCGGTCAACGGGGGTGAGTGGACCCTGGAATCCTGCCTCGGCTGCACGCCCTCGGGCGTCAACAACGCGGTCGTCGCGGACAGCACCCCCGTGCTGCCAGGGGAAAGCCGCTCCATCCAGGCCACCTACAAGGCCAAGGCCGGCAGCACCGGCTACTCCACCTTCGACGGCTACGTCTACTACGAGTCCGGCGGCGTCGGCAAGGACAAGCTGACCCCGGCCGCGGTCACGGTGACCATCGCGAACCCGTGATGCCGCGACGGCCGCCCGCACACCTGGGGTGCGCGGGCGGCCGTCGTCTCCGTTGTGATCAGCTCGGTCCGACTCAGCCCTGGGCCACGGCGGCCGGGTCCATGTGCATGACCTCCCACACGTGCCCGTCCAGGTCGCGGAAGCTGCCGCCGTACATGAAACCGTGGTCCTGGAACGGCTTCCACTCCTGGCCACCGGCGGCCAGCGCGGCCGCGACCAGCTCGTCCACCTCCGCGCGACTGTCCGCGGACAGACAGTTGAGCACCTCGGTGGTGTCCGGGTCGGCGATCTCGCCCTTGATGAAGTCCTTGAACTTGTCCTCGCCGAGCAGGATCACCGTGATGTTCTGCTCCACCATCATCGAGACGGCGGTCTCGTCGGAGAACTGCTCGTTGGCGGTGAAACCGAGCTTGGTGTAGAAGTCGCGGGCGGCGGCGACGTCCTTGACCGGCAGGTTGATGAAGATCATGCGCATGGCGGGATTCTCCTGATTTGTCAGTCTGTTCGTGGGCGATTCAGCGAAAAAGATCAAGCGGATCGGCGCGGGCGGCGGGCCCAGGCGACGACCCCGGCGAGCACGCCGAGGGTGACCGTGGTGATGGCGAGGACCGGCGTGCCGAAGACGACCACCTGGTAGTAGGTCGCGCCGACCATCAGCAGGGTCAGGCCCAGTCCGGCCGCCGCGGCCAGTCGCGGGATGACCAGGCCGATCGCGCCGGCCAGTTCGACCAGGCCGATGAACAGGCGGAACCAGTCACCGCCGATGGAGGAGAAGATCCCAACGGCGGTGGCCTCCCCTACCAGCTTCGGGATCGCTGCAGCGACCAGGAAGAACGCGCCGAGCAGGCCCTGCAGCGTCCAGAGCGCGATGTTCCCGGCGCGCGAGGCGGGCTTGGCGGTGCTGGTGGCGGTGGCGATGGCGATGGTGGTCATGTCCGGCTCCCCAGATGATGTCCTCGTTGTGGTGTCACCGGTACTGACAACGGCCCCGCGGCAAACTCATCGGTCGCCGCCGAACTTTTTTCCGGCGAGCCCGTCTGTACAGGTCAGGGGGCATGAAGCAGACTGGGGCCGCTGGTCCGAGAGCTGTCTGGGGAGAGGAAGAACGGTCGTGGTGTCCACGGAGAAGCCGGTCGAGGACGAGTTCCTCGGCCAGGCCGGCCAGTACCGGCGGGAGCTGCTCGCGCACTGCTACCGCATGCTCGGCTCGGTGCACGACGCCGAGGATCTGGTGCAGGAGACCTACCTGCGCGCCTGGCGGGCCTACGACAAGTTCGAGGGCCAGTCCTCGCTGCGCACCTGGCTGCACCGGATCGCCACCAACACCTGCCTGACCGCGCTGGAGAACCGGGCCAAGCGCCCGCTGCCCACCGGTCTCGGCCAGCCCGGCTCGCAGGCCGAGGATCCCCTGGTGCAGCAGCCGGAAGTGCCGTGGCTGGAACCGATCCCGGACAGCGCGGTCGGCCTGGACAGCGCGGACCCGGCCACCATCGTCACCGACCGGGAGACCATCCGGCTGGCCTTCGTGGCCGCCCTGCAACACCTGCCGCCAAGGCAGCGCGCGGTGCTGATCCTGCGCGATGTGCTGCAGTGGAAGGCCGCGGAGGTGGCCGAGGCGGTGGACATCTCGGTGGCCGCGGTGAACAGCACCCTGCAACGCGCCCGCGCCCAGCTCGAGACGGTCCAGCCCCGCCAGGACACGGTGGCCGCACCACTGGACGCCGACCAGCGCGAGTTGCTCGAACGGTACGTGAAAGCCTTCGAGGACAAGGACATCAGCGCGATCGTGGCCCTGTTCACCGCCGACGCGGTGTGGGAGATGCCGCCGTTCGTCGGCTGGTACCAGGGCGCGGAGAACATCGGCAGGCTCATCGACACCGCCTGTCCCGCCGAAGGCCCCGGCGACATGCGACTGCTGCCCGTCAACGCCAACGGCCAGCCCGGCTTCGGCCTCTACATGCGCGACGGCGACGTGTACAAACCCTTCAACCTCCCGGTGCTCACCTTGGGTCCCAACGGAATCACCCACGTCTCCAGCTTCTTCGACCTGTCCCTGTTCGAGAAGTTCGGCCTGCCAATGGAAATCCCCGCCTAACTCCGCGTCCGAACTCCGCCAGACCAGGACGGTCCGCTCAACCAGGCTCTGCGACATGAACGAACTCGCAAGCCGGACCGCCCTGGTCACCGGCGGCAGCCGCGGCATCGGCGCCGCCATCGCCCTCGCCCTGGCCGCCAAGGGCGCCGACGTGGCCATCACCTACCAGAACAACGCCACCGCCGCCGACCGGATCGTCGAGCAGATCAAAGATCTCGGCGCACGTGGCCTGGCCATCCAGGCGGACAGCGCCAACCCCGTGGCGATCACCAACGCCGTGGCAACGACGGTGGAAACCCTTGGCGCGCTGGACATCCTGGTCAACAACGCGGCCGCGTTCGACTTCGCCCCGCTGGCCGAACTCAGCCCGGAAGCAGTGAACCGCACCCTGGCGGTCAACGTCCGCGCCCCCTTGCTCGCCGCCCAGGCCGCCCTCCCCCACCTGCGCGAGGGCGGCCGCATCATCAACATCGGCAGCAACGTCGCCGACCGCGCGGTCTTCCCCGGCTTCGCCCTGTACTCGATGAGCAAGAGCGCCCTGACCGGCCTGACCAAGGCCCTGGCCCGCGAACTCGGCCCCCAGGGCATCACCGCCAACCTGGTCAGCCCCGGCCCCACCCAGACCGACGCCGCCCCCACCGACCCCGGCTTCGTGGAAGCCATCAACGCCTTCACCGCCCTGGGCCGCTTCGCCACCCCAGAAGAAATCGCCGCGGTAGTGGCCTTCCTAGCCACCCCCGCAGCCCAATACGTAACCGGAGCCACCATCAACACAGACGGCGGCTTCACCGCCTAACCCCGTCCCACAACGGCCAACACGACGTACAAGAACGGCCAACACACCGTACGACAACGGCCAACACGCCGGGAGGGGTTCGGGTTTGAACCCCCTCCGCGCGTGTTGGCCGTTGTCGTACCCAGTGTTGGCCGTTCTTGTACGGCACGTTGGCCGTTGTCGTACGCCCTCGATCTTGACCTCGTCCTTGATCCCCGCTCCTAAAATCCCCCCATGACCGTCTACGCCCTGGCCCAGTTCACCATCACCGACCCCACCGCCTACTCCCGCTACCAATCCCGTTTCCCTGAGGTCTTCAACAACCACCAGGGCACCCTCCTGGCCGCGGACGACTCCCCCACCACCATCGAAGGCGGCTACCCCCACCAGAAAGCCGTCCTGCTCTCCTTCCCCACCAGGGAAGCCTTCGAGGACTGGTCGCAATCCGCCGAATACCAGGAGATCTCCCAAGACCGCCAAGCAGGCACCACCGGCGTAGTCGTACTGCTCAACGGCATCGGACCGTGACCTCCCGCCGTCCGCCTACGTCATCTGGCGGAGGGCTTTTGTCAGGCAGCCGTGATCCCATTGATCGGTGGACTTCCCGGTCTTCTTCGCCCAGACCTGCCCCGGCATGCTCGCGCGCGCCCTCATGCTCACCCACAACCGCCAGGACGCCGAGGACGCCGTCCAGGAGGCCTACGCCGAGGCCATGCGGCGCTGGCCCGAACTCGCCGACCGGGTGCCGGAGGACTGGGTCTACCAGGCGGTGAAGCGCCGGCTCTGGGCCGCCGCGCGCCGGTGGCGGCTGCACCGGCCGCTGGAACTCGTGGTGTCGCTGCCCGCCCGCTGCTCCCCCGAACAGGCCGCCGAAGTCCGCCTCGTGCTCGACGCGCTGTCCCGGTTGCCGCGCAAACACCGCGTCATCGCCTACCTGCACTGGGCCGAAGGGCTCACGGCGCACCAGATCGCGGCCGAACTCGACACCAGCGAGAGCGCGGTGACCGCCATGATCGGCAAGGCCAGGATCGCGCTGGACAGCCTGCTCGGACTCACCGGCGTGCGCGACCGGGAGGCACTCACCGGCAAGGTCCGCCGGGTCGCGCTGCCCGGACAGCAGGGCGAACCGGGTGACGCGGTGGCGGAGGCGTTGCGGCGCGCCGAGAACCAGCTGCGGGCCGGGGCCGCGGAGGACGCCGAGGCCCTGGCCCGGATCTCCGGGAGGCTGGGCCTGTCGTGATCTCCCGGGTGCTGGCGACCGTGCGCGGGCTGCTCGCCGTCGGGCTGCTCGTGGGCTTCTACGTGCTCGCCGCCTGCCTGGTCCTGGGCTACCTCGCCCTGGTCGTGTTCGCCCTGCACACCCTGACCCTGCCCACCAACACCTTCCCCACCAACTTCCACCTGCCCGTGCTCATCGCCGGCAGCAGCATCCCGGTGCTGCTCGGCGTGGTCCGCGGCGTGCTGGCCACCAACTCCCCCGGCCACCTCGACCTCGACTCGGTCCTGCTCACCCGCGCCGAGGCCCCGCTGCTCTGGAAAACCGTCGAGGAACTGGCCGAACGCGCCGACGCGCCGATGCCGGATGAGATCCGGCTGACCGCCGAGGCCAACGCCGCGGTCACCGAGGACACCCGGATGCTCGGCCTGGTCGTCGGCGAACGCCGCCTCTACCTCGGCCTGCCGCTGCTCACCGGCCTGCCCCTGGACGAGCTGAAAGCCATCCTCAGCCACGAACTGGGCCACTTCGCCGGACGGCACAACCGGTTCGGCGCGGTGGTCTACCGCGGCGCGCTGGCCCTGGACACCGCCACCGAGGAGATGCGCAGCGCGATCAACACCAACGCCCTCGCCAGGATGTACTCCGGACTGATCTTCGGCGTGATCCGGATCTACGGCTGGTGCTACGTGCGGATCGCCTTCGCCGTGCTGCGCCGCCAGGAGATCGAGGCCGACCGTTCCGCCGCCGCGGTCGCCGGCCCCAGGGTCACCGGCGAGGCACTGCGCTCCGCGCTGGTGCTGATGGCCGCCTGGACCGACTTCCGGGACCGCTTCCTCACCCCGCTGGCCGCCGCCGGGGCCGTCCCGGACGACCCGTTCAGCGCCTTCGAGGCCATGCTCGCCGACCCCGACTACCGCGACGTGCTCGCCCAGCACCGCGCCGCGCCCGCCGAATCCACCAGGGCCGCCCTGGACACCCATCCCAGCCTGGCCGACCGGCTCGCCTACCTGGCCACCCTGCCGCCGCGGGACCTGCCACGCGAACTGCGGCCCGCGCTCAACCTGCTCGGCGCCGACCCCACCGAGGCCGCGCACCGCCTGCGCAAGGCCATGTACCCCAAGCAGCGCAAGACAATGCCGTGGCGGGACTGGGTGACCCTGGCCGCGGGCAGCCACGTCGAACGCCAGCTCGCCTGGCTGCGCCCGGCCGTGCACGCCCTGCGCGGCGACGACACCACCGAACTGACCATCAACGCCGTGCTCGAACTCCTCGACGCCCGCCGCGCAGGGGAACTCGCCGACCAGGTCGCCGAACACGCCGGCGTGCCGACCGACCGCGGCCCCGACCTGCTGCGCGCCTCACTGGTCAGCCTGCTCGGCGCGGCCCTGGTCCGGGCCGGTTCGGCCAGCTGGACCGCGCCCTGGACCGGCACCCCGAAACTCATCGTGCGCGACCCCACCATCGAACTCGGCGACCTGGTCCAACGCGCCCTGGACAACCCCCGCGAGGTCCCCCGGCTGCGATTACACCTGGCCGCGCTCGGCGTGGACAGCCACAAACCCCGCCCAGCCCCCGCCGCCAAAACCGGCAAGACCGACCTGCGCCTTGGCATCGCCGACCCGGAGATCCGCGCGGACAGCAGGCGCAGCCAGAAACTGAGCCTGTGGACCGCCTGCGTCGTCGCGGTCGGCGTGCTGCTCGCGCTGTTCGTCTTCCGCGAGGAATACCGGCCCCCGTACCGCCCGCCGCTGAACACGCACAACCCTTTCGACATCCGCACCCCGGTCTACCAGCAGCCGGTGTACCCGGTGCTGCCCAGCCTGCGGCTGCCGACTTTCGTAATGCCCACGATCCGGATCAACCCGAATGACCTGCGACCGGTGACCCCACGGCGCACGGCGGGCCAGCCCTGAACTGGGCGTTGGCGTGAGAGAAGAGAAACGGCTATATTTGCCATTCCTGAGCGCATCAGACTGTGCGCATGGGAAACGGACACTGAAAATGTGTCTGGCACGAGCTTAGTAGAGGGGAAGCCCGCTTGTCAACCGACGAGGACCTGCGGACGGTGGAGCTGGCCAGGGAGCAGGAGCACGTCTCCATGCTCTACGGCAGGCTCGACGCCTTGCGCGCCCGCGCGAAGACCGGGCTGGCCAAGACCCTGCGCGAATCCGCGGGCGGCAGCCTGTCCGCCGGCACCGAACGCGATGTCTCCGCCGCGCACTTCAACCGGCAGCTCGCCCAGTACAGCGCGGTCGAGGCCGGGCTGTGCTTCGGCAGGCTCGACTACGACAACGGCGAGGCCAGGCACATCGGCCTGATCGGCATCTTCGACGAGGACAACGAGTACGAACCGCTGCTGATGGACTGGCGCGCGCCCGCCGCCCGCCCGTTCTACCTCGCCACCGGCGCCAACCCCCTGGACGTGCACCGGCGCCGCCACATCAAGACCCGGATGCGCAAGGTCGTCGACATCGACGACGAGGTCCTGGACATCACCGCCGACAACAAGGGCCGCCAGTCCAGGCACGGCGACGGCCTCACCGGCGAGACCGTGCTGCTGGCCGCGCTCAACGCCAGCCGCACCGGCCGGATGAAGGACATCGTCCAGACCATCCAGGGCGAACAGGACCGGATCATCCGGGCCGACCTCTCCGGCGTGCTGGTCGTCCAGGGCGGGCCCGGCACCGGCAAGACCGCGGTCGCCCTGCACCGCGCCGCCTACCTGCTCTACACCCACCGCGACATGCTCACCCGCCGCGGCGTGCTCATCGTCGGCCCCAACCAGACCTTCCTGCACTACATCGGCGAGGTGCTGCCCTCCCTCGGCGAGACCAGCGTGCTGATGGCCACCATGGGCGAGCTGTACCCAGGGGTCACCGCCACCGGCCAGGAATCCCCCGAGGCCGCCGCGATCAAGGGCAGCCTGGACTTCCTCGGCGTGCTCAAAGCCGCCGTCAAGGACCGGCAGCAGCCCCCGGAGGAGCCCATCGAGATCCTCTTCGAGCGGCAGCCACTGGTGCTCAAGCCCGCCGACTGCCGGGGCATCGTCAGCCGCGGCCGCCGCTCCCGGCGCCTGCACAACCTGGCCCGCCCGCTGGTCGAACGCGAACTCCTGGAACGGCTGACCAGCAAGGTCGCCGGCAAACTGGGCCGGGAATTCCTCGACCGCGGCGACCTGGCCGACATCAGGGCCGAACTGCGGGCCGAGGACGAGGTCAGGGCCGCGATGGACCAGCTCTGGCCGGTGCTCACCCCCGAACAGCTGCTGCGCGACCTGTTCAGCGACCCCGACCGCCTCGAACGCGCCACCCCGCACCTGTCCGAGGCCGAGCGCAAGCTGCTGCTGCGCGAACCCGACGCGCCGTGGACGCCCGCGGACGTGCCGCTGCTGGACGAGGCGATGGAACTGCTCGGCGTGGACGACCGGGCGGAGAAGGCCCGCGAGCGCAAACGTCAGGAACAACGCCGCGCCTACGCCCAGGGCGTCCTCGACATCCTCGACCTCGACGACGACGCCGACCCCGAGATGCTGATGGCCTACAACCTGATCAGCGCCGAACAGCTCGCCGACCGCTACGACGAGGTGGACACCCGCACCGCCGCCGAACGCGCCGCCACCGACCGCACCTGGACCTTCGGCCACATCATCGTCGACGAGGCCCAGGAACTGTCCCCGATGGCCTGGCGGCTGCTCATGCGGCGCAGCCCCAGCCGGTCGATGACCCTGGTCGGCGACATCGCGCAGACCGGCGACCTGGCCGGGGCCAACTCCTGGCAGGACGTGCTCGGGCCCTACGTGGCCGAACGCTGGAAGCTCACCCAGCTCACGGTCAACTACCGCACCCCGCGGGAGATCATGGACATCGCCGCCGAGGTGCTGGCCGAACTGCCCGCCGGACTCACCCCGCCCAGCTCGGTCCGGGACAGCGGGCACGCCCCGTGGAGCCGCCGGGTCGACCGCGGTGAACTGGCCAAACAGCTCGCCGACACGGTGCTGCGGGAACTGGCCGAGATCGGCGAGGGCCGCCTCGGCGTGATCGTCCCGGCCGCCGGACTGGCCGAACTCGGCGAGGCCGTCCTGGAGGTCGTGCCCGGCGCGGCGCTGGGCGAGAGCCCCGAACTGGAGAACCAGGTGGTGCTGATGAGCACCCGGCAGGCCAAGGGCCTGGAGTTCGACGGGGTCCTGGTCGTCGACCCGGCCGAGATCCTGGCCGAGTCCCCACGCGGCGCCAACGACCTGTACGTGGCGCTGACCAGGGCGACCCAGCGGCTCGGCGTGCTGCACACCGCGCCGCTGCCGCCCGCGCTGAGGGGCCTGACACAGGTCGAGGCGAGCTAAGTTACCGACTGGTAGCCTACCGGGGATCTTCTTCCAGGACGAAGGGACCCGACCGTGGGCAACGAGGTGCTGTTCAACCCCGACAGCTACGACCCGACGCACCTGGACGCCGAGTCCCGGCGCCTGCTGCGGGCCACGATCGACTGGTTCGAGGCCCGCGGCAAGCGCCGGCTGCTCGCCGACGCCCTGGACCGGGTCTGGTACACGGAGTTCCTGGACTTCGTGCGGCGGGAGAAACTGTTCGCCACCTTCAACACCCCCGCCGCCGACGCCGCCGGGGACGAGCACAAGCGCTGGGACGCCACCCGCAACGCCGCGCTGAGCGAGATCCTCGGCTTCTACGGCCTGCCGTACTGGTACACCTGGCAGGTCAGCGTGCTCGGCCTCGGCCCGATCTGGATGAGCGGAAACAAGGAGGCCCGCGGCCGGGCGGCCGAACTCCTGGACAGCGGCGCGGTGTTCGCCTTCGGGTTGTCGGAGAAGGAACACGGCGCGGACGTCTACTCCACCGACATGATCCTCACCCCCACCGCGGACGGCGGGTTCACCGCGACCGGGGACAAGTACTACATCGGCAACGGCAACGTGGCCGGGATCGTCTCGGTGTTCGGCCGACGCTCCGATGTGGACGGTCCAGAGGGCTACGTCTTCTTCGCGGTGGACAGCCAGCACGAGAAGTTCTCGTTGGTGCAGAACGTGGTCGACTCGCAGATGTTCGTCTCCGAGTTCCGGCTCGAGGACTATCCGGTGCGGGAGCAGGACATCCTGCACACCGGCCCGGACGCCTTCAGTGCCGCGCTGAACACGGTCAACGTGGGCAAGTTCAACCTGTGCACAGCGTCCATCGGGATTTCTGAGCACTCATACTATGAAGCAATCACGCACGCGCACAACCGGATCCTCTACGGCAAGCGGGTCACCGAGTTCCCGCACGTGCGGCAGAACTTCGTGGACGCCTACGCCCGGCTGGCCGCGATGAAGCTGTTCGCCGACCGCTCGGTGGACTACTTCCGCTCCGCCACCGCCGAGGACCGGCGCTACCTGCTGTTCAACCCGATCACCAAGATGAAGGTGACCTCCGAGGGCGAGCAGGTGATCGACCTGCTGTGGGATGTCGTCGCGGCCAAGGGTTTCGAGAAGAACACCTACTTCAACCAGGCCACCGCGCACATCAGGGCACTGCCCAAGCTGGAGGGCACGGTGCACGTCAACCTGGCCCTGGTGCTCAAGTTCATGCCGAACTACCTGTTCAACCCGGCCGAGCACGCCGCCGTGCCCACCCGGCACGACCCCGCCGACGACGAGTTCTTCTTCCAGCAGGGCCCGGCCCGCGGCCTTGGCAAGATCCGCTTCCCGGACTGGCGCGCGGTGTACGAACGCTTCGCCCAGATCCCCAACGTCACCCGTTTCCTGGAGCAGGCCGACGGCCTCAAGAAGCTGCTCACCACCGCCGCCCCGGACGAGGCGCAGCAGAAGGACCTGGACTTCCTGCTCAACCTGGGCCAGCTGTTCACCCTGGTCGTCTACGGCCAGCTGATCCTGGAGCAGGCCGAGCTGACCGGGGCCACCCCTGACCTGCTCGACCAGGTCTTCGACGTGCTGGTCCGCGACTTCTCCGGCTACGCGGTCGCCTTGCACGGCAAGGCTTCCGCCACCGACGCCCAGCGCGCCTGGGCCCTGGAGCACGTGCGCGGACCGGTGGTCGACCGGGAGCGGTTCGAGCGGCTGTGGGCCGAGGTGGCGGCGCTGTCGGGCCGCTACGAGATGCGTCCCTGAGGCTCCCAGACACCGGCGGCCGTCCCCTCCTGGACGTGCCGCCGGTAGGTCTGGACCTTGCCCTCGATCACCGCCAGGTTCGCCTGCAACTCGGTGATCTTCTCCCGCACCGTCCGCTCGTGTTCCTCCAGCAAGGCAAGGCGTTCCGCCTCGTTGCCGGGTCCGAGCCGGACCAGGCGGGCGAACTCCTTGATCACCGTGATCGGCATGCCGGATGCACGCAGCCGGTTGCACAGCACCAGCCAGTCCACATCGGACTCCGCGAACAGCCGCTGCCCGCCGCTGGTACGCGGGATCTCGCGCAGGAACAGGCCCTCGCGCTCGAAGAAGCGCAGCGCGTGCACGCTCAACCCGGTCGCCTCGGCGACCCGTCCGATCGGCAGCCCCAAGCCACTGGTGGTCACGGCACTCCTTGACCTAGAGAACACTCTAGATTTTAGCGTCGCCCCATGCCCTTCACCGCGCACAGCACCGCAGCCGAAGTCCTCACCGGCGTCGACCTCACCGGGCGGACCGCCCTGGTCACCGGCGGCTACTCCGGGCTGGGCCTGGAGATCACCCGCGCGCTGACCGCCGCGGGCGCGCACGTCCTGGTCCCGGCCCGCCGCCCACAGATCGCCCGCACCCACCTCCCGGACACCGAGATCGACGCCCTGGACCTGGCCGACCAGCGCGACATCCGCGACTTCGCCGCCCGGTTCCTGGACTCCGGCCGCACCCTGGACCTGGTGATCGCCAACGCGGGCATCATGGCCTGCCCGGAAACCCGGGTCGGACCGGGCTGGGAAGCGCACTTCGCGGTCAACCACCTCGGCCACTACGCCCTGGTCAACCGGCTCCGCCCGGCCCTGTCCAGCACCGCGCGGGTGGTGTCGGTCAGCTCCTCCGGCCACTTCCTCGCCGACATCCGCTGGGCCGACCCGCACTGGCACACCGGCTACGACCGCTGGCTCGCCTACGCGCAGAGCAAAACCGCGAACGCCCTGTTCGCGCTGCACCTGGACACCCTGGGCGTGCGGTCCTTCGCCGTGCACCCCGGCAGCATCCTCACCCCGCTGCAACGCCACATCCCGCGCGAAGAGCAGCTCGCCCTGGGCTGGTTCGCCGCCGACGGCACCCCCGCGCCCGGGTTCAAGACCCCGGCGCAGGGCGCGGCCACCGCGGTGTGGGCGGCGACCGCGCCCGAACTGGACGCGCACGGCGGGGCGTACTGCCAGGACAACGCACTGGCCAGGCCCGCGGCCACCGAGGACATGCTGATCGGCGGCGTCAAACCGTGGGCGCGGGACCCGGCAGCCGCGGCCCGGCTGTGGGACCTCTCCGCCGAGCTGACCGGCGTGGGCTGAGATCAGCGGAAGGCCCCGGAATGCTCGGCCACCCAGTCGGCGAAGGTGCGCGCGGGCCGCCCCAGCAGCTGCGCCACCGCCGGATCCACGGTGTAGCCCTCCGGCGGCGGGTCGGCGTACCAGCCGATGACGTGCTCGACCGCCGCCGGCGAGTACCCCCAGC
This sequence comes from Crossiella cryophila, assembly GCF_014204915.1. NCBI lineage: Bacteria > Bacillati > Actinomycetota > Actinomycetes > Pseudonocardiales > Pseudonocardiaceae > Crossiella > Crossiella cryophila. The sequence continues at coordinate 8,361,136 of NZ_JACHMH010000001.1, forward strand.
CCCGCATCCGCGCCCTGGCCTGCTTCTCGGTCAGCTCGACGAACCGGATGTCCCGGCCCAGCACCGCGCCCAGCTGCCGGATCCGATCGGCGAAGGTCAGCACCTCCGGCCCGGTGAGCACGTAGTCGCGGCCGCCGTGCCCGTCCTCGGTGAGCGTGCGCACCGCCACCTCAGCGAGGTCCGCGTCGTGCACCATGGCGCTGCGCAGCGCGGGGAAAGCCTCCCGCACCACGCCCTCGTCCCGGATCGACTCCACCCAGCCGAGGGTGTTGGACATGAACTCCACCGCCCGCAACGTGGTCTGGGCCAGCCCGGCCGCCTCGATCGCCCGCTCCACCGGTCCCGGCTCGCCACCCCACAGCGTGCTCACCCGCCGCACCCCGGCCGCGGCGATCTCCCCGGCCAGTTCGGGACCGGTGCGCAGCGGGGCGCCGGTGGCCGCGTCATAGGTGAGCAGGAACATCGCGCTCGCCCCGGCCAGTGCGGGGCGGAGGCTGCCGGGGTCGGCCAGGTCACCCACGGCCACCTCCACCCCGTCCGGGAACACCGCTCGTTCCGGACTTCGGGTCAGCGCCCGCACCCGGTGGCCCCGGCGGCGCAGTTCGGCCAGCACCCGGCCGCCGATGTTCCCGGTCGCCCCGGCGACCAGCGTGATTCCGTTGTCATCGATCATGATCCGGAGGCTATTTCCTCCATTTAACTGGAGGTCAACGGCCGAATCGCGGGCGCTCGGGGCGGCCGCCTACGATTCACCTCGATATGAGCGCCACACTCGTCGCCAAGGGTCTCGCCGCAGGGCATGGGGACCGTGTTCTGTTCTCCGGTCTGGACCTGGTCGTCGCCCCCGGCGATGTGATCGGCCTGGTCGGGGTGAACGGGGCTGGCAAGTCCACCCTGCTGCGCACCCTCGGCGGGCTGCTCACCGCCGAGGAGGGCTCGATCCGGCTCAACCCGCCCAGCGCCGTCGTCGGCCACCTCCCCCAGGAACCGGAACGCCGGGCCGGGGAATCGGTGCGGGACTTCCTGGCCCGCCGCACCGGGGTCGCCGCCGCGCAGACGCGGATGGACCTCGACCTGGAGGCGCTGACCGCGGGCGCGCCCGGCTCCGACGACGCCTACTCCGACAGCCTGGAACGCTGGCTGGCCCTCGGCGGCGCGGACCTGGACGAGCGGATGGGCGAGGTGGTCGCCGACCTGGGCCTGTCCGTCGGCCTGGACGCGCCGATGACCGGGCTCTCCGGTGGGCAGGCCGCGCGGGCCGGACTGGCCTCGCTGCTGCTGAGCCGGTACGACATCTTCCTGCTCGACGAGCCCACCAACGACCTCGACCTGGACGGCCTGGACCGCCTCGAAGCCTTCGTCACCGGGCTGCGCGCCGGGACGGTGCTGGTCAGCCACGACCGCGAGTTCCTCACCCGCACCGTCAACCGGGTGGTCGAACTCGACCTCGTCCAGCAGCAGATCCGCAGTTACGGCGGCGGCTACACCGCCTACCTCACCGAACGCGAGGTCGCCCGGCGGCACGCCCGCGACCAGTACGACGAGTACGCCGACACCGTCTCCGCCCTGGAAGCACGAGCCCGCACCCAGCGGTCCTGGATGGAGAAGGGCGTCAAGAACGCCCGCCGCAAGGCCGGGGACAACGACAAACAGGGCCGCAAGTTCCGCAGCGAGTCCACCGAGAAACAGGCATCCAAGGCCCGGCAGACCGAACGGCTGATCGAACGCCTGGACGTGGTGGACGAACCCCGCAAGGAGTGGGAGCTGCGCCTGGAAATCGCCGCCGCACCCCGCGCCGGGGCGGTGGTGGCCACGCTGCGGGCCGCGGTGCTGCGCCGCGGCGGCTTCACCCTCGGACCGGTGGACCTGCAGATCGACTGGGCGGACAAGGTCGCCATCACCGGCGCCAACGGGGCGGGCAAATCCACCCTGCTCGCCGCGTTGCTCGGCCGCGCACAACTCGACTCGGGCCAGGCGTCACTCGGGCCGGGTGTGGTGGTCGGCGAGGTCGACCAGGCCCGCGGCCTGTTCCTCGGCGGCGAACCCCTCGTCGACGCGTTCAACGCGGCCGTGCCCGAACAGGCCCCGGCCGAGGTGCGCACGCTGCTGGCCAAGTTCGGGCTGAACGCGGTGCACGTGACCCGCCCGGCCGCCACCCTCTCCCCCGGCGAACGCACCCGCGCCGCCCTCGCCCTGCTCCAGGCCCGAGGCGTCAACCTGCTCGTCCTGGACGAGCCCACCAACCACCTGGACCTGCCCGCGATCGAACAGCTCGAACAGGCCCTCGCCAACTACCCGGGCACGTTGCTGCTGGTCACGCACGACCGGCGGATGCTGGACACGGTCGCCACCACCCGGCACCTGCACGTGGACAACGGCAAGGTCACCGACCGCTGACACCGGGCCGCACCGGGTGATCCCCGGCGCGGCCCGGTCAGCTCAGCGCGGCAGGTGCGACCGCACCCACTGCTCGATGCCGTCGGCGGTGATCGGCAGCGCCTCGGACAGCACCTGATTGCCGGTGTCGGTGACCAGCAGGTCGTCCTCGATCCGGACGCCGATCCCGCGCAGTTCCGGCGGCACGGTCTCGTCGTTGGGGTGGAAGTACAGGCCCGGTTCCACGGTCAGCGTCATCCCCGCCTCCAGGGTGCCGGCGTGGTAGGCCTTGGCGCTGGAAGAAGCGCAGTCGTGCACGTCCAGGCCCAGGTAGTGGCCAGTGCCGTGCACCATGTAGCGGCGGTGCTGCTGGCCGTTCTGGTCCAGCGCCTCGGCCACCGAGACCTTCAGCAGGCCCCACTCGTGCAGGCCGGTCGCGATGACCTCCATCGCCTTGTTGTGGAAGGCCCGGTACTCCACGCCCGGCTTGACCTCGGCCATCGCCGCGGTGTGCGCCTTGTGCACCAGGTCATAGATCCGCCGCTGCGGTTCGCTGAACGTGCCCGAGACCGGGAAGGTCCTGGTCACGTCCGCGGTGTAGAGGGTGCGGACCTCGACACCGGCGTCCATCAGCAGCGCGCAGTCCTCGGGCACCGGGCCGTCGCAGCGCACCCAGTGCAGCACCGGGGCGTGCGGGCCGGCGGCCAGGATGGAGGCGTAGCCGACACCGTTGCCCTCGGTGCGGCCGCGCCGGTCGAAGGTGCCCTGCAGCCAGCGCTCACCGCCGCGGCTGATCGCGTAGGGCAGTTCGCGGGCCACGTCCTGGAAACCGAGCACGGTGGCGTCGATGGCCTGCTGGAGCTGGCCGATCTCCCAGTCGTCCTTGATCCGGCGCAGTTCGGACAGCGTGCGCCGCAGCTGCAACGTCTCGGCCACGGTGCCGGGCGCGAGGGCGTCCAGCAGCGGTTCGACGCCGCTGGTGACCAGCACCGCCGGGATCGCCCCACGCAGCGAGGAGGGCAGTTCCTCGATCGGCCGCACCGGGATCTCCAGCGCCTCCGACCATTCCGGCAGGCCGGGCACCGGGCCGATCCACAGTTCGCCGTCACGGGCGTTGGCGAAGAAGTCCGCCTCGTCGGCACGGGCGGGCTGCCGCAGGTGCAGCACCGCGTCGTGGCCGCCGCCGGCGGGGGTCATCACCAGCACCGCGCCCTCGGCCTGGCAGCCCGTCAGCCAGACGAAGTCGCTGTCGGCGCGGAAGTCGTAGTCGGTGTCGTTGGCGCGAACCGGGGCGCGGCCCGCGGCGACCGCGATGCGCTTGCCCGGCAGGGCGGCGGAGAGCCGGGCCCGGTGTGCCGCCGAGGCCTTGGCCAGGCCGTCCGGCACCCGGACCGCGCGGTCGGCGGGGCCCCAGCCGGTGCCGATGAGGGCACGGAAGCCCTCGGCATCGATCGGCCGGATCGGGTCACGCCGGGCGGGTTCCTCCGCCTCGTTCTGGGTAGTCACTGCTCCTCCTGCCGTGTTCACGCCTGTACCTGCACAGTACGTTCCCTGGTGTAGAACCGGACGGCCGCCTTGCCCTGCTCCTTCTCGCCGTAGCCGGAGTGCTTCTCGCCGCCGAAGGGCAGGTGGAAGTCCACGCCGTTGGTGGGCAGGTTGACCTTGACCATGCCGGACTCGCTGCGCCGCACCGCGGTCAGCGCCGCACCGAGGTCGGCCGTGTACACCGAGGTGACCAGGCCGAACTGGGTGCCGTTGGCCCGCGCGAACGCCTCATCGGCACTGGCCACCCCGGCCAGGGCGGTGATGGGGCCGAAGACCTCCTCGTGGAACAGCGGCGCGTCCGGGGACAGCCCGTCCAGGAGCACCGGGTTGAGGTACCAGCCGTCGGTGGCCTCGGTGTGCGGCTTGGTCAGCAGCCGTCCGCCCGCGGCCTCGGCCTGGGCGGCGGCGGTGAACACCTGTTCCCGGGCGCCCTCGGTGATCACCGGGCCGAGGTCGGGGCTCTCGGCCGGGTCGTCGACGCGCAGTCCGGTGACCGCGGCGACCAGCCGGTCGGTGAACGGGCCGGGGTCGCCGACGACGAAGATCCGTTTGGTGGCGGTGCACTTCTGCCCGGCGTAACCCATGGCGGCCCTGGCCACGTCCTGCGCGGCGCGGTCCAGGTCGGCGTCGGGCAGCACGATGGTGGCGGAGAGGCCGCCCATCTCGGCCTGCACCGGGATGCCGCGCTGGGCGGCGGCCACCGAGATGATCCGGCCGACCGTGGTGGATCCGGTGAAGGACACCACGTCCACGGTGTCCAGCAGGGCCGAGCCGGTTTCCGCGCCGCCGGGGGTGACGGCCAGGAGTCCGGCGGGCAGCACCCGGTCGAACAGGGTGGCGATCCGCTGGGCGACCGCGGTGGCCTCCGGCGCGGGCTTGATCACCACTCCGTTGCCGGCGGCGAGCGCGGGTGCGAGCTTCCAGACCGGGATGGCCAGGGGGAAGTTCCACGGGGTGACGAGTCCGGCGACGCCGCGGGCCCGCCGGGTGGTGAAGGCCAGGCCGCCCGCGGTGGGGTAGTTCTCCCCGGCCGGGTCGTAGGCCTGCTGGGCGTAGTAGCGCAGGATGGCGACGGCCCTGGCGACCTCGGCGGCGGCTTCCTGCCGTGGTTTGCCGACCTCGCGCACGATGAGGTCGGTGAGGTGCCCGGCGTCCTGCTCGAACTCGGCGACCGCGGCGGTCAGCGCGGCCGAGCGCACGGCGGGTCCGGCGTCCTCCCAGTCCCGCCCGGCGGCGCGGGCGCGGGCGACGGTGGCCTCGACGGCGGCGCGGTCGGCGGCCGCGGTCGCCACGACGATCTCGGCCGGCCGCTGCGGACTGGTGGACACGATGGTGCTCACAGCACGAACCCCCTCGGGAACGGATCGGTCGGGTCGAGCAGGTACTGGCCCATCCCGGTGATCCACGCGCGTCCGGTGACGGCGGGGATGATCGCGGGCCGGTCGGCCACGGTGGTCTCCCCGGTGATCCGCCCGGTGAAGCGGGTGCCGATGAAGGACTCGTTGACGAAGTCCGCGCCGACCTCAAGCTCGCCCCGACTGTGCAACACCGCCATCCGCGCGCATGTTCCCGTGCCGCAGGGGGATCGGTCGAACCAGCCGGGGTGGATGGCCATCGCGTTGCGGGCCTGCCCGCCGTCCCGGCCGGGCGCGGTGAACTGGACGTGCTTGCAGCCGTTGATGCCGGGTTCAAGGAGGTGAACCGGGCGGGCGGCGGCGTTGATGGCGTCCATGATGGACAGTCCGGCGGCCAGGATGCGGTCCTTCTCGGTGCGCTCGAAGGGGATGCCGAGCTGGTCCAGGGGCAGGATGGCGTAGAAGTTGCCGCCGTAGCCGAGGTCGTAGCGGATCCTGCCGTATCCGGGCACGTCGACGGTGGCGTCCAGGCGGTCGGTGTAGGCGGGCACGTTCTGGATGGTGACGTGTGCTGCCCGCCCGTCCCTGACCTCGACCTCGGCCACGACCAGGCCGACCGGGGTGTCCAGGCGGACCCTGGTCATGGGTTCGGTGACCTCGACCATGCCGGTCTCCACCAGCACGGTGGCCACGCCGATGGTGCCGTGCCCGCACATGGGCAGGCAGCCGGATGCCTCGATGTAGAGCACGCCCCAGTCGGCGTCCGGGGTGGTGGGTGGTTGCAGGATGGCGCCGCTCATCGCGGCGTGCCCGCGGGGTTCGTTGATCAGCAGTTCGCGGATGTGGTCGAGGTGGTCGATGAAGTGTTCGCGGCGCGCGGCCATGGTGTCGCCGGGGATGACCCCGACGCCGCCGGTGATCACCCGGGTGGGCATGCCCTCGGTGTGCGAGTCGACCGCGCTGAAGTACCGGGCCGCGCGCATCTCAGCCGGCCCGCAGCGAGTCGACGGCCCGGATCATGTCCGCGCGCAGCCGGTCCAGCTGGGCGGGTTCCAGGGGGCCGCGAGGCGGGCGGCAGGGTCCGCCGTAGCGGCCGACGTGGTCCATGCCGTACTTGATGGCCTGTACGAACTCCACCCGCGAGTCCCAGCGGAAGGCGGCCACCAGTGGTTCGTACAGTGCCCGCGCCTCGGCGAGTTTCCCTTGGGTGGCAAGCTCGTAGAGCCGGACCGACTCGGCGGGGAAGACGTTGGGGAACCCGGCGAACCACCCGGTGGCGCCCATCAGCAGGCTTTCCAGCACGACGTCGTCGGCCCCGGCGACCACGGTCAGCTCGGGCGCCTGCTCGCGGATCTCCAGTACCCGCCGCACATCCCCGGAGAACTCCTTGACCGCCACGATGTTCTCGATCTGGGCGATCTCGGCGAGGAGTTCGGGGGTGAGGTCGACCTTGGTGTCGATGGGGTTGTTGTAGACCATCACCGGCAGTCCGGCCTTGGCCACCTCGCGGAAGTGGTGCAGCACCTCGGCCGGGTTGGCCCGGTACATGGTGGGCGGCAGGCACAGCACCCCGTGCGCCCCGTCCTCGGCGGCCAGTTCGGCCCAGTAGCGGGCCTGGTGCGCGCCGACGCCGTGCACGCCGACCACGACGATTCCCTTGCCGCGCACGGCGTCCACCGCGGTGCGGGCGACCACCCGGCGTTCGGCGTCGGTCAGCGAGGAGTACTCGCCGAGTGACCCGTTCGGCCCGACACCCCGGCAGCCGTTGTCCACCAGCCAGCGGCAGTGTTCGGCGTAGCGGTCCAGGTCGGGTCGCAGTCCCGCGGGCGCGGCGGGGTCCTCGCGGTAGGGCAGCGCGGTCGCCACGATCACGCCGTCCAGTTTCTCGGTGCTCAACTCAGTTCTCCTCCTCGTCCTCGACGGCCGCCAGGTCCCGCAGGCGCACCGGTACAGCGATCGGCCGGTTCTGGGTGAACGGGGTGCCGGTGAGTTCCCCGACGATCCGCCCGCAGATCCGTCCCTGACACAGCCCGAGCCCGGCTCGGCTGACGAGCTTCACGGCCCGCATCCCCAGCGCACCCTGTGCCACGGCGGCACACAAGTCGGACATGCGGACCTCTTCACACCGGCACACCACGGTGTCCGCGGAAACCCAGTCCCGCCAACCGGATCGCACCGGATAAGCGGCTGCCAAAGCCCGCCCGAACCGCCGCCCGGCCCGCACCGTCCGCACCGCGTCCCGGGGCACGGCGACCGTCCGCCCCACCCGAGCCGCGGCCGCGTACCCCGCCACGGTCCCTTCGGCCGCGGCGGGCCCGGCCCCGGCGATCCCGGTCACCTCTCCCGCCGCGAACACCCCGGCCACCGAGGTCCGCTGCGCCGGGTCGACGACCACGGCCCCGTCCTCGATCCGGCACCCGGCCGAGACGGCCAGTTCAAGCTGCGCGGTGAACCCGAACCCCAGGCACACCGCGTCAACCTCAACAACCCGCTCGCTCCCGGCCACCACCCGCCACCCGGCATCCAGCCGCGCCACGGTGACCGCCTCAACCCGCGATTCCCCGTGCGCGGCAACCACAGCGGCCCCGAACCGCACCGGCACCCGCCGCCGGGCCAGCATCACCCCATACCCCGCCAGCTCCCCCACCTTCCCCAACGCCCCCAACGGATCCCGCCGCCACCCCCAGGAACCGCCAATCCCGTTGGCCTCCAACACCTCCGCGACCCCGGCCCCCACCTCAACCAGGGACCGCGCCACCGGCAACAAGAACGGCCCGGTCCCGCCGACCACCACCCGCCGCCCGACCGAAACCCCTTGCCCCTTGGCCAAAGCCTGCGCGGCCCCCGCCGTGTACACCCCCGGCAGATCCCACCCGGGAAACGGCAACACCCGGTCATAGGCCCCGGTCGCGATCACCAGCGCGTCGGTGTCCACAGTGGACATGGTCCGCCCCGGCGAGTCCGCGGCCCCGGTCTGCAACCGAACCCGATGCCCGCCGGCCATGGATTCCACGGCCCACACCGAGGTCTCCGGCAGCCACTCGATCAACGGATGCACCGGCGTCCGCGCCGCCCGCAACCCAGACTGCCGCCGATACTGCCCACCCACCGCGACCCCGGAGTCCACCAGCAACACCGACGCCCCAACGGAAGCCGCCGCCCAAGCCGCCGCCAATCCAGCGGGCCCGGCCCCGACCACCACCACCCGCGACATCAACACTCCCCCGGAAGCTCGGCCCCACACTGCACCCGAACCACATCCCCGTCCGCGACCCGCCGCTGACAGGCCCGCACATCCGGCACCCCGTTCACCAACACAAGGCAGTCGAAACACACCCCGATCCCGCAGAACACCCCACGCGGACGCCCATCCCGCCGGGTACTCCGCCAGGAGGTGCGCCCCAGTCCCAGCAACACCCCCGCCACGGTCTGCCCACTCATCGCGGCCACCCGAACCCCGTCCACCTCGACCCAGATCGCACTCATCCCAGCACCGCCGCCCGATCCACCCGGAACGGCCGCGGATCCACCCGGGGCGAGCGTCCCGACACCAAGTCCGCCAACAGTTCCCCGGTAGCGGGCGCCAACCCGATCCCCGCTCCCTCATGCCCCGTCGCATGCCACAGTCCCGGCACCCGCGGATCCGCCCCGATGATCGGCAGATGATCCGGCGCATAAGGCCGGAACCCGCCGTAAGCCCGCATCACCGGCACATCCCCCAGCACCGGGAACAACGCCATCGCCTTGACCGCCAGCTCCCGCAACACCCGCACCCGCAACGATTCGTCGAACCCCACCCGCTCCCGGCTGGACCCGATCAACACGGTCCCGCCCCGGGTGGACTCCACCACCGCCGAGGTCTGCAGGCCCGCGTCACCACTGGCGACCGCGCCCACATAGTCGCCGTCATAAACCTTGTGCCGCACCACTTCCGGCAACGGCCCGGTGACCAGCACCATGCCCCGCCGCGGCAACACCCGGATCGGCGCACCCACGGCCGCCGCGAACTCCCCCGCCCACGGCCCACACGCGTTGACCACGAGATCGCACCGGATCACCCCCTCGGAAGTCCGCACTCCACCCGGCACCAGCCCCAGCGCGGTGACCCCGGAACGCACCGGAATCCCCCGCAGCAAAGCGGTCGCCACCAGCACGGGCTGCACCTGGGCGTCCTCCGGGTAGTGCACGGCGCCGGTGACCCGTCGTGTCAGGTGCGGTTCCAGTTCCCAGGGATCCTCGACCACCCGGGCGTCCACCCCGGCGGCTCGCTGGGCCGCCGCGAACTCGAAGAGCGGTTCCGGGTCCCGGGTCGCGACGGTCAGCCCGCCCTTGGCCTCCCACTCGACCCCGGCCAACTCGGCCAGCAGGGCGGCGTCGCCCCGCGCCCCCGAACCCACCTCGCCGGGTGCGGCTACCCCACCAACCAGGCTCGGCCCACTCGCTCCGGGAAACCTGCTCGGCCCGCGCAGCGAACCCGCCGCGTCCACCCCACCGCCCGCGTTCCCGGCCCCAGCCCCCCGCCGAGCCAGTTCCGCCGCCCCCAACTCCGCCAGCACCCCCGGCCACAACCGCCGGGATTCCAGGGCCAACGCCAACTCCGGCCCCGGCGCCTTGTCCGAGACCAGCACATTCCCTTCCCCCGCCGCCGTCGTCCCCGAAGCGGGCGCCCCCCGCTCCAGCACCAGCACCCGCAGCCCGGCCCGCCGCAGCGCGTACGCGCACGCCGCCCCGATCACCCCGGCCCCGACCACCACGACGTCCGCCGACAACACCCACCTCCCATCGTTCAGTAAAATGAACGATGCCGAGGCTAAGTCCCGGATCGGCCGCCGTCAACGGCGGCTACTCAGCCGGGTGCTCCAGCAGCAGCACCGAGCGCACCTCGCCGTCCACGGCCGCGTACTGGTGCGGGGTGCCCGCACGGAACCGCACGTAGTCCCCTGGGCCGATCTCGTGCACTCGCCCGTGCACTGTCACGCGCAACGTCCCGGTCACCACCGCGGTATGTTCGAACCCCGGGTGACCTGCGGATTCCTGCACCACGCCCGGTCGCACCCGCTGGTCGTAGACCTCCACCACCGCGCCGCCGTGCTCGATCCGCCGGAGCAGGCGCAGATCAACCGCCTCGCCGCTGAGCACCTCCAGGTCGGCCGAGCGCACCACCACCACGTCCGGGTCGGCCTGTTCAGTCAGCAAACTGGAAACCGGGACATCAAGAGCGTTCGACAAACTGAACACCGTCTCGATGGTGGGGTTGCCCGACCCGGACTCCAGCTGGGAGAGCGTGCCCTTGGCGATGCCGGATCGCCTGGCGAGTTCGGACAGCGAGATGCCCAGCGCCTCCCGCCGTTCCCGCAGGTTCACGCCGAGCACCTGACCGGCCCGCTGACTCGTCATGCCGCCTCCTCCACCGTGCGGCCCATCGCACCACACCTGCCCGCCTGGTATGCAGGAGGACATGCCAACCGTGCACACCCTCGGCGGTGCGAAGGACCCGGACCAGCTCGGTCGCACCCTGATGCACGAGCACGTGTTCATCCAGGACACCGAGATCATGGCCAACTACCCGCACCTGTGGGACGAGTCCGCGGAGATCGACAACGCGGTGGCCCGGCTCCAGGCCCTGCGCGACACGGGCATCTCCGCCATCGCCGATCCCACCGTGCTGGGCCTGGGCCGGGACATCCCGCGCCTGCTCCGGGTGGCCGCGCGGGTGCCGGAGCTGACGATCATCGTCGCCACCGGCCTCTACACCTACCGCGACGTGCCGCTGACCCTGCACCACCGCGGCCCCGGCACCACCCTCGGCGGCGAGGACCCGCTGATCCCGCTGTTCCTGCGCGACCTCACCGAGGGCATCGCGGACACCGGGGTGCGTGCCGCGTTCCTCAAGTGCGCCGCCGACATCCACGGCCTGACCCCGGACGTCACCCGGGTGCTGCACGCGGTGATCGCCGCCCACCACCAGACCGGCGCGCCGATCACCGTGCACACCAGCGTCACCAACAACACGCCCCTGGAGGTCCAGGACCTGCTCAAGGCCGAGGGCGTGGACCTGTCCAGGGTGGTGCTCGGCCACGTCGGCGACACCACCGACCTGGATCTGCTGAAACGCCTGGCGGACAACGGTTCCTACCTCGGCATGGACCGCTTCGGGCTGGACCTGGCGATCACCGCCGAGCAGCGGATCGAGACCGTCCGGGCGCTGTGCGCGGCGGGTTACGCGGAGCGGATGGTGCTGTCCCAGGACAGTTGCAGCCACATCGACTGGTTCCCGCCCGGCGTCAAGGAACAGATTCTGCCCAACTGGCGCTACGACTACCTCAGCGGCACCGTCATCCCGACCCTGCTGTCCCAGGGCGTGCCGCAGTCGGACATCGACCAGATGCTGATCACCAACCCCCGCGACTACTTCACCCCCGCCTGAGCCCACTGCCGTACGCATATCGCCGGCGTATCGGAAACCGCATACGGGCTGACAACGTCCGGCTGCCTTGACTGGCGGCATGCCCCTCGGTGAATCAGCACGAACGGCACCCCGTCGCACCCGGCCGGCGATCCTGATCGCCCTCGCGGTCGGTGTCACGGCGCTTGTCGGTGTCTTCCTGCACCAGTTGCCTTCCCTTTCGCCCGACTCGGCCATCGAAATCCCGCACGGCGACCGGCATGGCCCACCCGGTCTCACCATGGCCGACGGCTCCGTCCCTGACGGCGTGACGGTCTTCGTCACCGACATTCCGGCGGTGACCAAACTCAAACCGGCACTGCTCGACGCCCTGCGCAAGGCCGCGAAGGACGCCGAGGAGGTCGGCATCCAGTTCGTCGTCAACAGCGGCTGGCGTTCCGCGGAACACCAGGAACGGATGCTCCGCGACGCCGTCTCGAAGTACGGCTCGAAAGAGGAGGCCGCCCGCTGGGTGGCCACCGCGGAGAAATCGCTGCACGTCTCCGGGGACGCGGTCGACCTGGGGCCGGCCAAAGCTACGACGTGGCTGGCCAAACACGGCGCCGAGTACGGCCTGTGCCGGATCTACGGCAACGAGCCCTGGCATTTCGAGCTACGCCCCAAGGCCGTCCGGAACGGCTGTCCACTCCCGTACGCCGACCCAACCCAGGATCCGAGGATGCGACGATGACCAGCGAATTCGGTAGACGTTCGGCGTTGCGGGCGATGGCCGCACTGGCCGGTACCGCCGCCGCGGCGCCACTGCTGGGCCAGTCGGCCCTGGCCCAGCCCGGCTCCGGCGGTGACGCGGACGCACTGTTCAAGGCCGGGAAGTTCGACCAGGCCGGCCGCGCCTACGAGAAAATCCTGACCACCGATCCCGGCAACGCGCACGCCGCCCGCCAGCGCGGTTATGTGGGGCTGCTGTCCAACAATTTCCCGGACGCCGAGAAATACCTCACCACGGCCATCACCCTGGCACCCGACAACAGGGAGGCCAACCGGCTGCTGGCCGACTGCTACACCCGGCAGGACAAATTCGCCCTCGCCGCGCCGCGTTGCCAGGCAGCGGGCCAGGAATCCGCCGCCAAGTTGCTCGCGGCCTTCCGCGGCGAGCCGTACCAGATCCACGGTGACCTCGCCCGGCTGCCGTGGAAACAGCTCGACCCGGTTCCGCTGATGGAGGTCTCACTCAACGGCGGACCGCCGAAGAACCTCTCCTTCTACACCCGGGTCGCGCCCCTGACCCTGTCGGCGAAAGCGGCCGCCGACGCCGGACTGCAGGTCGTGTCCAAGGACCAGATCGAGTTCGAGGGCAAAATCCACTGGAGCTACTACGGGATCCTGGACTCCCTCAGACTGGGCGAGATCGAGCTGCGCAACATCCCCGTCCGCTGGTCCGACGGCGAAGCCCGCCACGGATCGGACGGACTGATCGGCACCTGGATCCTGTACCACTTCCTGACCACCATCGACTACGCCGGCCGAGCACTGATCCTGCGCCGCCGAACCCCCGAAACGGCAAGGAAAGTCCGCGCCGACGCCGAACGAGCGGGCGCCGAACCCCTGCCGCTGTGGCTGGCCCGCGAACATCTGCTGTTCAGCCGGGGCAGCGTCGTCGACTCCGGCCCCCGGGTGGCCGGCCTGAACATCGGCGGCTCCGGCGAGATGATGGCGGGCATGACCCAGGAAACGGCCAAGCAGCTACGGGTCCGCATCGACCACGACCGCCCACTGGAAACCTCGGCCGGCGGCCAGTTCCTCACCACCTATCCCTGTTACCCGAGGGAGGTACGCCTCGGCAACGCCACCGCCAGGGACAGCTACTGCTACGCCAACGACCAGCCCGCCCTCGGCCGCGAAGGCTTCGACGTCCTGGTCCACTTCTCGCACTCCTTCTACAAGCCGTACAACATCACCCTCGACTTCACCGCCATGACCGTCCACATCGCCCGAGGCAAATCCACCTAGCCTCCTGGAACAAAAGCGAAGATCAAGAGCGCCCTCGCCGGACGGGCACAAATCAAAGGATGGGAAACCGCTCGGGAGGAGTTCGAAAAGCCACCCCGCCCGCCCACAACGGCCAACACACCGTCCACAACGGCCAACACCCTGTACCAGAACGGCCAACACGCCGGCTGGGGTTCAAGCTCCCGGCGTGTTGGCCGTTCTGGGACGGCGTGTTGGCCGTTGTTGTACCGTGTGTTGGCCGTTCTTGTACGCCAGGTTGGCTGTTGTTGTACGTCCCTCTCTCAGCCCAGGCGTTCGATGATGGTGACGTTGGCTTGGCCGCCGCCCTCGCACATCGTCTGCAGCCCGAACCGCCCGCCGGTGCGTTCCAGTTCGTTCAGCAAGGTCCCCATCAGCTTGGTCCCGGTCGCACCGATCGGATGGCCGAGGGCGATGGCGCCGCCGTTGACGTTGACCTTCTCCCACGGGGCCTTGACCTCGCGCATCCAGGCCAGCACCACGCTCGCGAACGCCTCGTTGACCTCGAACAGGTCGATCTCGTCCACCGTCATCCCGGCCCGCCGCAACGCGTGCCGGGTGGCCCGGATCGGAGCGGTCAGCATCGCCACCGGGTCCGCCCCGCGCGCGGACAGGTGGTGCACCCTCGCCCGGGGCTGCAGCTTGTACCGGCGGACTGCCTCCGCCGAGGCGACCAGGATCGCACTGGCGCCGTCGGCGAGTTGGCTGGACAGGGCGGTGGTGATGCGGCCGTTCTCCCGCAACGGTTTCAGCCCGGCCATCCGGTCCAGAGTGGTGTCCGCGCGGGGGCCTTCGTCGTCGGAGACGCCGTTGCAGGGCACGATCTCGCAGTCGAAGCGGCCTTCCGTCCTGGCTGTGATCGCCCGCTGGTGGCTGGCCAGGGCGTACTCCTCCATCTCCGCGCGGCTGATCTCCCAGCGCAGCGCGATGTGGTCGGCGGCCCGGAACTGGGACAGTTCCTCGTCGCCGTAGCGGTGTGCCCAGCCGGGGGACATCGCGGTGGGGGTCGGGTCGCCGAACTGTTCGCCGACGGTCATCGCCGAGGCGATCGGGATCCGGCTCATGTTCTGCACCCCGCCTGCCACCACCAGGTCCGCGGTGCCGCTCATCACCGCCTGGGCGGCGAAGTGCAGGGCCTGCTGGCTCGACCCGCACTGCCGGTCCACGGTCACCCCCGGCACCTGCTCGGGGTAGCCCGCGACCAGCCAGGCGGTGCGTGCGATGTCACCGGCCTGGGCGCCGATGGTGTCCACGCAACCGAACATCACATCGTCCACTTCGGACGGATCGGCGCCGGTGCGCTCGAACAGCGCGGTGATCACGTGCGCGCCCAGGTCCGCCGGGTGGATGGTGCTGAGTCCGCCGCCGCGGCGGCCGACCGGAGTGCGCACTGCGTCGATGAGGTACGCCTCGGGCACGGAACTCTCCTCCTCTTCTCGCCTACGCCTTGCGGACGGGACGTCGCCGGGTGGCGATGCCCTCGAGCAGGATGCCGAGGTACTGCCGGGCCACGTCCTGGGCGGACAGCGGGCCGTCCGGCCGGTACCAGTGCACCGCCACCCACACGGTGTCCCGGACGAACCGGAACACCAGCTCGACATCCAGGTCCGGCCGGAACACCCCGGCGCGCACCCCGTCCTCCAGGATGCCGACCCACAGCTTGCGGAACTCCACGTTGTGGTCGCCCAGGTAGCCGAACCGTTCCTGCTGGGCCAGGTATTTGGCCTCGTTCTGGTAGATCGCCACCTCGGCGTGGTGCTTGTCGATGCACTCGAAGGAGCTGATCACGACCTGTTCCAGCCGTTGCCGGGGGCCGAGGTCGGTGGCGGTGATCTCCCGGTAGCGCCCGAACAGCTCGTTGAGGAACCCGGTGAGGATCTCGTCGGCCATCGACTCCTTCGAGTCGAAGTGGTGGTACAGGCTGCCGGAGAGGATCCCGGCGGCGTCGGCGATATCGCGGACCGTGGTCGCCCGGAACCCGCGTTCGGCGAACAGCTTCGCGGCCAGCGCGAGCAGTTCGGCCCGGCGCTGCGATCCGCCGGTGTCGGGGGCACGTCGTGGGGTCACGCGGTTCTCCTTGGTCACGGGTGCTGGCTGCTCACCGACAGCACCTCGCCGGTGAGGTAGGTGGCGTAGTCGCTGGCGAGGAAGATCATGACGGTGGCCACCTCCCAGGGCTGCGCCGCCCGGCCGAACGCCTCCCGCCCGGCCAGTTCGGCGAGCAGTTCCTCGCTGGTCACCTTGGCCAGGAAGGGATGCGTGGCCAGGCTGGGCGCGACCGCGTTGACCCGGATGCCGTGCTGGGCCACGTCCAGCGCGGTGCACCGGGTGAACGCCATCACGCCCGCCTTGGCCGCAGCGTAGTGCGCCTGCCCGGCCTGGGCACGCCAGCCGATCACCGAGGCGTTGTTGACGATGGCGCCGCCCTGGCCCTGTTCGACCAGCAGCCGCAACGCCGCCCTGGTGCAGCGGAAGGTCCCGTTCAGCGTGACGTCCAGGACCCGTTGCCACTGCTCGTCGGTCATGTCCAGGATCGACGCGGTGCCGCCGAGTCCAGCGTTGTTGATCACTACGTCGAGTCGTCCGAAATGGACGGACGCGCCGGTGAACAGTTGCTGCACCTGGGCTTCGTCGGTGACGTCGCACGGAATCCCGGTCACCCGGTCACCGTGTTCGGCGGCCAGCCGTTCGACCGTCTCGCCGAGTCGTCGCTCGTGCCAGTCGCTGACCACCACCGCCGCGCCCTCCAGCAGGCAGCGTTCCGCGGCGGCCGCGCCGATCCCGGTGCCTGCGGCCGCGGTGACCACCGCGACCTTCCCGGTCAGCAGCCCGTGTCCCTCGGGTGGTCTCACGGCCGAACCTCCTTGGGCAGCCCCAGAATCCGCTCCGCGATGATGTTGCGCTGGATCTCGTCCGAGCCGCCGTAGATGGTGTCGGCGCGACTGAACAGGTACAGCCGCTGCCACCGGTCCAGATCATCGGGCGCGGTCAGCCCGGCCGCACCACGCACCGCCATGGCCAGTTCGCCGAGGCCGCGATGCCAGCGGGACCAGCACAGTTTGGCCACCGACGCCTCGAACCCGTTACGCGGCCCGGACATCGTGCGCACCGCCTGCGCCCGCATGACCTCCAGCCCGATCCACGCCCTGGTCACCCGTTCCCGGATCGCCGGATCCTCCAGGGCCCCGCATTCCCTGGCCAGCTCCACCAGCGCGGTCAGTTCCCGCCGGAACCCGACCTGCTGACCGAGGGTGGCCGCGCCGCGTTCCACGGTCAGCGTGCCCATGGCCACCCGCCAGCCGTCACCCGGTTGGCCCACAACGAGTTCCGCGGAGGTGCGGGCGTCGGTGAAGAAGACCTCGTTGAACTCGGCGGTCCCGGTGAGCTGCCGGATCGGCCGCACCCGCACGCCGGGCTGGTCCATCGGGATCAGCAGGTAGGACAGCCCGGCCTGTCGTCGTGACCCCGGTTCGGTGCGCACCACGGCGAAGCACCACTGGGCCAGATGGGCCAGCGAGGTCCACACCTTCTGCCCGTTGACCACCCATTCGTCCCCGTCCCGGCGCGCGGTGGTGCGCACCGCGGCCAGGTCCGACCCGGCCTCCGGCTCGGAATAGCCCTGGCACCACAGCTCGCTCACGGTGGCGATCCCGGGCAGGAACCGTTGCCGCTGTTCGGGTGAACCGAAGGCGATCAGCGTGGGCCCCAGCAACTCCTCACCCACATGGCTCACCCGGGCCGGGGCCTCGGCGCGGGCGTACTCCTCGTGGAAGACGACCTGTTCGGCCAGGGAAAGCCCCCGGCCACCGTGTTCCACCGGCCAGCCCAGGCAGGTCCAGCCGGCCGCGGCGAGGTGCCGGTCCCAGGCCAGCCGCTCTTCAAATGCCTCGTGTTCGCGACCCGGCCCGCCGAGCCCGCGCAGCGCGGCGAACTCGCCGGTCAGGTTGGTCGCGAGCCATTCCCTGACCGCGCAACGGAACGTATCCATGTCGGCCTCCAGGCTTCTCAAGGCGCACCGACCTGCGTAGGCTAGCCTACCAAGCACTTGCTTGGAGGTGTTCGGTGAATCCCAGCACCATCCCCGCGGCGTTGCACTCGGCGGCGCAGCGGTTCGGCGCGGCCGAGGCCGTGGTGGACGGCGAGACCCGCTGGAACTTCACCGGCCTGCTGGACCGGGTGCGCGCGGCGGCCGGGGTGTTCCTCGGCGCGGACCTGCATCCGGGCGACCGGGTGGCCGTGCTGGGGCCGAACACCGCGCACTGGATCGTGGCCGCGCTCGGCGCGCTGTACGCGGGCGGCACCCTGGTCCCGCTCAACACCCGGTTCACCGCCGCGGAAACCCTGGACGTACTCACCCGCAGCGGCGCGAAAGCCCTGGTGGTCACCGAGGAATTCCTCGGCGTCGACCGCCTCGCCGAGCTACGCCGGGCCGGGCTGCCACCGGAACTGCGCACCGTGCTGCGTATCCCGGTCGACTCCGCCGCGCCGGCCCCTGACCTGACCGGCTCGCCGGTTCCGCCACACGCGGTGGTGGCGCGCGCGGTGGTGGCGCGCGCGGAATCAGTGCGGGACAACGAGGTCAGCGACATCCTCTACACCTCCGGCACCACCGGCCGCAGCAAGGGCGCGATGAGCGCGCACCACCAGTCCCTCGGCGTGGCCGCGGCCTGGGCGGAACTGGCCGGACTGCGCACGGGTGACCGCTACCTGGTGGTGAACCCGTTCTTCCACAGCTTCGGCTACAAGATCGGCATCCTGGCGAGCCTGCTCACCGGCGCGACCCTGGTGCCCCAGGCCGTGTTCGACCCGGCCACCACGGTCCGGCTGATCGAGCGGGAGCGGATAACCGTGCTGCCCGGGGCACCCACCATCTACCAGTCGTTGCTGGACCATGAGCACACCGCGGACCTGTCCACGTTGCGGCTGGCGGTGACCGGCGCGGCCGTGGTGCCGGTGCGCCTGGTCGAGCGGATGCGGACCGAACTGGGTTTCGACACCGTGCTCACCGCGTACGGGCTGACCGAGGCGGTGGTGGCCACCATGTGCCACCCCGGCGACGACCCGGTCACCGTGGCCACCACCTGCGGCCGCCCCGCCGCCGGGTTCGAGCTGCGGCTGGCCGGTGACGGCGAGATCCTGTTGCGTGGCCCCAATCTGATGCTCGGCTACCTGGACGATCCGGTCGCCACCGCGGCCGCGATCGACGGCGATGGCTGGCTGCACACCGGCGATATCGGCCGCCTGGACGAGCATGGCTGTCTCACCATCACCGACCGGCTCAAGGACATGTACATCAGCGGCGGGTTCAACGTGTACCCGGCGGAGATCGAGAAGGCCCTGGCCGGACTGGACGGGGTGTCCGCCGCCGCGGTGATCGGCGTGCCGGACGAACGACTCGGCGAGGTGGGCCGTGCCTTCGTGGTGACCGGTCCCGGCGCCGCACTGTCCACTTCGGACGTTCTGGAGTTCTGCAAGGCACGGCTGGCCAACTTCAAGGTGCCGCGTTCGGTGGAGTTCCGGGATTCCTTACCCAGGAACGCTTCCGGCAAGGTGCTCAAACAGCGGTTGCGCGAGGAGAGCTGATGGTGGTCGAGTACGTCCGCAAGGACGCGGTGGCGGTGGTCACGATGAACCGCCCGGAGTACCGCAACGCGCAGAACTCGGCGATGACCTACGCCCTGGACGAGGCGTTCGCCCGCGCGGTGGACGATCCCGAGGTCAAGGTGATCGTGCTGGCCGGGTCCGGCGAGCACTTCTCCGCCGGGCACGACATCGGCAGCCCCGGCCGGGACGCGGACACCGCCTTCGACCGGAAAGCCGTGCTGTGGTGGGACCACACCGACCGGGAGGGCGGGGATCGACGCTATGCCAGGGAGATGGAGGTCTACCTCGGCATGTGCCGCCGCTGGCGGGAGATCCCGAAACCGGTGATCGCGATGGTGCAGGGCGCGTGCATCGCGGGCGGGCTGATGCTGGCCTGGGTGTGCGACCTGATCGTGGCGTCGGAGGACGCGTTCTTCGCGGATCCGGTGGTGCGGATGGGGATTCCCGGCGTCGAGTACTTCGCGCACCCGTGGGTGCTGGGTCCGCGGGCGGCGAAGGAGGTGCTGTTCACCGGCGACCGGTTCAGCGCGGCCCGTGCCTTCGAGTGGGGCATGGTGAGCCGGGTGGTGCCGCGCGCCGAACTCGCCGAGGCCACCTTCGCACTCGCCGAACGGATCGCCAGGATGCCGCAGTTCGGCCTGGCCCTGACCAAACGCGCGGTCAACCAGTGCGAGGACCTGATGGGTCAGCGGGCGGGCATGGACTCGGTGTTCGGCCTGCACCACCTGGCGCACGCGCACAACGCCGAAACCGGTCCGGACGCACTGTCCGGGCTGGACGCCAAGTCGATGCGAGCGGACCGCTGAGGTGGACCTGACCCTGGACGCCGAAGCGCGCGCTTTCCGTGCCGAGGCAACGGAATGGCTCACCGAGCACACCCCCGCCCGACTGCCTTCCCTTGACACCGCCGAGGGTTTCGCCGCGCACCGCGAGTGGGAGCACTCCCTGGCCCAGGCCCGCTGGTCGGTGGTGAGCTGGCCGCGCGAATTCGGCGGCCGGGAGGCGAACCTGCTGCACTGGCTGCTGTTCGAGGAGGCGTACTACGCCGCGGGCGCCCCGGCCCGGGTCAGCCAGAACGGCATCTTCCTGTTGGCCCCCACCCTGTTCACCCACGGCACCGACGAGCAACGCGAACGCCTGCTGCCACCGATGGCCAGGGCCGAGCAGATCTGGGCCCAGGCCTGGTCCGAACCCGAGGCGGGCAGCGACCTGGCCGCGATCCGCAGTCGCGCCAGGCAAACCAGCGGTGGCTGGCTGCTGTCCGGGCAGAAGACCTGGAGTTCCCGGGCAGCCTTCGCCGACCGGGCCTTCGGCCTGTTCCGCACCGACCCGGACGCGCAACGCCACCGCGGCCTCACCTACTTCCTGTTCGACCTGCGTGCCCCCGGCGTCACCGTCCGCCCCATCGCCCAGCTCGACGGCGAACCCGGCTTCGCCGAGGTCTTCCTGGACGAGGTCTTCGTCCCGGATGCCGATGTGCTGGGTCAACCGGGCGACGGCTGGCGGGTCGCGATGAGCACCTCGGCCAACGAACGCGGCCTGTCCTTGCGCAGCCCCGGCCGCTTCCAGGCCACCGCCCGCAAACTCGTCAACCTCTGGCAGCAGAACAAGAATCCCGTGCATCGCGACCGGGTGGTGGACGCCTGGATCGGCGCCCAGTCCTACCGCCTGCACACCCTGGCCACCGTCACCCGCCTGTCCGAGGGCGGCGAGCTGGGCGCGGAATCCAGTGTGGGCAAGCTGTTCTGGTCCGAACTCGACCTGTCCCTGCACGAGACCGCCCTGGACCTCCTCGGCGCGGAAGCGGAACTGGACAGCGACTGGCTGCGTGGCTGGCTGTTCGCACTGGCCGGTCCGATCTACGCGGGCACCAACGAGATCCAGCGCACCGTGGTCGCGGAACGCCTGCTCGGCCTCCCCCGGAGCCCCCGATGAGATTCGCCCTCACTCCAGAGCAAAGCCAGTTCGCCAAAACCCTCCACGCCGCCCTGGAGTCCACAAAGGACCCTTGGCCCACCCTCGTCACCCTCGGCGTCCCCGCCCTGCTCATCCCCGTGGAACACGGCGGATTGGGCGCGGACCCGATCGACCTGGTGGTGGCCATGGAGGAGCTGGGCCACCACGCCGTCCCCGGCCCACTCGCCGACACCCTGGCCGCTCTTCCCACCCTGCTAACCGACCTCGAACAACCCGAGCTACTGACCGAACTCGCCACCGGAACCCAGGCGTCACTGGTCATGCCCCCACACACCCCCTTGGCCCTGACCGCCAGTCGCTACTTCCATCTCGACCAGAACACCCTCACGACCGCGACCCCCGCACCTCGCCCCAGCCCCAACTCCGTCGCACCCCGCACTCCACTGTCCTCTGTGGACCCCGAGCGCCAGCTGCACCACCTGACCCCGACCACTCCCCTCGCCCAGGGCCCAGTCGTCCGCGCCGCAGCGGCCCGTGCGTTCAACCTCGCCACCCTGGCCACCGCCGCCCAGCTCCTCGGCGCGGCCAGGGCCATGCTCGACCTCACCGTCGCGCACGCCAAGGCCCGCACCCAGTTCGGTCACCCGGTCGGCGCGTTCCAGGCCGTCCAGCACCGCCTCGCCGACGCCCACGTCGCCCTCGAACTGGCCCGCCCGCTGACCCACGCCGCCGCCCTCACCCGCACCGCCCGCGATGTCTCCGCCGCCAGGGTGGCCGCCGCCGACGCCGCCCAGCGCACCGCGCGCACCGCGCTGCAACTGCACGGCGCGATCGGCTACACCCGGGAATATCCGTTGAGCCGCTGGCTCACCCTGGTCCGCGCCCTGCACACCAGCTGGGGCACCCAGGACCACCATCGCGGCCGGGTCATGGCCGCGCTCACGGAGGACTCATGGACCTGGGACTGACCGAGGATCAACTCGCCCTGCGCGCCACCATCCGCTCCGCCCTGTCCCGTGGTCACCGGGAGATCGACCTCGGACTGTCCATTCCGGACACCCACGGTGGCCAGGGCGGTGGTCTCGCCGAGGTCGCCATCGCCCTCGGCGAACTCCGCCTCACCCCCAACCCACTGCTCAACTCCACCCTGGCCGCCCAGGCCATCCTCGCCACCGGAAACCCGGAGGCCCAGGCCCGCCTGCTCCCCCGCATCGCGGGCGGCGAACCGGCCACCCTCGCCTGGACCGACCACAAAGGACACTGGACAACCCCGGCCTGCACCTACGACGGCACCCTGACCGGCACCGCGCACTACGTCCTCGACGGCGACCTCACCCTGGTCCTCGCCCAGACCGCCACCGGCCCCGCCCTGTTCCTCCCGCGCACCTGCTCCCGCGTCGACACCAACGCACTGGACCCGACCCGCCCACTGGGCACCCTCCACTGCGCCAACACCCCGGCCGACCACCTCGGTCCCGTCGACCTCGACCAGCTCCGCGACCAGGCATGTGTGCTGCTCGCCTACGAACAGGCCGAGATCGCCGCCGACGCCCTGGTCCGGACGGTCGACTACGCCAAGTCCCGGGTCCAGTTCGGCCGCCCGATCGGTTCCTTCCAGGCGATCAAGCACCGCCTCGCCGACCTGCACCTCACCGTGGAAACCGCCCGCTCCGCCGCCGCGGCCGCCCTGCACGCCCTGGCCGACCCCACCGAACTCCCGCGCTACGCGGCCCTGGCCAAGGTGCACTGTTCCGAGGCGCTGTCCACAGTGGCCGGTGAGATGATCCAGCTGCACGGCGGCATCGCGATCACCTGGGAGCACGACGCGCACCTGTTCTTCAAACGAGCGCACGGCAGCTCGCACCTGTTCGGCACCCCGGCCCAGCACCTGGACCGGCTGGCCGGACTGCTGGACCTCACATCCAGTCGGTCGGCCGCGACCAGGTGAACAACGAGTCCAGGTGCCCCGGCGACTCGCCACCGCCGTCGGTGGCCGCGTACCGCCCGCGATAGAACAACAGTGGCCGCCGCTCGCTGACCGGTCCCAGCTCACGCACCTCGCCGACCACGATCACGTGATCACCGGCGTCATGCTCGGCCCGCAACTCGCAGTCCGCCCAGGTCAGCACCCCGGCCAGCAACGGCGATCCGCTCCCGGCCGGGTTCCAGTCAACCCCCGCGAACTTGTCCGGTCCACTTCGACCGAACACAGTGGACAGTCCCTGCTGATCTTCCGCGAGCATATTCACCGCGAACACGCCCGCCTGCCGGATCAGCGGCAACGACCGCGAGGTGTGGCCCGCGCAGAACAGCACCAGCGGCGGGTCCAGGGACAGCGCCGCGAAGGACTGGCAGGCGAACCCGACCGGTCCCGGCGCGGTCACTACCGCCACCCCGGTGCAGAAGTGCCCGAGCACCGCGCGGAACCGGTCCGCGGTCAGTCCACTGTCGACGGTCACGACGGTGGCTGCCCGATGCTGAAGTCGTGACCCCACAGGCTCACCGCCGTGCTCTCCCTGGCGATCCAGTTCTCGTCCTCGACCTGCCTGCCCTCGCAGCCGTACTCGACGTCGAACCCGCCGGGGGTTTTCATGTAGAAGGACAGCATGAGGTCGTTGACGTGCCTGCCCAGGGTCGCCGACATCGGCACCTTGCGCCGCAGCGCCCGGTCCAGGCACAGGCCCACGTCGTCGGGTTCCTCCACCTCGACCATCAGGTGCACGATCCCGGACGGGGTGGGCATCGGCAGGAACGCCAGGCTGTGGTGGCGAGGGTTGCAGCCGAAGAACCGCAGCCAGGCCGGATCCCCGTCCGCCGGCCGCCCGACGAGTTGCGGGGGCAGCCGCATCGAGTCCCGCAGCCGGAAGCCGAGCACGTCCCGGTAGAAGGCCAGCGCCGCCGCGTCGTCGTGGGTGGAGAGCACCACGTGCCCGAGGCCCTGCTCGCCGGTGACGAACCGGTGCCCGTACGGGCTGACCACCCGCCGGTGTTCCAGCGCGGCGCCGTGGAAGACCTCCAGGGTGTTCCCGGACGGGTCCTCGAAGCTGATCATGCCGGTGACCCGCCGGTCCGCCAGTTCCGCTTTCTCGGCCGCTTTCACCGGCACCCCGGCGGCGTCCAGGCGGTCCGCGACCTCGGTCAGCTCGGCCTCGTTGGCGACCTCCCAGCCCGCCGCGGCCAGCCGGTCGCGCTCGCCGGGCAGGATCACCAGCCGGGCCGGGAAATCGTCCATCCGCAGGTACAGCGCGGCCGGGTCGGCGCCCTTGCCCTCGACCATGCCGAGCACCTTGAGGCCGAACTCGCGCCACTTCGGCACGTCGGTGGCCTCGATGCGCAGGTACGCCAGCGATCGGATGCCCATCTCAGTCCTCCCCGAGGAAGTTCAGCGCCAGCCGGTTGAACTCGGTGAACTTCTCCAGCTGCGCCCAGTGCCCGCACCGCCCGAACACGTGCAGCTGCGCCCGCTGGATCAGCTTGAGCGGCAACAGCGCGCCGTCCAATGGGTTCACCCGGTCCTCCCGGCCCCACACCAGCAGCACGCGTTGCCGCAGCCGGTGTGCCTCCCGCCACAGCAGGCCGTCCTCATAACTGTCTGGCCTGCCGAAGGACTTGCCCATCGAGGCCATGGCACGCAACGACTCCGGCGTGCTCGCCACCGCGAACCGCTCCTCCACCAACTCGTCGGTGACCATCGCCGGGTCGAAGACCAGGGTGCGCAGGAACTCCGCGAGCTTCTCCCGGCTCGGCCCCGGCGGCGCGCCGAAACGGGCCAGCTTCTTGACGCCCTCGGTCGGGTCGGGCGCGAACACGTTGAGCCCCAAGCCACCCGGCGCCATCAGCACCAGTCGCCCGGCCCGCGCCGGATGCCGCAACGCGAAGCGCACCGCGGTGCCGCCGCCGAGGGAGTTGCCGAGCAGGTCCGCCCTGCCGATCTCCAGGTGATCAAGCAGTGCCAGCAACGCGTCGGCGCTGAAGGTGAAGTAGTGGCCGGTGATCTCCGGCTTGTCCGAGTGCCCGAAACCGGGCTGGTCCAGCATGATCGTGCGATGCCGTTGGGCGAACACCGGCAGGTTGCGGCCGAAGTTGCTCCACGAACTCGCGCCGGGACCGCCGCCGTGCAACAGCACCAGCGGCGGGCCGTCCGCGGGACCGGCCTCGTGGTAGTGCAGCCGCAGCCCGCCGGCCTCGGCGTAGCGGCTGGTGGACTCGAAACTGAGCACCGAGGCGGTCATCAGAACATCCCGTCCCGCACCTGGATGCCCAGCTCGTGCTTGCCGAACATCACCAGCGCGCGTTCCAGGTCGTTGGCCGCGTGCGCCCGCGCGGCGTGCGCGTCCCGCCAGAACCGCGGGATCGGCAGCCCGTTGTTGATCGCCTTGCCACCGGCGGACTCGAACAGCCGGTCGATCGCGGCGATCGCCCGCCCGGTGCCCATCACCTGATCCCGTCTGGCCCGCAGCCGCAACGTCACCGGGATCCGCTCGTTCGCGGCGATCAACGCCATCTCCTCGTCCACAGTGGACCGCAGTTGCAACCAGGCCGCGTCGATCTCACCGGCCGCCTCGGCGATGCGCACCTGGGCGAAGCCGTCCTCGGCGGCCTTCTCGCCGAGGTAGGCGGCCCGGATCCGCGCCCTGGTGTGCCCGACGTGCGCTTCATAGGCGCCGCGGGCCATGCCGATGATCGGCGCGGTGATCGCGAACGGGTGCACGGTGCCGTAGGGCAGCCGGTAGATCGGCTCCGGGTTGACCTCCTGGCCGGGGGAGGCGCACTTGGCGGTGTGGCTGAAGCTGAGCGTGCGGTGCTCGGGCACGAACACGTCCTCCACCAGGATGTCGTTGGACCCGGTGCCGCGCAGGCCGACCGTGTCCCAGACGTCCACAATGGAGTAATCCGCGATCGGCAGCAGGAAGGTCCGGAAGTCCACCGGCTTGCCCTCCGGGCCGAGCACCAGGCCGCCGAGCAGCACCCAGGTGGCGTGGTCGCAGCCGGAGGAGAAGCTCCACCGGCCGCTGAACCGGAACCCGCCGTCCACCGGGGTGGCCCGGCCGGCCGGGGCGTAGGAGGAGGAGATGCGGGTGTCCACGTCCTCGCCCCACACGTCCTGCTGCGCCCGGTCGTCGAACAGGCCCAGGTGCCAAGGGTGCACGCCGAGCACCGAGGCCACCCAGCCGGTGGAGCCGCAGGCCGCGGCGATCAGCGTGACCGCCTCGTAGAAGACCACCGGGTCCGCGGCCTGGCCGCCGTACCGGGTGGGTTGCAGCAGCTTGAAGAAGCCGTTCTCCTGCAAGGCTTTGATGGACTCGGTGGGGATCCGGCGCAGGTCCTCGGCCTCCTGCGCCCGGTCCCGCAGCGCGGGCAGCAGCTCGCGGACGGCGGCGATCACCTGCTCGGTCATGACACGATCCCGTTCTCTCGCTGGAGTTCCAGTGCGATGTCGATGAGTTGGTCCTCCTGGCCGCCGACCAGCCTGCGCGCGCCGGCCCTGACCAGGATCTGCGCGCCTGAGACCTGATGGCGGCGGGCCAGGTCGTCGGCGTGCTTGAGGAAGCTGGAGTACACGCCGGTGTAGCCCATCACCAGGGCGAGCCGGGACAGCAGGCATTCCTCGGGCATGGCCGGGCGGACCACGTCCTCGGCGGCGTCGGTGATGGCGAAGAAGTCGATGCCGGTGCGGAAACCGAGCTTGTCGGCCACCCCCACGAACGCCTCGGTCGGGGTGTTCCCGGCCCCGGCCCCGAACCGGCGGGCACTGCCGTCGATCTGTCTCGCCCCGGCCCGGACCGCGGCCATCGAGTTGGCCACACCGAGCCCCAGGTTCTCGTGCCCGTGGAACCCGACCTGGGCGTCCTCGCCGAGTTCGGCGACCAGCGCGGCCACCCGGTCGCTGACCTGTTCGAGCACCAGCGCGCCCGCCGAGTCGACCACGTACACGCACTGGCACCCGGCATCCGCCATGATCCGCGCCTGTCTGGCCAGGACCTCCGGCGGCTGGGAGTGGGCCATCATCAGGAACCCGACGGTCTCCAGTCCCCAGTCGCGGGCCAGCCCGAAGTGCTGGACCGATATATCCGCCTCCGTGCAATGTGTCGCGATCCGGCATATATCGGCGCCGTTGTCCCTGGCAGCGAGGATGTCATCGGTGACGCCGACGCCCGGCAGCATCAGGAAGGCGATCCTGGCCTGGGTCGCGGTCTCGGCGGCGACCCGGATGAGGTGCTGTTCGGGGGTGTGGCTGAAGCCGTAGGCGAAGGACGAGCCGCCGAGTCCGTCGCCGTGGGTCACCTCGATCACCGGCACCCCGGCCCCGTCCAGCGCGGCCACGATCGCGCGCACCTCCTCGGGGGTGAACTGGTGCCGCTTGTGGTGCGACCCGTCCCGCAGCGCGGTGTCGGTGACCCGGATGTCGATCACGCCCGCACCCCCGCCAACTGCTCGCCCACCCGGGTCGCCGCGGCGGTCATGATGTCCAGGTTCCCCGCGTAGGGCGGCAGGAAGTCCCCGGCACCCTCCACCTCCAGGAACACCGTCACCCTGGCCATCCCGCCGGTGGCCGGACTGGGATCGTCGTAGTGGGGTTCGTTGAGCAGCCGGTAGCCGGGCACGTACCCGGCGATCTCGGCGGCCATGGCCAGCACCGAGGCGGTGATCGCGGCCCGGTCGGCGTACTCCGGGATGGCGCAGAACACGGTGTCCCGCATGACCATCGGCGGATCGGCCGGGTTGAGCACGATGATCGCCTTGCCGCGTTCCGCGCCGCCGATCCGCTCGATGCCGCGGGCGGTGGTGCGGGTGAACTCGTCGATGTTGGCCCTGGTGCCGGGTCCGGCGGAGACCGAGGCGACGCTGGCCACGATCTCGGCGTAGCGCACCGGCACGATCCTGGACACCGCGTGCACCATCGGAATGGTGGCCTGGCCGCCGCAGGTGGTGAGGTTGACGTTGCCGGCCTCGCGGTGCTCACCGAGGTTGACCGGCGGCACCACGGCGGGGCCGAGCGCGGCCGGGGTCAGGTCGATCGCGGTGATCCCGGCCTCGGCGTAGCGCGGCGCGTTGGCCCGGTGCACGGCGGCGGAGGTGGCCTCGAACACCAGCTCGGGCAACTCCGGCTGGGACAGCAACCAGGCCACGCCGTCGGCGGTGGTGGACAGGCCAAGGTCGGCGGCCCGTTTGAGCCCAGGGCTGTCCGGGTCCACCCCGACCATCCATTGTGGACTGATCACCGGCGAGCGCAGCAGCTTGTACAGCAGGTCGGTGCCGATGTTGCCGGAGCCGACGATGGCGGCGGCGGCCTTGGTCATGCCTGGCCCTCCTGGAACGTCAGGGACACGGTGCCCAGTCCGGTGAAATCGGCGTGGAAGTTGTCGCCGGGATTGGCGTCGTAGGCGCGGGTGCAGGAGCCGGGCAGCACCACGTCCCCGGCCCGCAGTCGCACGCCGAAGCCCGCCACCTTCCCGGCCAGCCAGGCCACCGCGGTGGCCGGATTGCCCAGCACCGCGTCACTACGCCCCTTGGCCAGTACCTCGCCGTTGCGGGACAGGCTGGCCCAGATCCGCTTGATGTCCACATGGGACGGTGGGACGCGGGCCGCGCCGAGCACGAACGCGGCCGAGGAGGCGTTGTCCGCCACCGTGTCCGGCAGGCTGATCCGCCAGTCGGTGATCCGACTGTCGATCAGTTCGATGGCCGGGGCCAGGGCAGCGGTCCTGGCCAGCACCTCGGCCTCGGTGCAGCCGGGCGGCAGGTCCTCGCCGAGGATGAAGGCCACCTCGACCTCCACCCGGGGCTGGCAGAACCGGCGCGGATCGACGGGCACGTCCTCGGCCAGGGCCATGTCGTCGAGGAGGTGTCCGTAGTCGGGTTCGGTGACGCCCATCATCTGTTGCATGGCCGCGGAGGACAGCCCGACCTTGTGCCCGAGCACCCGCCGTCCCGCGTCCAGTCGGCGGCGGATGTTGAGCAGCTGGATCTGGTAGGCGTCCACCACGTCGATGCCGCGGTGGCTGCGGATCAGCGGACCGATCGGTCTGCGCTCGGTCTCGGCCGCGCGCAACAACTCCGCGGCGTCGACGCGCTGGTCAGCGGTGAGCACCGGACCTCCTGGTTGCGGCGAGGTGGGCCCCGGCACGGCGGCCGGAGAACACGCAGTCGGCCAGGGACAGGCCGCTGACGTAGGAGCGCGAGCAGAGGCCGACCGCGGAGCGCCCGGCCGCGTACAGGCCGGGGATGGCCGAGCCGTCCGGTCGGCGCACCGCCCCGGTCCGCTCGTCCACGACCAGTCCGCCCAGCGGCAGCATCGGACACGGGTTGAGCCGGTTGCGGATCGACATGTCCAGCAGGGCGAACGGCGGCCGGAGTTCCCTGGACAGCTCGGCGGGCCGCCCGGTCGGGTCGGCGGCCCGGCGGCGCACCCGGTCCTGATGCGCCCGCACGGTGGCACGCAGTCCGGCCGGGTCGACCCCGGCGCGGGCGGCCACCGATTCCAGTGTCGGCCCGGTGACCCGCGCGGCGAGCTGGGCGTAGGCCTGGACCCGTTGGAACCACAGTGCCTGCCGCGGCACCTGGCGGCGGGCCTCGGCCAGGATCGCCGCGTCCACCAGCAGCCAGCCACGCCCGCGATGCCTGCTGATCAACGCCTCGCCGACGGCCGCGCCGTAGCGGGACTCGTCGATCACCCTGGCCCCGTCCCGATCCACCAGCAGCCCGGACAGCAACGCGCTGGGCGGACTGAGGAACCGCCAGGCGGAGACCCGGTCCAGCAACGCGGTCGCCGCCCCGGCCTCGACGCCGAGCCGGATGCCGGAGCCGTCATCCCCAGGCGTGCCAAGGGCGAGCCCGCCGCGATGGTCCGGCGCGTGCTCGCGCAGCATCTCCCGGTTCTCCGCGAATCCCCCGGCCGCGATGATCACCCCGGTGGTGGCGCCGATCCGGATCCGCCTGCCGTGCCGCCGTTCCAGCCCGGCCACCCGCCCGTGCAGCAGCCGCCGCAGCCAGGGCAGGTACACCCCGGGTTTGGCCGCGTACCGGCTCAGCACCCGGTGTGCGAGCCGCACCCAGCCCGGCGCTCGGTCCAGGCTCCGGCACTCCACCCCGGTGACCCGCCCGCGCTCGACGATCAGTCGGCGCGCGGTGGTCTGGGTGCGCACGCGTGCGCCCTGGCAGCGCACGGATTCGGCCAATGCGGTGAACAGCGTGGCTCCCGAGGTGCCTGGTCCCTTGGCGCGGTGGCCGCGCGGGGCGGGCACGGCGTAGCGGCGGAAGGCGCCGGAGTTCTCGCTGCCGGAGAAGTAGAGGTAGTAGCGGTTGTCCGGGTAGGAGGTCTTGTACGGGCACAGGCTGCCCTCGAACGGCACACCCTGACGGCGCAGCCATTCGAGGTGGTCGGCGCTGGTGGCGCAGAAGCGGCGCAGGGTCTCCGGGGAGACCGCGTCGCCGACCTCCTCGCGCAGGTAGGCGTGCATGGCCTCGACCGAGTCGCCGACCCCGGCCGCGGACTGGATCTTCGTGCCGCCACCGGCGTAGACCACGCCGCCGGAGATCGCGGTGGTGCCGCCGCCACTGAACCGGTCCACCACCAGCACGTCGGCGCCACCGGCCGCGGCCTCGATCGCCGCGCACGCGCCCGCCGCGCCGAACCCGAGCACGACAACCTCAGCACGGTCGTCCCACGCGGTCGACACAGGATCCTCCCGAAGCGTGCATGCAACACGTTCTCTTCGCTCGATCGCAGCAATCTAAGCCAACCATAGCGTCTTGCGTCGAAAAAACTATAACCTGTTCCAGTCTGATGTTCGAGGGAGGTGGCATGGAGGTCGACCTCGTGGTGGTCGGCAGCGGGGCCGCCGGGCTCACCGCCGCACTGACCGCCGCCCAGCACGGGCTGACCGCGCTGGTGGTGGAGAAGTCCGCGCGCTACGGCGGATCCACCGCCCGCTCCGGTGGCGCGATCTGGCTGCCGGGCAACTCGGTGCTGCGCGCGGCCGGGGTGACCGAAGCACCGGAACAGGCCGCGACCTACCTGGCGCACCTGCTCGGCGATTCGGTGCCCGAAGCCCGCTGGCGCGCACTGCTCACCCACGGCCCAGACATGCTGGACCTGGTCCTCGCGCACACCCCGCTGCGCCTGGCCTGGGTGCCCGGCTATGCCGACTACTACCCCGAGGCGCCCGGCGGATCCCCCGGCGGCCGAACGGTGGAACCACGGCCGGTCAGCGCGAACTCCCTGGGCGGCGAGGTCGAGGACCTCGAACCGCCGTACCTGAGCGCGCAGTACGGGCTGACCGTGACCGCGGCGGACTACCGCTGGCTCAACCTGGTGCTGCGACATCCGCGCGGGCTCTGGCGGGCCGCGCGGGTGGGCGCGCGCAAACTGCGCGATGTGCTGCTGCGCCGGGAACCCGTGCTGGCCATGGGGCAGGCCCTGGCCGCCTGCCTGCGGTCGGGGCTGGTCCAGGCCGGGGTGCCGGTGTGGCTGAACACCCCGCTGCTGTCCCTGGTGGTCGAGGACGACCGGGTCACCGGGATCCAGGTCGGTGGCGAGGAAGGCGAGCGGATCATCACCGCACGGCACGGGGTGCTGCTGGCCTGCGGTGGTTTCGAGCGCGACGAGGAGCTGCGCGGACTGCACCACCGGGCGCCGAGCAGTGCCGAGTGGACCGTGGGCGCGGCGGGCAACACCGGCGACGGGATCGAGGCGGCGCGACGGCTCGGCGCGGCGGTGGAGCTGATGGACGAGGCGTGGTGGGGGCCGTCCATCCCGCTCGGCGGCGGCCCGTACTTCTGCCTGGCCGAACGCACCCTGCCCGGCTGCCTGCTGGTGAACGGGGCCGGGCAACGGTTCGTCAACGAGGCCGCGCCGTACGTGGACGCGGTGCACGCCATGTATGGCCCACCCGGCGAGGCCGCGGCGAACCTGCCCACCTGGCTGATCTGCGACCAGCGCTACCGCAACCGCTACCTGTTCGCCGGACTGCCGCCACGCCAACCGTTCCCGGAACGCTGGCTCAAACTCGGCGTGGTGCGCAAGGCCGACAGTATCGAGGCCCTCGCCGGTCAGATCGAGGTGCCCGCCGACGCGTTGAAGTCCACTGTGGACAGATTCAACGGGTTCGCCCACACCGGCCGGGACGAGGACTTCCACCGCGGCGAGTCCGCCTACGACCGCTACTACGGCGATCCGCGGCAACGCCCGAACCCGTGCCTTGGCGCGGTGGCGAAGGGACCGTTCTACGCGATCCGCCTGGTGCCAGGGGATCTGGGCACCAAGGGCGGGTTGCGCACCGACGAGCACGCCAGGGTGCGGCGCGCCGACGACTCGGTGATCCCCGGGCTGTACGCGGCCGGGAACACCAGTGCCGCGGTGATGGGCCGCACCTACGCCGGGGCCGGCGCGACCATCGGCCCGGCGATGACCTTCGGCTACCTGGCCGCGCTGGACGCGGCACGGACCAAGGCAGGAGGAAGCTGATGACCGCAACAGCCGACGAGGTGCGGTTGATCGAGTCCGGTGCGCCGCCGGCCAGGTTCGCCCGCGGCTGGCACTGTCTCGGCCTGGCCGCGACCTTCCGCGACGGCAAACCGCATCCGGTGGAGGCATTCGGCACCAAGCTGGTGGTCTTCCGCGGCGAGGACGACCGGCTGCACGTGCTCGACGCGTACTGCAGGCACATGGGCGGGGATCTCAGTCAGGGCACGGTGAAGGGCGCGAACATCGCCTGCCCGTTCCACGACTGGCGCTGGTCCGGCGCCGGCCGCTGCGTGGAAATCCCGTACGCCAAAAGGGTTCCGCTGCGGGCGCGCACCCGGTCCTGGCTGACCATGGAGCAGAACAAGCAGCTCTTCGTCTACCACGACCCGCAGGGCAAACCGCCGCCGGAGCACGTGGTGATCCCGCGGATCGAGGGTGCCTTCAGCTCCGAGTGGAGCAACTGGACCTGGGACTCGGTGCGCATCGACGGCTCGAACTGCCGGGAGATCATGGACAACGTGGTGGACATGGCGCACTTCTTCTACGTGCACTTCGCCTTCCCCACCTACTTCAAGAACGTCTTCGAGGGCCACATCGCCAGCCAGTACCTGACCACCCGCGGCCGCCCGGACGTGGCGGTGGCCTCCAACTACACCGGCGATGTGCAGGTGCGGTCCGAGGCCTCCTACTACGGACCGTCGTACATGATCAACCACCTGGCCAACGACTACAAGGGCACCGTGATCGAGACGGTGCTGATCAACTGCCACTACCCGGTCAGCGCCAACTCCTTCGTGCTGCAGTGGGGCGCGATCGTGAAGAAGCTGCCGGGGCTGACCGACGAGCACGCGGACAAGATCGCCGGCAAGTTCGCCCGCGGCATCGGCGTGGGTTTCCTGCAGGACGTGGAGATCTGGAAGAACAAGGCACGCATCGACAACCCGCTGCTGTGCGAGGAGGACGGGCCGGTCTACCAGTTGCGCCGCTGGTACGACCAGTTCTATGTGGACACCGAGGAGGTCACCGAGGACATGGTGCGGCGCTTCGAGTTCGAAGTGGACACTTCGCGTGCGGTGGCCGCCTGGGAGCGCGAGGTGGCCGAGAACCTGGCCCGGCGGGACGGCGATGGGCGGTGACCGCGCGGACTACCTCACCGGTGGCCTGCGCCCGCTGACCTGTCCGGGCTGTGCCACCGAGGTGCTGGTGAAGAAGAACAGTCCCGAGCACACCAGCGTGCAGTGGACCACCGGCACCACGGCCTGTCCGGTGCTCAGCGGCGCGGACCGGCCGAGCGCGCAGGTGGCCGGGTGTCCCCGGCTGCGGGCCGGGATCGAGGCGGCGGTGGTCCAGGGCAGGCTGGCGGTGTCCGATGGCTGACCGGGGTCACCGGCTCCGGGTGTCCACTGTGGTCAGTGAGACCGCGGACGCCCGCACCCTGGTGTTCGAGGTGCCACCGGAGCTGGCCGAGGTGTTCCGGCACCGGCCCGGCCAGTTCCTGACCCTGCGCGTCCCCGGTGAGCGAGGGGAGATCGCCCGCTCCTACTCGCTGTGCAACGGCCCCGGCGAACCGCCCGCGGTCACGGTGAAGCGGGTGGCCGAGGGCTACGGCTCGAACTGGCTGTGCGACCGGATCACCGCGGGCGCCGAACTGGACGTGCTGCCCCCGGCCGGGGTGTTCACCCCACCCTCACTCGAGGAGGACCTGCTGCTGTTCGCGGGCGGCAGCGGCATCACCCCGGTCATCTCGATCATCAAGGCCGCGCTGGCCAACGGCTCCGGCCGCCTGACCTTGTTCTACGCCAACCGGGACGAGCACTCGGTGATATTCGCGGCGCAGCTGCGGGCGCTGTGCACGGCCCACCCTGACCGGCTGCGGGTGATCCACTGGCTGGAGTCCGTGCAGGGCCTGCCCACCGTCCCCGCGCTCCGCGCCTTCGCCGCGGCCCTGACCGGTCACCGGGTGTTCCTGTGCGGACCGGGCCCGTTCATGACCGCGGTGCTCGCCGCGCTGTCCACAGTGGATATTCCTGAGGACCGGATCCACCGTGAGGTCTTCCTGTCCCTGTCCGACAACCCCTTCGCCGCCGCACCCGAGGCGGACGCGGAGGCCGCCGTGGTCGAGGTCGACCTGGACGGCGCGCGACACACCCTGCCCTGGCCGCGGGAACGCAAACTCCTGGACGTGCTGCTCGACCACGGCCTGGCCGCCCCCTACTCCTGCCGCGCGGGCGCGTGCAGCGCGTGCGCCTGCCGCCTGCTCGACGGCAAGGTCACCCTGGCCAACAACGAG
This sequence comes from Crossiella cryophila, assembly GCF_014204915.1. Lineage (NCBI taxonomy): Bacteria > Bacillati > Actinomycetota > Actinomycetes > Pseudonocardiales > Pseudonocardiaceae > Crossiella > Crossiella cryophila. Next base: position 8,396,124 of record NZ_JACHMH010000001.1, read on the forward strand.
GTCCTGGACGAGGAGGACCTCGCCGAGGGGATCATCCTGGCCTGCCAGGCCCTGCCCGCCGCCGATTCGGTCCGGATCAGCTACGAGTGACGGGAGCGCCATGCCCATCGACCCCGACCGCGCGATCGGCGCCGAGCTGCCGCCGGTGGAGTTCTCCTGGTCGCCCACTGACGTGCTGCTGTACCACCTGGCCCTGGGCGCCAGCGAACTCCCCTACACCTACGAACCCGGCCTGCAGGTGTTACCCACCTTCGGCGTGGTCGCACCGACCCTGCACGTCACCGCCCCGCCCACGGTGTCCTACCCGGGGGTCGAACTGGACCTGACCAAGGTGCTGCACGGTGAGCAGTCGATCAGTCTGCGCCGCCCCATCCCGGTGGCCGGCACCGCGCGGCTGGTGACCAGGATCGTCGCGGTCTACGACAAGGGCGAGTCCGCGGTGATCGTGCAGGAGTCCACAGTGGACATCGACGACGACCCGCTGTTCAGCACCCGCTCCAGCATCTTCGCCCGCGGCGCCGGCGGGTTCGGCGGCGACCGCGGCCCGTCGGTCCGCTTCGCCGCGCCGGAACGCGAACCGGACGCGGTCCTGGACACCCCGACCCTGCCGCAGCAGGCCATGCTGTACCGGCTCTGCGGCGACCGGAACCCGCTGCACATCGACCCGGCCTTCGCCGCCAGGGCCGGTTTCCCGCAGCCGATCCTGCACGGGCTGTGCGTCTACGGCATGGTGGCCAAGTCCATTGTGGACTCCATGTTGTCCGGTCGGACAGATCGGCTGGCCGGTTTCGGCGCGAGGTTCACCGGTGTGCTCTACCCCGGCGAGCCGGTGCGGACCCGGGTCTGGCGGTCACCGGAGTCCTGGACCTTCGTCACCACCGCGCCGGAACGGGCGGATGCACCGGTGCTGACCGGGTCGTTGACGGCACTCTAGCCGCCCCCGGTCCAGCTCAAGGTCACGTTCTTGTTGCGAGGCCGCCATCCAGGCAAGAGCGGGCAGGCTACCCCGCCCGCTCGGGCAAGTGCGCAAAATTTCACTTGACCTCCACCGCGCTGTAGCTTCTAGCGTCAACGGCATGAGCTTTCTGGTGGTGGGCGAGCCCGGTCCGATCAGTGATGAGGTCGAACGATTACTGACCGAAGCTGGTGTTCCGGTCAAGCGCCGCGGCCTGGGCTCGGCCGAGGAACTGCGGGCGGCCGCGATCGGCTGTTTCGCGGTGTTCCTGGACTGGCCCTACGACCGGGCGAGCGCGGAGTACGCGGCCGCTGACTCCGCGGTGGACGTGGTGGGCGCGCTGGCCGGGGAGGGCCGGCGGTTCGTGCTGCTGTCCACGCACGCCGTCCGCGACCACGAGCCGCCTGCTTCCTTCCACGGCACCCTGGAGTTGCTGGTGCGGGCCGCCACCGCGGACTGGACCGCGTTGCGGATCAGCATGCCCGCCTCGATCACGCTGAGCTGGATCGAGCAGCTGCGTGCCACCGGCGTGGTGCGCGGCCCCTACGCCCAGGCCGCGCGCACCCTGGTCGACGAGCGCGATGTGGCCGAGGTGGCGGCCAGGGTCCTGCTCGACGGCGGGCACGAGGGCCGGGCCTACTACGTCACCGGACCGGCCGCGCTGACCCACGCCGACCGGGCCCGCATCCTCGGCGAGACCTTCGGCGAATCCTGGCGGTACCAGGAGGTTCCACGCGCGGAGTTCCGCGAGCAGCTGCTGTCCACCTGGTCGGCCGAGCACGCCGACGGCATCCTGGACCACATGGCCGAGCAGGTGGACAACCCGGAACGTCCGACCGACGTGGTCGAGCGGATCACCGGTCACCCGGCGCGCTCGCTGGCCGAGTGGGCCCGCGCGCACGCCGCCGCGTTCACCCGGTGAGCACCAGCGCGCTGGTCGGCACCCCCGTTCCCGCGGTGACCAGTACGTTGTCCACTGTGGACACCTGATTGGCCGCGGTGCCACGCAGTTGGCGCACGCCTTCGGTGATCCCGTTCATGCCGTGCAGGTAGGCCTCGCCCAGCTGGCCGCCGTGCGGGTTGACCGGCAGCCTGCCGTCGATCTCGATGCCGCCGTCGGCCAGGAAGTGCCGGGCCTCACCGGGTCCGCAGAACCCCAGTTCTTCCAGCTGCACCAGCACGAACGGCGTGAAGTGGTCGTAGAGCACGGCGACCTGGATGTCCGAGGGCCCGATCCCGGCCTGCCGCCACAGCTGTTCGCCGACCACCCGCATCTCCGGCAGCCCGGCCAGTCCGGCCCGGTAGTAGCTGGTCATCACGAACTGGTCCGGTCCACTGCCCTGTGCCGCCGCGCTGATCACCGCCGGTGGCTGCCGCAGATCGCGGGCCCGTTCCGCGCTCACCACCACCAGCGCCACCCCGCCGTCGCTTTCCTGGCAGCAGTCCAGCAGCCGCAACGGTTCCGCGATCCACCGCGAGGCCTGGTGGTCGGCCAGGCTGATCGGCCGGTGGTGGAACCAGGCGTTCGGATTGGTCGCGGCATGCCTGCGCATGGCGACCGCGACCCGCCCGAAGTCCTCGGTGCTCGCGCCGTAGTCGTGCAGGTACCGCCGGGCGAACATGGCCACCATGGCGGCCGGGGTGGCCAGTCCCATCGGGTAGTGCCAGCTGTTGTCCACGCCGTTGGTGTTGGGTTGCTGTGCGGCCGCGGCGTGCGCGAGTCCGAACCGGGTGCCGGAGCGTTCGTTGAAAGCCCTGTACACCACCACGACCTCGGCGACCCCGGTGGCCACCGCCATCGCCGCCTGCTGCACGGTGGCGCAGGCCGCGCCGCCGCCGTAGTTGATCCGGCTGAAGAACTTCAGCTCCGGCAGCCCCAGTTCCCTGGCCACCGCGATCTCCGCGTTCCCGTCCATGGTGAAGGTCACCAGACCGTCCACATCGGACACATCAAGTCCGGCGTCTCCCAGCGCGGCCCGGATCGCCTCCACGGCCAGGCGCAACTCGCTGCGGCCGGAGTCCTTGGAGAACTCGGTGGCCCCGATCCCGGCGATGGCCGCCGCCCCCGACAACGGGCTCATGCGCTGCCTCCCAGCTCGAACCGAACCGTCCCGGTCACATGGTCGCCAAGCCGGCAACTCCCCACCACTGACACCACGAACCCGTTGTCCCCGAAGGTCTCCTCCCCGACCCGACCCCGGAAGGTCAAGGTGTCATAGGCGTAGCACGGCACCCCGAGCCGGATCGCGACCCCCCGCACCAGCACCCGGGGCCCACCCCAGTCGGTGACGAACCGCTGCACCAGCCCGGTCGTGGTCAGGATGTTGAGGAAGATGTCCGGCGACCCCCGCCGGATCGCCGCGTCCCGGTCGTGGTGCACGTCCTGGTAGTCCCGGGTGGCGATGGCGGTGCTGATGACGAACGTCGGCGTGATCTCGATGGCCAGCGGCGGTAACTCAACCCCGGTCGCGATCACGACGACACCACCCGCCACACCGGAATCGAGAACTCCCCCTGCCGCTGGAACTCCACCACCACCGACTGTCCAATGTGTACCGAACCCGGCTCGATGCCCACCAGTTCACCCACCATCCGCGGCCCCTCCGCCAGTTCCACCAGCCCGATCACGAACGGCCCCGAGTGCCCAGGCACCGCAGGGTGGTGGTGCACCACGAAGCTGTACACCGTGCCCCGCCCACTCACCACCACGAACTCCGGCCGCAACTCGTGGCACCGAGGGCACATCGGCCCCGGCGGATGCCGCAACTCCCCACACGCCCCACACTTCTGCACCCGCAGTTCACCAACAGCGGTGCCGGCCCAGAAGAACTCGGTGTCCCGGCTCACCAACGGCGGAATCCCGGCCGGCGGCGGTGGCGGTTTCGGCCGGTACTTGAACACCCGGAACGACATCTCCGCCACCGCCTCGGCGCCGGAGTACCAGACGTTGTGCACAGTCACGAACCAGCCTTCGCCCAGCGCGGTCCGCTTGGGCCCGGTGACCTGGTCCAGCCGGGTGCTGACGGTCAGGTTCTCCCCCGGCCGCAGGTAACGGTGATAGGTCTGCTCACAGTTGGTGGCCACAATGGACGGATAACCCGCCTCGTCCAGGACTTCCAGGATCCGCCCGAACGGATCATCCGGATCCCGTTCCCCACGCAGTCCCATCATGGTCCACACCTGGACCATCGCCGGCGGCGCCACCTCCGGGTACCGCGGATCAGTGTCCCCGATCGCCTCGACCCAGCTCCGGATCATCGGCTCGTTGACCGGATCCCGCCCGGACCGCACCCCACCGACCCCGGTGTCCATGATCCGCGCGGCGGCCGCCCGCACCAGCTCATCACTGTCCACAGTGGACGTCATCCCACTCCCTTCACCGAGGCGGCCTTGGCAGCCCGAGCCCAGCGGTCACGATCAGCTCGCGCTGAATCTCATTGACCCCACCACCAAAGGTCAGCACCAGATTCCGCTTGGCCTGCAGGTCCAACCACCGCATCAACTCAGCCGTGTCGCCGTCAGCCGGATCCCCATACCGCCCCACCAGATCCAGCACCACCCGCCCAACCCGCAACACCAGTTCAGACGAGAACACCTTGGTAATAGAGGCATCCGCGACATCCACCGCCCCCGAAGCCGCGGCCACCTGCCAGTTCAACAACTCATTGACCCGCAAACCCACCCGAGCGAAAACCAACTCCCGCTCAATGTCCACATCCCCAGCCAACCCATGCCCCGCGGCCCAGGAGTCGAACCGATCCAGCAACGCGGCCACCCGCCCCGCAGGCCCCAACATCACCCGCTCATGGTTGAGCTGCATGGTGATCAGCCGCCACCCCGCGTTCTCCGCCCCCACCAACCGATTCACCGGCACCCGCACGTCGCTGTAGTAGGTGGCGTTCACATGATGTGCCCCATCGCAGGTGATGATCGGCGTCCACCCGAACCCCGGATCCCGGGTGTCCACAATCAAAATCGAGATCCCCCGATGCCGAGCCGCTCCCGCGTCGGTCCGACAGGCCAGCCAGATGTAGTCCGCGTCATGGGCCCCGGTCGTGAACACCTTCTGCCCATTGACCACATACTCATCCCCCACCCGCACCGCACTGGTCCGCAACGCGGCCAGATCAGTCCCCGCCTCCGCCTCGGTGTAGCCAATGGCGAAATGCAGCTCCCCAGCCAGGATCCGCGGCAGGAAGAACGCCTTCTGCTCGTCAGTCCCCAACGCCTGCAACGTGGGCCCCACCGTCTGCAACGTCACCCCCGGCAACGGCACATCCGCCCGAGCGGCCTCATTCACAAAGATCTGTTGCTCAACCTCCCCAAACCCCCGCCCTCCGAACTCGACCGGCCACCCCACCCCCAACCACCCATCCCGCCCCAACCGCCGCACAATCGCCCGATAGGTAGGCCCATGCCGCTCAGTCCGCAAAACCTCCCGCTCAGCAACAGAAACCAACCCCGAGAAGTACCCCCGCAACTCCTCCCGCAACGCCACCTGCCCCGCACTCAACTCAATAAGCACGCAAGCCCCCCAAGAACCGGGTCAGGTCCCGCCCCAACGCCGAGTACCGATGCAACGGATACCCCACATCCAGCCCCAACCCCCCGTGCAGGTGATGACAAACCTCCAACGCCCCCAACAACTTCTCCCCCATCCAGTACCCCGCGACATCCACATCCCCCCGATCCCCGACCCCAGCCCCCACTCCCCAGCAAGCTGCCCGATTGACCACCTCAACCGTCCGAGCCACCACCCGAACATCCGCAACCTGCATAGCCACCGCCTGGAACTCAGCCAATACCCGCCCAAACTGCCGCCGAGACCCCACATGCCCCACAGTCAGTTCCAACGCCCCACCCAGCAACCCCTCCCCAAAAACACAACCCCCCACCACCCCAAACCACCGCACCTCTTGCAGAACCCGCCCACTCCGATCCTCCCCAAGCAACCCCACCGGCACAGCCCCGGAAAACCGCAGCGTGCACTCCAACCCCCCAGCGGAAGTAGGCGTCCCCACCACCTCAACCCCCGCTCCCCGAAGATCAACCAAAGCCACCCCCCGCCCCCCATCCCCAAGCCCCACCCCAACAAGCCCCCACCGAGCCCACCCCCCAAACAAAACCCCCACCTTCTTCCCCACCAACCCCTCGTCCCCCCATACCACCTCCCCACGCCCCACAGCCCCGGTAATTCCCTCACCCCCCAACAACATCTCCTGCTGCGCCGCTGTCCCCAACCGCGCCACCGGCAACACCCCCAACGCCAGATGCGCCACTCCCGGCGAAACCACCCCACCCCGCCCCAGCTCCGTCAACAGAACCGCAACCTCAACCACCCCAAGCCCAGACCCACCCAACCGCTCAGGAACAGCCAGCGACAACAGATCCGCCGCCCCCAATCGCCCCCACAACCCATCCCACGACGCCCCAGCCCCACCAACACCCGCCCCACCCAACCGCTCGACCGCCGAAGTCGCTGTCGCTGTCGCTGTCGCCCCCAGCCCACCAACGCCCGCCGACCCCGCACCCCCTCCCGCCTGCCCCGCCCCAGCCACCGCGGCAGCCGCAGTCAACTGACCAACCCCAGCCAGGGCCGATCCCGCCTCCGACTTTTCCGCCCCAGCAGAGGCCGATCCCGCATCCAGCTGCCCCACTCCAGCCAACGCCGACCCCGCTAATCCCTGTTCTGCCCCAATCAATGCCGAGCCCGCCAAGCCCCGCTCTCCCCCTTCCAACGCCGAGCCCGCCGACCCCTGCTCCGCCCCAGCCAACGCCGAGCCAACCGACTCCCGTTCCCTCCTCCCCAACTCCGAGCCAACCGCCACCCACCCACGCGCAGCCAGCCCAACACCCCGCGCGCCCTCCACCCCTTGCCCCACCGCGGCCAAGCCCACCCCCGGCACGACCTGCTCCCCTTCCCCCCAATCCCCTTGCCGCACCAGACTTCTCGTCAACTCCCGAACCGCGACCTGAGTCTCATCAAGCTCAAAATTCACCGCCCCTTCCCCTCTCCCGCAACCCCATCCCGAGGCAACCCGAGAACCCGCTCCCCCACCATCGTCAACAACACCTGCGTAGTCCCCCCGGCAATGCTCAAACACCGGCTCAACAGAAACCGGTGCACCTCAGCCGAATCCCCCACCGCAGCCCCTTCCCCCAACAACTCCGCCGCCACCTCCGCCACGTCCTGCCGATGCCGCACCCCCACCAACTTCCGCACCCCGGACTCCGCCCCAGCCTCGCCGCCGGCCACCGCCCGCTGAGTAGCCCGAAGATCCAGCAGTGACAACGCCAACCCGTCCACCACCAACCCGCCAACCCGCTCCGCCACCACCGGATCCGCCAGCAATCCCGCCCGCGCCGCGAACGCCAGCACCTCCTCCACCGGCTCCCCCAACGCAGACCCCCGGCTCATCGCCACCCGCTCATCGGCCAACGTCCCCCGTGCCAGCCGCCATCCATCCCCCGGCTGCCCCACCACATCCGCATCCGCGACGAACACCTCGTCGAGGAACACCTCGGCAAACCGGGTATCCCCGGTGATCTCACGTAACGGCCGCACGGATATACCGTCCGACTGCATATCCACCAGGAAGTACGTCAACCCCCGATGCCGCGGCACCTCGGAATCCGTCCGTGCCAGGCAGATCCCCCGATCCGCCCGATCCGCCAACGAGGTCCACACCTTCTGCCCACTGAGCAGCCATCCCCCGTCGGTCCGCACCGCCCGGGTCCGCAACGAGGCGAGATCCGACCCAGCCCCCGGCTCGCTGAACAACTGGCACCACCGCACCTCGCCAAGCAACGTCGCTGTGACAAACCGCCGCCGCTGCTCCTCAGTGCCGTGCCGCAACAACGTCGGCGCCGCCCACCCCCCGATCACCAGATCAGCCCGGCCAACCCCCACCCGAGCCAATTCCTCCTCCACCACCAACTGCCCCAAAGCCCCCAACCCCAGCCCATACGGCCGAGGCCACTGCGGCGCGAACAACCCAGCCGCCACCAACGCCCCCCGCCGCTCCCCCTCGGCCAGCGCGGCAATCCGCTCCGCCGCGACCCGCACCTTCCCCCGAAGCCCCCCAATCCCCAGCACACCTTCATCCCCGCCAACCCCAAGTCCCACCCCACCGCCACCAACCCCAACCCCATCCGAGCCGGAACCAGCCACCCCACCGCCAACTGCCCCACCCTCGCTGGCTTTGGCCACATCACGATCAACCACCCCAGGCCCGGCCCCATCCGCACTGCCCCTGGTCGCCCCGCCGCCAACCACCTCAGGCCAGGGTCCATCCACGGTCGCCCTAGCAGCACCGCCATCAACCACCCCAAGCCCAGCCCCATCCGTGCTCGCCTCACCCCGGTTCCCCCGATCCCCCCTCCCCCCGCCAGCAAGGTCCGCACCGCCGTCACCACCCCAGCCCGAACCGCCGTGGCCCGCACTCCCACCCGTCCCCTGCACACGGCCCACCCCGCCCAGCAGCCCCCCGCCCCCGCCATCGGTCTCCCCCTGCTCCCCGCCATCCCCCACCTCAACCCGCAACCGCCGCCGAACCCCCCGCCCCGCCAGCTCCGCGGCCCGCCCCCGCCACCGCACCCCACTCACCCACTGCCGCAACACAAACGCCCGCCGCAGATACAAATGCGCGTCGTGCTCCCAGCTGAACCCGATCCCGCCCAGCACCTGCACGCAGTCCTTCGCGTTGGCCACCGCCGCGTCCAGCGCGACCGCCCCCGCGGCCGCCGCCGACAGCGACACCGCGGGCGAGTCCTCCTCCACCGCCCTGGCCGCGTCCCACGCCACCGCGGCCGCCCGCTCAGCCCGGCACAACATCTCCGCGCACAGGTGCTTGACCGCCTGAAACGACCCGATCGGCCGCCCGAACTGCTCGCGTTCCCTGGCATATCGGCTCGCGATATATACGCATCGACGAGATATACCGACCGCCTCCGCCGCGGCCAGCACCACCGCCCGGTCCAGCACCGCCGCCATGGTCAGGTCCGGCAGTACCCGGTCGGTCGGGATCACCGCCACCACCTCGACCTCGGCCAGGTCCCGGGAGAAGTCCGTGGCGGGCAACGGCCGCACCCCGGCCTCGCCCGGCGTCAGCAGGATCCACCCGGTCTCCCCACCGACCGGCACCAGCAGCACGGCGTCCGCACTCGCCCCCAGCACCGGCCCGGTCACCCCGGTGACCAGCAGCCGGCCGGCGGAATCCCGTTGCGCGGTCAGGGTTCCCGGCGACAGCGCGACCGCGGCTGGCAACCCGCCGACCACGGCGGGCAGCAGATCACGAACGCCTGGCTGATCGGCGAGCACGAGTCCGGCCAGCGCGGTCGGCAGGATCGGCCCGGGGATCAGGGCCTCGGCGGCGGCCTCCAGCGCCACGGCCAGGTCCACCACGGTGCCGCCGGCCCCGCCCAGTTCCTCGGGTACGGCGATGCCGGTGACGCCCAGGTCGACCAGCCCCGGCCACAGGCGTCGCCAAGCCGGGTCGCCCCGTTCCTGCGCACGCACCGCGGCGATGGCGCCCGCGCCCTGTCCATAGGCGAGCACGGACTCGTGCAACGCCTGCTGCTCCGCGGTGACCGCGATCGGCACAACACCTCCAGGCGAACCGAAGATGTAGAACGTGTTTCACTTTGCCGGACCGAGGAGCAGGATGCCACCCTCCACTCGGACGCACCAACAACCAGACCCGAACGGGCCAGCGCAGGGCGGGATCTCACCGAGATAGCGGGTAGGTTCGACAGGCAGAACTGGAACAAGTTTCGCCTTTGTCGTGGTGTTAGCCTAACCTCATGACGACTACGCCCAAGGCGCGCGCGGGCGGGGCCGAGGCGCTGACCGGTCTCGCCGAGGAGGAGCTGGGCTCAGCGGCCCAGCGCGACCGGCGCAGGCGGATCATCGACGCGACCATCGCGCTGGCCTCCAAAGGCGGCTACGACGCGGTGCAGATGCGGGCGGTGGCCGACCGCGCCGAGGTCGCGCTGGGCACCCTGTACCGATACTTCCCGTCCAAGGTGCACCTGCTGGTCACCGCGCTGGCCAGGGAACTGGAACGGGCCAACCAGAAGATCGAGCGCGCGGCCATCCCCGGCGACACCGCCTACGACCGGGTGCTGTTCGTGTTGCGCCGCACCACCCGCAGCCTGCAACGGGACCCGCTGTTCACCGAGGCGATGACCCGCGCGTTCATGTTCGCCGACGCCAGCGCCGCCGCCGAGGTCGACTCGGTGGGCCTGTTGATGGAGCGCATGTTCGTCACCGCCATGGGCGGCGAGCCGGACACCGAACGCAAGGCGATCGCCCGCGTCATCGGCGATGTCTGGCTGTCCAACCTGGTGGCCTGGGTGACCCGCCGAGCATCAGCCACCGACGTGGCCACCCGCCTGGAACTCACGGTTCGCCTGCTGCTCAAGGACTGACCCGCGCGGTGGCGCACCGGGGACACTCGCCGATGCGCCACCGGCGGCAGCCGTTGCGGGCGGGGTTCCGGCGCGCCAATCGCGACCCCAGAGCCCGCCCATCCTCTCCCCAGCCCCGGTCAAACTCGGGCGAACAGCGCATTGACAACGGTTACATTCAGGTCCAGCCTGGTAATGAGAGCGCTCTCATGTAGCAGTCGGAACCCTGCTGACTTCTGTCGTCCTCTTCCCTGGAAGGCAGCCATGACGACACCTGACCTCATTCCCCGTCACCGAACGCTCTCCCGCCCCGCGCGCACCCGGATCGCCGCGGCGCTGGCGGCCGCGGTGTCCCTGTTCTGCGCCTATCTGATCGTCTTCACCGACCGGGCCGACGCGGTCGTCCCACCGCCGCCACCCGGCTGGACCCAGGTCTGGGCGGATGACTTCACCGGTCCAGCCGGATCGCTGCCCTCAGGCAACAACTGGATCTTCGACATCGGCCACAGCTATCCCGGCGGTCCCGCGAACTGGGGCACCGGCGAGATCGCCGCGCACACCAGCAACCCGGCCAACGTCAGCGTCGACGGTGGCGGCAACCTGCGCATCACCCCGCTGCGCGACGGCGGCGGCAACTGGACCTCGGCCCGGATCGAGACCCGGCGCGGCGACTTCAAGGCCCCGGCGGGCGGCATGCTGCGCATCGAGGGCCGCATTCAGATGCCCAACGTCACCGGCGCCGCCGCGCTCGGCTACTGGCCCGCGTTCTGGGCCCTCGGCTCGCCCTATCGCGGGAACTACTGGAACTGGCCGGGTATCGGCGAGTTCGACATCATGGAGAACGTCAACGGGATCAACTCGGTCTGGGGCGTGCTGCACTGCGGCACGAGTCCCGGCGGGCCCTGCAACGAGAAGAACGGTATCGCCGCGAACCGGGCCTGCCCCGGGGCGAGCTGCCAGGCGGGTTTCCACACCTACCGCTTCGAGTGGGACCGCTCGGTCACGCCGAACCAGCTGCGCTGGTACGTCGACGGCCAGCAGTTCCACAGCGTGCGGCAGGACCGGGTGGACGCCGGCACGTGGGCGAACATGACCAACCACGCCGGCTACTTCATCATCCTGAACGTCGCCATCGGCGGCGAGTTCCCGAACAACGTCTCGGGCATCACCACGCCGGTCGGCTCCACTGTGCCGGGCAGGCCGATGCTGGTGGACTACGTCGCGGTGTGGACGCGCACCACCGGCGGCAGCGACCCGACCAGCACCACGACCACTACCGGCACCACCCCGCCGCCGACCTGCGGAAGGCTTGTGTCACAAGGACGTCCGGTGTCGGCGTCGTCGGTGGAGAGCCCGAACCAGGCCGCGGCCTTCGCGGTGGACGGCAACCCCGGCACCCGCTGGTCCAGCGGTCACCACGAGCCGAACTGGCTACAGGTCGACCTGGGCTCGACGCAGCCGATCACCAGGGTGCGCCTGAACTGGGAGGCCGCCTACGCCACGGAGTACCAGATCCAGTTGTCCGGCAACGGTTCCACCTGGACCACCGCGTTCGAGACATACTCCGGCGCCGGAGGTATAGAGGACATCCCCATATCCGGCAACGCGAGATATATCAGGATGCAGGGTATTCGCCGCGCAACGCCATACGGCTTCTCCCTGTGGGAACTGGAGGCCTTCGGCGCCTGCCCCGGCACCACCACCCCGACAAGCCGCCCCACCAGCACCACCACCGGTTCGACCACGACCACCACCGACCCCCCACCCGGCGGAACATGGGCGCCGAACATGGCCTACGCGGTCGGCCAGGAGGTGACCTACGGCGGCCGGCGGTACCGGTGCCGCCAGGCACACACCTCGATCGTGAGCTGGGAGCCGCCGAACGCGGCCTCCCTGTGGGAACCGGTTGGGTGACCGGGAACCGGGGGTGGGGAGTGGCGGCTCCCCACCCCCGGGTGGTCACCCACGACGCTGGTACTTGAGGAAAAGCACCCCGCTGTCGAACCGGGTCAGATCGGCCAGCTCGAACCGATCCGGGCTGAACCCACCGTTGAACATCGGGATCCCCTTGCCCATCACGGTCGGATGCTGCTTCACGAACACCTCGTCGATCTCCGGCAGCAACGTGGCGGCCAGCCCACCCCCACCAACCAGGAAGATCCCCAGCCCCTCCTGCTGCTTGATCTCCTTGACCTTGGCCAGCGCGTCCCCGGCGACCAGCTCCACGGTCGGCGCCGCCTCGGTCAACGTCGAGGAGAACACGTAGTGCTTGAGATGCGTGTAGGCATCCGGAATCCCCTGCACCACACCACTTTCGTAGGACTTACGCCCCTCCAGCACGGTGTCGAACCGGGTGAGTTCCCCCGCGATCCCCAACGCCTCCCGCGCCACGAACGGCAACGTGTCCCCGTAGTGCTGGAACAGATGCCCCATGTGGTCACCCTCCATGAGGAAATGACCGGACTGCGTCGGATCGCCCCCACCAACCTCCGCGATGAACCCATCCAGAGTCGTCGCCACGAAGTAAGTCAACTTACGCATATATCGCCTCCCAGAACATCCGCGGGAGCACCCCACACCCCCAACCACTGCAAACATAGTACTCCACCCATAGTGGTTGCAACGCAGTTCCCCAGTCAGGCACACCCAGCCCAGCTCACGAGCCCTCCACAGCTCGCACCTCTCGGGCAACGGGCAGCGAAATCGCGAGGCGCGGGCCACGGGCCGCAGCACGCTCCGCGTGCGAGCCGGGCGCAGGCAGCGAGCCGCAGGGCACGGGGCACGGGGCACGGGGCACGGGGCTGGGGCTGGGACTGGGACTGGGACTGGGACTGGGACTGGGACTGGGACTGGGGCTGGGGCTGGGGCTGGGGCTGGGGCTGGGGCTGGGGCTGGGGCGCGGGTAACCGGCCAGCGAACCGCGAGCCGCAGAGCGCCCAGGTGCAACCGCAACGCCGGCGGAACCCTGAGCGATGCCTACTCAGCTGAGAAAAGCCGATGAACGCTCACCCACCCTCGCGGGCCCCGCCTACGACCTGATCGGGCGACACTTCCACGGCGACTGAGCGCTCATCGGCTGCCACCTCCACGCCGCGAGCCAGACGCCGCCCTGCCCGGCCAGCCAGGCAGGCACCTCCGGCGTCCAGCCCAGCAGGCATCTCCGGCCGAATCCCCTGCGCCAAGCGCCAAAGCGACAACCAGGACATTTCCCGCCCCGCCCCAGCTCCCGCCCTGGCCGAATCTCACCCTGGCCAGACTCGACCGCGGACCGACTGGCCCGGCTTCCACCCAGACCGACCATCCCCACCCAGACCGACCATCCCCGGCCTGGCGACCAGCGCCCCGGCCGGCGACCAGCGCCCACCCCGCGCCCAGCCCCGCGGCTGCTTGCCTGCGCCTCCAACTCGCCTGCGCCCACGCCGTGTCAGCACGCGCGCCGCGTCAGCTCGCACACCTTGTCGACACGCGCGCCTCGCCTGGGCCCGCGCTCCGTGCGCGGATCGCGCGACCTACCCGCGAGCGGCCTGCCCGTGGCCTGGCCACATCCCCAGCCCGGCCTGCCCGTGACCCGCCCCATCCCCAGCCACGGCCTGCCGGAGCCTCGGCCTGCCGGAAACAGCGCCTGGCCTATCCATCTCACCGACCCGGGCCGGCCTCGGCGCTCGCCTCTCCCCCGCCCCGCGCACCGCTTCTTTCTGCGGAACGAAACGATCAGCCACCAAAGTTCCCCGAGCGATCCACCTCTCGGCGAACAGCCCCGGAATCCACCACCGCAGCGTACCTACCAGCACAAACCAACGCGAACCGAGCCAGCGACACCAGCTGACGAAGAAAACCGGCGCTAGGACTTGACACGCCGGTGGGCCACCCAGGACTCCGGGCTAGTGGCGGCGGGAAGTGGTTCGGCGGTCGCGTTTCAGCTCGTGCATGTACGGGTGGAAGTCGACCTGGATGGTGTGGCGTTTCGAGGCGACGTAGCGCTTGCGCTGGGCGTTGTTGTAGTCGGTGATGCTGCGGCGCATGGCGTCCGGGGCGGGCAGGGTGGTGGTGCCGTCCAGGAGGTCGGCTACCCACGCTGACTGGGCTTCGGCCAGGGGCATGATGGCGCCCAGGGGTTGGAGCAGGCCGATGAAGTAGAGGCCGGGGTGGTCTACCGAGGCGATTCGGCGGTACAGGTCGATCTGGTTGTCGACGGGTTTGACCATGTCCTCGCCCAGGAAGGGGAAGGTGATCCGGTAGCCGGTGCAGTAGACGACCACGTCGACGGGTTCGCTGGCGCCGTCGGTGAAGTGGACGGTGTCGCCGTCGAACCTGGCGATGTTGGGGCGGATCTGGATGTCGCCGTGGCCCAGGCGGCTGAGCAGGTCCTCGGAGACCGTGGGGTGGGCGGCGAAGAGTTTGTGGTCGGGCTCGGGCAGGCCGTAGTCGGACATCTTGCCCAGCTTCAGCCGCAGGAAGGCGCCCAGTAACCACCTGCGGGCGAACATCGGCAGGACTCTGGTGACGAACGGGCTGCTCAACGTGTCGGTGGGGCGGCCGAAGAAGTACTTGGGCAGCACGTACTCGCCGCGGCGGAAGGCCAGCAGGGTGCGGTCGGCGATGCGGGAGCTTTCCACCGCGATGTCGCAGGCCGAGTTGCCGAATCCCAGTACCAGCACGCGTTTGCCGGTCAGGATGTCCGGGGTGCGGTAGTGGTGGGCGTGCAGCTGGGTGCCGGTGAAGTTGTCCGCGCCGGGGAAGGCGGGCTCGGGCCAGCGCGGGTCCCAGTGGTGGCCGTTGGCGACCAGGACGGCGCGGAAGGTCTCGCTCCGCTCTGTTCCGTCCACTGTGGACCTGGTGTCGACCTGGTAGCCGCCGTCGGGCAGTGGGCGGACGCTGGTCACCTCGGTCTGGAACCGGATGTGCTCGCGCAGGCCGAAGTGCTCCACGAAGGAGTCGAAGTAGGCCGCGATCTGGGCGTGGTTGGGGTAGTCGGGCAGGTCGGCGGGCATCGGGAAGCTGGCGAACTCCATCTGCTGCCGGGAGGTGTTGATGTGCAGCGAGCGGTAGGCCGAGGACATGCCGTTGTCGTTGTCGTAGCGCCAGTTCCCACCCACCGCCGAACCGGTCTCGAAGCAGGTGAACTCGACGCCGCGTGCCTGGAGCACCTGGGCGGCGGCGATGCCGGAGGATCCCGCGCCGATGACACAGACCCGCTGCATGATCATCCCCTGTGATTGTGACCGGGTGGTCATGGCAGCATGCTCTGTGTCGGGGGGCCAGGGCAAGACCGCGCCAACGGAGGTCGCCATGCCCACACAGACCTGGACCAACCTGCCGGCGCCACGGCGGGAGCGGGTGCTGGCGGCCGCGATCGCGGAGTTCGGGCGGCACGGCTACTCCGGCGGCAGCCTCAACGTGATCGCGCAGGCGGCCGGGGTCGCCAAGGGCTCGCTGTTCCAGTACTTCCCGGACAAGTTCGACTTCTTCCGGCACGTCACCGAGCACACCGCGCTGCGGGTGCGGGCGGCGCTGGACCCGTGGCTGGATCGCCTCGACCCGGGCGGCGGGTTCGCCGAGACGGTGCTGGACGCGGCGCAGGCGTGGATGGCCTACTTCGCCGCGCACCCGGCCGACCGCGGGATGATCGCCGCGATCAACCTGGAGCTGGACCCGGCGATCCGCGCGGTGGTGCTCGGGCCGGTGCACCAGCGGTACCGGGAGGCGTTGCTGCCGCACTTCGTCCTGGCCAGGGAACGGGGGACGTTGCACCGGGGGGCGGATCTGGAGGCGTTGCTGGCGTTGTTCCTGTTGTTGTTGCCGCACTTGGCGTTGGCGCCGTTCGAGGCGGGGATCGACGGGGCACTGGGGTTGCACGGGCGGCCGGTGGCGGAGTTGCGGGCGGAGGCGGCGCGGTTGATCCGGCCGGTGCTCGCGGGGTTCGGGGTGGCGGGGCTGTCCGGCTGACTTCGGACGCCGAGTGGCGGACGGACGGCGGACGGCGGCGGGCGGGTGCGCGGGCAGGCCGCGGACGGCGGGCGGCGGCAGGCAGGCGGGTGCGCCGCAGGCGAGGCTGGGTGGCGACTATCGGCGGATTGACCGGGCGGGACGGGGTCCCGAAGATGGATGAAAACGTATTCACCATGCCGGGGTCGCCGCCAGCCCGGAGAGGGAGAGTTGGCGATGGGGCCGTCTCGGCGGGACTTCCTGAAGGTGACCGGGCTGGCCGCCGGCGGCCTGTTGCTCCCCGGCGCGGGGTTCGCGCTCGCGGCGGGGTCGGGCGCCGCGGGCGGAGCGTTGGACGCGAGTGGGTCGCTGAGTGTGGCGGGATCACTGGACGCGGCTGATCCGTGGGACGCGGTGCCGGGGATCCTGGCCCGGATCGTGCCGCCGACCTTCCCCGCCCGCGACTTCCCCATCACCGCCTACGGCGGCAAGGGCGACGGCAAGGCCGACAACACCGCCGCCTTCCGGGCCGCCATCGCGGCCTGTGTGCAGGCGGGCGGCGGGCGGGTGGTCGTGCCCGCTGGGACGTTCCTGACCGGGGCCATCCACCTGGCAAGTAACGTGAACCTGCATATACAGTCCGGCGGTATAATCAGGTTCAGCACTGATCCCGCCAAGTTCCTGCCGGTGGTGCGTACCCGGTGGCAGGGGATCGAGTGCATGAACTACTCGCCCTTCATCTACGCCTACGAGGCCACCAACGTGGCGCTCACCGGCTCCGGGCGCATCGACGGGCAGGCGGCCAACGGGCCCTGGTTCGACTTCGACCCCAAACGCCAGCCGGACTGGGAGAAGCTGCAGAAGCAGGCCGTGGACAACGTGGCGCCGGACAAGCGGGTGTTCGGCGGGGGGCACTTCCTCAAGCCGAACATGATCCAGTTCTACCGGTGCCGGAACGTGCTGGTGGAGGGCCTCGATATCCGGAATCCGGCGATGTGGACGATCCACCCGGTGTTGTGCCGCAACGTCACCGTGCGTGGGGTCACCATCTACAGCCGGGGCGGGATGGTGGACGGGGTGGATCCGGAGGCCAGTGCGGACGTGCATGTCACGGGGTGCACCTTCGACACCGGCGACGATGGCGTGGTGATCAAGTCCGGGCGGGACATCGACGGGCGCCGGGTCGGGGTGGCCAGCGAGAACATCGTGGTGGAGAAGTGCACGTTCCTGGGCCGGTGGGGGGCGATCGCGGTGGGCAGTGAGATGTCCGGCGGGGTGCGCAACGTCTTCGCGCAGGACATCACCATCCGGCCTGGCCCCAACTACAAGACCTTCCACGCGGTCTACATCAAGACCAACAAGCGCCGGGGCGGCACCGTGGACGGGGTGCACGTGCGCCGGCTGACCGCGGACAAGATCGACCGGGGTGCGGTGTTCATCACCATGAACTACAGCCTCACCGGGCCCGGGTTCGGGCCGATCGCCAACCCTTCCGTGCGCAACGTCACGTTGGACCAGCTCACCGTGCGCGGCACGCCGTGGGCGGTGCGCCTGGACGGCCTCGCGGAGAGCCATATCCAGGACGTGCGGATCTCCAACAGCACGTTCACCGAGGTCAAGGACACCAACATCTCGATCAAGAACGCGGACCGGACCGTGTTCAGCAATGTGAAGGTGAATGGCAAACCGGTGTCCTGACGTGGCATTCTGCCCGAACGTTCGCACGAATGGGTGTGATGCGCGCCGAACCGCGTAAAGCTGGGAAGCCTCAGACGTCCCCCCACCGCACGCGACGGGCGAGACGGAAGGGCAGCAGCCATGCGCGAGGACCACGCGGAGATCGAGACCACCACGATGTTCAACCTGCTGGTGGCGCCGCCGGTGCCGGTCGAGGTCGAGTTGGGCTACTCGACCTCCGACCCGTACGCGGTGCGCGCCGTGTTCAACCCCGGCGGCAGCGCGAGTGTGGAGTGGATCCTCGCTCGCGATCTGCTGGCCGACGGGCTGATCAGTGACAGCGGCGAGGGCGACGTGCGGATGTGGCCGATCCTGGACCAGGTGGACCAGGTCGTCATCGAGTTCACCACCCCGGCCGGGCACGCGCGGTTCACCGCCGACGCCGAGGAGCTGGCCGACTTCCTCAACCGCAGCTACGAACTCGTCGCCCCGGGCAGCGAGCACGAGTGGTTCGACTTCGAGCACGAACTCACCCACCTGGGCAACGTCAACTGAGGGCGGCGGCCACCTCCGGGTGAAGCAGGTCCGCCTGTCGAGGGAATGACGACGCGCGGACACCCGGCCCGGCATCCGGCCGCCTAGGTTCGGCAGGCGAGAGCCGAACCTGGGAGGGCGCCGGTGTTGTGGGACACCCTGTTCGTGGTGGGCGGCGCCATCGCGGTCAGCGTGCTGGCGGCCTACCTGGTGGATCGGGCGATCCCGCGGGAGACGCGGGCCCGCTACCACGACGTCTCCGGGCATTTCTTCGCCGCGGTCGGCGCCTTCTACGCGATCCTGGTGGCCTTCGTGGTGGTCGCGGTGTGGGAGGACATGGAATCCGCCCGCCGCAACACCTACATCGAGGCGAACGCGTTGCCCGGCCTGTATTTCGCGGCCACCGACTTCCCGGACAAGGACAAGCGGGTCTTCCAGGAGATCAGCGTGGCCTACGCGCGTGCGGTGATCACCGAGGAGTGGCCGTTGCTGGCCAGTGGCCAGGCCGGTCCGCAGGTGGAGGACGCGGCCAAGCGGATGCGCCGGGCGATCGTGTCCATCGAGGTGGAGACCCCGCGCCAGGAAGCCCTGTACTCGGCGATGATCGAGCGGGTCAACACGATCAACACCACCCGTCGTGAGCGGTTGAACGAGGCCAGACCCTCGGTGCCGCGGTTCTTCTGGGTCGGCCTGGTCGTCGGCGGGGTCCTGGTGATCGGGTTCGCCTTGTTCTTCGGCACGCCGACCTTCCTGCCGCACGCGTTGATGATCGCGGTGCTGGCCTCCCTGGTGTCGGCCTCGTTGTACTTCACCTACCTGATGGATCACCCCTTCCGCGGGCAGATCGCGGTGACCCCGGACGCCTTCCGCACCGCGCTGGTCCAGATGGGACAGACGCCGCCGTGACGAGTACCCGAGGAGAAGCCATGCCCGCCAACCCTTCCCGCCGCTGGTTGCGCCTGGCCGTGATCGCCATGGTGGCCGCGCTGCTGCCGCTGGCCGCCGCCAGTGCCGCGCCCGCGCGGCAGGACGAGACCATCGAGGTGGTGGCCACCCGCGGTGTGCTGAGCCTGCCCGCGGTGCCCGCGGTGGGGGTGGCGTTCCTGGGTGGCGGCGACCTGTTCGACGTGGCCGGTACCAAGGTGGGCGAGGGCTATTCGAGCTGCCTGATCGCCAAGGTCGCGCTGCCCGAGCTGACCGCGCACTGCACCTCGGCGTTCCGGCTGGCCAAGGGCGAGATCCACCTGTCCAGCCTGCGCAGCTACTCGCTGCTGGCGGTGACCAGTTTCAAGGACGGGCCGATGGCGGTGATCGGCGGCACCGGCGACTACCGCACCGCCCGCGGTGAGGCGAGCACCGTGAAGCAGGACGGGGATCCGTTGAACCCGACCAAACCGGTGTCCTACAAGTTCACCATCAAGCTCAGCGCCTGAGCGCTTCGAGCAGGTCGCCGTCGGCAGTGACGGCGGCGACCTGTTCGGTGGCCACGATCCGCAATTCCGGCCGCCCGTGTCCGTGCCGCCACTGACCGCCGGCCAGGGGCAGCGCGGCGATGTTGGGCACGGGGCCACCGGTCCAGTCGAGTCTGCCCGCGATGGTGCCGATATCGGTGCGGGATAGGGCTTCGGCCAGGGAGATGGCATCCGCCGGGTCGGCCGCGGTGGTCAGCGCGTGCGTGGCGACCTCCAGCAGGGCGTGCGCCAAACCCAAGGGCGGCAACCAGGATCGGCCGGTGTCACGCTGGTAGGCCGCGGCGAGTTCGGCTGCGGTGCGTCCGTCCACACTGGACACACAGCGGTGCCGGGGTGACCAGGCGACCACGGTGGCGACCCGGTCCAGCACGGGGTCGTCCACGCCGAATGGGTAGGCCAGCCAACGGGAACAGGTGATCAGCCGCAGCCGCAGCGACCTGGCGGCGGCGCTGAACCGGGCCAGGTCGGCGGTGGTGGCGGCGCTGCTGACGATGCGCACCCCGGCCACCCGGAAGGCGGAGATCGCGGCGCGGTGGTCGGTGGCGGGTTCTGGGTAGCCGCCGGGGTCGACCAGGGCCCGCTCGCGCAGGGCGGCCGGCAGGAAGCCAAGGGCGGGGTCGCGTAACGCGGCGCCCTGCGGGCCGTTGTTCCACAGCAGGCCGACCGGGTCGGCGCCGGGGATCCTGGACCACAGGTCGGCGAAGGTGCGCGCGATGTCGTCCAGGCCCCAGCAGAAGTGGAAGGCGGCCGGACCGCAGCTGATCCGGTGCACCTGCCAGGGCAGCGCGGTGGACAGGAAGGTCAGCCGCCGGGCCGCGGTGGCGGCGGCCAGCGCGGGCAGCACGGTGGTGCCGCCGAGGGCGAGGACGAGCCGCACGCCGTCGCCGGCCAGTTCGGCCACCGCCTGCCGTGCTCCGTCCACTGTGGACTGGTGGTCGGCGGTGCGGAACTCGATCGGGCGGCCGTGCGCGGTCAGCCGGAGGTCGCGGAAGTGTTGGGCCACATAGTGCAGCGGGTCGCCCAGTGGACTCAGGCGGCCGGTTCGGGGCAGTGCCACCCCGATCCGCAGTGGCTCAGTCACGGGCGCTGCGCAGCTCGCGGATCTCCGCCCGCAACGCCCGGAGTTCCAGCAGCACCGCCTGATCCGCCGGTTCGGCCGCCCTCGGCTCGGGGATGACCGCTTCCTTCTCCGAGGCGATCTGGGACTCCATCGCGCTGACCATGGTGGCGATGAACAGGTTCAGCACGGTGAAGGTGCCGACCAGCACGAAGCCGACGAAGAAGATCCAGGCCAGCGGGTCCACCGTCATCACCTCGCGCATGACGTCGGACCAGGCGTCGCCGGTGATGATCTGGAACAGGGTCAGCATGGAGGCGCCCAGATCGGTGAAGTAGCCGCCGGGCGCGGTGCTGTACAGGTTGGTGGCCATCACCCCGGCCACGTAGAGCAGCAGGCTCAGCACGGCCACGATGGACAGCACCGCGGGGATCGCGCTGAGCAGCGCGGCCACCACCCGGCGCAGGTTGGGCAGCACCGAGAGCAGCCGCAGCACCCGGACGATGCGCAGCGCGCGCAGCGCCGAGGAGCCGTGTGCGAACGGGGCCAGCGAGACCGAGACGACGAGCAGGTCGAAGCAGTTCCACGGATCGCGGAAGAACTCGCGGCCGTGCGCGTAGAGCCGCAGCACCAGCTCGACCACGAACACCACCAGCGCCCACCGGTCGACAGTGTCCATTATGGACCCGTACTCGCGGGCCACCGCGGGCGCGGTCTCCAGGCCGAGCACGATCGCGTTGAGCACGATGACGGCCACGATGAGCTGCTGGAAGCGGGCTGAGTCGACGAGGCTCCGAACCTGGCTGCGCAAGCCGTTCCCTTCCCGGACGGGTGTGCTCTGCGGCGGGAGCGTAACCCCTCACCCGGTCCAGGCGTGCCTTTCCCTGACGCTGCCGCACTTTCCGGTGAATCCGGCGGCCGGGGGCTCAAGTCAGGCGATGCGGTCCAGTTCGCGCGATCGGGTCTCCGGGGCGGCGAAGGCCAGCCACAGCACGGCGAGTCCGACCAGCACGCCGACGGCGAGGAAGGTGGTGGTGAGGCCGAGCAGCGGCCACAGCACCGACCCGAAGATCACCGGCACGAAACCGGCGCCGATCCGGCTGACCGTGGAGGCCCAGCCGAAACCGCTGGCGCGCAACGTGGTCGGGTACACCTCGGAGACGTAGGCGTACAGCGCCGGGATGGTCACCTGGATCACCAGGCCGTAGGCGGCGATCCAGGCATACGCGCTCGACGGCAGGTCCAGGTGGTGGGCGAAGAGCACCAGGGCGAGCGCGGCCAGTGGGGCGCTGAGGCCGATGACCCACTTGCGCCCCACCGCTTCCACCAGCCAGGCCGAGATCAGCACGCCGAGGGTGCCGACCGCGGTCATCAGCGTGGTGACCATGAAGGCCGCGTAGTCGCCGTGGCCCTGGGCGCGCAGGATGCTGGGCAGCCAGGTCAGCGCGCCGTAGTAGAGCACGAACACGGTGAGGAAGACCGCCCACATGGCCGAGGTGATCCGGGCGCTGAAGGTCCACAGGGCCAGGAACTGGCTCAGCATGGCGCGCACCGACAGCGTCGGCACGTCCTGTTTGTCCGGCAGCACCCAGGGTTCCGGGGTGGCCCCGGTGCGCTGGACCAACCGGTCGATCACCTCGCGGGCTTCCGCTTCCCGGCCGCGGCGCACCAGGTACATCGGCGATTCCGGCACCGAGCGCCGCACCCAGAACACCAGCAGCGCGGGCAGCACCATGACCAGCAGCAGCAACCGCCAGTTCTGCAACGGCAGCAGCGCGGTGGACACCAGTCCGCACAGGGTGGCGCCCAGCGGCCACCAGATGTCCAGCGCGGTCAGCACCCTGCCACGCACCTTCGCCGGGGTGAACTCGCCGACCAGGGCGTAGTCCACCGGGATGCAGCCGCCAAGGCCGATCCCGGCCAGGAACCGGAACACGCAGAAGGTCACGTAGTCCGGCGAGGCCGCGCCCGCCACGGTGAAGATCGAGAACATCAGCAGGGTGAGGCTGAACGCCTTCTTGCGGCCCACGATGTCGGCGATGCCGCCCCAGGCGAAGGCGCCCACGGCCATGCCGATCAGGTTGGACGTGCCGACCCAGCCGCGTTCGGCGGTGCTCAGGTTCCACTCGGCGCCGACCAGGGGGATCAGGTAGCCGTTGAGGGCCACGTCCCAGGCGTCGAACATGAACCCGAGGCCGCCGATGAGGAAGATCGTGCCCTGGGTGCCCCATCGCCACGGCAGGTCCTGCACCACCTGATCGCCTGTTCGCACGGCGAGCAGTCTGTCAGGCCCCCGGATAGGTCCCGAAGCTCCACACGTGACCCTCGGGGTCGCGCACGGTGAACCCGCGCGAGCCGTAGTCGGTGTCGGCGATGTCGCGCACCAGTTCGGCGCCGGCCGCGGTGGCACGGGCGAGCAGTTCGTCCGGTTTCGCGGTGACCACGTAGACCGAGCCGTGCCCGGGGCCGGTCCAGCAGACCTCGCCGACGCGGTGCGTGTTGAGCATGACGCCGCCGCCCTCCGGCCAGCCGAGTTCGGCGTGCACCACCTCGCCGTCGGCCTCGCCGGGCACCAGCAGGGTCTCGGTGAAGCCGAAGGCGGTGGTGAGGAAGCGGATCGCGGCCGGGGCGTCGGTGTAGGCGAGGCCGGGCCACACGGTGGGAGCTGGTGTCGTCATGCGCTCAGGCTGGCGGCCGGGTGGCTTCCGGGTCTTGAGCGAATGGAAGCTCCTCGGTCAGCCAGGCCGTGGGCGAGAGGCCGCTGAAGGCGCGCCAGTCGCGGGTGAAGTGGGCCTGGTCGGCGTACCCGGCGCTGGCGGCGATCTCGGCCAGTGCCGGGCGGTCCGGGCGGACGAGCAGGTCGCGGGCGTGCCGGAAGCGCACCACCCTGGCCAGCACCTTGGGGCTGAGGCCGAACTCGCGCTGGAACCGGGTGCGCAGGTGCTGGCGGCTCCAGCCGACCTCGGCGGCCAGCTCGGCCACCGCGACCGCGGCCGGGGCGGCGGTGAGCCGCTGCCAGGCCCAGCCCAGTTCGGGCGCGGGGATCGCGGCCGGGCGGGCGACCCGGTCCAGGATGTCGGTGAAGCAGGCGAACCGGTCGGTCCAGGTGCGCGCCGTGCGCAGTCGGTCGAGCAGCTCCTCGGCTGGACGGCCCAGCAGGTCGCCCAGGTGCACGTCCAGCCCGGCCAGTTCGCCCGCGGGCAGGCCGAACAGGGCCCTTGCGCCCAGCGGGGTCAGATCGGCCTCGATGCCGTGCTGGCGGCCGTCGTGCTCGATGGTCACCGGGGTCTCGTGCAGGCCGCCGACGAGTGCGGCGTAGCGGCGCGGTGGGCCGTGCGGAGCGCGCAGGTCGACCGTGCCGGTGAGGGTGGCGATGAAGGTGAGCTTGCTGGAGGGCAGGCCGCGGTGCACGCCGGGCGCGGACCGGACGTGGTAGCCGATGTAGCGGTTGACCAGCGGTCGCAGCCGGGGCGGCGGCAATCCGGTCACCTGGGTGGCCTGCTCCACCCGGTCAGCCTAGGCACAAACCCCTAACGTGGCCGCATGAAGGTTGCAGCCACAGTGGGTTACTGGAGCGCCGGCCCGCCCGCCGACGCCGCGAAGATCATCCAGATCGCCGACGAGCTGGGCTTCGAGTCGGTGTGGACCGCCGAGGCCTACGGCAGCGATGTGCTGACCCCGCTGGCCTGGTGGGGCGCGAGCACCAGCCGGGTCAAGCTGGGCACCGGGATCGCGCAGATGGCCGCCCGGCCGCCGACCACCCTCGCGATGGCGGCGATGACCCTGGACCACCTGTCCAACGGGCGGGCGATCATCGGCATCGGCGCGAGCAACCCGCAGGTCGTGGAGGGCTGGTACGGGGTGCCGTATCCGCGGCCCCTGGAGCGGACCAGGGAGTACATCGACGTCATGCGGAAGGTCATCGCCCGGGAGGGGCCGGTGACCTATGAGGGCAAGCACTTCCAGCTGCCGATGCCAGGGGGCAGTGGGCTGGGGAAGGCGTTGAAGTCCACTTTGCACCCGTTGCGCACGGATATCCCGATTTTCCTGGCGGCCGAGGGGCCGAAGAACGTGGCCCTGGCGGCGGAGATCGCGGACGGGTGGCTGCCGTTGTGGTTGTCGCCGAAGACGAGTGATGAGTTCAAGGCGTCGCTGGAGGAGGGGTGGGCTCGGGAGGGGGCTCGGCATACGGCGGAGACGTTTGAGGTGGTGGGCGGGCCTTACTCGATCATCGTTCACGATGATGTGGAGGCCGCGGCGGACTGGTTGCGGCCGGTGCTGGCGCTTTACGCGGGTGGGATGGGGGCCAAGGGGCTCAACTACCACCACAACGTGATCGCCAAGGCGGGGTGGCACGAGGAGTGCGAGCGCATCCAAGATCTCTATCTGGCCGGGGACAAACAGGCCGCCATCGCCGCGGTGCCCACCGCCATGGTCGAGGACTTCGCCATCATCGGACCGATGGCGAAGGTGCGCGAGGAGATCCAGCGCTGGAAAGAGACGGTGATCACTACCTTCTCGATCAACACCCTGCAGACCCAGCACATCCCGCAGCTCGCCGAGTTCGTCCTCGGGTGATGGGACTTTTTCCAACGCTGTAAGGCCACTCGGGCGGGTCCAACATGCCGACACCACTAGCTCTGATGGGTGCCCTCAGTTGTGCTTCGCCCCGACTTTTGCCATCCTGCCCCTGACTGCGCGATCGTCCGTTCCATCCCCCCGGGCGGACGGAATGCGTCAAGTCGATGCGGGGAAGGCGTTCTATCCGTCTTCCTGCGCCCAGGTCGCCGGCCGCGACTTCCTCCCCCCTAGGTCCCGGCCGGCGACCTCGCGCATGAGCGCACCCTGCTCGCGCTTTGCGCTTCGCCGGGTGCGCTCGATGATCTTCTGGGGGCTCAGCCCCCAGGCCCCGACCGGCGGGCTCCCGCCCCCGGACCCCCGCTTGCGCCGCTGGGGACCTCGATCCGTTGTTCTGCCCTCTTGTTGCTCGGCTTCGCCGTCGGCTTGCTGGCCGTTCCTGCGGCGTAGCCCTTGTGGGGCAATGGTTTGCTTGCTCTTGTTCATGCAAACGGGGCGACTCCGGGTACGCAAGCGACCCCCAGTCGCTTGGTGCGGGGAGTCGCCCCGTCTGGTGAGGCCCGGTGCTGCGGGACCCACGTGTCGCAGCTTAGGGTCAAAACGAGCACGTTTGCAACACAGTGGAACGAGATGGTGCTAGTTTCCACTTCAGTGTTCTAAGGGAGGTGGGTCGTGGAAGAGCGGGAAGTGCCGGGGCAGCGGGCGTCCGATGGGGTCACGGCTGCGCGGTCCGCCTTCGTGGAGCGGTTGCGGTACCTGCTGGAGCATCATCCCGGGGGGCCGCACACGCCTGCCGAGGTGGCGGCGGGGACTGGGTTGTCGCAGTCGGGGATCTATGCGTTGTTGTCGCCTCGGGCCAATCCGACTGTGGAGACGATGGCTACTTTGGCCTCGTTTTTCGGGGTGCCTTTGGGGTACTTCGTGGATGAGCAGATCGCGGAGCGGACCCGGGCTGAGCTGGGGTTGTTGAGTCGGTTGAAGGATGCTGGGGCGCAGAAGGTGGCGTTGCGGTCTACCGCGCCGATGGAGTCCGCCTCGTTGCCCGAGTTGCTTGATCTGATTGGGGCGGCGGTTGAGCAGGCTCGGCGGCTGAAGGAGACGGACGGCCCTCGACGGCCGGATGAGTCACCGACAGAATGAAGGTCGCCAGGTGGCGTCGCGGGGACGTCAGGCGGGAAAGCGACTCGGGGTTGCGGCGCACATACCGGGAATGCACAGCGATCGTGAACGGGCTGGATCTGCCCCAGCCCTTTGACGTGCAGGTGTTGTGCGACCGGATCGGCGGCGACCGGGGGCGGCCGATCTTCCTGGCGCCGATCAGCCTGCCGACCGGTGGGCCGTGTGGGTTGTGGATCAATACCGAGCCTGCCGACTACATCTTCTTCGAGGCTGACACCTCGCCGCTGCATCAGCGGCACATCGTGCTGCACGAGCTGGGTCATCTGCTGTGCGACCACCACGCGGCGCCGGTGCTGACCCCGGATGCCTCCCGGCTGCTGATGCCCTCGCTGGATCCGGCCATGGTGCGGCGGGTGCTCGGGCGGGGGTGTTACTCGGCGGTGGAGGAGCAGCAGGCCGAGATCATCGCGTCGATGATCATCCAGCGGACGAGTTCGTGGGTGGCCGAACCGGTGCGGCCGGTACCGCCGGAAGCGGCGGAGCTGGTGCGCCGGATCGAACGCGCGCTCGAGCGAACGGTGCACTGACCTGGACGCCGTCAGCCTGGTCCTGCCGCCACTGTGCGCGCTGGTCTCCCTCATCGCGCTGCTGTACAAGCTGCGCGATCTGCGGCGGGATCGGCGGGAGCCGGGGCTGCTGGCGCTGTGCGCGACCTTCGCCGTACTGACCATCACCTACACGTTGTTCATTCCGGTGGTGTGGGCGTGGGTCGACCGGGTGTTGGGGGTGCCCAACATCGGCGGGATCATCAATCAGGGCATGGTGATCCTGCTGACCATGGCGCAGTTGAGTGTGGTGCTGCGCTGGTCCGCGCCTGCTGAGGTCGCCTGGCCGCGGATCCGGTATCGGTTGTGGTTGTACAGCTTGGTGCTGGGTGCGATGGCGGTGTTGTACGCGCTGGCGCTGGCGACCGAGGTACAGGATCACGAGTACGTGCTGGCGTTGGTGCGTTCGCCGTACTACCAGGTCTATCTGGTGCTGTACCTGGGTGCTTACACCTTGGGGCAGGCCGATGTGATGCGGTTGTGCTGGCGGTACGCGAAGGTGGCGGGGCGGCCCTGGTTGCGGCGGGGGTTGCGGCTGGCGGCGGCCTCGTCGGCGTTGGGGCTGGTGTATTCGGCGGGGCGGATCGGGGATCTGGTCGCGGCTTTGTTCGACTACACCGGGGAGTGGTGGGAGCCGGTGGTGCAGGTGTGCATCGGGCTGGCCGCGCTGCTCAAGGTGGTGGGGTGGACCATTCCGGGGTGGGGGCCTCGGCTGTCGGTGGCGCTGGGTGCGGTGGACCGGCGGCGGGCGCTGCGGGAGCTGACCCCGTTGTGGCAGGCGCTGTACCGGTCCGCGCCGGATATCGCGTTGATCGACCCGCTGGGTGGCGGGCAGCGGCAGAAGCTGGACTTCCGGTTGTACCGCAAGGTGATCGAGATCCGGGACGGGCAGCTCGCGTTGCGGCCGTACCTGGATCCGGAGGTGGCCGGGACCGCGCGGCGGCTCGGGGTCGCGGCCGGGCTGAGCGGGTCCGAGCTGGATGTCGTGGTGGAGGCGGCTCGGTTGCGGGTCGCGTTGCGGGATCAGGCCGAGGGGTACCGGCCGGAGCATTCGGGGTCGGTGGGCTCGGACGGGGTCGGGGATCTGGCCGAGGAGCTTTCCTGGCTGCGGCGGGTGTCCAGGGCGTTCTCCGGGTCGCCGGTGGTGGCCGCGGTGCTCGCCGAGACCAGCAGGGAGCACGCGTGACCGTCCCGGCCTGCCCGTTCGACCAGGAGTTCTTCGCCGACCCGTATCCGGCCTACGCGGCCTGGCGGGCCGAGGCCGCCGCGGTGCCCGCGCGCACCCCGGACGGCGCGCCGGTGTGGCTGGTCAGCCGGGAGTACGACGTGCGCGCGGCACTGGCCGATCCGCGGTTGTCGGTGAGCAAGCGCAATTCCAACGGCGCCGGCTACCGCGGTTTCGCGCTGCCGCCCGCGCTGGATGCCAACCTGCTCAACCTGGACGCCCCCGATCACACCCGGCTGCGCAGGCTGGTCACCGCCGCGTTCACCCCGCGCCGGATGGCCGCGATGCGCCCGATGATCCAGGCCGAGACCGCGCGGCTGCTGGACCGGATCGCCGTGCAGGGCGGCGGCGACGTGCTGGCCGACCTGGCGTTCCCGTTGCCGCTGAAGGTGATCGGCGAGCTGCTCGGCGTGCCCGAGGCTGGGCGGCACGACTTCGACGGCTGGACCACCACGCTGATCGCACCCGATCCGGACGACCCCGGCGCGGCCGTGAAGGCGATCGGGAACATGCAGGCGTTCCTGGTGCACCTGGTGGCGGAGAAGCGGAAACAGCCCGCCGAGGACCTGCTGTCCGCACTGGTGTCCACAAGGGACAGTGGGGAGCGGGTCAGCGAGGACGAGCTGGTGTCGCTGGCCTTCCTGTTGCTGTGGACCGGATACGAGAACCCGGTGCACCTGATCGGCAACGGGGTGCTGGCACTGCTGCGGCATCCCGAACAGCTGGCGTTGCTGCGTGAGGGCGAGGTGGACCCGGCGCAGGCGGTGGAGGAACTGCTGCGCTACGACCAGCCCTACCAGTTCGCCATCCGCCGCTTCCCGATCGAGGACATCGAGATCGGCGAGGTGACCATCCCGGCGGGCGACACCGTGCTGCTGGCGATCAACTCGGCCAACCGCGACCAGACCTGCTTCACCCAGGCCGAACGCCTGGACCTGCGCCGCGGCCACAACCCGCACCTGGCCTTCGGCCACGGCCCGCACCACTGCCCGGCCGCACCGCTGGCCCGGATCGAGGCCGAGGAGACGATCACCGCGCTGGTGCGGCGTTTCCCCAAGCTACGGCTGGCGGTCGGCGAGGACGAGTTGCGCTGGCGGCCGTCCTGGCGCAGCCACTCGCTGCGCGCGCTGCCGGTGGAGATCTAGGCCGGCGCGGCGGCTCGGTCACGATCACCCATCACTGTGAGCACGGTCACGCTCCGGATGTGCGGTGGCGGACAGACTGACGTGATCATCAGGAGCAGTCTGTTGCCCGCCCGACTCCGCCGCCGAAGTTCCCGGAGCACCAGGATGAGCCAGCACCAGCCGCCACCACTGCCGCCCTACCGGGCCGTGCTGGTCGCGGACAGCCGGGACCACGCCGGCCAGGGGGTGCGGCGGCCGCCCGACGAGGC
This sequence comes from Crossiella cryophila, assembly GCF_014204915.1. Classification (NCBI taxonomy): domain Bacteria; kingdom Bacillati; phylum Actinomycetota; class Actinomycetes; order Pseudonocardiales; family Pseudonocardiaceae; genus Crossiella; species Crossiella cryophila. Next base: position 8,426,072 of record NZ_JACHMH010000001.1, read on the forward strand.
GGTGCCCGAGGTGCTGTGCGCGACCTTCGCCCGCATCGGCCACCCCGAACTGTGGCAGGAACTGACCTTCCAGGACAGCACCGCCGACGGCCACACCCTGGCCATGGACACCCGGCACCTGCCGCTGCTGATCGACCCCTATCTCCAGGCCCTGCACCAGGAACTCGCCCTCCGGCACCGCCGCGCGCACGGCCCCGCCCTGCGCCACCCGCTGCGCCTGCGGATCAGCCTCAGCGTCGGTCCCCTCGCCGACACCCCGCACACCACCGCCAGGGGCGAGGCGCACAACCTGGTCAACGCCCAGTCCGTGCGCAACCTGCTGTGCCGCACCGAACCCGGCGTCGGTTTCGTCGCCGCGATCCTGTCCGACCGGGTGTTCACCGATGTGGTGCGGGCCGGCTACACCCGGCTGACGCCCGCGGAGTTCACCAGGACCGAGGTGCGGGTGAAGCAGTACCACGGCACGGCATACCTCCATCTGCCGCAGCACCGCCCATGAACCCGGAGCGGGCCTTCCGGAAGGAAGTCGGCGAGACCAACTGGGCCGAACTGCTCACGCTGGGCAGACCGCTCCGGTTCCGTCCGCGGGCGGAACTGATTCGTCAGGGCGGTTACGACGATTTCCTGTTCGTGGTGACCGAGGGCCGGATCAAGGTGCTGCACCGGGACGAGGACGGCGAGCAGTTGCTGATGGCCGTCCGCGGGCCGGGCGACCTGGTCGGCGAACTCGCCAAGACCGGGTCGGCGCCGCGCAGCGCCACCGTGTTCGCGGTGGATCCCTGCTGTGCGCTCAGGGTCGGCTCGGCAGAGTTCGACCACTTCATCAGCAGGCACGGGCTGACCGACAAGGTGCTGGAGTACTCCTACGGCAAGCTGAGGGAAAGCGTGGCCAACCGCACCCGGCTGGCGCATGCCCGGCCGGGCGCGCGGATCGCGCGGCTGCTGGCCGACACCCTGGACCTGGCCGGTCCCCGGCTGGCCGACTCGCGGCGACTGCCGTTCACCCAGCAGGAGCTGGCCACCGATCTTGGCCTGTCCCGCAGCAAGGTCGCCGCGGTGATCGCCGAGCTGCGTTCGGCCGGCGTGCTCGACGGGGGTCCGCAGCTGAGGGTCGCCGACCCGGCCCGGCTACGCGAACGCGCGAACCGGTCCGGTCACGATCCCGATGATCTGTGACCCCAGTCACGCCAATTGTGTCCAGCAGTGGACAAAATCCGTCGCTGGGTCCGGCGACGCTGGTCCTGTACCGGCCTCGGCCATCACCTTCGGCGACACCACGGAGCCATCAGCATGTCCCAGCACCAGCCCAGTGATCTGCCGCCGTACCGCGCGGTGCTCGTGGTCGACATCAAGGACTACAGCGGTTACCAGGGCGTCGAGCACCAGTCGCTGAGCGAACAGGTGCCGGAGATCCTGGCCGCCACCTTCGCCCGCATCGGCCGCCCAGAGGTGTGGGACGAGAAGAGCTTCCACGACAGCACCGGCGACGGCTACGCCGTGGGCCTGGACCCGCGGCGGCTGCCCCTGCTGATCGATCCGTTCCTGACCGGGCTGCAGCAGGAGCTGGCCCACCGGCACGAGCTGGCCACCGGCACGGCCGCCCACAACCCGGTGCGCATGCGGGTCAGCCTCAGCGTCGGCCCGCTCACCGACACCGGCCACAACCTGCTGGGCGACGGCAAGGGCACACACCGGGTCGAGGCGCACCGCCTGGTGGACGCGCCCGCGGTGAAGGAGCTGCTGGAACGGACCAACCCGACGCTCACCTTCGTGGCCGCGATCCTGTCCGAGCGGGTGTTCCAGGACGCGGTCGCGACCGGCTACACCGGAGTGGACGCCAGCGAGTTCACCCCGGCCGAGGTGCGGATCAAGCAGTACCAGGGCACCGCCTACCTGTATCTGTCTCGGGCCTCGGGCGATGCCCTGGCCAACGGCCTGGTCCCCGGGACAGCACCGGTGGCCCCGCCAGCGGCGGCCCCGGTCGACCCGCCCGCTCCCGCCGCGGAGGGGAACCGGAGCCGCGGCGGCATGGGCGATCTGCACGAGGTCAGCGGCACGATCATCGCGGGCAACGACGGCTCGGTGCAGACCGGCGACGGCCAGCAGATCATCGGGGATCCCGGCCTGGCGGTGCACAACTCCGAGTTCACCGGGGGCATCCACCAGTCCGCGCCGCGCCGGAAGCGGGGGCGGCGACCGTGACCGAGCCGTCCTTCGCGGACCGCGGCCGGGGCGGCATGGGCGACCTGCACGAGGTCAGCGGCCAGGTGCTGGCGGGCAACGACGGTCCCGTGCAGACCGGTAGCGGCATCCAGATCATCACCTACAACCAGTTCCGCGAGGAACTGGACGACCGGCAGTCTCAGCGGATCCGCTGGGTATCGGCGGAGCAGGTGACCTGGTTGCGGGACCGTTTCGTCGAACCGAGGGGTTTCGGCGAGGCGGCCGGTCGGCTGGACCGCGGGCGGACCGTGTTCGTGCACGGCTCCCCCGGGTCCGGCCGCCGGACCGCGGCGATCATGCTGCTCGCCGATGTGGCTGTGGCCGGTGAGATCCGGGAGATCTCCGTGGTGCCCGGCGACGCGGCCGTGTTCGACCCCATGGATGTCGGCGAGACCGAACGACTCCTGCTCGATCTGTCTACTTTGGACGGACCCGATTTCGCCGGGGCGGGCGAGCTGCTCGGCGTGCTCACCGGCCAGGTCCGGCAGCGGCACGGCGCGCTGGCCGTGGTGCTCCCGGAACGTGGCACGGCCAGGGTGGACGACTGGTTCCGGGAGTCGCTGGCCGCGGTGGCCCTCGACTCCCACCACCGGAGGCTGGTGCTGGAGCGCCACCTGCGTGAGAACGGGATCGCCGTCACCCCCGCCGATCTCGACGATCCCCGGCTCGACGTGGTGCTCCGGGCGGACCCCGCCGCCGAACTGGCCCGGCTGGCCGACCTGCTGACCACCGAGCGGCCCCGGCACCAGGACTTCGCGGACACGGTGGAGACCGCACTGGCGGCCTATCGGAACTGGGCGGAGGAACTGACCCAGCGATTCAAGGACAACACCGATCCGCGCTGGCGGGCCTTGATCGTGGCCGCGGCGTTGCTGGAGGGGACCCGTCTGGAAGCAGTGCACCACGCGTGCGCGAGGCTGCTCGAGCACGCGGGTGATCCGGTCTCGGTGGAACACCCGCTGGCCGCCGAGCCCCTGACGCACCGGCTGACCCTGGTCGGCGCGCAGGTGGTGGCCGGCCGGGTGCGGTTCACCAAACTGGCCTACGGCGAAGCGGTACTGAACCACGTGTGGCGGGAGCTGCCGGGTCTACGGGAGCTGCTCACCCGCTGGGTCGAACAGTTGCCCACGGCGCCGCGCACCATGATGTCCGCCGCCGACCGGCGCGGCATGGCCGACCGGTTCACCGAGCTGACCCTCAACTCCGGCGAGCGCACCGATCTGCGGTGGCTCACCCGGCACTGGGCGGACTCCACCAATCCCAGGGTGGTGCCGCTGGCGCTGAGCACACTCCGGCTGTCGGTGTTCGATCGCGCTTCCGGCGGCTACTTCCGGCAGATGCTCGCCGACTGGTCCCGGACGACCGGCGGTTCGGCCAACCGGGCCAGAATGATCATCACCGCCTGTACCGAGTTGCTGAACGAGTCCCACCAGCCACTCGCCCTGTCCATGCTGCAGAACCTGTTGGCGCACCACGATCCCGCGGTGGTCGCCGACGCGCGCGCGGCGCTACTGGAGCTGGCTTTCACGACCAGTGCCCGGTTCTCGGTCCTCCGACGGGTCACCGAGGCGATGGCCCGTGGCGACGCGGTACCGGCCAACTCCTCGGTGTTCCACGCGCTGACCGCCCCACGGGAACTGTTCGCCCCGGACGGCGTCTCGGTGCCGTTGTGGTCGACACCAGGCATTCGGGACCTGCTGCACACCGGCTGGCGGGCCACGTTCGGACAAGGCATCACCGTCGAGGCCGTGACAGCCGTGCGGGCATGGCTTCGACTGGTGGATGGCTCCATTGTGGATGGTGACAAGGTGCCGGTCCTGGTGCGGCTGCTGGTGGATGCCTGCGAGGGCGACTACCGGCTGCTGGCCGTGTTGCGCCTTATCGCCGCCGACTGGGTGGGCGACGAGACGGAGCAGATCCCGGCCAACCAACGGGATTGGGTGCTGGCCTGGGTGGACGACAAGATCGAGGACGCGCAGGACGAAGCCTGGACGCGGATCCGTGAAGAGGGGAATGTCAGTGGTTGAGCCAGTCCGTCCCGGTGAGCCGCAGGGGTGTCTCGGTCAGCTCACGGCCTGGATGCGCAAGGCGGGTCAGCAGTTGCCACCGCCGGAGCCGCCGAACCCGGTGCGGCTGATCGAGGTCAGGGACTGGCAGGTGCGCAGTTCCGTGCAGGGCGTCGACTTCCTGCTGACCTGCGAGATCTTCTGGCAGGTGTTGCCGGGCAAGAGCTTCCACCCGGATCTGGAGGGGATCGCGCGACACGCGATCCTGCAACGGGTGAGCGCGGTGACCGCCAACGGGTACCCGGGCCATCACGTATCACTGCAGATCCGGCTGAACGCCGAACTCGGCGAATCCATGGTGGACCCGACCGGACGGATCGCGGCTCGCGCCGAATCGCTGACCCTGGCCATCGCCGACGGCACCCTGGAACGGATGCAGCGGTACAAGGATCTGTTGCTGGCCAAGGCGGTCTGGGATCTGGAGTCCCAGTTGGAGCGCGACCGCAGCCGCTACTTCCAGCAGGAGGTGCTGCGCGACACCAGTGCGGCCGCCGCCTGGTGGCTGGCCAGGAACCCGGATCGCACCGAAGCTGCCCCGGACATGGTCGAGCACCTCGGCCAGTGGGTGCGCGCGGCCAACGGCGCCGCCCACCCCGGGCCGTCACCGGCCGGGCCGCCGCTCACGACCGCGGTCGTCGAGATGGCCGCGGACATGGACGAGGCGAGCCGCGAGCTGTTCGTCAACCACCTGGTCCGCTTCCTCGACCAATACGGGCGGAGCACCGCGAGCGCCGAACTGCGGCAGTCGCTGTTACGGCCCGCGAACGGCCGCCACGCTCCGCCACAGTGAGGCCGTTCTCACGCTGGCATCCGGGTTAGGCGACCCCCTGCGTGACAAAAGTCACGTTCACCAGGCGTGCGGCCCTCCACACTGCTCCGGCGGGTCCATTGCCAAGGAGGGTCGTACATGACCGGATCCACACCGGTGCGGCGGACGGTCGGACCGTTCGCCGGGGTGGGCACCTGGTGGCGTTCCCGCCAGCTGCAGAAGGAGATCGGCGCTGCCGCCGTGACCCCGGCGGCCAGTCCGGCCGCGGTGTCGCGGTATGAGGTCGCCGCCTGCCGGGTGCCCAGTTCGACCGCGGAGTTCGCGTTCAGCTTCTCCTGCGTGGTGCGCTGGCGTCTGGTCACCGCGGACGGGCCCCGGCATCCGAATCCGGCCGGGGTGGCGGTGAACGCGGTGCTGCACCGGGCGATGGCCATCACCGGGGTCGCGGAGCTGACCGACGGGGAGCGGGTCAACGCCGAACTCGCCGCCGAACTCGGCACGCCCAAGGCCGATCCGGGTGGCTGGGTGCAGGGCTGGGCCGAGGACATCGGACTGTCCGCCGACGCCGAGGACCTGACCCTGGTCGGGCAGTTACAACGGCTGCGCCGCAAGCGGTTGGCCTGGGCGGCGGAGCGGGAATGGGAATGTGATCAGCGGCAGTATCTGACCGACAGTGTGCTTCGCGACCCCGGTACGGCGGTCGCGTGGTGGCTGGCCCGCCACCCGGACGAGATCGAGGAAGCCGTCCGGTTGGTGGGCCCGCTGGCCAGACTGGTGTCCGCCGTGCACCAGAGCGAGATCCACCCGCTCTACCGCGAGTTCGAGCCCCGCCACCAGCTCCCGGGCCCGCGGCCTCAGGACGGTTCCGGTCCCTCGCCGATCACCGGCGGCGGGACCGTGGGCAGGTCGTCCAGCCCGTAGATCTCGTCGCTGAGCCTGCGGTACCTGGGGGTGTGTTCGACGTCGTCCTCCCGCCGGGTGCCGGGGGTCGGTGGCACTGGGAGCGGCGAAGCCCCTGGGGCGCCTGGTTTTCCGGGCGCACTGGGGGTCGCGCGCTGGGTTGGGGTGGTGGTCGGGGCCGGGGTTCGAGGTGTCGCCGACCGGTGGCCTGGGCCGCCCTGAACGCCGGGAATCCCTGGTGTGGCAAAGAATCCGGTGCTGGAGCCGCCGAAACCGTTGCTGACACCGGCTGTCGTGCCGCCGGGGATCGGTGGTTCCGGGCGGAATGCGGGCGGGGCACTGGTCTGTGGGCGGGTGGCGTCGGCTGGCCTGGTTGGGTCGGCCGGGTCCGCAGGGTTGACTGGGTCCGCGGGATTGGCTGGGAGAGCGGGGTTTCCGGGATCGGCGGGGTTCGCGCCGGTGGGTGGCTGGGTGCGGGCGGGGTCCTCGGTGACGCGGGTGGGTGGGTCGATGGTGGGTGGTTCCCGGCGACCGCGGTCGCGGTCGCGACCGCCGGGTGGTGTCGGGGGCGGAGCGGTGTGCACCGCCTCGACCGCGATCCGCGGTGGGTCGGGTAACGCGGGCACCGATTCGGCCTGGGCCCTGGCCGCGGTCTCGAAGGCGTACAGCGCGCGGTTGGCCGCGTCGTCGCGGGCCCGGTTGGCCTCGAGCTGCTCGTGCATGTCCTGCTGGATCTGCAGCAGCGCCAAGGGGTTGAACGCCTCGGTCAGGCCGGGCCCGCACACCGGCTGGGCCGATTCGATCTTCGGTTTGGTCTCGGCGAAGTCGACGCCGTGCGCGGACACGCCCGCCAGGTTGGACTGGGCCGCGGTCATCGCGCCCATCGCCCAGTCCAGGGACGGGCGGGCCGCGTCGAACAGGGCGGTGGCCGCCGCGCCGTGCCAGTCCAGGCCCAGCCCGGTCAGTGCCCTGGCCACCCGGTCCCGGCAGCGTTCCGCGGCCTCGTGCACCGCCCGCAACGCCTCCGCGGGCGGGTGCACCGCGCCGCTGCCAGCGCCCTGCTGCATCCAGTCGTACTTCACCTCCAGCGGATAGCCCTCGAACCGGTTGTGCCGTATCCGTGGCCCCTCACTCATCCCCCGCCCCCTTCGTTCATCGTCTGCCGCGCAGCTCCACCAGGTTCCGGATGGCCAGCTCGGCCATGGCCATCGCGCGCCCGCACAGTTCGGCCGCGGTCAGCGGCACCGGGTGGGTGTCGTAGGAGTACTGGATCCCCAGCCGTTGCCCGTCGGCCACGCTGACGTCGACGAAGCAGCCGCGGTCGTCGGTTCGCCGCCGGTTCTGCACCGCGGGGAACCCGGCCACCCGCACCACCTGGACCTCCAGGTTGGTCTCCCCCGGCCGCAGCCAGACGTCCGCGCCCTCCTGGGTCACCGGCGTCACCCGGTAGGCATAGCGCGGCTTCTCCAGCGACCGGGAGAACCGGCAGCCCCGGTTGTCGAACCGGTCCCCCGCCTCCGCGGGCATCACGTAGTCGACCCCGAGGTCCTTCTGCTGCGCCGCGGTGAGCAGGGAGCAGACCTGCTCCCCGGCGAAGCCGTCGAGGCGGATCTCACTGGGCCGCGCGGACACCTGCGCCCTGGCCGCCGCGTTCGCCGCCGCCTCGTCCATGGCCACCGGCGAACCGGGCACCGCGCACCCGGCGAGGAAGAGCAGCATCGCCATTCCCAGTGCGGGTTTCCGGTTCATGGCCGATACCGCGCCAGCGATTCGGCGATATCGGATTCGGTGAATCCGTAGGTCTCGGCGGCGACCCGGAGTTCCACCGCCGCGTCCAGCAGGGTCTGGCTGTACTTCAGGTACTGCCGATAGATCGAATCCGGCGCCTGGACGAACTTCCAGCTGAACACCTCGGCGGTGTCCCGGCTGACCGGATCACCACCGCAGGGCCGCAGCCGGAGATCGTCCTGCAACTCCTCCAGCCGGTCCCGCAGCCACTCGCCCTCCCTGCGCAGCACCGCGTAGGCGGCGAGCACCTGTTCCCTGGTGACCCGTACCCGATCATCCAGCCCCACGACTACCCCCCGATTCCCACACTTAACGATCAGTAACCGTGAATGAGGAAAGCGGGTGCCACCGTGACTATTCGCACACAGCTCCGGACCTTCACCCGGATGTTTGAATCAGGCGGAAAAATTGCTTGTGTCCGCCTGCAATTTGCCACCGTTGGCCGGAATTCTGTGCGCCCACCAGCCTAGTGCCACCACCGCCATTACCTCGGTGAAAGCGAGGAGGCGTTCCCACAGGCCGAGCGGGAAGATCTCCCACCAGGCCACGCCCAGCGGTCCGTAGTAGGCGATCACCGCGATCAGCGGCGGGAACCACAGCAGCGACACCAGGCCCAGCCACCACACCGTCCTGGCGAAGCCGCGCGCGGCCGCCTCCCGCAGCCAGGGCCTGGCCAGCAGCAGGGCCGCGATCGGCAGGCCGAGGAAGGCCAGCGCGCTGCCGATCCGGTGGATGTCACCGCTCATGCTCGGCCCGACCGACCAGTCGTGTTTGGGGAAGAGCACCACGATCACCAGGCCCACCACCCACAGCCCGAGGAACACCGTGGCGGGCGCGGCCGGGCGGGTAACCCCCTTGCGCACCAGGCCGACCAGGATCACCGCCGAGCCCGCGGCCAGGATCAGCAGGGCCAGGTCGAAGACCCAGCGGGCGTCGGTGAGCGCGTAGTGGCTGATGGTGCGGCGCAGCGGGGCGGAGCTGGGCAGCAGATCGAGCAGGCCGACCAGGGCGATCCCGGCCAGCACCAGCACGGTGCCGAGCGGGGCGGCGGCGCCCAGTACCCGTTCGGGGAAGGGTCTGGGCGCCGCCGCGACGGCGGTGCGGGCCGGTTCCGCCTGGGTTGGGGGAACCTCGGGAACCAGCACGGGCACCTCCGCGGCAGGGCGCCGGGGTCTGCACTCCGCCGGCGCCAGGTCGTTGTGATCTTCTGCCCACACAACGCGGGGGCGGGTGGCGCACGTTCCCACTCGCGGCTGTCGACATCCTGAAGACAGCTCCGGGTTCTGCCGACTTGAGGGTGCCCAAAGCCACAACCCGGATGGAGCAGCGCCGCGACCAGGGCGTTCAGCCCAGCAACCGATTACCTATACACAAGGGTTTCGAAATGCGGGTTAATCGATCTCACGACGCAACGTCGACGGGTTGGCCACACACAGTCAGATGTCCTAGCGTCACTCGGCATGGCGGTAAAAGACCTGTACCAGGAGCTAGCGGACGTACCGGACAAATTCGACTACACCGCGGACCACGCGTGGATCGAGTTCGGCGAGGACACGGTCAAGCTCGGCCTGACCGCGCCGGCCTCCCGATGCCTCGGCACGGTGCGCTACCTCAGCCTGCCCCCGCGCGGCGCGCGACTGGAGGCGGGTGAGCGCTGTGGCCTGATCGCCTCGATCCGGCTGTGCAGCGACTTGTTCGCACCGGTCAGCGGAGAGGTCGTCGAGGTCAACACCGAGGTGCTCGACGACCCCTCCTTGCTGTTGTGCAGCAACGATTCCGATGTCTCGTGGCTGGTGAAGGTGCGGCTGACGGCGTGGCCGGAGCACGTGCTGACCCCGGAGGAGTACCGGGAGTGCGTCGGCTCGGCCTTCCCCAGTCACGCCAAGGACTGACTCAGCCGACCGCGGCCGCCGCGGCCCGGCCCGCCGTGCGGCCGGAGAACAGGCAGCCACCAAGGAAAGTGCCCTCCAGGGACCGATAGCCGTGCATGCCGCCGCCGCCGAAGCCCGCCACTTCGCCGGCCGCGTACACGCCGGGCAGCACGTCGCCACCGGCCTGCAGCACCCGGCCGTCGAGGTCGGTCTCCAGGCCGCCCAGGGTCTTGCGGGTCAGGATGTTGAGCCGCACCGCGATCAGCGGTCCAGCCTTGGGATCGAGCAGCCGGTGCGGGCTGGCCACCCGGATCAGCTTGTCCCCCAGGTAGTTCCGGGCCCCGCGCAACGCGGTCACCTGGAGGTCCTTGGTGAACGGGTTGGCGATCTCGCGGTCCCTGGCCAGCACCTGACGCTCCACATCGGACAGTTCGATCAGCGGTTCGCCGCCGGTGAGTTCGTTCATCCGGCGCACCAGCGCGGGCAGGGTCTGCTCGACGATGAAGTCGATCCCGTTGCGCTTGAACGCCTCCACCGGCGCGGGCGCGCCCGCGCGGGCCCTGCCGAGCACCTGGCGCACGCTCTTGCCGGTGAGGTCGGGGTTCTGCTCGGAGCCGGAGAGCGCGAACTCCTTCTCGATGATCTTCTGGGTGAGGATGAACCAGGTGTGCTCGTGCCCGGAGCGCATGATGTGTTCCAGGGTGCCCAGGGTGTCGAAGCCGGGGAACAGCGGCACCGGCAGCCGCTGCCCGCGCGCGTCCAGCCACAGTGAGGACGGGCCGGGCAGGATCCGGATGCCGTGCTTGGCCCAGATCGGGTTCCAGTTCTGGATGCCCTCGGTGTAGTGCCACATCCGGTCCGGGTTGATGATCCGCCCGCCCGCGGCCTCGGTGATGCCGAGCATCCGGCCGTCCACGTGCGCGGGCACGCCGGAGAGCAGTTTGGCCGGCGGGGTGCCCAGGCGCTGCGGCCAGTTGCGGCGGACCAGGTCGTGGTTGCCGCCGATGCCGCCGGAGGTGACGATCACGGCCTGGGCGCGCAGCTCGAAGTCGCCGATCGGGGTGCGCGAGCTGCCTTCGCCGCGGGCCACCGAGCTGGGTTCCAGCACCTGGCCGCGCACGCCGTCGACCACGCCGCCGGTGACGGTCAGCTCGTCCACCCGGTGCCGGAACCTCAGCGTGACCAGGCCGCGCTCGACCGCGGCGCGTACCCGTTTGACGAACGGCTCGATCACGCCGGGGCCGGTGCCCCAGGTGATGTGGAAGCGCGGCACCGAGTTGCCGTGGCCGTTGGCGTCGTAGCCGCCGCGTTCGGCCCAGCCGACCACCGGGAAGATGCCGATGCCCTGCTGTTTGAGCCAGGACCGCTTCTCCCCCGCGGCGAACTGCACGTAGGCCTCGGCCCACTTGCGCGGCCAGTGGTCCTCCTCGCGGTCGAAGCCCGCGGTGCCCAGCCAGTCCTGCCAGGCCAGGTCGTAGGAGTCGCGGATGCGCAGCCGGCGCTGCTCGGGCGAGTCGACCAGGAACAGGCCGCCGAAGGACCAGAACGCCTGTCCGCCCATGCTCGTCTCGGGTTCCTGGTCGAGCAGCAGCACCCGCCTGCCCGCGTCGGCGAGTTCGGCGGTGGCGACCAGACCGGCCAGCCCAGCGCCCACCACGATGACATCGGCATCGGCAGCCATTGACGACCCTTCTCCCGGAGCAGGTGACGCGGATGCGCCGATCATGCCGCTTCGGCGGGGGCTGGTCCTAGTGACGCGCGCGGATTTCTACTCGCGGGTAGCGGATTGCGCGGATTGCCGGCGGGTCACGGGGTCCAGGCGTGCTCCAGGACGGCGACCAGGGGGGCCAGTTCGGGCAGTGCCTGGGCTTCGGCGAGGGCCTCGGCCAGCGCGTCGTCGTGGATCGGGCGGGCCTGGTCGACCAGGCGCTGGCCTGCCGCGGTGACCTCGGTGTAGATGCCGCGCCGGTCGTCGGCGCACAGGTAGCGCTCCAGCAGGCCGCGCTCCTCCAGCCTGGTGACCAGGCGGGTGGTCGCGGACTGGCTCAGCACCACCGCGTTGGCCAGCTGGTTCATCCGCATGTGCCAGCCGTCCTGGCGGGACAGGATGGAGAGCACGCTGAACTCGCGCACGGACAACTCGTGCTCCTTCTGCAGCGCCCGCTCGAGTTTGTCCTCGATCCGGCCGTGCAGCGCCGCCAGGGTGCGCCACCCCTGAGCCCGCGCTTCGACCGCGTCGTCGGCCAGTCCCATCGCCTTCACCCCGTCTGAGCTGCTCGGCTTGCGCCGTCCGGTCTACCGGTGCATCATACAGCTCGTGCAATAACCAGCGTGTGCAACTATCGCAGACGCGGGTTATTGTGAACGCCGCTAGTTGAGTACGCTACCTACCTGGGAGCTGGACATGCCCGTTGCACTGCTCGCCCTGGCGATCAGCGCGTTCGCCATCGGCACCACCGAGTTCGTCATCATGGGGCTGTTGCCCGAGGTGGCGGCCGATTTCGGGGTGTCCATCCCGGCCGCGGGGCTGCTCATCACCGGGTACGCGCTCGGTGTCGTGGTCGGCGGCCCGGTGCTCACCGCGGTCGGCTCGAAGCTGCCGCGCAAGACGATCCTGGTCAGCCTGATGGTGCTGTTCATCGCCGGGAACCTGTTCTCCGCGCTGGCCGAGACCTACGGGCTGCTGATGACCGGCCGGGTGGTCGCCGCGCTCGCGCACGGCGCGTTCTTCGGCGTCGGCTCGGTGGTGGCCGCGGACCTGGTCGCGCCGGAGCGGCGGGCCAGCGCGATCGCGCTGATGTTCACCGGGCTGACCATGGCCAACGTGCTCGGCGTGCCGCTGGGCACCGCGCTGGGTCAGCAGCTCGGCTGGCGGTCCACCTTCTGGGCGGTGACCGTGCTCGGGGTGCTCGGCCTGATCGGCATCCTCGCCCTGGTCCCGCGCACCCAGGCCGCCCCCGGCGGTGGGCTGCGCGGCGAACTCGCGGTGTTCCGGATCCCGCAGGTGTGGCTGGCGCTGGCGATGACCACGCTCGGCTTCGGCGGGGTGTTCGCCTCCTTCACCTACATCGCGCCGATGATGACCCAGGTCGCCGGGTTCGCCGGCGGCACCGTGACCTGGCTGCTGGTGCTCTTCGGCGCCGGACTGTTCGTGGGCAACCTGCTCGGCGGCAGGGCCGCGGACCGCGCGCTGATGCCCAGCCTGTACGTGATCCTGGCCGTGCTGGCCGCGGTGCTGTTCACCTTCACCTTCACCGCGCACTCCCAGCTCGGCTCGGTGCTGACCATCGCGGTGTTCGGCATCGCCGGGTTCGCCACGGTTGCGCCACTGCAGATGCGGGTACTGACCAAGGCGGCGGGTGCGCCCGCACTGGCCTCGGCGGCCAACGTGGCCGCGTTCAACCTGGGCAACGCCGGTGGCGCCTGGCTGGGCGGACTGGCCATCGAGAACGGGCTGGGCTACACCGCGCCGAACTGGATCGGCGGCACGCTCACTGTGGCCGGACTGGCGGTCGCGTTGTTCTCCGGCTGGCTGGACCGGCGCGGGCGCGCGACGATCGACACCGCGTCGATCGAACCGGCCACCGCCCTGGCCCGCTGAATACCAGTCTCCACCGCATATATCGCCGTACTGAATATCCTCGCCCACGAAAGGCAGCAAGCAGCGATGAAGATCGACCTGACCGGACGCACCGCCCTCGTCACCGGCTCGACCAGCGGGATCGGCTACGCCGTGGCCGCCGGGTTCGCCCAGGCGGGCGCCGCGGTCGTGGTCAACGGCCGCAGTGCGGACCGGGTGGAGCAGGCCGTGGCCAAGCTCAAGGCGGAGACCGGCTCGGCCACCATCACCGGCGTCGCGGCCGACATCGCCACCGCCGAGGGCGCCGACGGGCTGTTCGAGCAGCTCCCGGACGTGGACATCCTGATCAACAACACCGGGATCTTCGAGCCGAAGCCGGTCTTCGAGATCACCGACGCGGACTGGCTGCGCTTCTTCGAGGTCAACGTGCTCTCCGGGGTACGGCTGTCCCGGCACTACGCGCCGCGGATGGCAGCGCGCGGCTGGGGCCGGGTGATCTTCGTCAGCAGCGAGTCCGCGGTGATGATCCCGCGCGAGATGGTGCACTACGGGATGACCAAGACCGCCCAGCTCTCGGTGGCCCGCGGCCTGGCCCTGGAGGTGGCCGGCACCGGGGTCACGGTGAACAGCGTGCTGCCCGGCTCCACCCTGACCGAGGGCGTGCGCACCTTCATCGGCGAGCTGTACCCGGACCTGCCCTTCGAGGCGGCCGAGCGCGAGTTCATGGCAACCGACCGGCCGACCTCGCTGCTCAAGCGGCTGATCCGGCCGGAGGAGATCGCCAACCTGATCGTCTACACCGCCAGCGAGGGCGCCTCGGCCACCACCGGCGCCGCGCTGCGCGTCGACGGCGGCCTGATCCCCACCATCTGACCCACCCCCCTGATTTCCCGCACGCCACGAAAGGAAGATCGATGAGCACCGTTCCGTCCCTCACCCTCAACAACGGGGTGGCCATGCCGCAGCTGGGCTTCGGCGTGTTCCAGGTGCCGGACGCCGAGACCGAGGCCGCCGTCACGCACGCCCTGGCGGCCGGGTACCGCAGCATCGACACCGCGGCCATCTACGGCAACGAGGCGGGCGTCGGCGCCGCCCTGGCCGCCGCGGACGTCCCGCGCGAGGAGCTGTTCATCACCACGAAGCTGTGGAACAGCGACCAGGGCTACGACAGCGCCCTGCGTGCCTTCGACACCAGCCTGGACAAACTGAAGCTGGACTACCTGGACCTGTACCTGATCCACTGGCCCGCCCCGGCCAACGGCCGCTACGTGGACTCCTGGAAAGCGCTGACCAAGCTCCAGGCCGACGGCCGCGTCCGCGCCATCGGCGTGTCCAACTTCCAGCCCGGCCACCTCAAGGACGTCATCGACGCCACCGGCGTGGTCCCCGCCGTGAACCAGGTCGAACTGCACCCCCGCCTGATCCAGTCCGAGGTCCGCGCCGCCCACCAGGACCTGGGCATCGCCACCGAGGCCTGGAGCCCCCTGGCCAAGGGCGGCCTGCTCGACCACGACCTGCTGACCACCCTGGCCACCAAGTACGACCGCACCCCCGCCCAGGTCGTCCTCCGCTGGCACCTCCAGCTCGGCAACATCGTCATCCCGAAGTCGGTAACCCCGTCCCGCATCAAGGAAAACCTCAACGTCTTCGACTTCGACCTGACCCAGGACGACCTCGCCACCATCTCCACCCTCGACGACAACCACCGCACCGGCCCCAACCCCGACACCTTCAACGCCTAACCCCACCCGCCCCACAACAGCCAACACCCCGTACCACAACGGCCAACACACCGTCCCAGAACGGCCAACACGCGCGGCAGGGCTTCAACCCTCCGCGCGTGTTGGCCGTTGTCGTACCGAGTGTTGGCCGTTGTCGTACGGCACGTTGGCCGTTGTGGGACGGCGGGCGGGCTGGCGGAGCCCGGAGCGGGGAGCGTTGGGGGCAGGCGGGCGAAGCCCGGGAACACTGCGGCTAGGCGGTTCTGACGCGCTGCGGCCGGGCGAAGCCCGAACACCAGCAGCCGGGGTGGCTTTTCAACACTCCCCGAGCGGTTCCCCCATCCCCGTCAGCCTGGAGAGGACACACCACATCCCGGGCGCGCAGACCGCAACCTGCCGCCGCCCTAGCCACCCAACCGCAACGGTCTGCGTGCCCGGGATGTGGTTTGGTATCGGAAGGCTGACGGGGATGGGGGAACCGTACGAGCACTGCTCTTCTTCTCTGCCCTTGTTCTTGATTTTCCCCCCCATCCTTTGATTTCTGCCCGTCCGGCGAGGACGATCTTGATCTTGACTTTGGTTTTAGATCAAGATCAAAAGCGAAAGGATGGCCTCGCCGGCCGGGCAGACCACCGGAGGGGGAGGGCAGATCAAACCCCGGGATGAGCAGGTTGCGGGGCGGGGTTTGTGCTGCCGGGGCCTGAACCAGCGTGGCTCCGAGGGCTCGTGTGTTCTCCGCACGGCCTTCCGCAAGCCAACCACACCTCACCGAGCGGCCCCCGTTGCGGATTCGTGGGCACGCGGCGGCAGGTTGCAGGGGCCACTCGGCGAGGCGCGGTCAGCAAGCTCCAGGCCGTACGGAGAACACACGAGAACCCTCGTCGTGGGGTTTTCACCCCCAAACCCCCAACCCCAAACCCCGGCCTGCGGCCGTACAACAACGGCCAACACACCGTACGAGAACGGCCAACACTCGGGATGATCTTCCTCCCGGTCAGCCTCGGGTCAGGTGCACTGCGAGCGTTGTGGGACGCCCGGGAAATACTGATCCCACTCCTGCTCGGTCAGCTCCGCCTCCGGCAACCCGCACACCGCCGCAGCGGCCTGCTCCGGATCCGCGTCCCACAGCAACACCACCCCGTCATGCCCCCCACTGACCACCGTCTTCCCATCCGGGCTGAACTGCCCGCTGTACACCCGGTCCTTGTGCAACGCCAGCACCGCCGACTCGGTCAGCCTGCCCTCGGCCGAGACCTCCCACAGCCGCAACGTCTGATCGGCGCCGGTCGAGGCCAGCGTCCGGCCATCGGGGCTGAACGCCACCGAGTACGTCGTGTTGCCGTGCTCCGTCTTGGCCTCCACCAGCTTCGGATCGGCCGGATTCCGGATGTCCCACATGCGCACCGAGTGGTCCGCGCCGGTGGAGGCGACCAGCGTGCCCTCCGGGTTGATCGCGACCGAGTACGGCAGGTCCTGGTGGCCGCCCGCGGTGGCCAGGGCGGTGGCGCGCTGGTAGTCCTCGATCCGCCACAGCCGGACGGAGCGGTCGGCGGCCGCGGCGGCCAGGATGCGGGTCTTCTCGTTGTAGGACACGGCCATGATGGCGTCGGTGGGGCTGGTCAGCTGGGCGCCGCGGCGGGGGTTGGCCGGGTCGCGGATGTCCCACATCAGCACCGTGCTGTCGATGCTGCCGGTGATCAGGGTGGCGCCGCCCTCGGCGAAGGCCACCGACAGCACCCCGTCCTCATGCCCTTCCAGGGTGCCGCGCAGGGTGACCTCGGCCAGGTCGGTGACCGACCAGAGGCGGACCTTGCCGTCCAGGGTGGCGGTGGCCAGCAGGCTGCCGTCGGGGCTGAACCGGACGTCGTAGACCACGTCGTCGTGGCCCGGCAACACCTTCACCAGCTTCGGGTGCCGCTGGTCGCGCACGTCCCACAGTCGCACGGTGCGGTCGGCGCTGCCGGTGGCGAGCAGTTTCTGGTTGGGGTGCAGCACCGCGGTGCGCACCGGGCCGCTGTGCGCGCTCAGCTCGGGCAGCTCCACCGGGCGTTCCGGGTTGGCGAAGTCCCACAGCCGCACGCTCTGGTCCAGGCTGCCGGAAGCCAGCGTGGTGCCGTCGGGGTGGAAGACCACCGAGCGCACGATGTCGGTGTGCTTGCTCAGCACCGCGCCCGCCCTCGGCCGGGCCCGGTCGCGCAGGTGCCAGACCCGGATGTCGTTGTCCAGCGCGGCGGAGACCAGGGTGTCCCCGCTCGGGCTGAAGGTGAGGTCGAAGACGGTGTCCCGGTGCCCCTCCAGGTGCGGCAGCGCGACCGGGTTGGCCGGGTCGCGCAGGTCCCACACCCGCACGCTGCGGTCGACCGCGCCGGTGGCGAACAGGGTGCCGTCGTGGTTGAAGGCCGCGCCGAAGGCGGTCTGCCGGTCCACCGGCAGGTTGCCGGAGCGGGCCACCTGCAGGCTGCCCAGCTGGCGTGGGGCCGCCGGGTCGCGGATGTCCCAGAACCGCACCGGCTGGTCGCCGGAGCCCGCGATGGCGAAGGTGCGGCCATCCGGGCTGAAGGCCATGCCGTGCACGGTCCTGGCGTCCTTGAACTTGGCCCGTGGCTTGGCCGCGGCCGGATCGCGCACGTCCCAGAGTTCGACCACGCCGTCCACCCCGGCCACCGCCAGCAGTCCGCCGCTGCGGTCGAAGGCCAGTGCGCTGACCGGGGCGCCCTGCCACGGCAACCGGCCGATCTCCTTGCTCTGCCGCGGATCGCTGACATCCCAGAACAGCACGCCCGCACCGCCGGAGGCGACCACGCCGCCGCCGGGCCGGTAGGCCAGCGCGACCACCGGGCCGCGGTGCCCGTGCAGGGTGCGCAGCCGGTACGGATGCCTGCGGTCGCTGACGTCCCACAGGCTCAGCGTGCTGTTCTGGTTGGCCACCACCAGGTGCCTGCCGTCCGGGCTGTACATGGCCGCGCCGACGGTGTTGCCCTGTTCGGTGAGCGGGCTGGCGTAGTGGGTGGCGTTGGTGCTCAACAGGTTGCCGCGGGTCTCCGGGATCGGCGCGAGCCGGTAGGCGGCCAGGCTGAGCCGGGCGGCCAGCGCGGGATTGGTGCCACGCAGGGAGATCGCCCGGTCGGAGACCTGCTGGGCGAGGGTGGTGGTGCGTTCCTCGTCGGCCATCCGCTGGGAGTCCACGGCGAAGCCGGTGGCCACCACGCTGAGCACGAGCATCACGGTGAGCAGCGCGACGGCCTGCCACAGCCGCCGGGTGCGCCGCCGGTCGGTCTGGTCCTGCCGGGCCTGTTCGGCCAGGCTGTCGGTGAGGAAACGCCGCTCCCCCGCGGAGAGCGTGGCGTCGTTGCGGGTGGCCCAGTCCTTGGCCACGGCCAGCCGGGAGCCGCGGTAGAGCGCGCCGGGATCACGGTGGTCGGTCTCCCAGCCCGCGGCGGCCTCGGTGAGCTGGCGGTGCACCCGCAGGCCCTCCCGGTCCTCGGTGAGCCAGCCGCGCAGCCGGGGCCAGGACCGGATCAGCGCCTCGTGGGTGATCTCCACGGTGTCGCCGTCGCGGGTGAGCAGGCGGGCCGCGGTGAGCCGGTCGAGCACCAGCGCGGTGTCCGGGTCGGCGGTGTCGAGTTCGCCGCGGTGGATGCGGCGTTTGGTGTCCTCGGTGCCCTCGCCGAGCGCGGTCAGGCGCAGCAGGATCCGCCGCAGCAGGGCCCGCTGGTCCTCGGTGAGTCCACTGTGGACTTCCTCGGCGGTGCGGGCGACGGCGTGTTCGATGCCGCCGACGGCGTCGTAACCGGCCAGGGTGAGCGTGGTGCCGCGGCGCCGCCGCCAGGTCTCCAGCAGCGCGTGCGAGACCAGCGGCAGCACGCCCGGTCGGCCGGCGGCATCGGCGACCAGGCGGGTGACCAGTGCGGTCTCCACCGTGCAGCCGGCCCGGACGGCGGGTTCGACGATGACCGCGCGCAGTTCGTCGGTGCCGAGCCTGCCGACGACGATCTGCGCGTCTTGCAGGATCCCGGCGAGTTCGGGGCGTTGCAGGCAGTGCGTGTAGAAGTCCGAGCGGACCCCGATGACCACCCGGGCCCGGCCGCTGTCGTCGTCGGTGGCCGCGCGCAGGGCGGCCAGGAAGGCGGAGCGTTCGGCCGGGTCGGCGCAGAGCGTGAACAGTTCCTCGAACTGGTCCACGACCAGCAGGAACTCCGCCTCGGCCGGTTCGCCCTCGAGCAGTTGGCGCAGCGCGAGCCCGAGGTTGCGCGGTTGCTCCCGCAGGTCGGCGACCAGTCCGCCGGCGGGGGTGCGCAGCCGGGCGGCCAGGGCCACCGCGCATTCCTCAAGGGGGCGGGCGCCGGGGGTGATCACCAGCGCGGGCCCGGCCTTGGGCAGCACGCCGGCGCGCAGCACCGAGGACTTGCCGGAGCCGGAGGCGCCGACCACCGCGACGAAGCGCCGGGTGGTGAGCAGGTCGAGGAGTTTGCGCACCAGGTCGGCGCGGCCGAAGAACCGGTCGGCGTCCTCGGCCTGGAAGGCGGCCAGTCCCGGGTAGGGCGGCTGGTCGGCGTCGGCCTCGCGCGGACCGGCCGGTTCGAGTTCGGCGACCGTGTCCCGCCACCGCTGTTCCCAGTCCGCTTCCGCGCCGCCGCAGGCCCGGACGTAGGCGAGGGTGACGGCCAGGCTGGGCAGCCGGTCGCCGCGCGCGGCCTGGGCCAGGGTGGCCATGGAGAAGTGCGCCCGGCGGGCGAGTTCGCGATAGCTCGGGTTCCCGGCCTGCTGACGCAGCACGCGCAGCTCACCGGCGAAGCGCTGGACCGGTCCGGCAGCCGGATCCAGCGGACGTTCTGGACGTGGCATAACCCCCACCCCGGATTGTGTGCGGGTTGATTGTGTAGTCGGCGGTGCGAAGCCACACAACTGCGGAACAGCTAAAACTGTTCGTGAGGGGCTGGCGCGAGTACTGGGGAGTACTGGGGCCGTGCAGGGCGCGAGAACTGGGGATCGCGCACAGGGAAGGCCCGCACAACAGGAGGAGTTGTGCGGGCCTTCTCTCCTTCCGGCTCAGCCGGCCAGGTTCCAGGTCACGGTGTCGGTGTGGGTGTGGCCGTTCTTGAGGCCGGTCACGGTGACCGTGTTGGCGCCGGGCCGCAGGGTCACCGGCCAGGTGTGGATACGGTCGGCCGAGGTCCTGGCGCCGTGCGAGACGCCGTTGACGGTGAGGGTGACCGAGTCCAGGTTGGCGTAGACCTTGACCGTGGTGGCCGCGGCGGTGCGCTGGGTCCAGCGGCGGCTGGCCAGGTAGACGGTGGGCGTCTCGGTCCAGTTGGCCTTGTAGTAGTAGAAGGCGTCCTTGCGGATCTGCCGGTCGTAGGTGACCAGGCCCTTGTCGTTGCGGCCGTCGGTGTCGCCCTCGGAGCGGCTGTCCACGGCGAAGTCGAACATGTTCCAGACGAAGCTGCCCCACAGGTAGCGCCGGGCGTCGAGCTGTTTCCAGTGGTTCTCGTGCAGCAGGTTCTGGTATTCCTCCGGGTGCCATTTCCCGGTGGTGACCGGCGGTTTCGGGTTCTCCTCGTGCTGGTGCACGCTGGCGCCCGCGCCGTATTCGCTGATGCTGATCCGGCGGCCGGGATCCTTGGCGTGCAACTGGTCGGCCCATTTGCCGGGGCCGGTGTCGCTGAGGCCGTACCAGCCGTAGTACTTGTTGTAGCCGATCACCTGGGTGTGACCGGCGAGCCCGTCGGTGTCGCCCTTGTGCGTGGCGTAGGTGGACAGCCGGCCGGAGTCCTCGGCGTCGACCTGGGCGGCGAGGGTGTCCAGTATCCCGTTGGTGACGGCGTTGTCGCTGGCCTGCTCGTTGCCGATGCCCCAGAAGAAGACCGAGGGGTGGTTGAAGTTCTGCCGGATCAGCTCATACAGCTGCTGCTGCAGGTTGGCCCGGAAGCCCGCTGAGTCGGTGACCTGGTTGACCAGCGGGATCTCGGTCCACACCACGTAGCCGCGCCGGTCGGCCAGGTCCATGACGTGCTGGGACTGCTGGTAGTGCGCGGTCCGGTAGGCGTTGACCCCCATCTCGTCCATGAGGTCGAAGTCCTGGGTCTGCTGCGCCGGACTGACCGCCCAGCCGTGGTCGAGCCGGTCCTGGTGCGCGTTGACCCCGCGCAACTGGAGCCGCTGCCCGTTGAGCGAGAACCCGGTGTTCGGGTCGACGGTGGCCGCACGCAGCCCGAGCGGCTGGGTGAGCACGTCGGTGACCCGCCCGGTGGCCGCGTCGATGATCTCCACATGCGCCTGGTGCAGGTAGGGGTCGGTCCTGCCCTGCCAGCGCCGCGGGTTGCGCACGGTCAGGCTCTGCACGGTGGCGAACTCGCTGGCCGCGGCCACACTCCTGGTGGCGGAGGTGGTCTCCGCGACGATCCCACCGGCCGCGTCGGTGACCACGGTCCGCACCCGCACCTGCCGGGCGGCGGGGTGGTTGTTCCAGGCCTTGCTGGTCACCTCGACGGTGGCGGAGGCGGCGGTGACGGAGCGTTGCCGCAGGTAGACACCGGGCCCGCCGTAGTCACCGAGCCGGATGGCCAGGGGGTCGACGGCGGTGAGCCGGACCGAGCGGTAGATGCCGCCGAAGAAGGTGTAGTCGGCGGAGATGGGCGCGATATCCGGGTTGGCCGCGTTGTTGACCCGCACCGCGAGGATGTTGTCCTGCCCGATGCGCAGGGCGGCGGTGGCGTCGAACCGGAATGCCGCGTACCCGCCGCGGTGTTCACCGAGCCGGGTCCCGTTGAGCCACACCTCGGCCACCGAATTGACCCCGTCGAACTGCAACCACACGCGTTTGCCAGTCCACCCAGCCGACGGCGTCACCGTCCGCCGATACCAGCCAACCCCACGGTGATAATTGCTCCCCCCGTCCTGCCCGTCCCGCGAATTCCAGGTGTGCGGAACGGAAACAGCCGACCAGGAGGAATCATTGAACCCGGGCGCCTGCGCACCCGGCACATCGGCGCGAGTGAATCGCCAGCCGGAATCCAGTCCGGAATGCTGACGTAGCAGGGGCGCCTCGTAGGCGGCGGCGACCGGCGCGGTGATTACCAGACCGGTCGTGACCATGACGAGCGAGAGAACCAGGGCGAACAGGCGGAACCGGGACACAACACCACCTCATTGTTCATGTGTGTGAACGGTGTTCTGCTGGTTGAACGATCCAGCAAGGTAGCCAGCGTCCGGTCCGGACAGCAAGAGCCATTAGTCGCCGGAGCTGTCCGCGCAGGTCAGTCTGCCTGCGTTGTGCGGCGGTTGGTTGTACGTCGTCGCCATCGAAGCCAGACAACGCGGTACCGGTTACAACTGATCACCGAAGGCACCGTCGTGACTGGGGGTCGCGACGGTGTCGCCGGCGGTCTCCCTCGACCGCACGTGGCGGGGCCGCCACTCCCACTGCGACCCCGTCACGCCCCGCCCGGACACCCTGGGCTTGGCGATTCGGGTCGGGTTGGGGTTGCGGTATTCCTCGATCGCCGATCAGTCCAGGGTTTCCGGGCGGGTCCGGTCAACTGCTCCATTCCAGGGCCGCGGCGGCGATTTCCTCGTCAGGGACGTCGCGGTCATGCCGGGCGATGCACCAGCGGATTCCCGCCGGACAGCGGAAAACCCCCATCCGGTCCCCCGAGAAGACATCGTCGACCGGACTCACCGGAGTCGCGCCCAATTCGATCGCGCGGGCGTAAACCGCGTCCACCTCAGCGGTCCAGAAAGTCATGGTGAAGGCGTTTCCCTCGGCCGGGCTGGGCAGGATGCCGTAGTCGGGCATGGGTTCGCTGAGTTGGAACATCGAGCCGCCGAGGCGGAGTTCGGCGTGCAGGACCTGGCCGTCGGGGGCGTCCATGCGTTTGACCACCTCGGCGCCCAGTGCCTCCTGGTAGAAGGTGATGGCCTTGGCGCAGTCGGGGGTGGCGAAGAAGGTGTTCAGGCGGTGGTAGCCGGTGGGGGCGGGGCCGGTCGCGGCGGTGTTGTCGGTCATGTGAGGCATCCTGACCGGGTGCCGACCGACCGGCTTGGACAAACGCGACAGCTCGCCACGACGAGCGAGTACGGGGTGCTCGGGGTGCGGGATGTCGACTTCACCCTGGAGCGGGTGCCGGTGTCGGCGGATCTGGCGCCGTTGGTGGAGCGGTATTGGCTGGTGTCCTGGGACCTGCCGCCGGGCAGGCGGGCTTCGGTGACGTTGTTGCCGCATCCGTGTGTGAACCTGGTGTTCGACCGGGGGCGGCTGGCCGTCAGCGGGGTGGGCAGCTCGCGGTTCAGCTACGCCTATGAGGGCGCGGGGCGGGTGTTCGGGGTCAAGTTCCGGCCGGGTGGGTTCCTGCCGTTCCTGGGTGCGCCGGTGGCGGAGCTGACCGATCAGGTGCGGCCGTTGTCGGCGTTGTGGGGCGCTGACGCGGAGGTGATGGCCGCCGAGCTGGCTGCGGCGCGGGGGCTGGATGAGCTGGTCGCGGTGGCGGAGCGGTGGCTGCGGGCGCGCTGGCCGGGGGTGGCGGCGGAGACCGCCGAGGTGGGGCGGATCGTGCGGACGTTGCTGCATGACCGGGAGATCAGCCGGGTGGGCGATGTGTGCGCACGCTTCGGGATCTCGCCGCGGTCGTTGCAGCGGTTGTTCCACCGGCATGTCGGGGTGAGTCCGAAGTGGGTGCTGCGCCGGTACCGGTTGCACGAGGCCGCGGCGCGGCTGGCCGAGGGCACCTCCGGCACCTGGACCGAGGTCGCCCTGGAGCTGGGGTACTTCGACCAGTCGCACTTCATCCGCGACTTCACCAGGGCGATCGGGCTGACGCCGGTCGCCTACGCCGAGGCCTGCCGGTCGCGGCAGGCCCCGGTCAGCGCCTGACCTCAGCCGCGATTGCGCCAGGGCCAGCGGGATCGGGGTGGCTCGGGTTCCTCGGCCACCGGGCCGATCTCGGTGAGCAGTGCTTCGATCTGCTCGCGTTGCGGCGCGTCCTGGGGCAGCCGGGCCAGGGCCGCGGTGAGCAGCGGGTGTGCCTGCTCGCCCCGGCCGAGCTGGACCAGCAACCGGCCGCGCAGCACGTCGGCGGTCAGCGTGGGCTCCTCCGCGCCGTTGAGGCTCCTGAACTGCTCGGCGGCGGCGTTCGCCCTGGCCAGCGCCGGGTTGAGGTCCTCGGCGGCGGAGAGGATGCGGGCCGCGTCGTAGTCCAGGATGGCGCGGTTGAAGACCTCTTCGGGCTCCTGGCCCAGTGTGGTGGCGAGCTGGTCGGCGGTGGCCAGGGCGGCGCGGGCCTGTCCGGGTTCGCGGGCCCAGTGCCAGGACAGGGCGGCGCGGCGGCGGTGGGCGAGTTCGCGCAGGGTCTCCTCGACCCGGCTCAGCGCCTCGGCGGCGGCGAGGTGGCGCTGGGCGGACTGGGCGTCGCGGTCGAGTTCGTCCAGGATGTCCGCGGCGATGCCGTGCATCTGGGCCAGGCCGTAGACGTTGTCCCCGGCGGCGCAGTGCGCGGCGACGTCATCCAGCAGGGCCAGCGCCGAGTCGTGCTGGCCGAGCACGCGGTAGGGGTCGGCCAGGATGAACTTGGCGCGGGCCAGCAGGTCCGGGTCCTCGATCGCGGCGATGGCCTCCTCGGCGGCGTCGGCGGCCTCCTCCGGCAGGTCCATGGCCATGGCCGCGATGGCCAGGTCGATCCTGATCCGGGGCAGGGATTCGACCTGGTGGCGCAGGGCCTCGGCGACCGCGTCGGTGAGGTGCCGGTAGCCGTCGGCCTTGCGCTCCATGGCCATGGCCACCCGGCCGGCCTCGTGCAGGGCGTAGCTGCGCACGACCGGGTCGACGGCCTGGAACGCCTCGGTGAGCAGGGTGTAACCGGCTTCCAGCTCACCGGTCGCGGCGGTCAGGTTGCCGGTGGTGCACAGGTGCTGCCACAGCGCGCCGGCCGGCGCCAGTTCGCGGAGCACGGCCAGGCCGCGCCGGGCGAGATCGAGTGCGGCGGGGACGCCTTCCTCGCCGAGGCCCAGTTCCATGTGGGTGGCCAGTACCAGCATGTCGGCGGCGAGTTGCCGGTCCGGGTGCCCGTCGGTGCGCTGGACCAGCTCCCGGGCCAGCCGGGCCGCGGTCTCGTCCTCGTCCAGGCGGAAGTGGCCGTCGACGAGCCTGGACTCGGCGCGGATCAACGCCTCCTCGTCCCCCGCCGTGCGCAGTGCCTCGACGGCCGCGCGCAGCAGGGCGAGTCCGGTGTCGCCGTCGCCGTCGTAACAGTGCACCAGGCCGAGGCGACTGCGGGAGGTCTCGGCGCGCACCGGTTCGCCGTGCTCGGCGAAGAGCGCGATGGACTCGCGCAGGCAGTGCTTGGCGCCGTCCGGGTCGGTGTCGAAGCCGGCCTGCGCGGTGGCGGCCAGTCGCCGGGCGCGCAGCAGCGGCGGCGGTTCCGGGCACACCTGGTCGAAGCGGGCCCACAGCGCCGCGGCGACCTCGTCGTCCTCGCGGTGGGTGGCGGCCTCGGCCGCGTCGGCGAGGTCGCCGGGGGTGTCCGGGTAGCTGACCGGCGGCGGCGTGGCCACGCTCAGGCGGGTGGCGGCGCGGGCCGGGCCGGACAGCGGCAGGTGCTCGACCAGGGTTTCCGCGGCCAGGGTGGCGCGGATCCGGTCGCCCTGTTCGGTGCTGCCGTTGCGGGCGTCGAAACGGGCGGCCAGGGCCAGGGCCTGGTCGGCGAGTTCGTCGCGCAGCGCGGTGGCCGGCCAGTCCACGGCGGCCCGGTCGCGGTGCGCGGGGCGGCGGACCGGGGTGTCCGGGTGACCGGCCTCGATCACCCTGGTCAGCAGCAGCGCGCCCGCGGCGGCGAAGCGCATGGCGGCGTTGGGGTTGCTGGGTTCGTCGAGCCAGCCGAGGTGGCGGGTCAGGATGTCCAGGCCGCGCGGCTGGTTGCCGGTGCGGGCGCAGAAGACGAGGTGTTTGGCGATCAGGCCGAGTTCGGCGCGGTCGTGCTGGACGGCCCGGTAGGCGCTGCGGTGGGCCTCGGCCGCCTCGGTGAGCCTGCCGGTGCGCAGGTAGGGCAGCAGCAGGTCGGTGCGGATGCTGTGCGGTTGTTCCCGGCAGTTGAGCTGCCCGGTGAGCACCGGCAGCGCGGCGGCCACCGCGTCCTCGTCCCGGCCCAGCCAGACCAGGTGGTTGATCTTGCCGTTGGGTTCGCAGCCGACGCAGTCGGAGAGTTCGCCGCGCGGGCTGGCGTCCCAGAGCCGGAACTGTTCGGCGGCGGTGTCCCGGTCGCCGATGTGCCTGGCGAGCATTTCCCGGTACTGGTGCACGGGATTCATGCCGTGGCCGGCCAGCCGGTAGCGGCGTTCCATGTCGTCGAGCACGGCCTGGGTCTGGGCCAGGGGGACCTCGGGGAAGTCGGCCAGTGCGCTGACGATGCCCTTGAAGTTCCAGAACAGGTGGTGGTCGAAGCGCCGGTCGCCCTCGCCGCGGTCGTAGGCGGCCAGGCACCAGGCGAAGGGCACGAAGGTCTTGGCCGGTTCGGCGCCGTAGCGGTAGGCCTGCAGGCTGAAGATCCGGGCGGCGTACTGGAGTTCGGCCAGGCCGAGCGCGTCGGCGTGCCGGATGACCTCCTCGACCGCGGCGGTGCGAGCCGGGCCGTAGGGCAGGTCGTGGCTGACCCGGAGCTTGTCCTCGAGTTCCTCGGGGCTCACTGGTTGTCCTCCTGGGGCACGGCCGCCTCGAGCAGGCCGAGGAACGAGCGGTTGAGCAGGGCGGCATCCGCCGGCCGGATGGGGTGGTAGCCGAGCAGCAGGGCCTGGCCGTAGAGGGCTTCCACGGCGAGGCCGACCATGGCCGGGTCGGTGAGCGCGCAGATCCGGCGGACCAGGGCGTTGCGGTGGTTGAGCACGAGTCGCGGCCGGTCCTCGGCGGGTTTCTCGAACGCGGCCAGGACCCCGGCCCAGAGCTGGTCGGCCTTGGCCCTGGTGGCTTTCAGCTCGCTCTGGAAGGCCGCGTCGCGGTCGATGAGGTAGAGCACGGACAGCGCGGCCGGGTCGAAGGCACGCAGCACGACCTCGCAGCCGAGCCGGTCCATGGCGCGCTGGGCGTTGGCCAGGAAGGGGCGCAGGCCGAGTTCGACGCCAGGGTCCAGTGGGGCCAGCCGGGTCATGACCTCGCCGGGTTCCAGGCGCTGCACGACCAGGTCGGGGTCCAGGGCGGGCAGTCTGGCGATGATCTCGCTGTCGTAGGTGTAGCCGCCGTTGACCACGGCAAGGCCCTGGGCGGAGGCGACCGCGGCGAGCTGACGGAAGTCCTCGGCGGTGCTGGTGTAGCGGATCCGGCCGTGCCGGGCGCGGAACTCGCCGAGGGTCATCCGCCCCATGTTGGTCTCCAGGGGCAGCCACTCGTCGACCAGCGCGAGCATGTCGTCGTCGTGCAGGGCGAGGGCTTTGACGCCGAGGTGGTGCACGCCCAGGAACCGGGCCAGCCTGCCGGGGTCGGTGGCGGCCAGACCGACCAGCCAGCCGCGCAGCTGCGCGCCGAGGGCCTCGCGCACCTCTTCCAGGAGGCCGTCGTCGTAGAGGGCCTCGCGGCTGGCGGTGGGGCGCAGTTCGGCGGCGTCGATGACGCAGCGGGCGAAGAAGGCCCAGCCGGGCAGCAGCCCGTCGGCGCTCTCGGTGAGCAGCATGCGTTTGAGGTAGACGCGGTGTCCGGCGCGTTCGGCCGGGTTGGCCTGGAACGGCAGCACGTAGGCCACGCCGGTGAGCCCGGCCTGGGGCACGTCGAGTTCGACCACGTCGAAGGGGGTGAAGTCGAAGGTGTCCTGGGCGTAGCCGACCAGGTCGGCCAGCCGCTGTCCCGCCGGGCGCTCGTCCGCGCGCCAGGGCGGTCCGTCGCCTGCGACCCGCCGGCCGCCGACGGTGACTGGGAAGGGCAGCATCGAGCCGTAGAGGGTGGCGAGTTCGAGCACGGTGGGCCCGGCGAACCAGGATTCCGCGCCAGCCCTGGCGGTGAGGACGACGGTGGTGCCGGTCTCGGCGCGGTCGGCGGCGGCGATCCGGTAGGTGCCGTCGGCCCGGCCGACCCATTTCACCGCGGGCGCGCCGGTGTGCGCGCGGGTGAGCACGGTGACCTCGTCGGCGACCAGGAACGCGGAGAGCAGGCCGATGCCGAACTGGCCGAGGAACTCGTGCCGGGCGAAGCCCAGCTCATCGCGTTTGGAGCTGCGGCCGATGGTGGCCAGCAGTTCGTGCACCTGCTCCTCGGACAGGCCGATGCCGGTGTCGGTGATGGTCAGTGTCGTGCCGGTGGTGTCGATCGCGATGGCGGCGGGCGCCCCTGGTTCGACGGCCCGGCGGGCGGTCACCGCGTCGACGGCGTTCTGCAGCAGCTCGCGCAGGTAGACCCGCGGGCTGGAGTAGAGGTGGTGGCTGAGCAGGTCGACCACGCCACGCAGGTCCACCTGGAATGTGCGATCCAAAATGATTCGTCCCCCCTGATGTGCTCGGGCCATCCTAGGCCGGTGGACGAGCGCGGCATGCAGGAATTGTCGGACGCGGTGTGGACGCCGGGCTCCCGCTGGCATCCGGGTGAGCTGACCTGGTCCCGGTTGCAGCATCTCGGTCGCGGGCCGGACTGGCCGACCCGGTTGTGGCGGCGGGGATCGACGGTGCTGGCCTGGGGCTGGGTGGACCTGCCCGGCTCGCTGTACCTGCAGACCCGGCCGGAGTCGGCGGACCTGGTGGGCGAGGTGCTGGACTGGGCCGGGTCGGTGGCCGCGGAGCCGCTGTCGGTGCACGTGCTGGACCGGGAGTGGCACCTGGTGGACTCCCTGCGCGCCAACGGGTACGCCGAGTCCACTGTGGATGGTCCGTTTTTCCGGCGGATGGTCGGCGGTCTCGACCAGCTGCCGGAAGTCGTGCTGCCGGAAGGGTTCACGATCGCCGAGGCCACCGATCTTGTTGCCAGGGTGGACATCCACCGGATCGCGTTCCACCCGTCGCGGGTGACCGTGGAGAGCTACACCAAGGTCACCAGGGCCTGGTTGTACCGGCGGGAGCTGGACCTGGTGGTGCACGCCCCGGACGGCCGCGCGGCCGCGTTCTGCCTGGGCTGGCTGGATTCGCGGGCCAGGGTCGGCACGTTCGAGCCGGTGGGCACCGATCCGGAGTTCCGCGGGCTGGGCCTGGCCAGGGCGGTGTGCCTGGCCGCACTGCACCGGATGCGGGCGCTGGGCGCGAGCACGGCCACCGTGCTACCCAGGGGCGATGCCGCCTACCCGGTGCCCGCGCGGCTCTACGCCGGGCTGGGTCTGGCGCCGATCGGCCGATCGGTGGTGTTCACCCGAACCCGCTGAACCATTGCCGTACCACCGGACGTTGGCCGGAGCATGAGCACCGCATCGATCGCCGGAATCCTGGTCATGCTGCCCGCGCTGGTGGGGATCGCCATCCTGTGGCGGTGGAGCGGACCGGGCCTGGCCGAGCCCAAACCCCTGCCCCAGCCAAGGGAACTGCTCGCCAAGGCCAGGCAGGTCATGGACCGGCTGGCCCCGCCCCGACGTCCGCGACCCGCACCGGCGGTGCGGATCGGCGCGCACCGCAGCCGGCTGCCGCGGTACGCGCCGTTGCCCACCATGCATTCGGTGGCCGAGATCCGCGCCCGCGAGGACGCCGATCACCTCGCCTACTACCCGAGGTTGCGCCGGAGTTAGCGGCGGAACCGCCAGGTCTTGCTGTCGAAGGCCACGCAGATGCTCGGCGAGAGCACGACCACCCGCAACGTGCCGTCCCGGAAGTCGTAGTCGATGCCCTCGACCTCGAAACTGCCGGAACACCCGCTCTGCAACGGCAACTGGCCCAGCTCCCGGACCACCCCCCGGACGTCCGTGCCGCCCAGCGCGGCGTCCAGATCGACCTGGAGCAGCTGTTTGCCCGGCCCGTCGGAGGGGCAGAGCAGCTGCGTGGCCGAGGTGAACTCGCAGCCCTGGAGGTTGCTGACGGTGCGGTCCAGCCGGATCGCGAAGGCGTACGGCAGGTTCTTGCCCGGATCGGTGACGGTCACCCCCGGGTTGGGGAAGACCAGCAGCCGGTTCATCTCACCCCACTCCCCTGACACCAGCCACCTGGCGTCGGGGGAGACGGCGGCGAAGGAGTTGTTGATGGCCTCCCAGGATTCCAGCTGGTGCACGTATTCCGCCCACCGGCCGTCCGGGGTCTGCACCCGGAACATCTTGGCGCGCAACGTGCTGCTCTGGTACGGCTCGACGTAGACGCCCGCGCGGGAGCCGGGGTCGCCGACGTGGTCCCAGCCCCTGGTGCGCACGTCGAGGGGGATGGTGCCGATGCCGGTGTAGCGGATGGATCCGTTGCCGTTGCGGATGATCGTGGTCAGGCCCTGGCTCTCATCCAGTGGGCGGGCGTAGTCGGAGCCGAGGGTCCGCCAGGGACCGACATCGGCCGAGGCAGGCAGGGCGCCCAGGATCAGGGCGGTCGAGACGAGGATGGCGGTGGCGGCGCTGCGCAGGGCGTTCCTGCGGGTCATGCTCGCTCCTGGGGGACGGACGGATGGCGCGGCGGAGCCGGTTCGGACCCTACCCGGCCACGCTGGCCGCGGTCGAGCATTCCGCGGTCGAGTAGTCCCAATGCGGCCGCGCGCAACCCGGCCTGGAACCGGCTGGTGGCGCCGAGGGTGTCCATCAGCGCGCGGACGTGGCGTTGCGCGGTGCGCAGGCTGACGCCCATGCGCAGCGCGATGGTCTTGTCGGTGAGCCCGGCGGCGAGCAGTTCCAGTACCCGCCAGTCCACGCCGGGGGTGGCGTGCTGGCCGGGCAGTGGGGCGGCGCGCTGCCAGGAGTGCTCGAACAGCGAGCGCAACCCGGTCAGCAGGGCGGAGGCGGAGACCAGCAGCGCGCTGTCGGTCTCGTGGCCGATGGCCACCGGCAGGATCGCCCAGCGCCGGTCGACCAGGCCGAGTTTGGTCGGCAGTCCGGGCAGCACCCGGATGCGTTCGCCACGGGATCGCCTGCGGTGCAAGGCGTCCAGCACGTGCGCGCAGTCCACATAGGACGCGTCGTAGACGGTCCGGTAGACCACACCGGCGGCCAGCGCGCCCCTGGCCTCCTCGTTGGCCGCGCCCGCGACGTAGGGCGGCCGCTCGAACTGGCACACCTCGAACCGGGCGGCGCGCTGCAACCCGGCCCAGCGCCGCCCGATCGCGGCGTGCCCGCGCAGCAGCTCGACCGGGCCGTGGTTCTCCGAGTCGCCGGTGGCCCGGTCGTAGATGGTCATCAGCGCCGGGATGAGCGCGCGCACCCGGTGCAGCCGCTGGTGGTGGGAGACGATGTAGGACTCGATCGCCGAGTCCGGCGGCACCCTGGTCCAGCGCCCGTCGGCGCCGACCACCAGGCCGGCCTGGTCGAGGAAGGTGAGCAGGTCGGCGGTGTGCGCGGGGTCGAGGCGGGCGGTCAGGGCCAGTTCGTCGGTGGTCCAGGACGGGCGGGTCAGCACGATCTCGTAGACGCGCTGTTGATCAGCGGTGAGGCCGAGCACCTCCAACATGCCACACACTCCGAGCAGCAGGGGTACTCGACATCTACCGCCCCGGGCGGCGGGAGGCTACCCGCCGCCCGGAGGGTCACCCACCTACGCGGCGGCGGGTTGCCTCGCCGCGACCGTCGCACCGGCCAGGGTCCACGCGCTGTGCGCGGCGGCGTTGGTGGCCACGCCCATGACGTTGGCGGCCACGTTGGTGATGGTGTCGCAGCGCTGGTGGTAGCAGGGATCGTTGCCACTGCCGATGCCGCCGACCGGGACGCCGACCCTGGCGAAGCTGGCGTGGTCGGAGCGGCCGCCGATGCTCATCGTGCGGGTCGGGATGCCCTTGCCGCGGAAGTAGGCCTGGAACATCTGCTGGATGCTCGCGTTGTCGTTGTAGACACCCCAGGTGGTGGTGCCGCGGGCGCCGACCATGTCGAAGTTGAGGTAGCTCTTGATCTTCGCGCGTTCGGCGGCCGGCAGTGCGTTGACGTAGTAGCGGGAGCCGATCAGGCCGAGTTCCTCAGCGCCCCACCAGCCGAAGCGCAGTTTCTTCTGCGTCACCAGTTTCTCCCTGGACACCGCGAGGGCGGTCTCCAGGGCGGCGGCCGAGCCGGAGGCGTTGTCGTTCATGCCCGGTCCGGCGGTCACCGAGTCCAGGTGGGCGCCCAGGAACACCACCTGGTTGGCGTCGCCGCTGGTCCAGTCCGCGGTGAGGTTCCAGCCGGTGGCGCCGTTGTGGGTGAAGGACTGCAGGGTGGTGCGGAACCCGGCGGCGTCCAGCTTGCCCTTGACGTAGTCGATCGAGGCCCGGTAGCCGGGACGGCCGTGCGCCCGGTTGCCGCCGTTGCGATCGGCGATGGCCTGGAACTGCTGCATGTGCGCCATCACGTTCGCGTCCGGGATATTCGGCGGCGCGGCATATATCGGTGCGCTGAGTATCGCGGCCGCGCGGGCCTGGCCGGTGCTGGAGGCCGCGATCGCCGGGGCGGCGAGGGAGAAGCCAAGCAGGGCAACGGTTGTCAGCGCGGTGAGGGCCCGCGAGACTGTCCTTGTCACAGGCATGAGCACGCTCCTAGGGTCCGGGAACCTACGGCCGCACGCTAGGTGCCCGGCGCGGGGTCCCGGGCGGGCTGGCGGAGATGCGGTGTGCCGCTGGCGCAATTACGTCGCGAGCCCGCCCGAGGCGTTGCGCCACAACAGACTTCCGCCATGCGAAGACTGCTCCTCGCCGCCACGGCCACCGCCCTGCTGCTCCCCGCCACCCCCGCGACGGCCACTGCCCGGCCCGCCATCAACCCCGGGACCGCCGCCGTCCTGCCCGCCGCCACCCTCGCGACCACCGCTGTCCGGATCGGCACCACTCCGCGGATCGCCTCCGACCGGATCGCCGCCACCCTCGCGGCCGCCACTTCCCGGAGCGCCGCCACTCCGGGAATCGCCTCCAGCCAAACCACCGCCACCCCGGACACCTCCGCCACCCCGGCCCTCGCCACCCCGCGAATCCCCGCCGACGCGACCGTCGCCCACGGCGCTTCCGCCCCCGCCGCCCCCGACATCCCGGTCGCCGCCGTGCAACGCCACCTCGCCCGCTTCGACGCCATCGCCGCAGCCAACGGCGGCAACCGCGCGCACGGCCGCCCCGGCTACCGCGCCTCCATCGACCACCTCAAGTCCATTGTGGACACCGCGGGCTTCCGCACCACCCTGCAGCCCTTCACCTACCGCGGCGCCACCGGCTGGAACCTGATCGCCGACTGGCCCGGCGGCGACGAGTCCGACGTGCTGCTCACCGGCGCGCACCTGGACAGCGTCACCACCGCCCCCGGCGTCAACGACAACGGCTCCGGCTCGGCCGCGATCCTGGAGGTCGCCCTCGCCGTGGCCAGGGAGAAGCCCGCGGTCAAACGGCACCTGCGGTTCGCCTGGTGGGGTGCGGAGGAACTGTGGATGATCGGCTCGGCGCACTACGTCAACACCCTGCCTGCCGCCGAGCGCGCCAAGATCAAGTCCTACCTCAACGTGGACATGATCGGCTCGGTGAACACCGCCTACTTCGTGCTCGACGGCGACCGCTACCCCGCGGGCTCGCTGGCCATCGAACGCGCGCTGAAGGAGTACTACGCCCGGATCGGCGTGCCGGTGGAGGACCTGGACATGGGCGGCCGCGGCGACCACGCCTCCTTCACCCGGTACAACATCCCGGTCGGCGGCCCGTTCACCGGCGCCGAGGGCCGCAAGACCGCCGCCCAGGCCCGCAAGTGGGGCGGCACCGCGGGTGCGCCCTATGACCCCTGTTACCACCGGGCCTGCGACACCGCGCGCAACATCGACGTCACCGCGCTGGACCGCAACACCGACGCGGTCGCGCACGCGGTCTGGTCCCTGTCCGGCTGACCGCGCCCGGCCGCCACGTACAGTGTTCAGGGCGGTAGCGGCGTAGCGGAACGGATTGAGCAGCGATGACAGCGAGTGTCGACGAGGAGATCGAGCAGGCGGACGGCCCCGGGATCGACCGGGACCGGATGGCGATCTGCCTCCAGGTGCTGGCCGAGGTCGGCGAACTCGACACCGAACACCCGGACGCGGTGGCCGTCCGCCGCGCCACCGCCGGGATCTTCAAGGACGTGCGCAAGCGCCGCCGCCAGGCCAAACGGCTGGCCGTGCTGGACGCCGACCGGGCGGTGACCGCGGCCACCGCCACCGGCTCGCCCGAGCGCATCGACGACGAGACCAGGGGCATCCCGCTGGTGTCCAACGCCGCCGGCGCCACCGCGGGCACCCTGATCCGGGCCCGCGCCTGCTACCACTGCAAACAGCGCTACAACCTGGTCGACGCCTTCTACCACCAGCTCTGCCCCGAGTGCGCCGCGCTCAACCGGGCCCGCCGGGACGCGCGCACCGACCTGACCGGGCGGCGCGCGCTGCTCACCGGCGGCCGCGCCAAGATCGGCATGTACATCGCGCTGCGGCTGCTCCGTGACGGCGCGCACACCACCATCACCACCCGCTTCCCCAACGACGCGGTGCGCCGCTTCGCCGCCATGGAGGACAGCGCCGACTGGTTGCACCGGCTGCGCGTGGTCGGCATCGACCTGCGCGACCCGGCCCAGGTGGTCGCGCTGGCCGACTCGGTCGCCGAACAGGGCCCCCTCGATATCCTGATCAACAACGCCGCGCAGACCGTGCGCCGCTCCCCCGGCTCCTACGCGCTGCTGGAATCGGCCGAGTCCGCGCCGCTGCCCGCCGGCCCGCTGCCGGAGCTGATCACCTTCGGCCACACCAGCGACGCGCACCCGGCCGCGCTGGCCGGTTCGCTGTCCTCGGCCTCGCCGAGCGAGGCCAGCGCGGCGGCGCACAACCTGACCGCGCTCGCCCTCACCGCGGGCTCCGCCTCGCCGGAGCGGGTGGCCGCCGAGATCGCCATCGACGCCGGCGGCCTGGTGCCCGACCTGCACGATGTGAACAGCTGGACCCAGCGGGTGCACGAGGTGGACGCGCTGGAGATGCTCGAGGTCCAGCTCTGCAACCAGACCGCGCCGTTCATCCTGATCAGCCGGTTGCGCCCGTCGATGGCCGCCGCGGCGGCGCGACGCAAGTACGTGGTCAACGTCTCGGCGATGGAAGGCCAGTTCAGCCGCAAGTACAAGGGCCCAGGCCACCCGCACACGAACATGGCCAAGGCCGCGCTGAACATGCTCACCCGCACCAGCGCGGGCGAGATGCTGACCACCGACCGGATCCTGATG
Organism: Crossiella cryophila; assembly: GCF_014204915.1. Taxonomy (NCBI): domain Bacteria; kingdom Bacillati; phylum Actinomycetota; class Actinomycetes; order Pseudonocardiales; family Pseudonocardiaceae; genus Crossiella; species Crossiella cryophila. Next base: position 8,461,236 of record NZ_JACHMH010000001.1, read on the forward strand.
ACCGCGGTGGACACCGGCTGGATCACCGACGAACGCCCGCACCCGACCAAGATGCGCCTGGCCGAGGAGGGCTTCCACGCCCCACTCGACCTGGTCGACGGCGCGGCCAGGGTGTACGACCCGATCGTGCGCGGCGAGGCGGGCGAGGACGTGTTCGGCTGCTTCCTGAAGGACTACGCGCCCTCAGCGTGGTGACCCGCCCGGTGCCTCAGCAGGCCAGCCGGTAGGCCAGCCACTCGTCGGCCACCACCAGCCCGGCCCCCGCGAGGGCCTCGGCCAGCACCGGATCCTCCAGTTCGCGCACCACCAGCCCGGAGACCTCGGCGCGCGCCTGCTCGATCACCGCGACCAGCAGCACCAGCAGTTCGGCCGCGCTGGTGTCCCGGTGCACGACGAGTTCGACCTCGGCCGTCTCGTCGTCGACGAGCACCGCGGTGGTGAACGCCTTGGGGCGCCCGTCGGCGTCGCGCAGGTCCACGGTCAGGTAACCGGCCAGGTCGGCGCCGACGGCGTCGGCCACGTCGTCGACGGTCCAGTCGCCGCCGAGCACGGCCGAGCACAGTTCCACGTACTCGGCCAGCTCGGCGTCGGTCGGTTCCACCGGCAGTTCGCGCACCGCGACCTCCGGCAGGCCGGCAGGCGGTTGCCAGCCGGCCAGTTCCAGCCGCCAGACCCGCCCCAGCTCGGCCGCGGTGACGGCCTGTACCTCGGCCGCCACCCGCCGATCCAGTCCACCCTCGGTGTCACACCACCGAACCCCGGTGCAGCCCGCCTCGCGAGCCAGCTCCACCGCGGCCGTGACCAGCACGGACAACACCTCGACCTCACTGGCCGAGCCCTCGCCCACCGAGCCGGAGACCCGCCGGGCCTCCCGCTCGACCAACACCCACTGCAACCCGGCATCGGTCTCCGGCAGTTCCGGCCAGAACAACTCGACCCAGCCGAGGAGGACCTCGCCCCGGCGCGCGACCACCGCGCCCAGGACCCCACGGTCCTCCTCGTCCAGCTCAGGTCGCGGCTCGCCGAGGGTCTGGAACATCTCGTGCACCAGCCGCAGATCGACGTGCTCGTCCCGCCGCAACTCGACGGTCAACGTGGTGGCGTCAGTGGTCCCGGTGCTCATGTCTCCCCGTTCGCCGTACCTGGGCCTGGCGCGAAGGTACTGGCGAGCGCGTCCCCTGACCTGCGGAACCACCCGGTGGGGCGGCCAACTCAACCCGGTCGGCGGCGCACGGACTACCGGAACGTCACGATCGGCGGCAGCCCATGATGCCGATCAGAGAACTGCCACTCATGCCAAAGCCACACATGCACACCCATCACCTCCCCCACGATCTCGGCGACATGCCCACGCACCGTGACCCCACACCCGAACGGGCACTCCATGGCCAGCCGGACGTCGGTCTCGTCGGTGGGCTTGCGCGACCGCGCCACCGGGGCCGGGGCGGGGGCCGGGCCCGGTGGGTGGGCGGTGGCGGGCCGGGGTCGCAGCGCGGGCAGATCCGGACCAGGCCACTGCGGCGGCGGCTGCCCCGGAGCCGGCCCCACAGGCTGGACCAACCGCAGCCGTGGCCGGACGGGCTGGGACTGGTCGCCAACCGGCCGCGGCGGATTCAGGTTCCTCCCCATCTCCGCAACCCTGAGCGGTGACCTGAGGTCAAGGCAGGTTCCGGATGCGTGACTTTGTGGCGGGTTTGCCGGACACGGGGGGACAGTGATGAGGTATGGCTAACACCCGTGGGAGTGACTGCGATCCCACGAAAGCAGGTACCAGAAGAGTGGGGAGGTCACGCTGTGAACCCGAAAAAGCAGGAAGTGCTCGACACCGGCAACTCCGGCACGCACTGACGGAGAACCGGCGCAAGTGCGGCGCCGAGGCCACAGGGGGACGGCAAGGGGCCGCCGTCCTCTGGGCCGCTCCATCAAGGACTCTAGGCAAAACCCGAGGTGAGGTCGGCGACGGATCCTCTGGCCACCATGCCGACGGGGACAGATCCGCTCAACAACCCACCCGGCAGCACCACCACATCAGCACCAGACCCACCCCCGTTGCCGCGAACGCAAGAAAATTGCCACCTCCCACCCAGCCCACCCCCAGCGCCGACACGCCACCCCCGGCCCTGTGGAAACTGGTCCGGCACCCCTCGAACTCGGCCGTAAAATGGCTGGCACACCACCTCGCAACACAACAGACCAGCGGTCCGAACCAGCACCACTTCGCCCCCACTTCGTACCCGCCTCAGGCGTAGTGAACGGCCACCATTCACTCGTCCGAGCGACAAGATCCAAACATGAAGGCAACCAAAACCGGGGTTTCCGCGTTCCGCAGAGGAACGGTGGCGGCGGCGGACCGGGCTCCCCGGCTCAGACAGGACGAGCGACGAGCACCGGCCACTCGCGCGGCAGCCAAAGCAGCAACCGCTCGCTTGGGCGGGCAGCCAAGCAGCGACCGCGGCCGGAGCCGAGCAGGAGCCAGGGGCCGCTGCTGTGCGGGGGCTCGCACGCGGAGCTTGCGGTGCTGCCGGGCAGAGGGTCGTCGCCGGAGCCGAGCACGGCACCAGCCTCGGTCTGGCTGGTCGCCAGCAGCAAGTCGCCAGCGGCAAGCAGCCAGGCCGGTGCCAGCCGCGAGCGGGACAGCGGCAAGCGGGAACGGCGACGAGCAGGAACCGCGGCGTGCCCAGCAGCAGGCACCGGGCAACGCGCCGCGAGCCCCGGACGAGCGAGTCAGGCGCGAGGAGCCAGTCGGCAGTTGAAGTGCCGCAGCAGCGGCGGGTTGTGCGTGAGCCGATACCCCGGCACCCGCTCCGGATCCTTCGCGATCTCCGCCAGGATCTCCGCCACGTACTCGAGATGGCTCTGCGTGTACACCCGGCGCGGGATGGCCAGCCGGACCAGCTCGTGGGGCGCGGGCTTGGTCAGCTCGGACTGCTCGTCGAACTCGCCCAGGTACAGCGAGCCCAGTTCCGCACAGCGGATGCCGCCGCGGCGGTACAGCTCGAGGGCGAGGGCGTGGCCGGGGAAGGCGCTGGGGGGTAGGTGGGTGAGTAGGCGGCCGGCGTTGAGGTAGATGGCGTGGATGCCTGCGGGCTGGACGATGGAGACGCCTGCGGCCACGGCGAGGTCGCCCAGGTAGCGGGACTGGTCGGCTCGGGTGGCGAGGTAGGCGGGGTCGGTGACCTCGCGCAAACCCTGGGCGAGCATGTCCAGGTCTCGGCCTGCCAGGCCGCCGTAGGTGCGGAAGCCCTCGGTGGCGATCAGCAGGAGTTCGCAGCGGCCTGCCAGGTCCGGATCGCGCAGGGCGAGCAGGCCGCCCATGTTGACGATGCCGTCCTTCTTCAGGCTGGCCACGCAGCCGTCGGCCAGGTCGAATGCCTGGCGGGCGACCTCGCGCGGGGTGTGGTTCTGGTAGCCGGGTTCGCGTTGGGTGACCAGCCAGGCGTTCTCGGCGAAGCGGGCCGCGTCCAGGAAGAACGGCACCTCGTGGGTGCGGCACAGCTGCGCGACCGCTTCCAGGTTGGCCATGGAGACCGGCTGGCCGCCGCCGCCGTTGTTGGTGATGGTCATGATCACCAGGCCGACGGGGGTGCCGTCGGTGAGGACCCGGTGCAGGGCTTCCAGGTCGATGTCGCCCTTGAACGGGGACGGCTCGTCGAGGTTCCTGGCGGCGGGGCCGGGGAGGTCGAGGGCGGTGCAGCCGAGCAGTTCGACGTTGGCCCTGGTGGTGTCGAAGTGGGTGTTGCTGACGCTGAACTGCCCCGGCTTCAGCAACGCGGTGAACAGGATCCGCTCGGCCGCCCGGCCCTGGTGCACCGGCATCAGGTGCGGGTAGCCGGTCAGCTCCTCGGCCACCTCGCGGAACCGGAAGAAGGAGCGCGCCCCGGCGTAGGACTCATCGCCCAGCGCCGAGGCCGCCTGCTGGGCCGCGGACAGCGCGCCGGTGCCGGAATCGCTGAGCAGATCGATGGTGACCACGTCGGCGGGCAGGTTGAACTGGTTGTACCCGGCCTCGACCAGCGCGGCCTCGCGCTGTTCCGCGGTGGTGATCGGGATCGGCTCGACGACCTTGATCCGGTACGGCTCCATCAACGGCATGCGGGGTGCTCCGTCTCTTTTCAGGATGCGAGCGATTCGGGCCGCGGCGGGGTGACCGCGTAGCTCTCGGCCGACAGGTACACGGTGAGCCCGGCGTGCGGCCGGCCCGTGCGCAGCGACAGGTGCGGGATCAGGCCGACGCCCTCGTTGAGCGGGCGGCGGGCCAGTGCGGACAGCGCCCGGTCCAGCAGCGCCCGGTCCAGGCCGTGCCGGGCCAGCAGCGCGTGCGCCCGGTCCAGCGCGACCTCGTCGTCCTCGACGTAGTCGCGCACCGGCAGGTAGACGGAGAACCCGCTGGCCCGGTCGGTGTCCCCGGCCAGGAAGGACAGGCTGGAGATCAACGGCCTGCCGGTGAAGCGGCCCTGGTTGCCGCCGGCGATCGCGGTGAACTCGCGGACCTGTTCCTCGTCGACCTCCCTGGCCGCGCCCGCCGCGCGCAGCAGCTGGGCCAGGTCGCCGTCGTGGTGGGACAGGTACACCTTGACCCTGGGGTCGGGCTGGGTGTGCAGGTCGATGGAGAAGAAGGAGTAGCGGTCGAGGTCGCCGCCGGGGCGCAGCGCGCGCCGCTTGAGTGTGCCGAAGGCGCCGCCGAAGCCGAGCCGGTCCAGTCCGGCCGCGACCAGGCCGGCGGCGACGTGCCTGCCGCGGACCTCCGGGTTGAAGTAGATCTTGAACGCCGGTGGCGCGGCCGGTCGCAGCACGACCGACCACCACCAGGCGAAGCCGCCCTGTGGGTCGGCGGGCAGGAACAGGTCGGCGACCGCCTCGAAGGGGGCCAGCGAGAAGCCGTAGCGCTCGGCCAGCCGGGGCAACAGGTCCCGAGCAGCGCAAACGTTTGCTCGGACGGACGCGCGGTCCCCCTGGGTTTCCAGGAGGAGGCGCACCGCGGGGCGGCCCGCGTGGTCGACGGCGAGGGAGAACTCGACCGGGGTGTGGTCGTCAGCCACGTCGGAAGGCCAGGCCGGTGGTTGTCCCAGCGGACGGTCACCACCGGGTCCCAGCATTTCCCGCACGAGGTCGGCGTATTCATCGGTGAATTCCGAAAAACCGACCGCTCGACACAGCTCGTTCGTTCTTGCGGAAATGTCGTCAGCCAGCGAGAGCGCAGCCATGCCCATCTGACTCCGTATCGTCGTTATTGGACCGACGGCTGATCAACTTAGCCGAACGGAGATCACGACGACACCGCTCTCCCGGTGACCATGACAACCAGCTGCAAGTTACGGAACGCATTTTTCATGGGATCGGGCATGATCGGCGGACGCACCGCGCCCGCCGTTCGTGCACAGGTACGAGATCACACGGTTACACACTGTTACCCGGGCTGACCAGCGCCGCGTCTTCACCCGCCGACTCGGCCATCCGGGCGAGCACGTGCTCGACCAGGGTCACCAGGGCCCGCTTGCTCGACTCGCGCTCCCGCGCGTCGACCATGAGCACCGGCACCTCCGGGTTGAGCACCAGCGCCTTGCGCACCTCTTCCGGCGCGTAACTGTGCGCTCCGTCGAAACAGTTGACCGCGACCACGAACGGGATTTTCCGCCGCTCGAAGAAATCAACGGACGGAAAAGAACTGTCCAACCGACGGGTGTCCACCAGCACGATCGCGCCGATCGCGCCATTGGCCAATTCGTCCCACATGAACCAGAACCGATTTTGTCCCGGCGTGCCGAAAAGGTACAGCACGATTTCGGTGCTGATGCTGATCCGGCCGAAATCCAGGGCGACCGTGGTGGTGGTCTTGCCCTCGACCCCGGCGAGGTCGTCGACGTCCTCACCGGCTTCGGTGAGCAACTCCTCGGTGCTCAGCGGGGGGATCTCGCTGACCGAGCCGACCAGCGTGGTCTTCCCCGCGCCGAAGCCGCCGGCGACCAGCACCTTGACCGAGGTGGGGATCACCAACTCGGTTTGCGGGTCAGATCCTGCGGACACCATCGAGCACCGCCTCCAGTAGGTTCCTACTCGGTCTTTCCACGGCCCCGGCGTACCGGGTGACCACGTCGCCGCGTTCGATCAGGTCGCTGACCAGCACCTTGACCACGATGAGCGGCACATCGATATAGGCGGCGACCTCGGCGACCGACAGGGGATGCCTGCACAGGTCGATGATGGAGAACTGCTCCGGGGTCAGGGTCTGCAGGTCGTTGTCGGTCAGCACGCTGACGATCTGGGTGGCCAGGTCCAGCTCGGTGTTGCCGGGCCTGGTCCGCCCCCTGGTCATCGCGTACGGCCGCACCAGCGGACCGGCCGCCTCGTCGAACCAGTGAATTTCCTCGTCCACCGGCATGCGCTCAGCTCCTCGGGAGGTTGGCGGCGGCGGTCTCCCGTGGTGCCGAACTCAGGTAGACACCCACCTGTTTGACCAGGAGGTTCATCTCGTAGGCGATCATGCCGACATCGGCGGTCTCCTCGGCCAGCAGCGCCAGGCAGGCGCCGCGTCCGGCCGCGGTGACGAAGAGGTAGGCGTGCTCCATCTCGACGATGGTCTGGCGCACCGCGCCACCGCCGAAGTGCCTGCCGGTGCCGCGAGCCAGGCTCTGGAAGGCCGAGGCCATCGCGGACAGGTGCTCGGAGTCATCCTTGGACAGGTCCTGTGAACGGCCGATGAGCAGGCCGTCGGAGGAGAGCACGACCGCGTGCCGGACGCCGACGGTCCGCTGCACCAGCTCGTCCAGCAGCCAGTTCAGATCGGTGTTCCGAGAAGCCTTGTCGCTCATGCTGGGCTGACCTTCTTCGTCGAGGCCGCCTCGGGCGGGCGGCGGCCATTGATCATCCTGGGAATGGGTCTGCGTCGCGTCCCTCGCGGGTTCCGCGCTGGAAGGCGGCCATGGTGTCGCGGACCTGCTCGGCGGTGCGCCCGGTGGTGGCCGGGGCCTCGTTCTCGCCGGTGTCCTCGGTGCCGGAGTCGAGCAACTGCGGCGCCAGGTTCTGCTGCGGCCGGCGGACCGGCAGCTCAGGGCGCTCCCCAGTGGGGGTGTTGTGGGTGAGCAGTGGGGCGTGCGTGAGCAGCGCGCCGGGTCCGGTCTGCTCCAGGGACAGGCCCCCGGTGCGTTCGGCGGGCTGCTCCGGCTCGGGCGCGGGCTTGGGTTCCGGGGTCAGGTCCTCGTGCTCGAAGCGGTCCTCCGGCGCGGCGGGCCGCTCCTCCTTGATGGCGGCGAAGGTGGCGCCGCCGAGCAGGTTGATCGAGCGGCCGGGGGTGTCCTCGCCGTCGTTGAGCGGATCGGCCCAGAAGCTGTGCAGCTCCCGGCCGGGTCCGGCCGCGCGGTCGGACTCAGCCTCGCCCCGCTCGTCGTCGTCCACCTGGTCTGCTTCTGCCGCGCGCTGCTGGTGGACCGGTCCGAGCGGCGTGCGCACGGGTTTTCCCGAGCCGGTCGCCCGCTCCCGTTTGGTGAGTTCGCGCAGGGTGTCCTCGGAGAGCTGGGTGCGCACGTCCGAGGCGAGGATCTCGTTCGGCACCAGGATGACCGCCCTGGTGCCGCCGTAGGGCGAGTCGCGCAGTTCGACCCGCACACCCAGCCGCAGCGCGAGCCGGGCGACCACGAACAGGCCGAGCCGGGAGTCGCCCTTGAGCGCCATCGCGTCGAACTCCGGCGGGTTGGCCAGCATCGCGTTGGCGCGGTCCCGGTCCTCCTCGCTCATGCCGAGGCCGTGGTCCTCGACCTCGACCACGACGCCCTTGGCCGCGATCGAGCCGTGCACCTGCACCTGCGAGCGCGGCGGGGAGAAGGAGGTGGCGTTGTCCACCAGTTCGGCGACCAGGTGGATGGTGTCGGCCACCGCGGAGCCGATCACCGCGGCGTCCGGGATCCGCTGCAGCCGGACGCGGGCGTAGTGCTCGGTCTCGGAGATGGCCGCGCGCAGCACGTCGACCAGGCGGATCGGCTTGCGCCAGCGGCGGCCGGGCTGCTCGCCGCCGAGGATGATCAGGTTCTCCGCGTTGCGGCGGGCCCGGGTGGCGAGGTGGTCGAGCTGGAAGAGGCCCTCGATCTGCTCGGGGTCCTCCTCGTGCCGCTCCATCCGGTCCAGGATCTTGAGCTGGCGGTGCACCAGCGCCTGGTTGCGGTGCGCGATGCCGAGGAAGACGTTGTTGACGCCCTCGCGGGCCTGCGCCTCCTGCACGGCCGCGGCGACCGCGGTGAGCTGGGCGGCGTTGAAGGCGCGGGCCACCTGGCCGATCTCGTCCCGGCCGTAGTCGAGGTCGGGCACCTCGACGGAGACGTCCACCGGCTCGCCCTGGCGGAGGCGGCGGACGATGTCGGGCAGCCGTTCGTGCGCGAGGTGCAGGGCGTCCTTGCGCAGGCTGTCCAGGCGGACCACCAGCGCCCGGTCGACGAGTTTGCGGGACACCTTGAGCGCGACCATGATCGCCACGATGGCCAGCACCAGGGCGACCAGCGAGCCGAGCAGGGCGTTGGTCAGCGAGTCGCCGCCGTCCTCCAGTGCCTGACCGGAGACCAGGTCGGCCTGCTGGACGGTGAGCTTGGTCAGTTCGTCGGCCACGGCCACGGTCAGCCGCTGCCACTCGTCCTCGCTGATGCCGACCGCGCCGAGGCTGCCGCGACCGGTGCGGGCCACCCACGGACCATTGCTGATCAGCGCGTTCTCGACCTCGGTGAGCCTTTTCCAGGAATCGCTGTCACGCAGCCTGCGATTACTGTCCTGCACTTCTTGGCGCGCAAAGGGGATTGTGCTCTCCAGCTCGGAGTGGTATGCGCTGACCAAGTTGGTGAACTCGAGGTGGTCGGTCGCCGGGAGAGCGCCGGTGGCGATCGCGCCGGCCATCAGCGAACCGGACCTGGACATGCGGTCGGCTGCCCGGAAAATTGCCGTCGCGCCGATAGCGCCCTGGGTGGACTTGACATCGGGCACGATACGGGCCTGGGTGTCGAACAACTGGGCGGCGGAATGCAGCAGTCGGTTGTAGAAGGCGTAGACCTGCCCCTTGTCGATACCGGAGGACTCGATCCTGGTGCGAATCCGGGGTAGTTCCTCCAGCAGCGAGTTGAGCTGGTTGATGCGGTCGACCACCGCGGGCGGGGCGTTGTCCACCACCGGCGGCAGGGCTGCCTTCATGACGCCGAGGGCTTCGTCGGTCTGCTGCTGGACCAGGCGCAACTCGGTCAGTCCTGTGGCGGGTTTGCCCAGGTAGACCATGCCGAGCTGACGTTCTTTCTGTGCCGAGGCGAGCGCGTTGACCGCGGGGATGGACACCGAGCGGACGCTCGAGGCGACCTCACGCAGGTAGTACCCGTCGAAGATCAGGTAGGACGAGCCGGACACCCACATGACGAGCAGGGCCACACTCGGGATCAGGACGGCGCCGGTCAGCCGTGTCCTGATCGACCGGTGGCTCTTCTGAGAACCGATTTCTTCCGAGCTCACGACGCTCCACTGCTTGTGAAAGACCACCCCGGGAAACCGCGGTGGCAATTCACCACGCCGCTATCCACCAGGGGAAGTTGGACCGGAGGGGACGGTAACGAGTTCCTGGTTGAATACGACACCTTCCATACCGAGGAGTTCTCCCGCCCGAGCGCGGGGAGATTAACACGGACGCTGGCTTCGTTACCAGCCCCAACGAATGCGCATAAACACAGAAGACGCGAAACCATACCAGCGAGCCCTACCCGGAGCCCAGACCCGATTGGCGGGTATTGCACCCCTGGGTCCGTCACCTGCGCTTTTTCCACACGTAACCTGGATCACTCCCGGTCATCGGACGACGTCGGCACGTGTCGATCATGCCCTAAGTCCCTCGGACGGCGGTCGCGCCCCGGCCACCGGCCGCACTAGCGCTCCCCTGCCCGCCGACGCCCGGTCGGGCAGTAGCACAATGCCCAACGGACGAGCGTGATCGCGGTCACGAAGCAAGAGAGAATCACGCACGGGTGTTCTCCACAGCCTTTCCGAATAAAACGTGAGCAGTTTTCAACTCTCTTTGCGAGGATCCGCCCCATGAAGTCCGCCATCCGCCACATCACCGTCAACTGCCCCCACCCCCTGGAGCCCTACGCCCTGGCCCAGTTCTGGAGCGCGACCCTCGGTCACCCGGTCCACCCCGACGACCAGCCCGGCGACGACGAGATCCTGATCGACCTCCCCCACTCCCCCGGCCTGCTCTTCATCCGGGTCCCCGACCCCAAACCCACCACCCGCAACCGCCTCCACCTGGACCTCCAGCCCGAACTACCCCGGGATGAGGAGGTGCAGCGACTGGTGGACCTGGGCGCGACCTTCGTCGACGACCAGCGCACGGCGGACGGCCGGGGCTGGGTGGTGCTGGCCGACCCAGCGGGCAATGAGTTCTGCGTCGAGCGCAGCGCGGCGGAACGCGAATCCCCCTGACCACCACACCCGGCAGCCACACGCCCGACCTCGACCTCAACCTCGACTGACCGCAGCCCCGGCTCACCAAGCCCCACCCGAACCCGGCCCCGCGCCGACACCTCTCAGTCGACCGCGCCCCGCCAGGTCACCTCAACCTCCGGCACCCCCAGGAACACCACCGTCTCCGCCAACTGCTCGTCCTGGTCCTTGGCCAGATCGCCGTGCAACTGGACACCCGGAGTCGGGTTCCCACGGTGCTTCAACAGGACGACCTGACGACCGGAGGGCAGGGTGAGAGCGGTGGCCTTGCAGTTGTCAAGGTCGGTGTAGTGATCGCCGAACTGGATGCCGGCGCGGGTGGTCAGCTCGTGCGGCTCGATCGCGAGCACGGCGATGGCGGTGACCTCGTAGTATGGCCAGGGAACCGCGGTGGGCTCGGCGGGCTTGGCAGGTGGTTCGGTCATCGTCTTATCATCCGTTGGGATGAATGATCGAAACATGAAGGCAACCAAAATCGGGGTTTCTGCGTTCCGCAGAGGAACGGTGGCGGCGGCGGGCAGGACCGGAGCACGCGCCACGCCCTGGGGCAGGTAAGCAGGGTCGGGTAGGGCAGGCAGGGTGTCGGGTAGGGCGGCGGGGTCGGGCAAGGCAGGCAGCCGCGGCTAGCCGGGTAGATGGGCAGGCCCGGTCGGCGGGGTGGGTGGGCAGGCCGCGGTCGAGGACTGGGTGGGCCGGACTGCATGTGGCGCGGCAGGCTGCCTGGTTCGGGGAGAAGAGCGGCGTGGGCCGGGCTGGGGCGGCGCTGGTCCGGCGAAGTGAGTGGCCGTGGCCCAGGAGATGGGCAGCCCTGGCCGGGGAGGCATGCAGCCCTGGGGTCGGGAGAGCGGTAGCACTCGGGAGATTGGCAGCAGGGCAGGCGCCGGAGGCAATCGTCGATCGGCGACTCAGCTGACAAGAGGTGGCTGCGGCCGCGCGCCCGCCTTCGGCATCACCCACATTCGGCCTCCGGGCCGATCCGGCTCCGGGCCGCTGGGTTCCGGGCGCGGGTTCGGCGATCGGGTGCGGGCCCAGGCGCAAGCTCAGGCGCGGCGCGAGGCGGGGCGCGAGGCGGGGCGCGGCGCGAGGCGGGGCGCGAGGCGGGGCGCGGCGCGAGGCGGGGCGCGGCGGGGCGGGGATCGAGTGTGGGCTCGGGGTGCGGTGCGCGCGGGTTCTGGGGGCATGCACGGGTTCCGAGCGGGGAGTCGGGGTCGGGCGATCTGGCTGGGCCTCGAGGTGGGGTTGAGGGCGTGTCTGGTGTCGCGGGGTGGCCGCCCGGCTGGGGGACTGAGCCCTGCTTCGACTTGTCCGCTTCTCGGTCCGCCGGGGTCGCTCCGAGCCTCCGGCCGGGCCGGGCCGCACCAACCGCACGGCCCCTGCGTGGTGCCACGACGGACGGCCACTGAGGTGGAGCAGGTTGGGTGGAGCGGACCGGACGTGGAGCGGGCTCGGCGACCCGAGGTGGAGCCTGGTCGGCGGGACGGCTGGTGGGGCAGCCGGGTGGTTGGGTCAGGAGGCCGGGATTGTGTCGATGAACTGGGTGCCTGCGGCTCGGTGGTTGTTGATCTGTTGCTGGACCTGGGCCGGGGACAGGATCTGGTTGCGGGCGAAGTAGATCCAGTCTGCTTGTTGGTGGTAGCGGCGGTCTGGGCCTGCTCCGTTGAGGTCGATGAACCAGTGGTTGAAGTTGATCAGCATGGGGGTTTCCGGGTAGAAGCGGTCGCCGTGGTCGGCTACCAGCTGGCCGTCGAGGTAGTACTTCATCCGGCCGCCGGACACCTGCAGCACCAGGTCGTGCCAGCCGGCGAAGCTGCGGTGCACGCGGGTTGAGCTGTTGTCGGCCCACCAGGGGTCTGGTTGGTAGGTCTCCCAGGAGGTGAGGAACATGGTGTTCGTTGACTCGCCCCAGCCTCCGTTGGGGAGGTACTCGAAGTCCTGTTCGCCGTAGTCGGGGTCGCGGTCGTGGCGGAGCGGGGTGATCGTGTAGAAGGTTTGGACCACGTGGTCGCCGTCGGGGCCGTAGGCGGGGGTGTCGGTCATGTGGAATCTGGTGGCGTAGGTGCCCTCGAAGAACTTGCGGCCGGTGTTGATCTGGGACTGCCTTGTGCCGCTTGGGGTTCCGTTGGTTTGGGCGCTGAGTTGGGCGACTTTTTGGCCACTGACGGTGGGGAAGGTGACCAGGGTGGGGTCCCAGGTTGCGCCGCCTACGCCGGGGCCGCCGGAGCCGGTGCGGACTGTCCAGCCTCGTTGGTTGAGGCGGGGGTCGGTGTTGGTGTCGTAGTGGAAGTCGTCGAAGAAGACTTGGGCGGGGGCTGGGGATTGGCTGCCGGGGGCCGTGCCGGACAGGAGTTGGCCTGCTCGGTGGAGGGTGGTTCTGGGGGCGGGGCCGTAGGGGGGTTGGGTGGGGTTGAAGGAGTAGTCGTTGGATTGGGTGAGTTGGGCCCAGTTGGCTCGGTTGAAGCGGAGTTGGAGGTCGCCGGTGTGCTGGCCGGGGGCCAGCGCTCCTGCGGTGGGGCGGAAGCCGACTTCCAGGTAGTGGTCGGCTTCGGGGGTTGGGGTGGGGAGGCGGTGGATGGCGCCGGTGAGGTTGTCGCAGCCGGGGGTCGCCCAGGAACAGGCGTAGCGGTAGTCGGTTTCGCCGTCCTCGGAGCGGAAGTAGTAGCGGATGGTGTACTCCGCCAACGGGATCGCCACGTCGCCCTGGTTGGTCAGGCGGAACCAGGGTTCGGACTGGTGGTGGGTTGGCTGGGTGGCGGTGGTGCCGTACTGCAGGAGCGGGGGTTGTGGGGCGGCGCCTGCTGGGGCGGTGGTCAGGGCGAGGGCGGCCAGGCTGGTCATGGTCACGGCCAGGCCACCGGTCAGGCGCCTTCGTCGGCGGGCCGGGATGTGTTGCTGGGGCACGGCTTTCTCCTCAACACCGCAGGGAGCTGCGAGGGGTGGCGGCGGTGTCGGGCGTCCTGACTTGACCAATTGGTAAGTTCAGGGACGTGAACGACGTTGGCACAGAGTCGCGCTGTAGTCAACGGTTCTGGCCGACACTGGTAAGGGACTGAGCTGACCAGTGGTCGGGTTTGGGGTTCGGCGACATACTGGGGTGGTGACGAGGGCGGTGGCGTACAAGCGCGAGCGGGTGCGGGAGTACCTGCTGGAACTGGTCGAGACTCGGCCGCCGGGGACCTCGATCCCGTCCGAGCGGACGCTGTGCGCGCTGTTGTCGGTGTCCCGGCCCACCCTGCGCGCGGCCGTGGACGAGTTGGTGCACAACGGTTTGCTGGTGCGTGAGCATGGGCGGGGCATGTTCGTGGCGCAGGCGAAGATCACGCAGGAGCTGGTCGGGGCCGACACCGTGTTGAGCGCACCCAGGGCCGATGGACAGTGGCGGAGTCGGGTGCTGGAGCTGGTGCGGGTTCCGGCCGGGGCCAGGATCGGGCGCAAGCTGGGGGTCTCGCCTGCCGCGGAGGTGTTGTGTGTGACGCGGTTGCGGTTGGTTGATGGGGTGGCGATCGCGTTGGAGTGGTTGCATATTCCGGCTGAGGTGGCCGCTGATCTGTCCACTGTGGACTTCGAGGGGGCCGGGTTGTACGCGGCGTTGCGGGCTCGTGGGGTGCTGGTGCAGGAGGCCACGCAGTCGATCGAGCCGACGGTGACCGATGAGGCCGAGTCCGCGCTGCTGGGCGTGCCGGTGCTCAGTCCGGCGTTGTTGTTCGAGCGGTGTACCACCGATGCCGCGGGGCGGGTGGTGGAGTACGCGCGTTCGATCTACCGCGGGGACCGGTACCGGATCGTCTCGCGGTTGTCGCTGGCGTGACCCGGCCGCCCACCGCAACAGGGGAGCGGTGGGCGGTCGGGCACACGTTTGTCTTGCGGAGTAAGGGTGATCAGCGCAGGCGCTTCACGTCCACGGTCAGCGTGCCGGGGTCGCCGGAGCGGGTGGCGCCGCTGAAGTCCGGGCCGGGTGACACGTCGTCGTAGGGGAAGGCGTAGCCGCGGTTGTCGGGCAGGCGTTCGTGCACGATCCGGGCGTAGTGGTTGGTGGCCGCGTTGCGGTAGAAGTTGCTCGCGACCTCGCCGTGCGGCTGGTTCGGGTTGCTCAGCAACGTGGTGCGGTTCAGCGCGGCGGCCAGCCGCGGGATGATCGCCTTGCGCACGTCACTGGCCCCGGCCAGGCTGAACGGACCCGAGTCGCAGCTGAACACGTCCGCGGTGCTGGGCTTGGTGAACGCCTCGCCGTTGGCGAAGCGCAGCACGCCGCCGCTGACCCGGCCGGTCAGCCTGCCCGGTCCGCTCTGGGTGTCCACCACCAGGTTCGTGCCCGCGTACTTCGACCAGCACTGGTCGATGTAGCCGCCCAGGTAGTTGGCGAACGCGCTCGCCTTGTAGTGCGCGCTCATCGCCCGCAGGTTGCGGCCGTCCGGGCCCTTCTGGATCAGCTGGTTCCAGGCCGAACCCTCCCGGGACGCCTGGGCCTGCAACGCCGAGCAGATCCCGTCCAGCGCGCCCGCCGGCAACCCTGGCACGGTCTCCACCCGGCCGGAGAGCGAACGCAGCGAGAGCCCCAGCGGCGCGGCCACGAAGTCCACGTAACTGATGTTGGCGAACAGTTCCGCCTCGTTGAAGGTGAACTCGGCGAAGGTCCAGTTCTTGTTGATGTTGGGGTCGGCCGGGTTGAGGAAGCTGGGGTGCACGATGTGCGGGCCGGGGTTGACGAAGAAGTTCAGCTTCTGCCCGGTGACCACGTAGATCCGCGCGCCGTACATCCGCGGGATGGACACCGTGGTCGAGGAACCGGGGCCGCCCAACGGGATCGAGGGATCCTCGCCGAGCGGGGTGACCGGCGCGCCCGGCGAGGGCGGGTAGTACGAGCTGCCGTCGCGGCGGACGAACAGCGGGCGGTTGCCGGACAGGCCGACGACATAGGCGTAGGCGGTGGCCGATCCGGAGTTGTTGACCAGGTTCAGGGTGAATCTCTGCGGCGTCGCGGCGGAGGCGGAACCCGCGGCGAGCTGGCCGATGACAGGGGTGGCCAGTGCTGTCGCGGTTGCGCCGAGGAAGAGGCGACGAGAGATCATGAGTGTTCCTCCACGTCGAGGAAGCTGACTCCATGCCACTGGCGGCTGCGACCTGGAAACGCTCCAGTAGTTGGGACACAGGGAGTGTGCGAGAGCGCTCTCACACACTCCCTACGGTGACGCCGATCCCCGAGGAAAGTCAAGGTGTTCAGCTCGGGGATATGTTCAGGATCGCGGTATATACCGTCACGCGGTATGCAATGCCAGTCCGTAGGTGGACAGGATCTCGTTGATCGGCTGGAACCAGGTCCGGCCACCGCCGCGGCAGTCGCCGTAACCACCCGAGGTGACGCCCTGGGCCTGGTCGCCGGTGATGAAGGAACCACCGGAGTCACCGCCCTCGGCGCACACGCTGGTGCCGGTCATCTGGTGCACCGCGCCCTGGGCGTAGTTGATGGTCTCGTTGTGCGAGAGCACCTGTCCGCAGTGCCAGCGGGTGGTCGAGCCGGAGCGGCACACCGAGGTGCCCACCGGGGCCACCCAGGAACCGCGGACCAGCGAGTCCGGCACGGTGCCCCAGCCGAGCACCACCGGCACCGTCCACCAGCCGCCGCCGGTGCGCACGAAGGCGTAGTCGTTGCCGGGGAAGGAGGAACCGGCGAAGGTGCCCATCCAGGACCGGTCCCAGCCGTTGACCTGGGCGCCCGTTCCCGCGCAGTGCCCTGCGGTGACGAAGCCGCCGTGCACGGAGAACCCGATGGAGCAGCGGACATTCCCGGTGTAGTACGGGTCGCCGCCGACCACCCCGGCCGCGTAGGTGCGCGGGGTGCGCACCCCCTGGCGGTGCACGGTCACCGGTCCGGCCGCGCGGGCCCGGTCCAGGAATCCGCGCAGGGCGGGCGAATCAGCGCCCTCGACCACGTTGACCACCACGGTGTTGCCGCGTGGGTCGACGTGCCAGCTCGCGACCTCGGCCGGGGCCTGTCTGGTCGCGGCGAGCTGGTCGAGGGTGGTCTTGGCGCGGTCCAGGACCCGCGCCGAGTGGGTGACCGGCACGGCTTCCGCGCCGGTGGCCCGGATCGCGGCGGCCTTGGCCGGGTCGGTGACCGCGACGACGAGCTTGCCGCGGCCGGGGTCGAACCAGGATCCGCCGAGGGACTCCCCCGCGGCGGATTCGGCGGCCGGGACCAGGCGGGAGGCATCGGCCTCCTGCTTCACCCGGACGACGGCCTGGCGTTCGGTGAGCCCGAGGTCCTGCCGCATGGCGGGCAGCAACCCAGGGGAGAGCACGGGATCGGCCATGGCGACCGGCGCGAGACCGGCGGCGGCCGACAGGGCGAGGGACACGGCGAGGCCCAACCGGACCGCGGCGCTGCGTGGCATCTGAATCTCCTTGTGGCGGAAGGAGGAACCTGGCGGCGGAGGTTCAGTGCGGACGCCCAACGTGACACGGTGGTCCAGACCGGTCAAGGACTCGGCCAACGCTGACCGCATCCGGACAACTCCGGGCGGGGACACCACAGACCCCCCGCCCGAACGGACAGGGGGCCGGTGGTGCAGGGGAAACAGGCTGTGCCGGGCAGGTGTGGCCTGCCGCCGGTTCAGGCGGTGAAGACCCGGAGTTCGGCGAGTTGTCCGGCGGGCCAGCCGGTGTTGCCGGTGATCCGCACCCGCAGGTAGCGCACGCCGGTGACCGGGAAACCAGCCGTGGCGGTGTTGCCGGTGGCGGGGTCGAAGGTGTATCCGCGTGCGCCCACGAGTTCGGTGTAGCCGGATCCGTTGGCACTGCCCAGGATGGTGGCGGTCTGGGTGCGCGCACCCCAGGCCGGGTTGGGCGGCAGGGCCAGGCCGACCCGGTTGACCTGGTGGGTCGAGCCCAGGTCCACGGTGATCTCCTGCGGGAAGGCGTTGCTGGCGCTTTCCCAGTAGCTGTCGGCGTTTCCGTCCACCGCGCGGGCCGCGACCAGGTCGAACACGTTGCTGCCGGCGCTGATCGGCTTGCCCTGGGCCACGTTCACGCCACCGGGCGGCGGAGTGCTGGTGGTGGTCGGGTTGCCGCCGCCACCGGGCTCGGGCCAGGTGCAGCCCGCCCACACGTGGTCCTGCCAGCCGTTGTTGCCGCCGCCGGCCTGCAGGCTGAAGCTGCCGTTGGGGTAGGGGCAGTTGTAGACCCCGGCCCGGCCGGTGCCGGTGGCGGTGACGTTGGCCGCGGTGATCGAGCCGCGGGTCTCGGCCTGCAGCACCACGGTGCGCGCGTCGCGCACGGTGGCGCCGTTGATGTGCACGCTGCTCACCGGCAGTCCCTTGCCGCCGCCGCTGACCGCCTGGATCGCGCTGTACGGGCTGTCCAGGAACTGGTTCCCGGTCAGCTCGACCCGCACCCCGCCCTCCACCGGATGGTCGTAGGAGTCGATGCGCAGCGCGCTCATCGGGTGTCCCCAGTTGGGGTTCATCGCACCGGCCCGCACGGTCACGTTGTCCCGCACCGCGATCGTGCCGGCCAAGGGAGTGAAGCCCCTGCCGGCCAGGAATTCCTGGTTGGAGATGGCGATGCCGCTGCCGAGGGCGTTGGTGTCCACGATGGCGTTGCGGGACACGGTGGTGTCGGTGCCGCCGTAGATCGCGATGCCGTTGGCCAGGTTGGGCTGCACGATGGTGTTGTGGCTGAAGGTGTTGCCGCGGTTGGCCGAGTGGATCGACCACATGGCCAGCGCGTCGTCACCGGTGTTGCGCAGGAAGTTGTTGCGCACCACCGAGTTGGTCACGGTGCCGTTGAAGTTGAGGCCGTCGGCCTTGAGGTCGAGGAAGCGGCTGTTCTCGATGGTGAGGTTGTTGTTGTTCGGGCCGACCAGCCACAGCCCGACCTTCTGGTGCTGGATCCAGATGTTGGACACCACGGATCCGTTGCCCAGACTGCCGTTGACGAAGTTGTCCGGCCGCTCGTCCACCCGCTGGGCCACCTCGCCGATCACCGCGAAGTCGTGTAGCCGCAAGGTGCCCGAGGTGCTGGCGTTGTCGATCAGGTGGGTGCCGCGCAGGGTGGCGTGCCAGGGTCCGGCGCCGCGCACGGTGACGTTGTCGATCTCCAGCTTGTTGGTGACCCGGAAATCGCCCGGCGGGATCCACACCGACCGGCCCTGGGCGCGGGCCTGCGCGATGGCCCGGTTGATCGCGCCGGTGGAATCGCCGCCACCACTGGGATCCGCGCCGGTCGCGGTGATCGAGACGGAGTTCGCCGGTTGACCGGCGGGCCCGGCGACCTGCTCGAAGTCGGCGAGGTCGATGATCGCGGGCAGGTCGCCGCCGTCGACCTGGAGCCGCACCCGGTCCCCGGCGTTGGCCTGGCGGCCCAGCAGCAGCCGGGCGTGCTGGAACAGTTGGTGCGTCTTGGCTCCGGGGATCCAGGCGGTCTCCAGGTAGCCGAAGCGGGCGGTGAGCGCGAGTTTGCCGGGCAGCTTCTGCCCGTTGAGGTAGACCGAGAGCGAACCGGACTGGCCGCGCGGCACGTTGTGCGCGACCACCACCGCGTTCGCCTGCCCGGCCAGGGTGAATTCCACGTGCTGGCCCGGATCCAGGCGGACCGCGCGCCGCCCGGACGCCTCCGAGGCGACGGTGCCCTGGGTGTGGTCGGGGCCGACCGCGCTTCCGTTGGTGGCGGCGGATTCGGCTTCGTAGGTGGTGAACGGGACGCTCGCGCCATACCCGGCGGGTATGTCCGCGCTGGGGGCGGCCAGCGCGGCGGGCGCGGTGCTGAGGACGGTGATCGTGGCGGCGGTCAGGACCACCGCGGTTAACGCTGCGGCCAGTGGAGCCAGCCGCCGTACGGGCAGGTCTGTCATGGCAGGGCGCACCTTTGCGTCGATCTGGGTATGGCCGTTGGCGGCGGCGATCCCCGGCGGATCGGTGCGTGTCGTGCCGAGAAGGTAGATGTTTCCGACAGATGACCGCAATACTTCAACTGGATTGCGCAAAACTTGCACAATCCAGTGGGTGACTCCCGGAAAACGGGCTCCACTCCGCAAGGGGCTTGCCGAGGGCAGCGCAAACCGCTTGCGGCACCGGCAGACCCGTTCGGCCGAATCCGGAGGTGGGGCTGAACCGGAGTGGGTCCGGCACCCGTTGCCCGGACATGGACCACCTCGTGGAGCAGCACCGCGCCGCCTCGGTCTGGACCCCCTATCCCCCGAACCCGGAGGGTCCGGCCGATCCGGCGCGGGATGTGCTGTGGCGGATCAGCGAACTGCTGGTCGCGCACGGGGTGGCCAGGGCGGATGTGCACCTGCTGCTACCCCCCGAGCGGCAGGTGCGCACCGCGCTGGGCTATCAGGCCGACCGCGAGCAGGACGCCGCGCTGGCCGCGGATGAGTCCGTGTGCGAGTCCTTCGCCGCGGTGTGCCCGGTGCACGATCCCCTGGTACGCAAGATGTTCCGCGGTCGCGGCCTGCGCTGCCCCGGCACCAGGTCGAGCTGTCCGTGGCGCGGGGAGGGCTGGCGGCGGCACTGCGCGGCGCCGATGGCCGCGGTGGTGGAGCACCCGGCCACCGGCGAGCGGCGGCGCTGGTGCCTGGTGCACCTGGCGGTGGAGCGGGCGATGAACCCCGGGCTACGGGTGGTCGCGGCGGCTCACTGACCGGCGCCGGGCGGCAGATCCGCGCGGCCGGCGCAGCCGAGTTTGCGGTAGGCGCGGTGCAGGTGGTTGTTGATGGTGCGCACCGAGACGCCGAGCCGCAGCGCGATCTGCGGGTCGGTCAGCCCGGTCACGGCCAGCCGCACCACCTCGCTCTCCCTGGTGGACAGCGGTTCGTTCTGGGCCAGCAGCGCGAGTCCCGGCGTGCGGGCGCCGCTGTGCCGCACCGGCAGCATCCGGGCCCGGCGGATCGCGGCGGCGGCCTTGCGGGACTGCCCGGCCCGCTGGTGCAGGGCGGCGAGTTCGGCCAGGGCCTCCGCGCCGTAGAGCAGGGCGCCCGCGGTGAGGAACTGCTCGGCCACCGCGGCCAGCAGGTCGGCGTCCGCGGTGGCGATGGCGCGGCTGTAGTCCAGCCGGGCCCGCAGGTAGCCGTGCTGGCCGATGCTGTGCCAGAACGGGGCGGCGGAGCGGGCCAGGCCGAGGCGGCCGAGGGTGTGCGCGCGGGCGGCCCGGTCCCAGGTGGTGTCCTCGGCCTTGGCGCACAACAGGTCCCTGGCCTGGTCGAGATCGCCGCGGACGGCCGCGGCCCAGGCGCGGGCCACCGCGGTCGAGGCGGCCAGGTGCGCGGTGGCGGCTTCGGCCGGGGGCAGCGCACCGGCGGCCACCGCGGCCGGGTCGCCGAGCTGGGCGGCGGCGGCCAGGCGCAGGATGGCCCAGCGCGGATCGTCGTCGGGTAACAGGCACAGCAGGTCGTGGGCGCGGCGGATCTGCCCGTGCGCCAACAGCATCGAGGCCAGGATCACGCCGTGCCCGGACCGGTGCGCGGCATCGGCGGCGGCGAAGCGTTCCGTGGCCGCGGCCAGCGCCTCCTCGATCCGCCCGGCGCACATCAGTCCGGTCACGTGGTCCTGATCGTCCTCAGTGGACGGTTCGGGCACCGGGGTGGCGCCCAGTGCCGCGCCGATCCCGGTGTGCGCCAGTTCGACCCGCCAGCCGGTCGGGGTCTCCACCGCGGTGATCAGTTCCTGTTCGGCCAGGATGATCAGGTCGTGCCGGTCGACCAGGCGCTCGAACACCGGCAGCGGCGCGAACCCGGTGGCCGCGATCAGGTCCAGGGCCTGCCGTTGCGCGGCGTCCAGTCCGGCCAGGCGCAGCTCGATCACCTCGGTCAGGGAACCGCCTTGGTCGGCAGGGTGATCCGCGGCCAGGTGCACCAGCTCGCGCAGTAGTCGCGGACTGCCTTGGGCGAGCTGGGCCAGTCGCCGGGCGGCCGGGTGGTCGCCGGTGAGCGCCCTGGCCAGCTCGATCATGTCGGTGGCGCCCAGTGGCGGCAGGTCGACCCGGCCGAGGTTCTCCCCCGGCCACAGTCCGTCCGGCCCGGCGGCGATCACCCGCACCAGGCCCTGGCGCACCAGTTCCAGGAGCAGTTCGGCGTCGGCCTCGGCCAGCAGGTGCGCGTCGTCGACCACCGCGAGCACCCTGGTGGCCGGGCCCAGCAGCACCGTGCACACCAGCGTGGACAGCCCGCGCCCGCCGATGATCGGCTCGATCCGGAACCCGTGGCCCTGCGCCCAGTCCGCGATCTCGGCCAGCACCCGGCTGCGCCCCACCCCGGACACGGCGACGCCGTCGATCCGCCGGTCCGTCAGCAGGGCGCGGATCCGGCCCAGTTCCGCGGTCCGGCCGAGGATGCCGACCGCCCGAGCGGGCAGCGGCCGGGGAATCCCCGGTGTGGTGGTGTTCATGGGTCCTCCAGGCAGGTTCAGGTAATGGATTACCTGAACCTGCCCGGCAAGTCGAGATCAGCCGATCGAACCTGTCCGATCGGCCCTGAGCAGGTGTTTTGGCATATGGTCGACTGGGCCGGACGCCGTTGTCCGACCACCTGGTCAGGCCAGCCAGATCGCAGTGTCCGGCGGCAGCTCGCCCGCCTCGGTCAGTCCGCCGCTGGCCAGCAGCACCCGCTCGTGCGCGGGCAGCGCGACCGGTTCGGCGGCCAGGTTGACCACGCAGGTGAAGCCGGGCGGGCGGTGGAAGGCCAGCACGTCGGCGCCGAGTTCCAGCCAGCGCATCGGGCCGTCACCGAGTGCGGGCAGCTCCCGGCGCAACCGCAGCGCCTCCCGGTAGAGCGCGTGCATCGAGGCCGGATCCTGTCGCTGCGCCTGGGCGGTGTGCCCGGACCACTCGGCGGGCTGCGGCAGCCAGGGCACCGAGCCCTCGGGTCCGAAGCCGAACGGGGCGGCCTGGCCGGACCAGGGCAGTGGCACCCGGCAGCCGTCCCGGCCGGGGTCCGCGCCCTGGGTGCGGGCGAACACCGGGTCCTCGCGCAGCTCGTCCGGCACGTCCTCGATCTCCCACAGCCCCAGCTCCTCCCCTTGGTACACATAGGCTCCGCCGGGCAGGGACAGGCTGAGCAGGGCGGCCGCGCGGGCCCGGCGGGCGCCGAGTTCACGGTCAACCGGGGTGCCGTGGCGGCGGTCGGCGAAGGTGAAGCCGGTGTCGCCTGGCCTGCCGTAGCGGGTGACGTGCCGGGTCACGTCGTGGTTGGACAGCACCCAGGTGGGCGGCGCGCCCACCGGCGCGTGACTGTCCACTGTGGCCTGGATGACCGTCTTGAGTTGCCCGGCTTCCCAAGGGCAGGAAAGGAAATCGAAGTTGAACGCCGAGTGCAGCTCGTCCGGGCGCAGGTAGCGGGCGAAGCGCACCGGGTCGGGCAGCCACATCTCGCCGACGAAGATCCGGTCCTCGCCGTACTCCTGGGCGATCCGCCGCCAGGCCCGGTAGATCTCGTGCACGCCGTCGAGGTCGGAGAAGGGCAGTTGTCCGTTGGCCCCGGCCACATCGGGCAGTCCGGGCGCCTTGACCAGGCCGTCGGCCACGTCGATGCGCAGCCCGTCCACGCCGCGGTCGAACCAGAACCGGAGGATGTCGGCGAACTCCGCGTGCACCTCGGGGTTGGTCCAGTTGAGGTCGGGCTGCTCGGCGGCGTAGAGGTGCAGGTACCACTCACCCGGCCTGCCGTCGGCCTCGGTGACCCTGGTCCAGGCCGGTCCGCCGAAGCGGGACTGCCAGTCGTTCGGCGGTTCGGACCCGTCCGCGCCGCGGCCCGGCCGGAACCAGAACCGTTGCCGCGCGGGCGATCCCGGTTCGGCGGCCAGTGCCTCGGCGAACCAGGGATGCCGGTCCGAGCAGTGGTTGGGCACGATGTCGATGATGATCCGGATGCCCAGCCGGTGCGCCTGCTCGATGAACTCCTCGGCCTGGGCCAGGGTGCCGAAGACCGGTTCGATGTCCCGGTAGTCGGCCACGTCGTAGCCGCCGTCGGCCATCGGCGAGGGATACCAGGGGCTGAACCAGATCGCGTCGATGCCCAGTTCGGCCAGGTAGGGCAGCTTGGCCAGGGCCCCGGCGAGGTCGCCGACGCCGTCCCCGTCGCCGTCGGCGAAGCTGCGCAGGTAGACCTGGTAGATCGCCGCCCCGCGCCACCAGGACGTCCCTTGTCCGTCCACAGTGGACTGAGTTGCAGAGGTGCGCTCGGAGGAGATCACGATGCCGCCTTCCGGAGAGGTGTGCTTAGCCCTTGAGGCTGCCGGCGGTCAGGCCGGCCAGGATCTGGCGTTGGAACACAAGGAAAACCAGGATCATCGGGATGCTGGCCAGCACCAGTCCCGCGGTGAGCACGTTGAGCGCGGTGTCCGGCGCGACCCGTTCCAGCGCGACGCTGAGCGTCTGCTCGTTGGGGTCGGAGAAGACCAGCAGCGGCCAGATGAAGTCCTTCCACGCGGTGACCAGCGCGACGATGGACACCACGGCCAGGATCGGCCGGGAGATCGGCAGCACGATGCTGATCAGCACCCGCACCGGTCCCGCGCCGTCCATCCTGGCCGCTTCCAGGAGTTCGCCGGGGATCTCGTCGAAGAACCGCTTGAGCAGGTAGATGTTGAACGCGCTGGCCGCCGCGGGCAGCCAGATGCCAGCCGGGTTGTTGAGCAGGTTCACCCCGAACAGCGGCACGTCGGCGATGGTCATGTAGGTCGGCACCAGCAGCGCCGAGGCGGGCAGCATCAGCGTGGCCAGCATCAGGCCGAGGATCACGTTGCCCAGCACCGGTCGCAGCTTGGACAGCGCGTAGGCGGCAGGCACGCACACCGCGAGCTGCACCAGCACCGCACCTCCGGCCACGATCAGCGTGTTGAGGAAGTACCGGCCCAGGTCCAGCTCCTGCCAGGCCTGCCAGAAGGTCTCCGGGAACCAGGTCTCGGGCACCACCGACGGCGGGGTCCTGGCCAGTTCCACCGGCGACTTCATCGCGCCGGTCACCGCCCAGTACAACGGGAAGACGAAGGCCAGCAGGAACAGCACCAGCACAACGCCGAACACGAGCCAGTACAAGGCTTTCCCGCGCGGGGAACGCAGTGCGGCCGGGGAGACCAGGGTGCGCGTGGACATGATCAGCTCCTGGTCCTGGTCAGCCGCACATAGGTGGCGGAGAAGATGCCGAGCACCACGAACAGCAGCAGGCTCAGCGCGCTGGCCGTGCCGAAGTCGTTGTAGTAGAAGGCATAGCGGTAGAGCAGGAGCAGCAGCGTGACGGTGGCGTCCTCTGGTCCGCCGCCGGTCATCACATACGGTTCGGTGAACACCTGCATGGTCGCCACCACCTGCAACAGCAGCAGCACCAGCAGCACGAACCGGGTCTGCGGGATGGTGACGTGCACCAGTCGCCGCCACAGGTTCGCGCCGTCGAGTTCGGCCGCCTCGTACAGCTCGCCGGGGATGGTCTGCAGCGCGGCCAGGTAGATCAGCGTGGTGCTGCCCATGTTGGCCCAGGTGGAGACCAGCACCAGCGAGATCATCGCGGTGCTGCCGGAGTCCAGCCAGCTCAGTCCGGGCAGGCCGACCGCACGCAGGCCCTCGTTGAACAGGCCGGGTCCCGGGTTGTAGAACCACTTCCACAGCAACGCGGTCACCACCGGCGGCAACATCACCGGCAGGTACACCGCGACCCGGAAGAACGACCGCGCGTGCCGCAACTCGTTGAGCACCACCGCGGTCAGGAACGGCACCGCGAAACCGAGCAGCAGCGCCAGACCGGTGAACAGCAGGGTGTTGCGCCAGGCCGCGCCGAAGAGCGGGTCGTTGAACAGCCGCTCGAAGTTCTCGAAACCGACCCAGCTGGGCGGGTTCACGAAGTCCACCTGCTGGAAGCTGAGCAGCACGCCGCGGATCAGCGGCCACCAGGAGAACAGCGCGAAGACCACCAGCGCGGCGGCGAGCAGGCCGTAGGCGGTGAGGTTCTCACCGAGCTTGCGGCGCCACCGGCCCTGCACCGGCGGCGCCACCTCACTCAGTTCACCTGAGCTGCGCGAGAACACCATTGACCTTGGTTTCCGCCTCGGCGAGCACCTGGCCGATGTTGACGTCCTTGTTGGTCAGCACCGCCTGCATCACCGTGTCCAGCGCGGCGTAGACCTGCTGGGCGCTGGGCGGTTCCAGGTTGCCCTTCAGGCTGGGCGCGGCGGTGATGTAGGGCTGGTAGTTGGCCACCGGGATGGTCGCGTTGGCGGCCTTGAACTTCTCCTGCTGCTCGCGCACCGGGCCGACCCAGACGTCGGCGGCTGGCGGCACGGGCAGGCCGATCGGCTGCTTCTGCTCGGCGTAGCGCTTGAGGTTGCCCTCGATCCGGGACGGGTCGAGGAACTTCCAGCGCAGCCAGGTCAGGCCGGCCTTGATCTTCTCCGGGGTGGCCTTGGGGCTGATCATGTAGCCCTCGCCGCCGATCAGCGTGCCCTGGCCGCCGGGCAGCGGGGCGAGGCCGTAGTCCTCGTACTTGCCGTTGAACTGGTTGACCAGCACCGGCACGTTGTCCGGGGCGGCGATGTACATGCCGAGCTGCCCCGCGCCCATCAGCCGCTGCAGGTCGGGGATCTCCAGGAGTTGCTTGCTGCCCATGGAGTCATCGGTCCAGCGCATGTCATGGAGGTGTTGCAGGGCGGCCTTGCCCTTGTCGTTGTTGAAGTCGGCCTTCCAGGTCTCGCCCTCCTGGCGGGCCACGCTGACGCCGAGGGAGTTGAGCCAGCTGGTCAGGTGCCAGCCGCCCTGGTTGTTCTTGCTCAGCTCACCGAAGCCGACCACACCGTTGCCCAGCGCGCTGATCTTCTTGGCGGCCTCGCGCACCTCGGCCCAGGTGGCCGGGGGCTTGGCCGGATCGAGGCCGGCCTTGCTGAACAGGGTGCGGTTGTAGAGCAGGCCCATCGAGTAGTTGGCGGTGGGCAGGCCGTACTGGCGGCCCTTGGCGTCCTTGAACACCTGGGTGAGCTGCGGGTTCAGCTCACCGGCCAGCGGCACGTCCTTGAGGTGGTCGGTGATGTCGGCGGCCTGGCGGCGGGCGATGATCTGCGCCGGGTCGGTGAGGTAGACGTAGAAGACGTCCTCGAGCTGGCCGCCGGAGAGCTTGGTGGCGAAGGTCTTCGGGTCCATGAAGCCTTCGCGCGGCTCGATGTCGATGTTCGGGTTGGCCGCCTCGAACGCGGCCACGTCCTCGTCGAAGATCTTGCGCTGGAAGGCCTGGGTGCCCGGCGGCTGGCCGTTGACGGAGATCTTGACCTTGCCGCCGGCCGCGGGCGCCGCGTCGCCGCCGCACCCGGCCATGGTCAGGCCGAGTCCGGCGACGAGCAGTACTCCGATGGCGCTGCGGGTACGAGGTCTCAGCATCGCTCGTGCCTCTTCTCGGTGGGAGGTCGCTCCGGCGGGACCTGTGGCGCGGCTCACGATAGGAGCCCAGCCCGCCGGAGTGCAATATCCCGATGAGATTAAGCAAGAAGTTGACTGATTCTCGTTATCTACTCGCGCACCCCGTCACTTCTCCGGTGCGGGCGCGGTGGAGCCGCGGACCACCAGTTCCGGCTCGAAGAGCAGCTCCTCCGCGGTGACCTCGGCGCCGTTGATCTGCGCCGCGAGCAGGTCCACCGCGGCCCGGCCCATGGCCTCGATGGGCTGGCGGATGGTGGTCAGCGGCGGGTCGGTGCAGTTCATGAACGCGGAGTCGTCGTAGCCGATGACCGAGACGTCCGACGGTACCGCCATCCCACGCCGCCGCACCGCCCGGACGGTGCCCAGCGCGAGGGGGTCGGAGGCGCAGACGATGCCGGTGACGCCGCGTTCGATCAGCCGGGCGGCCGCGGCCTGGCCGCCTTCCAGGGAGAACATGGCGTGCCCGACCCATTCGGCGGGCACGGTGAGCCCGGCTTTGGCGGCCGAGGCGGTGAAGGCGGCGAGTTTGCGCCGGGAGGGCAGGTGGTCGGGCGGGCCGAGCACCATGCCGACCTTGGTGTGCCCGAGGGAGAGCAGGTGGGTCAGCGCCTGTTCGGCGGCGACGGCGTCGTCGCAGGAGACCCTGGGGAAGCCGAGTTCGTCGATGCCGGCGTTGACCAGCACGGTGGGCAGCTGGCGTTCGACCAGGCGGCGGTAGTGCTCGTGCGAGGCGTCGGCCTGGGCGTAGGAGCCGCCGGCGAAGAGCACCCCGGAGACGTGCTGGGCGAGCAGCAGTTCGACGTAGTCGGCCTCGGAGACCCCGCCAGCGGTGCGGGTGCACAGCACGGGGGTGAATCCCTGCTGGGCCAGCGCGTTGCCCATGATCTCGGCGAAGGCGGGGAAGATCGGGTTCTGCAGTTCGGGCAGCACCAGGCCGACCAGCCGGGCGCGTTCGCCGCGGAGCTGGGTGGGGCGCTCGTAGCCCAGCACGTCGAGTGCGGTGAGCACGGCGTTGCGGGTGGACTCGGAGACGCCGGGTTTGCCGTTGAGCACCCGGCTGACCGTCGCCTCACTCACCCCGACCTTGCGCGCCACCTCGGCGAGTCGTCGAGTCATGAGGCAATGATGACGCAAGCGAGCGCAAGATGCATACATTTCTTGCAGCAGGCTTGCAACGTGTCGGATCCGCTCCGCCGCGGCGGGTGCCCGTGCGAAGATCCCCGGCGATGTCCGACAACAACAGCCGCCTGGCAATCACCCTGGCCGCCATCGGCGTGGTCGCCGCGGTCGTCTCCGCTTCCACGGATGTGTTCGGCCTGTTCAAGGACGAACCGGCGCCCTCGGGCAACCCCGGTGCCGCACCGGTGGGTGAGCCCGGTGGCGGTGCCCCACCGGCGACTCCGGCCGGGCCGAGGAAGGTGGACTGGCAGGGCACGCTGGTGCTCGACAGCAGTGGCCTCGACCTGGACACCACCCCGCCGACCCGCAAGCCCAAGGCCGAGGACTGGGACTTCTACTACGGCACGCCGCAGCTGATCACCTTCAGGGCCAGCTCGAAGAACCTGGCCCGCTGGACCGGGTCGCAGCCGCCCACCGCCGAGGAGTGCGGCCAGTTGCTGGCGGCCGAGTCGGTGCACAAGGCGAACATCGCCCAGGGCCACGTCTACTGCGCCCGGTCCGGACTCGGCCGACTCGCCCTGCTGAAGATCACCGGCCCCAAGGGCGACGGCCAGGGCGCCGAAGTGACGCTGTGGCATCCCTGATCCCACCCGCCACGGAGGCGGAGGCCCGCGCCATCCAGCAGGCCCTGCGCACCCAGGTCGACACCACCGGCCCCGGCCCACAGCGCCCGGCCACGGTCGCGGGCCTGGACGTCGCCTACGCCAAGGACGAGCGCACCCTGGCCGCCGCCGTGGTGCTGCTCGACTTCGCCACCCACGAGGTGCTCGCCGAGTCCACCGCCACCGGCGTGCCCGCCTTCGACTACATCCCCGGCCTGTTCGCCTTCCGCGAGCTGCCCACCCTGCTCACCGCCCTGTCCCGCCTGCCGGCCACCCCGGACCTGCTGGTCGTCGACGGCCACGGCCTGGCCCACCCACACCGCTTCGGCCTGGCCTGCCACCTGGGTGTGCTGACCGGGCTGCCGGTGTTCGGGGTGGGCAAGACGCGGCTGATCGGCACGGCGGCGGAACCGGGTCCGGACCGCGGCGCGCACAGCGATCTGGTGGACGAGGGCGAGCTGGTGGGGCGGGTGCTGCGCACGCGGCCGGGGGTGAAACCGGTGTATGTCTCGGTGGGGCACCGGATCGACCTGGACACGGCCTGCGCGCACACGCTGGCGCTGACGCCGAGCTACCGGCTGCCGGAGACGACCCGCGCCGCCGATCAGGCCTGCCGCCGCGCGCTGGCCGCGGGCTGATCGCTTCTGACACACTCCTGATCATGGGGGAGAACAAGAAAATCGGGGGCTGGCTGCTGTCCGGCAACCCCAAGCGCTTCAACGTCCCGGCGTTGCTCGCCGACGAAACCCACCCGAAGCTGCTGCAGTGGTCGGTAGTGCGGGGTGCCAAGCCTGACTCCCGGGCCAACCGGATGCGGGCCGGGCAGCGGATCTTCCTCTGGCTCAGTGGCGACCAGGCGGGGCTGTGGGGTGCGGGCCACGTCACCGGCCTCGTCCAGTCGGGACCGCCACGAACCCATCAGCAGTACTGGGCGAACGCGGCCGAGCTGGCCAAGGCCAAGGCTTTTGTGCCGGTCGACCTGCCGATCTGGGAAACGCCGATCTCGCGGGACACCGTGCGTGCCTTCCCCGGACTGGACAAGCTCACCATCCTCAAACAGCCCTACGGGTCCAACCCGTTCGAGCTGACACCGGAACAGCTTGCCGCACTGGAGGATCTACTCAGCCTGCCACCCGGTCTGCCGCCGACCGGCTCAGGTGCGGGGTTCGGGTCCGCTGAGCTGAACCGGAAGGTCGAGTTGGCCGCGATGGCCGCGGTCACCGATTACTACGCGAAGCGGGGCGCGCGGGTCGAGGATGTCAGCCTGCACCGGCGCGGCTGGGACCTCGACTGTCACCTGGGCAACGGCGAGGTGCTGCGGGTCGAGGTCAAGGGCGTGCGTGGGGACCGTCCACGGTTCCTGTTAACCCGCAACGAGTTCGCCAAGGCGACCCGGCCGGATTGGCGACTCGCCGTGGTCACTGGAGCCCTGACCTCGCCGAAGGTCGCCATCCACCGGGGAGACCGGATCCGCGGGCTCGCTGACCCGATCCAGTACCAGGTCACGCTGCCTTGAGCTGACCTAGGGCTTGCCGCGCCCGGTTCTCAGTTCCACCACGTTGGAGGCAGGCCCGTAGTAGAACGCGCGCACCCGGTAGGCCGCGGTCCGCTCCTCGGGCAGGGTCACCAGCCCGAAGGAGTTGATGTTCGGGTCCAGCAGGGCCGCGGTCGACCAGGCCGGCGCCGCACCCGCCTTCACCTCGACCGCGTAGTGCTCCTCGTCGGAGGCGTTGTCCCGCCAGGTGAACCGGATGCCCTGGCTGGTCATCACGGTCGCCTTGACCTCGGTGGGGGTGGCGGCGGATGCGTTGGCGCGCAAGGATTGCGTGCCCGCGGGCGCGCCGGGCAGGGTCTGTGGCACCGCCCACTCGTGCGGGTCCTCCTCCGGCTTGTCCCCCGGTTTCGGTTCGGGCAACGTCACCGACTGCTCGGGGGAGGCCGTGCCGTAGTAGGGCCGGAGGCGGTAGAAGAAGCGGGTTTCCGGGATCAGGTCGGGGTGCCGGTAGCTGGTCTCCTCGGGGGCGAGGAACTTCAGCACCGTGTACTCGCCGTTGGGTTCGTTGGCATACTCCAGCACCCGCCCGGCCACCGGCTGCCCGGTGTTCTCCCAGCGCAGCGTGACGTCCACCGGGGTGTCCAGTTTCCCGGACAGCGCGCCGCCAGGGGACGCGGATTCCGTTGCGGCACAGGCGGATAACAGCAGGGCCAGGACAGGCAGCACAGCGAGGGACTTGAGCACGGGGGACCTCGAGACAGGGCGGGGCACGCGGTCGTCCCGGCGCGCGAAACCGGGACGACCGCGTTGGTCAGGGCAGGGTCAGCGGCGCGGGATCACTTGCGCCAGAAGCGGATTCCGCTCCACACCACGGTGGCGGGCCCCTGGCCGCTGCTGGTGCGGTAGGCGCCGAACTTGTCGTAGAAGCTGCCGCTGGGGCTGCTGTAGCTGTGTTTCTGGGAGCCGTTGATGTAGGTGCGGTGCTGGCTGCCGACCTGGTGCACGGTGTTGACCCGCACGGTCGCGCCGACGGTGGCGCCGGTGGCGACTGTCGCGCCGCCGTGCACCGCGTAGAGCCTGCCGCCGCGTTCGACGGCCAGCATGAAGAACGGTCCGGCCGAGGGCCCGTCCTGGAAGGTCTGCTTCAGCGAGATCCGGGTGCCGCCCATGCTCTGGATCCGGAACGACCCCTCGAACTGGTAGGTGCCGCCGCCGTAGGTGTCATACCTGCGTTCGGCGCGCTGGTCGCCGCTGGCGGTGGAACAGGTCAGGGTGAAGGTCAGGTTGTTGACCTGGCCGCAGCCGCGCTCCTGCACGTTGAAGCCAGGGGAACGCGACGTCCAGCCACCGCCCTCGACCTGGGCCTGCGCGGCAGGGGCGGTGAGCACGAGCCCACCCAGCAACGCGATCCCAGCGAGGACACGGTGTTTTCTCGGCATTCCAACCTCCAGGAAAAGGCGCAGCGAGAAAACAAATGCCGACGTTTGCAGGGGCCGGCATCCGTTACTCGAAAGCGCTTACAGGTTGGCGGGGTGAAGCCACATTAGGACACGATCGGGGGTCCGACAAGACTTTCACATATGCGACCGGAAGTGCGGCCGAGAACGCCTAGTGACGCGGGCTGGCGAAACTCCACAACGGCCACTCGTCCACAACCGTGAACCGCATCGAGCACAGACAGAAGAGCGCAGACGCCCGCCCCGGATGCCTCGCCGTCACTTCTGACCGGTCAGCCGCCGGTGTCGGAGGCGGCCAGTTCCACTCCGGGCTCGAACACCAGCCTGATCAGCTCGCACAGGAACTCCGGCACGCTCAGCCCGTCGTAGAGACCCCGGCTGGCCTGCGACAACACCACCCGGCCGAAGGCGCCGACCATGATGATCTGGCTGGCGACCGCGGGCTCGACCCGCAACCGGTGCCCGGCCGCCACACACGCGTCCAGGGCCTCGATCAGGATGACCCCGATCTCCGCGCTGGGCCGCATGGTGCCGGTGTCGCCCCAGGACACGCCGACGCCCTTGGGGAAGGCCAGCAGGATCCGCTGGTGCGCGGGGTTGTTGATGGCGAAGTCCAGGTAGGCGCGCAGGATCGCGCACAGCCTGCCGAGCGGATCGCCTTCGGGCACGGAGTCGCGGCCGAGGGCCATGGCGTCGGCCATGCGCTGCATCTGGTCCTGCATCAGCGCGCCGACCAGCTGGGTCAGGTCGCCGAAGTGCGGGTAGATGCTGGCCGGGGCAATCCCGGCGGCCCTGGCCACCCCGCGGATGGTCAGCGCGTCGTCGGTGTCGAGGGCGCCGAGCAGCCGCTCGGTGGCGGCCATGATCTCCTGCCGCAGCCGGTCCCCGTGTCCCCACGGGTTGCGTACCCGGCGCGGCGTCCCGGGTAGGCCGGAGTTCGCCTCCACCGGCTCAGCCCCGGTGTTCCGGTAGCGGGATATCGCCGGTGTGCAGGAGTTTCAGCGCGTCCTGGGTGATCTCCCGCAACGGCCGGCGGCCGTCACCGTCCACCCATTCCCGCAGCACGACCTCGATCAGCCCCATGGTCGCGGCCGCGGACAAGGCGGCCTTCAACCCGGCCGAGGGCCCACCGACCCTGGTGGCTATCTCCTCGGCCAGCTCGTTGCGCCAGCGCCAGGTCTGTTCGGCCAGCCGGGCCTGCAGTGAGTCGGTGTGCCTGGCCAGCGCGTAGACCGCGCGCACCCGCTGGGCGTCCTCGGCGACCACCCGCATCAGCCGGTCCAGCACGACGTGCAGCGCCTCGGGCAGCGGCCGGTCGGCGGGCTGGGCGCGCATGACCTCCAGGGAGTCGGTGAGGTGCTCCTCCACGAAGCCCGCGATCAGCGATTCCTTGGTCGGGAAGTAGCGGTAGAGCGTGCGCGTGCCGACCTCGGCCGCGACCGCGACCTGCTCGATGGTGGTCGCCTCGAAGCCCTGCGCCGCGAACAGCTCCAGCGCCTTGTTGGCGATCTGTAACCGGGTGCGCTGCATCTTCAGCTCACGCAGCCCCATCGGCACACCTCCTGACCAGCCCCTCTTCGCCCGGAGGCTAACAGCACGGACCGTGTTCGACGTGCATTCGACACACGTGGCATAGTGGCAGTGTTGGCAGAATGGCAGTAACTGCCAGATTCCGCCCGACAGCTCCACCGGGACCCGGTCACACCCACCGCGTGGCCACCCCCGGCGACCACGCACAACCCGCCCAGCACGCCCCCACCACCTACCGCCGCCCTACCGCCAACCGCCCCCACCACCTACCGCCGCGCCGCCACCAACCGCCGCCCCCACCTGCCGCCGCCCAACCGCCGACCAGTGCCCTCAGCCGCTTCCCAGCCCGTCCCCACCAGGCCGGCCGGACCGGCCCCACCGGGCCGATCACCACCGAACTCGCCAGCCGCCGCCACCGCCGCACTGACGTCCCACCACCGAAAGGACCCGAGGTCATGACCGAGACCGCGAACGCTCCCGCCAAGGCCGCCTTCCCCGACACCCGGCCCGCGGGCTGCCCGTTCGACCCCGCCGCGGAGTACCAGGAGCTGCGCGAAACCGCGCCGGTGAGCCAGGTGAGCTGCCCGGTCGGCGTGGACGCGTGGCTGGTCACCCGGTATGAGGACGTGCGCAGCGTGCTGGCCGACCCGCGCCTGTCCTCCCGCGCCGCCTCGCCGTCCAACCACGTCAACACCGAGGCCGACCTGGACGCCCCGGCCGCCCCCGGCTCGATCCTGCACCACGACGGCCCCGAGCACTCCCGGCTGCGCAGGCTGCTGACCCCGGAGTTCACCGTCAAGCGCATCCAGGCGATGCGGCCCTACATCGCCGACCTGGTGGATCAGCACATCGACAAGATGCTCGAAGGCACCGAGGCTGACCTGTACCACGACTTCGGCCTGCCGATCCCGTCGCTGGTGATCTGCGAGCTGCTCGGTGTGCCCTACGCCGACCGGGAGATGTTCCAGGCGGCCAGCGGGGTGCTACTCAAGGTCGACATCACCCAGGAGCAGCGGCTGGCGGCCAGCGGTCAGGTCCAGGGCTACATGGCCCAGCTCGTGATGGCCAAGATGGCCAACCCGACCGACGAGGACCTGCTCGGCAGGCTCATCCAGCGGGCCACCGCCGGCGGCACCCCGCTGACCATCGAGGAGCTGGTCACCCTCGGCATCTCGCTGCTCATCGCCGGGCACGAGACCACCGCGAACATGATCGCGCTCAGCGCCGCCGCCCTGCTGCAGCACCCGGACCGCCTGGCCGAGCTGCGCGCGGACGCCTCGATCGCGCCCGCCGCGGTCGAGGAGATGCTGCGGTACCTCTCGGTGGTGCAGTTCGGCGTGTTCCGCCGGGTGGTCGAGGACCTGCCGATCGGCGAGCAGGTGTTCAAGGAGGGCGAGTTCGTCATCGCCGCCCTGTCTTCGGGCAACCGGCAGGAGTCGGTCTTCGGCAACCCCGACGAGATCGACTTCGGCCGCAACGCCAGCGCCCACCTGACCTTCGGCTACGGCGCCCACCAGTGCCTCGGCCAGCAGCTGGCCCGGGTGGAGCTGCAGGAGGTCTTCGCCCGGCTGTACACCAGGATCCCGACGCTGCGCCTGGCGATCCCGTTCGAGAACATTGAGTTCAAGCACGACGCACTCGTGTACGGCGTGCGGTCGCTGCCGGTCACCTGGGACGCTCAGGCCTGACCGGCCGCCGACCGCGACCCACCACCGCACAACAGGAGTTGGAAATGCGCGTCAACATCGACGAAGAAGCCTGCGTAGGCGCCGGTCAGTGTGTGCTGGCCGCCGCCGAGGTGTTCGATCAGCGGGACGAGGACGGCGTGGTGGTGCTGCTCCAGGAGGAGCCGCCGGCCGAACTGGGTGAGGCGGTCCGCGAGGCGGCCGTGCTGTGCCCGGCGATGGCGATCCACGTCCAGGACTGAATTCCCCGGACAATCACATATCTGAACTCCCGGCCGGCGCGCGCCAATCGTGCGCCGGTCGGCGACCAATGGGGCTTGCGTAATAACCCCTCCGCCCGCCCGAATGGGAATACCCGCACCCAGACGGATCAATGCGCCATCCAGCGGACATCCCGCGCACACCTACCCAGGCTAGTTTCTCCTCATCCGCCACCACCGGGTAACGGTTTGAGGAGCGCAACGATGCATCGCCCACTCGCTCGCGCGGCCACCGCAGTCGGCGCGGGCCTGCTGGTCCTGGCCGCCGCAGCCGGCGGCTCCACCGGAGCCACCGCAGCAGCGACCCCAGCCGCCGCGACACCCGCGGCAACCCCCGCGGCCGCGACCCCGGCCGCACCCGCCGCCGCGACATCCGCCCAGGCCGCCGCAGCCACCGCCGCCCAGATGGTGACCGCCACCGGCGCCGCCTCGGTCGGCCTGCACAACGCCTACATCCAGGCGACCTTCCCGTACCTGGCCGACGCCCTGGACACCGGCGCGGGCATGCTCGAGATCGACATCTGGACGAACTTCTTCGGCACCAGGGACTTCAAGGTCAGCCACGACCCCGGCAACAGCAACAACTGCGCTGCCGCGAACACCTACCCGGAGCTGCGCACCGGCGCCCGCAACCAGAACCTGGCCACCTGCCTGCGCAACATCCGCCTGTGGCACGAGAACAAGCCGAACCACCCGCTGGTCGTGCTCAAGCTCGAACTGAAGAACGGCTTCGACGGCCGCGGCGGCTTCGGCGCCCAGGAACTGGACCGCGTCATCGCCGACAACCTGGGCGCCGCGAACGTCTTCGGCCCCGCCCAGCTCAAGGGCGGCCACGCCACCCTGGACGCCGCCGCCCAGGCCGGCGCGTGGCCCACCCGCGCCGCTCTGACCGGCAAGTTCCTGATCCTGGTCGAACGCGGCACGTTCGAGGCAGCCAACCCCTTCGACCGCTATCACACCGACGTGGAATACGCCGACCGCCTGCTCAACGCCAACAGCGCGGGCACCCTGCCCTCCACCATGGCCTTCCCCGCGATCAACGGCGCCAGCCAGTCCGACCCGCGCACCGGCGACCGCGGCGGCAACCGCGCGCCCTGGCTCGTCGCCTTCGACGGCGACGCCAGCGCCTACGCCGGCTACCCGGGCAGCTACCTCGGCGGCAAGTACCTGGTCGTCATGACCGACGCCCACCGGGTCGCCCCGGCGATCGACGGCGTGAACCCACCGGTCCCCGACGCCCACGCCCGGGTCCGGGACCTGGCCGCCAAGGGCGCCACCATCGTCTCCAGCGACTGGCGCAACCCCGCCATCGCCTCCTACACCACCGGCTGACCAGCACCACTCCGGCCAACCAGCACCACCCAGCGGCTCCACCAGGACGACCCTGTCCACGGTGGGGCCGCGCCCATTTCGAACGGGTCACCCCGTCCGCCATCGGACGTTGTCACCACATCGGCCCAATCGTAGGATGATTGACATCCGCGCTCAGCGGCCGTGGACGTTGTGCGGGCCGGCCCGCCGCCCTGGCCCGCACAACCCGCCGCTTCCGCAGACAGGTCGCGGCCCCGGCGACACCGCCAGAACCCACCACGGTCACCCGCGCCCACACCACCACGCGGCCGGTGACCACGCCCTCAGCACCACACCGCGCCTCAGACTCATCGCCAGCCAGCCCAGCTCACCGCGCACGGCCAGCCTCGCCTCGCACGGCCGTCCCACGGCCCTCGGCCAGCCGGGACACGCGGCTGACACACCACGCACGCCCGCCTCAGCACCTAGCCCGCTCCGCGCGCAGACCAAGCCGGGTCCCTGCGCACAGCGTTCACGCCAAACACGTCCAGTGCACTCGGCACGGCAGCATCGGCCGCCAGCCGAATCGCCACGGCATGCACCCAGCCTCAGCACCAACATCAACCCTGTCGGTGCTCAGCCAGCCCACACCACAGCCCCGCGACGCCCAGCCCAATCAGCCGGAGCGTCCGAGTGTTCTCGTAGGTCAGTTGTCGCGGGGGTCGGTGAACCCCTGCTGCTCAGCCAGGAACCGCTCGACCTCCGCGCCCAGTTCCTCGGCGCTCGGCATGTCCTCGGCCGTTTCCAGCAGCAGGCTCTCCTTGCCCGCGGCCTCGGCGAACGCGTCGTACTGCCGCTCCAGCGCGCCCACCACCTGCGAGATCTCCTCCGACTCCACGACCTGCCGCTGCACCTCGGCGTCGGCCCGGCGCGCGGTCTCCCGCAACGAGTCCGCGGGAAGCACGAGGCCGGTCGCCTGCACGACATGGTCGAGCAGGGTCATGGCCACCGCCGGATAGGTCGACTGCGCGAGGTAGTGCGGCACCTGCGCGGCGAACCCGACGGCGTCGTGACCGCTCTCGCCCAGGCGCAGCTCCAGCAACGCGCTCACGTTGCCGGGCACCTGCACCCGGTTGAAGAACGACTGGTGTTCGGAGATCAGTTCCCGGCGCGTCGCGTGGGCCACCACGCCCAGCGGTCGCGTGTGCGGAACACCCATGGGAATTCCGTGGAAACCGACGGTCAACCGGACGCCCCAGCGTTCGATCAGGCTACGAACCGCCTGGGTGAAGGCTTCCCACCGCAGATCCGGCTCAGACCCTGTGAGCAAGATGAAGGGGGTGCCGATGGCGTCATGCAACAGATACACCACAAGCTCGGGAGCCGCAAAATCGGCCCACCGGTCGGTCGAGTAGGTCATCAACGGACGCCTCGACCGGTAATCGAGCAGGCCGTCGACGTCGAACCGCGCGATCACGCGGTGCTCGTAGGTCTCCAGCAGGTGCTCGACCAGCACCCGCCCGGCCGCTCCCGCGTCCATGAACCCGTCGAAGTGGTGCAGCAGTACCGCTCCGGTCAGGTCCGGGACATCGGAGTCCACCTCGTACAGGTTCTCCGGATCCAGCACCACAGCCTCCAACTTGTCTTTCCACGCGTCCGTATCAAGAACGCCCGACCGGGTGACACCATTCCCGCCTGATCAATTTGACGAGCCAGATGATCGCACGGTTATATGCCCTACATGGCACTCACCTCGATCGCCGAGACCCCCACCAACACCAGATCGACCCCCGCACAGCGCCGCCCACCCCCTCGTCCCGGCCCGCACTGGCCCGGCCCGCTCCCGCCGCCACCCCACGCGGACTCCTTGCGCACCAGGAGAATCTGCCTCTTGTCAGCGCATTTTCGTTGCCCACCAACATAATTCCCTGACAGGCAAGTCGCGAGTTCCGCCGGTGGCGAAACTGTCATTCCCATCCCACCCCCACCCTTAGGCTGTGCCATGTTCGAGCAGCTCGCTGTGCTCGACACACCTCAGCCCCGGTCTGTTGACGCCACGATGGGCGCCCTCTCCGCTGATATGTCCACTTTGGACGACAACGCGCTGCTCGATCGGCTGCGGAACTGCCAGCGGGTCAAGGCGTACGTCGAGTCGGTGGAGATGCAGACCCTGGCCAGGTTCGTCGAGCACCGAACCCATGACAAGTACGGAATCCACGAGTTCGTCGGGGACGAGATCGCCGCGGCGCTGGGCTGGAGCCCACGTGCGGCGGCGGTCCGGCTGGCCACCGCCCTCGACCTCCGCCGCGTGCCCAGAACCCTGGCAGCGCTGGAGGAAGGCCGGATCGACTACCCGAAGGCCAAGGCGATCGCCGAGGCCGTCACCCCGCTCACCGACGCCCAGGCGGCCGCGGTCGAACAACGGGTGCTGCCCGACGCGGAGGCCCGCAGCGTCGGCAGCGTTCGGTCGATGCTGCGCCGCGCGGTCATCCGCGCCGATCCTGGCGCCGCCCGCAAGAGAGAGGAGAAAGCAGCGGAATCCCGGCAGTTGTCGCTGTGGGCGGAGGACGACGGCATGGCCGTGCTCTCCGTGAAGGCGCCGGCCCCACGCACCCAGGCCGCCTTCTGCTACGTCGACAAGCTCGCCCGCACGGTCAAGGACGAGGATCGGACGCTCGACCAGACGCGCACCGACGTGGCCCTGGACCTGTTGTCCGGCAAGGCGAACGGCGGTTCGGTCAGCACCGAGATCCGGGTGACCGTGCCGATCACCGCCCTGCTGGGCGATGACGACGAACCGGCCGAACTGGCCGATCACGGCCCCATCACCGCCGAGATGGCCCGCGAACTGGCCATGGACGCCAACATCAAACGGCTGCTCACCGGCCCGGACGGCTCGGTGGTCGGCTACGACGCCCGGCGTTACAAACCGCCGACCTGGATGACCGAAGTGGTCAAGGCGCGCAACCCGCGCTGCACCTTCCCCGGTTGTCGTCGCAAGGCCCACGACGCGGATCTGGACCACACCATCCCGCACGAGAACGGAGGTCCCACCAGCCCGGACAACCTCGGTCCGCTGTGCCGTCACCACCACCGGCTCAAGCAGACCGCCGCCTGGCCCTGGCGGCTGCACCAGCATCCAGGTGGCCGCTTCACCTGGACCTCGCCCACCAACCGCGTCTACCACACCTCCCCGGAGCCGCGATGACCTGAACCGCAAGCCCCGCCTGGCCCGCTGCCGCGCCGCGACCCTCGGTGCCGGTGGCCCGGCCAGGCGGACCGACCACCGCGGGCTCCGCTCAGCACGTGCTGGTCACCGGGTGCCTCAGGCCGGCATGAGGCACTGCCCGGCATCGTCCACAAAGGAAGCACAACGACAGGAGGTCCCTTCGACACGAGAGCATTGGGTATTCAAACGGTCTCGTCTACCGTGGGTGGCATGAGCCAGCCGCGCCCGTGTTCCATCGCCGCCACGCTGGCCGTGGTCGGGGAGAAGTACTCGTTGCTGGTGCTGCGTGAGGTGTTCTATGGGGTGTGCCGGTTCGACGGCATGGTCCGGAACATCGGGGCACCACGCGATGTTCTCGCCGTCCGGCTGCGGAAGCTGGTCGATGCGGGTGTGCTGGAACGCGTTCAGTACAGCGAGCGGCCGCCGCGGTTCGAGTATCACGCCACGGAGGCGGGACTGGAGCTACGTGGAGTCCTGCACCTGTTGCGGCAGTGGGGTGATCGGCATCTCGTGGACACACCGCCCGTGATGTTCGAGCACAGCTGCGGCCAGGACCTGGAGACGGTCCCGGCCTGCCGGGCCTGCGGCGCCGAACCGGCTGTCGGCGAACTACGCGCGCGGTTCGCCAGTCCGGAATGGACGCCGCAGGGCCGGGTGGCCGACTGACCGCTCTCCCGGTCCCAGCGGGTTCGGGACGCCTGGCCACCGACAGTTGTCGGGCCGAAGCTCACGCCCGGCCCGGTTCGGGTCAGACGCGGCCAGTCAGCCCAGGCTGGACTGACTGGCCCGCCCTGACAAAGGTCCGCGACCCGACCCGACCCGACTCCAGACTTGGCCCTGGCCGGGTCGTCGGTCAGGCCTTCTTGAAGACCAGCGCGGTGTTGTGACCGCCGAAGCCGAAGGAGTTCGACAGGGCGGCGTTGATGGGCAGGTTGACCGGGGTCTCCCTGGTGACCTGGATCTGGAGGTCGTCCTCCGGGTTCTCCAGGTTGCGGGTCGGTGGGGCCACGTCGTGGTGGATGGCCAGGACCGTGAAGATCGCTTCCAGTGCGCCGGCGGCGCCCAGGAGGTGACCGGTCATGGACTTGGTCGCCGAGACCAGGGGCTGGTGGCCGAAGACGTCGTAGATGGCCTTGGCCTCCAGCATGTCGCCGCCCGGCGTGCCGGTGGAGTGGGCGTTGACGTGCTGGATGTCCGTGGCGGACAGGCCGGCTTCCTTCAGGGCCGTGGTCATGGCCCTGATCTGGCCATCGCCCTGCGGGTGCAGGCCGACCATGTCGTAGGCGTCGGAGGTGATGCTGGCGCCGGCGAAGGTCGCGTACGGCGTGCGGCCGCGAGCGGCGGCCAGGTCGGCGCGTTCGATGACCAGGACGGCGGCGCCTTCGCCGAGGACGAAGCCGTCGCGTCCCTTGTCGTACGGACGGGAGGCGCGGTGTGGCTCGTCGTTGCGGGTGGACATGGCCTGGGCCTGGGCGAAGCCGGCCATGGTCACCGAGCGGACGCATGCCTCGGTGCCGCCGGTGATCACGATGTCGGCGCGGCCGAGCCGGATCAGGTCCAGCGCGTGGGCGAGGGCCTCGGCTCCGGTGGCGCAGGCGCTGGCCGGGCAGATGGCGCCGGCGCGGGCGTCCAGGTCGATGCTGACCGTGGCGGCCGCACTGTTGGGCATGATCATCTGGACCATGCGCGGGGACACCCGGCGGTAGCCGCGGCCGAGGAGCGCGTCGTAGTTGTCCAGCAGGGTGCCGACGCCGCCGATGCCGGTGCCCAGCACGACCGCGACGCGGTTCGGGTCGACCGCGCCCTTCTCCAGGCCGGCGTCGGCCCATGCCTCGCGGGCGGCGACCAGCGCTGCCTGGGCGGACCGGTCCAGCCGGCGGGCCTGCACGCGATCGAGCTGACTGGCCGGGTCGACCGCCATCCGGGCGGCGAGCCGGGCGGGCAGTTCCTGCGCCCAGTCGTCGGTGAGCGTCTCGACCCCGGACCGGCCGGCCAGCAGCGCGGACCAGGTGTCGGCCGTGGTGCCGCCCAGGGGGCTCAACGCGCCGAGCCCGGTGATCACAACCTCGGTCATCGACCGTCCTTCTTCTCCTGCCGCGGCCGGGTGACGGGAAGTCCATTGCCGACTTCCTTCACCGGCTTGTGCGGGAACCGACGTCGGGCATAGTCCCCGGCCGGCGAGCCGGGGGTGACGTAGAGCGTCTCCACCTTGTCCTGCAAGGGCTTCAGCACGGTGTCCATGAAGTCCTTCCGGTCTTGGAGGTAGGGCTCGAGTACATCCTCCCCTGCTGGGCAAACAGCCAGGCAGTAGGCCGCCTTGTAGTTGGGCTTGAAGGCCAGGCTCTGCCACATGGAGGCGCTCTCGGCGGTGGTGACCCGTTCGCGGTACTCCGCGGCGTCCGCACTCTCCGCGATCGTCTCCACCCAGTCGGTGAACCCGCCCATGAACTCGCGGTAGTTGTGGGTGGCGCAGCCGCGGAAGTCGAACTCCCCGTTCTTGCCGATCGCCCCGATCGGGCAAGCCGCGACGCAGAGCTTGCACTCCAGGCAGGGGTTGTAGTCCAGCTTCACGCCGTAGGCGCTGACCTCGGCGTCCAGGAGCAGGGTGGCCAGCAGCACGAAGTTGCCGAACCTGGGGTGGATGACGTTGCGGTGGATGCCCATCGCGCCCAGGCCCGCGGCCACCGCGACCGGCTTGTGCGCGATCACCCAGATCCGGCCGGGGTAGTTCTCCATCTCCATCGGGAAGGTGGCGGAGGGGTTCAGCGCGCGGTGACCCGCGTCCTCCAGGGCGCGGACGATGCCGCGCGCGGTCTCGTTGATGATCTCGCCGGTGCGGTGGAACTCCTGGTTGGCGACACTGCGCGCGGGTGAGCGGACGTTGTCCCGGTTCATCCGCACCACCAGCGAGATCAGGCTGCGGGTACCGGGCAGGGCGTGCAGCGCGGACTCGCGTTCACCGGCCAGGTCCGGGTGATCCAGTGACACCACGCCCATGTCGTCGGCGCCCGCCGCCAGGCAC
Source organism: Crossiella cryophila (assembly GCF_014204915.1). Taxonomy (NCBI): domain Bacteria; kingdom Bacillati; phylum Actinomycetota; class Actinomycetes; order Pseudonocardiales; family Pseudonocardiaceae; genus Crossiella; species Crossiella cryophila. The sequence goes on from NZ_JACHMH010000001.1 coordinate 8,503,829, forward strand.
AACTCGCGCAGCCAGTCCGCGTCGATCACCCGGGGCGTACGGGGACCGGCCGCGGCCTGCCGGGCACGGACCGCGCGCACCGAGGGGTGGTCCGCGAGGCGGGCCGGAAGTCTTGTCATGACGCGCTCCCGAGGTCAGCTGGAAAATCAAACTCACCATGTCATCGAGTTAGTTTGAAATCAAGACCCACTCGATCGCGGCAGAATGAGGCGGTGAAGGAGACCTCGGCGCGGCTGCTCCGGCTGCTGACCCTGCTACAGATGCGCCGCGAGTGGTCCGGTGCCGACCTGGCCGACCGGCTGGGCGTCACCGGCCGCACGGTGCGGCGGGACATCGACAAGCTGCGGGACCTGGACTACCCGGTCGAGTCGACCAAGGGCGTCACCGGTGGGTACCGGCTGGGGGCGGGCGCGGACCTGCCGCCGTTGCTGCTCGACGACGAGGAGGCGGTGGCGGTGGCGATCGGGCTGCGCACCGCGACCAACGGCAGTGTCGAGGGCATCGGCGAGGCGTCGTTGCGGGCGCTGGTGAAACTGGAACAGGTGCTGCCCTCGCGGTTGCGGCACCGGGTGGCGGCCTTGCAGATCTCGACCGTGCCGAGCCGCTCGTCCATGCCGACGGTCGCCGCGGACACCCTGACCGCGATCGCCGCGGCCTGCCGCGACCACCAGCGATTGCGTTTCGACTACCGCAACCACGACGGCACCGAGAGCCTGCGCGAGGCCGAACCCCACCGCCTGGTGACCTGGGGCCGCCGGTGGTACCTGGTGGCCTGGGATGTCGCCCGGTCGGACTGGCGGACCTTCCGGGTGGACCGGCTGCGGCCCAGGACGCCGACCGGTCCCCGGTTCAGTCCACGGGAGCTGCCAACGGATGACGCGGGCGCGTTCGTGGCCGAGCGGGTGGCCCGGCTGTGGCAGTACCAGTCGAAGGTCCGGCTGCCGGTGCCCGCGGACGCGCCGGAGGCGCAGAACTTCGCCGGGATCGGGCGGGTCGAGCCGGAGGGGCCGGAGAGCTGTCTGCTGCACGTGGGCGCGTCCGATGTGCGGTCGCTGGCGTGGATGCTGGGGTCGATGGAGATCGAGTTCGAGGTGGTGGACGCGCCGGAGCTGGCGGCGAACCTGGTGGCGATGGCCGAGCGGCTGCAGCGGGCGGTGCCGGAGGCGGCGCGGGGCAAAGTGCGGGCAGAGGAGTAGGCGCGACTCCTCGAGAGTGGCCGGGGACGTGGATCGGAGCGCCGCGAGGGTGGACTGGCTGACGGAGGGGCCGAGGCAGGGAAGCCGGTCGAGGCAGAAAGGTCGGTCAGGCCGGGGGTCGGTCAGGCCGGGGGTCGGTCAGGCCGGGGGTCGGTCAGGCCGGGGGTCGGTCAGGCCGGGGGTCGGTCAGGCCGGGGGTCGGTCGAGGCAGAAAGGTCGGCCGAAGCAGGGAGCAGCTAGCCCAGGCGGTGCCATTGGGGGCGGGTGGTCCAGTGGTGGGCGCGGCGGACGCGTTGGTGGTAGGCGACGATCGCCCAACCCAGGCCGACGAGCGCGACGAAGGTGAGCGGCAGCGACAGGGTTGCCAGGGCTATCAAGAGGGTTGTGGCGGCGAGCAGGCCCGCGGCCACGACTGGCCAGCGGCGGTCGTCGCGGGGTGGGGTTGGGTGGCCGGTGCGCAGGCCCTCGGTGAACGCGGGGTCGTTGGCCTGTAAGTGGTCGGCCAGTTCCGCCAGGCGGCGGCGATCGTCCTGGCTCAGCATGGCGGGCCTCCCGCGAACGCATCCGGTTTCCGCCGTGCGGGGCGGGCGCTGGGGCGCCAGCGCAGATATCGGGTGCCCGGCGGGGGCGGGGGCAAACCTGGTGGGCCGCGTTGAGCGGCGGGGCGGGCGCAGGTGTGGGGCGGCGGCAACAGCCGGGGTCGATGCGGGCGGCTTCGGGCAGGGCGAGGCCGGGGCAGGCGGGATATCGGGAGAGGGGTCAGGGGCGGTGGGCAGCCGGGGCAGGGCGGCGGTTGAGGTCAGCGGGGGCGGCGGCGGTTGGCGAGGGCGGTGAGTACCGCGCCGGCCAGGGCGGTGGCGCCGAGAAGGGAGGGGAGGCCGATTTTGATGGCTTTGCGGCCGGTTCGGAAGTCTCGGATCTCCCAGCCTCGGGTGCGGGCTATGTCGCGTAGGCCGGAGTCGGGGTTGACCGCGATGGCGGTTCCCACCGTGGACAGCATCGGCAGGTCGTTGTGGGAGTCGGAGTAGGCCGTGCAGTTGGCCAGGGTGAGGCCTTCTTGGACTGCCAGGGCTTGGATGGCGTCGGCTTTGGCCTGGCCGTGCATCAGGCCGCCGGTGAGTTTGCCGGTGTAGACGCCGTTCTCGCGTTCGCCGACGGTGCCGAGGGCGCCGGTGAGGCCCAGGCGGCGGGCGATGATCTCGGCGAGTTCCACCGGGGCGGCGGTGACCAGCCAGACTCGTTGGCCCGCGGCCAGGTGCAGTTCGGCCAGGGAGCGGGTGCCGGGCCAGACCCTGGAGGCGATGCGGGCGTCGAAGATCTCCTCGCAGAGGGCGGCCAACTCGTCTGTGCGGCGGCCTGCCACGAAGGAGAGGAGTTGTTCCCGGCTGGATTCGATGCCCTGGTGGTCTTCGCGGCCCAGTACCCGGAACTTGACCTGTTGCCAGGCGAAGCCGACCAGGTCGGCGGTGCGGAAGTACTTGCGTTCCACCAGGCCGCGGGCCAGGTGGAAGATGGACGCTCCCATGATCATGGTGTTGTCCACGTCGAAGAAGGCGGCCGCGGTGGGGTCGGGGGCGGGGGCCCGCTCGACCACCGTCCCGGACACGCTGCCGACATCCCGTTGCACCGACACCTGAACTCCTTTGTCCCCGCGTCCGCTCGCGGCGCCGCGCAGGGATGCGGGCGCCGCGAGGCGTACAGGTTATCCAGCGACCACCGATTCCTTGCTGTCCGCGAACTGCGTGTTGTACAGCTCGGCGTACCGGCCGCCCTTGGCCAGCAGCACCTCGTGCGTGCCCCGCTCCACCACCTCGCCGTTCTCCACCACCAGGATCAGGTTCGCGGCGCGGATGGTGGACAACCGGTGTGCGATGACCAGCGAGGTCCGGCCTGCCAGCGCCTCGACCAGTGCCTCCTGCACCGCGGCTTCCGAACTGGAGTCCAGGTGCGCGGTGGCCTCGTCCAGGATGACCACCCTGGGCTGGGCCAGCAGCAGGCGGGCGATGGTCAGCCGCTGCCGCTCACCGCCGGAGAGGCGGTAGCCGCGCTCCCCCACCACCGTGTCCAGGCCGTCGGGCAGGGAGGCGACCAGGTCCTCCAGCCGGGCGCGGCGCAGCGCGTCCCACAGGTCCGCATCACTCGCCCCGGGCTGGGCCAGGCGCAGGTTGGCGCCGATGCTCTCGTGGAAGAGGTGGCCGTCCTGGGTGACCATGCCGACGGTGTCCCTGATCGCGTCGAAGGACAGGTCGCGCACGTCCACGCCGGCCAGCCGGATGGTGCCGGAGTCCGCGTCGTACAACCGCGGCGTCAGCGAGGCCAGGGTGGACTTGCCTGCACCGGAGGAGCCGACCAGGGCGACCAGCTGACCGGGTTCGGCCCGGAAGGACACCCCGCGCAGCACCTCCTCGCCGCCTCGACTGTCCAAAGTGGCCACTTCCTCCAGCGAGGCCAGCGAGACCTTGTCCGCGGCCGGGTAGCTGAAGCGCACGTTGTCGAACTCCACCGCGACCGGCCCCTCGGGCACCGCGCGGGCATCCGGCTTCTCCTCGATCAGCGGCTTGAGGTCGAGCACCTCGAACACCCGGTCGAAGCTGACCAGCGCGGTCATCATGTCCAGCCGGGCCCCGGCCAGCGCGGTCAGCGGCGAGTACAGCCGGGTGATCAGCAGCGCCAGGGTGACCACGGTGCCGGCCTCGAGCTGGCCGGTGAGCGCGAAGTAGCCGCCAAGGCCGTAGACCAGGGCCAGCGCCAGCGCGGAGACCAGGCCGAGGGCCACCATGAACACCCACTGCTTGACCGCGGTGCGCACGCCGATGTCGCGCACCCGCCTGGCCCGCGAGCCGAACTCGGCCTGCTCGTCGGCCGGCCTGCCGAACAGCTTGATCAGGGTGGCGCCGGGCGCGGAGAAGCGTTCGGTCATCTGGGTGGTCATCGCCGAGTTGAGGTTGGCCGACTCGCGTTCCATCCCGGCCAGCCGCCGCCCGACCCGCCGGGCGGGCAGCACGAAGATCGGCAGCAGGATCAGCGCGAGCACGGTGACCTGCCAGGACAGGCTGAGCATGACCACCACGGCCAGTACCAGCGCGATGATGTTGGTGACCACCCCGGACAGCGTGGAGGAGAAGGCGCGCTGGGCGGCGATCACGTCGTTGTTGAGCCTGCTGACCAGCGCGCCGGTGCGGGTGCGGGTGAAGAAGGCGATCGGCATCCGCTGCACGTGCGCGAACACCGACTCGCGCAGCCGCAGGATCAGGTCCTCGCCGACCCGGGAGGACTGCCAGCGCTCGGCCAGGCTCAGTCCCGCCTCGACCACCGCGATCGCCGCGATCAGCCCGGCCAGCCACAGCACGGTGTCCACCGGCTGCTTGTTGACGATCGCCTCGACCACCCAGCCCGCCAGCACCGGGGTGGCCACCGCCAGCACCGCGGCCAGCGCGCTGAGCACCAGCAGGATGGCCACCGCGCGGTGCTGCGGCTTGGCGAAGCGGCCGATGCGGCGCAGGGTGGCACGGGTGACCGTGCGCCCCGACTTGTCCTGCATCGCGCTCTCCAGCGCCATCCAGGCGTTCATGTCGATGTCCATGGCTCCCCACAGTGTCCGGGCCGGGGCGGTGTGCAGGATGATGGTTCCGCACACCCCCGACAAAATCGGCGTGAATTTCCCGCCGTGGTCCTTGGTGGACCGAAGTCGCTGATGAGGAGAGTGTGGAAGCTCGACTTAACTAGAGGTCAAGCGCTCCGGGACGCCGGGATGGGAGGCTGTGCGCATGGGACTGTTCACCGTGGCGGAGGCCAGGGCCGAGCTGACCGCGCTGCTGCCGGTACTGACCGAGCTGGTGGCGCTGCGCGCCGACGCCGCCGAACTGGCCGTCGCGGTGGCCCCCGGCGGGCAGCCGAGTCCGCTGGGCGGGCTGCCGGAGTTCAAGGCGGCGCAGGCGCGGCTGGACGAGCTGATGACGCAGGTGCAGCAGACCGGGGCCGAGCTGAAGGGCTTCGCGCCGTTGCTGGTGGACTTCCCGGCCGAGCTGGACCGGGTGCCGGTGCTGCTGTGCTGGCTGGAGGGCGACACCGAGCTGCGCTGGTACCACCGGCGCGACCTCGGTTTCGCCGGCAGGCGGCTGTTGCCGGAGTAGGCCCGGCGCCGGTGGGTCGCGGGCCGGTCAGGCGTTGCGGCGGCCGAACAGGGCGGAGCGGCCGTGCTTCTTGTGCACGGCCTGCTTGCTGACGCCCAGCACGGTGGCGATCTCGGTCCAGGTGCAGCCCCGCACCCGGGCCCGGCGGACCAGCACGGCCTCCAGACGTTCGAGTTCGCTGCGTAGTTCCGCGGTGGCGGCGAGTCCCTCGATCGGGTCGTCCACTCCGGTCGCCCTGGTCAACGTCATGAGCCGATCCATCTCCACCTGGTCATCCTAGGTTGACAACTGGCAACGAAGTAGACGCGGAATCAGCGGACGTTCACGGCGTGTGGCAGGATCCCCTATTCGAGTGACACCCGAGGCTCCCGAAATGGCGGAAGAAGGAACCCGGTGACCCCACACACTGCACAGGTCGACGACATCCAGTTGGTCGCGCTACCCACCGCGGTGAACTGCGCCGATCTGTTCGCTCAGTTCACCCTGCGCGAGTGGTCCCTGCGGCCGATGCTCGACGAGGCCTCCACCGCGGCCGGTCAGCTCGTGGCCGCGGTGGTGGAAAGCGCTGATCCGGACCGGCCCGGCCTGCTGACCGTGCGCCTGCGGGTCAGCGGGAACAGCCTGGTGATCGAGGTGGCCGACGGCCGCCCGGCCGAGGCGACCCCGGACATGGAGGGCCCGAACCTGGGCGTGGTGCCCCTGGAGGGCCGAGGGCGGATGCTGTGGTGCACGCTGCCGCTGCCGTCCGGGGTGACCGCGGAGGCGGTGCCACTGCCGCGGCGGGAGCGGCGGCGCTCGCCGGAGGCGGAGCGGCTGGCCAACGACCCGCACGAGGTGGACCCCGAGGTGATGGAGCGGTTGCTGATGGGGCTGGGGCGCGCGAGCGCGCACGGAAGCTGACCATCGCACCGCTGTCCATAGTGGACGGCCCGGGTCGCTGGGACCGACGCGACCCGGACCGTCCGCTGGTGTCACCCGGAAACTACGGGTAGTTCACCAGGTACTGCACGGTCTGCCCCGCGCCAGCGGTGCCGCCCGAGTTGTTGATGATGCGGTTGATCGTGCCCGCGCCGCCGCCAAGGGAGACCGTGACCATGTTGCGGAAGCGGACGTTCGGGTGGTTGGGGACCTCGAAGGCCCGGTCGGCGACCACGCTCCGGTTGACGTTGAAGAAGCAGTAGCTGCCAAGGCCGTAGGCCTCGTGGCTGGTGACGTGGTTGGCGACCTTGTAGGCCGCGTAGCCGCGGGTGGAGCCGTTCATCCAGGACGCCTGGTTGGGTGGGTCGTAGGGCATCTCGTTCTGGTAGAAGAACGTCTTGCCGCCCTGGCCGTTCCAGATGGTCTGGTACTTCTGGTAGTGCTCGACGAACAGGCCGTACATGCTGACGTTGTCGCCGTTGACCACCAGGCCCACATCGGCGGTGTTGGTGTTCCAGCCGATGCCGTCGCCGTGGTCACCGCGCCACAGCCACAGGTGATCGCCGATCACGTTGCGGCTGTTGACCACCAGGCTGGTGGTGGCCTTGCCCGCGACCATGCCGCCGATGCGGATGAACAGGTCGTGCAGTGAGGTGGGGTTGGCGCCGTGGTTGCCCGCCGAGCCCGCCGGGCCGACCTCCATCAGCAGGTTGGAGTTGGTGGTGTTGGCGTCGATGAGCAGGCCGGCGATCTTCACGCCGGGCACGTCGGCCACCGTCATCGCGGTGATCCCGTTGTTGGGCATCAGGGTGGCCAGGCCAAGGCCAAGCACCACGGTGTCCGGCCGGGTGACCCGCAGGGTCTGGTCCAGGCGGTAGATGCCGGGGGTGACGATCAGGTTCTTGCCCTCGGCCAGTGCCTGGTTCATCGCGGCGGCGCTGGTGCCGGGCTTGGCGATGAAGAAGGAGCTGATCGGCAGGGCCTGGCCTGCCGTGCTGCCGCTCTCCCAGGTGGTGCCGCGGGAGTTGTTGCGCAGCGCAGGGACGAAGACCTCATAGCCGCCGGCGGCGTTGACCTGCAGGTACGGCTTCTCCCGGATCTGCGGGGTCTGGTCGACCCTGGTGTAGGGCGGGCTGGGGAAGTTGCCGGCCGGGGCGTTGTTCGCGCCGACGAAGACCATGTTCCAGTTGGACCCGGTCCAGCTGCCCCAGTTGGTGTTGCGGGACAACCACTGCTGCTGGCTGCCCGAGCGGACCTGGCCGTCGATCTTGCTGTCGGCCATGAAACCGCCGCTGGACCAGCCGTTGTCGTCGAGCTGCAGGTTGCCGCGCACGTGCATCCGCCGGTACGGCGCGGCCTGGGAGACCGCCCACCGGTCGGTGCCGCCGGTCGGGGTCACCGACAGGTTCTCCGCGGCCCGCCAGAAGTTGTGCGTGGCGTTGCCCTGGAACCAGTCCGCCTCCACGTGCACCGCGCCGCGGATGTTCACGTCGTCGGGATGCCGTCCCAGGCCGAGGACCTGGGTGTAGTAGCCGACGTTGACGTCGACGTTGTAGGTGCCCGGTTTGAACAGCATGGCGTAGCGGTCCGGGCCGAACTGGGCCCGCTCCTGCCGCTGGAAGATGGTGTTCGCCCGGCTCTGGATGGTGGCCTGCGGCGTGGACTGGTCGAAGACGAAGACGTTCGGGCCGAAGTCCGGGTCACCGGGTCCTGGACCACCGCCGTCGACCGGGACCAGGTTGAAGGACTGGTTGGGCGAACCGGCGAAGCAGGCCCACTGCTGGAACTGCACGCTGTCGGCCTGGGAGCCCTCGGTCAGGTCGAGGCATTTGCCGCTGTTGCGGTTGACCAGCCGGTAGGAGCCGTCGGACTGTTCCACCGGCTGCCACTGCTGATTCCCGCCGCCGCCGTAGGTCCACAGGTGCACCGGGCCGCCGTCGGCGGTAGAGTTCTCCGCCACGTCGATCACCTGGGCGGCGTCGATCCGGCTGTTGAGCCGGAAGAAACCGCCGCCGCTCTCCTGGAACTGCCACTGCTGGGCGGTGCTGTCGTTGCAGGTGTACTGCTGCACGGCGGTGCCGTTGCCGGCGACCGCGCCCCGGGCGTCCACGCACTTCCCGCTGGTCTTGCTCACCACCTTGTACCAGCCGTCAGGGGTGACGGCCGCCTGGGCGGCCGGTGCGGACACCAGGGTCAGCGAACTCGCGGCGACCACCGCGGCTGTCGCCGCCGTCGCCATCCGTCTCCACGTCACAGGGCGCTCCTCTGCCACGATGCAGGGACGCGGCACCGGGGGCCGGGAAGCGGTTTCCCAGGTGTCGCGCAGGGGGTGGCGGCGGCGAATTTGTTGGCGGCCCGAACGTAATGACGGTCACAGTGGCAAGTCAATACATGGCTAAAAATAAGTCTTGAACAGAGCCGGTTCAGCGGATCAGCCGCGCACGGCGGAAGATTCATCCCATGACTTTGTCCCCCAAGGCGCGCGCACTGCTGGACGGCGCCAACTACCTGACCGTCGCCACCGTCAACCCGGACGGCGCCCCGCAGAGCACCGTGGTGTGGGGTCGCCTGGACGGCGAGGACCTGGTCTTCTCCACCCTCAAGGGCCGCCGCAAGCACCTCAACCTGGTGCGCGACCCCCGGGTCAGCGTGCTGGTGTTCGACCCGGCGAACCCGTTCAGCACGGCCGAACTGCGTGGCGAGGTGACCATCGAGGACGACCCCGCGGGCGCGCTGATCGAGGAGCTGTCGCAGCGCTACACCGGCCAGGGGTGGACCGAGAAGACGCCCGGTGCGGAGCGGGTCATCGTCCGCGTGCGCGCCAAGAAGGTCGTCGAGCACTGAGCTGACCTGCACAAACCCGCTAATATCGCTGATAACACCCAGGGGCTAGCGTCGCTAACGCCTGGGTGTTATCGTTGCTCACGCAGACAGCGGAACAGCGATAACAAGGAGCGGGTCATGAGCAAGGTCATCGTGGTCACCGGGGCTTCCAGCGGCATCGGGGCACTCAGCGCGCGGGCACTGAGCCGCGCCGGACACACCGTCTACGCCGGGATGCGGCAGACCCAGGGCCGCAACGCGCCGCGGGTCGCCGAACTCCGGGAGTTCGCCACCGCCAACAAGGTCAGGCTGCACTCGGTGGAGCTGGACGTGCTGGATCAGGACTCGGTGGACGCCGCGATCGCGCGGATCGTGGCCGAGCAGGGCCGCCTGGACGTGGTGCTGCACAACGCGGGCCACCTGGTGGTCGGGCCGACCGAGGCGTTCAGCCCGGAGGAGCTGGCCGCGGTCTACAACACCAACGTGCTTGGCGCGCAGCGGGTCAACCGGGCCGCGCTCCCCCACCTGCGCGCCCAGGGCCAGGGCCTGCTGCTGTGGACCTCCAGCAGCAGCGTGCGCGGCGGCACCCCGCCGTTCCTGACCGGCTACTTCGCCGCCAAGGCCGCGCTGGACTCCCTCGCGGTCGGCTACGCCGCCGAGGTCTCCCGCTTCGGCATCGAGACCGCGATCATCGTGCCGGGCGCGTTCACCAACGGCACCAACCACTTCCCCAACGCCGGACACCCCGCCGACACCGACCGGGTCGATGCCTACGAGGAGAAGTACGGGCAGCTGCAGCGGGAGATCCCGGACCGGCTCGGCGCGCTCATCCCCCCGGAGGCCGACGTGGCGCTGGTGGCCGAGGCGATCGTGGACGTGGTGGACCGCCCGCACGGCACCCGCCCGTTCCGCACCCACATCGACCCATCCGACGACGGCTCCGAGGTGGTCAGCGCGGTCGCGGACAAGATCCGCGGCGACTTCTACCGCCGGATCGAGCTGACCGAACTGCTGCACCCGGCGCACTGAGGTCCAGGTGACGGCTCGGGTAGCCCGAAGTCGTTGCGGGACTGGGCATCGCGCGAGCAGGATGGCCAGTGCCTTGAGCAGGTTCAGGTCGACGACGCAGAGTTCGCGCCGCAGCACCTGGGGCGCGTCGAGGAGGTCCGATGTCCGAGCAAGCCGATCCGGCCGGGATCCGGCCCAGTAGAAGGACAGTGCTGAAGGCCGGGGGCACCACCGCAGGGGTGCTCGCCGCGGGCGGCCTGCCCGCGGTCGCCGCACCCGCCGCCGCCGAGTCCACAGTGGACAGTATCGAGCCCGGGTCCACTGTGGACATCACACTCACCGTCAACGGGCAGCGGCACCGGGTCGCGGTCGAGCCCAGGGTCACCCTGCTGGACGCGTTGCGGGAGCGCTTGGGGCTGACCGGGACCAAGAAGGGTTGCGACCGCGGGGAATGCGGGGCCTGCACGGTGCTGGCCGACGGGCAGCGGATCAAGTCCTGCCTGACCCTGGCGGTGATGCGGCAGGGTCAGCGGATCAGCACCGTGGAGGGCCTGGCCGCCGACGGCGAACTGCACCCGGTGCAGGCGGCGTTCATCCGCCGGGACGCCTTCCAGTGCGGGTTCTGCACACCGGGCCAGCTGATGTCCGCGGTGGCCGCGATCGAGGAGGGGCACACCGGGTCGGATGCGGAGATCCGGGAGTGGATGAGCGGGAACCTGTGCCGGTGCAGCTGTTATCCCAACATCGTGGCCGCGGTGCGCGATGCCGCGCGGGAGGTGCGGGGATGAGGCCCTTCGGTTACCTGCGCCCGCGGGCGAGCGCGGAGGCGGTGCGGGCGGGGTCCGCGCCGGGTGCGGCCTACCTGGCCGGTGGCACCGAACTGCTGAACCTGATGAAGGACGGCGTGCAGGCGCACGACCGGGTCATCGACATCAACGCGTTGCCGCTCAAGGAGATCGAGGTGTCGGCCGGGCGGATCCGGATCGGCGCGCTGGCCCGGATGGCCGAGGTGGCCGCGCATCCGGCGGTGCGCACCCAGGTCCCGGTGCTGTCCTCGGCGCTGCTGAACTCGGCCTCGCCGCAGGTGCGCAACATGGCCGCGATCGGCGGGAACCTGTTGCAGCGCAACCGGTGTGGCTACTTCCGGGACAGCGGCTTCCCGTGCAACAAGCGGCAGCCCGGCAGTGGCTGCCCGGCGCGGCAGGGCCACAACCGGATGCACGCGCTGTTCGGGGCCAGCGAGCACTGCGTGGCCGTGCACGCCTCCGACCTCGCGGTCGCCTTGCAGGCCCTGGAGGCGACCGTGCTGACCCTGGGCGCCGAGGGCGCGCGGCGGATCCCGTTCGCCGAGTTCTACCGGCTGCCAGGGGACACCCCGCAGCTGGAGACCGGGTTGCGCCCCGGTGAGTTGATCACCGCGGTGGAGGTGCCGACCGGGCCGCTGACCGCCAGGTCGCGCTACCTGAAGTTGCGGGACCGGGAGAGTTTCGAGTTCGCCGTGGTGTCGGTGGCCGCCTGCCTCACCCAGCGCGGCGGCCGGGTGCAGGAGGTCCGGCTGGCCTTCGGCGGGGTCGCGCCCCGGCCCTGGCGCACCCCCGAGGCCGAGGCCGCCCTGCGCGGCAGGCCCCTGGACGTCGCGAGTCTGGCCGCGGCCGCCGAGGCCGCGGTCCGCGGCGCGCGACCACTGGCGCACAACGGTTTCAAGGTGGAGCTGATGCGCAGGGCACTCACCGGCGTGCTCACCGAACTCGGGAGGCAGCGATGACCGGCGGACTGATCGGGCGCCCGGTGGACCGGGTGGACGGCCACGCCAAGGTCACCGGCGCCGCCACCTACGCCGCCGACCAGCGGATTCCCGGGCTGCTGCACGGATTCCTGGTGCTCAGCACCATCGCCAGGGGGCGGATCACCGGTATCGACGTGACCGCGGCCGAACGCGCGCCCGGTGTGCGGCGGGTGTTCACCCACCACACCATGCCGCGGCTGACCCTGCCGGTCGGCCCGTACCGCAAGAGCTACCTCCCGGTGCAGGAGGACCGGATCCACCACAACGGCCAGCCGATCGCGCTGGTCGTGGCCGACACCCTGGAACAGGCCCAGCATGCCGCCACCCTGGTGACCGCCAGCTATCAGACCGAGAAGCACCGGTCCGCGTTGCACGAGGCCGAGGGCGAGGAGTTCGTGCCGCCGGTGCAGAGCGGCACGCCCAACGAGACGATCCGCGGCAACCCCGCCGCCGGACTCGCCGATGCGGATATCCGCATCGAGGGCATATACAGTTCGCCGATACATCTGCACAACCCGATGGAGCCGTCCGCGACCATCGCGCACTGGACGGGTCAGCAGGTCACCGTGTACGAGTCGACCCAGTCGGTGACCTTCGCCCGCAGCGCGGTCTCCCAGGCGTTGCGGGTGCCGCTGGCCGACGTCAAGGTGGTCTCGCCCTACCTCGGCGGCGGGTTCGGCGCCAAGGGCCCCACCTGGCCGCACACCCTGCTCACCGCCGCCGCGGCCAGGGAACTGGACCGGCCGGTGAAGCTGGTGCTGTCCAGGGCCCAGCTCTACACCGCGCACGGCCACCGCAGCGAACTGAGCCAGCGGATCACCCTGGGCGCGAAACGGGACGGGCGGCTGACCGCGCTGGTGCACGTCTCCACCCAGCAGGTCTCGGCCACCGAGGACCGGGTGTTCAACAGCAGCCACTCCTCCCGGCTGCTCTACGCCGTGCCCAACCTGCACGTGCGGCAACAGGCCGTGCGGCTGGACCTGCAGAACGGCGCGTTCATCCGCTCCCCCGAACTCGCCGCCCACCACGGCCTGGAAACCGCACTGGACGAGCTGAGCCACCAGCTCGGTATCGACCCGGTGGAACTGCGGCTGCGCAACTACGCCGCGACCAACCCGGAGACCGGGGCGCGCTGGGGCAGCAAGCACCTGGACGAGTGCTACCGGATCGGCGCGCGGGCTTTCGGTTGGGGCAGAAGGGATCCGCGGGTCGGGTCGATGCGGGACGGGGACATCCGGATCGGCTGGGGCATGGCCACCGAGGCGCACACCTGCGGCGCGATGCCCTCCGGCGCGCACCTGAGCCTGGGCGTGGACGGCAGGGCAACGCTGAGCACCGGGGCGCAGGACATCGGCACCGGCACGTACACCGTGCTGACCCAGGTGGCCGCGCAGGTGCTGGGCCTGCCGCTGACCGAGGTGACCACCCGGCTCGGCCACACCGACTACCCGGTGGCCATGGGTTCCTTCGGTTCCGGCACGGTGAACAGCGTGACCGGCGCGGTCAACCAGGCCGCCACCGCGGTGCGCGCCGAGGTGATCCGGCTGGCCGTGGCCGATCCACGGTCACCGCTGCATGGCATACCGGCCGAGGACATAGTCAGCGAACACGGGTATCTGTTCGCGCCGGACCGCCGTCGCCGGGACAGTTACCGCGATGTCCTCGCCCGGCACGGGAAACCGGTGGAGTCGACCGGCGCCAGCGCGAACACGCCGAACTACACCACCGGCGCGGTGTTCGTGGAGGTCAGGGTGGATCCGCGCTACGGCAAGGTGACGGTGAGCCGGGTGGTCGGCGCCTACGACCCCGGCCGGGTGCTCAACCGGCGCACCGCGCACAGCCAGGCCATCGGCGGCGCGATCTGGGGCATCGGGTTCGCGTTGATGGAACACGCGGTGGTGGACCCGGCGCACGCCCGGATCGTCAACGCCACGCTGTCCACCTACCTGATGCCGGTGAACGCGGACGTGCCGGAGATCGAGACGCACTTCGTGGACAAGCCGGACCCCAGCAGCGCGGCGCTGGGTGCCAGGGGCTTCGGCGAGACACCGATGACCGGGGTGCCCGCGGCGATCGGCAACGCGGTCTTCCACGCCACCGGCCGCCGGATCCGGGACCTGCCGATCACCCAGGACAAGTTGTTGTAGGGCAAGTCTTCTGCCGGACCGGGCGGTCAGCCGGTCAGCCAGCCGCTGTCGGTGGCGATGCGGATCGCCTCGACCTTGTTGCGCGCACCGAGTTTGTGCAGCACCCGGGTCATGTGGTTCTGCACGGTGCCGGCCACCAGGCCGAGCCGACGGCTGACCTCCTTGGCGCTGTCCCCGTCGGCCATCAACCGCAGCACCAGGGTCTCCCTTGGCGTCAACGGGTTCTGGCCGCGGCGCAGCGCGGTGCTGAGCAGTCCCGGCGGGAAGACGGACTCTCCCGCGTGCACCCGGCGGATCGCGTCCAGCAGCCGGTCCATGGAGACGCCCTTGGGCAGGAACCCGGCCACGCCAGCGGCCAGGGCCTGGTGCACGACGCCGGGGCGGTCGAGCACGCTGAGCATGAGGATCCGGGTGGCCGGGGCGGTGGTGCGCAGATCGGCGGCCACGGTGAGGCCGTCCCGGCCGGGGAGTTCGACGTCGAGCAGCAACACCTCGGGCGGGGCGTGCTGGACGAGGGCGGCGACGTGGTCACCGCGGGCGAGGGCGGCGGTGACCTGGATGTCGGGGACGGAGTTGAGCACGGCCACCAGGGCTTCGCGGAGGACGGTCATGTCCTCGATGACGGCGACGCGGATCATCGGGGGACCTCGCTCGCGGTGGGGGCGGTCGGGGAGGTGGGTGGGGTGGTGGGGATCTCGACGGTCAGGCGGTAGCAGGTTCGGTCGACCCGGCTCGCGTGCAGGCGGCCGCCCAGGGTGGCGAGACGGGCGGCGAGGCCGGATTGGCCGCTGCCGGGCGGGATGGCGGCGGCAGTGGTGGGGTGGGCGCCGTCGTTGTGCACGGTCAGGCGGTACCAGCCCTCGTTGTCCTCGGTGGTCAGGGTGACCTGGCGGGCCGCGCTGTGTTTGAGGACGTTGGTCATCGCCTCGCGGACCACCCAGCTCGCCGTCTCGGCCGCGTGCGCGGGGACCACCGCGCCGAAGCGGAGCTGGTATCTGATGCCGGCCGCGGTGAGCAGGGCGACGGCGCTTCTGAGTTCCTCGCCGAACTCGGGTTGCCAGTCGCCGTTGGCCACCCGGCGGACGGTGCCCATGGTGCTTTCGGTGATCCGTTGGATGGCGGCCAGGTGTTCGGCAGCGGCGGCCGGGTCCTCGCGGGTGAGGCGGGCGGCCAGGTCGGCGCGCAGGCCGATCGCGGTGATCTCCTGGCCGAGGGTGTCGTGCAGGTCGCGGGAGACCCTGGTGCGTTCCCTGGCCACGGCCAGGTCGGCGAGGCTGGCTCTGGTCCGGCTCAGCTCCAGGGCCAGTTCGGCCACCCGGACCGTGGCGTAGACGGCCAGGCCGGCGATCAGCAGGTGTCCGATCCGGGAGAACACCGGCACCAGGGATTCCGGGCGCAGCGCCAGTACGAGCACCTCGACGGCCAGCACCGCGAGGAAACCCCGGGCGGCCCAGGGGTCGGGCAGCAGGACCAGCAGGGTGCAGGCGGTGAAGACCGGGGCGAAGGTGGTGGGGCCGAGCACGAACAGCGCGGTGATCGCGAGCAGGACCTGGGGCAGCAGTACCGCGACGCGCTGCCGGGGGGTTGGCAGGCCGCGGCGTAACCGGATCGAGGCCGCGATGGTCAACAGCACCGCGCTGACCGCAAGGAACGGCGCCGACCACCAGATCGACGGGCCGCGGTCCGGGACGCCAAGGTGCGACAGCCAGGGCACCGCCAGGCAGACCGGCAGCACCGCTACCGCGACGCCGGTCAGCGGCAGTCGTCGTTCCACGAACGGCATTGGCGAACCTCCCCGGCACAAAAAATAGTCGCAGTCGGGACTTCGTGCGCGGCGAATAGTGATGACATCCACCGGAAATGAGACCTTGCTCATGAAGCATGACTTTCTCATGGTGGATTTGTTCGATTTTCCACGCTGCCATTTCACCGGGAACCCGGGCAGGCTGGGGAACCCTCGGGGGGCGAGGACGGCTCCCGTGGGTCCATGCCCCGACCTCGGATCCGCGGGAGCCACTAGGCTCAGGTGGTGAGACGGAAAACTCCCGCCCCGTTGCCGCAGCGCTTCGGGCTAGACCCGGCCCGGATGCGGCTGCCGGAGACCGGGAGCTGGCCCACTGTGCGCGCGCACCTGGCCGACCGGTTGCCGCTGGTCACCCCGGCTGTGCTGGACGCGATGTTCACCGAGCGGCGGATCGCTGACCTGCGTGGTCCGCTCGAACTGGACGCGCCGTACGTGCCGGGCGCGGTGGTGTGGTTTCACCGGGAGTTGCCGATCGAGGTGCCGGTGCCGTTCCCGATCGGGGTCGTCCACCGCGACGATCACCTCCTCGTGGTGGACAAACCGCATTTCCTGGCCACGATTCCGCGTGGGAAACACATCCAGGAAACCGCGCTGGTGAAGTTGCGCCGTCAGTACGATCTGCCCGATTTGAGTGCCGCGCACCGATTGGACCGGGTCACCGCGGGACTGATGATGTTCGTGATCAATCGGGCCGATCGCGGGGCCTATCAAACGTTGTTCCGGGACCGGCTGGTGCACAAGGAATACGAGGCGGTGGCGCCGGTGAATCCGGGGCTGGTGCTGCCGACCACGGTGCGCAGCCGGATCCTCAAGGAACGCGGCGTGATCACCGCGCAGGAGGTGGACGGGCCGCCGAACGCCGAGACCGAGGTGGAACTCCTCGAACAGCGGGACGGGCTCGGGCGGTACCGGCTGCGGCCCAAGACCGGGCGCACCCACCAGCTCCGGCTGCACCTGACCCGGCTGGGCATCCCGATCCTGGGCGACGACTTCTACCCCGTGCTCACCGAACGACCCCTGGACGACTTCACCCGGCCACTGCAGCTGCTGGCCAGGACGCTGGGCTTCACCGACCCGATCACCGGACAGGAGCACCGGTTCAGCAGCAGGCTGACGCTGGCCGCGTGGACCGACTACCCGTCCTGGGCCAGCGATGCCAGCCGGCGGTCCAGGTAGCGGCGTTCCGCCTCGGCGGTGACCAGCTTGAGCGCCGCCCGGTACGCCTGCGCCGCCTCGGCGTCGCGGCCAAGGCGGCGGAGCAGGTCGGCGCGGGTGGCCGGGAGCAGGTGATAGCCGTCCAGCTGACCTGACTCCTCCAGTGCGCGCACCAGTTCCAGCCCGGCGGCCGGGCCCTCGGCCATCGCGATGGCCACCGCCTGGTTGAGCCGCACCACCGGGGAGGGCATCCGGCCGGCCAGTTCGCCGTAGAGACCGGCGATCTGCGGCCAGTCGGTGTCCTCGGCCAGTTTGGCGTTGGCGTGGCAGGCCGCGATGGCCGCCTGGAGCTGGTAGACGCCGGGACGGCCCTGGCGCAGCGCCGATTCCAGCAGCGCGGTGCCCTCGGCGATCTCGTCCTGGTCCCAGCGGTTCCGGTCCTGGTGTTCCAGGGTGACCAGGTCGCCGTGTTCGTCCAGGCGGGCCGCGCGGCGGGCGTCCTGCAACAGCAACAGGGCGAGCAGGCCGTGCGTCTCGGGCTCGTCCGGCATCAGTCCACAAAGGACTCTGGCCAGCCGGATGGCCTCACCGCTGAGGCCGCCGCGCAGCAGGTCCTCGCCAGCGGTGGCCGAGTAGCCCTCGTTGAACAGCAGGTAGAGCACGCCGAGCACGGCGGTCGTCCGCTCCGGCAGCAGGTGCGCCGGCGGCACCCGGTACGGGATGCCGGCGTTGCGGATCTTGCGTTTGGCCCGCACCAGGCGTTGCGCCATGGTGGGTTCGGGCACCAGGAAGGCGCGCGCGATCTCCGGGGTGGTCAGGCCGCACAGGGTGCGCAGGGTCAGCGCGACCCGGCCCTCCAGCGGGAGCGCGGGGTGGCAGCAGGTGAAGATCAGGCGGAGCTGGTCGTCGCGCACGCCGCTGTCGTCGTCGGACTCCGGTTCAGGGCCGGGGTCGGCTGGCGGGGTGGTGGCGAGTTCGCGGAGTTTGGCGTTGCCGACCGCCTCCCGGCGCAGCCGGTCCAGCGCCCGGTTGCGGCCGGCGGTGGTCAGCCAGGCGCCCGGCCGCCGGGGCACGCCGTCCCTCGGCCAGGTCTCCAGGGCCAGCGCGAAGGCCTCCTGGGCGCATTCCTCGGCCAGGTCCCAGTCGCCGGTGACCCGGATCAGGGTGGCCACCACCTGGCCCCATTCGGTGCGGAAGGCCTCGGCGACCGCCGACTGGACCGTCATGGCCTCACGGTAGCCCGGGGGGCCGACAGCCACCTTCGGCACGCAGGTCGCCGAGCAGGGTGCGCATCATGACGTCGAGCTGTCCGCGTTGTTCGGGGCAGATGTTCGCGGTGAGCCGGTGCAGGTTGGCGATGTGCGCGGAGAACGCCTCGTCGATGACCTCGCGGCCGCACGGGGTGAGCGCGATGAGGAAGCTGCGCCGGTCCGCCGGGTCCAGGCGCCGCTCCACGTACCCGGCGGCCTCCAGGCGGTCCACCCGGTTGGTCATGCCCGCACGGGAGAGCATCAGCAGCCCGGCCAGTTCGGAGGGGGTCAGCGTGAACGGCGGTCCGGAGCGGCGCAGCGAGGTGAGCACATCGAACTCGCCGCGGCGCAGCCCGTGTTCCACGAACACCCGCTCCACCGCGGCCGACATCAACTGGGTGACCTGCAACATCCGGATGAACGGACCCAGCGAGGACACCTCGAGGTCCGGCCGCTCCTGCCGCCAGGCCGCCAGGATCCCGTCCGCGTCGGCCAGCCCGTCGATACCCATAAGGGCACTCTAGTTTGCCGCGAGATAGTTAGCCTCCGTACTATTACGTTGTAGAACTACTGCGGAGGGGGCTCCATGACCGTGCTCAACGCGACCATCCCGAACGCGACCGCGCCGAACTCGACCGTGCTCAACGCGGTGCGCACCACCCTGCCGCCGGATTCCGAGTGGCAGCCGTCGCATCCCGCCGAGGTGCCGCTGCTGATCTTCGTGGTCTACGGCGCGCTGGACGTGGCCGTGGACGACCGGATGGAGTACCTGGCCACCGGCGATCAGCTCTACCTCCCGGCCGGCGCGCGGCACAGCTGGCGGACCCCGGTGGACAGCGGCGTGGAGATGGTCGTGATCACCGCGAGCTGAACCTTGACCTCCAGCGCACTGGAGGTAAGAGACTGCGGGCATGACAACGCCGACCCAGCCGACCACCAACGACGAGTGGACCGTTGACGCCGTCGACGTGCGCGCCTACCTGGACCGGATCGCCCACCCGCCGGTGCCCGCGCCGACCGTCGAGGCGCTGCGCACCCTGCACGCCGCGCACAGCTCCGCGATCCCGTTCGAGAACATCGACGTGCTGCTGCACCAGCACCCCGGCGTGGACCTGAAGCTCATCGCGGACAAGCTGATCAACCGAAGGCGCGGCGGCTACTGCTACGAGCACGGGCTGCTCTTCGCCGCGGTGGCCACCCAGCTCGGTTATCCGGTCCGGCGGCTGCTGTCCCGGATCGACCCGTACAAGCCCAGCTTCCGCACCCACATGACCCTGGTGATCACCGCCGAGGGCCGGGACTTCCTGGTGGACATCGGTTTCGGCGCCGGCATGTTCGCGCCGATGCCCCTGGTCGACGGGCTGGTCACCGAGCAGGCCGGGTGGCCGCACCGGCTGGTGTGGGACGCCCCGAACTGGGTGCTGCAGAAGCTGGAGGACGGGAACTGGCGGTCCCTGCACGGCTTCGACGAGCAGGTGCAGCACCCGGTGGACTACGCGGTCGCGCACCACTTCGTCTCCACCCACCCGCGTTCCCCGTTCGCCCAGCAGCTGGTGGTGATGCGCCTGGCACCGGGCGTGAGCCGCCGCCTGGTCGGCGGAGAGCTGATCGTGGAACGCGCCGACGGCCCGACCGAGACCAGGCCGGTCACCCCGGCCGAGGCCGTCGAGCTGCTGCCGGAGTTCGGGGTGGAGCTGACCGGGGCCGAACGTCAGGCGTTGCTCTCCAGGATCAGCTGAAACAGGGGCGCGGCCGGGGCGCCGAGCGCGGTGACCGCGGCGGTGACCCCCAGCGCGTACCACCGGTCCTGCAGGGTGCGCGGCAGCAGTAACGCGGCCAGCACCCCGCAGCCGAGCATGGTGCCTCCGGCGATCTCCTGGGTGTTGCCGGGCTGGTCGGGGGCGAGCACGAACAGCCGGTACAGGCCCTCCCACAGCAGCACCCCGCCGATCACCCCGATGCCCAGGAAGGACCAGGGGCGCACGCAGTAGCGGCGGCAGGCCCCGGCGTAGCCGAACACCGAGCCCGCCATCACCGCCGCGCCGAGCCAGATCCCGGCCTCCCCCAGGGTGGCCCAGCCGAAGTGGCCCGGCAGGATCTCCGCGCCGACGTACCAGACGGTCAGGCCGATCCACAGCGTGGTGACGCCGTAGAGCGGGGAGCGCCACAGGCTCCAGCTGGTGAGCGTGCCGACCAGGTAGGCGGTGGCCGCCCAGGTGGCGGTGGAGTTGGCCAGCCAGGTCAGGCCGGTGGCCTGCAACAGGAACGTCACCCCGCCGAGCAGCAGCCCGGCGAGGGTGACGATCAGCCAGTCGCGGCCGGTCCGGGTGTCGCCCTGGACCTGCGCCGGGGGGAGCATCGCGGGCCTCAGTCGCGTTCGATGAGGTGTCCCACCACATCCGGACCGGGGTGGGCGTGGCCGGAGCCGTCCCGCCGGGGGTCCACCTCCGGCAGCTCCACCGGCGACCCGCTGCCGTTGGCGCCTGCCGGACGCGGCCCGATCCAGGCCATGTGCAGGTGCGTCTCGCCCTTGAGGAAGCGTTGCGAGCGGACCCCGCCGGTGGCCCGGCCCTTGGGCGGGTACTCGGCGAACGGGGTGACCTTGACGCTCTGCCCGGTGGAGGTGACCACCATCGGCTCACCGTGCTCGTCGTCGTCGGTGCGGATGGCGCCGAAGAAGACCACCTTGGCGTCCTTGCCCAGGTTGACCCCTGCCATGCCGCCGCCCTTGAGGCCCTGCGGCCGGACCAGGTTGGCCGGGTAGCGCAGCAGCGAGGAGTCGCTGGTGACGAAGGCGAGGGTCTCGCTGCCGTCCACGAGCCAGGTCAGTCCGGCGATCTCGTCGCCGTCCTTGAGCGAGATGACCTCGAACTCATCGGAGCGGACCGGCCATTCCGGCGAGCACACCTTGACCACGCCCTGCCGGGTGCCGATGGCCAGGCCAGGCGAGTCCCCGGCCTGTTCGCCGAGCGGGGCGATGCCGACGACCTTCTCCCCCTTCTCCAGGGGCACGAGTTCGCTGGCGGCCATGCCGCCGGAGAGGGAGACGGTGCCGGACTGCTCGGGCAGCACCGGCAACGGCAGCACGTCGGTCTTGAACGCGCGACCGAGGGTGGTGATCAGCAGGACCTGGCCGCGGGCGGTGGAGTGCACCACCGCGGCGACCGCGTCGTGCTTGGTGCGCCCGTTGCGCCGCCGGGCCTCGGAGGACTCCTCGGATTCGGCGGCGGTGCGGGCGACCAGGCCGGTGGCCGAGAGGATCACCTGGCACGGGTCGTCGGCCACTTCCAGGGGCCCGGCGGGCTTGGAGGCGGCCAGGACCTCCTTGAGATCGCCGTCGATCAGGGCGGTGCGGCGCTCGAAGCCGAGGTCCTTGGAGACCTTGGCGAGTTCGGTGGAGACGACCTTCTTCAGCACCGACTCGTCGTCGAGGATCTTGGACAGTTCGGCGATCTCGGCTTCCAGCTTCTCCTGCTCGGCCTCGAGTTCGATCTTGTCGAACTTGGTGAGGCGGCGCAGCGGCGTGTCCAGGATGTAGGCGGCCTGGATCTCCGAGAGCTTGAACTGCTTCATCAGGCCGTCCTTGGCGGCCTGGGCGTTGTCGCTGTTGCGGATCAGCTTGATGACCTTGTCGATGTCCAGCAGCGCCCGCAGCAGGCCCTCGACCAGGTGCAACCGTTCCTGCCGTTTGCGGCGGCGGTGCGAGGTGCGCCGGGTGACGACCTCGTACCGGTGCGCCAGGAAGACCTCGAGGAGTTCCTTGAGCCCGAGGGTCTGCGGCTGGCCGTCGACCAGGACCAGGTTGTTGATGCCGAAGGACTGTTCCAGCGGGGTGAGCCGGTAGAGGTCGGCGAGCAGCGCCTGCGGGTTGACGCCGACCTTGCACTCGATGACCAGGCGGGTGCCGTTCTCCCGGTCGGTGAGGTCCTTGACGTCGGCGATGCCGGTGAGCCGCTTGGACTTGTTCACCTCGTCGGTGATCTTCTCGATGATCTTCTCCGGCCCGACGCCGTAGGGCAGTTCGGTGACCGTGATGGCCTGCCGCCCGCGACTGCCCTCCAGCGGACCGGTCTCGACCTTGGCCCGCATCCGGACCACGCCGCGGCCGGTCTCATAGGCCTTGCGGACCTCGTCGAGGCCGAGCAGCATGCCGCCGGTTGGCAGGTCGGGGCCGGGCACGAACTCCATCAGCCGGTCCAGGGTGGCGTCCGGGTGGTTGATCAGCCAGCGCGCGGCGGCCACGACCTCGCCGAGGTTGTGCGGGATCATGTTGGTGGCCATGCCGACGGCGATGCCGGAGGTGCCGTTGACCAGCAGGTTGGGGAAGGCGGCCGGCAGCACGGTGGGTTCCAGGAGGGAACCGTCGTAGTTCGGGCGGAAGTCGACAGTGTCCTCGTGCAGCTCGCTGACCAGCAGCATCGCCTCCGGGGACATGCGAGCTTCGGTGTACCGCGAGGCGGCCGGTCCATCGTCCGGGGACCCGAAGTTGCCGTGCCCGTCGACGAGCGGGGCGTTCAGGGAGAAGTCCTGGGCCATCCGCACCATCGCGTCGTAGATCGCGACGTCGCCGTGCGGGTGGTACTTGCCCATGCAGTTGTGCGTGACGAAGCCTTCGACGACGAAGGCGTGTTCCTCGGTGCCGACCTGGATGTCGTAGGTGGTGTCGGAGTCGACCGGTTCCACCGATTCCACGGTCAGGAAGGAGAACCCGGACAGTGCCGCCAGCCGGTCCGCCAGCGGGGAGCCGATCCGGCGCAGCTTGTCGATCCAGCCGTCGGTTTCCGCGCGCCACAACGGGAATGAGCGCTCGGCGAGCGGGTTGCCGTGCCGGTCCTTGCCGTAGCGCACCTTGGCGCCGGAGACCGCGGACAGCGAGGCCCGGAACGCCACACCGTCGGTGTCCCGGAACCAGCCGCCGCCCTGGTGGGCCGCGGTGAACTCGGCGATCACGGGCCCGCAGGGCAGCCGGTCGTTGCCCTGCTTGCCGCCGTAGGCGTAGTCCAGCCCGGCCAGCTGCCGGAGCCCGTCCTGCTTGTAACCGATCGTGGACCAGGGCAGCAGCGCCTTGGCGAGCTGGGCCGCGTCCTGCCCGGCGAGGGACAGGCCGTGCAACGTCTTGTGCCCGGTCTTGCTCGCCCGCGACCACCAGTGCCCGTGCATGCCGAGGTCGGCCAGCATCGAGTACATCTGCCGCAGCAGCTGCTCGCTGGTGCTGACCAGCACGATCTCCCGGTTCCGCTTGCGCACGTAGCCGTCGCCGTCGAAGAAGCCGGCCAGGAACGGCAGCCAGGCGGAGCGGTCGCCGAGCACGCTCGCTGGCACGAACTTGTGATCGCTGAGCGGGGTTCCGGCCTCCAGCAGGCCGGTGTGCCGGGCGAAGGTCAGCACGTGCTGGTCGCGGTGCTTCGGGTTCCTGGCCTCGCGCTTGCCACGGGAGACGGTGAGCCCGTTCATGATGGCCCAGCCGTGCAGGGTGTCGATCGGCTCGGTGTCGCACATGTGGATGCGGACCCGGCCGTCGGCGGCCCTGGCCCGGTCCACGGCGAAGCCTTCGGCGACCACAAGGCCCAGGACGTACGGGTACACGTCGTGGCCACCGGGCAGGGTGGCGCGCCGGGCCCGGCCGTAGCCGATGGTCTGCTGCCCGGCGAGGTCCCTGGCCTCGGTCCAGCCGATGGCGTAGTCCGCGCCGACGGTGCGGAACCGCTGGCCGGGGGTCACCAGCATGGTGTGGCCGTTGGACCACCGCACGCGGACCAGTTCGGACCGCGGGTTCTCATAGACCGCGGTGACCGGGACCGCCTGCCCGTGGCCGTCGAGCACCTGCTCGCCGACCTCGATGTCCTCGATGGGGCGCAGTCCACCCGGGGTGGACACCAGCGCGCCCCGGACGAAGCAGTCGCCGACCACGCGCGAGGACTTCACATACGCGTGCGTGGGCCGGTACCCCTGCTCGTTCATCGAGAACAGGATCCGCCGGTGCACCGGCTTGAGTCCGTCCCTGGCATCGGGCAGGGCGCGGGCGTGGATGACCGAGTAGGCGTATTCGAGGTAGGAGTCCTCGATCTCGGTCTTGAGGGAGTTGTCGAAGACCTGGGCGCCCGCCCGGTCGAAGGCGGCCGGGTCGACCTTGGTGGTGCTGCTGCCCTTGCGGCGTGCCATAGCTGTCTGGCTCCTCTGAAGAAACGTGCGCCTCAGGCGTCGATCGCGGCCCGGTCGACCCTGGCCGCCGAGTCGACCAGCCAGTTGCGCCGGGGCTCGACCTTCTCCCCCATCAGCAGCTCCAGCGCGGCTTCGGCGGCTTCGGCGTCGTCCAGGGTGATGCGGCGGACCGAGCGGGTGGCCGGGTTCATCGTGGTGTCCCAGAGTTCCTCGGCGTCCATCTCGCCGAGGCCCTTGAACCGGGGCACCGGGGTGACGATCTGCTTGCCGGCCTTCTCCAGCTTGGTGACGGTGTTCTCCATCTCGCGCTGGGTGAAGGTGAAGATGGTCTCGCTGTTGCGGCCCTTGGTGGTGATCTTGTGCAGCGGCGGCATGGCGGCGTAGAGCCTGCCGTCCTCGATCACCGGGCGCATGTACTTGGCGAACAGGGTGATCAGCAGGGTGCGGATGTGCGAGCCGTCCACGTCGGCGTCGGCCATCAGGATCACCCGGCCGTAGCGCATGGTGGTCAGGTCGAAGGTGCGGCCGCTGCCGGCGCCCAGGACCTGGACGATGCTGGAGATCTCGGCGTTGCGCAGGGTGTCGGCCAGGCTGGCCTTCTGCACGTTGAGGATCTTGCCGCGCAACGGCAGCAGCGCCTGGTACTCCGAGACCCTGGCCATCCGGGCGGAGCCGAGCGCGCTGTCGCCCTCGACCAGGAACAGCTCGCTGCGGGCCACGCCGGTGGTGCGGCAGTCGACCAGCTTGGGCGGCATGGCCGCGCCCTCGAGCGCGGTCTTGCGGCGGGCGGCGTCCTTCTGCTGCTTCTGGGTGAGCCGGACGCGGGCGGCGTCGACCACCTTCTGCAGCACGGTCTTGGCCTCGACCTTGCTGCGCTTGTCCTCGGTCCAGGCCTTGATGTGCCGTTCCACCACGTTCTGGATGACCTTGGTGATCCCGGCGGTGGAGAGTTCGTCCTTGGTCTGGGAGGTGAACTGCGGCTCGGGGATGCGCACGTGGATGACCGCGGTCATGCCTTCGAGCACATCGTCGAGCTGGGGCAGGTCCTCCTTGGGCTTGAGCAGGCCACGGCTCTTGGAGATGGCCTCCTGCAAGGCTTTCAGCGCGGCCCGGTCGAAGCCGCGGCGGTGCGTGCCGCCGTGCATGTTGCGGATGGTGTTGGTGAAGCACTCCACGGTGCGCTCGTAGCCGGTGCCCCAGCGCAGCGACACCTCGACCTGGGCGGTGCGTTCCACTTTGGACCGCATGACGCCGTTCTCGTCGGCGGCGTTCTCGGTGTAGGTGCCCTCGCCGTTGGCGTGGATGATCGCCGAGACCGCCTTGTCACCCGAAGGCGTGAGGAACTCCACCATGTCGGACAGGCCGTTGGGGAAGTGGAAGGTCTCCTCGGTGATGCCGCCCTCGGTGACATCGCGCAGCACGTAGGTGACGCCGGGGACCAGGAAGGCGGTGTTGCGCAGTTTGCCGCGGACGGCCTCGCGGTCCAGCGCGGCGCCGTTCTCGAAGTAGCGGGCGTCGTGCCAGTACCGGATGGAGGTGCCGGTGGACTCGTTGCGCTTCATCTTGCCGGTGACGTTGAGCCCGGAGACGCGGGTGAACTTGGCCTTGGGGCCGGGTCCGTCGAACTCGCCGGGCACGCCGTGCGCGAAGGACATCTGGTGCACCTTGCCCTCGCGCTTGACGGTGACGTCGAAGCGGTGTGAGAGCGCGTTGACCGCGGAGGCGCCGACGCCGTGCAGGCCGCCGGAGGTCTTGTAGCCGGAGCCGCCGAACTTGCCGCCCGCGTGCAGCCGGGTGAGCACCAGTTCGACGCCGGAGAGGCCGGATTTGGCGTGCACCCCGGTGGGGATGCCGCGGCCGTCGTCGTCGACCTGGACGCTGCCGTCGGCGTGCAGGGTCACCACGATCCTGGCCGCGTGCCCGGCGATGCCCTCGTCGGTGGAGTTGTCCACGACCTCGGTGAAGAGGTGGTTGATACCCCGGCTGTCGGTGGACCCGATGTACATGCCGGGCCGTTTGCGCACGGCTTCCAGACCCTCCAGATGGGTCAGGTCGTCGGCCCCATAAAGGGTCTCAGCAGTCACAGGGTCGTTCTCCCGGATCGTGGCACGAGGTGATTCGCCAGCATGACACCGTACTTGAGCCTAGCCGGGTGCTCCGACAGTCCTGAGCGGCCATCAGGAAATGTCGGGCCGGGTGCGGACTGGCACGGCGACGACCAGCGTAGCCAGCAGGGCGGCGATCGTGCCGAGGAGGAAGAAGAGAGGTAGGCCACCTGTGGCCGCGAGGGCGCCGAAGACGGCGCTGGCGACCGAGCTGCCCAGCGTCCGGGCGAGCGAGTTGAGCCCGTTGGCGGCGGCGGCCTGCGCCGGTGGGGTGGCGTCCAGGATGAGCGCGGGCATCGCCGAATAGGCCAGGCCGGCGCCGCCGGAGATGACCGTGGTGGCCAGCACCACGTGCCAGAGCGAGCTGTCCAAGGCCAGTCGCAGGGCGAAGCCGAGCACGACCCCGGCGCAGCCGATGAGCAGGGTGAACCTGCCCCCGCGGCGGGTGATGAGGCGGGCGGCGACCGGGGACAGGGCGGCCATCAGCAGGCCGCCGGGCAGCATGTACAGGCCGGAGGCGACCACGGAGAGTTCGTACCGGGTCTGTAACACGGTGACGGTGCCGAGGAAGTTGACGAACAGCGCGAACCCGGTGAGGAACGCGGACAGGTTGGTCAGCAGGACAGAGGCACGGGCGGCCAGCCGGAGGTCGACGATGGGCGCCCGGCGGCGTAACTCGACCAGGCCGAAGACGGCCAGGCCGAGGGTGGCGGCGCCGAGCAGGCCCAGGGTGAGCGGGGAGTCCCAGCCCCATTCGGCGCCGCGGCTCAGTGGCAGCAGCAGCGCGGTGAGGGCGAGGACGAGCAGGGTGGCGCCGACCAGGTCGACCGGGGCGCGTTCGCCGTTGGCAGGGACCTCGGGCACCAGCCAGTGGACCGCGGCCAGCGCGGGCAGCCCGGCGAGGAAGCAGACCCAGAACAGTCCGTGGAAGCCCCAGACGTCGGCGACCAGTCCGGCCAGCGGCAGCGCGACCGCGCCGCCGATCCCGAGCATGGCGCTGACCAGTGCGATCCCGCCGGCCCGCCGCTCGGCGGGGACCAGCGCGGCGATCAGGCTGATACCCAGCGGAATGGCCACTGTGGACAGTCCCTGGATCGCGCGGCCGACGATGAGCAGGGTGAGGTCGGTGGTGAGCGCGCAGAGCAGCGAGCCGAGCACGAAGGCCACTACCGCGAGCAGCAGAACCCGTTTGCGGCCAAAGAGATCGGCCAGTCGGCCGAGCAGCGGGTTGGCCACCGCCCCGACCACCACGGTGACGGTGACCAGCCAGCTCGTGGTGGCCGGGGAGGCGCCGAGGCGTTCCGGCAGGCCGGGCAGGACCGGGATGAGCATGGTGTGGGTGAGCAGGGTGACCAGCGCGGTGAACGCGAGGACCGTGGTCAGCAACCCGGTGCGGGTGGCGGGCTCGCGCAGTGTGGTCACCCGGCCACCCTACGTTCCCGGCATCGGCCGGTCAGCCGACGAAGGATCTCCAGGTGCGGGGATTCGCCAGGTCAGCCCTGGTTCATGCCGCCGACCCACAGCGGCCGGATCTCCACCGAGCCGCCCTGGATCGCGCCGGGGTGACCCTTGGCGATCTCGACCGCCTCGTCCAGGTCGGCGCACTCGATCAGGACGAATCCGGCGATCTGCTCCTTGGTCTCGGCGAACGGCCCATCGGAGAGCAACACCTCGCCCTGGGCGCCCAGGCGCAGTGTGGTGGCGTCGGAGCTGGGCTGGAGGATGCCGCCGCCCTTGGTGATGCCGCGTTCGGCCAGGTCCTGGCCCCAGGTGCCACAGCCTTCGGAGGTCTCGTCGGCGCGGCTCTCGTCCTGGCAGATCAGCAACAGGTACTGCATGGTCGTTGTCCTTTCTCGCGAACCCGGTACTCCCCCACGACGAACGGCCCGGCGGCTAATCGACAGGACCGGCGACGAGATCGTGGCTACGGTACGGCGATGTCCGAGGACCTCATCCTGCGTTGCGCCCAGGATCCGCGCGTGTCGATCACCTTCGCCGGGGCCGAGGTGACGGCGAACCCCCTGGACAGTCCGCTGACGTTCGCCGTGCGGGTGAGCGCGCCGGGACTGGACGCGGTGGCACACGGGGTGACGCACTACGTGGACGGGATGGCGCTGCCCCGGTTCCTGGAGCGCCTGGAGCTGACCGGCTGGGCTGGTGAACTGGCCTGGCATAGTACGGATCGCGATATATCCGTGTGCGCGGTATATGACGGCCGCGGATATATGCGGCTGACCTGGACGGTGCGGCCGTGGCGGAAGTCGGCGCAGGGCGAGTGGGCGGCCTCGGTGACGACGGTGCTGGAGGGCGGGTCCCGGGACCGGTTCGTGGCCGAGCTGATGGAGTTCCTGGGCCAGGGGGATCATCGCGGGCAGGACTGAACGGCCGCGGACGGACCACGGCCGTTCAGAATTCCCTGGGAGTTACTTCCCGTTCGGGTACAGGTACTTCTCCGCCGGGATCACCTTGCCGTGTGCCCAGGCGTCGAAGAAGCCGCGCAGGTCCTTGCCGCTGACCTGCTGGGCGAGAGCCTCGAACTGCAGCCAGGTGGCGTTGCCGCCGTTGTTCTCGCGGATCCAGCGCTTGAGCAGGCCGAAGAATGCCTGGTCGCCGACGGTGCGGCGCAGGGCGTGCATCATCACCGAGCCCTTGTGGTAGAGCGCCGGGTCCAGTTCCTTGCCGGGGCCGGGGTCGAACAGCGGGACGTTCCAGAACTCGGGCTTGTTCCGGTTCTCCTCGACGACGCCGCGGTAGAAGCCCTTGTCCAGGTCGGCGCCGTTGTGTTCCTCCCAGAGCTGGTTGGCGTACTGGGCCACGCACTCGTTGAGGCAGGCGTTGCGCCAGTCGGCGACCGAGACGGCGTTGCCGAACCACTGGTGGGTCAGCTCGTGTGCCATGGAGGCGTCCCACATGCCGCCGGAGTAGGTGGGGCGGCTCTGCGTCTCCAGGGCGCCGAGGCCGCTGGCGTTGACGATGATGCCGCCGGTGCTGCTGAACGGGTAGGGGCCGTAGAGCGAGCTGAAGTAGTCCAGCATCGGCTGCATCAGGGCCTCGGAGGCCGGTTCCGGGGTGGTGCCGCTGCCCCAGGCGTAGATCGCCGGCTTGCCGTCCTTGAGGGTGCTGGTGCGCATGGTGAACTTGTCCACCGCGACCGTGGACAGGTAGGTGGCCATGGGCTGGTCCTCGTGCCAGTGGAAGGTGCTGCGGCCGTCGGCCTTGCTGGTCTGGCCGGGTTTGCCGTTGCCGACCGCGGTCCAGCCCTCCGGCACGGTGGCGGTCAGGGAGAAGGTGGCCTTGTCCGAGGGGTGGTCGTTGGCCGGGTACCAGCTGGCGGCCGAGTGCGGTTCGCCGCTGGCGCTGAAGCCGCCGCCCTGGATCGGATTCCAGCCCTCGGTGCCGTGCTTGCCGGAGTAGCGGACGCGGACCTTGAACTTGCTGCCCTTGCGGATCCGCTGCTTCGGGGTGATCACCAGTTCGTGCTCGGCCTCACGCCGGTTACCCGCCTGGGCACCGTCCACTGTGGTCGAGTCGACGGTGAATCCGTTGAGGTCCAGGTGGAACAGGTCCAGGTCGCGCTGGGCGACGGCCGTGACGGTGGTGTCGCCGGTCAGCGCCTCGGGCTTGGCCGGGTCGTAGTCGATCTTCACGTCGTAGTGCTCGACCTGGTAGCCGGAGTTGCCGTCCTTGGGGTAGTACGGGTCGCCGACCCCGGCCGGGTCCTGGGCCAGGCCCCAGACCGCGGTGATCATCGCGTTGGTGCTCATGGTCTCGACCTCGGGGTCGAGGTTGGCCAGGGTGTCGCAGGCCTTGTGGTAGCAGTCGTCGAGCGGCGTCATGAAGCCGCCGGTGCGCACGCCCTTCTCGTGGAAGGCGGTGTGGTCCGAGCCGCCGCCCGCGCCGACCTCGAAGGTGTCCTTGCCGCGGTCCTTGAAGTACTTCTGGAACAGCGGGGTGGCCGGGGTGCCGGTGTCGATCACGATGAAGAACTGCGGTTTGGGCGTGGCGGTCATGTCGAAGTTGAGGTAGACCTCGATCTGGTCCCGCTGCACCGGGGTCAGCCCGCCGACGTAGTGCCGCGAGCCGACCAGTCCGCTTTCCTCAGCGCCCCACCAGGCGAAGCGCAGGTGCCGGTCGGTGGGCAGCTTCTTCCTCGCCACGGTGAGCGCGGTGGTGAGCAGCGCCGCCGAGCCGGAGCCGTTGTCGTTGAGGCCGGGACCCTCGGGCACGCTGTCCAGGTGGGCGCCCAGGAACAGGGTGCGGGACTCGTCGCCGCCGGGCCAGTCGGCGATCAGGTTGAAGCCGTCCTTGCCGTCGTGCTGGAACTTCTGCACGGTGGTGCGGAATCCGGCCAGGTCCAGGCGGGCCTTGACGTAGTCCAGGGACTGCTTGAACCCGGGGGTGCCGTGTGCGCGGTTGCCGCCGTTGTGATCGGCGATCTGCTGGAACGCCTGGAGGTGCGGCAGCACGTCCGCATAGGACACGGTGGGCACACCGCCCGCGCCGGTGGCGCCTGGCTGGGCGGTGGCCGGCGCGACGCCGGTGAGCACGACGGCGGCGCCGAGCAGCACCGGCAGCAGCCGTCTGAGGGGTGATCGCATGCTCGGGGAGCGTAAGCGGGAAATGTCAGGGACTTGTTGTGCCGCGGTGAGGAGCCGGTTCTATCGGGGCAATCGCAGGGTGAAGGTGGAGCCGGCGCCGGGTTCGCTGGCGGCGGTGACGGTGCCGCCGTGCGCCTGGGCGAGCTGGCGGACGATGGCCAGGCCGAGGCCGCTGCCGCCGGACTGTCTGCTGCGGGATTTCTCCGCGCGCCAGAAGCGGTCGAAGACCTGGGGCAGGTGTTCGGGGCTGATCCCGCTGCCGGTGTCGGCGACCTGGAAGAGCACCGCCTCGGGTTCGGCGTGCGCGGTGACGGTGACCCGGCCGCCCGCCGGGGTGTGCCGGACCGCGTTGGCCACCAGGTTGCCCAGGGCCTGACGCAGCCGCACCGGGTCCGCCCAGAGTTCCGGGTCGCCGTCCACTGTGGACTCCAGGTGCACACCCGCGGCGTCGGCGGCGGCGCGGTGCGCGGAGACCAGGGTGTCCACCAGGTCGGCCACCCTGAGCTGTTCGGGGTGCACGCGCAGTTTGCCGGCATCGGCCATGGCCAGGTCCTGCAGGTCGTCGATGATGCGTTGCAGTTGCCGGGATTCGGCCAGCAGGAAGGTGATCAGCGCCTGGTCGGGCTGGGTGACGCCGTCCTCGGCCGCTTCCAGCCAGCCGCGGATGTTGGACAGCGGGGTGCGCAGCTCGTGCGCGATGTCGCCGACCATGGCCTTGCGCAGTTCCTCCACCCGCGCCCGGCTCTCGGCCATCTCGTTGAAGGCCGCGGCCAGCCGGGCGATCTCGTCCCGGCCGGTGACCTGGACCCGTGCGGCGGCGTCGCCGTCCTTCATCCGTTGCGCGGCGCCGGTGAGCGCGCGCAGCGGGCGCACGAGGCGCCGTCCGGCCAGCACGGTGATCACCACGGTGAACAGCAGCACCAGCGCGGCCACCCAGAGGATCCGGGTCTGGTTGGCCGGGGACAGGTCGAGGGAGGCCGAGGGGGTGTTGCCGGGGGTGGTCACGTAGAGCACGGCGGGGGCGGCCACGAACGGGTCGAGTTGTTCCTTGCGGGAGGAGGTGAGGCAGTTGTCCACCAGTTCGCCGCCGTTGGGCGCGCTGACCGCGGGCCGGTCGAAGACCCAGGTGAGGTCGAGTTTGAGGGTGGCCCTGGACAGGCCGCGGCGGGTCAGGCAGTCGTTGAACAGCTCGTTGAGCTTGCCGATCGCGGCCAGTTCGGTGGGCTGGGCCCGGTCCAGTGCGAGCTGGGAGCAGCCGTTGACGCTGAGCGGGTTGACCGTCTCGATCTGGGTGCGCCCGTTGGGTTTGGTGACCAGCTGGGCCAGGCCGCCGGTGCGGGTCTGCACGCAGGGCAGCGCGGCCTCGGCGGAGCGGCGCAGCGCGTCCCGTTCGGCCGGGCTGAGCTGGAACGGGCCGACCGCGCGCGGATCGATCCGGTCCCCTGGCGCGCCGGGGGCCAGCGAGCGGTCCAGGTTCAGCGGGTCGATGGTCGCGGATGCCTTGACCGGCAGCTCCTTTCCAGGATCGGTGTCCACAATGGACTTCTGGTCCGGGGTGAGGAGGGCGATCCGGCGGCCGGTGCTCGCGGCGAGTTCGCGGACCAGGCCGTCCACCTGGGACCAGTCGGGGTGGGTGGCGGCGTAGCCGACGAGCTGGTCGTAGACGCGGGCGTCGTCGGCCAGCGCGCGGCCCTGTTCCTGTTGGATGGCCACGGTGGTGGTGCGCACGGCCAGCCACGCGGTGGCGCCGACCGCGCAGACCGCGATCAGGATGGAGGCGGCCAGCAGCCGCGCGAACAGGCTACGGCGCACCGCGGCGCTCGCTGTCGTCGGAGAGCTTGTAGCCAACGCCGTAAACGGTGACCAGGCGGACCGGGCGGCGTGGGTCGGGTTCGAGTTTGCGGCGCAGGTTCATCACGTGCACGTCGATGGTGCGGCTGGTGATGTACCGGTCGAACCCGTGCAGCCGTTCGAGGAGCTGTTCCCTGGTGAAGACGCGTTCCGGTTGCGCGGCAAGGGCTTCCAGCAGCCGGAACTCCCCCGGCGTGCACTCCACCTGCTCGCCGGCGCAGCGCACCTGGTGGCGGCGCGGGTCGATCTCGATGGCGCCCACCCGCAGCACCGGGTCGACTTCGGGCCTGCCGGATCCGGTGCGGCGCAACAGGGTGCGCACCCTGGCCATGAGTTCGCGCGGGCTGAACGGTTTGGTCATGTAGTCGTCGGCGCCGAGGTCGAGGCCGAGCAGCAGGTCGTCCTCGGTGGAGCGGGCGGTGAGCATGAGCACCGGAAGTTCGGATTCGGCGCGCAGGATCCGGCACACGTCCAGGCCGTCGACCAGGGGCAGCATCACGTCCAGCACCAGCAGGTCGGGCTGCCGCCGCCGGACCTCCTCCAGTGCGCTGCGCCCGTCGCCGACGACCACGACCGAATGCCGCTCCCGTTCCAGGTAGCGGCGGATGAGTTCGGCCTGGTGCTCGTCGTCCTCGGCGAGCACGATGTGGGCGCACATACCGGCGATCCTAGGCGCGTCCCCGGCCGTCGGCGGCCCGCGCAGGCCCCACTTCAGGGTGAGGCCATCGGATGACGAATAGTTCCTGACAGGTTCCTGACAATCGTCGGCGACGGTGTCCGCCATGACCCGACTGTTCCCCGCCGCGCTGCTCGCCGCGGCCGCGCTGGCCCTGCTGACCGCCTGCGGTCCCGAGGCCCCGCCCCCGGCCCAGGTGGCCGCGCTGACCACCAGCGACAGCGCGCCCGCCACCACCGTACCCAGCACCGGCGCCGCGACCGGCGCGGCCGAGCGCCCGCAGTTGCGGCTGGACAGTTCCGAGGAGGAGGTGAAGCGGTACTGGGCGGTCTACCGCGCCTGCCTGAAGCAGAACGGCCACAAGATGTACGAGGGCCGGGGCGGGGACTCGCCCGACCAGCGGGACACCAGTCCGGCCTCCCAGGCCGCGAAGGCCGCGTGTGCCGGGAAGATCCCGGTGCAGCCGCCGGAGCTGGACCAGAAGAACCCGGAGTACACCGACAACTACCGCGCCTACCTGAAGTGCATGGACGGCAAGGGACTCAAGGTGGTGCCGATCGAACCCTTCGGCAGCGGCTGGAACTACTCCGACACCCCGAGCAAGCTCACCGAGCAGCAGCGGCACCAGGTCGAACGGGACTGCAAGATCGAGGCGTTCAGTGCCAAGAGGTGAGACCCGGCGCTGGTTCCCGGTGACCGCGGTGGCCGTGACCCTGGCGGCCGCGGGCGGGATCGCCTGGTTCACGCTCAGTCCACAAGGGACACCCTCAGCGCAGCCCTCCGGTCCGCCGGTGCGCACGGTCAAGGTGCAGCGCACCGAACTGAGCACCAGCCAGAACTTCCCCGGCACCCTGGGTTTCGGCGCGGACCAGGTGGTCAAGGGCGCGGGCGCCGGTCTGGTCACCCGGCTGCCCGCGGGCGGGGACGGCACCGAACGGGGCAAGCCGCTGTTCTGGGTCAACGACCAGCCGGTGCCGGTCTTCTACGGCGCCACCCCGTTGTTCCGCAAGCTGGAGGTCCCGGTCGCCGGGGATCCGTTGAGCGGCAACGATGTCACCGTGATCGCGGACAACCTGCGCGCGCTGGGCTACTCGATCGGCATCCAGCCCAAGACCAGCGCCCGCCCCGGCGAGTCCGCGAAACCCGCGGTGTTCACCGCCGCGCTGAGCACCGCGCTGAAGAAGTGGCAGCAGAAAGCCGGGCTGCCCGCCACCGGCACCGTCGACATCGGACAGTTGCTGGTGCTGCCCGGACCGTCCCGGGTCGGCATGGTCACCGCGCAGCTCGGCGATCCGGCCACCGGGCCGCTGTTGAAGGTCACCGGCACCACCAAGGCGGTCAGCGTGGAGATCGCCGCCACCGAGGCGGACAAGGTCAAGCAGGGCGCCGAGGTGGTGATCCAGCGCCCGGACACCAAGGAGGTGCCCGCGGTCATCAGCCAGGTCGGCACCGTGGTGCAGGGCGGCGCCGAGTCCGGCGGGCAGAACACCCAGCCCAAGCTCACCGTCACGGTGACGCCGAAGGACCCGGCCGCACTGTCCGATTTGGACGCTGCCTCGGTACAGGTGCGGGTGGTCGCCGAGGCGCGGCCGAACGTCCTTGCCGTGCCGGTCGGCGCACTGCTCGCGCTGCGCGAGGGCGGGTACGCGGTGCAGTTGCCCGGCGGCGAGCTGAAACCGGTGCAGACCGGCTTGTTCGCCAAGGAACTGGTGGAGATCAGCGGCCCCGGCATCACCGAGGGCCAGGCCGTGGTGACGGTCTCGTGAACACCCCGGTGCTGGCCGTGCACGCCGCGAGCAAGATCCACCCCGGTGGTGTGGTGGCCCTGGACGAGGTGTCGCTGACCGTGGAATCCGGTGAGCTGCTCGGCATCGTCGGCCCGTCCGGGTCCGGGAAATCCACCCTGCTCACCATCATCGGCACCCTGGACGCGCCAACGCACGGCCGGGTGGAGATCGACGGCCAGGACGTCACCGCGCTCTCCGACCGGCGGCTGTCCGCCTTGCGCGGGCGGCGGCTCGGCTTCGTGTTCCAGCAGTTCCACCTGGTCGACGGCCTGTCCGCGGCGGAGAACGTGGCCACCGGACTGCTCTACGCCGGAGTCCCGCGTCGGCGACGGCGCGCCCTGGCACTGGCCGCGCTGGACCGGGTCGGCCTGGCGCACCGGGTGGATCACCAGCCGCACCAGCTCTCCGGCGGGGAACGCCAGCGGGTGGCCATCGCCAGGGCCGTGGTCAACCGCCCGGCCCTGGTGCTGGCCGACGAACCCACCGGCGCGCTGGACACCGCCAACGGCCGGGCGGTGCTGGAGTTGTTGCGCGCCTTGAACCAGGAGGGCACCACCATCGCGATCATCACCCACGATCGGGACATCGCCGCCGGGCTGCCACGTCAGGTGGAACTGCGCGACGGCCGGATCATCGCCGACCGCCGGAGCCCGGTGTGAGCGGCGAGGGGCCGGTGCGGCTGAGCCTGACCGACACCCTGCGGCTGGGCCTGCTCGGCATCCGCACCCGCCGCCTGCGCGCCGCGCTGTCCGCACTGGGCATCGCGATCGGCATCGCCACCACGGTCATCGTCACCGGCGTGCCGGCCTCCAGTCACCAGGCCCTGCTCGACGAACTCTCCGCACTGGGCACCAACCTGCTGCGCGCCGAACCCGCGCAGAACCAGGACCCGCCGGTGCTGTTGCCCGCCAACTCCGCCGCGCTGGCCGCCCGGATCGGCCCGGTCACCGGCAGCGCCGCGGTCGCCAACACCCATGCCGTGATCCGCCGCTCCGACCGCGCCGATCCCAGTGACGGCGCGGGCATCACCGTGCTCGCCACCACCCCGGACCTGCTGTCCACAGTGCACGGATCCGTCCACTCCGGACGGTTCCTGGACGAGGTCGGCGCGCGCTTCCCCACCGTGGTGCTGGGCAACCGGGCCGCCACCCGGCTCGGCATCACCGAACTCCACCCCGGCGAACCAGCGCCCCAGCTCTACCTCGGCCAGACCTGGTTCAGCGTCACCGGTGTGCTCGGCGAACTGCCGCTGCACCCGGACCTGGAACGCTCGGTCTTCGTCGGCGCCCAGGCCGCTCGCGAGCACCTCGGCTTCGACGGCCACCCCACCGTGGTCTACGTCACCGCCCGCGAGGACGCCATGGAGGACGTGCGCGCGGTGCTGCCGGCCACCCTGTACCCGCAGCTGCCCGGCCTGGTCCGGGTCGGCAAGCCCTCGGACGCGCTGGCCGCGAAACGGGCCACCCAGAACAACTTCTCCGGTCTGTTCCTCGGCCTGGCCGGGATCGCGTTGCTGGTCGGCGGGATCGGCGTGGCCAACACCATGTTCATCTCGGTGCTGGAACGCCGCCGTGAGATCGGCCTGCGCCGCGCGCTGGGCGCCACCAGGGGGCAGATCCGCGGCCAGTTCCTCACCGAGGCGGTCGCGCTGTCCGGCCTCGGTGGCCTGGCCGGCGCGGTGATCGGCGTGCTGGGCACCCTGGGATACGTGACCTACCAGGACTGGCCGCCGGTGATCCCGCCGCTGGCGGTCGCCGGGGGCGTGCTGGGCGCGGTGCTGGTCGGCGTGGCCGCCGGGATCCACCCCGCCGCCCGCGCCGCCCGGCTGTCCCCCACCCAGGCCCTCGCCGCCGCCTAGGCGGGCTGGATCAGGTCGAACCGGTTGCCGTAGAGGTCCTCGAACACCGCCACCGTGCCGTAGACCTCGACCCGCGGCTGCTCCAGGAACCTCACCCCGGCCGCGGACATCCGGGCGTGGTCGCGGGCGAAGTCCTCGGTGTGCAGGAAGGCGAAGACCCGCTGCCCGGTCTGCGCGCCGACCCGGCCGAGTTCCACCGGATCCGCGGCCAGGGCCAGCAGGAAGCCGGTCGGGCCCGCGCCGTCCGGCCGCACCACGACCCAGCGCGCGCCGCCGGGCAGCGCGGTGTCCTCGGCCAGGGTGAAGCCCAGCGCCTCGGTGTAGAAGCGGATGGCCTCGTCGTAGTCGCGGACCAGCACGGTCAGCAGACCCAGGTGCGGCATGGCTGTCCTCCTTGATCGCCGCGCGAGTCTGTCACACCCGGCTGGGCTGTCTCGTCCACCGGGCATGCAACCACTACCGACCCGCCTCGCCCTGGTCCTGACCGCGCTGATCAACGCCGTGGTCGGCCTGTGGGCCCTGCTCTGGCCCACCGCCTTCCACACCGACTTCCCCGGCGTGCGCACCGGCTGGGTCGCCGCCGACGGCCCGTTCAACGAGCACCTGCTGCGCGACTTCGGCGGCCTCAACCTGGCCCTGGCCGTCACCGCGACAGGCGCGCTGCTGATGGCCACCACGGCCGCCGCACGCTGGGCCGGGGCGGCGATCCTGGCCTTCAACCTGCCGCACGCGCTCTACCACTCGCTGCACCTGCACGCCTATCCGGAGGTCATCGACCAAGTGCTGATCGCGAGCACCACCTGGGCCGCGGCGGCGCTGGGACTCCTCGCACTGCTCTGGCCTACCCGCGGTACCACCTGACCGGCGGCGTTTCCGGACGCGGGCGGCGGGAAGGCCAACGGCTACCGCGACTTCTCCGGGAGGCGAGCATGAAAGCCGTGACCTGGCACGGGAAACGGGACGTGCGTGTGCGGACCGTGCCCGACCCGGTGCTCACCGAGCCGCACGATGTGCTGGTGCGGATCACCTCGACCGGCATCTGCGGATCCGACCTGCACCCGTACGAACTGCTCGGCCCGCTCCCGGAGCCCGGCGACGTGCTCGGGCACGAGCCGATGGGCATCGTGCAGGAGGTCGGCCCCGAGGTCACCGCGATCGCGCCGGGCGACCGGGTGGTGGTGCCGTGCACCATCTCCTGCGGGGCCTGCTTCATGTGCGACACCGGTCTGCACTCCCAGTGCGAGACCGGCCAGGTGCGGGTGCGGGGCACCGGCGGCCAGGCGGAATACCTGCGGGTGCCCTTCGGCGACACCCTGCCGATCAAGGTGCCGGCCGGTCCGCCGGACGACCGGTTCGTCTACCTCTCCGACGTGCTGCCCGCCGCCTGGCAGGCCGTGGCCTACGCGGCGATCCCGCCCGGGGGCAGCGTCGCGGTGCTCGGCCTCGGCCCGATCGGCGACATGGCCACCCGGATCGCCCGACACCTCGGCGCGGCACGGGTTCTCGGCCTGGACCTGGTGCCGGAACGGCTGGACCGGGCCCGCCGCAACGGGATCGAGGCCATCGACGTGCGCGGCGCCGACCTCCTCGAACAGGTCAGGGACCGCACCGGCGGCCGCGGCCCGGACGCGGTGATCGACGCGGTCGGCATGGCCGCGCAGGGATCCCCGATCGGCCGGATCCCCCGGCAGCTCACCGGATTACTGCCGGAATCGGTGGCCACCAAGCTGATCCGCACCGCGGGCGTGGGCCGGTTGCACGCGCTGCACCTGGCCATCGACCTGGTGCGGCGCGGCGGCACGATCTCGGTGTCCGGGGTCTACCGCGGCCTGGCCGACCCGCTGCCGCTGCGCATCCTGTTCGACAAGCAGATCCAGCTGCGGATGGGCCAGGTCAACGTGCACCGCTGGGTGGCCGACCTGCTGCCGCTGCTCGGCGACGACGATCCCCTTGGCACCGAAGGATTCGCCACCCACCGCCTCCCACTGGCCGAGGCGCCGCACGGGTACGAGCTGTTCCGGACCAAGCAGGACGGCGCGGTCAAGGTCCTGCTAACGCCCTAGGCCCAGCCGAGTCGGCCGCGCAACCAGTCCACCGCGGTCACCCCCTGCGCGCCCTGGAACGCACGCAGGGTG
Source organism: Crossiella cryophila (assembly GCF_014204915.1). NCBI lineage: Bacteria > Bacillati > Actinomycetota > Actinomycetes > Pseudonocardiales > Pseudonocardiaceae > Crossiella > Crossiella cryophila. Next base: position 8,543,221 of record NZ_JACHMH010000001.1, read on the forward strand.
GGCAGGCCGGGCGGCGCCGGTTGCAGCGCGCCGTGGGTGAAGTATCCGGCAAGTCCGGCCAGCACCGCGTTCACCGCGTCCGGATCCGCCTGCGCGGCAACGGGATGCGCCCGGAACACCGGCTCAGGTTCGGGGCCGCCCTGCATGCGCACGCTGGGCAGCAGCGCGAGCAGGTCGATCCAGGCCGCGCCGCGGCAGGCGTGCGGCCAGTCGACCACCATCACCCGGTCCGCGGTCAGCAGCAGGTTGTCCGCGCGCAGATCGCCGTGCAGCAAGGTGTTCCCGGCCGCGGCCGTGGGCCAGCCGGACTCCAGTTCGGCCAGCCGGTCCAGGTTGCGCAGTACCCATGGGTCCAGGCGGTCATCGGGCTGGGCGGCGAGCTTGCGCCAGCCGGTGAAGATCCGCTCGAACTTCGCCAGGGTGTCCGGCACCCGCACCGGGCACGGCGTCAGCGCCTCGGCCAGCTCGGCGATCGCGGCCAGCACCCGGTCCAGTTCCCCGGTACGCCAAGGGATCTCGGGTTGCCTGCCGTCGACGTCGGCGAAGAGCAGCAGCACCCAGTCGTCCTGGTCGAAACTGGCCAGCAGCTCCGGCACCGGGGCCACAGTGGACAGTCCTTTCGAGATGATCGACTCGGCCCGGTGCATCGGCGCGGAGTGCTTGTTCGTGTGCCAGTCCACCGCCTTGGCGAACACCCGCCGCCCATCGGCCAGCCGCAACCGGGCCGCCACCCCGGGGGAGAACCCGCCGGACTGGCTGATCGCCTCGGTCACCGGGGCGCCCAGGAACTCCTCGACCGCGGCGCGCACCGGCGCGGCGACCTCGCTCCAGGATCGGCGCCGGCCGGTGGCGGCGGGGGCTGAGTCGGTCATGTGTCCATGATGCGGGTACCGCCAAACAGGTTTCATTCCGCCATTCCGGCCCACCGCGGCCGCCCGAGCAGCGATGATCACCCGGGCGAGGCGGCACGGAGGTGGCGGTGGGCTGGGACCGGATCCAGGACGAGGCACGCGAACTGCTCGGCGAGGGCGCGCGCACCCGGCTCGCCCGGCTGGTCCGCCGGGAGCTGCGGCACAGTCCCGAGGACCCCGACCTGCACGTCCAGCTCGGCCGGATCGCACTGGAACGCGGTCAACTCGACCAGGCTGACCAGCACTTCCACCGGGCCGCCGAGTTGGCCCCCGACGATCCGCGCCCGCACGGCTGGCTGGTCGCGGTGCTGAACTGGCGCAACCAGTACGAGCAGGCCCTGGCCACCGTGGCCGTCGCCCGCGCCCGCTGGCCTGCGGACGCCGGACTGCGGGCCGCGCAGGCCCGGCTGCACTACGCGCTCGGCGACTACCCGGCCGCGCTCGCGGTCACCGAGCCGGTCCCGTTCACCGCGGCCAGGGCCGAGGACGCGGTGGAATGGCGGCTGGCCGCGCTGCGCTGCCTGCACCGCCACCCCGAGGCCGAAGCGCTGGCCAGGGAGTTCCTCGCCGAGTCGCCGGACGCGGTGGACGTGCACGACGAGCTGATCCGCAGCCTGCGTGGCCAGGGCAGGCACGCCGAGGCGGTGGCCGCGGCCAGTGCGCTGCACGAGCGGTTCCCGCGCCGGATCACCGCCATCCTCACCCACGCCGACACCCTGCAGACCGCTGGTGACCCCGCCGCGGTGGTCCGGCTGCTCACCCCCGCGGTGCGCGCCCGGCCGCACCTGTCCGCGCTGCGGCACGCCCTCGGCAGCGCGTACACCCAGGTCCTCGAGCACACCGCGGCGGCAGCGGAGTTCGCGGTCGTGGTCCGGCTCAACCCAGGCAAAGCCGCCGGCTGGTGGCTGTGGGCGAGCGCGCTGCGCCTCGCGGACCGGCTGCCCGAGGCCGACGCGGTGCTCGCCGAGGCCGCCCGCCGCCTGCCGCACGAGGCCGACATCCGCACCGAACAGGCCGAACTCGTCGAGGCGCGACAGGACGCCGCGGCCGCGCTGCCGATCGCGGAGAGCGCACTGGACCTGGACCCGGCCGACCTGTGGACACCGCGGCTGGTGGCCCGGCTGCGCCGCGAGTCCGGCTCGCCGGCCGAGGCCGAGACGCTACTGCGTGGGCTCATCGCGAACCGGCCCTACGACAACGAGAACGTGCGCGCGCTCGGCTGGCACCTGCGGCAGGAGGACCGGGTCGAGGAGGCGATCGCGTTGTACCGCAGCGCACTCGACCGCATCCCGGCCAACGCGGAGGTCGCGCTCGCGCTCGGCTCGCTGCTGCGCACCCTGGACCGCGCGGGCGAGGCGGTCACCGTGCTGCGGCAGTGCCTGACCCACCGGCCGCGGCACGGCGAACTGTGGCAGGACCTGGGGCGGTCCCAGGAGATCCAGGGCGATCACGAGGCCGCCGAGACCGCCTACCGCACCGCCACCGAACTGATCCCCACCGACGCCGAAGGCTGGTACGCCCGGGTCGGCCACCTGATGACCAGGGGCAGACTGGCCGAGGCGAGCAGCCTGCTGGACACCGCGCTGGCCCTGCGTCCGGACGCCGAGGCGTTGCACCGCAGGCGCGTCGCGCTTCTGCAGGACACCGCGAGCGACGAGAGCGTGGAGGCCGCCCTGCGCGCGGCCATCGCCCGCTTCCCCGACTCCACCTCCCTGCCCCTGGATCTGGTGCGCCACCTCAACTGGGGCCGCCGCTTCACCACCGCACTGTCCGAAGTGGACAGTCGACTCGCGACGGACCCGGCCGATGAGGACCTGCTGTACTGGCGGATCCAGCTGCTGTTCCAGCTGAACCGGCGCACCGAGGCCAGGGCCGCCGCCGAGGCCGCGCACCTGGCCCTGCCGGAGTCCGCGCGGCTGAGCTTCCTGAACGCCTGGAGCCTGATCGAGGTGGACCAGGAGGTGGCCGCCGAGGCCGCGCTGGCCGCCGCGCACGCCGCGCACCCGACGGACCGGGTGATCCTGCGCGGCCTGGTCCGCTGCCTGCGCAGGCTCAACCGCGTCGCGGAGACCGAACCGCTTTTGCGCACCGCGCTGGCCAAGGAGCCGGACGCGGTGGAGCTGCAGGTGGAACTGGCCTGGACGCTGGAGCAGTTGTTCCGGTTCTCCGATGCCATCCAGGCCTGCGACCAGGTGCTGGTCCTGGACGCCGGGCACAACGAGGCCTTCGGCGCCGGGATCCGGTTGCGCTACCAGGTCGGCCGGGCCGAGGAGGCGGACCGGCTGGTCGCGGCCGAGGTGAGTCGCAGGCCGTGGGATTCCGGGCTGTGGCAGGAGATCAGCTCGGCCCGGCTGAGCGCGCGCCGACTGGCCGAGGCGGTGACCGCGGCCCAGAACGCGGTCGACCGGGCGCCCGGCGACCCGACGCTGTGGCTGCTGCTGACCGAGACCCTGCTGGAGTCCGGCCGGGTGGCCGAGGCCGCCCAGATCGCCGCCGAGGCCGTGGTGCTGCACCCGCGCAACCCGCCGCTGCGGCACCGGCAGGCCAGGGTGGCCAAGGTGCAGGGCCGCGCGGCGGAGGCCGAGGCGCTGCTGCGGGCGAGTGTCGCGGACCTGCCGGAGGTCACCTCGGTCGGCCACGACCTGGTCAACCACCTGCGCGGGCGGCACCGGCACGAGGAGGCGCTGGCCCTGCTGGCCGGGCTGGGCGAGCGCGATCCCGGCAACCAGCGGGTGCACTGGCACCGGATCCGGACGCTGCGCGCCGCCCGCCGGTTCGCCGAGGCCCGGCTCGCCGCCGACGCGGCGCTCGCACTGTTCCCGTGGTCCACCGACCTGCGGGTGCAGCACGCGCGGATCCTGGTGCGGGAAGGGCGGATCGAGGCCGCGCTGGCCGAGTACACCGCGATCGGGCAGGTCGACCCGGTCAGTCCGGGTGCGCTGTCCGGGCGGCTGGACTGCCTGGGCTGGCTGGGCCGCCAGGAGCAGGCCGTCCGCGAACTGCGGGCCGGGGCCAGTGCCCATCCGGACCGGATCTCGTTGCGGCTACAGGTGGTGTGGCTGGAACTGCACCTGGGACGGTTCGCGGAGGCCCGCGCCGAACTGGACCGGATCACCGGACAGTTCGAGCCCACCGCGGAGATCATCCAGGACAAGGTCCGGTTGTTGTTCGTGCGCAAGCACTTCACCGAGGCCGCCGCCGAGGTCGAGGCCGGACTGGTCCGGTTCCCGGCCGACACCGGGCTGATGTTGTTGCAGGGCAACATCCTGGACGGGCAGAACCGGTACGCCGACGCACTGGACTGCTTCGACCGGATCCTGGTGCAGGACCCGCTCTCGGTCGGCGCCATCACCGCCAAGTCCGCCACCCTGCGCTCACTGGGCCGCTTCCGCGAGGCCCGGCAGCTCATGGAGACCGCGCTCGCGGACCGGCCCACCCAGCCCGAACTGCTCGCCGAACGCGGCTGGGTGCACCGCGACCAGGGCCGGTCCAGCCTGGCACGCAAGGACTTCAGCGCGTTGCTGGAACTGGCCGAGGACCCGGACGAGAAGCTGGACGCGTTGCGTGGACTGGGCTGGGTGGCCTTCGCCGACGGTGATTTCGCCGAGGCGACGGCCCGTTTCCGGGCGGCGGCGCTGCTGGACCCCGAGGACGCCGCGGTCAAGGGCGGGCTGGCCTGGACGCTGGTGCGCGGCGGCGAACCGGAGCACGAGGAGGAGGCCGAGCGGCTCTGCCTGGACATCCTCAACCGCGATCCGGTCAACCTGCTCGCGCACACCTGCGCCGGGGTGCTCTACGCCCGCCAGCGCGACTATCCGCTGGCCGAGCACCACCTGCGCCGCACCATCACCCTGGACCCGTTCAGCGGCAGCTACGTCGACCTGGGCGCGTTGCTGGCCCAGCTGGAACGCTTCGGCGAGGCCGAGGAACTCTTCGACAAGGCACTGGCCCGCGATTTCTACGACGCGCAGGCACACGTGGAGCTGGGCAGCCTGCTGCTGCAACGGGATCAGGACGGCGCCGAACCGGGCGCGGACGCCAGGGCGGCCGCCCAGCACTTCCGGCAGGCCCTGCTGTGCGAACCCCGCAGCGGCGCCGCCGCCATCGGCCTGGCGCTCGCACTGGCCCGCTCCCCCGGCGACCTGGTCGCCGCCGAACGCGTGCTGCGCGACGCACTGGACCGCACCGACTGCGACTCACCGGCCTGGCAACTGCGGCTGACCCTGGCCCGGCTGCTGGTGGAGCGCGGCGACGCCACCCAGCGCCGCGAGTTCCACCTGGAGGCCCTCGCCCTGGCCCAGCAGGCCATCGGCGCGGCCGCCACCGAGGCCGAGCCCTATTTCGTGGCGGGCGTGGCCGCGTTCAAGATCGGCGAGAACGGCACCGAGGTGCAGGCCCGCCCGGCGCACCGCCGCCGCGCGGTCCGCTTCCTGCGCCGCTGCCTGGAACGCGAACCGGGGCATGTGGAGGCACGCAGGCTGGTCGAGCTGGCCACGCACAGCCTCGCGGTGGCCCGCCGCAGCCTGGTCGGCAGCGCCGCGCTGGTGTCGGTGGCGACCAGTCTGCTGGTGGCGCTGTGGGTCGGCTTCTTCTTCACCGACAAGGTGAACACGGTCGTGCTCGCCACGCTCACCCCGGTGCTGACCGGCCTGATCGCACTCGGTTTTGTGCTGCCACTGCTGGTGAAGCTGAAACTGCCGGGAGGGGTGGAGGCGGACCTGGCGGCGAGCATGAACCAGCTCTCCGCCGGCCCGACCGGCGAGTTGAGCTACGGGCCGGGCCGCCTGGTCGGGCATCGCACCGAGGGCCGCCCGGACCGCTCGCTCAACGCCGGGCCACGCGGCGAACTGCCCCGGCTGGGCTGAACCAGGCCACCGCGCCCAGCACGATCGAGACCGCCAGCGCCGCGACCGCGTGCGGCGCCGTCGGACCGAAGGCGAAGGCCAGCTGGGTCACGCCATGCGCGAAGGCCACCAGCAACGCCAGCCAGCTGCCCGCGAGCAGCGCCCACGGCCGGTTCCTGGCCAGCAGCACCGCGGCCACGGTCACCCCGGCGGCCAGTCCCCAGACCACCACGGATTCGAAGGCACTCGGCAACATCCACAGGATCTGCGCCTGCCCCAGCAGCACCACCATGGTCACCGGCAACGCGAGCAACCAGCGGCTCGGCCGCCCCGGCACCGCCAGCGGTCCACGCCACCAGACCAACACCGCCACGGCCAGCGTGCCGAACGTGAGCAGCCGCCCCGCCCAGGCCATCCCGTACGGATTGTTGATCACCTGGAGCACCAGCGGCACCGCCGCCAGCACCACCGCCAAGGGCGCGGCGTACCGGCGCCGGTACAACAGGCCGTACAGCACCGCCAGCCACCCCAACGCGAACACCAGGTCCTGCCCGACCTGGCCGGCCAGCTCACCGCCCAGGTCGAAGGTCAGCGGCACATCACTCATCGGCGCGGGCGTCCACGCCTGCCCCAGGTACAACACCATGGACAGCACACCCATCAACGCCCCGACGAGCGCCAGCCCCGCCTGCGCCAGCACCAGCATCGCCACCAGCGCCGCCGCGGCGGGCCCCGTCACCGGGGTCACCACCCGCAGTTTCAGCGCCAGCGCGAGCACCGCCAACCGCTCCCGAATGGGCAGCACGCCACGCTCGTCCACGGTGTCGGCCAACGTGCTGACCAGGTCCTCCCCATGCGCCGCCCGGTAATCGGCAGGCAACACCCGAACCAGCCGACGACAGCTGTCCGCAACCGACTCCCCGATGTTCACGCCAGCCTCCCCGTAGCCCGGAACAACCGCCGCCGCACCAACCGCTGCTTGGCCAGCTTCGCCCCCTCGGCCATCCGCTCGGCCGCGGCCCGCACCACCTCGGCCCCCTCGTCGGTGAGCCGGTAGTAGCGCCGGAGCCGGGAGTTCTCGACCTCTTCCCGGTCGAGCGCGACCAGACCCTGCTTGGCGAGGCGGTCCAGGAGTCCGTAGAGGGTGCCGGCGGCGAGCTGGACCCGGTCTCCGGAGAGTTCCTTGACCTCCTGGATGAGGCCGTAGCCGTGCCGGGGTTCGTCGGCCAGGGCGGTGAGCACGAGAAACGCCTGCTCGGAAAGACTCTCCATGGAGCTGAATATACAGTGCCACGATATATACGCCAACCAGTTATCCACAGGCCGCGGGGATCGCGCGGGGTTGACGCCCCGTGGGGCGGAGGGGTGAAACCCCCACGACGAGGGTTCTCGCGTGTTCTCCGTACGGCCTGGAGCTTGCTGACCGCGCCCCGAGGAGCGGCCCCTGCAACCCGCCGCCGCCCTAGCCTCCCCAACGTGACGGGGGCCGCTCCTCGGGGTGTGGTTGGCTTGCGGAAGGCCGTGCGGAGAACACGCGAGCCCTCGGAGCCACGCTGGGTCTTGAGTCGGCAGCCCAAACCCATGCCCCGCAACCTGCTTGCCCGGCTCTTGACTTGCCCTCCCCCTCCGGTGGTCTGCCCGGCCGGCGAGGCCATCTTTTCCGCTCTTGATCTTTGCGCTTGTGGCCTCTGTTGCTGAGGTACACGAGCGACAGTCAAGAGCGTCCTCGCCGGACGGGCAGAAATCAAAGGATGGGGGGGAAAGTCAAGAACAAGGGCAGAGAAGAAGAGCAGTGCTCGTACGGTTCCCCCATCCCCGTCAGCCCTCCGATACCAAACCACATCCCGGGCACGCAGACCGTTGCGGTTGAGAGGCTAGGGCGGCGGCAGGTTGCGGTCTGCGCACCCGGGATGTGGTGTGTCCTCTCCAGGCTGACGGGGATGGGGGAACCGCTCGGGGAGTGTTGAAAAGCCACCCCGACTGCCCGTCCTCGGGCTTCGCCCGGTCGCAGTGCCTATGGCGTACAAGAACGGCCAACACTGGGTACGACAACGGCCAACACGCGCGGAGGGTTGAAACCCTCGTCGGCGTGTTGGCCGTTCTGGGACGGGGTGTTGGCCGTTGTTGTACGGGGTGTTGGCCGTTGTGGGTGGGTTAGGTGAAGGGGAGCCAGGATTGGTCGGTGAGGGTGGTGAGGTCTTGGCGTTTTACGCCGGCTGAGGAGATTGTCCAGAGGGAGTCTGCTGCTACCAGGGAGCGGCGGACTGTGGCGTCGGAGCCTGCTGAGCGGTCTTGGGGGTGGGCGACCTGGCCTAGTTGGGTGACGTTGCCGTCGGTGATTTTCAGGATCAGGGCGCCGCCAGCGGGGGGCATTGAGCGGTCGCCTCGGGGGGCTGTCCAGCCTCGGTTCACGGGGAGGACGAGGAGGCCGGTTTGTTGCCAGTACAGGAAGGCGTGGGGGTCGAACTCGGCTTCGGAGAAGGCGCCGGGGAGGTGGTGCTGGGCCAGGCGGCGGGGGTTGGACTGGTCGGAGACGTCGAAGAGGGAGACCTGGGTGCCGAGGACCCGGCCCTGGTCGCTGGCTTCCTGGCCTACGCCGATGAGTTTGCCTGGGCCTGCCAGGTGCAGGTAGGCGGAGTAGCCGGTGATCTTGAGTTCGCCTGCGGCGCGGGGGCGTCTGGGGTCGCGCAGGTCCACTGTGTACAGGGGGTCGGTTTGGCGGAAGGTGACCACGTAGGCGGTGTCGCCGTAGAAGCGGACGGCGTAGATGCGTTCGCCCTTGCCAAGGCCGTCGAGTTTGCCGATCTCGGTGAGTTTGTCGCCCTGGCGGGACAGCACGGTGACGGCGCTCTGGGAGTCGGGGACCTGGCGGGGCTGGGCGCCGCCGCGGTTCGTGGTGGTGGCGATGCGCAGGTTTCCGTTGTGTTCGGAGAGGGAGTACTGGTTGAGCAGGGCTCCTGGGACCGCGCCGGAGGCCAGGTATTTCGGTGGGGCGGAGCCGTCGATGCTGAACTGGTGTACCTGGGTGCGGGGCTGGGGTTCGGGGGCGACCTCGGCGCCGCCGCGCAGTGGCACCGCTCGGGGCCACTGGTCGTCGGCCACGTAGAGGCTTTTCTCGTTGCCGTAGACGGTGTTTCCGTCGGCGGCCACGGTTACCGGGTCGCCGTTGCCCAGGGCCTTGTCCAGGGGCAGGGTCAGTACGGTGAGCATGGAGGCGCCGCTGAACTTGGCGGGGTGGTTCACCCGGGCGCAGTCGACGAGTTGGCCCTCGCTCTTGCCGGACTCGCTGTCCAGGCGGTAGCGGGGCAGCCAGTCGCCGATGGCGGAGTCGCGGACGATGTCCTGGTTGCGGCGCAACGCCTGTTCGGCGTTGAGGGTGCCGTCGGGGTAGGCGAACTTCAGTTTCGGCATGGACCGGATGACCACCCTGGCCACGCCGCCGACCTGCCGGGAGTCCACATAGGACCCGTCGACGTCCAGGCTGCCCAACGTCTTCGGCGCGCCGGACAGGTCGACCAGCACCAGCTTGGCCGAGCCGGATGGCCAGTCGCCCGGCGGGTGTGAGCGGGGTTCGGCGTGGCTGACGCCGGAGGTCAGCACCAGGGCGCGGTCGCCGTGGGTGAGCAGCTGGGTGGCCGGGCCGCCGGGGAGTTCCAGCACCCCGGTGGCCTTGTTGGTGGCCAGGTCGATGACCCGGAGTTTGCCGTCGACGATGGAGACCAGGCGTTTGCCGTCGCTCTTGACCAGGTCCGGCTCGTCGGCGCCCGCCTCGTGCCGGTTGGTGGTGGAGTGGCCCTGGTCGGGGGCCTTGCTCTCGATGCTGCGGTCGCCTGCCGCGCCGGGGGTGTTCAGCTCGGCGCCGGTGCGCGCGTCGATGGACGGCCTGCCGTGCTGGGCGAAGCCGTAGGCGCTGACCACGGGGGCCGCGGCCTGCCGGAAACCCGCCAGCGCGGCGGGGCAGGAGTCGTAGGCGACCAGGCGGACCGCGGCGTCGGTGACCGGTGGTGGTTCGGACTGGGCCAGTGGGCCCGCCGCGGACACCGCGCCACCGGCCACCAGCCCGGCCACCACCGCGGTCACACCCGCGCGCACCCAACCCGTTCCCGCTCCGCCTGACTGCCTCATGTCCTCTGGACGGAGGACACCCCACTTCGCGTTGCCTGGCGGCGGGAGAAAACCAGGTACAACGCCGCGGGCACGGTCAGCCCGAGCAGCCAGGCGATGTCCGCGCCACCCAGCAGCGGGGCCAGGAAGCCGGTGAACACGCCGGGCACGTTGGCGAACGGGATCTGCACCAGCACCCCCACCGCGTATGCCATGAGCGCCGATATACCCCACCGGCCGTATATACCGTCGGGGTCGTAGATCGCGGCCAGGTCGTAGCGCTCCTTGCGCACCGCGTAGAAGTCGATCAGGTTGATCGCGCTCCACGGGGTGAGGAAGTAGAGCAGGAACTCCAGGAACAGCACGAAGTTCTTCAGGAACTCACCGCGGCCGAGGATGGCGATGACCGCGCCGAGCACTGCGATCGCGGCCACGTAACCGATCCGCACCGCGGGGGAGAGCGCGGCGCGGCGGGTGAAGGCGGTGAACGTGGTGGCCACCGACATGTACCCGCCGTAGATGTTGAGCACGTTCACGGTGAACTTGCCCAGCGCGATGGACAGCAGCAGCGGCACCACCAGCCCGGCGTGCCCGAGCCCGACCAGGTAGGCGACCTCCTTGCCCTTGAAGGCGTTCCCGGCCACCGCGTAGGCCAGCGCGCCGAAGGACATCGCCCACACCGCGCCGAGCACGGTGCCGCCGTAGGTCCACCAGAAGGTGGCCCGCACCGAGGTGGCCGAGGGCAGGTAGCGGGAGGTGTCGGCGACATAGGGCCCGAAGGTGAGCTGCCAGGACGCGGTGAGGGAGAGCGCGAGCAGGAACTTGGGGAAGTCCAGCCGCGGGGCGGCCAGCACCGCGCCCAGGTCCTGGGTGGTGATCAACCGGATGGAGAGGTAGACGAAGACCACCACCGACAGCGCGGAGGCCACCCAGCCGAAGCGGTGGATCAACCGGTAGCCGATCACCGCGAACACCCCGGACAGCACCGCGTACAGCACGATGCTGACATCGATCGGCAGCCCGCTGATCCCGGAGATCGCCTGTCCGCCAAGGACATTGCCGCTGGCGAAGAAGCCGAGGTACATGATCACCACGAGCACCAGCGGCAGCACCGCGCCGTACACGCCGAACTGCGCCCGGCTCTGGATCATCTGCGGCACCCCGAGCTTGGGCCCCTGCGCGGCGTGCAGTGCCATCGGCACCCCGCCCAGCACGTTGCCCAGCGCGATCGCGACCAGTCCCCACACCGGGTGCAGCCCGCTGAGCAGGGTGAGCGCGCCGGTGACCGCCGCGGTGACCTGCATGTTGGCCGCGAACCACAGCGTGAACAGGCTGCGCGGCCTGCCGTGCCGCTCGGCCTCGGGCACCGGGTCGATGGACCGCGCCTCGATCGTGGCCGCGGCTCGCACGCTCTCCGTCATCCACACCTCCGACGTCTGAACCCGGGAACACCCTATGCTCGGACGCGTGCCTCGACCCATCGCCACCAACACCCAGGTGGACCGCGACGCCCTGCTGGAGTTCCTCCGCCCGCGCCACCACGGCCTGCTGATCACCACCAGGGCCGGCGGCGGCCCGCAGGCCAGCCCGGTCTCCTGCGGCGTCGACGCCGAGGGCCGGATCGTGGTCTCGACCTATCCGGACCGCGCCAAGGCCAACAACGCCCGCCGCGATCCGCGCGGCAGCATCGTGGTGTTGTCCGATGACTGGAACGGTCCGTGGGTGCAGGTCGACGGCACGATCGAGGTCATCGACCAGCCGGAGGCGATCGAACCGCTGGTCGAGTACTTCCGCAGCATCTCCGGCGAGCACCCGGACTGGGACGAGTACCGCGAGGCCATGCGCAGGCAGGGCAAGTCACTGCTGCGGCTGACCCCGGAGCGCTGGGGCCCGGTGGCCACCGGCGGTTTCCCGGCGCACCTGGCCTGACCGGCGACGGCTCGCGTTCGGCGCGGTCGCGCCGGCCAGGCGTGTTCAGTCGCTCGCCCGGCCGACCGTGCTCTCCCTGATCTCCAGGGTGAAGTCGGCCTGGAACTCCCGTGCGGGCATGTCCGCGCCGTTGATCCGTTCCAGGAGCATCTGGACCGCGACCGAGGCGATCTGGGCCTTGTCCGGGCGGATCGTGGTCAGCGTGGGGGTGCTGAACCGGCCGTCCTCGATGTCGTCCACGCCGACCAGGGCCACGTCCTCGGGCACCCGCAGGCCCCTGGCCAGCAGGGTGCGCAGTGCGCCGAGGGCGAGCAGGTCGTTGAAGCAGAACACCGCGTCGGGCGGTTCGGGCAGCGCGAGCAGCGCCGCCATGGCCTCCGCGCCGGGCGGGCGGTGGTAGCTGGGCACCGGCACGACCAGGTCGGGGTCCAGCGGGATGCGGGCGGCGGCCAGTGCCTGGGCGTATCCGGCCAGCCGCAGGTTGGAGGTGTCCTGGCCGACCACCACCCTGGCGCCGATGGCGGCGATCCGGCGGCGGCCAAGGCCGATCAGGTGTTCGGTGGCGGCGCGGGCGGCGGCGATGTTGTCGATGACCACGTGGTCGGCGGCGCCGGGTCCGATCCGCTCGCCCAGCAGCACCACGGGCATCTCGGTGCCGAGCCGGGCCAGGTCCTCGCCGTCGAGGGCCAGCGGGCTGAGGATGAGGCCGTCCACGGTGCGGGTGCGCAGGCCGGAGGCGAGCAGCAGCTCGCGTTCGCGCACGCCCTCGGTCTGTTCGATCAGCACCGCCCAGGACTGGGCCTCCGCACAGCCGATGACGGATCTGGCCAGCTCGCTGAAGTAGGGTATGTCCAGCTCGGGCAGGGCCAGGGCGATGATGCCGGATCGGCCGTACCGCAGGTGGCGCGCGGTGAGGTTGGGCTGGTATCCCAGCTCGGTGATGGCCTGCCGCACCTTGGCCCTGGTCTGTTCGCTGACGTGGGTGTAGTCGTTGACGACGTTGGAGACCGTCTTCACCGACACCCCGGCCAGCGCGGCGACGTCTTTCAGGCTCACGCCCATGGAGAAGCACTTTACATCGTTGTAAAACACCTCGGTCGCGGGACTGTCACAATTCACGCCTTATCGGGCGAAGTCCCCCGCTCGCACCTTTACAACGTTGTTTACAACGCTGTAGAAACTAGCCGCGGCCGAGGGGGATTGGTCGTGCTGGGGGTTCTGGAGGCGCCGTGTCAAGACGCAGTCGGAGGATCGGACAGCCGGGTGGTACCCGGGTGGACGGTCACCTGGACCGGCGGCGGTTCCTCCAGGGGACCGCGGCGCTCGCGCTGGGTTTGGGGGTTGGCGCGAGCGCATGCGGTCCGCAGGGTGCGGCTGAGGGGACGCCGCTGAAGTTCTGGAACCTGTTCACCGGTGGTGACGGGGCCAGGATGATGGAGCTGGTCACCGCGTTCCAGCAGGCCCGGCCCGAGGTGTCGCTGCAGGCCACCACACTGTCCTGGGGCACGCCGTACTACACCAAGCTGGCCATGGCCGCCGCCGGTGGCCGCTCCCCCGACGTCGCGGTGCTGCACCTGTCCCGGCTGGCCGGGTACGCCCCCGCCGGGTTGCTCGACCCGTACGACCCCGCGCTGCTGGCGGAGTTCGGGCTGACCGCCTCGGCCTTCCCGGCCGCGGCCTGGCAACGCGCCCAGCACCAGGGCCTGGTCTACGCGCTGCCGCTGGACACCCACCCGCTGGTGCTCTTCTACAACACCGAGATCTGCGGCAAAGCCGGTCTGCTCGGACCGGACGGGCGACTGCTGCCACTGCGTGGCGAGGCCGCGTTGCTGGACGCCTTCCGGCGGGCCAAGCAGGCCGGGGCCCAGCAGGGCGTGGTGATGGCGGTGTCGGCGGACATCAACCCGTGGCGGCTGTTCTGGACGCTGTACCGGCAGCAGGGCGGCGAACTGTTCGACCCGGCCGCCACCAGGCTGGTCCTGGACGAGGCCAAGGCACTGCGCGCGCTGAAGTTCCTGCGCGCGATCACCGTGGAGTCCGGGGTGGCCCGCGGCGACCTCAACAACAACGCCGCGGTGGCCATGTTCGGCAGCGGACAGGCCGGGTTCTTCTGGAACGGCGAATGGGAGATGCCCACCTTCGTCGAACAGAACACTCCGTTCGACGTCATACCCTTCCCGGCGATATATGACACGGCCGGAGTGCACGGCGACGCGCACGCGCTGGTCCTGCCGCACCGGGCCGACCGTGATCCCGCCCGCACCAGGGCCGCGGTGGACTTCGTGCGCTTCCTGCTCCAGCACAGCCTGACCTGGGCCAAGGGCGGGCACATCCCGGCCTACCGCCCGGTGGCCACCAGCCCGGAGTACGCCCAGCTGGGCCCGGCCTCCCGGTACGCCGCGGCCGCGGACAGCCTGGAACTGGACCCGCCGTGCTGGTTCGGCGGCGCGGCCTCGGAGTTGCAGAACCGGGCGGGCGCGGTGTTCAGCCAGGTCTGCGCGGGCGGGCTGACCCCGGAGGCGGCCATCCCGGAGTTCACCTCGGCCATGCGCACCCTGCTGGCCACGCCACGACCGCAGCTATGACCAACGCGCGATGACGACCGGACAGGGGGCGCCGATGAGCAGGGCCGTGCGGGGGCGCGAGTGGTCCGGGTTCTGGTTCGTGGCCCCGTTCCTGTTGCTGTACCTGGCTTTCCTGGTGGTGCCGCTGCTGCTCGGGGTGAAGATGAGCTTCACCAACCAGAGCATCACCGGCGCCGGCTCGGACGCCTGGGTGGGCCTGGACAACTACGCCGAACTGTTCGGCGATCCGGCGGTGTGGCGCTCGCTGTGGAACACGCTGGTGTTCACCCTGCTCAGCACCCCACCGCTGGTGGCCATCGGCCTGGGCCTGGCCCTGCTGACCCACCGGAGACTCCCCGCGGCCTGGCTGTTCCGGCTGGCCTTCTTCGCCCCGTACGTGCTGCCGGTCTCGGTGGTGGTGCTGATCTGGATGTGGCTCTACCAACCGGGTTTCGGCCTGATCAACGACACCCTGACCTGGCTCGGCCTCGGCGAGGTGGGCTGGCTCAGCGACAACGACGTGCTGATGGTCTCGGTGGTGATCACCACGGTCTGGTGGACGGTGGGCTTCAACTACCTGCTCTACCTGGCCGGGCTGCAGGAGATCCCGCGCGAGCTGTACGAGGCGGGCGCGCTGGACGGCACCACCGCCTGGTCCCGGCTGCGCTGGCTGACCCTGCCGCTGTTGCGCCGCACGCACGTGCTGGTCCTGGTGTTGCAGATCCTGGCCTCGCTCAAGGTCTTCGACCAGGTCTACCTGCTCACCGGCGGCACCAACCCGGAGGTGCGCAGCATCGTGCAGTACATCTACGAGAGCGGCTTCACCAACTTCCGGGTGGGCTACGCCTCGGCGATCTCCTACCTGTTCTTCGCGTTGATCGTGGCACTGGCCGTGCTGCAGTTCCGGATCCTGCGGGCCCGAGCGGAGCGGACCTCGTGAGCGCCTTCGACCGGGAACGCCCCGCCGCCCGCGCCACCCGGCTGTCCGTGGCACTCGCGCTGGCGCTGATGTGGTTGCTGCCGCTGGGCTGGGCGCTGTCCACCGCACTGCGCCCGGAGGCGGACACCACGAGGATCCCGGTGCGCTGGCTGCCGGAACGGCCGACCCTGGACGCCTTCGGCAAGGTGCTCGGCGAGACCGGGCTGCTGACCTGGTTCGGCAACAGCGTGCTGGTCGGCGTACTGGTGACGGTGCTGACCGTGTTGCTGGCCAGCATGGCCGCCTACGGCCTGTCCCGCACCGAGTTCCGCGGCCGCCAGGTGCTGCTGTGGGTGATCGTGGCCGGGATCGTGGTGCCGCCACAGGTGCTGATCGTGCCGCTGTTCAGCCAGATGGTCGGGCTGGGCCTGGTGGACACCTACTGGGGCCTGGTGCTGCCGCAGATCGTGTTGCCCGCCATGGTGTACGTGCTGAAGAAGTTCTTCGACGGCGTGCCGCGCGAACTGGAGGAGGCGGCCAGGGTGGACGGCGCGAGCCGGTGGCGGATCTACTGGAGCATCATGCTCCCGCTGGCCCGCCCGGCACTGGCCGCTGTCGCCATCTTCACCTTCGTCACCACCTGGAACAACTTCCTGTGGCCGTTCATCGTGGCCACCGACCCGGACATGATGACCATCCCGGTCGGCCTGGCCTCGGTGCAGAGCAGCTACGGTCTGCGGTACGCCCAGGTGATGGCAGGCAGCGTGCTCGGCGGGCTGCCGCTGCTGGTGTTCTTCCTGGTGTTCCAGCGCCAGGTGGTGCGGGGCATCACCACCACGGGCGTCAAAGGCTAGGTCGGGTTTGGTGGACCTTGGCCGCGATCGCCGGGCCCAGATCGCCCCTGGCCGCGCCGCCGCGGCGGCCACGTACAACAGCGGTACGAGGCCACCACGTCGACACGACCAGAAGCAATCTGGACTCCGGCGCTCATCGACCAATACCCACCAAACACGACCTGGGAGGCCACGACGTGCACCCGATCAACAGCCGGATCATCCTGCGGCCGACCGATCCGGCCCGCTCCACCGCGTTCTACCGGGACACCCTCGGCCTGGCCATCAGCCGGGAGTTCCCCGGCGGCACGGTGTTCTTCCTCGGCCAGGGCTACCTGGAGGTCTCCGGGCACAGCGGGGACGGCGGTTCGGGCAACGTCGCGTTGTGGTTGCAGGTAAGGGATCTCGCGGCCACCCACCGCGAACTGGTGGACCGCGGCGTGACCGTGCAGCGGGAACCGCGCTGCGAGCCGTGGGGCCTGCACGAGATGTGGATCAGCGATCCGGACGGGGTGCGCATCGTGCTCGTCGAGGTGCCCCCGGATCACCCCATCCGCAAGGATTCCCGGCCCCCTAGCGACTGAGCAGCTCCCCCACGATCGGCCCCAGCTGACCGGTCTCGATCAGGAACCCGTCGTGCCCGTACGGCGAGCCGAGCACCCGCAGCGGCCCGGCCGCCGGGATGCCGTCGGCCAGTTCCTGTTGCTGGACAAGGGGGAACAGCCGGTCACCGGCGACCCCGGCGACCAGGGTGCGGGCCCGCACCGAGGCCAGCGCCGCCGCCACGCCACCGCGGCCGCGGCCCGCGTCGTAGTCGGCCATGGCCTTGGTGAGCGTGACGTAGCTGCCCGCGTCGAACCGGCCGACCAGCTTGGCCGCCTGATGGTCCAAATAGGACTCGATCGAGTATCTGCCACCCTGCCAGGGGTTCTCGCCGGGTTGCGGGATCCGGCCGAAGCGGCCGTTCAGCTCCGCCGGGCTGCGGTAGGTGAGGTGCGCGATCCGCCGGGCCAGGCCGAGTCCGGCGTGCGGGCCGTGGCCGGGCGCGGCGTGGTGGTAGTCACCGCCACGCCAGTTCGGATCCGCCTCGATCGCCCGCACCTGCGCCGAGCACCAGCCGATCTGCTCGGCGCTGCTGGCCGCGGTGCAGGCCAGCAACAGCAGCGCACGCACCCGATCCGGTTGGCACAGCGTCCATTCCAGCGCGCGCATGCCGCCGAGCGAACCGCCGATCACCGCGGCCCAGGCGTCCACGCCGAGATGGTCGGCCAGGTCGTTCTCGGCCCGCGCCAGGTCGTTGAGGGTGAGGAACGGGAACCGGCTGCCCCACGGTTTCCCGTCCGGGGCGGCCGATGCCGGGCCGGTGCTGCCCTGGCAGCCGCCGAGGGCGTTGGGCGCGACCACGAACCAGTGGTTGGTGTCCACCGCGCGGCCGGGCCCGACCAGGCCGTCCCACCAGCCCGCGGTGGGATGGCCCGGCCCGCCCGCCCCGCTGACGTGGCTGTCCCCGGTGAGCGCGTGCAGCACCAGGATCGCGTTGTCCCGCTTGGGGTTGAGACTGCCCCAGGTCTCGTAGGCGAGCCGGGCCCCCGGCAGTGCACCCCCGGCCTGCAACGGCAGTGGGCCGCGCAGGTCCAGCCAGCGGCGGCGGCCGGGTGGGTCGCCCGCCCGCCAGGCGGCGGTGGCGGGCGGGGCGACCACATCGGTGAGCATCCTCAGCCGCCGAGCGCTGCCTTGGCGGCGCGGAAACCGGCCTCCAGGTCGGCCTTGAGGTCTTCCAGGCCCTCGATGCCGACGGAGAGCCGGACCAGGCCGGGGGTGACGCCGGTGGCGACCTGTTCGGCCGCGGAGAGCTGGCTGTGCGTGGTGCTGGCCGGGTGCACGATCAGGCTGCGCACATCGCCGATGTTGACCAGGTGGCTGAACAGCTCGACCGCGTCCACGAACGCCTTGCCCGCCTCGACCCCGCCGCGCAGGTCGAAGGAGACCACCGCGCCGGCGCCCTTGGGCAGGTACTTCTGGGCCAGTTCGTGCCAGCGGCTGGACGGCAGCCCGGCGTAGTAGACGGTCTCCACCTCGTCGCGGGCCTCCAGCCATTCGGCCAGTGCCTTGGCGTTGGCCACGTGCCGTTCGATCCGCAGCGACAACGTCTCCAGCCCTTGCAGCACCAGGAAGGCGTTGAACGGGGACAGCGCCGGACCGAGGTCGCGCAGGCCCTGCACGCGCAGCTTGGCGGCGAAGGCGCCGGGACCGAGTGCGGGCCAGTACTGGAGACCGTTGTAGCTGGGGTCGGGCTCGGTGAAGCCGGGGAAGCGGGCCGGGTCGGCGCCGAAGTCGAAGGTGCCGCCGTCCACGACCACGCCGCCGATCGCGTTGCCGTGCCCGCCGAGGTACTTGGTGGCCGAGTGCACCACGATGTCCGCGCCGTGCTCGATCGGGCGCAGCAGGTACGGGGTGGGCACGGTGTTGTCCACCACCAGCGGCACCCCGGCCTCGTGCGCGACCCCGGCGACCGCGGCCACGTCCAGGACGTTGCTGCGCGGGTTGGCCAGGGTCTCGGCGAAGAACAGCTTGGTGTTGGGGCGCACCGCGGCCCGCCAGGCGTCCAGGTCGTCCGGGTCCTCGACGAAGCTGACCTCGATGCCCAGCTTGGGCAGGGTGTAGTGGAACAGGTTGTAGGTGCCGCCGTAGAGCGAGGCGCTGGAGACCAGGTGGTCGCCCGCACTGGCCAGGGTCAGCACGGTGAGGGTCTCGGCGGCCTGGCCGGAGGCGAGCGCGACCGCGGCCACCCCGCCCTCCAGCGCGGCCACCCGCTGCTCCAGGACGTCCTGGGTGGGGTTGTTGATCCGGGTGTAGATGTTGCCCGGTTCGGCCAGGCTGAACAGGTTCGCCGCGTGCTGGGTGTCCCGGAAGACGAACGAGGTGGTCTGGTAGATCGGCGTGGCCCTGGCCCCGGTGGCAGGGTCGGGCTGGGCGCCTGCGTGGATCTGACGGGTCTCGAAGGACCAGGCGGCACTGGCTGCTGCGGACATGCGGATACTCCCGAGTGAGAATTGCGAAATGTGGGCACGCGAAATGAGCCCGAACGGCCGATTAGCGACCGCCGGTGAATTGACCCCGGGCAGCGTCCGACCGGCCGAGGGCATCGGCCTTCAGGTGCGCGGGGAAGGGTTGTGCCTGGTCGTCAGGCAGCAGGAGTGCAGCAACACGCCATGGCCGTCACACGTCGCAGATCGACGTGGATACGGGACACCAGGGTGCTCACAGTCCGGAGACTAGCAGCGGACCGGAGGTTTCCGCAGAAACCGCCCACCATGTGAGAGTAATTCCGCCTTCTGGTCGAAGATTATTGTTTCCACCCTTGACCGCACCCGGTTTGGCTCAGCACGATTCGGTATTCCCTCAATTCCCATCAGGAGTGCCGCCATGTCGTTGACCGATGTCATCGAGGCCACCCGGAGCGCGGTCGCCGAGGATCCGTACCACGCGGGCGCGGTCTTCGACGCGCACTGCGCGGTGGTGGCCGGCACCGACACCAGGGTTCGGGTGCGCATCCGCGGGCACGAGCAGACCGCGGACGAGACGGTGGCCCGCGGCGGCGCGGACACCGGGCCGAACCCGGTGGAGTACGCGCTGGCCGCGCTGGGCTCCTGCCAGGTGGTCACCTACCAGTTCTGGGCGGCGAAACTGCGGCTGCGGCTGAGTTCGGTGTCGGTGGAGGTGACCGGCGAGCTGGACCGGCGCGGGTTCTTCGGGCTCACCGAGCACACCAGGCCCGGGTACACCGGCATCACGGTGCGGGTGCGGCTGGACGGACCGGAGACCAGGGAGCGCTACGAGGAGCTGCGGCGCGAGGTCGACCGGCACTGTCCGGTGCTCGACCTGTTCCGCGCGGAGACCCCGGTGGGCACCGAGCTGCGCTGAGCCCGGAAAATGCCCGCATGGAACTGACCAAGCTGGACGCCGACGAGCTGCCCGCCCCCCTGGCCGACCTGCGCAAGGCCTACGA
The DNA here is from genome assembly GCF_014204915.1 of Crossiella cryophila. Lineage (NCBI taxonomy): Bacteria > Bacillati > Actinomycetota > Actinomycetes > Pseudonocardiales > Pseudonocardiaceae > Crossiella > Crossiella cryophila. Next base: position 8,563,334 of record NZ_JACHMH010000001.1, read on the forward strand.
CGAGCTGAAGGCGCAGAACCTGTCCCTGGACCTGACCCGGGGCAAGCCCGCTGCCGAACAGCTCGACCTGTCCAACGAGCTGCTGTGCCTGCCGGGCAAGGACGTTTTCAAGGCGGGCGGCACGGACACCCGCAACTACGGTGGCCTCGCCGGCCTGCCGGAACTGCGCGAGATCTTCAGCGGCCCGCTGGGCGTGCCGGTGCCGCAGTTGCTGGCACTGGGCAACTCCAGCCTCGCGGTGATGCACGAGACCATTGTCTTCGCGCTGCTCAAGGGCCCGGTCGACGGCGAGCCGTGGGTGGGGCAGCAGATCAAGTTCCTGTGTCCGGTGCCCGGTTACGACCGGCACTTCTCGCTGTTGAAGCAGTTCGGCATCGAGGCGGTGCCGGTGCCGCTGCACGAGGACGGCCCGGACATGGACGTGGTCGAGCGGCTGGTCGCCGAGGACGCCTCGATCAAGGGCATCTGGTGCGTGCCCAAGTACGCCAACCCCACCGGCGCGGTCTACTCCGAGGACACCGTCCGCCGGCTGGCCTCGATGCCCACCGCGGCCAAGGACTTCCGGCTGTTCTGGGACAACGCCTACGCGCTGCACCACCTCACCGAGGACGCGGTGGAGATCGCCAACGTGCTCGAACTGGCGACCGCGGCGGGAAACCCCAACCGCCCCTTCGTCTTCGCCTCCTCCTCCAAGATCACCCACGCCGGTTCGGGGGTGGCCTTCTTCGGCGGTTCACCGGAGAACGTGGCCTGGCTGACCAAGAACCAGAGCTTCGGCACCATCGGCCCGGACAAGGTCAACCACCTCCGGCACGTGGCCTTCCTCAAGGACACCGAGGGCCTGCTCGCGCACATGGACAAGCAGCGCGCGGTGATCGCCCCGAAGTTCGAGATGGTGCTGTACATGCTGGAGAAGCGCCTGGGCGGCACCGGCGTCGCGCAGTGGAGCAAGCCCAAGGGCGGCTACTTCATCAGCCTGGACGTGCTGGAGGGCACCGCCAAGCGCGTGGTGCAGCTGGCCAAGGAGGCCGGGATCGTGCTGACCCCGGCCGGCGCGACCTTCCCGCACGGTGACGACCCGCGCGACCGCAACATCCGGCTGGCGCCGACCTTCCCGGACATCCGCGAGGTCGCACTGGCCACCGAGGGCGTGGTGACCTGCGTGCTGCTGGCCGCGGTGGAGAAGCTCAGCGGCAACTGAAGCCGCCGGGCCCGGCCCGGCCGGTGATCATCGGCCGGGCCCACCCAGCCCCCTGGCGTCCGGCGGGGCCGGGTGGGGCGCATTAGCCTTGGCCGCATGCGAGTCGTCATCGCCGGAGGCCACGGCCAGATCGCCCTCAAGCTCGAAGCACTGCTCTCCGCCCGCGGGGACAGCGCGGCGGGCCTCATCCGCAATCCCGAGCACGCCGCCGACCTGCGTGCCATCGGCGCCGAACCGGTCGAGCTGGACCTGGAATCGGCCACCGTGGCCCAGGTGGTGGCCGCGCTGGCCGGGGCGGACGCGGTGGTGTTCGCGGCGGGCGCAGGCGGCAAGGCGGCCTCGGATGGCAGTGACCGCAAGGACAACGTGGATCGCGGGGCGGCGGCGTTGCTGGCCGACGCGGCCGAGCGGGCCGGGGTGCGCCGGTACCTGATGATCTCCTCCTACGGCGCGGACGTGGCGCCGAGGGACGGGTACAGCGAGAGCTTCGCCGCCTACCTGCGGGCCAAGGGCGAGGCGGACGCGGACCTGAGCCGCCGGGACCTGGACTGGACCATCCTGCGGCCGGTCACGCTGACCAACGACGAACCGGCCGGGGTGGTCACCCTGGCGGAGCGGGTCGAGCCGACCAAGATCCCGCGCGCCGATGTGGCCGCGGTGCTGCTCGCGCTGCTGGACACCCCCGGCACCGCCCGGCTGACCATCGAGCTGACCGGTGGCGGCACCCCGGTCGCCGAGGCCGTGGCCAAGATCGCCCAGTAGTACGCGTGCCCGTCATATATCGCACTCCGATATATGACGGGCATGACTTCGCTCGCAGTCCCGCATGTTCGCGTCATGAACCCGAGGGACCAGGGTCACCCACTCAGCCGGACCCTGCCCCATTCGGAGGACGAGCATGTCGGAGACACCCCCAGGAACCGAGGTGCCCAGCGACGCTGAGCTGATCACCAAGGTGCGCGCCGGTGTCACCGAGAGCTACGGCGAGCTGTACCGGCGGCACGTCGGTTCGGCCACCGCATTCGCCCGCCAGCTGGCCAATGCCACCGCCGAGGCCGACGACCTGGTCGCGGAGGCGTTCACCAAGGTCCTGGACGCGTTGCGGGCCGGCAAGGGCCCGGAACTGGCCTTCCGCTCCTACCTGCTGACCACCCTGCGCAACGTGGCCTACGAACGCCACCGCCGGGCCAAGCCGGTCACCCTGAGCAACGACCTGGGCGAGGTCCCGGACCAGGTGGAGACCCAGGCCAGCGTGTTCGAGGACATCGAGCGTTCGCTGGCCGCCAAGGCCTTCCAACGTCTGCCGGAACGCTGGCAGGCGGTGCTTTGGTATACCGAGATCGAGGGACACGCCCCAGCCGAGGTCGCCCCCCTGCTCGGCCTCAACCCCAACGGCGTCTCCGCCCTGGCCTACCGCGCCCGCGAGGGCCTGCGCCAGGCCTACCTCCAGGTCCACCTCGCCGACACCGAGAACAGCCGCTGCCGCGCCACGGTGGAACGCCTGGGCGCGTGGACCCGCAGCCGGTTGTCCAAGCGCGAGGCGGCGCAGGTCGAGGCGCACCTGGACACGTGCGAGCAGTGCCGGGCATTGGCGGCGGAGCTGGTTGACCTCAACGGGGCGTTGCGGGCGGCGGCGGGACCGTTGGTGCTGGGGGTCGGGGCGGCGGGGTATCTGGCCAGTGCGGCCAGCGATGGCGGGATCGGGGTGGCGGGGGCCGGACTCGGTGGCGCGGCGGGAACTGGGGGCGCGGGAAGCGTTGGTGGGACTGGCGGTGCGGCGGGCGGCGGCTCGGCGAGCGCCGGGGGCGCGGGCGGAGCCGCGGGTGCTGGCGGGACCGGCGACGCGGGCGCGGGTGGCGCTGGCGGAGCGAGTGCGGGCGGAGCTGGAGCGGGCGGAGCTGGCGGTGCGGGTGCTGGCAGCGCGGGTGGTGTGCTGGGGCAGTCGTGGGCGGCGCTGGTCGCGGTGGCGGCCGGAGTCGGCGCGGTGACCATGGCACTGGCAGCCCAGCCCACCGAGGCCGCCCAACCACGTGTCCAGGCCCCCGCCCTCGCCCCGGCCACCGCCACGCCGGAGCACCCCTCGACCGCCACCCCACCCCCACCCGCCACCACCCAGCCGGGCAGCACTCCCCCGGCCCCCACTCCCTCGGCCACCACCACGAACCGGCCACCCGGCCCGACCCCACCGCGAACCCCGGGCACTTCCCCCGGCACCACTCCTCCCCCGACCACCACCCCACCTCCCCCCGCCCCGGCGCGACTGACCGCGAGCGCCACGGCCGACCGGACGCATCCCGGTGGCACCACTGGATACGCGCTGACCGTGCGCAACGACGGCGCCGCCGCCACCGGGCCGGTGCGGGTGCGGTTGTCGTTGCCGGAGGGCGTGTTCGCGCGTGGTGGCGGCGGTAGCCGGTGCACCCAGGACGGGCGGGTGGCGGAGTGTTTCCTGACCGATTCACTCGCGGCGGGCGCCCAGTCGACGGTGCGGATCTCCTTGCACGTCAGCGTGTTCAGCGCGGGTGGGCCGGTGTCCGGGACGGTGTACTCGGGGCCGCTGAGCGCTCCGGTCGGGGCGGTGCGGGTGGACGCCCGGCGCTGGTTCTGAACCGCGTTCCCCGAATGGTCTAGACCCATTGACGTGGTGCGGCCAATCGCCCTAACTTCGGTGCAACGTCGGGAAAATTCCGATCCGCCGCTGGTTCTTCAGTTCTGCCGGAGTGCTCCGCCGAGCGCCCCGAATCCCTGTGAGGGAGAACCATGCCCAGGATCAACTCCGCGCTGTCCCGGGGCCGCCGTGTCCTGGCCGCAGGCGCGACCCTGCTGCTCCTGCCCGTGCTCGGACTCACCGCCCTCGCCCCGTCCGCCAGCGCCGCGCCGGGCCTGACCGCGACCTTCTCCATCGCCGACATGGGGTCCTGGAAACAGGGCAAGTACATCGTCGGCAACCCGACCACCGCGGCGATCACCGGATGGAAGATCGAGTTCGATCTGCCTGCCGGCACCACGTTGAGCAACACCTGGTACGGCAAGTCCACCGTGTCCGGCAACCACGTCACCGTCGAGAACGAGCACTACAACGCCAGGGTCAACGGCGGGGCCAACACCGAGCCGTACAGCCCGATGTTCCAGCTCACCGGGACCGGGGTGCCGGCGAACTGCCGGATCAACGGCAACAAGTGCGACGGCGCGGCCGATCGCGGTCCGGAGGCGCCGACGAACCCGCGCGGCACCGGCAAGACCACCAAGACCGCGACGCTGGCCTGGAACGCCGCGGTGGCCGGGGACTTCCCGGTGGCGGGCTATGAGATCGCAGGCGGACCGGCACTGGTGTCGGTGACCGGGACCTCGGGCACGGTGGCCGGACTGACCCCGAACACCGACTACACCTTCACCGTCAAGGCCCGCGACACCAGGGGCAACCTCTCCCCCGCCAGCGCCGCGGTGACCGTGCGCACCAACAATCCCGGCGACGACACCCAGCCGCCGACCGTGCCCGGCAACCTTCGCAGCACCGGCAAGACCTCGACCAGTGTCGCGCTGGCCTGGAACGCCTCCACCGACAACTCGGGTATCGCGAACTACGACATATATCGCGACGGTGTATATGCCGCGACCGTGAGCGGGACTTCGTCCACTGTGGACGGTCTGTCGCCGAGCACCGCGTACCGGTTCACCGTGCGGGCGCGGGACAACTACGACAACCTGTCCGCGGCCAGCGCCGAGGTCGCGGTGACCACCGACGACCTGGTCGGCGGCGGCAACTACGCCAGGGTCGGCTACTTCGTGCAGTGGGGCATCTACGGTCGCCAGTACTTCGTGCGCAACCTGGACACCACCGGCGCGGCGGCCAAGCTGACCCACATCAACTACGCCTTCGCCAACATCGACCCGGTCAACCTGACCTGCCTGCAGGGCGTCACCAAGGGCACCAGCGCCAACCCGCAGGACCCCAACCAGGGTGACGGGGCAGGCGACGCCGAGGCCGACTACAGCAGGCCGTTCGCGGCCGCCCAGTCGGTCGACGGGGTGGCCGACACCGGCTGGGAACCGTTGCGCGGCAGCTACAACCAGCTGCGCAAGCTCAAGGCCAAGCACCCGCACCTGAAGATCCTGATCTCACTGGGCGGCTGGACCTACTCGAAGTACTTCTCCGACGTGGCCGCGACCGACGCGGCCCGCAAGAAGTTCGTGACCAGCTGCCTGGACATCTACATCAAGGGCAACCTGCCCACCTACAACGGCGCCGGCGGCGTGGGTTCGGCCGCCGGCATCTTCGACGGCATCGACCTGGACTGGGAGTGGCCGGGCGCGGAAGGCCACGCGGGCAACCACATCAGCCCGAACGACAAGCGCAACAACACCCTGCTGGTCGCGGAGTTCCGCAGGCAGCTGGACGCGCTTGGCCAGCAGAACAAGAAGCAGTACCAGCTCACCGCGTTCACCCCGGCCGACCCGGCCAAGGTCGACGCGGGCTGGGAGATCTCCGGCCCCGACCACGTCTTCAAGTACCTCGACATGGCCAACGTGCAGGGCTACGACTTCCACGGGGCGGGCAGCGACAACTCCTGGGAGCCCAAGCGGGCCGGGCACCAGGGCAACCTCTACACCGACGCCGAGGACCCGTACAACTTCCACTTCAGCGTGGAGAACGCGGTCAACCACTACCTCAACGCCGGGGTGAACCCACGCAAGCTCACCATCGGCTTCGCCTACTACGGCCGCGGCTGGCAACAGGTGACCGACGGCGGCAAGAAGGGTGAGTGGCAGGCCGCGAACGGGGCCGCGCCGGGCCAGTTCGCCGAGGAGGCGGGCACCAGGGGCTACAGCAACCTGATCGCCAGCGTGCCGGGCATGACGATCTACCACGACGAGCAGTCGGTGGCCACCTACGGCTACACCGGCAACAACGGCCAGTGGTGGAGCTTCGACGACGCCTGGTCGATCGGCAAGAAAACGGCCTGGCTGAAGAGCAAGAACCTGTTGGGCGCGATGGTGTGGGAGATGTCCGGGGACACCGGCAGCCTCACCACGGCGCTGGACAACGGGCTGCGTTAGCCGGCACGGCAGCACTGACAGCAACGGCGGGGCGGGCCTGGGAAGGCTCGCCCCGCCGTGTGCGGAGAAGATCGGCGGCGCGGGGCAGCGGGTGCCCGCACCAGCGGCGCGTCAGGCCGCGCGGGCCGGGTCCGCCTGCACCGGTGACGGCGCGGCGGGTGTGCTGAGCCGCAGCGCGTACACGCACCCGGCCACGATGAACACCAGCGCCACGATCACGTAGCTGTTGCCGAGCAACTGCTCGCCCAGCGTCCACTTCAGCTCGCGGTCGGCCTCCTTGGGCACCAGCTGGTGCCCGCCGATGCCGAAGATCACCGCCACCGGCAGCCCGATCGCCAGCAACCGGATCCGGGCGTCAGCAGTCTGGGTGAACTTCACCACCAGGAGCACCACCACGGGCCCGATCCACACCCAGTGGTGCGACCAGGACACCGGGGAGGCCAGCAGGCCGGCGGTGGCCACCAGCAGCAGGGCCAGCAGGTCCTGATCGGCCGCGCGCAGCCGGTACACCGCCAGCGCGGTCACCGCCACGATCACCGCGACCAGGGCCACCCACAGCACGGTGGAGTCCAGGCCGAGGCGGGAGATGACGCCGCGGACGGACTGGTTGGTGGCGTAGACCGGGGAGCCGATGCGGCCCGGGTCGGTCAGGGTCTGGAACCAGTACTGCATGGAGTTGCCTGGCGAGAGCAGGAAGCCCAGCGCGCCGAAGCCGAAGAAGGAGCCGACCGCGACGAACATCGGCTTCCACTGCAGCTTCACCAGGAAGAACAGCAGGAAGGCCAGTGGCGTGAGCTTGATCGCGGCGGCCAGGCCGATCATCATGCCGCGCGGCCACGGGGTCTTCTTCAGCAGGCAGTCGGCCGCGATCATGACCATCAGGATCAGGTTGACCTGGCCGAACATCAGCGTTTCGCGGATCGGCTCCAGCACCACGCAGACCAGGCCGACCGCCGAGGCGATGTACCAGGCCTTGCGGCGGTCCAGGCCGAGGCGCTGGCCGACCATGGCGCCGGTGCCGAACAGCGCGAGCAGGCTGACCACCACGAACAGCACCGCGCTGACCCAGAACGGCAGCAGCCCCACCGGCGCGAACAGCACCGCGGCCAGCGGGGGGTAGGTGAAGGGCAGCGGGAAGTCCAGCGTGAACGGGCGCGGGAAGCTCGGCTCGTACAGGCTCAGCCCGTTCAGCCAGGTCAGGCCGCCCGCGCGGTAGACCTGCAGGTCGAGGTAGTAGAACGCCTTGCCGATGTTGAACAGCGTGATGACACCGAATCCCGCGGCCAGCATCAGGGCGACCACGACTGGCAGTCGCCAGGCGGGCGCGGCATTCGATGCTGACATGTTGACCTTGGAGATGTCCCTCACCCCGAACTTCTGGCGGCGCTGCTACTCCGGGCGAGGGTACCCAACAGCGTTCTCACACCCGCGTCATGGGCGGCCCGGTGCGCCGTCACGTAGTTGTGACCGCGGGATCACCGCAGGTCATGGGACCCTGACAAGATGTGTGACTTTCCCACGAGGATCCGTGTACGGACTGTGATCTACCCACACACGGTTGGCCTAGGAAACTAGTTCTCCTCAGCTACGAAAGCGCACGTTTGCGCACAGATGAGCTACTCTGTGCGCATGAGCATTGCGTTGGAGGATGTCTTGGCCAGAGCCGGATTGCGGGTCACCGCCACCGAGTTCCTGTCCCTGGTGGAGGACGCCGCACGCAAGCTGGCGCCGCCGCACCCGGACCCCGGGGCCTACTTCTCCGCAGATCAGCGCGCCGCGCTGGCCGCGGTCGGGGTGGACCTGAGTCCGAGGGCCGACGGCGAGCGCGACCCGAGGGCGAAGGCGGTGGCCTCCCAGGCCGTGCTGCGCGACTCGGCGATGACCGTGGCCGAAGCGGCCGAACGGGTGGGCGTGGACACCAGCCGGATCCGGCACCGGGTCAGCGCGGGTCGGCTCACCGGCTGGAAGGACCGCGGCGGCTGGCGACTGCCCGCCTGGCAGTTCACCGACAGCGGGGTGCTGCCCGGTCTGGGTATGGTGCTGGCAAAGGTGCCTGCCGATCAGCCCCAGATGGTGGTCGCGGCGTTCATGACGACCCCTCAGGAGGACCTGCTGCTCGGCGACCGGCCGACCTCCCCCCGCGACTGGCTGCTTGCCGGTGGTGACCCGCGCCGGGTCGCGACGCTGGCCTCGACGCTGGGGACGCCGGCCTGACTGGTCCATTGAGACCACCCAGGTAAGCGAACTCACGCGAGACCAGCGAACAGGACACACGACTTGGCCCGGCTTCCTCCGCCGCCGACTCCGGCTGCGCTGCAAGCGTTGCTGCGCCGAACCGAGGACGTCGTCGCCGTACACCGCGCGACCCGTCTGGTGCGCATCTTCGCCGCGGGCGGCACCCACCCCCAGCGGTGGAACTCCTTCCGGTACGCCGGACCGTTGCCGCACGCCCGGTTCGACCCGCACCCGGCCACCCTGGACGGCCGCCCGATCGAGACCCACGAACACGGGGTCCTGTATTTCGGCCTGTCCGTGCGGACCAGCGTCGCCGAGGTCTACCAGGCGACATCGACGGTGGACCGGCGCACCCGCAGCCCGCACCTGGTGGTGCTTCGGCCGCGGCGCACGTTGCGGTTGCTGGATCTTTCCGGGCTGTGGCCCACTCGCGCCGGTGCGTCGCAGTCGATCAGCACTGGGCCGAAGGACCGTACGCAGGCTTGGGCTCGGGCGATCCGGGCGGCTTATCCGGAGCTGGATGGGCTTTGGTACCGGTCCTCGATGGACACCGGGAATCCGGCTATCTGCCTGTGGGATCCGCCGGGGATGAGCGCGTTGCCGATCGCGCCGGATGTGTTGTTGCCGTTGGATCATCCGGGGCTGGATCTGCCGCTGGCGCGGATCTGCGAGGAACTCAACTACACGCTGCTTGGCTGAGCCGGGGTCCCCTTCCTCGGCGTGTTGGCCGTTGTCGTACGGGGTGTTGGCCGTTGTGGGACACGAGCGACGATCAAGAGCGTCCTCGCCGGACGGGCAGAAATCAAAGGATGGGGGGAAATCAAAGGCACAGAGCAGTGCTCGTACGGTTCCCCATCCCCGTCAGCCTTCCGATACCAAACCACATCCCGGCAAGCAGCCCGGTTGCGTTTGTGTTGACTTGGCGGCGGTTTGTGTTGCGGGGCTGCTTGCCGGGATGCGGTGTGTCCTCTCCAGGCTGACGGGGATGGGGAACCGCTCAGGTGGGGTTTGAAAAGCCACCCCGGCTGCTTGTCCTCGGGCTCCGCCCGGTCGCGGCGCGGTCGAACCGCCTAGCCGCCACGCTTCGGGCTTCGCCCGCCTGCCCCCGACGCTCACCGCTCCGGGCTTCGCCCGCCCACAACGGCCAACGTGCCGTACAAGAACGGCCAACACACCGTCCCATAACGGCCAACACGCGCGGAGGGTTGAAACCCTCGCCAGCGTGTTGGCCGTTCTTGTACCGGGTGTTGGCCGTTTTCGTACGGTGTGTTGGCCGTTGTTGTACGGCTTGTTGGCTGTTGTGGGTGGGGTTAGGCGGTTTTGGGGAGGTGGGTGGGGAGGTGGCGGCGGTAGCGGCAGGTGGGGATTTCCTGGTTTTGCAGGTGGTCTGTGCTGGTGGTGCCGTCTGGGCGCCAGCCGTGGGCGCGGTAGAAGTTGCGGGCGAGCATGTTGGCTTGGAAGACCCAGAGTTCGGCGTGGGTGTGGCCTAGGGCGGCCAGGTGGCGGAGGCCGGCGTGGTGGACCGCCCGGCCCGCTCCGGTGCCCCACATTCTCGGGTCGCCGTACAGGGCGATCAGTTCTCCGGTTGAGTTCTCGGTCTCGCGGACCGCGCAGTACGCGCCGATGCGGCCGGTGCGGTCTTCGGCGACGAACACCGTGTCCGCTCCTGGCCTGCTCAGCCAGGTTTCCCAGCCGGGGGCTCGGCGCTGCGGGCTCATCTGGTCGAGCAGCTCGTCAGCGACGATGCCTCGATAGGCGTACTGCCAGCTCAACACGTTGATACGGGCGATCTCCGCCGCATCCGCCGGTTCTGCCTGGCGCACCGTCCATGTCATGACAAGAGCCTGCGGGACGGCACCGGGTCCGGGCCAGGGAATTTCCCGTTCGGACCAGGCGCGCGGCCCTGATCAGCCCAAATGGCGGGACCACCAGTCGAGAACGGCCTCGAAGCGCTGCAGCCGGTGCTTCGGCCTGCCGCCGCGGGTGAGTTCGTGGCCCTCGCCGGGGAAGAGCAGCATCTCGGTCGGGGTGCCGTTGCGGCGCAGGGCGACGAACATCCGCTGGGCCTGTTCCAGGGGACACCGCCAGTCCTGTTCGGAGTGGGCGATCAGGAACGGGATGGTGATCTGGTCGGCGTAGGTGAGGGGGCTGCTGCGGCGCTGGGTTTCCTCGTCGGCGCAGTAGTCGGTGGCGAAGGACCAGCCGATGTCGGAGGAGCCGACGAAGGAGTCCCAGGCGTTGAGCGCGCGTTCGCTCCAGGCGGCCACGAACCGCTCGCCGTGTTTGGCGGCCAGGATGCCGGTCATCAGGCCGCCGTAGGAGCCGCCCATCACGCCCACGCGGGCCGGGTCCAGGCCGGGGAGTTCCAGGGCCGCGTCCAGCAGGGCGAGCAGGTCGCCGGTGTCCTCCACGGTGCCGAAACCGGGGCCGGCGAGTACCGCGCCGTGCGCCTGGCCGTAGCTGGCCGAGCCGCGCGGGTTGCCGAGCACCACGGCGTACCCGGCCTCGGCGTAGATCTGCGCCTCGTCGAAGAAACCGCGGCTGTAGAAGCGGAACGGGCCGCCGTGGATGTTGAGCAGCACCGGGTGCGGGCCGGGGCCCTTGGGCAGCATCACCCAGCCGTGCACCGGGTAGCCGTCGGGGGCGGCGGTGTCGATCTCCTGCCAGCCGAGCAGGCCGGTGGCGCGGGCCTCGGCGTTGAACTCGGTGAGGGTGACCGGGTTCTCGCCGAGCAGCACGAGTTCGCCTGGATCGTCCACAGTGGACACGGCTGCCACCGTGCGGCCGCTGTGCGCGGTGAAGCCGAGTACCGCGGCGTCCTCGCCCGCCAGCAGTGGCAGCTCGTCCAAGAGTGCTTCCTTGGCGCCGGTGGGGACCAGGCGGACCTGCACCGCGCCCCGGTGCGCCACCGGCACCAGCACGCCGCCCTCGATGAGCACCGGCGGGCCGGGGGCGCGTTCCACCGCGACCGTCTCGGTGTCGGTCAGCCGCAGCGGGGTGCCCGGTTCGCCGGTCAGCCGCAGCGGGGCCGACCACAGGCCGGGGTTGAGCGCGACCGCGCGGCCGGTGAACTGCTCACCGCAGTAGTAGACCGTGTCGCCGTCGGCGGTCGGGTACTCCGCGGTGCCCTCACTGCGCACCACCAGCACCGGCTCGCCGCCTGCCACCGACACCGCGTAGACGTCGGTGTGCAGGGTGTCGCCGTCGGCGCCCAGGGCACGCTGAGCGGTGAAGAGCACGTGCCTGCCGTCCGGGGTGAAGGCGGGATCGGCGGCGTCCACGTCCAGCTCGGTGAGCCGCCGGGGCGGGCTGGGCACACCGTCGGGGCCGGGCAACTCGGCCACGTGCACCTGGGCCGGGCGGTCGCCGATGAAGCCGATGCCGTCGAAGCGGTAGCTGAACCGGGTGATCCGGCGCGGCGCCTCGGCCTCCGGCCCCACGCCCGCGGTGGTCCCGTAGCGGCCCGGTTCGGGCACCCTGGCGGTCCAGGCCAGCGAGCGTGAGTCCGGCGCCCAGGCTGGCACTCCGGCCCCCAGCGGCAGGTCGGTGAGCTGGATCGCCTCACCGCCCGCGGTGGGCAGCAGGTAGACCTGGGGCCTGGCCGCCGTGCCGGAGTCACCGGCCACCCGCAGGAAGGCCACCCAGGCGCCGTCCGGGGAGATCCGCGGCTGGGTGTCGGAGCGGCCGCCGGTGATCCGCCGGGGTGTGCCGCCAGGGGTCAGCGGCACCTGCCACAGGCCGCCGCGATAGCCGTCGGCCCGCAGGTCCGGGCTGGACACGGCCACCACGAGGGTGTCGCCGTGCAGGGCCGGGATTCCGGGAACTCGCAGAAAAGGAAGATCCTCCGGGCGCATGCGGGCCAAGCTACCCGCCCGGAGGACCTTCCCTCGAGCCTTGCCGGAAGAACTACTTGGCCGGGGCCTTCTCGTCCTTGCGGGCGTCGTTGCGGGTCTTGAGCAGGCTGGTCACGGTGGTGATGATCAGCACGCCGATGATGAACGGCAGCGAGATCTCGATGCCGATGTGCGGCGCCCAGGCGATCGGCTGGCCCTCGTTGAGGAACGGCAGGTTGTTGCTGGCCAGCGCCTCGAAGACGAGCTTCACACCGATGAAGCCGAGGATGACGGCCAGGCCGATGTGCAGGTAGACGAGCCGGTTGAGCAGGCCGCCGATCAGGAAGTACAGCTGCCGCAGGCCCATCAGCGCGAAGGCGTTGGCGGTGAAGACCAGGTAGGGCTCCTTGGTCAGCGCGAAGATCGCCGGGATCGAGTCGACCGCGAAGAGCAGGTCGGTCAGGCCGATCGCGAGCATCACGATGAACATCGGGGTGACCCAGCGCTTGCCGTCGATCTTCACGAACGACTTGGCGCCCACGTAGTCCTTGGTCACCGGCAGCACCTTGCGGGCGAAGCCGACGAGCTTGGGCTCCTTGAACTCCTCCTCGTTGCCCTCACCCTGTCGCGCCTGCTTGTAGGCCACGAACAGCAGGAAGCCGCCGAAGATGTAGAAGATCCAGCTGAACTGCTCGATCAGCGCCGCGCCCGCCGCGATGAACCCACCGCGCATGACCAGCGCCAGCAGGATGCCGATGAGCAGCACCTTGTGCTGGTGGATCGAGGGAACCGCGAACGTGCTCATGATGATCACGAACACGAAAAGGTTGTCGATACTCAACGAGTATTCGGTGATGTAGCCGGCAAAGAACTCCCCGGCGTACTGGGATCCGGAGAAATACCAGAGCCCTAGTCCGAAGAGCACCGCGGCGGCCACGTAGAAGATGACCCAGCGGGAAGCCTCGCCGACCGTCACCTCGTGCGGTTTGCGGTCGACGATCACGAGGTCGATAGCGATCAGGGCCAGCAGTCCGACCACAGTCGCGATCCACAGCCAAGCGGGGACGAGCACAGTTCACCTCCGGTTCATGGGCACACGCCACCAGACACACGCCACTGACCGGAGGTCTCTTCCACCGGACCAGAAGGCCGGTCGACGGCACCGGGACGTCACTGGGGACGGCCGTGATGACGATGTCGCCGCGAAGGAATACTCCCCTCCAAGCTGTGTAACGTTCTCATGTGCACCCTGAAGTCCACCAGTAGGGGTGATGCGGGGCACTGTCTCAGACCCCCTTGGGGTGAAAAGATCCCCTGCATGGTGCTGGAGATCACCGAGCTCCTGCTCCGACCGGAGACAGCGGAGCGGTTCACCGCGTTCGCCGAGGTCACGGTGCGTGGGCTGCTCTCCGAACCCGGGTGCGTCTCGGCCCGGCTGACCCGCGGGGTGGAGAACCCGAGCCGATTCGTGCTGCTGGTGGAATGGGAGACGATCACCCGTTCGGCGCCGCCTGACCGGCACTGGCCAGGGGAGTTGGCCGCGTTGCTGGCCGAGCCGCCGGTGATCGAACTATTCGATCCGGCCGGTGCGCCGTGATCCTGACCATCACCGAACTGCTGGTCGTGCCCGGCGCCGAGGCCGAGTTCCTGATCGCGGTGGACAAGGCGCTGCCCGAACTGCTCGGCGCCGCGGGCTGCCACTCCGCGCGGCTGGTCCGGTGCACCTCGGCGCCGGAACGGTTCGTGCTGCTGAGTGAATGGGCCACGCTGGAGTCGCACACCGAGGACTTCTACCGCTCCGAGGCGTTCCTGCGGTGGCGGGACGCGGTCAGCGAGCACCTGTGCGAACCACCCCGCGTGGAACACGCCGAGGACCTCACCGGATTGATCACCCGGTGATCCATTTCCGCCCTGCGCGAAACCGACAGTTCTCAGGTTCGCCGCTGGACACCGGATCTATACCGATTCGGCTCGGCCACACACTCCCGTCACCATCGTTGGCATAACTTGGCGAGGTGTCCCGGCCCTCCCGTGCCCGCAGGAAATGGTCCCTGCTCGCCGTTGTCGCCCTGCTGCTGATCGCCGCGGGTGGCTTCTGGTGGTCGCAGCGTGACGAGGTCAAACCCGCTGTCAGCCAACGCGAGCTGAAGCTCGACGTGGTGGACGGTCCGCGCAAGGACGAGCCAGTCCAGCTCGACGCCACGCTCTATCTGCCCGAGCGCACCCCGGCTCCGTCGGTGATCGTCGCGCACGGCTTCGGCGGCAACAAGAACAGCGTCGCGCAGGAGTCGCGGGAGCTGGCCGAGCGCGGGTTCGTGGTGCTGGCCTACTCCGCGCGCGGCTTCGGCGCCTCCACCGGCCAGATCGCGCTGAACGCGCCGGAGTACGAGGTCGAGGACGCCAAACAGCTCGTCGACTGGCTCTCCCGGCAGCCCGAGGTGCTCAAGGACGCCGACAACGACCCCAAGGTCGGGGTCACCGGCGGCTCCTACGGCGGCGCGCTGGCGCTGATGCTGGCCGGCTATGACCGCAGGGTGGACGCGATCGCGCCGGTGATCACCTGGAACGACCTCACCCAGGCCCTGCTGCCCAACGCCGCCTCCACTTCTCCGTTGAGCGCGACCACGCCCGCTGCGGGCGCCTTCGGCGCGGACGGGGTGTTCAAACGCACCTGGGCCGGCCTGTTCTTCTCCGCCGGGCTCGGCCCGGCCTCGGTGGCCGGTGGCGAACCACGCGGCGAGGCTCCCGAACCCGGCTCCAGCACCTCCAGCCAGCCCGAACCACTGCCCGGCGGCGCACCCGGCGGCCAGGGCTCTCCCGGCGGCCAGCAGGGCGCGGGCGGTCCCGGCGGACGCACCACCGGCGGCCCTGAGCTGACCTGCGGCCGGTTCCGGCCCGAGGTGTGCGCGGCCTACCGCGAGGCGGCCACCACCGGCCGCGCCTCCCAGGCCACCGTGGACCTGCTGCAGCGCTCCTCCCCCGCCAGCGTGACCAACCGGATCACGGTGCCGTCGATGA
Organism: Crossiella cryophila; assembly: GCF_014204915.1. Taxonomy (NCBI): domain Bacteria; kingdom Bacillati; phylum Actinomycetota; class Actinomycetes; order Pseudonocardiales; family Pseudonocardiaceae; genus Crossiella; species Crossiella cryophila. The sequence continues at coordinate 8,578,679 of NZ_JACHMH010000001.1, forward strand.
TCGTCCAGGGCGAGGCGGACACCCTGTTCGGCCTGGACCAGGCCGATGCCAACGCCCGCCAGATCGCCGCGGCGGGCGGCAAGGTCAAGACGGTCTGGTACGCCGGTGGCCACGACGGCGGCGCACCCGGACCGGCACTGCGGGCCGAGATCGGGCAGTGGTTCGACTTCCACCTGGCCAACCGCGGCAGCGACCCCGGCACCGAGTTCGAGTACGCGGTGCAGGGCTCGTTCCGGCGCACCGGCGGCCCCTCGGTGCGCACCGTGTCCACCTCGAACTACCCCGGCCTGGCCGGGGACCGCAACACCCCCACCGAGCTGCGCAAACTCGGTCTGACCGGCCCGGACCAGCCCGCGCTCAACCCGGCTGGCGGCAACCCGGCGGCACTGAGCGCGGTGCCCGGACTCAGCGGCCGGGTCGGCGGCGGCAGCGGGTCCTCCGCGCTGGCCACCGGCCTCGCCGTGGACATCCCCGGCCAGTTCGCCGCCTTCGGCACCGAGGCGATGACCGAACAGGTGCTGATCGCGGGCGCGCCGCAGGTGCGGCTCAAGGCCAGCGGCCTGCCTGGACAGCCGAACCCGGGCGAGGCGGTGCTGTTCGTCAAGCTCTACGAGGTCGCCAAGGAAGGCCAGCGGACCCTGGCCGGTGGCGCGGTCGCGCCGATCCGGGTCAAGGACCTGCCGCAGGACGGCAGCCCGGTGGAGGTCACCGTGACCCTGCCCGGCGTGGTCCGGCCGGTCGCCGAGGGCAACAAGCTGATGGTCGTCGCGGCCACCACCGACCAGGCGTTCGCGCCCAGTGTCGAGCCCGCCGTGTACAAGATCGGACTGGCCGGGGACAACGCCCTGTCCGTGCCGATCGTGCCCGGTCAGCGCTCGGCCAGCGTGATCCCCTGGGGCACCCTGGCCGGGATCGGCGGCGTGCTGCTGGTCGCGCTGATCGCCACCGTGATCGCCGCGATCCGCCGCCGCCGGGCCGACGACGTGGACCCTGACCTGCTGGACACCCCGCTGGACATCCGCGACCTCACCAAGTCCTACCCCGGCAAGCTGACCGCGGTGGACGGACTGTCCTTCCAGGTCAAACGCGGTCAGGTGCTCGGCCTGCTCGGGCCCAACGGCGCGGGCAAGACCACCACGCTGCGGATGCTGATGGGCCTGGTGCAGCCCACCGAGGGCGAGATCAGGGTGTTCGGGCACCTGGTGCACTCCGGCGCGCCGGTGCTCTCCCGCACCGGCTCGTTCGTGGAGGGCTCCGGCTTCCTGCCGCACCTGTCCGGCACCGCCAACCTGCACCTCTACTGGGCCGCCACCGGCCGCCCCCTCGAAGAGGCCAGGTTCGAGGACGCGCTGCAGATCGCCGGACTCGGCACCGCGGTGCGGCGCAAGGTCGGCACCTACAGCCAGGGCATGCGGCAGCGGCTGGCCATCGCCCAGGCCATGCTCGGCCTGCCGGACCTGCTGGTGCTCGACGAACCCGCCAACGGGCTCGACCCGCCGCAGATCCACCACATGCGCGATGTGCTGCGCCGCTACGCCGAGACCGGCCGCACCGTGGTCGTCTCCAGCCACCTGCTCGCCGAGGTCGAACAGACCTGCTCGCACGTGGTGGTCATGCACCGCGGCAGGCTGGTCGCGCAGGGCGAGGTGGCCGAGATCGTGGCCGGTGGCGGCGAGGTCAGCTTCCGGGTGGACAACCCGGAGGACGCCGTGGTCGCGCTCAAGGCGGTGGACGGCATCGGCGAGGTCAGCGCCGACGGCAGCACCGTGCACGCCGACCTCGGCGCGCTGCCGCGCTCGGTCGCGGTGAACGCGCTGGTGTACGCCGGGGTCGCGGTCGAACAGGTCGGGCCGCGGCGACGGCTGGAGGACGCGTTCCTCCAGCTCGTGGGAGAGGACACCGTGCAGTGAGCGAGGAAACCACAGCCGTGACGCACCCGCTGACCGACCGCGCGATCGCCGCGGACGGCTCCATCGAGGGCTATCGCGCCTCCCGCACGCTGCCGATCCGGGTCGAACTGGCCCGGCAGCTGCGACGGCGGCGCACCCAGGTCACCCTGGCCCTGCTCGCGCTGCTGCCGGTGGTGCTGCTGATCGCCTTCGAGCTGGGCGCCAGCCAGAACGCGCGCCGCTCCGGCGGCCTGGTCGACCTGGCCACCGCCAGCGGCCAGAACTTCGTCACCTTCGCGCTGTTCGCCTCCTCCAGCTTCCTGCTGGTGGTCGTGGTCGCGCTGTTCTTCGGCGACACCGTGGCCAGCGAGGCATCCTGGTCCAGCCTGAAATACCTGCTCGCGGTCCCGGTGCCACGCGGCAGGTTGTTGCGGCAGAAGGCGATCGTGTCCGGGATGCTGGCCGTGGCCGGGCTGATCGTGCTGCCCGGCATGGCACTGGTGGTCGGGCTGATCTTCTACGGCGGCGGCGACATGGTCACGCCAACCGGCGAGTCGGTGGCGCTGGCCGACGGGCTCACCGCGCTCGGGCTGGCCATGGTGTACCTGATGATCCACCTGTTCTGGGTGGCCGGACTCGCGCTGTACCTGTCGGTGTCCACCGACGCCCCGCTGTCCGCGGTCGGCGGGGCCGCGCTGGTCTCCATCGTCTCCCAGATCCTGGATCAGATCACCGACCTGGGCAGCCTGCGCAACTACCTGCCGACGCACTACTCCTTCGCCTGGTCCGACCTGCTCAGTACCGACATCGACTGGACCGGCATGGCCAGCGGGGTGCTCTCCGCGCTGGTGTACGGCACGGTGTTCCTGCTGCTGGCCGCCCGCCGGTTCGCCACCAAGGACATCACCAGCTGACGCGCTGAATCGGCGGATGGAGGCCCCTCCACCCGCCGATTCGCCGCTGCCCGGCATCGGAGATCTTGTGCAACACCCCCGGTCGCGACGCCCGCACGCCTAGGCTGGTTCGGCTGAGGTGGTGCCCCGTACCCGGGCGTGCCCGTGCCGAACCAAGTGACAGGATGCCCGCGGCCGGTCCAGCGCCGGTCCAGCGGAGTCCACCGGGGGGCTGGATGCTGCTGCTCGTGCTCGGTCCGCTGGCGGCGCGAGGGCCGGACCAGGAGCTGGTCAGCCTGCCCGCGCGCAAGCAGCGGCTGGTGCTGGCCACCCTCGCCCTGCACGCCGGGACCACCGTGTCGGTGGAGAAACTGGTGCACGCGGTCTGGGGCGAGACGCCACCGCGGTCCGCGCCCGGCAACCTCAAGACCTACGTCTGGGAACTGCGCCGCCAGCTGCACCCCGACCTGCGCATCTCCAGCCAGCCCGGCGGCTACCGGCTGGACCTGCCTGCCGACGCGCTGGATCTCGACGTGCTCGGCGGGCAGCTCGAGGCCGCCACCACCGCGCTGAACTCGGGCCACCCGGAGATCGCGCTGCGGCTGGCGGGCGAGGCCCTGGAACTGTGGCGTGGCCAGCCGTTCGAGGAACTCGACACCGACCTGGCCAGGGCGGCCGCCACCGCCGCGCTGGAGACCCGCTGGCAGGTGCAGGACGTGCGGGTGGAGGCGTTGCTGGCCACCGGGCAGCACGAGAACGCCACCGCGGTGCTGCGCGGACTGATCGGCGAGGACCCGCTGCGGGAGAAGCTGTGGGCGCGGCTGCTGCTCGCGCTGTACCGCTCCGGGCGACAGGCGGAAGCGCTTTCCGCCTACCGGCAGGCGCGCACCGTGGTGCGGGCCGAACTGGGCATCGAACCCGGCCTGGAGCTGCGTGAACTGCACCAGCGCATCCTCACCGGCGACCCCGGCCTGCTGCTGCGCGAAGCCGAACCACCCGGCCCGGAACTGGTGGTGCCACGGCAGCTGCCGCCGGCCACCGGCGGCTTCACCGGGCGGGAGACCGCGCTGGCCTGGCTGGACCGGCTGCTCGCCGACCCGGACCAGGCCACCGTGCTGGGCACGGTCACCGGCAGCGCGGGCGTCGGCAAGACCACGCTGGTGGTGAACTGGGCGCACCAGGTGCGCGAGCGGTTCCCGGACGGGCAGCTCTACGTCAACCTGCGCGGCTACGCCGAGGGCCCGCCGCTGGGCCCGACCGAGGCCCTGGCCAGGTTCCTGCGCGCACTGGGCGTGCGGGCCGAACGGGTGCCTGCCGACCTGGACGAGCAGGCAGGGCTGTTCCGCTCGCTGCTGGCCGAACGCCGGGTGCTGATCATCCTGGACAACGCCAGCAGCGTGGTCCAGGTCCGCCCGCTGCTGCCGGCCACCCCGGGCTGCGCGGTGGTGGTGACCAGCCGGGACGCGCTGCGCGGGCTGGCCGCCTTCGACGACGCGCACACCCTGACGCTGAGCGTGCTGCCCGCGGCCGAATCGGTGCGGCTGCTGTCCCGGATCATCGGCCCGGCCCGCGCCGCGGCCGATCCGGCGGCCACCACCGAACTGGCCCAGCGCTGCGCGCACCTGCCCCTGGCCCTGCGGATCGCCGCGGCCGACCTGGCGGTGCACCCGGAGCAGACGGTCGCGGAGTTCGTGGCGGAGCTGGGTGCGGACGGGCTGATGGGCAGGCTGACCGTGCACGGCGACGAACAGGCCGCGGTGCGCACCACCTTCGGCCTGTCCTACCGCGCGCTCAAACCGGAGACCGCGCACGTGTTCGCCTGCTTCGGCCTGATGACCGGCGACGACCTGACCCCGTCCGCGCTGGCCGCGCTGGCCGGGGTGAGCGAGGCCGAGGCCCGGCGCCGGCTGGCCGAGTTGCGCACGGCCAGCCTGGTCGAGCAGTCCGGGCCCGGCCGGTACCGGTGTCATGACCTGCTGCGGCAGTACGCGCGGGAACGGATCGAGGCCGAACTGGGCCAGGAGCAGCGGGACCGGGCGGTGCGCGGCCTGATCGGCTGGTACCTGCGGCACGCGGGCGCCGCGGTCGACCTGCTCGGCCCCGGCCTGGCCCAGCTGGTTGGCACCGCGCGCTGGGTGGAGGAGAGCGGCGAACCCGCCGCCATCGCCAGCACCGAGGAGGCGATGGCCTGGCTGGACGACGAACGCGCCAACCTCATCGCCGCCATCCACCACTGCGCCGAACACGGCCCGCACGACGGCGCCTGGCTGCTCGCCGACGCCCTGCGCGGCTGCGCCATGACCTTCCGCGGCCTGCTCCCCGGCTGGCTCGGCGCGGTCACCGCCGCACTGGCCGCCGCCACCGCCGAACGCAACCCGCTGGCCCAGACCGTGCTGCACGACATCTTCGGCGAGACCTACTGGAGCCTGGGCGAGGCCGCACTCGCCGAGGAACACGCCCAGGCGGCCCTCACCGGCTACCGGGCCCTGGGCATGGTCGCCTCCGAGGCCAGCGTGCTGCACGTGCTGGGCCTGCTGCGCTGGGACCGCGGCGAACTCGACGAGGCCGACGACCACCACACCAGGGCACTGCGGGTCTTCGAGGAGATCGACGACCTGCCCAACCAGGCCCTGGTCCTCTCCGGCCGCACCGGCGTCGCCTACGCCCGCGGCGACCTGCAGGCCTGCCTGGAGCTGGCCACCCGCACGGTGGAGGTGGGCCGCGCGGCCAGATCCCCACTGGCCGAGTCCTTCGGCATGATCGAACTGGGCTGCGCCCTGCACGAACTGGGCCGGTACGAGGAAGCCCAGACCGCCAACACCGAGGCCCGCGACTTCGGCGCCCGCTTCCAGATGGCCTACGTAGAGTCCATGGCCCTGCGCGGCCTGGCCCAGCAACGCTGCGCCCACCAGGACTTCCAGGGCGCCCTGCACCTGAGCCGCCTCGGCCACCAGGTCGCCACCGAGGCGGGCCTGGGCGTGATCGCGGTAGAACTCCTCAACTCCACCTCCCAAGCCCTCCGCCTGCTCAACCGAAACCAGGAAGCCGCCGAACAGGGCGAACGTGCCCTGGCCCTGATCCGCACCGCCGAATTCCGCTTCGGCGAGGTAACCGTCAGCACCGAACTAGCCCTGACCCGCCTCGCCCTGGGCGACCAGGCGCGGGCGGAGGAACTCGCCGAGCACGCGTTGTTGTTGGCGCGGCAGCATGGGTTCGGGTTGCTGGTGGGGCGGGCTTGGCAGGCGGTGGCGCTGGTGCGGCGGGCTCGGGGTGCGGTGGTGGGGGCGCGGGAGGCGGCGGGGGCGGCGTTGGCGGTGTTTGAGGAGCGTGGGCATCCGTTGGGGGTTCGGGAGGCTGGGGAGTTGATCGCGGAGTTGGGGTAGTGCTCGCTGGGGCGGCGGGGGCTGGGGCGGACGGCCGGGCGCGTGGGCCGGGCTGGGGCGCGGGCCGGGCCGGGACGTGGGCGGGCCGGGCGCGTAGGAGGGCCGGGCACGCCGGAAGGCCGGGCACGCCGGAGGACCGGGCGCGCGGGCGGGGTCGGGCACGCCCGCTGGCCGGGCACGCCGGAGGGCCGGGCCGGGCCGCTGGCTGGGCGGGGCCACTGGTCGGGCGCGGGCGCTGGCGGGACACGAACGCCGGTCCGGCACACCTGCGGGCAGGACACCGCCGCCGGTCTTCTGCCACACAGATCGGCTAGGCACACCCGTCGGTCAGGCACGCCCGTCGGTTTGTCGCGCCCGTCGGTCAGGCACGCTCGCCGGTCCGGCATACCTGCTGGCGAGGCACAGCCTCCGATCAGGCGTGCTCGCCGGTCCGGCACGCCCACTGGCCAGACACGCTCGCCGCTCTGCCACGCTCGCCGGTCTGCCGCACCCGCTGGCCAGACATGCCCGCCGGTCAGACACGCCGGTCAGACACGCCGGTCTGGCATGACCGCCGGGTGGACGTGTCGTGTGGTCAGGCACGCCGCTTGGGTGGGGTGGCCGAGGGCACGGGGTGGTCGCCCCGTGTGGCGCGGGGCGCCGCACGGGGCGACCGGGCTGTGGCAGGCATGCCGGGGCTCGCCTCGTGATCCGTGGTGGCCTGGGTTTCGTGGGGCGGGCCCCGAATTCGCTGTGTTACCAGTCGATGGTGTCCAGGAACGCCTCCACCTTGGTGGCCACCTGGCCTAGTACCGCGGCTGAATTGGACAGTGGGCCTGGCACGTACATGCCGTGGTCGGCGTCTTCGACTTCCAGTACGTGTGGGGTGAGGCGTCGGGCCAGTTCGCCGTCCCACCAGTGGTCCCTGGTGCCGCCGATGAGCAGGAAGGGGGCGGTGGTTCTGGCCAGTGCGGTTCGGACCTCGGGGTCGGTGAGCAGTGGGGTGTGCCAGATCGCGGGCCAGCCGTGGTCGGCGACTGGGCTCGCGGTGTGGGTGCCCAGGGACTTGCCGGTGACCAGGACGCTGTCGGTGTGGGCCGCCGCGGCGGCGAGCACCGGCTCGACCTGGGCGAGCACGAACTCCGCTCTGGCGGCCGAGCCGAGTTTGATCGAGTCGTCCGGGGTCCACTCGATCACGTTGAGCTGGGCGCCGCGTGCTTCCGCGGCGTCGGCGGTGAACTTGAGCAGTGGGGCGTACGGGCCGAAGGAACTGCCCGGGACGACCACCACCCGACGCCCGGTCACTGGACTCCGGCGGCGTCCATGCCGCGCAGCTCCTTCTTCAGGTCGGCGATCTCGTCGCGGAGACGGCCGGCCAGCTCGAACTGGAGTTCCCTCGCCGCGTTCATCATCTGGTCGGTCAGTTGCTGGATCAGGTCGGCCAGCTCGGCCCTGGGCATGCCCTTGACGTCCCGGTCGACCAGCACGCCACTGGTGCCGCGGCTGCCGGAGGACCTCTTGCCGCGGCTGGCGTTGCGGCCGGAGCCGCCGATCTCCACCGTCTCGGTGTCCTCGGCCTCGGCGTAGACCACGTCCAGGAGGTCGGCGATCTTCTTGCGCAGTGGCTGCGGGTCGATGCCGGCCTCGGTGTTGTAGGCGGTCTGCTTCTCCCGGCGGCGGTTGGTCTCGTCGATGGCACGCCGCATCGAGTCGGTGATCCGGTCCGCGTACATGTGCACCTGGCCGGAGACGTTGCGCGCCGCGCGGCCGATGGTCTGGATCAGGCTGGTGGCGCTGCGCAGGAAGCCTTCCTTGTCCGCGTCCAGGATCGCGACCAGGGACACCTCGGGCAGGTCGAGGCCCTCGCGCAGCAGGTTGATGCCGATCAGCACGTCGAACTCGCCCAGCCGCAGCTGCCGCAGCAGTTCGATCCGGCGCAGCGTGTCCACCTCGGAGTGCAGGTAGCGCACCCGGATGCCCAGTTCCAGCAGGTAGTCGGTGAGGTCCTCGGACATCTTCTTGGTCAGCGTGGTGACCAGCACCCGCTCGTTGCGTTCGGCGCGCAGCCGGATCTCGTGCACCAGGTCGTCGATCTGGCCCTCGGTGGGCTTGACGATGACCTCCGGGTCGATCAGGCCGGTGGGCCGGATGACCTGCTCGACGAACTCGCCGTGCGCCTGCCCCATCTCATACGGGCCGGGCGTGGCCGAGAGGTACACCGTCTGCCCGATCCGGTCGCAGAACTCCTCCCAGTTCAGCGGCCGGTTGTCCAGTGCGCTGGGCAGCCGGAAGCCGTGCTCGACCAGGGTCCGCTTACGCGAGGCGTCGCCCTCGAACATGCCGCCGACCTGCGGCACCGTCACGTGCGACTCGTCGATGACCAGGAGGAAGTCCTCCGGGAAGTAGTCGATCAGGGTGGCGGGCGCGGAGCCGGGCGGCCGGTCGTCGATGTGCCGGGAGTAGTTCTCGATGCCGGAGCAGAAGCCGACCTGGCGCATCATCTCGATGTCGTAGGCGGTGCGCATCCGCAGCCGCTGCGCCTCCAGCAGCTTGCCCTGCTTCTCCATGCTGGCCAGCTGGCCGGCGAGTTCGGCCTCGATGTCCCGGATCGCCCGCTCCATCCGCTCCGCTCCGGCGGTGTAGTGGGTGGCCGGGAAGACCCGCAGCTCCTCGACCTCGCGCACGATCTGGCCGGTGAGCGGGTGCAGGTAGTACAGCTTGTCGATCTCGTCGCCGAAGAACTCGATCCGGATGGCCAGTTCCTCATAGGCCGGGATCACCTCGACGGTGTCGCCGCGGACCCGGAAGGTGCCGCGGGCGAAGGCGATGTCGTTGCGGGTGTACTGCACGTCCACCAGCGCGCGCAGCAGCTGGTCGCGGACCACCTCGTCGCCGACCTTGAGCTGGACCGAGCGGTCGAGGTACTCCTGTGGCGTGCCGAGGCCGTAGATGCAGGACACCGAGGCGACCACGATGACGTCCCGCCGGGTCAGCAGGCTCATCGTGGCGGAGTGACGGAGCCGCTCGACCTCGTCGTTGGTCGAGGAGTCCTTCTCGATGTAGGTGTCGGTCTGCGGGACGTATGCCTCGGGCTGGTAGTAGTCGTAGTAGCTGACGAAGTACTCGACCGCGTTGTCCGGGAAGAACTCGCGCAGCTCGTTGGCCAGCTGGGCGGCCAGGGTCTTGTTCGGCGCGAGCACCAGGGTGGGCCGCTGCAGCCGTTCGACCAGCCAGCCGGTGGTGGCCGACTTGCCGGTGCCGGTGGCGCCGAGCAGCACCACGTGCTCCTCACCAGCCCTGATCCGCCGTTCCAGCTCTTCGATGGCCGCGGGCTGGTCGCCGGCGGGCTGGTAGTCGGCGGCCATGCGGAATCGGCCGTCGGCGCGGGCGATGTCGCCGACGGGACGGAACTGCGAGTGCGCGATCACGGGTGCTTCAGCCACGTCTGCGACTGTAGGCGCAGGGACCGACAGTCTGCGATCCCGGCCGCGCGGGGCTGTGGATAACTCGCGGCCGGGGTCGCCCTGTGGATAACCGGGTCAGCAGTCGCAGCTGCAACCATCGCAGCAGCTCTGGCAGCAGCATTGCTCGCAACCGTTGCAGCCGCAGTCCCCGCAGCAGTCGTTGCGGTGGCACCAGCCTTCCTTGCGCTCCCCGGTCCACGGGTCGTGGTACTCCGAGGCGCAGCAGGTCTGGCAGGTGAAGAAGGCCAGCGCGGCCACTCCGCAGCCCATGATCAGGCCGCGCTGTTTGCCCTTGGTCTCCGGCGCCTCGTGCTTGTTCGGCGAGTCGGGCCGTTCCGGGGCCTGCGGGTCGGCCTGGGCGAAGATCCGCCGCACCGCCTGCTCCAGCTCGTGCGCGAGCAGCGCGTGCACCAGCCGCTGGTCGGTGAAATCGGCCTCCTTGAGCGCGAGCCGCACGCCCAGCACCGCGTCGTCGCAGAGCCGTCGCGCCTCGGCCAGGTCGATGCCGGTGGCCAGCAGCGGGTTCCAGGCGCCGTTGGCGCGGTCCTCCTCCAGGTCCTCCACCGCGTCGAGCAGGTGCACGATTCGCCCGAACAGGCGACCGGCCTCGCGCAGCGGCCGCATGTTGTGCGGCCTGCCCGCGATCACCGCGGTGTGCGCGAAGGCGGCGCCGGTGGCGGTCTCGGTCGGCTCGGTCACCGCGAGCACCGAGCTGCCCAGTCCGGCCGCGGCCTCCAGCTCGGGCTGGCGGTGCACCGCGTCGAGCAGCACCGCGGTGTCGAAGCCCAGGTCGGCGCCGGTGCGCCCGGCGCGCTGGGCCCAGCGCGCGGTGAGGGTGCGGGCCACGCCGGCCACCGGCCGGGCGGCGAAGATCCCGTCCCGGTCGGCCACGTGGTCGGAGATCTTGGCCGAGGCCAGCACCAGGGAGACCACCGCGGCCAGCCGGGCGCCCTCCCCGTTGGCGATCTCGGTGCCGCGCATGCCGCGCAGCGGGCACGGACCGGCCTTGCGCCGCGCCTTGGCGCTGCTCTCCTGCTGGGCCTCCACCAGCACGGAGATGACCAGGCCGTCGTAGTTGGTGGCCGTGCGCGCCACCTGCCCGTGGTCGTCCCGCAGCGCCAGGCACAGCCCGCACAGGTGCGCCCACCAGGCCGCGGCCAGTGATTCGTCCAATCGATGCCGGCAGGGCCGGATGATCCCGAACATTGAAGTCAGTCCCCCTTTTTCAACACTGACACTGACAACCCCCGCCGCAGTTGCCACAGCCACTGGCGCAGTTTCCGCAGTCCGCGCACTGACTGCCGTCGCAGCAGCTCGAACACGACTTCCCGGTGCACCCGCAGGTCCACTTGTCGCAATTACAGAGGTCCTTGCACTGGCAGCCGTCCGCGCACTGCTGACAGCCGTCGGTCTTGCAGCGCAGCCCGCCGTCGCAGCTGGACTTCAGGCAGGCCACGCAGCCACCGCAGGCGGCCAGGGCCAGGCCGGAGCAGCCGGTGATCCACGGCCAGCGGCGGCGTTTTCCCTGCTCAGGCAGCACGTCGGCGGGCGGCATGGGCGGGATCGGGAACGGTTCGGTCGGCGGATCCTCGGGTTGCTGGGCGAAGATCCGTTCGACGGCGTGTTCCAGCTCGTGCGCGAGCAGCGCGTGCACCAGGCGCTGGTCGGCGAAATCGGCCTCCCGGAGCGCGAGCCGCACGCCGAGCACGGCGTCGTCGCAGAGCCGCCTGGCCTCGGGCAGGCCGGTGCCGGTGGCGGTCAGCGGGTTCCAGGCGCCGCTGTCGGCGTCCGCGCGCAGGTCCTCGACCGCGTCGAGCAGGTGCACGACGCGCCCGAACAGGCGACCTGCCTCGCCCAGCGGGGCGGCGTTGTGCGGGCGGCCGGCGAGTACCGCGGTGTGCGCGAAGGCGGCCGCGGTGGCGGTCTCGGTGGGTTCGGTGACGGTCAGCACCGAGCTGCCGAGGGCGGCGGCGGCCTCCAGGGCGGGCTGGCGGTCGATCGCGGCCAGCACCAGCGTGCTGTCGAAGCCGACCACCTCGGCGCTCGCGGTGCTCTGCCGGTGCCAGCGGGCGGCCAGTCTGCGGCCCGCGTGCGCGCCGGGGCGGGTGGCGAACGGGCCGTCCCGGTCGGTGACGTGGTCGGCGATCTTGGCCGAGGCCAGCAGCAGGGACACCGCGGCGGCCAGCCGGGCGCCCTCGCCGACCGCGACCTCGGCCGAGCGCATGCCGCGCAGCGGGCAGGGGCCGGCCTCCCTGCGGGCCGTCGAGCCGGTCTGCTGGGCCTCCACCAGCGCGGAGATGACCAGGCCGTCGTAGTTGGTGGCGGCGCGCGCGAGCTGCCCGTGCGCGTCGCGCAGGGCCAGGCAGAGGCCGCACAGGTGCGCCCACCAGGCCGTACGCAGTGGTTCCGGCAGCCGGTGCCGGCAAGGTCGAATGATCCCGAACAAGCGTGTGCCCCCAGAGCAAGCCGCCGGCCCACACCGGTGGCATGCCGGGATCCTAGAAGCGGTTGCCCAGGCAAGTTCACCGAATCGGGTAACTGTTTTGGTTCAGTCAGCGGAATCATCCGCGCGCTGCTCTAGGCAGGATGGCGGCATGATGAGCGCTGCCGCCGAGAGCCCGCACATCCATCCGCCGAAGGTGGAGCTGTTCGACGTCGCCGCGATGACCAACACCGACCCCAAGGGGTTCGTGCGGCGGGTCGAGGAGTACCGGATCGAGCCGTACGGCCTGTACCTGGCCCGGCCGGTGGTGGATCACCCGAAGATGACCTACCTGCAGAGCTGGTTGCTGCCCGGGTTGGGGCTGCGGGTGTCCAACTGGAGCTTCCGGCCGGAGCAGTGCCGGGAGCACTACCTCTACCTGGACATCGTCGACGTGGAGCGCGGTCCGGGGGTGTGGCGCAGCGTGGACCACTACCTGGACATCGTGGTGTACCCGGGCAGGCGGCTGGAGGTGCTGGACACCGACGAACTGCTGGCGGCGGTCAACGCCGGCCTGATAAACACTCCAACGGCCGAACGGGCATTGCGGACAGTGCATCATGCGGTCGAGGGCATCACCCGATATGATTATTTGACCGAGAAGTGGTTGGCAACCGAAGGCATTTCCCTGACCTGGCGAACCGAATAGCCCATTAGTCGCCGTGCGTCAGCGTGGTCAACCGACGTTGGTCGCGTGTCGGGCCGACTCACTCGATCGATACCGGATCGCTCACCAGCCGTGATGTAACGAAACGACCCGGCTTGTCACCGCTCGCACCCCTCCCACTACTGTCTGGGGTTGTGGGCGCGGTCATCACTCCGCAGCTGGTCGACGTGGTCGACACGTTCACCGCGGTGCGCAGTTATTCGTCGGGAACAACCCGGGAACTCTCCGAGTGCCGGGTGGAACCGTGGGGTCTTCGTACGGAGTGCTGGACTCCGGAAGATCCATTCGCTGAGGCCGAGGTGACCTGGTTGCTGCCAGATCTCAGTCTCCGGTTGACTCATTACCGGCCGCGGTCCCGCCATGCGCGGACCGCCCCGAGTGTGCTGACCGCCGTGCGCGTGCAGCGGGACACCCGGGCGTGGCGCACGACGGACCTTCTGCTCGGGCTGGCGGTGCCGGGCGGGACCACCGCGCGCATCGTGCGCTCGGAGGAGTTCGCCGCCGCGGTCGCCGGTCAGGTGCTGCGCTCGGCAGATGCCGACCTGGCACTGCGCGTGGTGCACCGCACCCTGGAGGAGATCAGCAGGCACCGGCACGATCTGGGCGCCTGGCTGACCTCCCGCGGGGTGTATGAGATCTGGCCGCCGCTGTAGCTCAGACCGGGGACCAGCCGGTGTCCTCGGCCCAGAGGTTGGCCCGCTCGAAAGCGGCGTCGAACCAGGGTTCCTTGGTCTCCGCGTACTCGGCTGCGGTCGGCTCGTCGGCGAAGCGCTCGGCGACGTCCCGCTTCATCGCCTCGTACTCGGCGCGTTCGGCCGGTAGGGCGCGCAGCCAGTCCCGGAACAGCAGGGCGAAGCGCTGGTTGGGCAGGCCGGCGACCCGGATGTGCAGGTTGGCCGCGCGGCCCGGGTCCGAGCCGGCGTGCAGGCGCTTGAGCCAGCGGGTCATGTCGGGGTCGCTTGGCTTGGGGTTGTCCCGGTCGATCCAGGTCAGCGGGGCGAATCCGGCCTCGGCCAGCGGGGTGGCCAGCGCGTCGGCGTCGGCCAGGGAGCCGACGGTGAGCTGTAGATCGATGATGTCCTTGGCGGCCAGTCCGGGCACCGAGGTGGACCCGATGTGGTCCACTCGCAGCGCCCGCCCGGTCGCGGCCAGCCGGACCCGGTTGATCAGGCGCTCGGCGTCCGCCGGCCAGTCAGGCCGGGGGTCGGTCATGCGGGCCGGGCCGCGTTCGGCGCGGCGCTGGAGCCGGACGTTGGCCTCGAACGGGACCAGGCGGTCGGTCCAGAGCGCGTCGATCACCGGCAGCAGCTGGTCGGGCGGGCCGCTGTTGTCCAGCCACACATCGGCCGCCGCCCGCCGCTGTTCATCGGTGGCCTGGGCCGCGATCCGGGCGCGCGCGTCCTGCTCCGGCACGCCGCGGTAGGTGACCAGACGGCGGACCCGCTCCTCGACCGGGGCGTCCACCACGATCGCCAGGTGGAAGCCGGGGGCCATGCCGTTCTCCACCAGCAGCGGCACGTCGTAGACCACGATCGCGTCGGCAGGGGCGGCCGCGATCAGCTCGGCGGTGCGGGCGCCGACCCGGGGATGCACGATCGCGTTGAGCCGCAACCGGGCTGACTCATCGTGGAAGACGATCCCGGCCAGCGCCGCCCGGTCCAGCGAACCGTCCGCGGCGAGCACCCCGTCCCCGAACCCGGCGACCACCTCGGCGAGCCCGTCGGTCCCCGGCTCGACCACCTCACGGGCGATCCGGTCCGCGTCGATGACCACCGCCCCAAGCCCGGCGAGCCGAGCCGCCACCGTCGACTTGCCGGACCCCATGCCACCAGTCAGCCCAATACGCAACACGAGACGGCAGTCTGCCAGGTCAGCGCGGCGCCGCCGAGGCGATTTTGGCCGCCAACTCGGTCAACGCGGGCCCCGCCCGGTCATCAGCCACGACTCCAGCGGCCAAGGTCAACGCGATGGTGCTCCGCCCGAGCGCGAAGACCAGTACCCGCTGCTTCTCCCCCACGATCAACACAGCCTTGTCCGACCCGACCTGGACGTCGTTGACGGCGGCGCCCTTGGCCCGTTCGGTCTCGACGGTGGCCCGGACCCGCTTCTGGGCAGCGGCCTCGTCGGCGTAGGTGGCCAGGCCCAGTTCGAGTTGGGTGCCCGGGGTCTGGCCGGGCGGGGCGTCGCGGGGCGGGACGTCGGAGGGCGGGGCGTAGTAGCAGCCGAGGCGCCCGGTGCGCCCGATCTTGGGCTCGGGGACGCCGACGATGGAGCGGACGCCGGTGGAGGCCGGGGGTTTGCCGAGGGCGCGGTCGACTTCGGGGGTGGGGAGGACTTCGGCGCAGTCCTTGGCGAGGGGTTTGGGTGGGGCGAGGGAGCTGGGGGTGGGGGTGGTGGTTGAGGTGGGGAGGGGTGGGGCGGGGTTCTCCTTGGCGGGCTCGCTGGTGGAGCAGGCGGTCAGGGCGGTGAGGAGGAGGGTGGCGGGGAGGACGAGAGCCCTGGTCATGGGGTCACGGTAGTGGGTGGGGGTGGGGTGGGTGGGGTACGACTTCGGCCAACGTGGCGTACCACTTCGGCCAACACTGGGTACGACAACGGCCAACACGCCGGAGGGGGTGTGCGGGGTTTCGAGCCTCCGCGCGTGTTGGCCGTTCTTGTACGCCGTGTTGGCCGTTCTTGTACGGAGTGTTGGCGGTTGTGGGACGGGTCGTTGGCTGTTGTGGGGCGGCGGCCGAGGGGCCTGGGTTGTCCGGGGGTGGAGGCGGGGGGCGGTCTTCAGGGGTTCGAGCCCTATGGCGGGGCGGAGGGGTGAAACCCCCACGACGAGGGTTCTCGTGTGTTCTCCGTACGGCCTGGAGCTTGCTGACCGCGCCCCGAGGAGTGGCCCCTGCAACACAAACCGCCGCCCTAGCCTCCCAACGTGACGGGGGCCGCTCCTCGGGGTGTGGTTGGCTTGCGGAAGGCCGTGCGGAGAACACGCGAGCCCTCGGAGCCACGCTGGAACCGGCCCCGGCAGCACAAACCCCGCCCCGCAACCTGCTCATCCCGGGGTTTGATCTGTGCACCCCCCTCCGGTGGTCTGCCCGGCCGGCGAGGCCATCCTTTCGCTTTTGATCTTGATCTAAAACCAAAGTCAAGATCAAGATCGTCCTCGCCGGACGGGCAGAAATCAAAGGATGGGGGGGAAAATCAAAGACAAGAACAAGAGCAAAGACGCAGTGCTCGTACGGTTCCCCCATCCCCGTCAGCCTTCCGATACCAAACCACATCCCGGGCACGCAGACCGTTGCGGTTGGGAAGCTAGGGCGGCGGCAGGTTGCGGTCTGCGCACCCGGGATGCGGTGTGTCCTCTCCAGGCTGACGGGGATGGGGGAACCGCTCGAAGAGTGTTGAAAAGCCACCCCCGCTGCTGGTGTTCGGGCTTCGCCCGCTCGCAGTGCCCAAGGCGTACAAGAACGGCCAACGTGGCGTACGACAACGGCCAACACGCTGGTGGTTTTTTGGGGGGACGTGGCTCGGCCCCGCACCCTGGTGGGGGTGCGGGGCCGAGGGGGTTTAGCTAGCTAGCCGGGGTGCGGGTCAGGCGCCGCCGGAGAGCTTTTCGCGGAGGGCAGCGAGCTGTTCGTCGCTGGCCAGGGTGCCGCTGGTCTCGCCGCCGGAGCTGTAGTTGCCGCCGCCGCTGGCTGCGGGGGCGCCGCCCTCGGCCGGGCCTGCGGCCGCGGCTTCGGCGTCGGCCTCGGAGGCCTTGACGACCTGCTTGATGTGGGCGTCGAAGCGGGTACGCGCCTCGGCGTACTGCTTCTCCCACTCCTCGCGCTGCTTGTCGAAGCCCTCGAGCCAGTCCTGGGTCTCCGGGTCGAAGCCTTCGGGGTAGATGTAGTTGCCCTCGGCGTCGTACTCGGCGGCCATGCCGTACTGGGTCGGGTCGAACTCGGACTCCGCGGTGAAGCCCTCGTTCGCCTGCTTCAGCGAGAGCGAGATCCGGCGGCGGTCCAGGTCGATGTCGATGACCTTGACCATGACGTCGTCGCCCACCTGGACGACCTGCTCCGGGATCTCCACGTGGCGCTCGGCCAGCTCGGAGATGTGGACCAGGCCCTCGATGCCCTCGTCCACCCGGACGAACGCGCCGAACGGAACCAGCTTGGTGACCTTGCCCGGCACGATCTGGCCGATCGCGTGGGTCCGGGCGAACTGGCGCCACGGGTCTTCCTGGGTCGCCTTCAGCGACAGGGAGACGCGCTCGCGCTCCATGTCGACGTCGAGCACCTCGACGGTGACTTCCTGGCCGACCTCGACAACCTCGGACGGGTGGTCGATGTGCTTCCAAGACAGCTCGGAGACGTGCACGAGGCCGTCGACGCCACCCAGGTCCACGAAGGCACCGAAGTTGACGATCGAGGACACGACGCCCTTGCGGACCTGGCCCTTCTGCAGCTGGTTGAGGAACTCGCTGCGGACCTCGGACTGGGTCTGCTCCAGCCAGGCGCGACGGGACAGGACCACGTTGTTGCGGTTCTTGTCCAGCTCGATGATCTTGGCTTCGAGCTCGCGGCCGACGTAGGGCTGGAGGTCGCGCACGCGGCGCATCTCGACCAGGGAGGCGGGCAGGAAGCCACGCAGCCCGATGTCGAGGATGAGCCCACCCTTGACCACCTCGATGACGGTGCCCTTGACCGGCTCGTCCTTCTCCTTGAGCGCCTCGATGGTGCCCCACGCGCGCTCGTACTGAGCACGCTTCTTGGAGAGGATCAGCCGGCCTTCCTTGTCCTCCTTCTGGAGAACGAGGGCCTCGACGTGATCGCCGACAGTGACAACCTCGGCGGGGTCGACGTCGTGCTTGATCGACAACTCGCGCGAGGGGATGACGCCCTCGGTCTTGTAGCCGATATCGAGAAGCACCTCGTCACGGTCGACCTTGACGATGGTGCCTTCGACGATGTCGCCATCGTTGAAGTACTTGATGGTGAGATCGATGGCGGCGAGGAAGTCCTCCGCCGTCCCGATGTCGTTGATGGCGACCTGCGCGGCCGCGGCGGGAACGGTGGTGGTGTCGGTGGACATTAGGTGGGTTGCTCCGGTACGGATTGGGTGTCGATACGGACTGAAGTTGTGGGTGAAGCTCGCGCCAGGCGGCGCGGCTCCAGCCAACGCAGCCGACGAGGAGATCCACAACAATGCCGGTTCCGGGCAGAGCGCACCTATAGCGCGTTCAGTATCGTACGCACCCTCTCGATCGCCGGGCAAACCCGGTGGGGTGTCTCTAGCCAGAAGGAGCAGCCGTGGCCGCGCCAGCGGAGGACCGCCACGCCACCGCCGAACGGGTGCTCGGCACCTCGAAGGTGGTCAAACGCCGGGTGGACGCCGCCGAGTCACGGGTGGCCAGCCGGGTCTGGTGGGACGCCGACGCCGACGACTACCAGGCAGAACACGCGGATTTCCTGGGTGCGGCGGAGTTCGTCTGGTGCCCGGAGGGCCTGCTGGAACGCGACCTCGGCCTGCTCGGCGAGGTCAAGGGGCAGCGCATCCTGGAGATGGGCTGCGGGATGGCCGCCTGCGCCCGCTGGCTGGCCGCCGAGGGCGCGCTCGCGGTCGGCCTCGACGTCTCCGCGGGCATGCTCCGGCACGCTCGGCAGGCCGGTCTGGACTGCGGCACCCCGGTGCCGCTGGTGCAGGCCAGCGGGGACCAGCTGCCCTTCGCCGACAACGCCTTCGACACGGTGTGCAGCGCGTTCGGCGCGGTCCCGTTCGTGGCCGACATCGGGTTGCTGCTACGCGAGGTGCACCGGGTGCTCAAGCCGGGTGGCCGCTGGGTCTTCGCGGTCACCCACCCGATGCGCTGGATCTTCCCGGACGACCCCGGCGAGGCCGGGCTGACCGCGATGCAGTCCTACTTCGACCGCACCCCGTACCTGGAGGTCGACGAGGACGGCAACCCGACCTACGTCGAGCACCACCGCACCCTTGGCGACTACATCCGCGAGCTGAACCTGGCCGGACTGGTCCTGACCGAGCTGCTCGAACCGGAATGGCCGGAGGGTCACACCCGCGAATGGGGCCAGTGGAGCCCGTTGCGCGGTGAACTCTTCCCCGGCACGGCGATCTTCTGCTGCCACAAGGCCGGGCAATGACGCTGGTCGGCGACCTGCTCGCCGCCCAGACCGCGCACTTCGCCGGTCTGGACCCGCTGCTGCCGGCCGCCACCGGACTCGCCAGGGGGGACGCGGTCAGCGCCGCGCTGCCCGACGGCGGCCGGGTGGCCGGGCTGGTCAACTTCACCGAGTACCCGCCTGGATCGGCCAACCGGCTGTGGTCGGCGGCCAGGGTCTGGGAGCTGGTGCCGGTGCTCGGCGGCACGGGCGGGGCGGGCATGGACGCGCTGCTGCGGGCCTGGCAGCACCGGATGGCCGGGCAGGCCGACTTCGACCCGGACTCGGCCTGCGTGCTCAACTGGCCCAGCCGCGATGTCGGCGCCACCCGCGCCCTGCTCGACCACGGCCTGGTCCCGCTGTCCGTGCTGGCCGTGCGCGAACACCTGGGCGCCACCGCGGTGCGCCCCGGCCAGCTGACCGTGCGCCGGGCCCGCACCGCCGACCTGGACGCCACGGTCGAGCTGTCCATGCTGGAGCTGGAGTACTCGGCGCTGGTCGGTTCGGCGATGATCCGCCCGGAGGCGGCTGCGCTCAAGCGGGAGGCCCTGGCGACCCGGCTGCGCTCGGGCGATCCGGTCTGGCTGGCCGAACACGACGGGGTGATCCTGGGCCTGGCCGAATGCGGCTGGACCGAGTCCGGACCGCACACCGCGGCGGCGGCCCGGCTGCCGCGCGGGCGGTGGGGCTACGTGAACTGCGTGTCGGTGCTGCCCGGCGCGCGCGGTTCGGGCGTTGGGCGGTTGCTGATGGCCACCGCGCACGCGGAGTTCGAGCGGGCCGGGGTGGCCGGGAGCTACCTCTACTTCAACCCGCCGAACCCGCTGTCCTCGGTGTTCTGGGCCCGGCAGGGCTACCGGCCGCTGTGGACGATGTGGGAGATCAGGCCGGCGGGGGCGTTGCGCTAGCCGCCCAGCGGGCCTTGTGGAAGATCGGCTCGCGGGCGTAGATGTCGATCTCCAGCTCATCCGGCGCCCCTCCCCCGCCGCGCAGCACCGGGGTGAGCGAGGACAGCAGCGCGAACCCGTTGCGGTGGATGTCCCGGTGGGTGGCGACCGCCTCGCCTGCCTGACTGAGCAGGTCGCCGACCTGGTGCAGGCCCTGGCCGGGAGCGGTGATCAGCAGGGTCTCGGCGTGCTCGGACAGCGCGAGCCGCCGGTCCGCGGAGAAGTCCCTGGAGTGCGGATCCGGATCGGGCCGGGCCGCCGGAGTGGTCGCGGTCTGCCGGTCGGCCTGGGTCGCGCGGCGGCGGGTGCTGGCCCGCAGGCCGGGCCAGGCGGAGGCCCGCAGGCCAGCGTCCCGGTGCGCGATGAGCAGGTCGGCCGGGCGGTGGTCGGTGAACCAGTGCGCGAGGTCCTCGGGGACCTGGTTGGCGCGCAGGGGCAGGTGCACGGCGCTGTGCGGGCTGATCGCGGCCAGCCGGAACAACGCGCCCAGCCGCAGCAGGTCGGCGCGGGAGGCGGTGATCTTGCCGTAGCCGGTCAGGAACGGCGAGCGCAGCCACGTGTGGCGGAGGGCGGCGGCCGGGATGAGGATCCGGTGCAGCGAGCCGTGCCGCCGCACGGGATGGGAGATGACCGGAAGCCGCACACCGGCAGCTTTGCCGGTAGGTGGGGCCGGGTCCAGGGGTTTTCCCGGCGGGACGGGCGGTAAGAGCGCTCTGCGCGGTGTGTCCGGGTTGCGCGGGGCGCGTCCGGCGGGCAAAATTTGAACTGACCGGTCAGTTCAAAGAATTGGTAAAGAACCAGCGAGGAGAACGCGGTGGAGATCCTGGCCAGGGAAGTCGGCGTGAACGGCGCGCACGGGCCGTTGCTGCGACCGACGACCCTGCGGGTGCGGGCCGGGCAGGTCGCACTGGTGGCCGGGGAGCCCGGCACCGGGCACACCCCGCTCGCGCTGATGCTGGCCGGGCGGATGACGCCCTCGGCAGGCGAGGTCACCGTGAACGGGCAGGCCGACCCGTCAGCGCTGCGCAAACTCGTGGCCATGGTGGACGCGCCGGGGGTGACCGAACCCGAGGACGCGCTGCCGCTGAAGACCGTGGTCGGCGAGGAGCTGTCCTTCGCGGGCAAACCGGCCGGCCGGGCCGCGGTGCGGGACTGGCTGACCCGGCACGACGCCGAGCAGCACGCGGCCACCCGCTTCGACCGGATCCCGCCGACCGTGCGCACCCGGCTGCTGACCGAACTCGCCGCCGAACGCCCGGACGTGCGGCTACTGGTCCTGGACTGCCCTGACCGGCACTGCGACGACCCGCACACCTGGTGGACCGTGGCCCGCCAGCACGCCACCCGCGATCGAGCGGTGGTGGTGCTGTGCACCGAGACCTCCGCGCGGCTGCTCGACCTGCCGGCGGCCCGCCTCGGCCGCCAGATCCAGCCGCCGCCCTTCACCGTCAGCAACACTGAGGACGAGACCCGATGACTGCCTTCCGCCTGGCCAAGGGCGAGTTCCAACGGATCACCGCGGGCAGGCTGCCCAAGCTGGCCGTGGTCGCGCTGGCGCTGGTGCCGCTGCTCTACGGCGCGCTGTACCTGTACGCCAACTGGGATCCCTACGGCAAGCTCAAGGACGTGCCTGCCGCGCTGGTGGTCGCCGACACCGGCAGCGGGGACCTGCGGGCCGGGGAGAAGGTCGCGGACAAGCTGGCCAACTCCGATGCCTTCGAGTGGCACCGGGTCAGCGCCGCCGAGGCCGAGACCGGGGTGCGGGACGGCAAGTACACCTTCTCGCTGACCCTGCCAGCCGACTTCTCCGCCGCGCTGGCCTCGCCGGGCAAGTTCGAGCCCAAGCAGGGCACGCTGATCCTGACCACCAACGACGCCAACAACTACATCGTGCGGACCATCGCGGACAAGGTGGTCAGCGAGGTGCGGCGGGCGGTCGCGGCGGACGCGGGCACCGAGGCGGCGGACCGGCTGCTGATGGGCTTCTCCACGTTGCGGGACAAGACCTTGGAGGCCGCCGACGGCGCCGGCAAGCTGGCCGACGGGTCCAAGAAGGTCTCCGACGGGGTGGGCACCGCCCGGGAGAAGATCAACGAACTACACACCGGACTCGGCAAGCTGGCCGACGGCGCGGACACCCTCGCTGCTAAGAACGGTGAGCTGGCAACGGGTCTGGGCACGATGAAGGAGAAGACCGCGCCGCTGCCGGGCAAGACCCAGCAGCTCGCGGACGGCGCGGCCAAGGTCGCCGACGGCAACGCCCAGCTGGCGCAGAAGGCCGGCACGGTGGCCGAGGGCGCCCAGCACCTGGTGGACTTCCTTGGCGGCAAGAAGGAGGACCTGGCCAAGCGGCTGCGCGAGATCGGCCTGGCCGAGGAGCAGGTGCAGCGGGTGCTGGCCGCGGTCACCGAGGCCGGGAAACCGGTGCGGGACGCCAACGACAAGATCCAGGGCGCGGTCGGCCAGGTGAAGCAGCTCGCCGACGGCTCGAAGCAGGTCGCCGACGGGGCCAAGACCCTGGCGACCAGCAGCGCCGAGCTGACCGGCAAGATCGGCGAGGCCGCGGACGGGGCGAAGAAGCTGGCCGACGGCGCGAAGACGTTGCGGGACGGCGTGCACAAGGCCGACGACGGCTCCGGCAAGCTCTACACCGGCACCGCGGAACTCCAGGACGGCGCGAAGAAGGTCGCCGACGGAAACGGTGAGCTGCACGGCAAACTCGCCGAGGGCGCCGGCCAGATCCCGAACCCGGACGACGAGACCCGCAAGGCCACCGCGCGCACCATCGGCGATCCGGTCGCCATCCGCGCGGTCGGCGAGAACCAGGCGTCCAACTACGGTTCCGGCCTGGCCCCGTTCTTCCTCGGCCTCGCGCTGTGGATCGGCGCGTTCGTGCTGTTCCTGTTGCTGCGCCCGCTGTCCAAGCGCGCGCTGGCCTCCGGCGCCAGCCCGCTGCGGGTGGCGCTGGGCGGCTGGCTGCCCGCCGCGCTGCTCGGCGCGGTGCAGACCGCGCTGCTCTTCGGCGTGGTGACCCTGGCGCTGGGCATCGAACCGGCCAGGCCCTGGGGCGTGCTCGGCTTCATGCTGTTGACCTCACTGGCCTTCACCGCGGTGCTGCACGGCCTCAACGCGCTGCTCGGCCCGGCTGGCAAGTTCGTCGGCCTGGTGCTGCTGGTGTTGCAGCTGACCACCGCGGGCGGCACCTTCCCCTGGCAGACCGTGCCCGATCCGCTCAAGCCGCTGCACCTGATCCTGCCGCTGTCCTACGTGGTCGACGGCATGCGGCACCTGCTCTACGGCGGCGGGCTGAACACGGTGTGGGAGGACGTCACGGTGCTCTCGATCTACCTGGTGCTGGGGCTGGCGCTGTCGACGCTGGCCGCCTACAAACAACGGGTGTGGACCCCGACGAAGCTCAAGCCCGAGCTGGTGCTGTGATGACCACCGCCAAGGCGACCAAGCCCAGCAGCAAGCAGAAGCTGTTCGACGCCGCGCTGCGGCTGATCGGCGAACGCGGCGCGGCCGGGGTCACCGTGGACCAGATCGCGGCCACCGCGGGCGTGGCCAAGGGCACCGTCTACTACAACTTCGGCAGCAAGGACGGTCTGGTCGAAGCCCTGCTGCGGCACGGGGTCGACCTGCTGGCCGAGCAGTTGCGGCGGGCCGAGGCGGTGCCGGACACCGAGTCCTCGGTGGAGACCCTGGTGGACGGGGCGCTGCTGTTCTTCGGCGAGTACCCGGAGTTCGCCCAGCTGCTGGTGAGCGAGATGTGGCGGACGCCTGGCCAGTTCCACGGCACCCTGTCGCTGCTGCGGGACGACATCGTGGCCATCGTCAAACGGGTGCTGCAGCGGCACGCCGACGCAGGCCGGTTGTGCGGGGTCGAGGTGGGCACCGCCTCGGCCGCGTTGTTCGGCACCTTGCTGGTGGTGGCCCTGGACTGGCAGACCTTCCAGCGGCAGCGCACCCGCGAGGAGGTGCGCGAATCGGTGATGCTGCTGGTGCGCGGGATGGGCCGGGGGCAGGGCAAACGCTGAGCCGGTCAGCGCCCGGTCACGATCCGTATAACTACCGACGACTTTCCCGGCACTGACGGTCATAGTGAGCTGTTCACATGCCCGATTCGTGCTGGGGGGTTCATGGCGCCGGAGGAGACCCGGGCGGGCCGGGTGATCGGCGGCCGGTACCGGCTGGTCGAGCGGCTGGCCGCGGGCGGATTCGGGCGGGTGTGGCGCGCCTACGACGAATCGCTGCGGGTGGAGGTGGCGGTCAAGGAGGTGTGGCTGCCGCCGACGCTGTCCGACACCGAACGGGCCGAGCGGCTGGCGCGGGCCGAGCGGGAGGCGCGCAACGCGGCGGCGCTACGGGCGCACCCCAACATCGTGCCGGTCTACGACCTGGTGATCGAGGACGGCGTGCCGTGGATGGTGATGCGGCTGATCGAGGGCCGGTCCCTGGCCGAGCGGTTGCAGCAGCGCAGGCTGTCCGAGGCGGAGACGCGGGAGGTCGCCACCGCGTTGCTGGCGGCGCTGGGCGCGGCGCACGGCGCCGGGATCGTGCACCGGGATGTCAAGCCGGCCAACGTGATGCTGGCCGAGGGCGGCGAGGTGCTGCTCACCGACTTCGGCATCGCGGTGCACCGGGCGGACCGGCGGGTCACCGAGTCCGGGATGATCATCGGCTCGCTGGAGTACCTGTCGCCGGAACGGGCCCGCGGTGAGGACGGGGCGGCGCCGAGTGACCTGTTCTCGCTGGGCGTGACGCTGTACCGGGCGGTGGAGGGGTTCTCGCCGTTCCGCCGGGAGCCGCCGATCGGCGCGCTGGACGCGGTCAAGTTCGCCGAGGCGCCCGCGATGAAGCGGGCCGGTGACCTGGAGCCGCTGATCTCCCGGCTGCTGGCCAAGGATCCGGCCCGGCGGCCCACCGTCGCGGAGGCGCGGGCGCTGCTGGATCCGCCGTCGGAGACGCTGACCGCGACCAGGGACGAGATCCGGCCGCCGGACCGGCCGACGCCGAACCGGGGTGGCGCGGCACTGGTGGTCTCCGCGCTGGTCACGGTGGGCCTGGTGTTGCTGTACAACGGGCATCCGCCGTTCACCGACTATGTGGACAGCAAGCTGGGCTGGTCCGGGACGACCACGCCCAGCGCCGCGCCCACCACCTCCTCGACCCTGCGGGCCGGGCTCAGCGGGGAGAACACCACCCGGCGCACCACCCCGGCCACCAGCACCACCCGGCCGGGCACGACCACGCCCAGCACCACCGCCGATTCGCGCAGCCTGGACCGGCAGGAGACCGACCGGACCCCGCTGACCGCGGCCGGGCTGCTGCCCAAGACCTTCCGGGACAGCAAGAACGTGGAGTACTCGCTGCGTTCCAGCGGGGTGCACAGCTGCCTGGGCAACGCCGAACGGGAGCCCGTGCGCGCGGGGCTGCGCCGGGCCAGGTGCTCCAACATGCTCGCGGCGACCTTCGTGGACCACTCCAACAAGATCCTGGTGTCGGTGGTGGTCGTCCCGCTGGCCAGCGCGACCGCCGCGAGCACCGCCTACGAGGAACTCAAGGGCAGCAACACCGCGGACTGGGGCATCTGGTGCCCGACCTCGGGGCCCGGGTCCACGGTGTGCCAGGGGGACTACAACAAGGCCGCCCAGTCCGGCTACATCCGGAGCACCCACCGCTACCTGATCCACGCCAGGGCGATGTATGTGAACCTGAGTTCGGGCACGGTGGAGAAGCCCTGGGTGGAAGCAGCCGCCCAGAAGACCTCCGCCCTCGCCGGTCCCCAGTAACACCCACCACCGTGTTGGCCGTTCTCGTACGGTGTGTTGGCCGAACTGGACGGTGTGTTGGCCGTTGTGGACGGTGTGTTGGCGGATCGGCGTACCAGTTCGGCCAAGACTGTGTACGAGAACGGCCAACACGACGGTTTCTGGTTAGTCGCGCAGGCGGTCGCGCAGGGTTAGGGCTCGGCGGGTGAAGGGGTTGTCCGGGCCTAGGACCTGGGTGCAGGACAGGGCCAGGGATTCGGCGTTTTCCCTCGCGGTGTCCAGGGCGCCGGATTGGGCCTGGTAGTTGGCCAGTTGCAGGCGGGCGTTGAGGGTGCTGGTGTGGTCGGCGCCCAGGCTGGCTGTGCGGGCCCGGACGACCTCGGTGAGCAGTTCGCCTGCCAGCCGGGGGTTGCCGGAGTTGCCGCTGTTGATGGCCAGGCGGTAGCGGGCCGAGACGGTGTGCGGGTGGTCGGCGCCGAGCAGGCGGGCGGAGTCGGCGACCAGTGCGGTGAACAGTTCGGCGGCCTTGGCCGGGTCGCCGCCGCGGCCGGTCCAGACGCCGAGCTGGAAGCGGGAGCTGAGCACGTTGGGGTGGTCCGGGCCGAAGACCCGGACGCGGTCGGCCAGCAGTTCGCGGCAGCGGGCCAGGGCGGTGGTGTGGTCGCCGGACTCGCCGAGCCAGGTGGCGTGCTGGTGCCGGACGGCGAAGGTGTCGACATGGTCCGCGCCCCACACCTGGGTGGCCTCGGCGAGCACCGCCTCGAACATCGCGATGGCCTCGGGGACCCGGCCCGATTCGGCCAGGTGCCCGGCGAAGACCCGGCGGACCCGCAGCGAATCGCGGTGGCGGGGACCGAGCACGCGTTCGCAGTCGGCCAGCAGGGTGGCGAACTCCTCGGCCGAACCCGCGTAGCGCAGCAGGGTGATCCGGTTGCGCAGGGTCTCCGGGTGCTCAGGGCCGAGTGCGGCCTCGCGCCGGGCGAGGCCGGCGCGCAGCATCCGGATCGCGCCCTCCGGGTCGCCCGCCGCGCCGATCTCGTCGGCCAGCAACACATCCGCGCCCGGCACGCCGTGCTCGGCGCCCTTGCCGAATGCCTCGTGTGCCCGGTCGAACTGGGCGAAGCGGCGGGCGGCGTGGCCGATCTCCACCGCGGCCACCGGGGTGGCCCACTCGATCAGCGCCTGCCACACCGCCGCGGGCACCGGCGGGTTGTCCGGCAGGTCGAGGAGGTAGTCGAAGGCGCGGTAGTGCCCGGGATCGGCGCCGGGCAGCAGCAGGCTGCTGGTGGCGCGGGCCGGTTTCACCGCCCAGGCAAGGGCTTCGGTCTCCGGCTCGGGGCGCAGGGCCGCGCCGCCGCGTTCGGTGAGGTAGTGCTCGGCCAGCGCGGTGAGCACGTGCCGGGGCATCGGATCGTGCAGTCCGGCGCGGCGGCAGTCGACCGCGGCACTGACCAGGGCGGCGCCCCTGGGGTGGCCGCCGACCCGCCAGGCGTTGCGCCAGTCGTTGGCCAGTTCGGGTCCGTCGGCGAGCAGTTCGGCCACCCCGAAATCGCCGGATTTCGCCGCCGCCGCACGGAGTCTGGGGTCGGCGTGCGCACCGGCGCGGGCCACCTCGGCCGGGCTCCAGCGGCGGGAGAGGGGGATCTCGGTGGCCAGGTTGAGCACCTCGCGGCCGGTGCGCCAGGCGCCGAGTTCGTCCCCGTCCAGCTCGGCCTCCCGGCGCGCGCCGAATGCCTCCAGCGCGGGCGTGCGGATGGTGCCCAGCAACAGCACCTCCCGGCCGGGCTCGGCCAGCATCCGGCTCACCCCGGCCACGGTCAGCCCGTCCGGCCGCAGGTAGCGCTCGATGTCGTTGAGCCACAACACCACCCGGCGCAGCTCCCGCACCGTGTCCACAATGGACTGGAACGGCAGGTTGCCGGCGGGGGCGAGGAAGAGGTGGTCCGGGCACAGGCGGCGGATGGCCTCGTAGGCGGCCCTGGTCTTGCCCGCGGTGGACTCGCCGATGATCAGCACGAACCCACCGGCGGAGACCGCGGCGTCCAGCCGGTCCTGGATGTCCCTGCGCACGTAGCCGGGCACCCGGTCCGCGCCGAGTCCGGCCGCGCGGTGCACGCCCAGCGCGATCGGGTCGTCCATCTCGCGCACCCTGGGCAGCCGTCCGGCACCGGCGCCGAGCACGTCCCCGGTCAGCGCCCGCCGCCGCTCCTGGCTGCGCTCCAGCAGCACCCGGCCGCGCGCGGCGAGAATGCCGAAGACCGCGGTGACCAGGCCGATCACCGCGGCGGCCACCTTGTCCGCGAGCAACAGCCAGGCCGTGCCGGCCACCGCGGCGACCGCCAGCGCGGCCAGCACGATCAGCGCCCAGCCACGATTCCGCCGCCACCACAACATTGCCCCAACCTAGCGGGAACCTGGATCGGCGTTCGCGGCTCATGCTGGGTGAAGGAGGGGTGAGAGGTGTGGGGATCGACTCGCAATGGTTCGCCCGGCTCTACCAGGACAACTACCGGTCGCTGGTGCTGGTGGCCTACGCCATGACCAACGACCTGGGGGATGCCGAGGACCTGGCCCAGGAGACGTTCGCGGTGGCCTACCGCAAGCGCGGCCAGGTCGCCGAGACGGACAGCCCGGCGGCCTGGCTGCGCACGGTGGTGGTCAACCTGGCCCGGAAACGCTGGCGGCGGCGCAGTCTGCTGCACCGGCTGCTGATCCCGAGGGCGGAACCGAGTCCGCCCGCGGACATCGGCGCCGAGCACGCGGAACTGCACGCCGCGATCGGCGCGCTGGAGCAGGAACGGCGGGCGGTGGTGGTGCTGCACTACCTGGCCGACCTGCCGGTGGAGGAGGTGGCCGCGGTGCTGCGGGTGCCGGTGGGCACGGTGAAGTCCCGGCTGTCCCGGGCCAGGGCCGCGCTCGCCCAGCGGCTGACGACGGAGGTGGGGCATGACTGAGCTGGACAACCGACTCGACGACCAACTGGCGGGTCTGCGCGCGGACCTGCGGGCCGCGGTCCGCGATCCGGGGCAGGGCCCGGTGCTCGAACGAGTGCGCAGGCGGGCCCAGCGGCGGCGCACGGCGTTCGGGGTGAGCACGGTGAGCGTGGGCGTGGTGGCCTCGCTGGGGTTGCTCTACGGCCTGCTCGGGGCGGGCCAGCTCGCCGAGCCGCCCGCGCACTCGGGCGGCTCGGCCGAGCGTTCGGTGACGATGCTGGACTACGCCGACCCCCGGCACGGTTACGCGTTGCGGGCGGATTGTCCCGGTGGCCAGGAGACCTGCGTCAACATGCTGCTGTCCACCGTCGACGGCAAGGACCAGGCCGAGCGGGCGGTGCCAGCGGAGGTGGCCGGGTACGGGCGGCTGCCCGCGGTCAAGGTGCTCGGCCCCGGCAACCTGGTGATCAACGGCAACGGCGGCTACTGGCACAGCATCGACGGCGGCCTCACCTGGCGGCGGCGGGAGTTCAACGGGCCGGACGCCGCGGAGATCCCCAAGGGCGGGTTCCTGGAGAACTGCGCCGGCGACCTGGCGGTCGAGTGCACCAAGGAGTTCGTGACGGTGCACGACCCGGCCACCGGGCAGCGGCGCACCCTGAGCACCCAGCCCGCGCTGGACATCCGCACGGTGTTCAAGGCCCCCGCCCCGGACGGCACCTGGTGGGTGGCCGGGACGATCCCCGGCACGGACCGGTCCGCACTGGCGAGCAGCCGGGACAACGGGCGGAGCTGGCAGGTGCGGGAACTGCCCGCGGTGGCCACCGGCAAGCAGATCGGCACCCCGGTCGCCGCACCCGACGGCACCTATTACCTGCCGGTGACCAACGGCGAGAACCTGGTCACGATCCTGCGCAGCGGTGACGGCGGCCAGACCTGGACCCAGGCATGGGTGCCACGCGATTCGACCGCCGCCTCCCGGCTCCCCGGGCCGGAGACCCTGCGCGGCGACCTGGTGCCCGGTGCGGGCGGGCGGCTGCGGCTGATCGACAAGGAGGGCGTGACCTGGCGCAGCGACAACGGCGGGCAGAGCTTCGCCAAGGCGGAACAGCAGATCCCCGGCACCGAGGTGGAGTGGACCCGCAACGGTTTCCTCGCCTATTCCTGGACCGCGAACCACGCGAGCAGGCTGTACCACCAGTCCGGTGACGGCGAGACCTGGCGGGAGGTGCCGTGATGATCAGCTCCCGCCTGCGGCTGCCGGTGATCGCGGCCGCCCTGATCGTCCTGGTGGCCTCGGCCGTGCTGGTGCTGCGCCAGGACACCGAACCAGCACCCGCGCCGGAACGGCCGACCGATCTCCGGCTGCTCGACATCGACTTCGCCACCGAGCGGCACTGGTTCGCGCTGCGGGCCCGGTGCGAGCAGGCGGACTGCACGCACCAGCTCCTCGACGTGGACAACGGCGTGGTCCAGGTCCGCGAACTGCCCGAGCCACTGCGTGCCCACCGCTCCGGCCCGCCGCCGCGGCTGCACGTGCTGGGCGGCAAGCTGGCCGTGGCCGGGGCGGAGCGGCGCTGGCACTCCGAGGACCGGGGCCGGACCTGGCAGGAGGGGCTGATGGCGGTCGACTGGCCGATGGACGGCCTGCTGCCGGACATGCTGCTCCAGCACTCCTGCCACGGCAAGGACCCGTGCGTGCCGGGGATCGACGCGGTGCTGTCCTTCACCGGGCAGCAGGTTCCGCTGACGCCCGAGTTCACCCCGCCGCTGACCGAGCCGTTCCCGTTCCCGCGTCAGCTCGCCGGACGGTGGTGGGTGGTGGGCAAACGGGACGGGCGGGCGGCCGTGTCCACCAGCGACGGCAATGGTCGCCGCTGGCAGACCAGGGAGCTGCCGTCCACCCCGCCGGGCGCCTTCCGCTGGGCCGAGGTGGTCGTCTCCGGCGACACCGCGTACGTGCTGATCACCACCGATCACCAGCCGTTCGCGAGCACGCTCTACCGCGGTGCCGGCGAGAAATGGGAACAGGTCTGGCAGGCCCGGCCGGACGGGCAACCGCCGGAGATCACCGGGCTGGCCGCCGCGCCGGACGGCACGCTGCTGGCCGTGAGCCAGGGTGGCGGCTCCTGGTTCAGCGCGGACGGCGGGCACACCTTCCACGCCGGGCAGATCGCCGAACAGCGGGTGCCCGGCGACACCCTGCGCTCGGTCCGCGGCGGCATGCTCAGCACCTCCGAACGCGGGGCCAGCCACTCGGTGGACGGCAGGCGGTGGACACCGTTGCCCTTCGGCTAGCGCTAACCTGGCCGGCAGGGGTGTGGGGACGAGGGGGTGGTCACCGGTGACCGAGCTGCCCTCCCGGTGGCGGATGCCGTTGGCCGGGGCGACCGTGTGCGCGGTGCTGGTGGCGATCGTGATCGTGTTGCGCGAGGACTCGGTGCCGCCGCCTGCCGCGCCGGCAGGCACGGTCTCCGATCAGCCGATGGTGCTGGTGCTGCGCGCGGTGGACTTCGTGCACGAGCGGCACTGGTTCGGTGTGCAGGGCCGGTGCCAGGAGACCGACGCCCGGCGGTGCGCGCACACGTTGCTGGAGTCCGAGCACGGCCAGGTGCGGTCGCGGGAACTGCCAGCCGAACTACGCGGGCAGCGCGGCGGGACCGCGGTCGGGGTGACCGTGCTCGGGCCGGAACGGCTGCTGGTGCAGAGCGATCCGGGACGGCGCTGGTACTCCGCTGATCGCGGGCAGCACTGGGCCGAGGTCGGCCCGGACGCGCCGCCGGTGGGCGAGATCCCGCCGAACGGCGTCCTGGAACGCCACTGCGAACCGCTGCCCGGCTGCACGCCGAAGATCATGGTGACGCTGCCGGACTCCGGTCGCCGGGCCGAGCTGCGCGGGGTGCCGCCGCTGACCGAGATCGTGCTGCACACCGGATTCGCCGACGCCGACGGGAAATGGCGCCTGGTGGGCAGGCGTGCGGACCGGCCGGTGCTGGCCGCCAGCGCGGACCGCGGCCGCAGCTGGCAGGTCGGCGAACTGCCGCCGGGACCGCGTGGCCAGTTGATCGACGCCGAGGTGGCGCTGTCCGGCCGCAGCACCTACCTGCGGCTGGCGAGCAGGCCGCCGGAGCGGGACGGCAAACCCGCGACGGCCTTGTACCGCGACGACGGCGCCCGCTGGCAGCTGGTCTGGCAGTCCGATCCGGCCGGGCCGGAACCGCGTTCGCTGACCGGGGTGCTGCCCCGGCCGGGCGGGCAGCTGGCCGCCACCGACGAGCGGGGCGACGGCTGGGTGAGCGCCGACGGCGGCCGCTCCTTCCAGCCCGCCCGGCCCGAGGACCAGATCCCGCGCGGCCGGCCGCGGCGGGCCCGCACCGGCTACCTGGCCGAGGCAGGCAACACACTGAGCCACTCCCCCGACGGCGTGCGCTGGACGCCACTGCCGAACGGATGAATCGATGACCCGCAACCGGATCCTGCTCGCCCTGCTCGCGGTGGCCCTGCTGGCCGCGGTGCTGGTGGTGCTGCGCGAGCAGGCCGGACCACCGCCGCCGGAGCCGCCGGGTCCGACCGCGATCGCCGAGCAGCCGCGGCCGACCATCCTGGAGACCGCGGACTTCGCCGACGAACGGCACTGGTTCGGGCTGCGCGCCCAATGCCGGGAGCCGAACCGGGACCGGTGCGTGCGCACGCTGGTCACCGTCGAGGACGGGGCGCCGCGGGTGCGCGAGCTGCCCGAGGAACTGCGCGGCGACCAGGAACACCAGCGGCTCACCCTGCTCGCGCTGGGGCCGCGCCAGGTCGCGGTGCGCAACCGGTACTTCCGGAGCTGGTACTCCGGGGACGCCGGGCAGAGCTGGGCCGAGGTGCACGAGCGGGCCGCGCCGGTGGACCGGATCCCACCGGCCGCGGTGCTGGAGCGGGACTGCTCCCTCTCCGGCTGCGAACAGCGGATCGTGGTCGTGCTGCCGGAGTCCGGGCGCCCTGCCGAACTACGCGGGCTGCCACCGCTGACCGACCCGCACCCGGTGCCGATCCCGGACGGCCAGGGCCACTGGCGGGTGGTCGGGACGCTCGCCGGGAAACCGGTGGTGGCCACCAGCGCGGACCACGGGAACAGCTGGCAGACAAGCGCATTGCCGCCCGGCGGGCCCACGGAGATCGAACGCGTGCAGCTGATCCCGGCCGGGGACCGCGGCTACCTCCAGGTCGACGGCAAGCCGCCGCCCGGCGGCGACACCAGCACCGGCCTGTACCGGGGGGAGGGCGCGGACTGGCGGCTGGTCTGGCGCAGCACCCCCGGCGAGAAGCCGCTGAGCGGCATGTACGGCCTGGTCCCCGCGCCGGGGAACCGGCTCGTCTCCCTCGACCACCAGCGGGCCACCGGCGTGAGCGAGGACGGCGGCCGCACGTTCCGGCCGGCCCGGCCCGAGGAGGAGCTGCCCGGCGTGTGGATCAGCCACACCCGGAAGGGCCACCTGGTCACCTCCTTCACCGACATCAGCCACTCCCCCGACGGCGGCACCTGGACCGTCCTGCCGAAAGGCTGAACCCCATGCGCCGCAACCGGATCCTGCTCGCCCTGCTCGCGGTGGCGCTGGTCGCCGCGGTGCTGGTGGCACTGCGCGAGCAGGCCGGACCACCGCCGCCGGAGCCGCCGGGTCCGACCGTGTTCGCCGAGCCGCCGCGGGAAGCCGTGCTGGAGACCGCGGACTTCGCCGACGAACGGCACTGGTTCGGGCTGCGGGCCCGGTGCCACCGGCCACCGATGTTCGGGTGCGTGCGCACGCTGCTGGCAGTCGAGGACGGGGTGACCCGGGTGCGCGAGCTGCCGGAGGAACTGCGTGGCGAGCAGGAACGGCCGCAGGTCAGACTGATGACGCTGGGGCCGCGCCAGGTCCTGGTGCACACCAGGTACTTCCGGAGCTGGTACTCCGGGGACGCCGGACAGAGCTGGACCGAGATCCATGAGCGGGCCGCGCCGGTGGACCGGATCCCGCCCGCCGCGGTGCTGGAACGGGACTGCACCCTCGCCGGGTGCGAACAGCGGGTCGTGGTCGTCCTGCCGGACTCCGGCCGCCGCGCCGAACTACGCGGCCTGCCACCGCTGACCGAGGCGCACCCGGTGCCGATCCCGGACCGGCAGGGCCGCTGGCGGGTGGTCGGGGTGCTGGACGGGAAACCGGTGGTGGTCACCAGCGCGGATCAGGGGCACAGCTGGCAGGTGCGCGCGCTGCCGCCCGGCAGTCCGGACAAGATCGAACGTGTCCGGCTGACCTCCGCCGACGGCGGCATGTACCTGCAGATCGATGCCGTGCCTCGGCAATACCCGAGCGATATCCCCACATTCCTGTACCGCGGCCAGGGCGAGGGCTGGGAGCTGGTGTGGCGGAACGATTCCGGCGAGCAGCCGCTGCGCTCCCTCTACGACCTGGTGCCCGGTCCCGGCGGCCGGATCACCGCACTCGACCAGCAACGCCTCAACCGGGTCAGCGAGGACGGCGGCCGCACGTTCCGGCGGGCACGGCCCGAGGAGGAACTGCCCGGCGAGTTCATCTGGCACGTCCGGACCGGCCACCTGATCGGCTCGCAGACCGAACTCCGCCACTCCGTCGACGGCGTGGCCTGGACGCTGTTACCCAAGGACTGAATCCCATGCGCCGCAACCGGATCCTGCTCGCCGCCCTGGTGCTCGCACTGGCCGGGACGGCCGTGTTGGTACTGCGGGAGGAGGCCGGACCGCCGCCGCCCGAGCCGGAGGCCGCCGCCGAGCCGCCCCGGCGGATCGCGTTGCGGGGCGTGGAGTTCGCCGACGAGCGGCACTGGTTCGGGGTGCGTGCCCACTGCCGCGACGACGGTCAGGACTGGTGCGCGCACACGTTGCTGGCCGGGCAGGACGGCCGGGTGGCGCCGCGCGAGCTGCCACCGGAACTGCGTGGCGACCAGCAGCACCTGGCAATCAACCTGGTGGCGCTGGGGCCGTCCCGGCTGGTGGTGTGGGAGGGGTCGCGCCGCTGGTTCACCGCCGACGCCGGGCAGAGCTGGACCAGGGTCGACGAGGACGCCCCGCCGGTGGACCGGATCCCGGCGGGCGCGGTGCTCGAACCGGACTGCACGCCCACCGGCTGCGCGCCGCGGGTGCTGGTCGTGCTGCCGGAGTCCGGGCGCAGGGCCGAACTGCGTGGACTGCCACCGCTGGGCGACGTGCGCCCGGTGCCGCACCCGGACGCCGCGGGCCGCTGGCGGGTGGTCGGGACGCACCGCGGCCGACTGGCCGTGGCCGACACCGCCGACGCGGGGCGCGGCTGGCAGGTGCGGGAGCTGCCGCCCGGTCCGGTGGCCAGGCCGAAACGCGTGCAGCTGGTCTTCGCAGGGCACACCGGATACCTGCTGATCGACGGCGAGGCCCAGCCGCAGGGCCGCGTCCTGCAGAACCTGTATCGCGGCGACGGCCAGCGGTGGGAACTGAGGTGGCACAGCACCGAGGGCCGGTACCCGAACGTCCTGTTGGCACTCATCCCCCGGCCGGACGGCAGGCTGACCGGGCTCGACCAGGCGAGTCAGACCTGGGTGAGTGAGGACAGCGGCCGGTCCTTCCGCCCGGCGCGGCCCGAGGAGGTGCTCAACGGGTGGGCGGCCTACCCCACCCGCTCCGGGCACCTGCTGGCCGCCGAAACCGATACCAGCCACTCCCCCGACGGCGTAACCTGGACTCTCCTGCCGAAGGGCTGAACGCCATGCGCCGCAACCGGATCCTGCTCGCCGCCCTGGCTCTCGCGGTGGCGGTCACGGCCGTGGTGGCGTTGCGCGAACAGGCCGGGCCGCCGCCGGAACCCACCGCCGCACCCGAGACGAGCGCCGAACTGGAACCGGACCGCGCGCCGACCGGGATCGTGGCCCTGGACTTCGCCGACGACCGGCACGGTTACGCGGTCCGCCGGGTCTGCCGGGACGGCCCGGCCGATGTCTGCCAGGCGCACCTGCTGGCCACCACCGACGGCTTCCAGTCCGCCGAGCACCGCGACCTGCCGCCAGGGGTCGGCGGCTACCTGGGCGGGCTCACCGGGTTCGTGGTGCTGGGGCCGCAACGCCTGCGGGTCGGCGCGGGCCCGGATCAGCACTACAGCGGGGACGGCGGGCGGAGCTGGACCAGGGTCGAGGGCGAGGCGGCGCCGGTGGACGGGATCCCGGCCGGGTCGCGGCTGGAACGGCAGTGCCAGCAGAGCCGGTGCGTGCTGCGGGTGGTGCTGCCAGGGTCCGGGCAGTCGGCGGCGTTGCGGCACCCGCCCGCGCTGACCGATCCACGCCCGCTGCCGGTGCCCGCGCGGGACGGGCGCTGGTGGGTGGTCGGCCGGGCCGTCGACGGGCGCGCGCCGGTGGTGGCCAGCAGCGTGGACGGACGGGACTGGCTGGTGCGGGAACTGCCCGCGGCGCCCTATGCCGGCTGGTGGCAGGCGGGTGTGGCGGTGGCGGGCAACGCGGTGTACGTCGGGGTGACCGGGCCGGGGGCGGAGGCGGCCGGATCGCTGCTGACGCTGTACCGCAGCGGGGACGGCGGCGCGAGCTGGGCCAGGGTGCAGGCCGGGGTGGCCAGCCCCTCGCTGACCGCGGCCCTGGTGGTCGGCGCGGACGGCGAGCCCCGGCTGCTGGACCGGTCAGGACAGACCGTGACCGGGACCGGCGGCGGCCGCGAGTTCCGGACGGTGGCGGCGGAGCAGCGGCTGCCCAAGGGCACGGTGACCTGGACCCGCGGCGGCTACCTGGCCGAAACCCCCTACGAGCACCTGGTCTCCGCCGACGGCAGCACCTGGACCCGGCTCTGGGTGGCCTGAATCCCGCTCACCACGGCGCGCCCAGTTCGGTGAAGGTGGCCATCCGCTCGGCCGACGCGGTCACCAGCGCGTCCACCCCGGACACGATCACCCGGCGCCGCTCGCCACTGTCCACTTCGGACAGAAAGCGGTCCGGGACACGCCCTGGGGCCGGGGCATCGCCGATGGCGGCGACCACCTCGGTGAAGGTGCGGCAGTCGGCAAGGGGTGAGCGCAGCGGGGTGCCGTCCGCGCGAAAGTCCAGCAGGTTCGCCAGCAGGTCGGACCGCGGTGGGGTCGGGACGGGTTCGCCGTCGACGGTGAGCAGGTCCGCTTCGTAGGCCAGTTCGGCCCGGCGGGTGCTGCCGTGCGCGATCAGCCGGGGTGCGGTGGACTGTTCGGCGGCCAGGGTGACCGCGACGGTGACGGTGGGGTGCGCGGCGAAGCGCAGGCGCACGCAGCCGGTGTCGTCGGCCTCGATGTCCCTGGCGCGGAACAACTCCAGGTCCAGGCCGAGTGGCCGGGCCCGCTGCGCACCGGCGGCGACCAGGGCGGCGTGCACGGTGTGCGCGAACGGGTTGCTCAGCGCGCCGTCCAGGACCGGTTCGCCGTGCAGGCGACGGCGGCCCGCCCAGGGCGCGCGCCGGTAGTAGGCGTCGGTCCGGGTCCAGGCGCCCTGGCCGCCGATGCCGCGGACCTCGCCGAGGCCGCCGTCGGCGACCAGCTCGGCCAGCCGGTGCAGGGCCGGGGAACCCATGGTCTGGAAGCCGA
This sequence comes from Crossiella cryophila, assembly GCF_014204915.1. Taxonomy (NCBI): domain Bacteria; kingdom Bacillati; phylum Actinomycetota; class Actinomycetes; order Pseudonocardiales; family Pseudonocardiaceae; genus Crossiella; species Crossiella cryophila. The sequence goes on from NZ_JACHMH010000001.1 coordinate 8,615,818, forward strand.
CCTGGCAGCGCCGCCCGGTCTCCGCCTCCAGCGCGAGGAGTTCCTCCAGGGTGGCCAGGTCGAGCACCGGGGGTTTCTCCAGCAGCACATCGCTGCCCGCACGCAGGGCGGCCACGGTCAGCGCGCGGTGGGTGTGCGGCGGGGTGGCGATGATGGTGACCGCGGGCGCCTCGGCGGCCAGCAGCACGGTCAGGTTCGGGTGGTGCCGCACCCCGGGCGGCAGCGGGCCGGGATCACGCGGGTCGCAGACGGCGACCAGGTCGATCCGGCCCTGCTCGTGCAGGTCCCGGGCGTGCTGAAGGTGGTGGCGGCCGTGGCCGTGCACTCCGGCCAGTGCCAGCCGGGGCGCACCGCTCACGGTTCCTCCCGCAGGCTCGCCGCGGTGGCGGCCAGCGCGAGCGGTCCGGCCACCACCAGCGCGAGCGGCGGCAGCGTCCACACCAGGACACCGGCCACCACGTGCGCGGTGGCCAGCAGCAGGAAGGCCCCTGGCCCCAGCACGGCCTTGCCGTAGGCGGCGCGCACCGCGGACAGCCAGCCCCGACCGGTCGCCCCTGCCACCGCCGCGGTCAGCGTGAGCAGGGTGAACGCGCACAGGCTGACCCCGGCGACCAGCCAGCGCAGCACCGCGCCACCGGGCAGGGACAGGTCCAGCAGCAGGCTCAGGTTCAGCGCGAGCAGCAGGCTCGCGGCGACGAAGGCCACCCCGGCGAGCAGGTGCCTGCGCAGGCCGTCGGCGAGGGTGTCCCGGAAGACCGGCAGCAGCGCGGGCGAGTCACCCTCGCGCCAGCGGGCGATGACCGCGCAGGCGGCGGCGAACCCGGCTGGCAGGGTCAGCACCGGCACCGCGCACAACGCGACGAGCAGGCCGAGCAGGACGGTGTCGGACAGTGCGGACAGGCGGTCCCACCACACGGTGGGGCGCCGTAGGTGCCCGGCAGGCGTCCGATCCGCCATCGGCGTTCACCCCTTCAAGCCCGAGGTCGCTACACCTTGAACCAGGAAGCGTTGGAAGGCAAGGAAGAAGAGCAGGATTGGCACCAATGAGAGCACCGACATGGCGAACATCGCGCCGTAGGCCGAGGAGGAGGTCTGGTCGATGAACAGCCGCAGCCCCACCGGGATCGTGTAGTTGTCGGCGGAGTTGAGGTAGACGAGCTGGCTGAAGAAGTCGTTCCAGGCCCAGATGAAGCTGAACAGCGCGGTGGTCACGATCGCCGGCCTGGCCAGCGGCAGCACGATGTGCCGGAAGGTGGCGAACGGGCCGCAGCCGTCGATGGTGGCCGCCTCGTCCAGCTCCCGTGGGATACCGCGCATGAACTGCACCATCAGGAACACGAAGAACGCGTCGGTGGCCAGGATCTTCGGCAGCACCAGCGGCAGGAAGGTGTCGATCAGGCCGGTGCGCTGGAACAGCACGTACTGCGGGATCAGCGTGACGTGCGCGGGCAGCATGATGGTGAGCAGGGCGAAGGCGAACAGCGGCGCGCGCAGCCGGAACCGCAGCCGGGCGAAGGCGAATCCGGCCAGCGCGCAGGAGATCACGTTGCCCAGCGCGGTGCCGGTGGCCACGATCAGCGAGTTGCCAAGGAAAGTGCCGAACCCGACGCCACCGGCGCCTTCCAGGGCCTGCTGGTAGCCGCTGAGGTCGATGACCTTGGGCCACAACGTGTCCAGCCTGCCCATCAGTTCGGCGACCGGGCGGACCGAGGCGGTGAGCAGCCAGAGCAGCGGGTAGAGCACCAGCAGCAGCGCGGCGAGCGCGGCCAGGTGGGTGGCCAGCAGCCGCAACCGGCGGGCGGTCATCGGCCGGCCAGGTCGTCGCCGTAGAACACCCAGCGGCGGGCCGAGCGGAACAGCAGCGCGGTGACCAGGGCGATCACCAGCAGCAGGATCCAGGCCATCGCGGCGGCATAGCCCATGCGGAAGTCACCGAACCCGCGTTCGTAGAGGTAGAGGGTGTAGAACAGGGTCGCGTCGGCCGGTCCGCCGCGGCCGGAGCTGATGATGAAGGCCGAGGTGAACGCCTGGAAGGCGTGGATGGCCTCCAGCACCAGGTTGAAGAAGATCACCGGCGAGAGCACCGGGAAGACCACGCTGACCAGCCGCCGCCACCAGCCAGCGCCGTCCACCGCGGCCGCGTCCAGCAGGTCCGGCGGGATCTGCTGCAACCCGGCCAGGAAGATCACCATGGGCGCGCCGAACTGCCAGGCGGAGAGCAGCACCACCGCCCACAGCGCCCAGTCCGGATCGTCCACCCAGCTCGGCGTGCTGATGCCCAGCTGCCCGAGCAGGGAGGGCACCGCGCCGCCGCGGTCGAACAGCGAACGCCAGGCCAGCGCCAGTCCGACGCTGGCGCCCAGCAGCGAGGGCGCGTAGAAGGCGGAGCGGTAGAAGGCTTTCCCCCGGCCGCGCAGCGAGTTCAGCAGCAGCGCGGCGGCGAAGGCGAGCAGCAGTTTCAGCGGCACCGAGACCAGCACGTACTTCAGCGTCACCACGACCGCGGTGCGATAGCGGTCGTCCTGGGTGAACAGCTCGACGTAGTTGGCCAGACCTACCCAGCGTGGGGTCTCGAACAGGTTGTAGTCGGTGAAGGAGAGGTAGAGCGAGGCGGCCATCGGCAGCAGGGTCAGGGTGACCGCGCCGAGCAGCCAGGGCAGCAGGAACACGTAGGCCGGCCACGCGCGTTGCCGCATGGCCACCCCCGTCCACCCAGAATGAAAGCGTTTACCAAGGCGGACCGTAGGCGGCGGATCAGGCGGGTGTCAACAACTTCAGCCGACGATGGAGCGCAGCCAGGCATCGGTCTGGCGCTGTCCGCACAGCCGCACCACGGGCAGCGGGGTGGGCAGCATCTCGCGCACCCGCGCGCGCACCTTGGGGTAGGTGGTCCAGGCCCAGCGAATCACGTGTTCCGGGTCGGTGAGGATGGTGTGCAGCGGTGGTTCCTGCTCGCCGTTCCACAGCGGCTCGCGGCGACCGCGGCGACTCAGCGTCCGCCAGGTGACCCGGCGGATCACGGTGTGCCGAGGGTGGTCCAGCCACACCATGAGGTCGGCCCGTTCGGCCAGCAGCGGCCGCACCGACTCGTACTGCCACTCGCACACCCAGCTCTCGCTGTTGGCGAATTCGGTGACCTCGGCCAGGAAGGTGGGCCGGGGAATCCACTGTGGACCGTGGTAGAGCGCGTCCAGCTCGACCGCGGGCGCGGCGAAGATCCGCGCCAGCTCCCGGACCATGGTCGTCTTCCCGGCCCCGGAGGCGCCGGCGACGAGGATGCGGCGGGGTTTCTGACTCAACGGCTCGGCCCAGTGGAGCAACACGGCAGGTAGCTTACTGGCGTACTCTGCGTATCCGAATGTCATTTATCTCCGGAGGCCTGCTTGTCAGGGCCGACCATGTTGCGGAGGGGTCGCTCGGATGCGCCGTTGGATGTTCGCGCTGGCCACCGCGATGGTGGCCTCCGGTATCGGGGTGTCGGTCAACGTGGCCACCGAACTGGGCACGAACGTGTGGGCCTGGGTCGCGGTTGGCGTGCTGACGCTGGCCGCGGCGGGGGTGGCGCTGTGGGCGCAGGCATCCTCGGCCGAGGACGACGGCGAGCGCGGCGGCTCGGTGACCAACTCGGTCAGCGGCACGGTGACCGGCTCGGTGGTGCAGGCCAGGGACATCTCCGGGCCGGTGAACCTGGGCCGCCCGGAGGAGCCGCGCCGCTGAACCGGCGTGGGCGCGACCTCCCGGTCACGCCCACGCGCCTGACTCAGTGCGCGGCCTCGTCCCAGGACTGGCCGACCCCGACCGAGACGTCCAGTGGCACGTCGAGCTGGTAGGCGTTGCCCATGTGCTCGCGCACCAGGGCCTCCACCGCGGCCCGTTCGCCCTCGGCGATCTCCAGCACGAGTTCGTCGTGCACCTGCAGCAGCATCCGGGAGCGCAGGTCGGAGCCGGCGATGGCCTGGTGCACGCCCAGCATGGCGACCTTGATGATGTCGGCCGCGCTGCCCTGGATGGGGGCGTTGAGGGCCATCCGCTCGGCCATCTCGCGGCGCTGGCGGTTGTCGCTGTTGAGGTCGGGCAGGTAGCGGCGGCGGCCGAGGATGGTCTCGGTGTAGCCGTCCCGCCTGGCCTTCTCCACGACCTCGTGCAGGTAGTCGCGGACGCCGCCGAAGCGGGCGAAGTAGGCGTCCATCTGGGCGCGGGCGTCCTCGGCGGAGATCCGCAGCTGCTGGGCCAGGCCGTACACCGACAGGCCGTAGGCCAGGCCGTAGGACATGGCCTTGACCCGGCGGCGCAGTTCGCCGGTGACCTCGCCGGTCGGCACGTCGAATGCCTGGGCGGCCACGTAGGTGTGCAGGTCCTCGCCGGAGTTGAACGCCGCGATCAGGCCCTCGTCCTTGGACAGGTGGGCCATGATGCGCATCTCGATCTGGCTGTAGTCCGCGGTCATCAGCTCCGCGTAGCCGCCGCCGACCACGAAGGCCTGCCGGATGGTGCGGCCCTCCTCGGTGCGGATCGGGATGTTCTGCAGGTTCGGCTCGGTGGAGGAGAGCCTGCCGGTGGCGGCGATCATCTGGTTGAACGTGGTGTGGATGCGGCCGTCGTCGGAGACCGACTTGAGCAGCCCGTCCACCGTGGTCTTGAGCCGGGTGGCGTCCCGGTGTTCGAGCAGGTGCGCCATGAACGGGTGCTGGGTGTCCTCGTAGAGCTTCTGCAGCGCCTCGGCGTCGGTGGTGTAGCCGGTCTTGGTGCGCTTGGTCTTGGGCATGTTCAGCTCGTCGAAGAGCACCACCTGGAGCTGCTTGGGCGAGCCCAGGTTGATCTCCTTGCCGATCACCCCGTAGGCGTCCTGGGCGGCCTGCTTGACCCGGCCGGCGAAGTGCGCCTCCAGCTCGGTGAGCTTGTCGTCGTCCACCGCGATGCCGGTGATCTCCAGCTCGGCCAGCACCCCCAGCAGCGGCAGTTCCAGCTCGGCGAGCAGGCCGGTTGCGCTGATCCTGGCCAGTTCCTCATCCAGCGCGCCCGCCAGTTCGGCCACGGCGCGGGCCCGGAGGAGTTCCCTGGTCGCGGCCTTGGCCACGGTCTCGGTCTCGTCCTCCAGCAGGGAGAGCTGGCCGTCGCCGCCGGTGTCCTCGGCACGCAGTTCGCGCTGGAGGTAGCGCAGCACCAGGTCGCCGAGGTCGAAGGAGCGCTGACCGGGGCGGACCAGGTAGGCGGCCAGGGCGGTGTCGGAGGTGAGCCCGGCCAGCGTCCAGCCGCGGGCACGCAGCGCGTAGAGCGGTCCCTTGACGTCGTGCGCGGCCTTGGGCGCGGCCGGATCGGCCAGCCAGGCGGCCAGTGCCGCGTCGTCCTCGGGGGTCAGCGCGGTCACGTCCACGAAGGCGCCCTGACCGTCCACAGTGGACAGCGCGATGCCGGTGAGGTCACCCGCGCCGCGGGCCCAGTCACCGACGAAGGACAGGCCGAGCCTGCCGCCGCGCCCGTGTTCGCCCAGCCAGTCCGCGACCGCCCCTGAGGCCAGGGTCTCGCCGCTGACCTCGAAGCCCTCCTCGGCCTCGGGTTCGGCGGTGGACAGGGTGGCGAACAGGCGGTCCCGCAGCACCCGGAACTCCAGCTCGTCGAAGAGCCGGTGCACCGCGTCCCGGTCCCAGGACTGGGCGGCCAGGTCGGCGATGGTGGCCGGCAGTTCGACGTCCCTGACCAGTTCGGTGAGCCGCCGGTTGAGCAGCACCGCGTCCAGGTTGGCCCGCAGGTTCTCCCCGGCCTTGCCCTTGACCTCGTCCACCCGGTCGACCAGCGCGGCCAGCGAGCCGAACTCCTGGATCCACTTGGTGACGGTCTTCTCGCCGACGCCGGGGATCTTGGGCAGGTTGTCCGAGGGGTCGCCGCGCAGCGCGGCGAAGTCCGGGTACTGGTTGGGCGAGAGGCCGTACTTGGCCTGCACCGCCTCCGGGGTGAACCGGGTCAGCTCGGAGACGCCCTTGACCGGGTACAGCACGGTCGTCTTGGGCGTGACCAGCTGCAGCGCGTCCCGGTCCCCGGTACAGATGAGCACGTCGAACCCGTCCGCCTCCGCCTGGGTGGTCAGCGTGGCGATGAGGTCGTCGGCCTCGAAGTTCTCCTTGCTCAGGAACGGGATGGCCAGCGCGGAGAGCACTTCCTGGATGAGGCTGACCTGCCCGCGGAACTCATCCGGCGTGGCACTGCGGGTGGCCTTGTACTCGGCGTAGGCCTCGGTGCGGAAGGTGACCCTGGAGACGTCGAAGGCGACCGCGACATGCGACGGCTGCTCATCCCGGAGCAGGTTGATCAGCATCGAGGTGAACCCGTACACCGCGTTGGTGGTCTGCCCCGTCGCGGTCTGGAAGTTCTCCTTGGGCAGGGCGAAGAAGGCCCGGTAGGCCATCGAGTGCCCATCGATGAGCAACAGTCGGCGCGCGTCAAGGCGGTCGGGTTGGGTCACGGCGGCGAGTCTAAGGTGACGGTACGACGATTCCCGCGCCACCCGCGCGCGGACCCCCGGAAAGGTGATGGTGAGCCTGGTGAGCACGGTCGACCTGAGCAGCTCCCCCGCAGGACAGCTCACGGAGAAGATGGGCATCGAGATCACCTCGTGGGACCCGGAGAAGCTGGTCGGCACGATGCCGGTGGAGGGCAATCGTCAGCCTTACGGGCTGCTGCACGGCGGCGCCAGCGCGGTGCTGGCCGAGACGCTGGGGTCGGTGGCCGCGGCCATGCACGCCGCGCCGGAGCGGATCGCGCTCGGGCTGGAGCTGGCCTGCACGCACCACCGGGCGGGGCGGTCGGGGTTGGTCACCGGGGTGTGCCAGCCACTGCACCGGGGCAAGACCACGGCCACCTTCGAGATCGTCATCAGCGATGAGGACGGCCACCGCCTGTGCACGGCCAAGCTGACCTGCATCCTGCGCGAGCGCCCGCCGGGCGACCCGAAGAGCTGACCCTCCCGGCCGTGCCACAACGGCCAAAACCCCGTCCCACAACGGCAAACACTCCGGCAGGTTGGGACCCCCTGCCGGAGTGTTTGCCGTTCTTGTACGCCAATTTGGCTGTTGTGGACGTCAGGCGACGCCCAGGTACGCCTCCTTGATGGACGGGTCGGCCAGCAGCTCCGCGCCCGTGCCCTCCTTCACGATGCGGCCGGTCTCCAGCACGTAACCGCGGTGGGCCCGGCTCAGGGCCTGCTGCGCGTTCTGTTCCACCAGCAGCACCGTGGTGCCCTGCTCGTTGATCTCCCGGATGATGCGGAAGATCTGCTGGATGAACTGCGGGGCCAGGCCCATCGAGGGCTCGTCCAGCAGCAGCACCCTCGGCCGGGCCATCAGCGCGCGGCCGATGGCGACCATCTGCTGCTCACCGCCGGACATGGTGCCGCCGACCTGGCTCTTGCGTTCGGCCAGCCTGGGGAACAGCTCGAAGACCCGCTCGAAGTCCTGGGCGATGGCCGCCTTGTCCTTGCGGGTGTAGCAGCCCATCTCCAGGTTCTCCAGCACCGTCATGCCGGGGAAAACGCCCCGGCCTTCCGGGGACTGGCAGATGCCGCGGACGACCCGGAGGTCGGCGCGCAGCTTGGTGATGTCCTCGCCGTCGAAGCGGATGGTGCCGCCGGAGAGCGGGCGCACGCCGCTGATGGCGCGCATGGTGGTGGACTTGCCCGCGCCGTTGGCGCCGATCAGGCTGACGATCTCACCCTGCTCCACGTGCAGCGAGACGCCCGTCAGGGCCTGGATCCGGCCGTAGTGCACGGACATGTTGTTCAGCTCAAGCAGCGCCATCGTCGGGCACCCCCAGATAGGCGGCGATCACGGCCGGGTTGTCCCGGATCTCGGCAGGCAGGCCCTCGGCGATCTTCTTGCCGAACTCCAGCACCACGATCCGGTCCGTCACGCCCATGACCAGCTTCATGTCGTGCTCGATGAGCAGCACGGTGTACCCGTCGTCGCGGATCTTGCGGATGAGCCCCATCAGCTCTTCCTTCTCCGCGGGGTTGAACCCGGCAGCGGGCTCGTCCAGGCACAGCAGCTTCGGCTCGGTGGCCAGCGCCCTGGCGATCTCCAGCCTGCGCTGGTAGCCGTAGGGCAGGTTCTTCGCCTTCTCCGCCGCGCGGTCGGCGATGCCCACGAACTCCAGCAGCGCCATGGCCTTCTCCACCGCGGACTTCTCCTCGGCGTGGTGCCGGGGCAGGCGGAGCAGGGCGCCGATCACGCTGGTCTTGTGCCGGGCGTCGGTGCCGACGACCACGTTCTCCAGTGCGGTCATCTCGCCGAAGAGGCGGATGTTCTGGAAGGTGCGGGCGATGCCCAGCCGGGTGATCTGGAAGCGCTTGCGCTTGCCGATCGGCTTGCCCTCCAGCAGCACCTGGCCGCTGGTGGGCCGGTAGACGCCGGTCATCGCGTTGAAGCAGGTGGTCTTGCCGGCGCCGTTGGGGCCGATGAGCCCGAGGATCTCGCCGCGGCGGATCTCGAAGTTCACCCCGTCCAGCGCCACCAGCCCGCCGAAGCGCATGGTGACCTCGTCCAGCTTGAGCAGGGTGTCCCCGACCTCGACCGCGATGTCCCGGTCGGCGGCGACCGCCTCGGCCACCTCCGCCTCGTGCGCGGCCCGCTCCTCCGGGGTCATCCGCTCCAGCTCGGCGACCAGACCGCCCTCGACGACCGGTTCGTCGTCGCGCTTGTCCGCGCTCACCCCTGCACCCCCTTCTTCGAGTCGAGCATCGAACTCTCCGTGGCGATCTGCTCCGGTTTGCCCAGCAGCTTCTGATAAGCCTGCCTGCCCCTGGCGAGCAGCCGCTGCCGCGCGCCCAGCAGACCCTGCGGGCGGAACAGCATCAGCACGATCAGCGCGATACCGAAGATCAGGTACTTGTACTCGGCGATCTCCTGGAACCTATCCGGCAGATAGGAGATGACGAACGCGCCCAGGATCACCCCGACCTTGTTCCCCGATCCGCCGAGCACCACCGCGGCCAGGAACAGCACCGAGGTGACCACGTCGAACTTCTGGTTGTTCACGAACCCGATCTGGCCGGCGTACAACACCCCGGACAGACCGCCGATCGCGGCGCCGATGGCGAAGGCCCACAGCTTGAACTTGAACGTGGGCACGCCCATGATCTCGGCCGCGTCCTCGTCCTCCCTGATGGCGATCCAGGCCCGGCCGACCCGGCTGCGCTCCAGGTTCCCGACGAAGACCAGCACGATGATGATGATCGTGATGGTCAGCCAGTACCACGGGGTTCCGTTGGTGGAGTTGAAGATCGGCAGACCCGCCGCGTTCTCCAGCTCAGGGCGGCCGACCTCCTGGAAGCCGCGGTTGCCGCGCAGCCCAGGGACGTTGTCGGCCAGCAGGCGCACGATCTCGCCGAAGCCCAGGGTCACGATCGCCAGGTAGTCCCCGCGCAAGCGCAGTGTCGGTGTCCCCAGCAACACGCCGGAGACCATGGTCACCAGCATCGCGACCGGGATCACCGCGATCCACGGGTAGTCCCAGCGCAGCGGGGATTCCGGCGAGGTCAGCAGCGCCGCGACGTAGGCGCCGACGGCGAAGAAGCCGACGTAGCCCAGGTCGAGCAGACCGGCCTGGCCGACCACCACGTTGAGCCCGATCGCGATCAGCGCGAACCGGGCCGCGTTGAACAGCGCGATCTGGAAGTCGGTGCCCGGCTCAGTGGTCAGCAGCGGCGGGTTGATCAGCGGCAGCAGGTACAGCAGAGCCACCAGCGGGATGAGCACACCCCACTGCTGGAACCGGTTCAGGCCGTTCCACCAGTCACGCACGCGCTGGCCGAAGGGCACGGCCGCGGTCTTCTCGTGTTGTGCGTTCATACCCGTGCCTTCCCGAGGGACTCGCCGAGGATGCCGGTGGGCCGGAACATCAGGACGACGATCAGCAGGACGAACGCGACCACATCGCGCCACTGCCCGCCGAAGAGGGACTGTCCGTAGTTCTCCACCACACCCAGCAGCAATCCGCCGAGCACCGCCCCCCGCAGGTTACCGATCCCGCCGAGCACCGCGGCGGTGAACGCCTTGAGCCCCAGCAGGAAGCCGCCGGTGTAGATGACACCGGAGGGGATCTGCATGACGTAGAACAACGCGGCGGCGCCGGCCAGCAGACCACCGATGAGGAAGGTCACCATGATGACCCGCTCCCGGTTGACGCCCATCAGCGTCGCGGTGGTCGGGTCCTGGGCCACCGCGCGGATGCCGCGGCCGAGCCTGCTGCGTTTGATGAAGGTGTCCGCGGCGAACATCAGCACCAGCGCGGCGAGGAACACGATGATCTGCACGTTGGTGACCCGCGCGCCGAAGATCTCGAACTGGGTGGTGGGCCGGATGATGCGGATCGCACCCTCGGCGTTGCCGCCCCGCCAGACGAAGAAGATCTGCTGCAGCACGAAGGACGCGCCGATCGCGGTGATCAGGAAGACCAGCGATGGCGCGTTCCGTTTGCGCAGCGGGCGGTACGCGACGCGTTCCACGATCACCGCCACCGCGCCGGAGACGATCATGCCGACCCCGATGGCCAGCACCAGGGTGGCGATGATCTCCCCCGTGCCCAGCGAGGGAGTCGGCCCCGGCTTGAAGCCGAGTGCGTCGAAGGTGAACCAGATACCGAAGGCGCCCGCGATGAACACCTCGGAGTGCGCGAAGTTGATGAGCCGCAGCACGCCGTAGACGAGGGTGTAGCCCAACGCCATCAGCGCGTAGATGCTGCCGTAGGACAAACCGTCCACGGTGTTCGCCCAGAAGTTCTCCAGCAGCAGGTCAACGTTGAAGCCGATTCCGCTTCCCGAGTCCTGCGCGAGAACTGTGCCTAGTTGCTGAATCACAGATCCGCCCGTTTCTTACGGTGCACACGCCTGGGGCACGGACATACGCAGGCGAATGCGTGCATCCGTGCCCCAGTGCGGTGATGTCTCAGGTCGGGATTACTTGGTGATCGGCTTGAACTTGACGATCTTGCCGCCCTCGACCTTGTACGACCAGACGGGCGTGTCGGTGAGTTCGCCGGTGGCGTCCCACTTGAACTTCTTGGTCAGGCCCTGGCCCTCGTAGTTCTTCACGAAGTCCAGCAGACCGGCCCGGTCCTTGAGGCCCTTGTCGATGCCCTTGAGCAGGATCGTCGCGGCGTCGTAGCCCTCGGCCGAGTAGGTCGACGGCTCCTTGCCGGAGAGCTGCTTGTAGGCGGTGGAGAACTCGGTGAAGGCGTCCGCGGGCACACACGGGCAGGTCAGGTACGCGCCCTCGGCGCCGTCCGCGCCGCCCTTGATGAACTCATCGTCCTTGGTGCCGTCCGGCGCCACGAACTTCGCCTTGATGCCCTCGTCGAACAGCTTGGAGGCCAGCGGGCCGCCCTCGGCGTAGTAGCCGGCGAAGAAGATGGCGTCCACGTTGGCGGACTTCAGCTTGCTCGCGGTGGCGGAGAACTCGCGCTGGTTGGTCTTGATCTGGTCCTCGCAGGTGACCTTCGACCCCAGCGCGCCCTTGATCGCGTCGGCCAGGCCGGTGCCGTACTCCGAGTCGTCCCTGATCACGCAGACCTTCTGCGCCTTCAGCTCCTCGGTGAGGAACTTGGCCGCGGCCGGACCCTGCACCGCGTCGTTGCCCAGCCCGCGGAAGAAGGTCTTCCAGCCGTTCTTGGTCAGGCCGGGGTTGGTCGCCGACGGCGTGATGGTGACCAGACCGGCCTCGTTGAAGGTGCCGCCGACGGCCTTGGACTCACCCGAGAACGGCATGCCGATCACCCCGACGATGGTGGTGTCGGTGATCGCCTGGGTGACCACACCCGGCGCCTTGTCCGGGCTGCCCTCGGAGTCGTACTTCTTCAGGTTCACCTGGCAACCGGCGTTCGCGCTGTTGTGCTGGTTGATCGCCAGCTGCGCGCCGTTGAGGATGGCCTGGCCCAGCGCGGCGTTGCCGCCGTTGATGGTGCCGATGTAGGCGAGCGAGATGTTGCTGCACTTGGCGTTGCCGTCGCCGCGCGGGTCGGCCGCGTCACCCGGCTTGCCAGGGGCCGCCTGTCCGCCCGAGGTCTGCCCCCCGTTGCCCGTTGAACCGCTACCGCCTCCGCACCCTGCGACGGTGAGCGCGATAACGCTCGCAACCGCCAGGGTCCGCACGAGTCGTGCTCCAGACACCCGTACCTCCACTTGCCCAATCCGCCACCGGCTGAACGGCGGCGGTGTCCCGTACCACTCCGGGACGTGGTTGGACCGGAAAGTAGCTGTCCGTTTCGTCTAAGCCCAGGGTCGCTACAGGAGCGTGTCCACATCGTGACGGTGGTGACGCACCGAACACGAAGCAGACCCGGTCAAGAAGAAACAAGATCCAAACGGGTGGTAACCCACCGTTTACATCACACTCCGGAGCAGGCCAACGGAGGGTGACCAGATGGGTTCACCGCGTGTTCAGTTCAGGTTGTCCAGCACGGCGTCCGCGACGGCCTTCATGGTGGTCCGGCGGTCCATGGCGGTGCGCTGGATCCAGCGGAACGCCTCCGGCTCGGAGAGCCCCTGCTTGGTCATCAGCAGCCCCTTGGCCCGCTCGATGGCCTTGCGCGTCTCCAGGCGTTCGGTGAGCCCGGCGACCTCGTTCTCCAGCGCGCTCAGCTCGGCGAACCGGGAGACGGCCAGCTCGATGGCAGGCACCAGGTCCCGCTTGGCGAACGGCTTGACCAGGTAGGCCATCGCCCCGGCGTCGCGGGCGCGTTCGACCAGCTCACGCTGGCTGAAGGCGGTCAGGATGACCACCGGCGCGATCCGCTCCCTGGCGATCTCGCCCGCGGCCTCGATGCCGTCCTTCTTGGGCATCTTGACGTCCATGATGACCAGGTCCGGCCGCAGCTCACCGGCCAGCTCGACGGCCCGTTCGCCGTCTCCGGCCTCGCCGACGACCTCGTAGCCCTCCTCGCGGAGCATCTCCACCAGGTCGAGGCGGATGAGCGCCTCGTCCTCGGCGACGAGCACGCGGCGCTGGACGGGGGCGGCCTGTTCCTGGGCCTCGGCAGCCGGCTGGGTCACCGGGGTCCTCCTGCGGTCTCGGCACTGCACTGAACGCGAAACCGCAGCTTACCTGTGCCCCCGAGACGACTTTGTGAACGCGGCAGGTGATCGGTGTGACATTCCACGCCGCGAGCCCCGCGCCCCCGCTGGCCGCTTCCGGACTGTCCGCCCCCGGACACCCGCGAGGCCCCCACTCACCCTCCTCCGGCGGGCGTCACCGCCCCGACCCGCCGCCGCGTGCCGCGGGCGAAGGCGAACGCGGCCACCGCGGTCGGGAAGTTCATCACGATCCCGTAGACCGCGGCCGGGATCGCCAGCACCGGACTGCCCAGCACCACCGTGGCCACCGCGATGGCCAGCACCCCGTTGTGGATGCCGATCTCCATGGCGGAGGCGATCGCCTGCTCCCTGGGCACCCGGAACACCCTCGGCACCAGGTACCCGATCACCAGGCAGCACACGCAGAAAGCCAGCGCCCACAACCCAACCCCGCCCAGGTGGGCCAGGAACACCGTCCACTGCGTCACCACCGCGGTGGTGACCACGATCGCCAGCACCAGCACCGCCGCGATCTTGACCCACCCCGCCACCCGCACCGCGAACGCGCTGAACCGATGCCGCACCCACATCCCCAGTGCCACCGGCACCAGCACGGTCGCGAACACCTGCACCAGCTTGTCCGCCTGGAACCCGATCTCCTTGCCGGCGCCCAGGAAATAGGTCATCGACAGGTCGACCACGATCGGCAGCGTGGCCAGCGCCAGCACCGAGTTCAACGCCGTCACCGCGATGTTCAGGGCGACATCCCCACCCGCGAGATGGCTGAACAAACTCGCCGAACTCCCACCCGGCGAGGCCGCCAGCAACATCGCCCCCACCGCCAGCTCGGCCGGCAGCCCGAACGCCAGCACCAGCCCGAAACCCACCACCGGCAACACCAGCATCTGGCAGGCCAAGGTGATCACCGCGGCCCGCGGCGACCGCGCCACCCGCCGCAGGTCCACCCCCGTCAACGTCAGGCCCAGCCCGAACATCACCAGCGCCAGCGCCACCGGCAGGAACATCGAGAACGACACGCGAACTCCTCGCCAACCCCAGGAAAGCCAAGATCACCCGCCCAGACCGTACGTCAGCCCCCCACGGCTCAGGGCAGGGTCACCGGGCCACCCACGTTGGCGATGATGCGGCGCAACACCCGCAACGCGGCGACGTAGTCCGCGTCGCTGACCCCCTCGTGCAACCGGCGCCGGATCCCCACCGCGAGTTCGGCCAGCCGCGCCCGCCCGTCATACCCGGCCTCGGTCAGCGTGAGCCGTCCGCCGTCCCCCAGCACGATCCACCCCTTGTCGAGGAGATCGTCCAGCACCGCCGGATAGGTCGACACCTCCCCGATCTGCGGTGTCAGGTACTGCCGCAGGAAGTCGGTGACCTCGGTTCTGGTCATCCCACCCTCGCGACTGGCCAGGGCGTTGAGCGTCATCCGGTGCCGCTGGGTCACGCCCAGGGTGCTGTCGGTCTCGCGGATGTGCCGGATGACCACTTCATGCGCGAGTCCGGTCCAGTAGCCGACCGGCTGCCGCGCGAGTTCCGCATCGTCAGGTTCCATGCCACCAGACGCTAAAAGCTCAAGCATGCTGGAGGTCAACCCACCGGAGCCCGGCCACCGCGCGCCGGACAGCCGAGCAGCTGGAGGTCTGATGATCAGCCGAGCGACCGCGCTGGACACGGTTGCCGAATGGGAGCGGGACAACGCCGCGGATCTGGTCAAAGCCGCCGGCGAGACAGCTGCCCAACTCCTGACCCCACTTGAGCGGCGCTGGCGGCACGTGCGCGGGGTGGCCGCCCGAGCGGCGGAAATCAGTGGCGCGGTTCGCCGGGACGGGGACTCCGACGCGCACAATCAGGCGGCGGCGAAGCTGCTCGTCGCCTCCGCCTGGCTGCACGACATCGGGTACTCCCCGGGACTGGTCGCCTCCCGCCTGCATGCCGTGGACGGCGCGGAATACCTGGCGGAGCGGGGCTTTCCACCGAAGCTGGTGAACCTGGTGGCGCACCACTCAGGCGCACGGTTCGAGGCCGTCGAACGCGGGCTCGGGCACCTGATGGCGCGCTATCCGTTCGAGGATGACGAGTTCTCCGACGCGCTGACGACCGCGGATCTGACCACCGGCCCGGACGGCCAGTACCTCTCCTACACCGATCGGATCGACGAGGTTCTCACCCGATACGCGCCAGGCGACCCGGTGCACGAGTTCTGGCTGAAGGCCCGCCCCGTCATCGGCGAGGCCATCACGCGGACCGAACGGCGAACTGGAACTCAGCGCGGTCAGGGCAATGCGCGGCCGGTTCCGGAATTCAATCCATCAGCAATATGATGACCCCGTCTTATGATGCATGAGGGTGAAATTTCTCGACACCAAGCAGCCCATGCCGGACAGTCAAATGAGCGCGACTCCCTGCGAACAACCCCCTGTCGCGCTCATTTACCCTGCTCCCAAAAGGAAATCCCATGCATGACGACGATGAGCCGATCGGCCGGGTACTCGGCAGACGGCAGGCGTTGATTCTGCTCGGTGCCGCGGGTGCCACACTCACGGTCGCGGGATCCGCCATGGCCAGTCCCACCACCTTCGTCGCGGACGCACCCGAGGTCTGCTCACTGGACTGTGTGGTCAAGCCAGAGCAGATGGAGGGCCCCTACTTCGTGGACGAGCGGCTCAACCGCTCCGACATCCGCACCGAACCGGCCACTGGCCGACCGGTGCCCGGCACCGCGCTGACGATCAACTTCACCATCCAGCAGATTCGCCAGCAGCAATGCACTCCACTACCGGGAGCGATGGTCGACCTCTGGCAGTGCGACGCGTTCGGCCTGTACTCCGATATCCCGTCCCAAGGCAGTTCCGGCCGCCGATTCCTGCGTGGTTACCAGAACACCGACCAGGCGGGCGCGGCCCGATTCATCACCATTCTGCCCGGCTGGTACACGGGTCGCACACTGCACATCCATATCAAAATCCGCACCATCGGCACCAACGGCCGACCGTACGAATTCACCTCGCAGCTGTACTTCACCCCCGAGTTCGGCGCGGCCTATCTGCGGACCGAACCGTACCTGCGGCGAGGTCCGGCGAACACCACCAACAACCGGGACTCGATCTACCGCAACGGCGGCGCCCAGATGCTGCTGCGCCCGCAACAGGCCGGTACCGGCTACACCGCGGACTTCGCGATCGGCCTCGACCTGTCCAACATCCAGGTCGGTCGGCCCGACTAGGCGCGACAGGTGGCGGAACACCCCTGCGACAAGATCAGCCCCTGACCGGGTTTTGCCTGGTCAGGGGCTGTTCTGTACTGCACAAGGTGCCCCGGGTGGGAGTCGAACCCACACTGGACGGATTTTGAGTCCGCTGCCTCTGCCGGTTGGGCTACCGGGGCCTTCTTTCTGGGCACAAGCACCATACGCGATCACCGCCGCACCTCGTTGACGGGGTCACCTGGCGGGTCGGCGTCAGCAGGGATCGGGCGCCGCCTGCTGAGCCGCCCGTGCGCGGCCAGGATGCCCAGCAGCACCAGGGCCGCGCCCACGGGCTGGTGCCAGGCGACGGGTTCGGCCAGGACCAGCACACCCAGCAGTACGCCGACCACGGGCGTCACGTAGGTCACCGCGGCCGCGTTGGTGGCGCCCCAGTCGCGCACCACCGCGGTGTTCCAGACGTAGGCCAGGCCGGTGCCGACCGCGCCCAGCGCGATCATGCTCAGCAGCACCGGCGGGGACAGATTCCCTGGTGTGCCAAGGAAGGGGGTGGTCAGCAGCATGAGCACGGCGCCGATGGTGACCTGGATGAAGGCCATGGTCACCGCGGGTACGTCCCGGTCGCCGAGGAAGCGGCGCAGGTAGACGAAGGCCAGGCCGTAGCTGGTGGTGGCGCCCAGGCAGGCGAGCTGGGCTGGCAGGTCGCCGGTGAGGTCGGCGGTGAACGGGCCGATGATCACCAGTACTCCGGCGAAACCGAGCAGCAGGCCGGTGAGGCGGTTCCTGGTGAGGCGTTCGGTGCGTAGCAACGCGGCGGCGAAGGCGGTGGTCGCGAGGGGGGTGGTGGCGTTGTAGATGCTGGCCAGGCCGGAGGACAGCCGGGTCTCGGCCCAGGCGAAGAGCAGGAACGGCAGCACGCAGAGCAGCACCGAGACCACGGCCAGGTGCGCCCACAGCCTCAGCTCGCGCGGGATCGATTGGCGGGTGGCCAGTACCAGCACGCCGAGGGTGAGCGCGCCCAGCAGCAGCCGTCCGGCCACGATCTGCGCCGGGCTCAGCTCGGTGAGCGCGATCTTGATGAACAGGAAGCTGGACCCCCAGGCCAGGGCCAGCAGGCCGAACTGGACCGGGGTGCCCAGCCGGGCTCGGGTGATCGGCACGCTGCTCCCTCCGCGGCACCCGGCGGTTGTGCCGGGGCCGGGAGGGAGTCAACCCGCCGCGGGGGCGGGCTGTCCGGCGGGAATCAGACCGCGAGCCGGCGGCTCACAGGCCGCCGAGGAACTCCAGCAGCGCCTTGTTGACCTCGTCCGGGCGCTCCTGCTGGGTCCAGTGCCCGCAACCGGGCAGGTCGACCACGCCGCGCAGGTCGGGCAGGATCTTCGGCAGCACCTGGTCCATGAACTCCGGCGGGTAGAAGGCGCGCACCAGGTCCCGGTCGCCGCTGAGGTAGAGCGCGGGCGCGGTGATCCGGGCGTTCTGCCAGGGCGCGGTCAGCTCCCAGTTGCGGTCGATGTTGCGGTACCAGTTCAGGCCGCCGGTGAAGCCGTTGCGCTGGTACTGCTCGGTGTAGGCGTCGATGTCGGCCTCGGTGACCCAGCCCGGCAGCGTCTCCGGATCGGGCATCGCGGCCAGGAACCCGCCCGCCTGGGCCAGCGGGGCCGCGGCCGGGTTGGCGCCCTCGCCGGAGGTGGCGGCCAGGGTCTTGCGGAAGGCGCCGCGGATATCGGAGTTCAGCTCGGCGTCGGCGACACCCGGTTCCTGGAAGTAGATCTGGTAGAAGCCGTCGCCGAAGCGCTCGCGCGCGGCGACCAGCGGCGGCACCGGGCCGCGCGGGCCGGGCGCCACGCTGAGTCCGGCCACGCCGCGGACCAGGTCCGGCCGCAGCATGGCGGTGTGCCAGGCGACCGGGCCGCCCCAGTCGTGCCCGACCACCACGGCCTGCTTGTGGCCGAGCGCCTCGATCAGGCCGACCACGTCGCCGACCAGGTGGAAGATCGAGTAAGCGTCCACATCGGACGGTTGGTCGGTGCCGCCGTAGCCACGCTGGTCCGGCGCGACCACGTGGTAGCCGGCCGCGGCCAGCGGTTCGAACTGGTGCCGCCAGGAGTACCAGCTCTCCGGGAAGCCGTGCAGCAGCAGCACGAGCGGGCCCTCGCCCTGCTCGGCGATGTGCATGGTGATGCCGTTGACGGACACTTCACGGTGCTGTGGCAACGAGATTCCCCTCATTCCGTATTCGTGACGATGGTGGCCAGCACGGCCGCTCGTCGTTCGTGCAGCAGGGTCAGGCCGATCTCGGCGGTGGCGCGGACCTCCGCCGCGGTGGCGGTCTCCTGGCCCAGCAACGCGGTCACCGCGGTGGCCAGCACGGCCGTGGGATCGGCGACCTCGACCTCGGTCAGCGCGTGCGGGTGCGCGGCCACCTGGAAGAACCCGGCGGTCATCGCCCGCAGCGCGTACGCCTGCTCGTCCAGTGGCCAGTCGGCGCGGGCCAGGTGGTGCTCCCGCCACACCGGCAGCACCGCGTACATCAGCGCGCCGGGGCCGAGTGCGCTGATGAGTTCGGTGCTGCGCGGGTGCTCGGCCAGGATGCCGAGCATCTCCACGTCACCGGTCTGCAGCGCGCGCACGATCGGGCGGTCCAGCGCGACCTGGACCAGCCGGGGGACCAGCCGGTGCGGGCGGGCGTTGTCCGGATCGCCGGTGAAGTTCTCGATGAACTCGTCAACCACTTCCAGGAAGTCCCTGGCGAACAGCCCGACGAACAGGTCCTCCTTGGTGCCCCAGTACAGGTACACCGTGCCCTTGCCGACGTGCGCCTTCTCCGCGATCTCGGCGATCGTGACGCCCTTGACCCCGCGCCGCAGCAACAACTCCCTGGCCACACCGAGGATGCGGGCGGCCTTCCCCGAGTCGTGTTCGACCAGTTGAGCCATGACCGATCCCTTTCCCCAGCCCGACCGCCCGCGACCGCGGGCCAAGACCATCATGCCCGCGCGATGTCCAGCTCCTTCATGCGCGTCGCTTTCCCGCCATCGCGCATGGCCAGCAGCAGGCGGCCGATCAGCGGCCACTTCTGCCCGCGCATGAGCACCTTGCGCAGCGCGATCTGGAACCGGCTGGTCGGGGTGAAGAACGCCTGCTGCTCCAGCCCGTTCTGCTGGTAGTACTCGATGCTGGGCCGCAGTTTCGCCTCCCACTCGGTCAGCGCCCGCTCCAGGTCGCCGGGGTGGCGTTCCAGCATGGTGCCGAGCAGGTCCGCGCCGGCCAGTCCGGCCGAGACGCCCATGCCCGCGTACAGCGTCACGCACCAGGCCGAATCACCGACCAGCACCACCCTGCCGTCGTGCCAGCGGTCCATCTTGACCTGTTCGACCGAGTCGAACAGCAACTCCTCCGCGTTCTCCATGGCCCGCAGCGCCTCGCCGAGCGCCCGCCCGGTCGGCTTGTCGCCGAAGACGCCGCGCACCCGCTGGATGGGCGGTTCGGTGAACTCGGCGTCCACGTCGTCGGTGCGGTAGGACAGCAGCACGGTCGGCGGGTGGTCGGCGAACGGGAAGATCCACATCGACCGGCCGGGTTCGAGCAGGGTGACGCCGTCCTCCTGCGCCACGTCGGTGAGCCGGTCGGGCAGCGAGAAGGCGGCGATCATGAAGTTGAGCCGCTTCAGGTATCGCTCGTGCGGCCCGAAGACCAGCGAGCGCACCGTGGAGCGCAGTCCGTCCGCGCCGATGACCAGGTCGAACCGCTCGGTGCCGGTCTGCCCGTCGACGGTGTTCCGCAGGGTCACGTCCACGCCGTCGGCGTCCTGGGCGATGGCGGTGGGCACGGTCGAGTAGCGGATCTCCACGTCGGCGGGCAGCGCGGCGAAGGCGGCCCGTTCGACGTCGCCGCGCAGCATCAGCCTGGGCAGTCCCGGCAGGTCCTTGAAGCCCAGCCCGCGCCGCCGGTTGCCTGCCCGGTCGATGTCGAAGTTGACCCCGTCCGAGGCGGTCCGGTCGGCCATCCCGTCCAGGATGCCCAGCCGTTTCGCCGCCGCCCGGCCGGTGCCGAACAGGCCGACGAAGTACCCGCCGGAGCGCCTGGCCGGGGCTTTCTCGATCAGCACCGGCTCCCAGCCCGCCCGCCGCAGCCGCAGTGCCGTGGCAATTCCGCTGATGCCCAGTCCGACCACCAGAGCGCGGCGGTCGCGGGTGTTCGTGGTGTCCATGAACCCAGGTTAGACCCAACTGACCAGAATCGTCATCTGGTCAGTTCGTGGCCTGCGTCACTCCCGGAAGGGTGGGTGAACAGCGGTGTCAGACCTGCGCGGCGCGGGTGCGGCCACCGGTGACCAGGGTGAACGCGAAGCCGAGGGCCAGGGCGAGCAGCACCCCGAGGTTGGCGCCGGACCAGTTCTCCGCCAGTCCGAGCGGGGCGAGCAGGTAGCCCTGCCACCCCAGCCAGCCCGCCGCCGAGTTGGTCACCAGGCCCCAGCCCAGCCCGGCGGCCAGCACGATCAGCGCCACCGGCCCCCACCGGATGTCGCCGTAACGCCCGGCCGGATCGGACAGGTCCGCCTCGACGTACTCCCGCCGCCGGGCGAGGTCGGCGAGCATGATCCCGCACCAGGCCGCCACCGGCACGCCCAGTGTGGTCAGGAAGCCCTGGAACTGGCCGAGGAACTGCCCGCCGAGGAAGACCAGGTACACCGTGCCGAGCACCATCAGCACGCCGTCGATCAGCGCGGCCACCGGGCGGGAGACCCGGACGCCCGCGGCGAGCAGGGCCAGGCCGGAGGAGTAGATGTCCAGTACCGCGCCGCCGACCAGGCCGAGCACCGCGACCAGGGCGAAGGGCACCAGGAACCAGACCGGGAGCAGGGTGGTCAGGGCGCCGATGGGGTCGGCGGCGATGGCGGTGTTCAGCGATGGCGAGGAGCCGGCGAGCAGCAGGCCGGACAGCAGCAGCACGATCGGGGCGAGGCTGGCGCCGAACGTGGTCCAGCCGATGACCGCGCGGCTGGGGGTTTCCCTTGGCAGGTAACGGGAGTAGTCGGCGGCCGCGTTGACCCAGCCGAGGCCGAAGCCGGTCATCAGGAACACCAGCGCACCGACGAACTGCTGGGCGGACCCGGCCGGGATCGCGGTCACCGCATCCAGGTGGATGTGCCCGGCGACCAGGCCCAGGTACACCAGGGTGAGTACGCCGGTGATCACGGTGATCACGGTCTGCAGCCGCATGATGGTGGCGAAGCCGAGCACGCCCGCGCCGACCACCAGCACCGTGACCACCAGCAGTGCCAGCACCTTCGTGGTCGCGCCGCCGCCCCAGCCCAGTCGCTCGAACACGGTCGCGGTGGCCAGCGTCGCCAGGGTGGCCAGCACGGTCTCCCAGCCGACGGTGAGCAGCCAGGAGATGGCCGAGGGCAGCCGGTTGCCGCGCACGCCGAAAGCCGCGCGGCTCAACAGCATCGTCGGCGCGGAGCCGCGTTTGCCCGCCACCGCGATGAAACCGCAGAGCAGGAAGGAGAACACGATGCCGAGTACGGCGACCAGCACGGCCTGTCCGAAGGAGAGGCCGAAGCCGAGTACGAACGAGCCGTAACTGAGGCCCAGCACGGAGACGTTCGCGCCGAACCAGGGCCAGAACAGCTGCCGGGGTTTGCCGTGCCGGTCGGCGTCGCCGATCACGTTGATCCCGTGCGTTTCGACCTTGAGCGCTTCGTTCATGGCTGGAACCCCGTTCCGACAAGCTCTTCGATGTCCGCGCGCACCGGCGCGGTGGCCGGTCCGTGCCGGGTGACCGCGATCGCGGCCGCGGCGTTGGCGTACCGGGTGGCCGCCAGCATCCCGCTGCCGCGCAACAACTCCGCGAGCAACGCGCCGCAGTGCGCGTCGCCTGCCCCGTTGGTGTCCACCGCGTCCACGTTGAACCCGGCGACCGTGGTGATCCGCCCGTCCCGTTGCAGCAGGCAGCCCGCGGGCCCGTCGCGCACGATCACGGTGGCGAAGCTGGGCACCAGGGTGGCCAGCACGGCCGCGGCGGCCCGGGTGGTGTTGGTGCGGGAGAGTTGTTTGGCCTCACGGGCGTTGCAGCTCAGGATGTCCACTCTGGACAGTACGGCGGTGAGGTCGGACCAGACGATCTGCTCGACCAGCGGGCCGGGGTCGAACAGCACGGTGGGGCCGGGCAGCCGGGCCAGCCAGCCGAGCAGCGCCTCCCGGTTGGCCTGCTGCAGCAGGCTGTACCCGCTGATGTAGACCACGTCCGCGGCACTGGGATGCACCTGGTCCAGCTGCCCCGGTTCCAGTCGCCCCTCGGCCCCGACGCCGGTGACGAAGGTCCGCTCGCCGGTCTCCTCGTCCACCAGCGCGACCACGATCCCGGTGTCCGCGCCGGTCGTGGGCGGGTTGGCCACCACAACGCCCTCGGCGGCCATCGCGGCCCTGGCCAGGTCGCCGAAGCTGCCGGTGCCGTGACTGCCCGCGTAGAGCACCCGCGCGCCGGAGCGGCAGGCCGCGGCCATCACGTTGAACCCGCCGCCAGGGGTCAGTTTCACCGCGGAGGCAAGCACATCACCGCCAACGGGTGGCAGCCCGGACACGTTGAGCACCAGGTCGACCACGACCTGGCCGGTGTGCACGAGCTGCCCGCTCACGCCGGCCCTCGGAGCGCGAGCAGCCCCTGCACCAGCGGATCCAGCGCGAGAGCGTTCACCCGGATCACCCTAGTGGTCAGATCCGTTGGCAGCGCGGCACTTCCGTGACAGGCGCCGAGCATCGCCCCGCAGATCGCGGCGATGGTGTCGGTGTCCCCACCCAGGTTCGCGGCCAGCAGCAACGCGTCCAGGGGCCGCTCGCCCAGTGCCTCGGCCAGTGCGAAGGCGGCGACCACGGATTCCTGCGCCGCCACCGAGGTGCCGATCACCTGCCCGATCGCCCCGCCCAGTTCCGCGGCCGGGATCCCGCGCACCCACTGCCGCGCCCACCGGATCCGCGGCCCGATCTCGGCCCCGGCCACCAGGCGCCCACGCCGGGCCCCCAGCAGCGCACCCTGTTCGCCCAGGTCAAGTGCCTCGGCCAGCCCGGCACCGGCGATTCCCGCGGACACCACGGCGGCGACCGCGACCGCCGCGCCGAGTCCGAGGCTGGTGTTGTGGGTGACCCTGGCGGTCTCCGCGACCGCGTCGGCGAGCCGGTCGAGATCCGCGGGCGGGGTGGCGATGCCGACCGGGGCGACCCGCATGGCCGCCCCGTTGGTGACCCCGTCCCGCCCGGTCTCCGCCGGTGGCACCCCGGCCGCGAGCCGGGTCAGGGCCAGTTTCGTCGACGGGCCAAGCAGATCCGCCGATCCGCGGCTGATCATCCCGGCCTCCCAGACAAGCAGGGCCCGGCCGTACGCGCTGGCATCCACCTGCCCGTCGCCCTCGATCAGCAGCCGGGCCAGCAGCAGTGCCTGTTCGGTGTCGTCGGTGATCGTCCCGGCGGGCAGCCCTGGCGCGATCGGTTGGGCGGCAACGGCATCGACCAGTCCGGTGATCTCGCCGTAGTGCGTGGCGATGTCCGAGGGGGACATCGACTGGGTCGGCATGCCGAGCGCGTCACCCAGGGCGAGCCCGAGCAGGGCCCCGCGCGCCCGGCCGACCCGTGAGTGCATGTGCATACCTGTACACCCGGCCGCCGTCGCCGGCAATTCCCCGCAGGTCAGCGCCCGAACGCCGCCAGCGGCACGGCGGCGGCCATGGCGGCGGCGCCCGCGTCGTTGGGGTGCAGGTGGTCGCCGCTGTCCAGCTCCGCCCGGTAGGCCAGGTCGTACCCGGGGTCGCGCACCGCCGCGTCGAAGTCGACCACCCCGGTGAACAGCGGGGACTCCCGGATCCACCGGTTGACCGCGCGCCGGATGAGGTCGCCCTCGGCGGTGAAGAACTCGCCGTAGACGGTGCCCGAGGTAGGCGGCAGCGTGGCGGCCAGGGTGAGCACCCCGGCGGCGCGGGCGGCCTCGGCGAGCAGGGTCAGGCCCTCGATGATCTCGGCCGCGCCGGGCTGCGGCTGGTCCCACATGGTCGGCAGGCCGATGTCGTTGGTGCCCAACGCGATGATCACGTGGGTGAGTCCCGGCACGGCGAGCACGTCACGCTGGAACCGGGTGACCCCGGCCTGGCCGAAGCCGTCCCTGAGCAGCCGGTTGCCGCTGAGGCCGAGGTTGAGCACGGGCAGGCCGAGTGCCCTGGACAGGTGGTCGGGGTAGCGCTGGTTGGTGTTCGGCGTGGTGCCGGTGCCGTCGGTGAGCGAGTCGCCGAAGGCCACCACCACCGGCTCGGCCGGACTGTCGGTCAGCGCGTCGACGCCGCTGAGCCAGTACAGGGAGGAGAGTTCCTCGGCCTCGAAGAGCGCGGTGACTGCGGTGGAATTCCCTTGCCGGGCATAGCTGATCTGTCCGGCGTCCGGGTGCAGGGTGGCCCACGGCGTGGTGCCGGGCAGGTACAGGCTGATCGCCAGCTCGACGTCGTCCGGCAGCGTCAGCGCCACCGCGTCGGTGATCACCCGCTCCCCCGCGGCCACCGTGAACGACTTGGCCGCGCCCGCGGTGACCAGCGCGTCCGGGCCGATCCTGCCCGCGCCGAGGTGCCGGGCCACCCGCAGCTCGCCCACCTCCAGTGGCGTCCGGCCGAACCGGTTGTCCACGTGCAGCCGCAGGGTCGGGCCGCCCCGGTGCAGGTGCACGATCTGCCGCAGCGTGGTGTCGGTGAACCGGCGGGCCGGGGCGAAGGCGAAGGCGTCGTAGGGACTGGCGATCGCGGCCCGGTGCACGGGCCGCCAGTGCCCGCTCATGCCTGACCGCGCAGGGCGCCGACGTGGTCCTTGGCGAACTGGGCGAAGTCCCGGGCCCGGTGCCCGGTCAGCTCGGGCACGGCCGGGGTGGTGAAATCGCCCCAGCCACCGGCGTAGGCGGCCCCGTACTCGTTGGTGACCGCGGCCATCCACGGCGTCATCCCGGCCCCGATGAAGACCTCGTAGGCCTGCTCCGGGGTCAGCGACCGGTAGTCGACCGGCGTGCCCAGTGCGTCGCCAGCGGCCGCGGCGGCCTCGTGCAGGGTGATGCTCTCCGGGCCGGTCAGGGTGTAGATCCGGCCCGCGTGCGGGGCCGGGTTGGCCAGGATGGCGGCGGCGGAATCACCGATGTCCCTGACGTCGATCAGGCCGAGCCTGCCCTCGCCGAGGAAACCGTAGAAGGTGTCGCCGTTGACCGAGCCGAGCAGGTTCTGCATGAAGAAGTGCGGGCGCAGGATCGTCCAGTTCAGCCCGGAGGCGATGAGTTCGTGGTCGGAGAGGGCGTGCAGCCGTCCGTTGCGGGTCGGCGCGTCGTACCCGGCGCCGATCGCGGACAGCCGCACCACGTGCCCGATCCCGGCCTGTTTGGCCGCGTGCACCGCGTTCATGCTGGCGTGCGGGGCCTGCGGACCCATCGCGGTGAGCAGCCACAGCGTGTCCACCCCGGCGAATGCCTCGGTCAGGCTGGCCGGCTCGTCCAGGTCGCCGACCACGACCCGCACGCCGGGCAGCCGGGGCGCACGCTTCGGATCGCGCACCATGATCCGGACGTCCTCGTCGGTGGCGAGGGAGCTGAGTACCGAACTGGAGACGGTGCCGTTGGCGCCGGTGATCAGAATGGTCATGAGCACGACGGTATAGTAAGAATCAGTGACTATCAAGATTGGTGACTAAATCCACGTGGAGGGGTGGCCGTGAGCCGTAGCCAACGCAAGGAAGACGACCCTGACCTGGGCATTCTCGCCGGGAACATCCTGTTCGGGGTGCAGCGCGAGATGTTCCGGTCCCTGGCCGAGCAGGGCCACCCGGAGCTGCGGCCCCGGCATGGCGCGGTGCTGGCCTACCTGGACGAGAACGGCAGCCGGGCCACCGACCTGGCCCGCCAGTCCGGCCAGCACAAGCAGGTGATCGGCACCCTGGTCGACGAGCTGGTGGCACTGGGCTACCTGCGCCGGGAGCCGGATCCGAACGACCGGCGGGCCAAGCTGATCCTGCCAACCGAGCGCGGGCTGGACGAGATGCGCCGCGGCGACCAGATCATGGCCGAGATCGAGGCCAGGCACCGGGCGGAGGTGGGCGAGCAGGAGTACGCGGCGTTCAAGCGGTGCATGACCCGCATCGCCCGGCTGCACCGGAGCAGCGCCGAGGACTAGCGACGCAGGTCACATCCAGACCGGTCACACTCTGCCGAGCCGGGTCGTCATAGCTGTGTACGGCAACGACAACGGCAGAGGAGTTCACCGTGAACGCCCGTCTGAACATGTTCGCCAGCCCGATGGCAGGCAAGCTGATCAAGCACTTCAACTCGGCTGGCAAGGTGGTGTCGGACTCGTCGCTGCCCGCGGCGACCCAGGAGCTGGTGAAGATCCGGGCCAGCCAGATCAACGGCTGTGGCTTCTGCCTGGACATGCACACCAAGGAGGCCGCGCTCGCCGGCGAGACCGCGCAGCGGCTGCACATGATCGCCGGCTGGCGCGAGGCCACGCTGTTCACCGAGGCCGAGCGGGCCGCGCTGGAGCTGACCGAGCAGGGCACCCGGATCGCGGACGCGGCAGGCGGGGTGCCGGATGAGGTGTGGGCCAACGCCGCAAAGCACTACGACGAGGAGCAGCTGATCGCGCTGATGGCGCTGATCGCGATCATCAACGCGTACAACCGGATGAACGTGATCCTGCAGCAGCCCGCAGGCGACTACCAGCCCGGCCAGTTCGGCTGACCGGGCCGGTCTCCTCGCCTAGTCGTTGGCGCGCATCGCGGTGACCGGGCTGACCCGCGCGGTCCGCACCGCCGGGAGCAGTCCGGCCACCGCGGTGAGCCCGGCCATGGCGAGCACCGCGAGCAGCAAACCCGGTACCGGCAACACGAACGGCGCCGAGGTGCCCAGGCTCTGTACGCCCAGCCAGCCGTAGGGCACGCCGAGCAGCAGCCCCAGCAGGCCGCCGAGCAGGCCCTGCAGCACCGACTCGCCGAGGGTGGCCCCGGCCAGGGCGCCCCGGCCGAGTCCCAGTGCCCGCAACAGTCCCGCCTCCTGGCCACGCTCCACAACGGACAGTGCGGCGGTGGTGCCGACGCCGACGACCGCGATCAGCACGGTCAGGCCGATCAGGCACAGCGCGAGCGTGGTCAGCAGGTCCAGCAGCCCGGACTGGTCGGTGCGCTGATCGGTCAGCGAGGACAGTTCGGCCTGCTGTCCCAGCACATTCCGGGCCGCGGCCTGGGCAGCGAGCTGTTCGGCGTTGCCCGGCCCGGCGGCGGCGAGCAGCGCCCCGCTCGGGGTCGGCGGCACGTCCAGCCGGTCCAGGTCGGCCCGGTCGATCACCACGGCGGACACGGCGATCCGTTCACCCAGCACCACTCCTCGCACCACCAGATTCCGGCCGCCGACCTGGATCAGGTCACCGGCCCCCACCCGCAATCTGCGGGCGAAGCCGTCACTGAGCAGCACCCCGCCGGGTGCCCAGCTGCCCTCGGTCAGCCGCAGTCCGGCGAAGCCAGGGGTGGCCCGGATGTCCACATCGGACACCTGCACGCTCACCGCCTCGGTCGCGCCGCGCACGTCCAGGCGCACCTCGCGGTAGGCCAGCACCTGGCGGAATTCGGGGCGGGCACGGAGTTTCTGCACCAGTCCGGCGGGTAGCGACTCGCCCTCGGGCAGACTGACCAGGAGGTCGCTGGGATAGCTCGCGGCGGATTCGGCCGCGGTGTACTCGCGCAGGGTGCTGCCGCCGACCAGCGCGCCGGTCAGCAGCGCCGAGCCCAGGGTGACCACCGCGGCCACCGCCGCCGCCCGCCGTGGCGCGCCGCCGACCCCGCGCACGGCGAGCACGGCGGTGGGGCCGAACAGCCTGGCCGGGCGTTCCAGCAGGCGCAGCAGCGGGCCGATGTAGAGCGGGCCGAGCGCGACCACCGCGCCAAGGGCCAGGGCCCCACTGCCCACGGTGAGCAGCAACAGGTCCGCGGTGACGCCGCCTGGCCTTGCGGTTTCCAGCAGACCCTCCTGGATCATCAGGTACACCAGTGCGCCCGCACCGGCCGCGGCCAGCACGCCGATCGCGATCCGCAGCCGTCCGGTGCGCTTGCTCTCCTCGGGTTTGCTGGTGCGGCGCAAGGCTTCCAGGGGTGCGACACCGGCCGCGCCGAGTGCCGGGGCGAGCACCGCGCCGATGGTGATGAGCATGGCTCCGGCAGCGATCACCAGCAGCAGCAAGGGTGACAGGCTCGGCTGACTCACCGGGGCGACCAGCGGGGCCAGCCAGCCGAGGCCGTACCCCAGGGCCGCGCCGAGTGCACCGCAGACCAGGCCGGTGAGCGCACCCTCGGCGATCAGCGCCCTGGCCAGGGTGGCCTGGGAGCCGCCGACCGCGCGCAGCAGGGCGAGCTGGCGGCCGCGATGGGCGAAGACGATCCGGAACGCCGAGGTGGCCACCATGACCCCGGCCAGCAGCGCGACCAGCACGAACGCGGTCAGCGCCGCGGTGAGCTGGTCGACGGAGTCCTGTGCCCGGCCGAGTTCGGCGGCACGGGCCTCGGCCGCAGGCACGGCGGATTCGGCGCTGGTGCGCAGGGCTTCGACGATCTTCGATTGGTCGCCGGTCAGCTCGACCCGGTCCAGGGGCGCGCCGGTCAGCGTGAGCACCTGGCGGTCCGGGGCGTAGGCGGCGACGCCGTCCGCGGGCGGCCCGGCGACCAGGCCGGTCACCTTGAGCCGCACGGGTTTCGCGCCGATCATGGCCTCGACGCTGCCGCCGGTGCTGACGCCGAGCCGTCGCGCCGCCCGCTCGGACAGCGCGATCTCCCCGGCCGCGGCGGGGTAGGCGCCGGTGGTCAGGCGGACCCGGCTGAGCGGTCCGGCACCCGGGTCGGCATGCAGCTGGACGGTGTTGTCCCCCACCAGGATCCGGCCGTGCGCACGGCCGACCGCGCTGGTCGCGCCCGGGGTGCGGGCGAGCCGGTCCAGGGCGGTGACGCCGTCGCCCGCGGGGCTGGCGACCACGGCGTCCGCGGCGGCCGGGATGGCGGTGAGGTTCTCGATCGCGGTGCGCAACGCGATGTCCCTGGCCATGATCGCGCCGGTGGCGAACAGCGCGGCCACGGTGATGGCCAGCCCGGTGAGCAGCAGGCGGAGCGGGGAGCGCAGCACGCCACGCAGGTGGACGCGGGTGAAGTTCACCGGCCCGCCCCTGCGGTGCGCAGGGCCTCGATCACCGTCGGCAGGTCAGGGTCGCGCAGTTCACCGGCCAGGCGACCGTCGGCCAGCAGCACCACCCGGTCGGCGTGCGCGGCGGCCAGCGGATCGTGGGTGACCATCACGACGGTCTGGCCGAACTCGCGCACCGAGTGCCGCAGGAAGCCCAGCACCTCGGCGCCGGCGCGGGAGTCCAGGTTGCCGGTGGGCTCGTCGGCGAAGACCACCTCCGGCCGGGTCAGCAACGCCCTGGCCAGCGCGACCCGTTGCTGCTGGCCGCCGGAGAGTTCGGCAGGCCGGTGCCGCAGCCGGTCCGCGATGCCCAATACCTCGGTCAGCCGCGTATACAGCGCGCGATCATGTGCGGGGCCGGCGAGGCTCAGCGGCAGCAGGATGTTCTCCCCCGCGGTGAGCTGGGGCAGCAGGTTGAAGGACTGGAAGACGAACCCGATCCGGTCCAGCCGGGTCCTGGTGAGGGCCTTGTCCGGCAGGCGGGTCAGGTCGGTGCCGCCGAGCAGGGCGGCCCCGGACGTCGCGGTGTCCAGACCGGCCAGGCAGTGCATGAGCGTGGACTTGCCGGAGCCGGAGGGCCCCATGATCGCGGTGAACGCGGCGCGGTCGAAGCCGACCGTCACCCCGTCCAGCGCACGCACCGCGCCGGGACCGCTGCCGTAGACCTTCACCAGGTCCACGGCGGCGACCGCGGCCGTGGCGAGGGCGGAGTTCGTCATGCCGGTCACGATCTCCCCGGGTGGGGTGGGCGCGGATCTGTCCCGGGGCCGGTTCCCGGTCGGGTGGCTCTGACTTTCGGCCGATCTGCCCGCGTCGACGCGCGGTTAGGCTGCCGGACGTGATCAGGAACCGCCGGCTGCCACTACAGGCGCTGCTGTGGCTGGCGGGAGCGGCGGCACTGGGCGCGCTGGGCCTGGTCGACCTGGCCGGCCGCGCCTTCCGCTCCGGCACCGGTTTCGGCCTAGACCTGGGCACCGCGCTGGCGGCCTGCGCACTCGCCCTGGTGTGCTGCTGGCTCGGCCCACGCACCCTGGCGGTCAGCGCGGGCGTGCTCGCGATCGGCTCGGTACTGCTGCGCCACACCGGGGAGCACCTGCGCCTGCCGGACGCCCCGTTCAGCTTCGCCTACAGCGCGGCGGTGCTGGTGCTGCTGGGCGTGCTGGCCTGGCGGGGCGCGGTCTGGTGGTCGGCGACCGCCTCGGCACTCCTGCTCACCGCTCTGCTGACCCAGCTCCTGGTCGCCGACCGCGGCCTGGCCGCCGTGGTCGGCGCGATCGTGCTGGTGCTGGCCGCCGCGATCGCGATCGGCGCCGGCGTGACCGCCCGGCTGGCGACCAGGGACAAGGCGCGGCAGCTCGAACACGCTCGGCTGACCCAGCGCACCGAGTTCGCCAGGGACCTGCACGACTTCGTCGCCCACCACGTGACCGCGATGGTGGTGCAGGCCAGGGGCGCACTGGCGATCGCGGACAAGAAACCGGAACTGGTCGCCCCCGCCCTGGAGCGGATCGCGGACACCGGCACCGAGGCGATGGAATCCCTGCACCGCATGGTCGGCCTGCTCCGCGGCGAGGACGATCCGGCCCGCACCACCCCGATCGGACTGGGCGAGCTACGCGCGCTGGTGGAGCGATTCGGCGCGGCCGACGGCGTGCCGACCACCCTGCACGAGTCCGGCGAACTGGACGAGCTGCCTGCCGAGGTCACCACCACCGCACACCGAGTGGTCCTGGAAGCACTGACCAACGTGCGCAAGCACGGACAGGAGGTCACCGCGGTGGATGTCCTGTTGCAGCGCAATGGAAACTGGGTGGTGGTGCGGATCGCCGACGACGGCAGGCCGCCACGTTCCAGTGGGCGCAACGGATTCGGCCTGCGCGGCCTGGCCGAACGGGCCGGGTCGATCGGTGGCACACTGCGATCCGGACCGGGCGCCGCCGGCGGCTGGGTGGTGGAGGCGAGGCTGCCGGTGGGGACGGTCCGATGACGATCCGGGTGCTGCTGGCCGACGACCAGGCGATGGTGCGCACCGGTTTCGGCATGATCCTGGCCGCCGAGGACGACATCGAGGTGGTCGGCGAGGCCGAGGACGGCGTGCGCGCGGTGGAACTGTGCCGCGAACTACGCCCCGACGTGGTCCTGATGGACATCCGCATGCCCCGCCTGGACGGCTTGGAGGCGTTGCGGCGGGTGACCGCTCCCGGAGTCGTCGATCCACCGAAGGTCGTGGTGGTGACCACCTTCGAGGAGGATGCCTATGTGCGCCAGGCACTTCAGGACGGCGCGTGCGGATTCCTGTTGAAGACGGCCAGTTCCGCGCTGCTGGTGGAGGCGATCCGGGCGGCGGCCTCAGGTGAGGCGCTGGTCAGCCCGTCGATCACGGTGCGACTGCTGCGCAAGCTGACCGCCCCCGGCCCCCGTCCGGCCGCCGGTGTCGCGCTGTCCGAACGCGAACTCGACGTGGTGCGCGAGGTGGCCCGCGGCGCCACCAACGCGGAGATCGCCGCCGCCCTGCACATCGCGGTGGGCACGGTGAAAACCCACCTCACCAGCATCCAGCACAAACTCCCCGCCCGAAACCGGGTGGAGATCGCCGCCTGGGCCTGGTCCACCGGCGCCCTTGGCCTTTAGTCGTACCCCGAACTGACCCGAAGTCGGATTCCCCACCCCTGCCAACCCGGCAGCCTGAAGTGGACACACCCACCCCCGTCCACTGTGGAGGCTCCCATGTCCCGCCGTCCCGCCCCACTCCCGCACAACAACAGCGCGCTGCCCACTCCCACCAAACCCACCAGGCCGCGAGTCCCGGCCACCGGCAGCCCAACCTCGGCCGACTCCCGCCAACCGCCCGCGCCACGACCTCGGCGCGGCGTGCTCACTCCACCTCGCGCAGGATCCGCTCCACCGAGGCCAACCGGGTCTGCACCTCGGTCAGCTGCCCCCTGGCCTCGGCCAGCTCACGCGCGGTCTCCTCCTGCGCGGCCACCGCCCGAGCCGCCAGCTCCTGGTACGCCTGCTCGCGGGCCGCGCTGGCCTTGGCGCGCACCGAGATGAAGCTCTGCCAGATGATCACGGTCAGTACCACGGTGATCAGCGTGAAGACGCCGAACACCCCGACGAGTTCCTGCCAGGCACGGACGCCCATGGGTCAGTCTTCCTGTTCTTCCGGTGTGCTGAGGGTGCGCACGGCCGCCACGATCGTGGCCGGGGTCAGCTCGTAGGCGAACGGGGTCACCTCGTAGAACTTCATCGCCTTGCCATCCTCGGACAACTCCAACTGGGCGGTCACCAGACCGGCCGCCTCCAGCTTGCGCAGGTGCACCTGGAGCAGCGCCCGGCTGATGCCGAGTTCACGGGCGAGCGCGCTGACGTACTGGCGCTCGCCGGCCAGCGCCGCGACCACCCGCAGCCGGTGCGGATTGGCCAGCGTCGCCAGCACCCGCACGAGGTCGTCCCCCGTGGGCGGCTTCCTGGTCATCGCGGCACCCAGCACATGGTCAGCAAGGTTAGGCGGTGACCCGAGGGCCCCGCACGGGACGGTCGATCCCGGCCTTCCCGACGCGGAACCGGGGCATCCGCCAGGCCCGTTCGCCGAGCAGCGACAGCGCGGCGGGCACCAGCACACCCCGTACCAGCGTCGCGTCCAGCAGCACCGCCACGGCGAGGCCGACGCCCAGCATCTTGTTCTCGATGGAGGTGAGAGTGACGAACACGGCGAACACCAAGGTCATGATGACCGCGGCGCTGGTGACCACACCCGCGCTCGCGCCGAGGCCGCTGATCACGGCCTCGCGGGCGGGCAGGCCGTCGGTCCAGCGTTCGCGGATCCGGCTGAGGATGAAGATGTGGTAGTCCATGCTCAGTCCGAACAGGACCACGAACATGAACAGCGGCAGCCAGCCCATCACCCCGCCATAGGGGGTGAAACCCAGCAGGCCGCTGAGATTGCCGTACTGGAAGATCCAGGTGATCACGCCGTAGGCCGCGCCGATGGAGAGCAGGTTCAGCGCGATCGACACCAGTGGCACGGTGATCGAGCGGAACATGAAGACCAGCAGCACGAACGACAACAGCAGCACGAAGGCGAACACCAGTGGCGTGCGGTCCCGCAGCTGGTTGGTGAAGTCGTAGGTCTGCGCGGTCTTGCCGGACACCGCCGCGTCCAACTGGGCGAACCCGCCGACGGCCGCGGGGATCACCTTGTGCCGCAGGTGTTCCAGCGCGCGTACCGAGGTGTCGTCGGTGCCGGATCCGGCCAGCGGCATCCGGACCACCAGCGCGTTGCCCACCCGGTCGCTGGTGACCGGCTCGGCCAGCAGCCCGCCGCTCTCCAGGACCTGCGTGCGCAACCGGTCCACCACCGCACCGCTCAGCATTCCGTCCACTCTGGACTGATCGCGCTGCCAGATCACCACCCTGGCCGGGGTGGGCGCGCCGGGGAACGCCTCCTGCATGCGGATCGCGGCGTCCACCTGGGCGACGCTGCGCGGCAGGCTGTTCACCGCGGCGGCGTCCTGGAGCTTCAGGTCCAGCGCGGGCACCGCCAGCGCCAGCAACGCGAGCACCGCCGCCCCGCCCCACACCAGCGGCCGCCTGGCCACCCGGCGGGCGACCCCGGACCAGATCCGGGACTCCCGGGCCGCGGTCCGGCCCTTGCCCAGCCAGGGGATCCGGCCCTTGTCCACCCGGTGCCGCAGGGTGGCCAGGATCGCGGGCAACACGGTCACCGAGGCGATCATGGCCAGGCCGACCGCCACGGTCATGCCGATCGCGCCGCCGGCGAACACGCCGAGTCCGGTCAGCACCAGTCCGACCAGGGACAGCATCACGGTGAGGCCGGAGAACAGCACCACGTGCCCGGAGGTGCGGGCGGTGGTGCGCAACGCGGTCTCATCGTCGGCTCCGGACTGTCGTTCCTCGCGGTAGCGGCGCAGGTAGAACAGCGAGTAGTCGACGCCGACGGCCACGCCGATCAGCAGGATCAGCGCCGAGCCCGCGCTGTTGATGGCCACCACCTTGCCGATCACCGACAGCAGGGTGAAGGTGGCGACCAACGCGGTCGCGGTGAGCAGCACCGGGATACCGGCGGCCACCACCGAACCGAACACGATCAGCAGGATGACCAGCACCAGCGGCAGCGACAACAGGTGCGACCGGGCCAGATCGGCCTTGATCGCCTCGTCCACCGCGCCGGACAGGCTGCGGTCCCCGGCCTGGGCCAGTCGCACCTGCGGATGCCGGGCCGCGACGGCAGCGACCGCGTTGGTGGCAAAACTGAAGTGCTCATTGAGTTTCTCCACCGGCCAGGCCAGTTTGAAGGTCACCAGTCCGGACCGGCCGTCGACGGAGACGTGCGGCGAGCCCAGTTCCGGCGACAAGCCCGGTCGCGGCCGCGAACCGGGTTCCAGCGGCGAGCCGATGCCGGTGACCGCGTCCGGCCGCCGCTTCAGCTCGGCGATCAGGTCCTCGGTGGCCGCGAGCAGTTCCGGACTGTTCCCGAAGTGCCTGCCCGGTGCGCGGGCCTGGATCAGCACCTTCTCCTCCACCGGCAGGTACTCGCCCTGACTGTCCATAATGGACCGGGCCCGGCCGGTCTCCCCCGGCTCCTCATTACGTGCGTCCGGCCCGGTGACCAGCACACTCGCCAGAAACGCGAGCAGTACCAGCCCCAGCCAGCCCAGGATCGCCACCCGGCGATGCCGTGCGGACCAGGCCGCGATCCGATCGGTCAGCGTCATGCCACAACTCCCCCAACTCGATACCTGCAAGCGAAAGTTAGCAGGTGCCATCCCGAGTTGTCACCCAGAGAACCCGGCCATCTCAATGGGCGACCTCCGGCGGGGTTTCCACCGCCCCGGACCTACCGTGGTGGACAGCGAGCACATCCGAGGGGGGCCTTGGCAGTGACCGAGAATCGCATCGCCATGAGCGCGGACACCCTGGCCAGCACGGGCCAGGCGCTGGTCGACACCGCCGACGCCGGATCCGCGGCCACAGCGGCGCCCAGGACGGGGACGAGGCGGCCAACACCTCCTTCACCCTGGCCCAGGCACTGTCCCAGTGCGAGAACACCGTGGCAGGGACACCCTGGAGCTGAACGCCAGGACCTACGCCGAGGCCGAGCAGACCCAGATCAGCACCCACCAGTCCCGGCTCAGCACCCTGGCCGAGGCCCTGACCCGCGTCCCGCCGGTGCTCCGGGACGCGGGCGAGCACCTGACCCGCCTGCAGACCAGCCTGCGCACCGCGGGCTCGGTGGACGCCGAAGCCGCCGCGGCCCCGCGCCGCCTCACCCAGGTGAGACAGTGTTGGGACAGCCTGTCCATCGCCGACCGGGAAACCCTGCTGGCCTCAACGCCGATGGTCATGGCCGTGCCATCGTGGCAATGGGCAACCCCGACACCTCCACCAACGTGGCCACCCTGGTGCCCGGCACCGAGTCCAGACTCGCCGGTTCCCCGTCCACCGCGGTGATCAGGTGGGTGGGTTACGACGCACCGCAGAACATCCTCGAAGCCGGTGGCCAGCAGCACACCGCCAACGCCAAAGCGGACCTGGCCAGGTTCCAGGAGGGGTTACGCGCCAGCCACACCGCCAGCGTTGCCGCGCACGATGTCATCAAGGCCACCAACATCCCGCTGGGCACCGGCATCGGCCTGCCCACGGCGGATCCACACGGTCCGGACCCCACGCTCAAGGGCTTCGGCGGCAAGGTCTTCAGCTCGGATCCTGGCACGCCGGGCTGGTTGCCCGGTGGGCTGGGCGAGGCGGCGCACAGCGAGTACTGGCGCCGGAACAGCGCCTCGCTGACGAACATGGGAAAGATCATTGCGGGCAAGCCGGCCGACCGCGCGGAAACCCACACCCCCCAGGCCCTCGCGCGACTGCCGTCACAGGCCCGGCTGGAACGGGTCTCGGCCGCGATCGACAACCCCTGCGACGTCCCCTCGGACAACGGTCCGCGGGGCCGGGTCGAGGCGCGCAACACCTACCAGGTGCTCGGCCGCGACCCGGCGGAGTTCCCCCGCGCCTTCGACACCCACAAGAACTACTGGACCGCCGGCAACCACACCCTGCTCGAGGACAAACGGCCCACGAGCTGGTTCCGCTGGGTGCGCGACAACACGGACGCCTTCACCATCACCTTGCAGGCCAACGATCTCGGCGAGCTGTACCTCGGCTCGACCTCGCCGTGCGGCTGGCCGGACGGACAACCGCGGTAGCGGATCACCCCA
Source organism: Crossiella cryophila (assembly GCF_014204915.1). Taxonomy (NCBI): domain Bacteria; kingdom Bacillati; phylum Actinomycetota; class Actinomycetes; order Pseudonocardiales; family Pseudonocardiaceae; genus Crossiella; species Crossiella cryophila. The sequence goes on from NZ_JACHMH010000001.1 coordinate 8,652,557, forward strand.
GCCGCGACCAGAACCCGCAGTCATGCCGGGCAGCCAGGTCAAACAGCCCGGTATGACCGGCGCGCAAGGACATGGTCCGCCCCGGACCGTGCTGTGGCCAGCCGGGATCGCCGGTGCGCACGAACGCCGCCCAGTGGTCGATCATGCGCTGGGACAGCTCCTGCTGGGCCGGGGTGAGTGGTGGCTGCGGCCAGGACAGGTCCAGCAGGTACCGGAGTTCGGCGCTATGGGCCGCGCCGTAAGGGAAATCGCCGACCACGTGGCCGGTGGGTTCGGCGAACTCGAAGGTGTACACGGGTTCGCGGGCGGACTCGGCCACCGGGAGCTGGGTACAGGCGCCCAGCGCGCCGCCGTGGTCGGTGAGCAGGCGGGACAGGGCCAGGGCCGGAGTGGGCTGGGACTCGGGTGGGTACCGGCGGAGGATGGCGGGGCCGTCATCGCCGAAGAGGGTGGTGACGACGGCTGGATACTCGGCCGCGGTGAGGGTGCGGTGCTGGGCGGCGACGAACGGGGTCATCTCGTCGGCGGTGCCACCCAGCAGCAGCGGGACCCTGGCGAGGTGGGATTGGGTTGGCAGGGTTGGGGTTCCGGTGACCGGGAGCCAGGGACGGCCGTTGAAGTCGCGGCGCAGCAGGGAGACCTGGTCCTGGTGCAGGCCGACCAGGGCGGACAACGGGAGGTCGCGCAGGCAGGTGACGTCGGGGCAGCCGAGGGTGGTGGCGCTGGCCTTGGCACGGCGCTGGGCCTCGGTACGGGTGATCATGGGGTTGGCGCAGGGGGCACTGTGGATCGCGGCCTGGTGGAACAGGCCCCGCGAGGCGGGGGCGGACAGGTGGGCGCACACGCTGTAGCCGCCGGCGGACTGGCCCCACAGGGTCACCCGGCCCGGATCGCCACCGAACGCGGCGATGTTGGCGCGGACCCAGCGCAGGGCGGCCTGCTGGTCCTGGAGGCCGAGGTTGCCGGTGTCGGGGCCAAGGTCGGGGTGGGCCAGGAAGCCCAGGGCGCCCAGGCGGTAGTTGAGGGTGACCACCAGGAGGTTGCCCCGGGTGGCCAGGCGGGCCGGGTTGTACTGACTGCCCGCGCCGGTGGTGAAGCCGCCACCGGGGACGAAGACCAGGACCGGGAGTCTGTCTGTCCCTTGTGGACGGTGGAGGTCGAGGGAGAGGCAGTCCTCGGCGCCCTGGACCGTGCCGCCGGGGCCGGGCTGGGGGCAGATGGGGCCGGGTTGGGTGGCCTCGCGGATGCCGGGCCAGGGGTGCGGTGGGGTCGGGGGTGACCAGCGGGTGGCTCGGGCGTAGGGGATGCCTTGGTAGACGCGGAGATCGGGGGTAGCGCGGCCGCGGACCCAGCCGCCGGTGGTGCGGGCCAGGTCACCCGCGGCGGCAGGGGCGGTGAGGTTCATGGCGGCAGGATCGGTGGTGGAGGCTGGGCTTCCGGAGGCTGGGGATGCGGAGGCTGGGGATGCGGAGGCGGGATTATGGGCGGCTGTTGGGATTCCGGAAATCGTGGTCGCGGCGGCCGGGGCGCTGGGGATCCCGGTGGCGATCACGGGTGTGGCCAGCAGGGTGAGTGCCAGTGTGGCGAGGAGGGCTGCTTGTCGCATGCAGGCGACCCTGGCAGCGGACGGGCTGCCAGGGCGTCACCGCGGGACCGTATCCACCGCTACACGGATCGGCGTACTCAGCCGTAGAACCCCGCCACCGAGACCTCCCCCAGCGGCACCCAATCCGCGTCCGCCGGACCCGTGACCACCGCCCCGCGCAGTTCCACCGCCAGCGCCGGACGTTCGTCCACCGCCTGCACCAGCAGATACAGCGTGGCCAGCACATGCACGCAGTACGAGCTTCGAGCCCGGCAATCGCACTGCGCCACCAGGGATTCCGGTGCCGGGGCGATGTCGACGCCCGCCTGCCGCAGCGCGGTGGCCAGGGTGTCCGGGAGGTCGCCGGGGGCCGTGGGTGGGAGGTCGGCGAGCAGGGTGCTGACCAGGGTCAGGGATTCGGTTGGCCACTGGGGGACGGTGAGGTGGACCTGCTGTTCGCCCACGGTGGCGGTGAGCTGGCCGGGGATGACGGTCAGGTCGGCGAAGTTGTTGTCGCGGGAGAGTTTGCGGGCTTTGGGCAGCAACGAGTTGGGGCGGGTCACCCTGGTGGGTTCGGCGATGCGCAGCCAGGCGTGGCCCCAGGCGGTGACGCCGAATTCGGCGTTCATGGGCCGGTTCCTTCCAGGTTCAGGGCCAGTACGGCGTGCAGGTCCTCATCGGGCAGGTTGGCCAGGGCGGTCTCGGTGTCGCCGGAGACCACGTCGGCCAGGGCCCGCTTGCGGTCGTGCATGCGCGCGATGTGCTCCTCCACCGTGCCGCCGGTGACCAGGGTGTGCACGTTGAGCACCCGGTGCTGGCCGATGCGGTGCGCCCGGTCGGTGGCCTGCTCCTCCACCGCGGGGTTCCACCAGCGGTCGTAGTGCAGCACGTGCCCTGCCCTGGTCAGGTTGAGGCCGAAGCCGGCCGCGCGCAGGCTCAGCAGCAGGATCGGCGGGGCGTCGTCCTCATGCTGGAAGGCGTGCACGAGCTGGTCGCGGCGCTCGATGCTGAGCCCGCCGTGCAGGAACGGGATCCGCGGGCCGCCCAGGGTCTCGGTGAGGTGCCGGGAGAGCAGTTCGCCCATGGCGCGGTACTGGGTGAACACCAGCGCCCGGTCCTGGTCCTCGACGATCTCGGTGAGCATCTCGGTGGCGCGGTCGAACTTGCCGGAGCGGCCGGGCAGCGGGCCGTCCTGGCCGAGTCGCTGGGCCGGATGGTTGCAGATCTGCTTGAGCGCGGTGAGCAGGGCCAGGATCCGGCCGCGGCGTTCGATGCCGGAGCCGAGGCCGTGGCTGAACGCCTGGTCCAGCGCGTCCCGGTAGAGCCGGATCTGCTCCGCGGTGAGCGTGCAGGCCACCGTGGCGTACAGCTTGGGCGGCAGGTCGGTGGCGACCTCGGACTTGGTGCGGCGCAACAGGTGCGGGCCGATCAGCGTCTGCAACCGGTCCGCGGCGGCGGCCGAGCGGCGCTGCTGGATGGGCACGGTGAACCGCTGCTTGAACCGGCTCCTGGTGCCCAGCAGGCCCGGCCGGGTGAGGTTGAGGATCGACCACAGCTCGTCCAGGCGGTTCTCCACCGGGGTGCCGGTCAGCGCGATCCGCAGGTCCGCGGTGAGCCGGGCGGCGGCCTTGCTGGCCAGCGCGTCCGGGTTCTTGACCTGCTGCGCCTCGTCGAAGATCACCGTGTCCCAGCCGATCCCGGCCAGCTGCTCGACATCCCCGCGCAGCGCGCCGTAGCTGGTCACCACCACCGGGCCCGCCGCGAGATCGTCGAGGGAGCGCTGCGGTCCGTGATAGGGCCGCACCGGCAGGTCGGGGGCGAATCTGGCCAGCTCACGGCGCCAGTTGCCAACCAGCGAGGTGGGGCAGACCACCAGGTGCGGACCGGGCCGGGTGGCCAGCAGGCTGATCGCCTGCAGGGTCTTGCCCAGGCCCATCTCGTCGGCCAGGATGCCGCCGCCGGGCACCGAGCGCAGCCAGGCCACCCCGGCGACCTGGTACGGGCGCAGTTCGGCCCGCACCGCCGCCGCGCGCAGTTCGCCGCGGGTCCGGGCGGCCTGCCGGAACTGGCGCAGCAGGGTGGCGGCCGAGCTGATCGCGGTGCCCTCGGCGTTGGGCACCGCGTGCGCGGCCGGCGGCAGCGGGAGATCCGCGTCACCCGGTTCGAGGGCCGCCCGCCGCCAGGCCAGCGCGGACGGGCTCAGCTCTGCCCCAACGCGCAGCAGTGCGGGCAACGCCACCTCCAGCTCGACCAGCTGAACCGGGGTCGGCAACACGGTGAGCCTGCCCTGCACCGGCCGGGCCAGTCGGCACTGCGCCGATCGGCCCACCGGCAATCCGGCGGCCAGCAGCGCGGCGGCCGGGTCGGGCGGACCCCACCAGGCCAGCGCCCCCTCGGCGGGGATGAAGGTGGCCTGCAACGGGACGTGCGTGGTCGGCATGACCTCCCTTTCGGGCATGGGGGTAGCCGGGTGCGGAAACTCCGGGGCAATCGAGAGTACCCGCCGGATTCGTCCAGCGCTAATGGATTCAACGTTTGACAAAACCGAATCAGGGTGTCCCCGGAATCAATGCTTGACAAATCTCAGGGTTCTCATCCACAGGTCTGACCTGGTCAGGTTCTTGAAGATGACGGCACCCGCGGGCGCGCGTTGGTACGGTGGAAAACGTGATCGACTTCGAGAAGGCTTCCGTATTCAAGCTCTCCCCGTGTCGCCCCGAGGACATCGCCGGATCCGTCGCGCCGATCATCATCCAGGGTGAACAGATCATCGCCGCGTTCAAGACCGTGCGGGACTACGTGGTGTTCACCAACAAGCGGCTCATCGCGGTGAACGTGCAGGGCATGCTCGGCAAGAAGAAGGACTTCACCTCGCTGCCCTACAACAAGGTGCAGGCGTTCTCCATCGAGACCGCGGGCACCTTCGACCTGGACGCCGAACTGGAGCTGTGGTTCAGCGGACTCGGCAAGGTGCGGCTGGAGTTCCGCGGTGACTCCGACGTGCGCCACATCGGGCAACTCATCGCCCAGCACACCCTCTAGCCGAGCCGGGCCGCCCGAGCCAGCAGATAGCGCTGCTCGGGCAGGCTGTTGGTGCGGCGGGCGGCCAGGCGATACGCCTGCGCCGCCGCCGCGGGCTCCCCATCGCGTTCCAGCAGGTGCGCGCGCACCGCGTCCAGGCGGTGGTTGGCCCGCATCCGCTCGTCGGCGGCCAGCTCGTCCAGCAGGTCCAGGCCCGCCTTGGGTCCCTCGACCATGGCCAGTGCGATGGCCCGGTTCAGCGTGACCACCGGGTTGGGCGCGATGCGGTCCAGGATCCGGTACAGCACCAGGATCTGCGGCCAGTCGGTGTCCGCGGCGCAGGCGGCCTCGGCGTGCGTGGCCGCGATGGTGGCCTGGATCAGGTACGGGCCCAGTTCGCCGGTGCGCAGGGTCCGCCGGACCAGGTCGACGCCCTCGGTGAGCGCGACCCGGTCCCAGCGGGTGCGGTCCTGTTCGGTGAGCGGCACGAGCGCGCCGTCCGGGCCGGTGCGGGTCTCCCGGCGGGCGTCGGTGAGCAGCATCAGCGCGAGCAGCGCGGTCACCTCGCTGTCGGCCGGGGCCAGCCGGTGCACGAGCCGGGTCAGCCGGATCGCTTCCCCGGCCAGTTCGGCCCGCTGCAACTCCGGCCCGCTGGACGCCGTGTAGCCCTCGTTGAAGATCAGGTACAGCACGTGCAAGACCACCTGCAGCCGCTCGTCCCGCTCACTCGCGGGCGGCGGGCCGAAGGTGGATCCGGCGGACTTGATCCGCGCCTTGGCCCGGCTGATCCGCTGCGCCATGGTCGCCTCGGGCACCAGGAAGGCGCTGGCGATCTGCGCGGTGCTGAGCCCGCCGACCGCGCGCAGGGTCAGCGCGAGCTGGGACGGCGGGCTCAACTCCGGGTGGCAGCACAGGAACAGCAGGGTCAGCGAATCGTCCTGGGGCGGCGGCAGGTCCGGGGCCGCCTCCTCCGGGTCCAGCGCGAAGGCCTGTTCGCGACGGCGGCGGGCGGACTCACTGCGCCAGGCGTCGGTGAGCCGCCGGGTGGCCACGGTCAGCAGCCAGCCGCGCGGATGCTCCGGCAGCCCGCCGGCCCACTGCTGACTGGCCTCCAGCAAGGCTTCCTGCACGGCGTCCTCGCAGGCGTCGAACTGCCCGTGACGCCGGACGAGCACGCCGAGGACCTGCGGCGCGAGTTCGCGGATCAGGTCCTCGACGGCCGGGCCACTCACATCTCCAACTCCATGCCACCGGAGAACATCACCGTGCGGACCTCCACGCCCAGCCCCTCGACCCTGGTGTCCGGGATCAGCTTCGCCAGCTCGAGGGCGCGCTCCCGGTTCTCGCATTCGACCAGGTAGAAGCCGCCCATGAACTCCTTGGCCTCCAGGAACGGCCCGTCGGTGACCACCTGCTGACCGTCCTTGGCCCGCACCACCGCGCTGGCGGCGGGCTCGGCCAGGGCCTGGGTCAGGATCAGCTCACCGGATTTCTGGATGGTGCGGATGAACTCGCCGTGGCCCTCCCCGATCGCGGCGCGCTCCGCTTCGGTCAGCGCGTCCAGGATCGCCGGGTTCACGTTCATGATCAGCAAGAACTTCACGGCCTGCTCCTCGATGTCCGCGGCGCCTCGTCGGCACCGTACACACCCTGGTCGGAACGGGCAGGACGGTCTCGACACGCCCCCGAAACCAAGTCACTCTTTTTTTCGGGTTAGGATCGGACTAACGTTGTGTATACCGTATGCACGATGGGAGACGGGGCATGCCGATAGACACGAGCGAGCCTTCGATGGCCGACCGGGTGCGCTCGGTGGTGGACCGGCATCGCGGTGATCGCGGCGCGCTGCTGCCGATCCTGCACAGCCTGCAGGCCGAGTTCGGGTACGTGGATCAGGCGATGATCCCGGTGCTGGCCGCCGAACTGAACCTGTCCAGGGCCGAGGTGCACGGGGTGGTGACCTTCTACCACGACTTCCGCGCCGAACCGGCCGGTCGCACCGTGCTGAAGCTGTGCCGGGCCGAGGCCTGCCAGTCCGTCGGCGCGGAGGACCTGGTCGCCCACGCCGAAACCAGGCTGGGCAGCAAGATCGGCTCCACCACCGCGGACGGCCAGGTGACCCTGGAGCAGGTGTTCTGCCTCGGCAACTGCGCGCTGGGGCCCGCGGGTCAGGTCAATGGCCGCTTGTACGGACGGCTGGACGCGGCGAGACTCGATGGCATCCTCGATGCGGAGGCGGAACGCGCATGACGATCACTATCTATGTGCCCCGTGACTCCGCCGCCTGCTCGGTCGGCGCCGACGCGGTGGCGAGTGCGATCACGCGCGAAGCCGCGGCCAGTGGCGCCGATGTCCGCGTGGTGCGCAACGGATCCCGCGGCATGCTGTGGCTGGAGCCCCTGGTCGAGGTGGCCACCGAGGCCGGCCGGATCGGGTACGGGCCGGTGTCCGCGAGCGAGATCCCCGCGCTGATCGAGGCCGGCCTGTTCACCGGTGGCGCGCACGGGAAACGCCTCGGCCTGGTCGAGGAACTGCCCTGGATGGCCGATCAGCAGCGGCTCTGCTTCGCCAGGGTCGGCGTCACCGACCCGGTCTCCGCCGATGACTACCTGGCGCACGGCGGCATGGCCGGACTGCGCCGGGCACTGACCATGGACCCGGCCGAGGTGGTCAAGGAGGTCACCGACTCCGGCCTGCGCGGCCGTGGCGGCGCGGGCTTCCCGGCAGGCATCAAGTGGAACACCGTGCACAACACCCCCGGCGAGCTGAAGTTCGTGTGCTGCAACGCCGACGAGGGCGACTCGGGCACCTTCGCCGACCGGATGCTGATCGAGGGCGACCCGTTCTGCCTGATCGAGGGCATGGCCATCGCGGCCTACGCCACCGGGGCGAGCGAGGGGTACGTGTACCTGCGTTCGGAGTACCCGGACGCGGTGGCCACCCTGCGCCAGGCCATCGAGATCGCCTACGCCCGCGGCTGGCTTGGCCAGGACTACCTCGGCTCCGGGCAGCGCTTCGACCTGTTCGTGCGGGTCGGCGCGGGCGCCTACATCTGCGGCGAAGAGACCTCCATGCTGGAGAGCCTGGAGGGCAAACGCGGGATGGTGCGGTCGAAACCACCCATCCCGGCGATCACCGGCCTGTTCGGCAAGCCGACCGTGGTGAACAACGTGCTCACCCTGGCCTCGGTGCCCAGCATCCTGGCGCAGGGCGCGGCGGCCTACGCGGCGCTGGGCGTCGGCCGGTCCCTGGGCACCCAGGTCTTCCAGCTGGCCGGGAACATCAAGCACGGCGGGGTGTTCGAGACCGCCTTCGGCATGTCACTGGCCACCCTGGTCAACGACTACGGCGGCGGCACCCGGTCCGGGCGGCCGGTGCGCGCGGTGCAGGTCGGCGGACCGCTCGGCACCTACCTTCCCGCGTCCACAATGGACCTTCCTTTGGACTACGAGGCGTTCGCCGCGGCACAGGCGATGCTCGGTCACGGCGGCATCGTGGTCTTCGACGACACCGTGGACATGGCGTCCATGGCGCGCTTCGCCATGGAGTTCTGCGCCGAGGAGTCCTGCGGCAAATGCACCCCGTGCCGGGTGGGCTCGGTACGCGGGGTGGAGACGATCGACCGCATCGTCGCCGGGGTCGAACCAGAGGCCAACCTCGTGCTGCTGGGTGATCTGTGCGAGCTGATGACCGACGGCTCGCTGTGCGCCATGGGCGGGTTGACGCCGAACCCGGTCCTGTCCGCACTGCGGCACTTCCCGGAGGACTTCACCGCCCGTCACGAGGGGACGGCACCATGACCCTGTTCAAGGAACACGACCTCGGCACCCCGGCCAAGCCGGGTGAGGCCACCGTGTCCATCGAGGTGGACGGCATGCCGGTGCGGGTGCCCGAGGGCACCTCGGTGATGCGCGCCGCCGCCGAGACCGGCATCGACATCCCCAAGCTGTGCGCCACCGACTCACTGGAGGCATTCGGTTCCTGCCGGCTGTGCCTGGTCGAGATCGACGGCCGCCGCGGCACCCCGGCCTCCTGCACCACCCCGGTCGCCGAGGGCATGAAGGTCAGCACCCAGTCGCCCAAACTGGAGAAGCTGCGCCAGGGCGTGATGGAGCTGTACATCTCCGACCACCCGCTGGACTGCCTGACCTGTTCGGCCAACGGCGACTGCGAACTGCAGGACATGTCCGGCGTGGTCGGCCTGCGCCAGGTGCGCTACGGCTACGAGGGCGAGAACCACCTCGGGCTGCTCAAGGACGATTCCAACCCGTACTTCGACTTCACCCCTTCCAAGTGCATCGCCTGCTCCCGCTGTGTGCGGGCCTGCGGCGAGGTGCAGGGCACCTTCGCGCTGACCATCGAGGGCCGTGGCTTCGACTCCAAGGTCTCCGCGGGCGCGGGCGAGTTGTTCATGGACTCCGAATGCGTGTCCTGCGGCGCCTGCGTGCAGGCGTGCCCGACCGCGACGCTGCAGGAGAAGTCGGTCATCGAACTGGGCATGCCCACCCGCAGCGTGATCACCACCTGCGCGTACTGCGGGGTCGGCTGCTCGTTCAAGGCCGAACTGCGCGGCACCGAACTGGTGCGGATGGTGCCGTACAAGGACGGCGGCGCGAACGAGGGTCACTCCTGCGTCAAGGGGCGCTTCGCCTTCGGCTACGCCACCCACCCGGACCGGCAGATGAACCCGATGGTGCGGGACAGCATCGACGAGCCGTGGCGGGTGGTCGACTGGGAGACCGCGATCACCACCGTGGCCGACCGGATGCGGGAGATCCAGGCCGTGCACGGGCCGGGCGCCATCGGCGGCATCACCTCCTCCCGGTGCACCAACGAGGAGGTCTACGCGGTCCAGAAGATGGTCCGCGCCGCCTTCGGCAACAACAACGTGGACACCTGCGCCAGGGTCTGCCACTCCCCCACCGGCTACGGGCTCAAGCAGACCTTCGGCACCAGCGCGGGCACCCAGGACTTCAAGTCGGTGGCGCAGGCCGATGTGATCGTGGTGATCGGGGCCAACCCGACCGACGGCCACCCGGTGTTCGCCTCCCGGATGAAGAGGCGGCTGCGCGAGGGCGCCAAGCTGGTGGTGATCGACCCGCGCCGGATCGACCTGGTCCGCTCACCACACGTCGAGGCACAGCACCACCTCCAGCTCAAGCCCGGCGCGAACGTGGCCGTGGTCAACGCGATGGCGCACGTGATCGTCACCGAGGGCCTGGTCGACCAGTCCTTTGTGGACGAACGCTGCGAGGGCTTCGACGAGTGGGCGAGTTTCATCGCCCGCCAGGAAAACAGCCCCGAGGCCAGCGAGGCGGTCAGCGGGGTGCCCGCGGCCGATCTCCGTGCGGCGGCCCGGTTGTACGCCACCGGCGGCAACGCGGCCATCTACTACGGCCTCGGCGTCACCGAGCACAGCCAGGGCTCCACCATGGTGATGGGCATGGCGAACCTGGCCATGGCCACCGGCAACATCGGCCGCGACGGCGTTGGCGTGAACCCGTTGCGCGGGCAGAACAACGTGCAGGGCTCCTGCGACATGGGCTCCTTCCCGCACGAACTGCCCGGCTACCGGCACGTCTCCGACGACGCCGTGCGCGAGGTGTTCGAAACCCTGTGGCAGCGGCCGATCCTGGCCGAACCGGGCCTGCGCATCCCCAACATGTTCGACGCCGCCATCGACGGCACCTTCCGCGCGCTGTTCGTGCACGGCGAGGACATCGCCCAGTCCGACCCCAACACCAAGCACGTCTTCAGCGCGTTGCGGGCGATGGACCTGGTGGTGGTGCAGGACCTGTTCCTCAACGAGACCGCCAAGTTCGCGCACGTGTTCCTGCCCGGCACCTCCTTCCTGGAGAAGGACGGCACGTTCACCAACGCCGAACGCCGGATCAACCGGGTCCGCCCGGTGATGGCGCCCAAGACCGGCAAGCACGAATGGCAGATCGTCGCCGAGATCGCCCAGGCCATGGGCTATCCGATGTCCTGGAACAACACCAGCGAGATCATGGACGAGATCGCCTCGGTCACCCCGACCTTCGCCGGGGTCTCCTTCGAGCGGCTGGACAAGCTGGGCAGCATCCAGTGGCCCTGCAACGACAACGCGCCCGAGGGCACGCCGATCATGCACGTGGACGGGTTCGTCCGCGGCAAGGGCCACTTCGTGCCGACCACCTTCGTGCCCACCGAGGAACGCAGCACCCGCAAGTTCCCGCTGATCCTCACCACCGGCCGGATCCTGAGCCAGTACAACGTGGGCGCGCAGACCCGGCGCACCAAGAACGTGGCCTGGCACCCGGAGGACCTCCTGGAAATCCACCCGCACGACGCCGAGGTGCGCGGCATCTCCGACGGCGATCTGGTGTCGCTGTCCAGCCGCGTCGGCGAGACCGAACTGCGCGCGGTGCTGTCCGACCGGATGCCGGTCGGGGTCGTCTACACCACCTTCCACCACCCGGTCACCGGGGCGAACGTGGTCACCACGGAGAACTCCGACTGGGCGACCAACTGCCCCGAGTACAAGGTCACCGCGGTCCAGGTCGGACTGCGCCGCACGGTCGCCCCGTCCCAGGCCGCGGCACCGGCCGAAGCACTGGTGGAGTAACGCATGTCGACCACGTCCCAGTCACCCCAGGTGCGGCTGATCAACGAGATCGCGCTGCAGTTCGAGGGCCAGCCGGTCACCAGGGCCGCGACCCAGATCGCCGAACACATCCGCGCCTTCTGGGACCCGCGCATGCGCGCGAACCTGGACCAGCAGCTCCGCACCAACCCCGAGGCGCTGTCCCCACTGGCCCGCTCCGCGGCCAAGCTACTGCACGGCTGAGCCCCCACGCGCCCGTCCGGTTCGCCGGGCGGGCGCGATGGGTTAGGCTGGCCGCGTGACCTGTCCTGTGTTCGCCGCCGTCGTTCGCTGACGCCGCTCCGTTCTCGGAGCCCCTCAGTCGAACCAGCGGAACAGGACCATGGACACGGGTTTCTTCAGCGACGGCCGGATCTGGCTGTCCACACGGGATCAACCGCGACCTCAGCACGTTCGCGAAGTAGACAATCGGATATCGGCCGCTGAGGCGCTGAGCCTGTGCCGGGACGGGATTTCCCCGCACTGGCAAGGAGATTGGGCCGGGCTGCGGCAGCTGTTGCGTGCGATGGATCGACGGATGCCCTGGCGCGGTGGGGATTTCGGGCGTTGGCGGCAGCATCAGGCGTGGCGCTCGGCAGTGCTCGGGCGGGTGCTGGTGACGCTGGATGGCGGGTTGACGCTGGCCGGGGCGCCGGAGGTGCGGGCGGCGTGCGCTCAGGTCTATGGGGAGATCGGCGGGGTGGCGTTGGTGTCGGCTCGCGAGTTGTTCGGGGTGCTGGGGGCGTACGAGTGGCGGCGGACGGGGGTTTTCGTGCCTGGGTTGGGCGCGCGTATCCATCCGCACTATGGGGTGTTCCCGCCTACCCGGCATGAGTATGTGGATCTGGTGGCGGAGGCTTCGGCTGGGTTGGCGGGTGGGCTGGCTTTTGATGTGGGGACTGGGACGGGGGTGTTGGCTGCGGTGCTGGCGGGGCGGGGGTTGCGGGTGGTGGCGACTGATGTTGATCCGCGGGCGGTGGAGTGTGCGCGGGACAACGTTGCGCGGCTTGGGTTGGGGGCGCGGGTTGAGGTGCGGGTGGCGGATCTTTTTCCGGCTGGGCGGGCGGATGTGGTGGTGTGCAATCCGCCTTGGCTGCCGGGGCGGGTTCGGGGTGGGTTGGATCGGGGGGTGTTTGATCCGGGTGGGCGGATGCTGGGGGCGTTTCTGGATCGGTTGGCTCGGCATTTGGTGCCGGGTGGGGAGGGGTGGTTGGTGATGTCGGATTTGGCGGAGTTGTTGGGGTTGCGGGAGGTTGGGGCGTTGGGGGCGGCTGTGGAGGGGAGCGGGTTGCGGGTGGTGGGGAGTCGGGCTACTCGGGCTCGGCATCGGCGGGGTGGGGATGGTCCGTTGGGGGTGGCTCGGGCTGCCGAGGTGATCACGTTGTGGCGGTTGGCTGTTCGCTGACCACGCTCGGCGGGGTGGCTGTTGTGGGGCAAGAGCGAAGATCAAGAGCGTCCTCGCCGGACGGGCAGAAATCAAAGGATGGGGGGAGAAGATCAAAGGCACAGAGCAGTGCTCGTACGGTTCCCCATCCCCGTCAGCCCTCCGATACCAAACCACATCCCGGGCAAGCGGCCAGTCGCGTTTGTGTTGCGGTGGCGGCGGTTTGTGTTGCGGGCCGCTTGCCCGGGATGCGGTGTGTCCTCTCCAGGCTGACGGGGATGGGGAACCGCTCGGGAGGTGTTTGAAAAGCCACCCCGTCTGCTCGTGTTCGGGCTCCGCCCGGTCGCGGCGAGTCGGAACCGCCTAGCCGCATCGTTCCCGGGCTACGCCCGCCTGCCCCCAACGCTCCCCGCTCCGGGCTCCGCCCGCCCACAACGGCCAACGTGCCGTACAACAACGGCCAACACACCGTACGACAACGGCCAACACGCCGGTGGGGTGAACCCCTCGTCGGTGTGTTGGCCGTTGTGGACGGTGTGTTGGCCGGAATGGACGGTGTGTTGGCCGTTATGGGACACCGTTTTGGCCGTTGTCGTACACCGAGTGCCGAGCGCCAATCCCGTTCCCAGCCACGACACAGCCTCTGCCCCTGCCCCAGTCCCGATCTCGGTCCCGGTCTCGGTCCCGGTCCCGGTCTCGATCTCGGTCCCGTCCCGGTCTCGGCCCCAACGCCAGCGCCGATCCATTCCCCGGCCCAGGCCCAAGTCCCAGCCCCGACCCCAGTCTCGATCCCGTGCTAGGCCCCGACCCTGACCCAGCCCCGATCCCGCGCCGGGTGCCAGTCCCGACCCAGCCCGGCCCGGTCCACCCCACCCCGCGTGTTGGCCGTTCTCGTACGTCACGTTGGCCGTTCTCGTACCGAGTGTTGGCCGTTCCGGGACACCGCCCGCAGGCAACCGGGCAACCACCGGCTCAACAGCCGGGCCAACCCGGCGTACAACAACGGCCAACCTGCCGTCCCACAACGGCCAACACGCGCGGAGGGGTTCAACGCTCCCGGTGTGTTGGCCGTTGTTGTACGTCAGGTTGGCCGTTGTGGGGCGGGGTTAGCGGGTGCAGTGGTAGCTGGTGGCTTGGTTGGGGTCGCCCTTGCCGTCGTAGTGGGAGGTTTGGGGGTAGCGGCAGAGGTTGCGGGTGATGGGGGTGCCGGTGGGGGATTGGGTGGCGGCGGGGAGGGTTTCGGGGGCCTTGCCCTGTTCGACCCACTTGGTCAGGGCGCCTAGGGGGTCGACCGGGGCTGGGCCGGTGCCGCCGCCGCAGTGGTCTACGCCGGGGGCGAGGAAGACTCGGTAGAAGTCGTCGACGCGGGCTGCGCCGCCCATGCGGTGTTCGACCCGGTCTCGGTAGTCGGTGGTGCCCTGGGCGAAGATGATGGGGTCGGTCCAGCCGTGCCAGGTGATCATTTTGCCGCCTGCTCGGCGGAAGGCGGACAGGTCGGGGTTGTCGGTGCCGATGAAGCGGTCGAGTTTGGCGGGGGACTTGGCCGCGATGCGGTTGAAGTCGCGGTAGGTCACCGTGTCCAGGGTGAAGTCGGGGTTCTCCTCGACGAAGTAGCGGACCCAGTTGTCGGCGATGGGGTTGGGCACGCCGACGCGTTTGCCGCTGGGGCCGGGCTGGGTGTCGGCCACCACGCTGAACGGGGCGCTCTTGGGCAGGGCGGACCAGGATGGGTGGCCGGCCCAGATCTTGCGGACCACCTCGGCGGTTGCCCGGCTGATGGTGATCTCCTTGCCCTCGCACTGGATCTTCTGGCCGATCAGCGCGGCGGGGTCGTACCTACAGCGCAGCGGCTGTTCGAGGACGCCGTCGGCCACGCCGTCCAGGGTGTCGCAGGCCTTGATCGCGGCCTGCTGGAATGCCTCGAACTCGCAGTTGGTCGGCAGCACCTTCTCCTGCCGCATCACCACCTGCCCCCACAGGTCGGCGACCAGGAACCGGGGCATGCTGATCGCGGGCGCGGCGGCCAGGATGCCGTCGTAGTCACCCGGGTAGCGCTGGGCGTTCATCAGGCCCTGGCGGCCGCCGGTGGAGCAGCCGTTCCAGTAGGCGTAGCCGGCCGGGCGGCCGTAGTGCGCGGCGGTGACCGCCTTGCCGACCACGGCCATGTCGTGCAGGGACCGGGAGGAGAAGTTGGTCAGCAGCTCCTCGTTGACCTTGCCGTCCGGGCCGAGCGCCCAGGAGGCCGGGCTTAGGCCGTCGTCGCCGACCCCGCCGTTGGTGGTGGCCGCGGCGTAACCGTCCCGCAGTGCCATGGCCAGGCCGAAGTCGAAGTTGCCCATCGAGTAGCCACCGCCGCCGACACCCTGGAAGCGGCCGTTCCAGCCCGCGCGCGGCAGCCAGGCCGCCACGAGCACGTTGTCGTTCACCCCGGGGTGGGTGAGCGTCACCTTGATCTCGCACAGCGCCGGGTAGGCGATCGGCGGGAACCACGGACTCTCGATCACCCCGGCCGGTTTGGCCTGCGCGGTCACCGACAGCACTCGGGCGCCGGGCACGTTCGGGGCAGCGGGTGGGGCGCACTCCGCCGAGGTGGCGGCGGGCGCGGCGGAGGCGGGGACGGGGACGGTGGGCAGGAGCAGAGCGGTGAGCGCGAGCAGCGGCACGGCGAGACGCCGGAGCCGGTTGACCGGACTGGTGGACATGGGCCGAACCTAGCGGCAGGCCCCGACAGCCACGACCGAGTTCCGGCCGGCGCCGCCGGACGGCCCGCAGGGCGCCGTCCGACGGCTCGGCTGGATCAGGAATCGCAGTGGCCGCAAGCACCGGCCACCACGGTCACCGGCTCAGCTGGCGAGTCGGCCGCGGTGGTGACCAGACCGGCCGCCAACACACCCGACAACGCCAGCGAAACTAGCAACACGCGCTTCATGAAAATCACTCTCCGAAACGTGAATCCGTTATTTACCGCGGAGTCCGCAATTCAGCAGGCGCCGCACTCCGCCAGCACCGTCGCCCCACAGCCGCCCTCGCAGCCATCGGACGTCGAGCCACCGTCCACACTCATGCTCACCTGCGCACTCAGTGCCGAGGCAAGCCCCGAACCAAGCCCGCCCAGCGCGGCAAGAGCGACGACGGCCATCATCAGTCGTTTCATGAATCAGCCCCTGATCAATCAGGGAACGCCCGCCCTCGCAAGCGTTCCATCCTGACGTGACGGACGCTGAACCTAAACCACGAAACACGGAAAGAAAAGAGCCAAGGCAAACCGGTAGGGATGTTTACCGGACGTCAGCGAAGTTGAACAGTTAACTAGTCGCGTCAGGTTTCCATCCAGGTTTCGCCAATCCCGGCCGCGCAGGATTCCCCCTGCCGCACCCACGCCGCGCGAACCGATCGGGCGAAACCA
This sequence comes from Crossiella cryophila, assembly GCF_014204915.1. Lineage (NCBI taxonomy): Bacteria > Bacillati > Actinomycetota > Actinomycetes > Pseudonocardiales > Pseudonocardiaceae > Crossiella > Crossiella cryophila. Next base: position 8,668,575 of record NZ_JACHMH010000001.1, read on the forward strand.
TGTCGCACACCCTGCACGCACCACCCGTTCAATCCGACACCCTGGTCAACCGTTGCCAGAACCGCGAGGAGGACGCCTGGACCGAACTGGTTCAGCGGTACGGCCCGTTGGTACGCATGATCGCCTCCTCCTTCGGCCTGCGCCGGGCCGATGTGGAGGACATCGCCCAGCAGACCTGGATCCGGGTCTACGAGGGCATCCGCTCGGTGCGGGAGCCGGACCGGGTGCGGGCCTGGATCGTCACGGTGACCCGGCGGGAGGCGTTGCGGCACCTCAACCGGCGGACCAACGGCGAGCTGCCCATCGGCGACCAGCAGTACTTCGACATGGCCGACGAGCAGCCCTGCCCAGAGCAGCACGTGCTGCTGGGCGCGGAGCTGGACGCGGCACTGGCCGCGGTGGCCAAGCTGCCGGAGGCCCAGCGCAGGCTGCTGATCCTGCTCTTCGGCGCGCAGGCGGTCAGCTACGACGAGATCAGCGCGCGGCTGGGCATCCCGCGCGGGTCGATCGGGCCGACCAGGGCCCGGCTGCTCAGGCAGCTCCAGTACGCCCTCGACGGCTGGCGGTCATGAGTTCGGGGGCGGGCAGGTCCAGTTCGCGGTAGGTCTCCTCGGCCCGCCGCCGGTGTTCGGCGGCGGTGTCCGGGACCTCGTGCACCGCGCCGAGCCCGTGGTGGGCGTGCGCCAGCTCGTGCCGGTTGCGCGCCTCGCCGCTGCGGTGCAGGGCCTGCTCGAACCAGATCCGCGCGTTGGGCGCGTCGCCGAGCAGCCAGTGCAGGTCGCCGAGGTGGTTGAGGGTCATGCACTCGCTGAACAGGTTGCCGGTGTCGCGCTGCAACTCCAGGCCCTGCAACAGGTTCTGCGCGGCCTCGGGCAGCTGGCCGGTCCACAGCAGCACCTCGCCGAGGTAGCCGAGCGCCGCGCCCTCCCCTGACGGGCAGCCGATCTCCCGGTACACGCCCAGCGCCTGTTCCAGGAGTTCGGTGGCCTCGCCGGGTTTGCCGACCCGGAGCAGGGCCTGGCCGAGGTTGCTCAGCGCGTTGGCCTGGTGCCTGCGGTACCCGGTCTCCCGGTGCACGGCCAGTGCCCCGCGCAGGTGGTCCAGTGCCTCGGGATAGCGGCCGACCCGCAGGTAGGTGTGGCCGAGGTTGTTCAGCGCGCCGCCGATGCCCAGCCGGGATCCGGTGGCGCGGTTGACATCCAGCGCGGCGGAGAAGTGCTCGATGGCCTGCGGGTAGCGGCTGGTGCGCAGGAACAGGTAGCCGAGGTTGATCAGCGAGATGCCCTCGCCGACCCGGTAGCCGCCGCGCCGGTAGAGCCGCAGCGCGGACTCCAGGCGTTGTTCGGCCTTGTCGTAGCGGCTGGTGTGCAGGAAGACGTTGGCCAGGTCGTTCTCGGCCTCGCCCTGGCCGATCAGGTCCTCGATCTCGCGGTAGATCTCCAGTGCCTGGGTGAGGCTGGCGATGGCCTCCGGGTAACGCCCGGTGGGTTCGTAGATGCCGCCGAAGCGGCGCAGCGCGGTGGCCTCGCCGCGGCGGAAACCGGCCGCGCGGAACAGGCCCAGTGCCTGTTTGAGGTTGTCCACGGCCTCCCGGTAGCGGCCCAGCCGCAGGCAGGCCGCGGCCAGCCCGACCCGGCTGCACGCCTGGGCGTGCCGGTCGCCGAGTTCCCGGCTGGCCTCGACCGCGCCGTGCATCAGGCGCAGCGGGGAGTGCCCGCGCATGTCGAAGTAGGCGTCCAGGGTGTGCGGCAGCTGCCAGGCAGGCTGGTGCCAGCCGTCCTCCTGGGCCTGGGTGGCGGCCGCGGCCAGGTTCGGGTACTCGGCGTCCTGCCAGGCCAGCGCCTGTTCCGGGGTGCTCAGCCAGGACCGCGGCGCCGGCGCCTCGGGCAGCCAGACCAGGTTGGGGTCCAGCATGGTCGCGGCCGCGCCGCTGGCGGCCACGTAGTGGTCGAACATCCTGCCCAGCGCGGCGCGGCGGCCGGGTTCGGCCTCCTCCTCGTGCGCGGCCCTGCGGGCGTAGTGCCGGAGCAGGTCGTGGAACTGGTAGCGGCCGGGGGTGGGCTGCTGGACCAGGTGCACGTCGACGAGTTCCTCCAGCAGGTCCTCGGTCTCGGGCACCGGCAAGTCGGCAAGGGCGGCGGCCACGTGCACGTCGAAGTCGGGTCCGGGCACCAGTCCGAGCAACCGGAACAGCCGGGCCTGGGCGGGGGCGAGTTGCCGGTAGGACAGGGTGAACGCGGTGCCGACACACCGGTCCCCGGCGGCCAGTTCGGTCAGCCGGCGACGCTGGTCGCGCAGCCGGGTGGCCAGGTGCGCGGCGGTCCAGGCCGGCCGGGCGCGCAGCCGGGCCGCGGCGATGCGCAGCGCGAGGGGCTGGCGGCCGCAGAGTTCGACCACCTCGGCCACGGCGGTGGCCTCGGCGGTGGCAGGCGGGTGGTCCACGGTGCGGGTGAACAGGTCGACGGCGGCGGTGTGCGGCAGCACGTCCAGGGACAGCGTTTGCGCGGTGTCCAGATCGGTCAGCCGCCGTCTGCTGGTGACCAGGGTCAGGCACCCGGCGGTGCCGGGCAGCAGCGGGCGGACCTGGGCGGCGCTGGCGGCGTTGTCCAGCACCAGCAGCGCGCGTTTGTCGGCGAGTTCGGCCCGCCACAGCGCGGAGCGGGCGTCCAGGCGTTCCGGGATCTTCTCCCCCGCGACGCCGATCGCGCGCAGCAGGGTGTCCAGCGCGGCGGCCGGGTCGGTGGGTTCGTGGCCCGCGGTGTGCGCGTGCAGGTCGATGAACAGCGAGCCGTCCGGGAAGTGTTCGGCCAGCCGGTGCGCGGCGTGCACGGCCAGGGTGGTCTTGCCGACCCCGGCCATCCCGTCGATGGCGGTGATCACCAGCGCGGTGCCGCCCGGCCGGTCGGTGTCGGGCAGGGTGGCCAGCAGGCGGCGCATCTCCTCCTGCCTGCCGGTGAAGTCGACGATGTCGGCCTGCAGGTCGTTGCGCCGGGTGCTGGTGCGGCCCGCGCCGGGTCGCTCGGCCGGGCGGGCGGTGCCGCAGTCGGCCTCGCCGTGCAGGATCCGCTCGTACAGCTCCCCTATCTCCGGACCTGGGCTCACCCCGAGTTCCTCGGCCAGCGCGGTGCGCAGGTCCTGGTGCACCCGCAGCGCCTCGGCCGGGCGGCCGGACTGGCAGAGCGCGCGCATGAGCAGGGCGTGCAGCCGCTCGCGCAGCGGGTTGGCCGCCACCAGCGCGCTCAGCTCGGCGACCAGGTCGCTGCCGCAGTCCGCGCCCCTGACCAGCACGCAGTCGGCGAGTTCCTCCTGGGTGGCCAGCCGGTACTCGGTCAGCCGGGCGATCTCGGCGTCCAGGATCGGGGTGGCCGCCACCCCGGCGAACGGGTTGCCCCGCCACAGCGCGAGCGCCTCCCGGTAGCGCCCGGCGCAGGTCTCCAGGTCGCCGAGGCGGCGGGCCACCCTGGCCTGTTCCACCAGCGCCTCGAACCGGTGCAGGTCCAGCTCACCGGGCTGCAGACTCAGCTGGTAGCCCGGTGAGCGGCGTAGTAGCCAGGCGGGACCGCCCTTGCGCTGGCCCAGCGCACAGCGCAGCCGGGAGATGTAGGCGTAGATCTCCGCCTTGGTGTCCACCGTGGTGCCGTGCGGCCACAGCTCCTCGGCGATCCGGTCGATGCTGACGATGGCGCCCGCGTTGGCGAGCAGGATGCCGAGCACGGTCCGCGCCCTCGGCGTCCCCAGCGGCAGCGCCTGGCCGTCGAGCACGGCTTCCAGCGGCCCCAGTACCCGAAACTCCACTGCCCGTCCCCACACACTTCACCGGCGGCTGTGACCCCCTTGTCGCGGAGGCTCAGTGAATGGTTACTCCGAAAGTGCGAAACACCGAATTACCCCAGACATCATTGCTGGAATGTCTCGTTCAGGAATTCGTGATTCGCCGGGCCGGCCGAGCGGACATTCCGGACAGGAATCGGCTTCGCGGTCACCCGGCCAGTGCCGGCTCCGGCACGTGCAGCAGCATCCGCATCCGGGTGGTGAACGCGGCCTCCGGCCCGCCGTCGATCTCCCCGGTGACGCCGAGCTGCAGATCGGTGAAGCCGAGCGGACGTTCGGTGGCCGCCAGCAGCTCGAACACCGCGCGCACCCGGGCGCCGACCGGCACCGGCCGGTGGAACCGCAGCCGGTCCATGCCCTTGTTGATCACCAGGTCGACGCCGTCGACGTGGATGGTCTCCATCAGCTGGGCGGGCAGCAGGGACACGGTGAGGAAGCCGTGCGCGATGGGTCCGCCGAACATGCCTTCACTGGCCCGTTCGGGGTGCAGGTGGATCCACTGCCGGTCCTCGGTGACCTCGGCGAAGTCGGCGATCCGTTGCGCGGACACGGTGTGCCAGGCGCTCACGCCGAGCCGCTGGCCGACCGCCGCGCGTAATTCGGTGGCACTGCTGAAGATGCGCATCCGCCTCAACTCCGTTCTGGGGCGGCGCCGACCGCGTGCGCCCCGCCGTCGACGTGCAGGATCTCCCCGGTGACCGCGGGCATCCAGGCCGAGAGCAGCGCGCAGACGACCCTGGCCACCGGTTCGGTGTCGGTGTGGTCCCAGCCCAGCGGGGCCCGGCTGGACCACACCTGGTCGAGCTGGTCGAACCCGCCGATGCCACGGGCCGCGAGTGTCCTGAGTGGACCGCAGGCGACCAGGTTGACCCGGGTTCCCTGCTGCCCCAGCGCCTGGGCGAGGTAGCGGCAGCAGCTTTCCAGTCCGGCCTTGGCCACGCCCATCCAGTCATAGCCCGGCCAGGCCAGGCTGGCGTCGAAGTCCAGGCCGATCAGGGAGCCGTGTTCGGACTTGGCCAGCAGCGGGCCGAAGACCCGGCCGAAGGCGGCGAAGGAGTAGGTGGAGATGTGCAGTGCGGTGGCCACCTCGGCCCAGTCCGCGGTGAGGAAGCCGCCGCCGAGCGCGCTGGGCGGGGCGAAGGCGACCGAGTGCAGCACGCCATCGAGGCGGCCCCAGCGCTGGTCCAGGGCGTCGGCCACCGCGTCGAGGTGCTCGGGTTTGGTGACGTCGAGTTCGAGCACATCGCAGGGCGTCGGCAGTTTCGCGGCCATCGCGGCGGTGATGCCGAAGCCGCGGCCGAAGCCGGTGAGCACCACCTCGGCCCCGTGCTCCTGCGCGAGTCTGGCCACCCCGTAGGCGATCGAGCTTTCCGTGAGCACGCCGGTGACGAGGATCTTCTTGCCGGAGAGCAGTTCAGTCACGGGTCACCACGATCACGCCGTTGGCCCCGCCGAAGCCGAAGGAGTTGCTGACCGCGGCCCGCAGGTCCAGCTGCCGCGGCACCTTGCGCACGATGTCGAGTTCGATCCGAGGGTCCTGCCGGTCCAGGTTGGCCGTTGGCGGGATGATGCCGTCGCGCACGGACAGCACCGTGCACACCGCCTCGATCGCACCGGCCGCGCCGAGGGCGTGCCCGAGGGTGCCCTTGACCGAGGTGACCGGGACCTGGTCGCCGTAGAGCCGGTTGATCAGTCCGCCCTCGATGACGTCGTTCATCGGGGTGGAGGTGCCGTGCGCGTTGACGTGGTCGATGTCGGCCGCGGTGAGTCCGGCCTCGGCGAGTGCGGCCAGGGTGGCCCGTTCCACGCCGTCGCCCTGCGGGTGCGGGGCGGTGATGTGGTGCGCGTCGGAGGATCCGCCGTACCCGGCCAGCCGGGCGTGCACCCTGGCGCCGCGGGCCTTGGCGTCCTCGGCGCGTTCCAGCACCAGGATGCCCGCGCCCTCGGCGGCCACGAAGCCGTCCCGGTCGGCGTCGAAGGGCCGGGAGGCGGTGCCAGGGTCGTCACCGCGGGTGGACAGCGCGCCGAGTTGCCCGAACCCGGCCATGATCAGTGGGGACAGCGCGGATTCGGCGCCACCGGCCACGACCACGTCGCAGATGCCCGAGCGCAGCCAGTCCCTGGCCACGCCGAGCGCGGTGGCTCCGGAGGCGCAGGCGGTGGCCGGCGCGAGGTTGGGGCCGCGGGCGCCCAGGTCCAGGGTGAGCCAGGCGGTGGGCGAGCCGACCCCGGCCATCGGGATCAGCATCGGGGTGATCTGGGATTCCCCGTGCAGGCGCAGGATCTCGTACTGCTGCTCGAAGGTCATGGTGCCGCCGAGGGAGTTGCCGACCACCACGCCGACCCTGGCCCCGTTCCAGGTCGCCGGGTCCAGTCCGCTGTCCGCGATGGCCTCGCGGGCGGCGACCCTGGCCAGGTGCGCGCAGCGTTCCTGCCGCCACGCGGTGCGCCTGCCGAGCTGGGCGTCGGCGTCGAAATCCGGTACCCGGCAACTGAAATCGGTGACCTGGCCGGCCAGGTTGGCATCGGGACTGGCGGTGGACTCACCGCGCAGGATGCGGGCCCAGCTCGCCTCGACGCCGATCCCGGCGGAGGTGACCAGCCCGAGGCCGGTGATGGCGAGGCCGCTCATCAGGCGGCCTCGCGCTTGGACTCGATCAGCTTGGCGATGGTGGCCAGGGTGTCCGAAGTGGACACCTCGTCGTCCTTGACCCGGACGCCGAACTCCTTCTCGGTCACCAGTCCGAGTTCGACCAGGGCGAGCGAGTCCAGGTCGAGGTCGGCGAAGGTGGCCTCGCCGCGGACCTCCTCCGGCGGCACGCCGAAGCGGGTGGTGAGCAGCGTGCTGAGCTGGTCGAGCAGGGCGGTCATGGGTGGTTCCTTTCACCAGGGTGTGCGGGCAGGTCGTGCAGTTGGGTGTCTTCGCCGAAGAGTCCACTCAGGACGGAGCGCATGACCCGGCGGAGCAGCCGTTCGGCCACCGGGTCCATGGCCTCGGCGAGGCTGTCGATGCCGAAGTCGAAGTCCACCTGGAAGTCCACCGCGCAGCCGGTGTCGGTCTCGGTGATCCGCCAGGCGCCGCGGAAGTGCTCGAAGTCGCCGTCGGTCTGGCCGAACTCGACGCTGGCGCCTGCCGGGTCGAGCTTCTCCCATTCCCGCCAGCGCAACCGGCCGCGGCGGAAGGTGACCTCCCAGGCGGAGTGCCGGGGGTTGCCTGGGAAGACCTGGACCGAGCGGACCTCCTCGGCGATGGCCGGGAATCGGGCGAAGTCGGTGAGCAGGGCGAAGGCCTCGTCCGGGGTGGCGCCGAGGACCTCGGCGAGCAGGTGCACGCGCCTCATGCCGCCACCGCCTTGGCCGCGGTGGCGAAGGCGCCGCGCAGGAAGTCCACTTCGGACTCGTCCAGGATGGCGGGCGGGGTCAGGCGCAGCACCTGGCCGGAGTTGAGCGAGTGGTTGGCGATGACCCCGGCGGCCATCAGTTCGGCGAGCAGGTCGGCGGCCAGTCCTGGTTCGCTGAACTCCACGCCGATGAGCAGTCCGGCGCCCCGCACCTCGCGCACCCGGGTGCCGAGGATGTCCTTGCAGATCAAGGAGAGTTCGCCGCGGATGCGTTCGCCGAGCCCGCGCGCGGCCTCGACCAGGCCGCCCTCCTCGATGGCGGTGAGCGCGCCGCGGACCGCGGCCATGCCCAGTGGGCTGGCGGAGAAGGTGGAGGTGTGCAGGTAGGGGTCGCGGTCGAAGGCGCGGAAGGCGGATTCGGTGGCGATCACCGCCGACACCGGCATCACCCCGCCGCCCAACGCCTTGCCGACCACGAGCACGTCGGGCACGATCTGTTCGCGGTCCGCGCCCCACCAGTGGCCGAGCCTGCCGAGGCCGGTCTGCACCTCGTCCAGGATGAGGAAGGCGCCGAACTCGTGGCACAGTCGTCGCGCCTCGGTCAGGTAGCCGGCCGGTGGCAGGATCACCCCCGCCTCGCCCTGCACGGGTTCCAGGATCAGCGCGGCCCGGCCCTCGTGGGCGGCGAGTTCCTTGCGCAGCGCGGCCGGATCACCGTAGGGCACGTGGCAGACCCCGGACAGCAAGGGCCGGAACGGGTCCTGGAACACCCCGCGGGCGGTGACGCTGAGCGCGCCGAGGGTTTTGCCGTGGTAGCCGTTGGTGGCCGAGATGAGGTGGGTGCGGCCGTGGGTGCGGGCGAGTTTGATCGCGGTCTCCACCGCCTCCGCCCCGGAGCAGGCGAAGTGCACCTTGTCCATTGTGGACGGCGCGACCGCGGTGAGCGCGGCGGCGGCCTTGGCGGCACTGGGTTCGAGCAGGAGTTTGGCCGAGACCGGCAGGGTGTGCAGCTGGGTGCGCACCGCGGCCACCACCCTGGGGTGCCTGGCGCCCATGAGCAGCACGCCGTAGCCACCGCAGTTGAGCAGTTCCCGGCCGCGGCTGGTGCGCACCCAGGCCCCGGTGGCGGACTGTTCCAGCTCGCGGCCGAACAGCTCGCCGAGGGCGGCGCGGCCGCGGCTGAGGTGACTGCGGTAGGCCGCGGCGGTGCGCTCGAACTCGGCCTCGCAGTCGGCGGTGTCCAGGGTCATGCCGCGTCCCTGGCCGAGCTGAGGTGGCCGAGGATGGTCTCCACGGTGCTGGTCCGCGAGGGCGGGTGGAAGGCGACCGCGTGCGCGGCGGCGACCAGGTAGGCCACCTCACTGGCGGAGATGAAGGCCATGCCGCCCAACAGTTCCGCGGCCAGCGAGGCGGTGCCGGTGACCAGGTGTTGCACGGTGTGCCTGGCGACCAGGGCCGCGCCCAGGGTGTCCACGCCGGTCTCGCCGGCGTCGATCCGCCGGGCCAGGCCCTCGGTGAGCAGGGCGGCGGACTGGTGCCGGATGAGCAGCGCGGCCCGGTCCGCGGCACTGCCCCGGCCGCGGTGCAGCACCCGGTCCACCAGCGCTCCGGCGAGTCCACTGTAGACGGAGCAGACGCTGAGCTGGAACCAGATCAGGCCGAGGATCTGGAGTTCCAGCATCCGCCCGGCCAGCTCCGGGGTGGTGCGGACGAGCTGGTCCTCGGTGAGGAAGACGTCGGTGAGCCGCACCTCGTGACTTTCCGCACCCGCCAGGGCGAAGGTGGACCAGAACGGGTGCACGGACAGGCCGGTGGTCAGCGCGGGCATCAGGATCAGCCCGAAGTCGCTCTCACCCTCGCCGGTGGGCACGGCCACGCTGGCGGAGAGCAGGTCCATCGACCGGGACAGGCTGCACGGCTTCTTGACGCCGTTGACCAGGTAGCCACCGTCCACGCGTTCGGCACGCAGGGTGGGGCGCAGGATGTCCTGGTCGGTGTTGCCCTCGGCGAAGCCGGAGGCAAGCAGCAGCCGGTCGGCCGCGATCCGGTGCAGCAACGTGGGATCGAGGCCGACCTGATCGCCGATGGCGGCGGTCATCGAGTACAGGGTGCCGATGGAGAAGTGGTGCATCATGGTGGCCACCGCCATGGACGGGGCCAGTGCGCCCAGGGCCCGCATGACGTGCATGGCCTGCACCGCGGTGCCGCCGCTACCGCCGTATTCCTTGGGTACCACGAGGTTGGTGCCGTTGCAGGCGCGGAAGAGCTGGATGGCCTTGCCGTCGTCGGCCTCCCGTTCGGCCAGGCTGAGCCCGGCCAGTTCCGCACGCAGGCCGGGGGCCAGTTCGTCGCAGACGTCCCGGTCGGCGGCCATGAACTGTAGATCCATTCACGCTCCTGGTTGGGTGATGCGGGTGTACGCCTCGAACACCGCGGCACTGGGCCGCACGTTCTCCGCGACGGACACGCCCTGCAGGTGGGTGGTGCGCAGCACCAGGTAGTTGGCCTCGCCGAAGGCGCCGCCGGTGAGTCCGGTGCCGCCGTGGGTGGGCAGGTAGGGCAGGAACCCGATGTGCGAGTCGTTGACCTTGAGCAGCCCGCCGTTGCCGACCCTGGCCAGGAACTGCTCGATGACGTCCTTGTCCTTGGCCCACAACGAGTTGCGCAGTCCGTACCGGTTGCTGTCGACGAAGGCGAGGATCTGGTCCAGGAGTTCCTCATCGGGCGCCGGTGCGGGCACAACTACAGGCAGCAGCGGGAAGAAGGTCTCCTCGCGCACCGCGGTCAGTTCCCGGGAGGTGTCCAGTCCGTCCACCCGCAACACGGTGGGCGCGAGGAACGGCCCGGTCTCGGACAGTTCGCCGTCGACCTCCAGGCGTCCGCCACCGCAGACGAGCTGGGCGCCACGAGCGAGCGCGTCCTCGACCACGGTGCCGAAGCGTTCGGCCCGTAACACCGGGGAGAGCAGCACATCGGGTTCGTCGGGGTAGCCGGGGCGCAGCGCGGTGACCGCGGTGTGCAGCCTGGCGATCAGCTCGTCGGCGATGTCGGGGTGCACCACGGCCTGGTTGGGCACCATGCAGATCTGCCCGGAGCCGTAGAAGCATTCGGTGAGGGCTTCCACGGCCAGGTCGAGGTCGGCGTCCCGCCAGATGACCACGCAGTCGTTGCCCGCCAGTTCCAGGATCGGCTTCTTACCGGCCGCGATGCAGTCCCGCTCCAGCTCCAGACCGCGTTCCACCCCACCGGTGTAGAAGATGTCGTCCACCAGCGGATCGGCCAGCCAGCCACGCAACGCGGGTCCGGGCCGTCCGCAGAACACGTTGAGCACTCCGGGCGGGGCACCGACATCGGCCAGCGCGGGCACCACGTACTCGCGCAGCACGTACATGACCCCGAACGGCGCACTGCGCGGCGCCCGCACCACCACGGTGTTGCCGGCCATCAACGCGGTCGCCCCGAACAACGCACTGGTGGCCGGCGCGTTCTGCGGCGGGTTCACGCACACCACGCCATCGGGCCTGCGCCGCAACAACAATCGCCGATCCCCGTGCCGGAACTCCTGTTCCAGCTGCCCGGCCAGCCAGCCCACGGTCTCCTGGCTGGCCACCGACAACATCCCGGCCACCTGCCACTCGGCCAGCGGCCGCGGATTCCCCTCCGCGATGAGCACATCCACCAGTTCCTTGTGCCCCAGCAGGATCCGCTCCCGCAACGCCAGTGCCAACTCCACCCTGGTCGCCAACGGCGTCGCACCCCAGACGGGTGCGGCTGCCGCGGCGGCGGCCACGGCGGCGGCCATGGTGTCCTCATCGGCGAGCGCACACCGCCCCACCACCCGGTCGGCGACGGTGGCCGGGTCGAGCTGTCCTTGTTCGAGGCGCCGCTTGAGGGTGAGGCTGCCGAACAGGTCGGTGAGGATCGGCCGCGCGCCCACGGTGTAGACGTAGCGGTCGGAGTCGACCTCCTTTCCGGCCACATAGGACAGATAAGTGGGCACCGGAACCGCTGGCCTCATCGGGTTTCCCTCTCCACTGGCGTTGTCACCTTCACAGTGGCGCTCCGGAGCCGCGTGGATACAGCCGGACATCACAGTGCGCCGATCAACCGGAGCAGCTGCCAGCCCGCGCCCAGGCTCAGCCCGTGCTCGAAGGCCAGGTACTCCGGTTCGATGTGGTGTGGCGCCCACTTGGTCTTGAAGCGTTCCTGGGTGCGGGCGGAGTACAGCCAGCGTTCCCGCCCGGCCACCTGGCGCATGAGGCGATGCAGGATTCCGTTGTCCGCGCCGGGGATCCGGTGTTCCGGGTGCAACCGCACGAACGGGGTGAAGCCCAGGTGCAGCCAGCCCGCGCCCTCCTCCCGGAACACCTCGGCGGCCGTGGCGATGATCGACTCGATCGCGCCGGTGGGGGCTTCCGGGTGGCGGCGGGTCAGGTCGTAGAGCCAGCCGGGGCGTGGGCCGTACACCGGGGAGAAGGAGATGTAGGCGACGATCCGGCCGGCCGCCCTGGCCACGAACAGCCTGCGGTGTTCCGCGCCCCGGCCGCCGCGTTCACCGACCATGAAACCGAGCTGTTTCACCGCGCGGCCCTTGGCCCGCAACCACACCTGGTCGATCGCGGCCAGCAGCACGGCCAGTTCGGCGTCCATTGTGGACTCCTCGGTGACCGCGACGCCTGCCCGTCTGGCCTGGGACAGCCGGTTGCGGGTTTCGGCGAGTTTGCCGCCGCGCAGGGTGAACCGGGCCAGGTCGATGCTGAAGGAGACGCCGAGCTGGTTGACCGCGTAGCCGAGTTCGGCGCAGGCCGTGGCCTCTTCGCGGAGTAGTTGCACCGCGGTGATCCGGCGGCGTTGCCGGGCGGCGAACTCGCGGAAGGCCGCGGTGAGCGCGGGCTGGTCGGCTTCGGCCGCGCACGGTCCGGTGAGCTGCACCAGGTGTCTGCGGCCCGCGGGGCGGTAGGCGATGAGGCCCTTGAGGTCCGGGGTCTGGAAGTGTTCGGTGTCCTGGTTGTAGGCCAGGAAGGCGCTGGAGCCGCGGCCGTGCGCGCGCAGCAGGTCGAGGGCGGTGGTGGTCACGTCGTCCGCCCGGACACCGCGGCGGCGAGCCGGATGTAGGCCGGGTGCGGGCTGGGTTCGAAGGACACCGCGAACGGCTTGAGGAAGTTGCCGAGCAGGCCGCGGTCGCCGCACAGGTGGATCGGGATGGCCAGCAGCGCCCACTCCGGGCGGACCAGCCAGGCCCACAGGAACGCGACGAGTCCGGCGGTGACGAAGCTGTGTGCCAGGTTGTAGGCCACGTAGAAACCGCGGTGGATCTTGCCGGACCTGCTGCGGTGGAAGGCGATCAGGCCGGGCAGGTAGCCGATGACGTCGATGTAGGCGAACAGGATCAGCGCCGGGATCAGCCGCACCTCCTGCCAGTGCGTGATGAACAGCGTCGTGCACAGGCCGAGCGCGGCCAGATACTCCAGTCGCAGCAGGCGGTAGGTGGTGCGGGTCTCGAACAGGTTGCGCGGATCCACGCCTCAGCCTTCCGGGGTGAACACGATGGGCAGGGACAGCGGGGCGCGGCCGATGCCGGGCATCCACTCCAGGTCCGCGTACCGGGCGGCCAGCCGCAGATCGGGCAGCCGGGCGAACAACCGGCCCAGCGCGGTGCGCACCTCGACCCTGGCCAATTGCGCGCCAAGGCAGTAGTGGCTGCCGTGGCCCAGGCCGAGATGCTGGTTGGCGTCGGCGCGGGAGAGGTCGAAGGCGTCGGGGTCGGTGAACCGGCGTGGGTCCCGGTTGGCCGCGCCCAGCGACACCAGCACCCGCTCGCCCTTGCCGACCGCGACCCCGCCGATCACGGTGTCCTGCTTGGCCCAGCGCATGGTGGACAGCTCGGCAGGCCCCTCGAACCGCAGTGCCTCCTCGACGAGATTGCCGACCAGGTCCGGGTTCGCCCGGAAGGCGGCGAGCTGCTCGGGGTGGCGCAGCAGTGCGAGGGTGGCGTTGGCGATCAGCCCGGCGGTGGTGACGTGTCCGGCCAGGAACAGCAGCAGCGCGTTGGCCAGCAGCTCCTCGTCGGTGAGCCGCTGTTCCTGGTCCCTGGCCTCGACCATGGCGCTGATCAGGTCGTCGCCGGGCTCGTTCTTCTTGGCCGCGATCAGCTTGGCCATGTACTCGTTCAGCCCGGCCAGCGCGGCCGCGGCCCGCTCCCTGGTCTCCGGGGTGAAGCCGACGTAGTCGTGTGCCAGCTCGAAGAAGGCGTCCCGGTCCTCTTCCGGCACGCCGAGCAGTTCGCCGATCATGCCCACCGGCAGCCGCAACGCGAAGTCCCGCATCAGATCGGCCTGCCCGCGGGCGGCGAACTCGTCGATCAGCCGGTCCGCGCTGTCGGCCAGTTTGTCGTGCAGGGCGTCCATCCGGCGGCGGGTGAACGCACTGCCCACCAGCCTGCGCAGCCGGTCGTGGTCGGGCGGGTCCAGGTTGAGCATGCTGGCGCCCATGCTCGGTGAGAGCCCGTCGGTGGACTCGGCGTCGTAGCGGCTTTCCTTGCTCAGCAACGGATCGGTCAGCGCCTGCCGGACCTCCTCGTACCCGGTGACCAGCCAGGCGGTCAGCCCGGTCGGCAGGGTCAGGTAGCGCACCGGGGACACCGCGCGCAGCCGCGCGTAGGACGGGTAGGGGTCGCGCTGGTAGTCCGCGTCGAACAACGCGGCGTCGGCCGGATCCGGCCTGACCGGGCATCTTTCCATTGTGGACACTCATTTCCCGTCGCGGCCGAAGCGAAGCGGCGCGCAACGTCCGGTGTGCAGTGAACGTCGGTCGGTGAGCTGGAGGAAGGTCTGGCGCAGCGGGTAACGCAACCGGTCGAACACCGGTGCGGGTCTCGCTCCGCTCCGGTGCCAGGGCACGGTGGGCGGGGGTAGGGGTTTGCCGTGCAGGGCGGCGGCGAGCTGGCCGCTGAGCCAGCCCGCGGAGTGCAGGGCGGGGGCGATGCCGCGGCCGTTCCAGCCGCCGGCGAACCACACTCCCGGTTCGACCTGCCCGACGATCGGCATCCAGTCCGGGGTGGCGCCGCTGACCCCGGCCCAGGACCGGGCGATCCGCACCTCGGCCAGTCCCGGGAACAGTTGGCGCAGTTCACGTTCGAGGCGTCGCCAGGTGCCAGCGGAGACCGGGGGCTGGGTACCGGGGCTGGTGCGCGGGTTGGCGGCACGGCCGCCGCCGAGGATGAGACGGCCGTCCGGGCTGAGCCGCACGTAGTTGAAGAAGGCCCGCGAGTCCAGGACCAGATCCCCTGGCCGCAGCGCGAGTCCGGCGAGCTGGGCGGCGGAGAGTGGTTCGGTGCACAGGGCCTGGGAGCGGAACGGGACGATGGGCAGCTTCACCAGTCCGGCCGCGCGGGTGTAGCCGTCGATGGCCAGGACCACCTGGGCCGCGTCCACCTCGCCCCGGTTGGTGCGCACCCGCACCCGCTCCCCCGGCTCGATCGAGCGCACCGGCGAGCCCTCGTACACCTCGACGCCGCGGGCCGACAACACCTCACGCAGTCCCCGGCACAACCGAAGCGGGTCGAGCTGGTACAGCGGCGCGACCCGCAACGCTCCGAATCCCCCTTGCAGGCCAAGGGTTTCCGCCGCCTCACGCGCGGAAAGCCAGTCGGCCCGCATGCCGAGGCGGTTCATCTCGGGCAGGTCGTCGGTGTAGCGCCGGACGTGCTGGGCGGTGACCGGGAGCTGGTACATCCGGCCGCGCACCAGATCGCAGTCGATGTCCTCGCCGGTGACCAGTTCCCGCAACGCCGCCATGCCCTCCAGCGAGGCGCGGGTGAGCGCGTCGGCCGCGGCGGGTCCGACCCGCTTGTGCAGCAACCGCATCGAGCCCCACACACCGGGCCTGGCCAGTCCGGTGCTGTGCCCGGTCGCGCCGCCGCCGACCAGCACGGCCTCCAGCAACATGATCCGCGCCGAGGGCAGTTCAGCGCGCAGCCGGTGCGCCAGGGACAGTCCGGCGATCCCGCCGCCCACCACCACGATGTCCGCGCGGTGCCTGCCGATCAGCGGCGGCAGCGCGGGTTCCACCGGCTGCCCGGCACCCCAGGGCGAGGTACGCGCGAGGCTCATCGGAGGGCTCCGGCGAGTTCGGGGTACAGGCTGGGCGCGGCGGCCGCTCGTTCACGGAAAGCCTTGCGCCGCAACAGGGACAGCCGCAGCAGGTCACCGGCCTCGCGGGCCACCGAGGGCACCGCCGCGCCGGCGAGCACCTGACTGAGCGCACCGCGGGCCAGCCGGGTCACGGTGAGCAGGGTGTCCGCGGCCCGCTTGTCCGCCATCACCTCGTCCAGCCTGCGGATGCCGGTGGCGCCCAGCCCGCGGAAGACCGCCTTGCGCAACGGGCCGACCGGGGCCGCGTCGCCGAGTTCCTGGCTGTACCAGAAGTTGGCCAGTTCGGCCGCGTCCCGCTGCTGTGCCCAGTGCCGCAACCGTTCCGGCAGTCCGCGCTGATCGTCCCAAGTGGACAGAAGCGCGTCGGCGAGGGCGGCGGAGTTGCGCAGCGCGTCGGTGATGCCGTGGCCGATGGTGGCGTCCTTGGCGTGTCCGGCGTCCCCGGCCAGCGCCCAGCCCGGCCCGTAGGGCTGGCGGAAGAAGCACGGGTAGCCGCTCATCCGGCGCAGCCCGCCGACCGGCTCGCCGCCATGGGCCAGCTCGGCGATCTCCGGACTGACCTGCGCCACCCAGGGCAGCAGCGCGTCCGGGCCGGTGCGCCGGAAGTCCACCGGATCACCCACCGGGGGTTGCGCGCACAGGTAGTACTCCTGCTCGCCGGTGGGCAGGATGTGCGCCAGCCGCGCGCCGACCCGGTGCCACAACAGCGCCCTGGGCAGCCGTTTACCGCGGTAGTACCGCCACACCTGGCCGCGGCCGCTGCGGAAGGTCAGGTACTGCGCGGCCCGCACCCAGCGGGCCACCGGCGAACTGCGCCCGTCCGCGCCGACCACCAGGCGGGCCCGCACCGGCCGCACCCGCCCGTCCTGGTCCGCGACCTCCACCCCGGCCACCCGGCCGGCCGCGTGCACCAGCCCGACCACCGGTCGCCCCAGGTGGATCTGGGCGCCGGCCGCGCGGGCGCGGTCCAGCAGCAGGTTGTCCAGCAGCTCCCGCGGCGGGCACAGCCCGGGGTCGTGCGGATGCCGGAAGACCAGCCGCAGCTCGTCCAGGCGCACCCGCACCTCGGGCAGCGGTGGCACCCCGGCGGCCAGGAGGTCCGCGTAGACGCCCTCGGCGCGCAGGTCGGCGGTGCCGTGGAAGATGTGCGTGGACAGCGTCGGCCCGAGTTCCACCGCCCGCTCGTACACCGCCACCCGCAGTCCGGCCCTGGCCAGCCTGGCCGCCAGCGCGGCGCCCGCGACCCGGCCACCCACCACCGCGACGTCCACTGTGGACGTTGATCTCCCTGACCCCGCCATCGCGATCACCCCTTCGTCTCACCGGAACAGAGACCACCCGGTGGCGGAGCGGATACACGTGATCGCACAGCGCGAAAAAGTTGGCGCTACCCGGTATCCACCGGGCCGCCGACCAGCTCTGTTGGGGCAGACAGGGCACAGCCGAGCGCGGAGGAACGATGGACACTCCCCTGGAGCACAGCACGGTCCGCCGCCCGTGCGAGCGGCGGCGCAGGAGGATGGCCCCGGCCGCACGGCGGGCGGAACTGGTGGAAACCGCTATCCGGGTGATCACCACGCACGGGGCCGGGATCAGCATGGACCAGCTCGCCGCCGCGGCCGGGGTGAGCAAACCCCTGCTGTACCACTACTTCTACGACAAGGCCGGGCTGCTCAAGGCCGCTGGCGAGCGGGCCACCGAGCTGATGCTGGCCCGGTTGCGGCCGGCACTGGCCGAACTGCGCGGGGTCAGCGTCCGGGAACGCTGGATCCGCGGTGCGGTGGAGGCGTACCTGGCGGTGATCATGGAACACCAGTGGCTGTACCGGTTCACCATGAGCAACGCGGTGACCGGCAGGTCCACCGTCCCTGATCCGATCATCGCCGCGCTGGCCGACGTGCTCGGCGAGATCCCCGGACTCCACCCGTCCCCGCCACCGGACCCGGTGCGGTACGCGCTGGCCGGGATGGTGCAGGCGGTCTGCCACTGGTGGCTGGAACACCGGCGGCCGGGCCGGGCCCAGCTGCTGGCCCAGCTCAGCCGGATGATCGAGCACACCGTGGCCGGTCTGTCCGCGCTGACCACCGTGGACCTGGACCCGGCCGCGGCGCTGACCCCGGTGGAGCTGCCCAGCCCACAGACCGGATAGACGTCCGGCAGTCCCCCCAAGACCGACGTCTGTCCACCCCAGGCGGCGAGGGACCGTGAATCCCACCGACCCGCGAGGTCTCTCGCCGCCTGGTCCCAACGAACATGGGTGCCACCGGGATGAACCACCGACAGAGCCCGCCCTCGGCCCGCTGCCGCTCCTGCGGACACGAGCCGCGGGCCTGGGCCACCGACAAGCTCACCGGACTGCTGGACCGCTGGGGCTGGGACGCCGAGGCCGGTCGCGCACTGGCCGCGGCCCGCCGCCGGGACGAACCCGCCGCCCTGGTGCTGCTGGACCTGGACCATTTCAAACGGGTCAACGACACCCTGGGACACCCGGCGGGGGACCGGGTGCTGCGCGCGGTGGCCTCGGTGTTGCGCCAGGTCACCGAGGCCGACCCGGCGGGCGCGGGCGCGGTGCTCGGCCGCTACGGCGGTCACGGCGGCGACGAGTTCCTGGCCTTCCTGCCCGGCGGCGACCTGGCCGCGGCCGCCGGCCTGGCTGGTGCGCTGCGCACCGAGGTGCGCGCGTTGCAGGTCCCGGCCCGCACCGTGCGCGGCCCGCGCACCATCACCGACCTGACCGTGTCCATCGGCCTGGCCGAACACGGACCGGGAACCCGCACCCGGCTGGCCGACCTGGTGCTGGCCGCCGACGCCTGCCTGCTCGCCGCCAAACGCGCCGGCCGGGACCGGGTCCGCGGCCCGGAGGCCACCCTGCGCCGACTCGCCTGGGATGAGCGAGGATTGCCGGCATGACGGCAGCACCGGAAGACCGGGAGAACCTGACCTACAGCCTGTTCGGGGACGCGATCCGCGATCTCGCGCAGACCGTCGCCGACGACGGCTATCTCCCCGACATCATCCTGTCCGTGGCCCGCGGCGGCCTGTTCGTGGCAGGCGGCCTCGGCTACGCGCTCGCGGTGAAGAACCTGCACGTGATGAACGTCGAGTTCTACACCGGCGTCGGCACCACCCTGGACATGCCGGTCATGCTGCCGCCGGTGCCCAACGTCATCGACCTGTCCGGGGCGAAGGTGCTGGTCACCGACGACGTCGCGGACACCGGCAAAACGCTCAAACTGGTGCACGACTTCTGCGTCGACCACGTGGCCGACGTGCGCTGCGCGGTGATCTACGAGAAGCCGCATTCGCTGGTGAAGTGCGAGTACGTGTGGCGGCACACGGACAAGTGGATCAACTTCCCGTGGTCGGTGCTGCCGCCCGTGGTCAGCCGGGCCGGGCAGGTCCTGGACGCCTGAGCCAGGCGGCGGCGTTCGCGGTGGCCGCCTCTCGCCGCCACCGCGACCTCGCCCTACGGCCAGCGCGCCGTCGTGATCAGCTGCGTCAGCGCCGCCGCGGGCCCATGCCCGGCCCGCCGCCCACCCAGCACCGCGAAATCCACCTCGGCCAGCGGCGGCAGATCCGCCTCCACCGGCACCAGCCCCTCCGGCACCACCGACCGGGCGAACACCGCCACCCCCAGCCCGGCCAGCGCCGCCGCCCGCAACCCGTTCAACCGGTCGCTCCAGCACCCGATCCGCCACTGCAACCCCCACGCCCGCAACGCCTCCAGGGCCCTGGCCCTGGTCAGGCTGGGTTCCGGGTACAGCACCAGCGGGACCGGCTCGTCCTTGGCCAGCCGCAACCCCGGCCTGCCCACCCAGACCAGGGGTTCCCGCCACAGCAGGTGGCCGTCGGCCTCGGTGCGGCGTTTGGCCAGCACCAGGTCCAGGCCGCCGGCGGCCAGCCGGTCGTGCAGCACACTGCTCAGTTCGACGGTCAGTTCCAGGTCCACCAGCGGATAGGTCTCCCGGAACCGCTGCAGGGTGACCGGGAGGTGGCCCAGTACCAGGTCCTCGCACACGCCCAGGCGGACCTTGCCGCGTAGTTCCGGGCGGGCGAAGTAGGACATGGCCAGGCGTTCCTGGTCCAGGATGTTGCGGGCGAAGCCGATCAGCGCCTCGCCGTCGCCGGTCAGCATCACCGAATGGGTGTCCCGCACGAACAGCTGCCTGCCGGTCACCTGTTCCAGCCTGCGCACGTGCTGGCTCACCGTGGACTGGCCGATGCACAACCGCCGGGCCGCCTCGGTGAAGCCGCCGGTCTCGGCGACGGTGAGGAAACTCCGCAACCACACCGGGTCAAGCACGGGCTGGTCCTGTCACGTTCCGCACAGCACCGGCCTACCACGACGGGCGGGACGTGGCAGGCCGGTGCGCCGGCACGCACATCCTCCGGCGGCTGGGGGCCGTCGGCTGGATGGCCTCCGGGATGACGGAGAGCACCGGCTCCGGGTGGCTGAACGCGCGGGCATGCTGCTCAGCGCGCCGGTGACTCCGAGGTCGTCACGGGGCGTCACGCCGTCCGGCTTCGAGACATCACTCTTGACCCCTTCATGCCAACCCCTGCGGTTCACCTGCACGGGTCATCCTGCCGCCGCACCGGCCCTGCGGAAACAAGTCGATCATGATCACTGTTATCGCGAAGCCCGATAAGAGGACGGGCCACTACCCTGGACGGCATGGCCGAGGACTGTCCCGACCACCGGAGCTGCGACGGCGCGCTGGTCCGGGTGTTCGGGCTGCTCGGGAAGCGCTGGAACGGGGTGATCATCGGCACCCTGGCCACCGGCCCGGCCGGGTTCGCCGAACTGCGCAGGGCCATCGGCGGGATCAGCGACTCGATGCTCTCCGACCGGCTCACCGAGCTGGCCGCCACCGGACTGGTGCGGCGCGAGGTCAGGGACGGCCCGCCGCTGTCGGTCTCCTACCACCTCAGTCCCCGGGGCACCGCGCTGCTGCCCGCGCTGGACGCGCTGGCCAAGTGGGCCGCCGAGCACCTGCCCGCCGACTGCTGAGCATGCGCTTCGGTTTCCTCGGCCCGGTCCAGGCCCACCAGGACGACGGCACCCCGGTCGACCTGGGCGGTCCCAAGGTCCGCACCCTGCTCGCGCTGCTGGCCGCCGAGGCCGGGCGGATCGTGCCGGCCGAGACGCTCATCGACGGCCTCTACGCCGACACCCCGCCCGACGGTGCGGCGAACGCGTTGCAGTCCCAGGTCTCCCGCCTGCGCCGGGTACTCGGCCCCGGCCTGGTCGAGTTCCACCCGACCGGTTACCGGCTGGCCGTCGATCCGTCCACAGTGGACGCCCACCGGTTCGCCGCACTGGCCGCCGACGGCCGGGCCGCGCTGGACCGCGGCGAGCACCAGTCCGCCGAGGAACACCTCACCGAGGCGCTCGCGCTATGGCGCGGCGAGCCACCGGCCGAACTCGGCCCCAGCCACTGGCCCGAACTGCATTTGACCGCGATCGAGGACCAGGCCAGGGCCGCGCTCGCCCTCGGCCGCCCCGGCCTGGTCCCGGCCCTGCGCGCACACCTGGGCGCGCATCCGTTGCGGGAACGCCTGTGGGCACTGCTGATCCGCGCCCAGCTCGCCGACGGCCGCCCAGCCGAGGCACTGGCCGCCTTCGAGCAGGCCCGCACCCGGCTGGCCGAGGAACTCGGCGCCGACCCCTCGGCCGAACTCGCCGAGGCGCACCAGCTCGCGCTGCGCGGCGAGGACCGGCGCGCCACCCCGCTGCCCGCCCAGCTCACCAGCTTCATCGGCCGCGTGGAGGACCTGGTCCGGGTCCGCGCGCTGCTGCGCGAACACCGGCTGGTCACCCTCACCGGACCCGGCGGCGCGGGCAAGACCCGGCTGGCCATCGAGGCCGCCACGGACCTCCCGGCCTGCTTCCTCGCCCTGGCCCCGCTCACCGAGGGTGCCGACCTGCCGCGGGCCCTGCTCGCCGCGCTCGGCGTGCGCGAGGGCGCGCGGGAGCCACTCGACCGGTTGCGCGCCGCGCTGGCCGATCGGCCACCCCTGCTGGTGCTGGACAACTGCGAGCACCTCGTCCAGCCCGTCGCCGAGCTGACCGCCGATCTGCTGCGCGCCAACCCGGCCCTGCGCGTGCTGGCCACCAGCCGCGAGGGACTCGGCATCACCGGCGAGGCCCGCCACCCGGTGCCCAGCCTCGAACCCCGGGCCGCGGCCGCCCTGTTCGCCGACCGCGCCCGCGCCGCCGACCCCGGCCACGACCCGGCCGCGCACCCGGACCTGGTCGAGCGCATCTGCCAGGCCCTGGACGGCCTGCCGCTGGCCATCGAACTCGCCGCCGCCCGGGTGCGCACCCTGCCGGTGGCCCAGATCGCCGCCCGCCTCGACGACCGCTTCGGCCTGCTGGCCAGGGGCGAGCGCACCGCCGCCGCCCGGCACCGCAGCCTGCGCGGCGTGGTCGAGTGGAGCTGGGACCTCCTCGACGGCCCCGAGCGGGTGCTCGCCGGCCGGCTCACCGTGTTCGCCGGTGGCGCCACCCTGCCCGCGCTGACCGAGGTCTGCGCCGTGCCCGACCTGCTCGGCGCGCTGACCGGCCTGGTGGACAAGTCGCTGGTCACCAGGGACGGCGAGCGCTACCGGATGGCCGAGACGATCCGCGCGTTCTGCGCCGAACGCCTCGCCGACACCGGCGAGACCACCCGCCTCCGGCACGCCCACGCCCAGCACTTCCTGGCCCTGGCCCAGCAGGCATCGCCCAGCCTGCTGCGCGCCGAGCAGCTCGACTGGCTGACCCGCCTGGACGCCGAGCACGACAACCTGGTCACCGCCCTGCGCTGGACCATCGACACCGACCGGCCGAGCGCGCTGCGGCTGACCGCCGCGCTCGCCCCGTACTGGTGGCTACGCGGCCGCCGCGCCGAGGGCGCCCATCTCACCGGCCCGCTGACCAGTCAGCTGGGTGCCATCGCGCCGCCGGACCTGGCGGATGAGTACGCGCTCTGCGTGCTCACCACGGCCTTCGGCACCCCGGACCACACCCACCTGCGCCCACACCTGGGCGAGGTCCGCCGGGTGATGGCAGCCCGGACCAGCGCGCCCCGGCAGCCCCTGCTCTGGGTGTTGTGGGGCGTGGTCGCCGGCCCGCCCGCGGACCCGGAGGCCACCGCCCGCCAGTACGGCGCGCTGTTCACCGCCGATCCGTGGAGCCGGGCACTGCGAGACCTCAGCAGCGGCGTGATCGCGGTCTTCCGCGGCGACACCGTCACCGGCGAGACCCACCTGCGCACCGCCCTGACCAGCTTCCGCGCCCTGGGCGAACGCTGGGCCACCATCCAGGCCCTGGCCGACCTCGCCCCACTCGCCGAACGCCGCGGCGACCGACCCCACGCGCACGAGCTGTACGCCGAAGCCATCACCCTCGCCCAGGAACTGGGCGCCACCGAGGAAGCCGCGGACCTGCTCAACCGCCGCGCCAGCGGCCACCTCGCCCACGGTGACCTGCCAGCCGCCCACACCGACCTCACCCAGGTCGCCATCCTGGGCCGTCAGGCAGGCGCACCGGACTGGGTGGCCATCGCCCAACTGGGTCAGGCGGAACTCGCCTTCCACACCGGCGACCTGGACACGGCCCGCACGCTCTGCGCACAAGCCCTGGCCGCCAGCCCACCCGGCGCGTTCGCCACCGAGGAACTGCGCTGCCGATCCCAGACCACCCTGGCCCGCATCGAACTAACCACAGGTCACCCCGAATCCGCAAAACCCCTGCTCAAGGAAGCCTTCACGGTGGCAGCGGCGCGAGGCAACCTCCCCCTGCTGGCCACCATCCTGGCCGCCTTGGCCGACCTCACCGGCGACCCAGCCCTCCGACAGGCCACCACCGCCCTCACCACCCCCGCCCCAACCCCCGAAGCCACCCAAACCGCCCTTACCTTGGCCACCCGCCACCTTGCCTGACCTGAACCTCACGGACGGCGGGGGTGGGGTTGGGGGTTGGGGTGAAACCTCACGACGAGGGTTCTCGCGTGTTCTCCGTACGGCCTGGAGCTTGCTGACCGCGCCCCGAGGAGCGGCCCCTGCAACACAATCCGCCGCCCGGCGAACCCATCGTGACGGGGGCCGCTCCTCGGGGTGTGGTTGGCTTGCGGAAGGCCGTGCGGAGAACACGCGAGCCCTCGGAGCCACGCTGGGTCCGGCCCCGGCAGCACAATCCCCGCCCCGCAACCTGCTCATGCCGGTTCTTGATCTGCCCTCCCCCCTCCGGTGGTCTGCCCGGCCGGCGAGGCCATCTTTTCCGCTCTTGATCTTTGCGCTTGTGGCCTCTGTTGCTGAGGTACCCGAACAAAGATCAAGATCGTCCTCGCCGGACGGGCAGAAATCAAAGGATGGGGGGGAAAGTCAAGAACAAGAGCAAAGACGAAGAGCAGTGCTCGTACGGTTCCCCCATCCCCGTCAGCCCTCCGATACCAAACCACATCCCGGGCACGCAGACCGTGCGGTTGGGAAGCTAGGGCGGCGGCAGGTTGCGGTCTGCGCACCCGGGATGCGGTATGTCCTCTCCAGGCTGACGGGGATGGGGGAACCGCTCGGAGAGTGTTGAAAAGCCACCCCGACTGCTGGTGTCCGGGCTTCGCCCGCTCGCAGTGCCTATGGCGTACAAGAACGGCCAACGTGCCGTACAAGAACGGCCAACACTGGGTACGACAACGGCCAACACGCGCGGAGGGGGTTCAAACCCGAACCCCTCCCCGGCGTGTTGGCCGTTCTTGTACGCCGTGTTGGCCGTTGTTGTACGGGGTGTTGGCTGTTGTGGGTGGGTTATTCCTTGGGGCAGTTCGCGGTTTCGATGTTGGTCAGGACCTGGTCGCAGAGGGCGGTGAGGGCGCGTACCTGGTCGGGGGCCAGGGCGTCGAACATCAGGCGGCGGACTACCGCGACGTGGCCGGGGGCGGCGCCTTCGATCGCGGCTCGGCCCTGGTCGGTCAGTTCGATGAAGGAGCCTCGGCGGTCTTCCTCGCAGCCTGCCCTGGTGATCAGGCCGCGCTTCTGCATCCGGCCCAGCTGGTGTGAGACCCGGCTCTTCTCCCAGTTCAGCTGTTTGGCCAGCTCCAGTACCCGGATCCGGGGCTCGGGCAGTTCGCTCAGGTTCACCAGCACCTCGAACTCGGCCAGCGACAGGTCCGAGTCGGCCTGGAGCTGGCGGGCGATGCGCACGGTCAGCTCGGCGTGCACGCGGATGAAGGCGCGCCAGGCCTGCTGCTGGGAGTCATCGAGCCATCGGGTGTCGGTCACGGCACCCAGTCTAGCGGAATAGTTGACACATCAACATCGGTTGTGCAGGATGTAGATGACACGTCAACCAGACGGCGTGGCCAGACCTGAACCAAGGAGCACACCATGACCTCCACCCTCTCCCTCAGCGAGCTGACCGGCGACTACGCGATCGACGCCGCGCACAGCCGGGTCGGCTTCGTGGCCAGGCACGCGATGGTGACCAAGGTCCGCGGCGCCTTCAACGAGTTCGACGGCCGGATCAAGGTCGACGGGGACAACCCGGCCAACTCCTCGGTCGTGGTGACCATCAAGGCCGACAGCATCGACACCCGCAACGCCCAGCGGGACGAGCACCTGCGCGGCAGCGACTTCCTGGAGCTGGAGAAGTTCCCGCAGATCCAGTTCGTGTCCACCTCGGTGGCCCAGGACGGCAACGACTTCGCGCTCACCGGCGACCTGACCATCAAGGACGTCACCCGCTCGGTGACCATCGACTTCACCTTCGAGGGCACCGCCAAGGACCCGTTCGGCAACGTCCGGGTCGGTTTCGAGGGCACCACCTCGATCTCCCGCAAGGACTTCGGCATCACCTGGAACGCGGCACTGGAGACCGGCGGCGTGCTGGTCAGCGACAAGATCGTGCTCGAGTTCGAGGTCTCCGCGGTCCGCGCCGCCTGACCGTCTACTTCAGACAGTCCACACCGGACGACTGACTCGAAAGGAAAGAAGGATGACGAGGACGCTGAGTCCCCGGACCGACATCCGGCGCGCTCGCGACCGGTCGGCCACGAGAATCGACTGGCTGGACTCGAAGCATTCCTTCTCCTTCGGGCGCAGTCACGATCCGGCCAACACCCACCACGGGCTGCTGCTGGTCAACAACGACGACGTGGTCAGCCCTGGCACCGGGTTCGACACCCATCCGCACCAGGACATGGAGATCGTCACCTGGGTGCTGCGGGGTTCCCTCGTGCACCAGGACTCCACCGGTCATTCCGGGGTGATCTACCCCGGCCTGGCCCAGCGGATGAGCGCGGGCAGCGGCATCCTGCACTCGGAGAAGAACGACTCCTGGCGCTTGCGCGGCGGGGTCGAACATGTCGATCCGGTGCATTTCGTGCAGATGTGGGTGGTGCCGGACGAATCGGGGATCACGCCGGGCTACGAGCAACTGGAGATCGACGACCAGTTGCTCGCCGGCGGCCTCGTTCCGGTCGCCTCCGGAATGGATCAACACCGGGGCGAGTCGGCGATCCGGATCAAGAACAAGTACGCCGCACTGCACGCCGCCCGACTTGCTCCAGGGCAGTCCGTGACCCTGCCCGAAGCCCCGTTCCTGCACCTCTTCGTGCCGCGCGGGGCGGTCACGCTGGAAGACTCCGGTGCGTTGGCGACCGGTGACGCGGTGCGATTCGCCGCCATCGGCGGCCAGCGAATCACCGCGACCGAGGACGCCGAGATTCTCCTCTGGGAGATGCACGCGACACTCGCGAGCTAATTGTTCACATATACGAATGCAGCCGGTGAAGACGGCGGTTTCACCGGCTGCATTCTGGTCCGTCGGACTTATTTCACACCTTACATTAACCACGCACCTCGTTTCGACCCCAACAATCCATGCAAAGGATTGCCCGCGCACAATGGACAGACTCTCGTAAGAAATCCGTTGCTCAGCGGGGAACGAGCTACGTGTGGTCCGCCGTGCCACAGTGGACGATTGGCCGGCAGCCCCCTCCTGGGACTCAGCCCGCGGGCACCCACCGCGGATCCCGGCCGCTGAGCCCGAGCAGCCGGTCCAGTGGGGGCGCGTCCCCGGCCACCGCCACCGCGGGCCCGAATAACCCCTCGGTGCCCTCCGGCCCGGAGAACGGCTCCACGAAGATCAGCGCCGCGGCCACCTCCGCGTCCGTGGCCAGGTAGTCCTGACCGGTGGCGCGGGCCACGTCCCAGCCGTGCACGACCAGCTCGTTCAGGGTGACCTGCCCGGCCATCTCGGCAGGCATGTCCAGGCCCCCGGCCTTGGTCATCCCGGTCCAGGCGGCCGGATCCCGCCAGGCCACGGCCAGTTCGCCGAGTTGCGCGGCGATCGTGGTGCGCCAGTCGGGCTCCAGCCGGGCGGCGTCGCCGTCGGGCACCAGGTCGTCGCTGGGTTGTTTGCCCGCGGCCTGGGTGAAGGCGAGCGCGAGCGTGCCGATGTGCTCGATCAGGTCACCCAGCTGGTAGTTCGCGCACGGCGTCGGCGCGGTCAGTTGCGCGTCGGTGACGCCGGCCAGCAGCTCCGTCATCCGGGCGGTGGCGGCCCCGTGGTCGATCATGGTCATTCTTCCTCCCCAGGTGTGGTCCGGGTCACTCAACCACAGGCCACCGACAGCGGAGGGAAAACCGGCCTGCCACCCGCTCCGGAGCGCGAGTGACAGGCCGGTTCAGTCAATCAAGACAGGTCAGAAGCCGTAGATCCGCCAGCCGAAGCTGGTGGTGCCCTTGGCTCCGCCGGCGTCCGTGCCGGTGACGGTCACCGTGTAGGTGCCCGCCTTGGTCGGCGTGCCGGAGATGCGACCGGCCGGGGTGATGCTCAGACCGGTCGGCAGGCCGGCCGCGGTGTAGGTCAGCGAACCGCCCGCGGTGCTGGAGCCGCTGATCTGCAGCGGGGTGACCGCCCAGTTCACGAAGCCCCACTGGTCGCTCGGCTTGGTCACGGTGACCGTGCCGCCACCGCCGTCGGAGGTGACCGTCCAGCCGAACTTGGCGGTGCCGGTCTTGCCGTCGGCGTTGGTCACCGTCACCGTGACGCTGCTGCTGCCCGCGGCGGTCGGCGTGCCGGAGATCAGCCCGCTGGTGGAGTTGATGGTCAGCCCGGCGGGCAGGCCGCTGGCGGCGTAGGTCAGCGTCTTGCCGCCCGCGTCGGTGGCCTTGATCTGCAGCGAGGCGGCCTGGCCGACCTTGCCGCTCTGGTCACCGGGGCTGGTCACCGAGACCGGACTGGCCGGGCCCTCCACGGACTCCTTGGCGTCGACCAGGCCCTCACCGTAGAAGGAGTTCTTCGCGGTGCTGCCGGTGCAGCGGGTCTCGCCGGAGGGGCAGGCGATGTCGTTGGCCTGGGCGGCCAGCTTGGCCCGCAGGTCCGCGGTGCTGATGCCGGGGTTGACGCTGGCCAGCAGCGCGGCCACGCCCGCGACGTGCGGGGAGGCCATCGAGGTGCCGGACTTGGAGCCGTACTGGCCGCCGAGCACGGTGGAGTAGACGTTGTCGCCGGGGGCGGCCACGTGCACCTTGTCGGTGCCGTAGTTGGAGAAGGAGGACTTCACGTTGCTGCCGTTGACCGAGGACACCACGACCACGCCGGGCAGTTCGGTCGGCAGGCTCTGGCAGGCGTCGGTGATGGTCCGGTTGACCGGGGTGGAGTCGTTGGGGCTGGTGCTGTCGGTGGTCTTCTTGGCCAGGTTGTAGTTCTCGTTGCCGGCCGCGGCCACGTTCAGCACGTTCTTGCCCTCGGCGTAGGCGACCGCGCGCTTGACGCCTTCCAGGATCGCGGCCTGGTCGGTGTCGGTGGGGCAGGCGAACAGCCACGGGTCGGTGTAGTAGCTGTTGTTGGTGACCTGCAGGCCCTTGTCACCGGCGAAGACGAAGGCGCACACGGTGTTCTCCGGGAAGAACAGCTGGTTGCCTGCCTCGGCCACCCGCACCGAGGAGATCTTCACCCCGGGCGCGACGCCGACCATGCCCTTGCCGTTGCGGGCCGCGGCGATAGTGCCAGCCACGTGCGTGCCGTGATCGCCGACCGGGCGCCAGGAACCCTCGCGGGTGTCCAGCTTGCCGTAGGCGCAGGAGGCGGACTTGCTCGCGTCGAAGTTCGGCTTGAGGTCGTAGTGCTGGTCGTCGACGCCGGTGTCCAGGATGCCGACGGTGACCGAGGCGGAGCCGGGGTTGATGTCCCAGGCCTTGTCCGCGCCGATCTGGGTCATGTCGGAGCGGTTGGTCTCGGCCGCGGTGGGCGTGGTCTGGCTGGGCGAGGGCGGGATCGCCGGGTTGGCGGCGGCCGCGGGCACGTCGGAGGTGCGGGTGGCGCCGACCTTCTGCACGCCCTGGGCCGGGCGGACCTTGGCCGCGAAATCGGCGTCGGTGGAGTGCGCCACGATGACGCCGATGGCGTCGTAGGAGGCGTAGACGGTGCCGCCGTTGCTGGTCACCGCGGTCTTACCGGCCGCGACCTGGCTCGGTTCGGTGATCACGAAGTAGGCGCGCAGCCCGGCCTGGGTGTCCACCGGCACCGGCACGGCCGGCTTCTTGCCGGCGATCTCCACCGGGGCGGGGCTCGGCGTGGGTCCGGGGGCGCCGACGGCCAGCGCCGGGGCGATGACGGCGGCGCCGACGCCGAGGGCGAGGGCTAATGCCGTCCGCCGCAGGGGAAACCGTTTCACGTCAGGGTCCTTTCGCAGGGGTGTCCGCCGCCACGGCGCGGGGCACGTGATCGGGTCGGAACGTAATCCGGAACACACCGGACCCGGTAGGGCGCTTTGGCGACACTGGCCGGATCCCGCCACCCACCCTTATCGACATCAACGCCCTGAGCTGCGGCGATAACAGCATTCTGTGGCAACAAACGGAAAAACCCGCCCCGCCTGGCCGCAGTCCCGCGCACCCGATCGGCCGCACCAGGGGTGTTGACAGCCGGATCCCCGGTGCCTACTGTCCTCACCAGACAGAACGAACGTTCTTTCTTGAAGTCCCACCAGTACCGGAGGAAGTCATGTCCCGCCGTTTCTCCCTGCGCACCACGCTTTTCGCCGCCGCCCTGGGTGTCGCCGCGTTGTCCACCACGCTCGCCCCGGCCGCGGCCAGCGCCGAGGACAGCGGCTACCAGGGCGCCAAACCCACCATCGTGCTGGTGCACGGCGCCTTCGCCGACGCGGGCAGCTGGAACGAGGTCACCCAGCGCCTGCAGCGCAACGGTTTCCCGGTGCTCGCGGTGGCCAACCCGCTGCGCGGCGTCCCCACCGACGCCGCCGCCATCCGCCAGGTCGTGGACAGCGTCAAGGGCCCGGTCATCCTGGTCGGCCACTCCTACGGCGGCACCGTGATCAGCCACGCCGCCGCCGGTGACAAGGACGTCAAGGCCCTGGTCTACATCGCCGCCTTCGCCCCCGCCGTCGGCGAGTCCGCCGGTCAGCTCTCCGCGGGCGGCAAACTCGGCCCGGACACCACCCGCGTGGTCGGCAACGACCTCTACATCAGGCCGGAGAGCTTCCACGAGGTCTTCGCCGCCGACCTGCCCCGCCGCACCACCGCCCTGATGGCCGCCGCCCAGCGCCCGATCGACGCCGGCGCCCTGGGCTTCCAGGCCACCGCCGCCGCCTGGCAGGACATCCCCAGCTGGTACCTGGTCGCCAAGCAGGACAACGCCATCCCGGCCGACTCCCAGCGCGCCATGGCCGCCCGCGCCAAGTCGCACACCACCGAGGTCAACGCCTCGCACGCGGTGTCGGTGTCCCGGCCGGACGCGACCTACGCGACGATCCTGGGGGCGGTGCGCGGCACCCGCTGATTGACTGACTGACCGAGGCGCCCGTTGTCCCGCAAGGGAGAGCGGGCGCCTCGGCGTTGCCGGAACCTGTTCGTCACGCCCGCGCCGCACGCTGGAAACACGGTGTTCCTAGCGTCCGCAGGCATGACGGTGGACGAGCAGGTGGCAGCTCGCCGGGTGGACGCGGGTACCCGGGAGACGCTGGAGGACTACACGCTGCGGTTCGCGCCGCGGAGCTACCGGCGGTGGACGCCCGCGGTGGTGGGCGGGTCGGCGCTGGGTGGCATGGCGTACATGGCGGACTTCTCCATCGGCGCCGGGATCGGGCTGAACCACGGTACGCTGAACGCGTTGTTGTCGATCCTGGTGGCGGCCGGGGTCATCTTCGTGACGGGTTTTCCGCTGGCCTACTACGCGGCGCGGTACAACCTGGACCTCGACCTGATCACCAGGGGCTCTGGTTTCGGGTACTACGGGTCGGTGCTCACGAGTGTGATCTTCGCGAGTTTCACGTTCATCTTCTTCGCGCTCGAGGGCTCGATCATGGCCCAGGGACTGCGTTATGGGCTTGGGCTGCCGTTGTGGCTGGGTTATCTGGTGTCCACGTTGGTGATCATTCCGCTGGTGGTCTACGGGATGCGCACGCTGGCCCGGTTGCAGACCTGGACGAATCCGTTGTGGCTGGTGCTGATCGTGTTGCCGCTGGCCTACCTGGTGCTGGCCGATCCCGGTTCGGTGCAACGGTTCCTGGACCATCCCGGCAAGGGATCCGGGCAGGTGACGGCGGCGGCGGTGATGCTCGGGGCCGGGGTGTGCCTGTCGTTGATGGCGCAGATCGGTGAGCAGATCGACTACCTGCGGTTCATGCCGCCGCGGACGGTGGCGAACCGGCGGTCCTGGTGGACCGCGGTGGTGCTGGCCGGACCGGGCTGGGTGGTCTTCGGCGCGCTGAAGCAGGCGATCGGGGTGTTCCTGGCCGTCTACATCGCCGACAGCGTCGGGCTGACCCGCGCGGTGGAGCCGATCGAGCAGTTCACCGCGGCCTTCCGGCAGCTCATGCCGGGCTGGCTGGTGGTGCCGCTGGCGTTGCTGCTGGTGGTACTGAGCCAGGTGAAGATCAACGTCACCAACGCGTACTCGGGTTCGCTGGCCTGGACCAACTCCTTCACCAGGGTCACCCGGCGCTACCCGGGGCGGCTGGTGTTCGTGGTGGTCAACCTGGGCATCGCACTGGCGCTGATGGAGGCGGACATGTTCAGCTTCCTCAACGCGCTGCTGAGCTTCTACTCCAACTGCGCCATCGCCTGGGTGGTCACGGTGGCCGTCGACATCATGGTCAACAAGCGGCTGCTGGGACTCTCGCCGACCGTCCCGGAGTTCCGCCGCGGCATGCTGTACGCGGTCAATCCCGTTGGCGTGGTGTCCTTCCTGGCCTCCTCGGGCATCTCGATCGCGATC
Organism: Crossiella cryophila; assembly: GCF_014204915.1. Taxonomy (NCBI): domain Bacteria; kingdom Bacillati; phylum Actinomycetota; class Actinomycetes; order Pseudonocardiales; family Pseudonocardiaceae; genus Crossiella; species Crossiella cryophila. Next base: position 8,700,122 of record NZ_JACHMH010000001.1, read on the forward strand.
TACTTCGGCCTGTTCGGCGAGGCGCTGCAGCCCTACTCGCCGCCGGCCGCGGTGCTGATCGCGCTGGTGCTGACGCCGCTGATGGCGGTGCTGACCAAGGGCCGGTTCTACCTGCGCCGCACCGATGACGGGATCGAGGAACCACTGCTGGACGCCGACGGCAACCCGAGCGGCACCCGGTACGAATGCGTGGTGTGCCACCAGGAGTACGAGCGGCAGGACGTGCTCGCCAGCGCGGCCGGTGGCGTGATCTGCTCGCTGTGCCTGAGCACCGACCGCACCGGCGTGCACGTCCTGCCCGCTCAGGCCCGCACGGGCGCCGGGATCTCCTTGGGCACCACCGCGTCGTAGACCGCGCGCTGGGCGATGGTCCAGGTGGTCGTGGTGAGCAGGTAGATCGCGGTGGCCAGCGGCAGGAACAGGCTGAACACCACCAGGGCGAACGGGAGCAGGCGCACCAGGACGCTCGTCGTGCCGGCCCGCGCGGCGAGTTGTCCTGACCAGTAGGCGGTGCCGGCCAGCAGCAGGAGCAGTCCGGCGGCGACCAGCGGGTGCGAGCCGAGCAGGCTGAACACCCGCTCGCCCAGTGGCGCGCCGAACAGGTCGTGCGCGAGCAGGCCGTTGGGCTGCCCGGCCACCGTGTCGGCGAGGAACAGCCGGTACATCACGAAGAAGAACGGCGCCTGGGCCAGGGTGGGCAGCATCCCGGCGAACAGGGAACCGCCCTCGGCCTGCGCCTTGGCCAGTTCGCGTTCCAGGCGTTTGGGGCTGTTCTTGTGGGTTTCCTGGAGGTCGCGGAGCCTGGTCAGCCAGGCCGAGCGCTTCCGTTCGCCGCGCAGGGCAGCCAGGCTCAGCGGCAGCAGCAGGGTGCGTACGAGCAGGGTGAAGACGATGATCGCGCCGACGGTGTGCAGGGGGCCGCCGAGGGCGGACACCACGAGGTACGCGCCGTGCACCGGCGCGTCGAAGATGGACATGCGGGACCCAGTTTTCGCTATGAGGTAAGGGAATCAGGCGAAGGCGCGGGTCACGCCGGGTGCTCGGGGACGGGGACGGCCGGGGGCGTCCGGATCGCCGAGGCGGAGATAGCGGTTGTGTGCGATGCGGCCGAGCAGGTCCGGGGTCCAGGGCTGCCCCGCGGCGGGCAGGGTGCGCCGGACCTGGGCGGCGAGCTGGGTGGTGAGCAGGGCGGCCAGCAGCGCCACGACCGCGATCGTGGTCAGCAGCAGTGTGTCGGGCGACCCGACCAGCGCCAGCCAAAGCCCCTGCACACCGGGTCAACGCGCGGCGGGCGGGCGGAGTTCCCCGCGCCGCCGCACGGTGGCCGCGCTACTTCAGCGCCGACCCGGTGGTGGGCAGCAGCGGCAACGCGGTCGGCTCGGCACGCAGCCGGGCACGCAGTCGCGTCCAGGCCGCGGTCCGCACCCTGGCCGACTCGTGCCCGGCCAGTGCCACCATCGAGCTGAACCGGGTCAGCCAGCCGAAGGCGTGCTCGCCGGTGCGCACCGGCAGCCGGGGGAAGGTGTTCTCCGCGTACTCGGTGCTGAACGCGGCGGGCGCGGGTGCGCCGGTCTCGGCGAGCATCGGCGCCACCTCCGCCCGGAAGAGCGCGCGGAACTCCGCGTCCACCGGATGGTCCAGGAAGCACAGCGTGGCCAGGTAGACCCCGGGCCAGGCGCGCACGCCCGCGGACAGCTCGCCGGACTCGGGGCGGAGCAGCAGCACGTCGTCCGAGTCGATCATCGTGGCGTTGGCCGCGGCCCGGTGCTCGGCCCACGCCGGGCCGTCGTAGAAGGCGGTCAGCGCCTGCCGGCGGGCGGCCATGTCCGGGAAACCGCGCAGCCAGACGAACCGGTCCGGGTCCACCGGGGTGCGGAACTGGCCGAGCACCTGGATGCCGACCGCCTCCTGGGTGGCCACGAACTCCCGGTCGAACAGCTCGATCAGGTCGTCCCGGCGACCCGGATGGAGGGTGTATTGACGCAGTTCGATCACGGAGGGGTACGACATGGGGCTCCTCTGTCCGGGGAGCCGCACGGTATGGCCCTTTCGCTGCCATCTTCTGACAGTGTTTGGCGGCTGTGACCGCTCACACGCCCACGCACAGTCACATACTGTTAAGAAACTTGATGGAGCATCACCCGTTTGTTGGCCTCATTCCGTTGAGACCCAAGTCACAACGTGCGATCCTGTGACGCAGGGATCACCACAGTGGGGAAGGCTGTGATCGTCAATGGCGACCGAAGCAGATGCCTGGTCAACGTTGTTGGACACCTATCGACAGGCGGCGGTTCAGACCCTGAGCTGCCATTTCTGCGCCGACAACCGGTGCAGCGCCTGCAACCAGGTCTGGCCGTGCACTGCGGCCTGCGCCGCCGAGTTCACGCTTGATCTGGACTGAGCGGCACACCGGCAACACCTGAACCAAGCACCCGCGTCACCACCTGAGCCCGTCGCATCGGCCCGTCCGAACGCGGCGGGCTCCCGTGTTACCCAGAGAACACGCCCGTCTCCCGCTCCAGCACGCCGACCAGCGGCAGCACCCGGTGCGGGACCCTGGCGTTGAGCGCGACCTCGGTCCTGGTCCGCACCACGCCCGGTGTGTTGATCATCCGCTCGATCACCGCCTCCAGGTGCCGGTTGTCCCTGGCCACCACCCGGCACAGGATGTCGCCCTCCCCCGCGATCGAATGCGCCTCGATCAGCTCGGGAATGGCCGCCAGACTGCGCGGGACCTCGGCGAAACGCTCCTGCGAGACGTCCACGTGCACGAACGCCAGTACCGGGTACCCCATCGCGGCCGGGGACAGCCGGGGCGCGAAACCGTCGATCACGCCGTCCTTGACCAGCCGGTCCAGCCGCGACTGCACCGTCGCCCGCGCCACACCGAGCAGGCGGGCATACTCGCGCACGCCCGCCCTAGGCTGCTCCATAACCAGCCGGAGCACCGCGAGGTCGAGTTTGTCGAAGGACGTCGAAGACGACGAAGTGGTCACTGGGCCCCTCCAGAGGACAGTTCAGTACCGGTTCAGGAAGGGTGACCGGCGCCACCCGACTGTGCCATTGGTAAAGAATTTGCGCCAGCTATTGAGCCAACGGCCAGGTTTCGCTGAGATGAGTCACACTACTTGGCAGTGGAGCCGAGGAGAGGAGCGCGCGGTGACCGTCACCACGGACCAGATGGTCCAGCTGATCACCCCGACGGGTGAGCGGCGGCCGCATCCCGTGTACGAGGGCCTGATCGCCGATCTGGACGGCGCGGCCCTGCGCGGGTTGTACGAGGACCTGGTGGTCGTGCGGCGGATCGACGCCGAGGGCACCGCGCTGCAGCGGCAGGGCCAGCTCGGGCTGTGGGCGCCCATGCTCGGCCAGGAGGCCGCGCAGATCGGCTCCGGCCGGGCGCTGCAGACCGAGGACTTCGTCTTCCCCAGCTACCGCGAGCACGGCGTGGCCTACTGCCGCGGCGTCGACCCGGCCGACGTGTTCGGCATGTGGCGCGGCACCAGCCTGAGCTGCTGGGACCCCTACGACATCAACATGGCCATCCCGGCGATCATCATCGGCGCCCAGGGCCTGCACGCCACCGGCTACGCGCTGGGGCTCAAGCGGGACGGGGTCGAGGCCGCCGCGGTCGCCTACTTCGGCGACGGCGCCACCAGCCAGGGCGACATCGCCGAGGCGCTCGGCTTCTCCGCGACCTACCAGGCGCCGGTGGTCTTCTTCTGCCAGAACAACCACTGGGCCATCTCCGAGCCGGTCGGCCTGCAGGCGCAGGTGCCGATCTACCAGCGCGCGGCAGGCTACGGCATGCCCGGCATCCAGGTGGACGGCAACGACGTGCTCGCCGTGCTCGCGGTGACCCGCTGGGCGCTGCAGCGCGCCCGCGAGGGCAGCGGACCGGCGCTGATCGAGGCGGTCACCTACCGGATGGGCCCGCACACCACCGCGGACGACCCCACCCGCTACCGCCCCACCGGCGAGCTGGAGGAGTGGCGCGAGCGCGACCCGCTGGCCCGGATGCTGGCCCTGCTGCAGCGTGAGGGCCTGGCCGACGATGCCTATCTGGAGAGCGTGACGGCCAAGGCCGACGCGGTCGCCGCCGAGCTGCGCGCGGGCTGCCTGGCCCTGCCCGACCCGGCGCCGCTGAGCATGTTCGACAACGTCTACGCCGAAGCGCACCCCCTCGTCGCGGAGGAGCGCGCCCAGTACGCGGCCTACCTCGACGGGTTCGAAGGGAGCAACTGACCGATGGCGACCACCAGGATGTCCATGGCCAAGGCCCTCAACGCGGGGCTGCGCAAGGCGATGGAGCAGGACCCCAGGGTCGTGCTGATGGGTGAGGACATCGGCAAGCTGGGCGGTGTCTTCCGGGTCACCGACGGCCTGCAGAAGGACTTCGGCGAGGACCGGGTGATGGACACCCCGCTGGCCGAGTCCGGGATCATCGGCACCGCGGTCGGCCTGGCCTTCCGCGGCTACCGGCCGGTCTGCGAGATCCAGTTCGACGGCTTCATCTACCCGGCCTTCGACCAGATCGTCTCCCAGGTGGCCAAGCTGCACTACCGGTCCCAGGGCAACGTGAAGATGCCGCTGACCATCCGGGTGCCCTTCGGCGGCGGGATCGGCGCGGTGGAGCACCACTCGGAGTCGCCGGAGGCCTACTTCGCGCACACCGCCGGTCTGCGCGTGGTCGCCTGCGCGGACTCCGACGACGCCTACGGCATGCTGCAGCAGGCCATCGCCAGCGACGACCCGGTGCTGTTCTTCGAGCCCAAGCGGCTCTACCAGCACAAGGGCGATGTCGACCTGGACCGCGCGCTGACCAGCAGGGAACCGCTGCACCAGGCCCGGATCGCGCGCACCGGCACCGACCTGACCGTGGCCGCCTACGGCCCGGTGGTCGGCACCGCGCTGGCCGCGGCCGAGGCCGCTGCGGAGGACGGCGTCTCGATCGAGGTCGTCGACCTGCGCACGCTGTCCCCGGTGGACTTCGACACGCTGGAGCAGTCCGTGCTGCGCACCGGCAGGCTCGTGGTCACGCACGAGGCCGCGGTGTTCATGGGCATGGGCGCGGAGATCGCGGCGCGGATCACCGAACGCTGCTTCTACCACCTGGAGGCCCCGGTGCTGCGGGTCGGCGGGTTCCACCTGCCCTACCCGGCCAGCAAGCTCGAGGAGCACCACCTGCCCGACCTCGACCGCCTGCTGCACGCCACCGACCGCGTGCTCGCGTACTGATCCCCTCACCTGAGTTTCCTGGAGCGGAAGTGGCCGACCTCAAGCAGTTCAACCTCCCCGACCTGGGGGAGGGCCTCACCGAGGCCGAGCTGATCACCTGGCACGTGGGCCCCGGCGAGACGGTGGCGCTCAACCAGATCATCGCCGAGGTGGAGACCGCCAAGGCCGCGGTGGAGATGCCCTCGCCGTACGCGGGCACCGTGGTGACGCTGCACCACGAGCCGGGCAGCACGATGGAGGTGGGCTCGCCGTTCATCACCATCGACTGCGGTGGCGAGGGCTCGGCGCCCGCGCCGGCCGCGGCTCCGGCCGCCGCCGCGCAGCCAGCCGCCGAGGCGCCGGCTGAGCGGGAGAGCGTGCTGGTCGGCTACGGGGCGAAGACCTCGACGAGCAACCGGCGGCGTCCGCGCAAGGACACCCCGGCCCGCCCGGCGAGCACCCCCGCGACCCAGGCCGCCACCGCTCCGGTCGCTGCCCAGGCCGCCGCTCCGGTCGCCGCCACCCCGGCGGCACCCGCGCGGTCCGCCCAGGCCGCCGCCCGGACCGCTCCGGCGGCGCCCGTCGGTCCCGCCGCCTCGGCCGCGCCCGGCTCACTCGCCGCGCGCAGCTCCCGGCCGGCGGCCAAGCCGCCGGTGCGCAAGCTGGCCAAGGACCTGGACATCGATCTGTCCACCGTGGTCGGCACCGGCCCGCAGGGCACGATCACCCGCCAGGACCTGTTGTCCGCCAACGGCAACGGCTCGTCTGCCGTGGCCGTGGCCCCGGTCGCCGAGCCGGTCGCGCCCGCCGCGCCCGCCTTCGACCCGGCCGCCCGTGAGGACCGCATCCCGGTGCGCGGGGTGCGCAAGCTGACCGCGGAGGCCATGGTCGCCAGCGCGTTCACCGCGCCGCACGTCACCGAGTTCATCACCATCGACGTGACCCCGACCATGGAGCTGCTGGCCGAGCTGAAGGAGAGCCCCGCCTTCGCCGGGATCAAGCTCACCCCGCTCGCGCTGATCGCCAAGGCGCTGCTGCTCGCGGTGCGCCGCAATCCGACGGTCAACTCCCGCTGGGACGAGGCGAACCAGGAGATCGTGCTCCCCCGCTACGTCAACCTGGGCATCGCCGCGGCAACCCCGCGCGGGCTGATGGTGCCCAACATCAAGGACGCCGACCGGCTCAGCCTGATCGAGCTGGCCAAGTCCCTCGGCGAACTGACGCTGACCGCCAAGGACGGCAAGACCACGCCGGCCGACCTGAGCGGTGGCACCATCACCATCACCAACGTCGGGGTGTTCGGAGTGGACACCGGCACGCCGATCATCAACCCCGGCGAGGCCGCGATCCTGTGCCTGGGCGCGATCCGCAAGCAGCCCTGGGTGCACAACGACGAGCTGGCGATCCGGCAGGTCACCACGCTCGCGCTGTCCTTCGACCACCGGCTGGTCGACGGTGAGCAGGGGTCCCGGTTCCTGGCCGACCTGGCCGCGATCCTGTCCGACACCCGCAACTTCGTCGCCTTCGGCTAGGTCGCGATCGGGGGTGGCGGAACAGGACTACTGCCGCCCCCGATCGTGCGATACTGGGCGCTGCTCCAACCGGGTGTCCAAGGGGAAGGGACGAGCGGAATGCCGTTCGTAGGCGTGTTCGGGCTGTTGGTACTGGCCCTGTGGATCTTCTGCATCATCGACGTGATCCGCACGCCCGACGGTGAGACCAACCACCTGCCGAAGATGCTGTGGCTGATGATCGTGATCATCATCCCCACCGTCGGTTCGATCGTGTGGCTGGTGCTCGGCCGTCCGCAGGGCCTGCTCAGCAACGACCCCGGCGCCAGGGGTGCGAACCCGAGGGTGGCCAACCGGTTCCCGGAGTACGACCGGCCCGGCAGGCACGTCGCGCAGAGCCCCGATGACGACGAGGCGTTCCTGCGCAGCCTGCGTGACCGGGTCGAGGAACAGCGCCGCGCCGCACGTCAGCAGGACAAGAAGGAAGACGACAAGTAGACGTGCTGCTGGACCCGGCCGACTGCGCCCGGGAGCTGGACTGCGGCCGGTTCACCCTGCGCCGCCTGGACCCGGTCCTCGACCTGGACCTGCTGCACGCCTGGATGAACGATCCCGCCGTGGCCGAGTTCTGGGAACTGGCCAGACCCCGGCCGGAGATCGCCGACTACCTGCGCTTCCAGTCCGGCAACGGTTACTGCGCGCCCAGCCTCGGCCTGCTCGACGGGGTCCCGATGAGCTACTGGGAGCTGTACGACCCGTGGCGCGAGGGCCTGGCCGGGCACTACCCGGCCGAGGCAGGTGACATCGGCCTGCACCTGCTCATCGGCCCCGGCTCGGCCAGGGGACGTGGACTGGGCGCCCCGCTGCTACGCGCGGTCACCGACTGGCAGTTCGCCCAGGACCGGCGGGTCCGGCGGATCGTGGCCGAGCCCGATGTGCGCAACCTGGCCTCGATCCGGGTGTTCGAGCGGGCTGGATTCGCCTGTCACGGCGAGCTGGAACTGCCCGGCAAACGTGCCGCTTTCATGATCCGCGCCACCCCCTGAACGCGACTTTCCCCGTCTAAGCTCCGAATCGGTGATCACGACGGAGGAGGCGCGCATGGCGGAGCCGGAGCGCACTGCGGACGCGGCCGCGGTGCAGAACCTGGTGCGCTGCTGGCTGCGGGAGTTCCCGGCGGAGTGCCCGGCCGGGGACGTGCTGACGCTGGCGCTGCCCAGCCTCGGCGTCAGCGTGCGGGTCCCGCTGACCTACACCTCCGCGGTCGGCTGGCACCGCTTCGGCCCGGTCAGCCTGCACACCGGCGCCGAACTCGACGCCACCACCCTGGCTGCCCTGCTCGCCTTCGAGGCGGCCGCCCGCCGCCAGGACACCGCGGTGGACACCGCGGGCTTCGTCGGCCGGGTGGTCGACTCCCGCAACCGGGTCGCCCAGCACCTCGCGGTACGCGCCGGGGTGCCCGAGGACGCCGAGCCGAACCCGTTCCTGCGCGCCGAACAGGCCGCCGTGCTCGGCCACCCCCTGCACCCGACGCCGAAGAGCCGGGAGGGCCTGAGCCCGGCCGAGGCCGCCGCCTACTCCCCCGAGCTGCGCGGCGGTTTCGCACTGCACTACTTCGCCGCCGATCCGTCCGTCGTGGCCGAGGACTCCGCGCTGGGCCGCCCGGCGCACGAGCTGTTCGCCGAACTGGCAGGCCCGGACCTGCGGCTGCCGCCCGGCACCGTCGCGGTACCCGCGCACCCTTGGCAGGCAAGGGAGATCCGCAGCCGACCGAGCATCCGCGCGCTGCTGGACCAGGGCCTGCTGCACGATCTCGGCCCGCTCGGTCCACAGTGGACACCGACCTCCTCGGTACGCACCCTGTTCCGCCACGACGCCCCGGTGATGCTCAAGTTCTCCCTTGGCATCCGGATCACCAACTCCAAACGGGAGAACCTGCGCCCGGAACTGGCCCGCGGCCTCCAGGTGCACCGGCTCCTGGACGCCGGTCTGGCCGAGGCCATCGCCGCCGCGCACCCCGGCTTCGGCATCGTCCGCGACCCCGCCTGGCAGGCCGTCACCACCCCCGGCTCGACCGCGGAAACCGGCCTAGAGGTGGTGGTCCGGGACAGCCCGTTCGGCACCGCGGACCGGGTCGGCGTGGTCGCCGGACTCATCGCCGACCGCCCCGACCAGCCCACCGGCCGCTCCCGGCTCGCCACCATCGTGCAAGACCTGGCCACCCGCTCCGGCCGCCCGGTCGAGGAGATCGCCGGCGAATGGTTCGACCGGTACCTGGAAGCCCTGATCGTCCCGGTGCTCTGGCTCTACGCCACCCACGGCCTCGGCCTGGAGGCGCACCAGCAGAACACCCTGCTGATGCTGGACGAACACGGCTGGCCGGTCGGCGGCCGCTACCGGGACAACCAGGGCTACTACTACTCACAGACCCGCAGCCAACGGCTGTACCGGTGGTTCCCGGACGTCGGCAAGGACCTGGGCACTTACTGCCCGGACGAGCTGATCGACGAACGCCTGGGTTACTACGTCGGCATCAACAACGTCCTGGGCATGATCGGCGCCCTGGGCTCGGCCGGCCTGGCCGACGAACGCGACCTGCTCGCCACCGCCCGCCGCACCCTCGGCCGCCTCTACGCCGAACACGGCGACGACCTCCGCCTGGCCGCCCTGCTGCTGGACGCCCCGACCTTGCCCTGCAAGGGAAACCTGCTCACCCAGGCACACGGCATGGACGAACTGGTCGGTCCGCTGGAATCGCAGTCGGTGTACGTGCCGGTGCCCAATCCGCTGGCGGTGCCGGGAGCGATGGCATGACGGATCGCGGCATGACCGCCGGTGACACGGCCGCCGGTGGCGTGGGCGACCGCGGCCGGGCCGCCTGGCGGGCCGCCGGGAAGACGTTGGTGGCCAAGGCGATCGCCGAGTTCTGCTACGAGGAGCTGCTCACCCCGACCACCGGGGCGGACCAGCAGCACCTCGACTTCCCCGCCGCCACCTACACCTTCACCGCCACCCGCGGCGCGTTCGGTGCCTGGCGGGTGGCCGAGGACTCGATCCGCCGCCAGGACCACGCGGCCGCGACCATCGCAGACGGTGGCCCGCCGAGCGTTCCGGCCGAGGACCCGCTGCTCTTCCTCACCGACGCCCGCACCGCCCTCGGCCTGGACGGCCCCACCCTGGCCGAGGCCCTGCGCGACCTCACCGCCACCTGGACCGCCGACGCCCACCTGCTGGCCACCCAGCCCACCGCGGCCGGCCTGGCCGAGTTGTCCTACGCCGAACTGGAGTCCTGGCAACAGGGCCACCCCTGCATCCTGCTCAACAAGGGCCGCCTGGGCTTCTCCGCCGCCGACACCCGCCGCTACGCGCCCGAGCACCGCCAGCACTTCCGCCTGCCCTGGCTCGCCGTGCACCGGGAGCTGGCCGCCTTCGCCGCCGTGCCCGGCCTGAGCGCGGACACCCTGCTCGCCGAGGAGCTGGATCCCGCTACCCGCCAACGTTTCGCCGCTCGTCTGGAGCATCCGGCGGACTACGTCTGGCTGCCGGTGCACCCGTTCCACCTGGAGAACGCGGTCCGCCCGCTGTTCGCCCAGCAACTCGCCGAGGGCCGGATCGTGGAACTGGGCGAGGCCCCGGACCACTACCGCGCGCTGGCCTCGGTGCGCACCCTGGTCAACGTCGACCACCCGCACAAGCGCAACGTCAAGCTGGCCCTGCTGATCCGCAACACCCTGGTGTGGCGCGGCCTGCCCGCCGAGTCCGCGGCCCAGGCGCCCGAGGTCACCCGCTGGCTGCACCTGCTCCCGCACCGCGACCCGTACCTGGCCGGGCGGATGGACCTGCTCGGCGAGGTCGCCTCGGTCGCCGTGCACCACCCGGGTTTCGCCGCGGTCCCGGACGCGCCCTACCGCTACCACGAACTGCTCGGCGCGATCTGGCGCGAACCCGCGACCGGCTACCTGGCCGAGGGCGAACGCGCCCGCTCCCTGGCCACCCTGCTGCTGACCGGTGCCGACGGCCGGGCGCTGATCGCGGAACTCGTCGAGCGGTCCACCGCGGACGCCCGGACCTGGCTGGCCGCGTTCCTGCGCGCGGTGCTGCCCGGACTGCTGCACGCCTTGCACGGCAACGGGATCGCCTTCTGCCCGCACGGCGAGAACACCCTGGTGGTCTACGGCCCGGACGAACTGCCCCGGCGGATCATGCTCAAGGACTTCGCCGAGGACGTGAAGCTGCGCACCGAGGACCTGCCCGGCTACGCCGACCTCGCCGAGCCTGCCAAGGCTGTGCTGCTCCGGTGGCGGCCGGACCAGCTCGCGCACTCCATCCTGTCCGCCATGTTCACCGGCCACTTCCGTTTCCTCACCCCGATCCTGGACCGCCACCTTGGCGTCGGCGAGGACGAGTTCTGGGGCCTGGTGCGCGCCGAGCTGCTCGCCTACCGCGCCCGGTTCCCCGAACTGGCGGCCCAGCACGAGGAGTACGGGTTCACCGCGCCGGAGTTCGACCGGGTCAGCCTCAACCGCGAGCAGCTCACCGGCGGCGGTTTCCACGACCGGGCGGAGAAGGACGAGAACTTCGACGTCATCCACCGCACGGTGCGCAACCCGCTGTGCGCCAACACCTCTGCGCCCGTGGTCACCCCGCCGTCGGGATGATCAGGTCCGAGCCGGACACGTACCGCATCGCCTCGATGAACTCCGGCAGCTGCATGCGCCGGTACACCTCGTCCTCGGGCAGGTCCTCGATCCGGGTGTGCAGCCACCACAGGTTGCCGAACGGGTCCCGCACCCGGCCGACCCGGTCGCCGAAGAACAGGTAGGTCATCTCGGTGACCGACTCCGCGCCCGCGGCCACCGCCTTGGCGTGCACGGCATCCGCGTCCTCCAGGTAGAGCCGCAGGTGCGCCGGGGTGGCAGGCCAGTGCGGCCGGGAGTCGAAGAGCATGACGACCGAATCGCCGATGCGCACCTCGGCGTGCCCGATCGCGCCGGTCTGCTCGTCCTGCACCCGGCCCAGCTCGGTCGCGCCGAACACCAGGCCCAGCCAATCGATCAGCTCCGCGGTGTGCGGGCCGATGATCCACGGCGTCACGGTGTGGTAGCCCTCGGGCATGAAGCTCTTGGCGGGGAACGGAACCGTCATCGTGATCTCCTCGGTCTGCGCTGCTGGTCCGGGCGCTCGGCCGCGCCGCTGAGAACCAAGTTACGAGCCAAGTAGGAACGATCCGGTCCTAGTTCCCGGGCGGCTAGGATTTTCTTCCGTGGACCTGCCGATCTCCGCCGAAGGCCGCCCCGCGCTCGCCGCGACGGACCTGCCACCGCACATCCGGGCCGAGCTGCTCGCCCGCGCCGGGGATCCGCTGGCGCCGGTGAGCGGCTACGTCTACGACCCGGCGGTGGCCGCCGAGCGGGTGCGCGGGTTGCGTGCCGCGCTGCCCGGGTGGGCCAAGGTGTGTTACGCGGTCAAGGCCAACACCTACCGCCCGCTGCTGGCGGCGATGGCCCCGCACCTGGACGGCTTCGAGGTGTCCTCGGCCGCCGAAGCCGACCTGGCACGGGCGGTGTCCCCGACGGCGCTGCTGGTCTCCTCCGGCCCAGGGAAGACCTTGCCGACGTTGAACAGACTGCTGCACAACAACATCGGCGTGGTCAACGTGGAGAGCCGGTTGGAGCTGGCCCGGCTGAACCAGGCAGCCGGGCTGGCCGGGAGACGGGTCGCGGTGACCATCCGGGTCAACCCGAAGTGGGTCGAGGTGGCCGGTTCACTGACCATGGGCGGCGCCGCCACGGTCTTCGGCCTCCCGGAGGATGAGGTCCCCGCGGCCCTTGGCGCGGCCGCCGCGCTGCCGAACCTGGACGTCGTGGGTTTCCACGTGCATGCCGTCTGTCAGAACATGGACGCGGTCGCCCACGCCGCCTATGTCCGGTGGTGCCTGGAGTGGAGCGCGGCCACGGCGGCCGAGCACGGAGTCCAGCTGCGCGCCGTCGGGGTGGGTGGCGGGATCGGGGTGCCCTTCGAGGGCGGTCCCGAGTTCGACACTATGGAGTTTTGTGAGCTACTGGGCCAGATAGAACCTCCTTCCGGGGTGGACGTGGTCTTCGAGCCCGGCCGGTGGTGCGTCACCGACGCCGGGTGGTACGCGGCCGAGGTGGTCGACGTCAAACACGCCTACGGCACCTGGTTCGCCGTGCTGCGCGGTGGCATCAACCACTTCCAGCTACCCACCTCCTGGGACATCCGGCATCCGTTCGCCGTGCTCCCGGTGGACACCTGGCCGGTGGACTGGCCGCGGCCGGAAGCGGTGGACGTGCCGGTGACGGTGGTGGGCGAGTTGTGCACGCCGGAGGACACGCTGGCGCGGGACTTCCACGTGTCGCGGGTGCGCGCGGGTGATCTGGTGGTGTTCCCGATGGCCGGGTCGTACGGCTACGAGTTCGCGATGCCGAACTTCCTCGGCCATCCGCCCGCCGACCGGCGGACCGTGTCCGCGGACGGGACAGGTCAGACGAGCTGAGCCGGGTCCAGGCCGAGCAGGTCGGCCACGGCGCGTTCGCCCGCCGGGGTGAGGCGGACCGCGCGGCCGCTGCCGACCGGCTTGAGCCAGCCGCGGTCGCGGAACCGTTGACAGAGCTGGGCTCCGGCCGCGCCGGCCAGGTGGGTGCGGCGCTCGGTCCAGTCCAGGCAGGCCCGGACCAGGGGTCGCCCGGTGGGACAGGACAGGTCGGCGCCCAGTTCGGTGGTCAGCCAGCTCCGGCCGGCCGGGGTGACACCGAGACCGTCGGCCTGGGTCAGCAGGCCGGTGCTGGTCATGGCGTCGGTAATCGCCACCCCGAGCCGTCCGGCCAGGTGGTCGTAGCAGGTGCGGCCACGGGCCAGGGCGGCCGCGGCGGTGCTGGCACGCAGGCCCGACGGGCGCTGCGGGGCGGGGTTGAGGTGGGCAACGAGACCTTCCAGGAGTTCGGCGGTGCGCGCGTCGGCGAGTTGCACGTACCGGTGGCGGCCCTGTCGGCGTTCGGTCAGCAGGCCGCCGGACAGGAGGCGGTTGAGGTGTTCGGTGGCGGTGGAGGCGGCGACCTTGGCGTGCGCGGCCAGTTCACCGGCGGTCCAGGCCCGGCCGTCGAGCAGGGCGAGGCAGATCGCGGCCCGGGTGGGGTCGGCGAGCAGCCCGGCGAAGGCGGCCAGCTCGGTCGAGGTCATGGCCTCATTGTGCGGCCGGATGTTTCGGCCGCGACCGAAACGACCCGTGCCTAGCGTTCGTGTCATGCCTCCTGGTCAGCGTGCGTCGGTTGTGGTCAGTGAGCCCGCTCAGGTGCGGGCCGTGCTGATGAAATCAAGCTATGCAGTGCCGACCTGGCACTGCCACTCACGAGCAGGTGAACCCGGCCCGGACCCGGATATGGCCTGGTTACGGGCTTCGGTGGCCCGGTTCAGCAGCGGATCGGCGCATCAGCGGCGGCGCTCCTTAGCATGTGCCGAGCTGGCACACGTACACCCGATGGGGTTGTTCCGGCTGGCAGCGGCAAATCCGCAGGTCGAGCCGGTCTTGCTGCTCGCCGAGGCGATGGGGTTGACCGGGATCCGGGCCGAGACCGTTGCCACCGTGGCAAGGGCCTATCACCCGCACACCGCGACCGGCCCTGGCACTGATCAGGCGGCAGCCGATCGTGCGGTCGCGGAGCTGGTGACCTGCTGCGGCAGGCGCGCGGACGAGCGCACCGCGGCCCGGATCTGCCTGCTGGTCCAGTCCGCCGAAGCCACCGCCGCCCTGCGCGCGGCGGCCCGCGAACACGGCTCCGTCCAGGCCGCGCTCCGGCTCGCCCCGCCGGTCCGGCACACCCGGCGGATCAGCCCGGACGGCGCCGAGTTGCTGCTCGAACTCGGCGGCGACCTGGCCTTCGGCGCCGGGGCGCACGCCTGCCCCGGCCGCACCCACGCGCTCGCCATGGTGGCGGGCCTGCTCGGAGAGGACAGCCCATGACCACCGCCTTCCACGCCCTGCACGCGGGCCCGGAACCGCTGCTGCTGCCCAACGCCTGGGACTTCGGCTCCGGCGCGCTGCTGGCCGGCGCCGGGTTCGCCGCCATCGGCACCACCAGCCTTGGCGTGGCGGTCGCCGCCGGACTCCCGGACGCCCAGGGCGCCGCCCGCGGCGAGACCCTGGCCCTGGCCCGCCTGCTGACCCGGCTGCCCTGCCCGGTGACGGTGGACATCGAGGGCGGCTTCAGCGCGGACCCGGCCGAGGTCGGCGCGCTGGCCGCCGAACTGGCCGCGGCCGGCGTCGCGGGTATCAACATCGAGGACGGGCGCTATGCTGGACTGGCTGATCCCGGAGCGCAGGCCGAGTTGATCAGCGCGATCCGGGTGGCGGCCCCGGAGTTGTTCATCAACGCCCGCACCGACACCTTCTGGCTGGACCACGGCGATCTCGGCGAGACGCTGCGGCGGGTGCGGCGGTATGTCGAGGCGGGTGCGGACGGGGTGTTCGTGCCGGGGCTGGCCGACGCCGAGGGCATCCGGCGGGTGGTCGGCGAGGCGGGCGTGCCGGTGAACCTGCTGTTTGTGCCAGGTCGGCACAGCGTGGCTGAGCTGGGTGAACTCGGGGTGCGCCGGGTGAGCACCGGGTCGCTGTTGTTCCGGGCGGCGTTGCACGCGGTGGTGGAGACGGCGGCGGCGGTGCGGGATGGCCGCGCGATCGCCGAGGGCGTGCCGGGCTATGCCGAGATCGATCGGCTCACGGCAGGTCCAGCGGCGTGAGTTCGGCGATCGAGCCGAGGATGAACGTCTGGAACTTCATCTTCTCCACCAGGCCCGCATCGCCGCCGTCGACCAGCTCCAGCTTCGGACCGCCGGTGCCGACCATGCTCAGCATCGTGGTCCCCGGTCCGTTCCGGGCCAGGTAGGCCCAGCAGTACAGACGCTCCTCGCCGGTGGGCTGCCGGTTGTCGGCGCAGAAGGCGAAGGCGGCGTCGACCCCGGTGGTGCCCTTGATCGTCACCTCACCCCGGTACTGGAAGGAGCCCAGCTCCGGATCCTTCCAGGCCGGACAGGTCCTGGTGGCCAGCTCGCGCAGCTCGGCGATCAGCTGCTCGGCTCGTCGTCCCTGGTAGAGGTGCCCGGCGCTGCTCGCCCAGTCGTGGTCGGACTGCCAGCGGCGCAGGTAGCTGACCGCGGGCGGCGTGCTCAGCTCGGCCCAGCAACTGGTCATCGGGCCCTTGTCCACGTGCTGCTCGTGGAAGCGGGTGCCGCTGCTCTGCACGGTGTCGATGGGCAGCACCGCCTGGAAGGTCAGGTGCCGGAAGGCGCGTTCCTGCTCCGGCGGCAGGCCAGGTGTGGTGGTCGCCGGAGGCGCGGCCGGGGTGCTGCTCGCCGGTGCCGACGCGGCGGGTTCGGCGGGCTGGGCGCAGCCGGTCAGCGCCAGGCACGCGAGCAGGGTCAGCAGCGTTCTTCTCATCGTATTCCCCCTCAGTTTGAGCGTTCGCTCAATATGGAAGCAGCTTTTAAGCGATTGCTCAAGTTCTGGTTCGCGTGATCGGCTGCGGTGATCGCGAACGAAGGAGCTGGGGATGGTTGAGATCGGGCCACTGGCCGAGCACGAACGGCCGGCCTGGGAGGCGTTGTTCCGCGGCTACACCGACTTCTACCAGCGGGTCATGCCGCAGCAGGGCTACGACCGGGCCTGGCGGGAGTTCCAGACCGGGACCAGGATGCACGCGCTGGGCGCCCGGCTGGACGGCGAACTGGTGGGCATCACGCACTTCCTGGTGCACCCGAGCACCTCGTCAGCCGATTCCTGCTACCTCCAGGACCTGTTCACCGCGCCGGCCGCCCGCGGCCGGGGCGTGGCTCGCGCGCTGATCGAAGCCGTGGTGGAGTGGGCCCGTGGACAGGACTGCGGGCGGGTCTACTGGCACACCCAGGAGACGAACGCGACCGCCCGGCGGCTCTACGACCAGGTGGCGCTGAACAAGGGGTTCATCCAGTACCAGGTGCCGCTGGACTGAGCGGTCAGAGGCGCTCGAAGCCGCGGCGCAGCTCCCAGTCGGTGACCGTCGCGGCGAAGGCGTCCAGCTCGGCCTGGGCGGCGCGAGCGTAGTGCCCGACCACCTCCGCGCCGAAGGCAGCCTCGGCGACCGGGCTGGCCAGCCACAGGTCGACGGCGGTGGCCAGGTCCGGTGGCAGGGTGCGCCGGTCGGTGGCGAAGGCGTTGCCCTGGAAGGGTTCCTCGAGTTCCAGCCGGTGGTCGATGCCGTGCAGGCCGGCCGCGATCACGGCGGCGACCGCGAGGTAGGGGTTGGCGTCGCCGCCGGGCACCCGGTGTTCCAGCCGCAGCGACTCGCCATGGCCGACCACCCGGATCGGGCAGGTCCGGTTGTCCCGGCCCCAGCCCAGCGTGGTGGGCGCGAACGCGCCGGGGGCGAATCGCTTGTAGGAGTTGACGTTCGGCGCCTGGAACAGCACCAGTTCACGGGCGCAGGCGAGCTGGCCCGCGATGAAGTGCCGCATCAGCGCCGACATCCCGTCGCCCTCGGCGAACACCGGCCGGTCCTCGGTGTCGCGCAGGGACAGGTGCAGGTGGCAGGAGTTGCCCTCGCCGGCGTCGAACTTGGCCATGAAGGTCAGCGCACGGCCGTGCGCGGCCGCGATCTGCTTGGCCCCGGTCTTGTACAGCACGGTGTTGTCGCAGGTGGTGAGCGCGTCCTGGTGGCGGAAGACGATCTCGTACTGGCCGGAGTGGCATTCGCCGCGCGCGGACTCCAGGCGCAGCCCGGCCCGCACCATGTCCCGGCGGATGTGGTTGACCAGTGGGTCCACATCGGACAGTCCGGCCACCGCGTAGTCCACGTTGTGCCGGGTGGCCGGGCGCAGGTCGCGGTAGCCGCGTTCCCAGGCATCCTGGTAGTCCTCCCGGAACACCAGGAACTCCAGCTCCGCGCCGACCCGCGCGGTCAGGCCGCGGGCGGCCAGCCGGTCCAGCTGGGTGCGCAGGATCTGCCGGGGCGCCACCCCGACCGGGTCGCCGCCGGGCCAGTGCGCGTCGGCGAGCACCAGCGCGGTGCCCTCGTCCCAGGGCAGCAGGCGTAGCGTGGCCGGGTCGGGGAGCAGCGTGAAATCGCCGAAACCCGTTGCGGCGGCGTCGATCGCGTAGCCGGGTCCAGTGGTCATGTCGACGTCCACGGCCAGCAGGTAGGCGCACGCGGCCGCGCCGCCGACCCCTACCGTGTCAAGGTAGTGCTCGGCGTCCACTCTGCTGCCAAGGAGCCTGCCGGTGAGATCGGGCAGCGCCACGATCACGTTGTCCACCAGGCCATCCGCCACCGAGGCCCGCAACTCCTCCCAGGACAGCGGGACCGCCGGACGGGTGGTCACGGGGCGCCGAAGCTGGTGAAGGCGGTGCGTGCGGGCAGGCGGTGCACGGTGCGGCCGGTGACCGCGTTGAGGATGGTGGCCGCCCGCCAGGCGCCCAGGGTGAGGTCGGGCGCGCCGACGCCGTGCGTGTGCAGCTCGCCGTTCTGCACGTAGAGGCCGCCGGTGACGGCCGGGTCCAGCTCGACCCGGTGGTCGGCGTTGACGCGCTGGCGGCGGCGCTCGTCCCAGTGCACGAGGTGGTCCAGCGGGTCCAGGAACGGTGGTACGCTCGCGGCGTAGCCGGTGGCGAGGACTACCCGATCGGTGTCCACTGTGTACGGCCGATCCTGCTGGATCTCATGGCAGCCCAGGCGATAGCGACCATCGACGCTTTCCACGGTGCGGATCTCGGTGTGCGGGGTCAGTTCGGCGGCGACCCGGCCACCCCCTACGGTGCGTTCGTAGAGCAGGTCCTGGATCTCGGCGAGGGTGTCGGCGCTGACCGCCTTGTAAAGCTGCCACTGCGCGGGCACCAGTCTGTCCCTTGTGGACGGATCGAGGCCGCGGAAGTAGCTGGTGTAGTCCGGGGTGAAGTGCTCCAGGCCGATCTTGGAGTACTCCATGGGCGCGAACTGGCCGCGGGTCAGCCAGCGCACCCGGCTGCCGGTCTCCGGCTGGCGGCGCAACAGGTCGAGGAAGACCTCCGCGCCGGACTGACCGGAGCCGATCACGGTGACGTCGGCGGCCGCGGTGAGCGCGGGCAGGTTGGTCAGGTAGTCGGCGGCGTGGCAGATCTCCTTGCCCAGCAAGGGCTGGAACGCCGCGGGCACCCTGGGCTGGGTGCCGACGCCGAGCACCACGTTGCGGGCCAGCAGTTCCCCGCCGTCGTGGGTGAGGCGGAAGGCGGCCCGGTCCGCGTCCCAGGACACCGCGGTGACCTCGGCGCCGAACCGGCAGGAGGGCAGCGAGCGGGCGACCCAGGCGCAGTAGTGGTCGTACTCCCGGCGCGGCACGTGGAAGCGCTCGGCGAAGAAGAACGGGAACATCCGGTCGTGTTCGCGCAGGTAGTTCAGGAAGGACCAGCGGCTGGTCGGGTCGACCATGGTGACCAGGTCGGCCAGGAACGGGACCTGCAGCCGGGCGCCGTCGAGCAACAGGCCGGGATGCCAGCTGAACTCGGCGCGCCGGTCCAGGAACACCGCGTCCAGGCCGGGCACCGCGTCGGCGAGCGCGGCCAGGCCCAGGTTGAACGGCCCGAGCCCGATCCCGGCCAGGTCGTGCACGTCCGTGCTCATCCGGTGGCCTCCGCCGTGTCCTCGGCCTCGCCCGCCTCGACCACGAGTGCCAGCAGGGCGTCCACGTCGGCGGTGGTGGCGTGCGGGTTGAGCAGGGTGAGCTTGAGCCGGATCCGGCCGTCCACCTCGGTGCGGCCGACCACCGCGCTGCCCTCGGTCAGCAGCCTGCGCCGCAGGGCGGCGTTGACCTGGTCCGGATCGCGGTGCCGGGCCTGGAAGTGGAACACCACGGTGCTCAGCACGGGCCGGGCGGCGAGCACGAGTCGGGGATGCGCGTCGATGGCCGTTGCGGCGTGTCCGGCCAGGTCGTGGCAGGCGTCCACCAGCACGCCGAGTCCGGTGCGGCCCAGCGCGCGGAAGGTCACCGCGAGCTTGAGCGCGTCCAGGCGGCGGGTGGTGCGCAGCGAGTAGCCGAGCAGGCTGCGGTAGCCGAGGTCCTCGTCATCGGTCGGGTTGAGGTAGGCGACCCGGCGGGTGAGCGGGTCGAACGCGCTCGCGCGGCGGGTCAGGAAGCCGCCTGCCGCAACGGGTTGCCAGCCGAACTTGTGCAGGTCGATGGCGATCGAGTCGGCCAGGTCGAGGCCGCGCAGCAGCGGGGCGAGCCGGTCGGAGAACAGCGCGCCGCCGCCGTAGGCCGCGTCCACGTGGAACCAGGCGTCGTGCGCGGTGGCGATGGCGGCGAGTTCGGGCAGCGGGTCGATCACGCCGAAGTCGGTGGTGCCCGCGGTCGCGACCACCGCGATCGGCCGGTACCCGCCGGCCCGGTCGGCCATCAGGGTGGCCACCAGGGCGGCCGGGTCCATCCGCTGGTCCGCGGTGACCGGCACCGGGATCACGGCGTCCTCGCCGAGGCCGAGGATGCCCGCGTTGCGCTGCACGGAGAAGTGCGCGGCGGCACTGCAGTAGACCCTGGGCCGCTGGGTCGGCGCGAACTCGCGGGCCAGCAGCAGGCCCATCAGGTTCGACTCGGTGCCGCCGGAGGTCAGCACTCCCCCGGCCTGATCCGGTTGGTAGCCGACGAGTTCGGCCATCGCCCGGACCACCCAGGGTTCCAGCTCGGTGGCGACCGGGGCCTGGTCCCAGGAGTCCAGGGACTGGTTCATCGCACCGGCGGCGACCTCGGCGGCGACCGCGATGGCCAGCGGCGGACAGTGCAGGTGCCCGGCGCAGCGCGGATCGGCCGGGTCGGCGGATCCCATGGCGATCAGGCGGCTCAGTTCGGCCAGCGCGGGTTCGGCGCCGATGCCCTTGTCCGGCAACGGGTTGTGCTCGACAGCGGTGGCCGCGGCGGCGGCGATGGCGGCCGGGGAACCGGCCGGGGTCGGGCCGCCGCGTTCGACGGTGCCCTTGGCCAGGGACTCCAGCACGAGGTCGATGAGCGGGGCGAGCGCGGTGGCGCCGGCCACGCCGCCGGCGAGCGCGGCCGGGTCGAGCGGGCCGGGGGTGCGGCGGGTGGGCTGGGCGGCGGGCTCGTCAGTGGCGGCTGTATTGGCGCCGGTCGCCTTGCCCGGGCTGGCGGGGCTGGCGGGGCTGGCGGGGCTGGCGGGGCTGGCGGGGCTGGCGGGGCTGGCGGGGCTGGCGGGGCTGGCGGGGCGAGCCTCGCCGGTGGCCTGGTCAGCGGCGTCCGCCGGGTGACGGACGGGCTCGCCGGTGTGCTCCGGGCGGTCGGAAGTCCTTGGCACGCCACCGGTTCGGGCGCTCCACTTGGCGGTCATCGGTTCGCTCCCCGTTCGGCCGCGGTGACGGCCTCGCCCAGTCGGTTGAGCACGCTGTCGGCCTCCGCGTCGGTGATGGTCAAGGGCGGCAGCAGCCGGATCACCGCGTCGGCCCGGCCGCCGAGTTCCAGGATCAGGCCGCGGCGCAGGCATTCCGTGCGGATCGCGGCGGCCAGTTCCGGTGCGGCCGGGCGGGCGCCCAGCGGATCCGGCGCCGCCGTCGGGTCAACGATCTCCAGGCCCAGCATGAGGCCGCGGCCGCGGACGTCGCCGATGCAGTGGGTGCGTGCCTGCAACACGCGGAGTTCGGTGAGCAGGCGCTCGCCGAGCGATGCGGCGCGGGCGGGCAACTGTTCGGCGGCGACGAAACGCAGGGTGGCGGCGCCCGCGGCCATGGCCAGCTGGTTGCCGCGGAAGGTGCCGGTGTGCGCACCGGGCCGCCAACTGTCCAAAGTGGACCGATAGACGATCACCGCCAGCGGCAGGCTGCCACCGATGGCCTTGGACAGCACCAGCACGTCCGGGGTGATCCCGCTGTGCTGCACCGCCCAGAACTCGCCGGTGCGGCCGACCCCGGTCTGCACCTCGTCCACGATGAGCGGAATGCCCCGCGTCGCGGTGATCCGGCGGATCTCCCGCAACCAGCTGTCAGGGCTGGGGATGACGCCACCCTCACCCTGCACCGCTTCCAGTATCATGGCCGCGGGTGGCAGGACGCCGGAGTGGCTGTCGGTGAGCAGCGACTCGACCAGGCGGGCGCCGATCTCGTGCGCCCGAGGGCCGCCAACACCGAACGGACAGCGATAGTCGTACGGGTATGGCAGGCGGGTCACGTTGAACCCGTTGTCCGCCAACGGTTCCCGCACCGCGATGTTGCCGCTGGCGGCGAGCGCGCCCGCGGTCATGCCGTGGTAGGCGCCGGTGAAGGCGAGCACGTTCTGCCGTCCGGTGGCGGTGCGGGTCAGCTTGAGCGCGGCCTCCACCGCGTCGGTGCCGGCCGGGCCGCAGAAGTGGATCCGGCAGTCCGCGGCCAGTTCCGGCGGCAGGGTGTCCAGCAGCGCGGTGGTGAAGTCGTCCTTCTCCGGGGTGCTGATGTCCAGCGCGTGCAGTGGCGCGCCGGAGTCGAGCACCCGGCGGATCGCGCCGAGCACCACCGGGTGGTTGTGGCCGAGGGCCAGGGTGCCGGCCCCGGCGAGGCAGTCCAGGTACTCGCGGCCGTCGGCGCCGGTGACCCGCAGGCCCTCGGCGTGCACCGGCACCACCGGGAAGCTCCGGGCGTAGGTGCGCGCGGCGGACTCGCGATCCCGTTGCCTGCCCAGCACCGCCGCGAGGTCGACCTGCGCGTGCGCGGCGTCGGTCCAGGCTGTCATCAGGCATCCCCCAGGGTCGAGTGTTCGCGCGAAGGCCGTCCGGTGTCGGCGGCCAGGCGACTGAAGTGGTGGGGGAGCTGCCGCCGGTCGGTGTGCAGGGCCATCGTCCGCATCAGCCGAATCCTAATCTCGGCGGGCGAGGGTTGCGCCGGACCGCGTGGTTTTGCGATGATCGGCACATGATCAACGGAAAGGGCCTCGCCCACCACGCCTGGTGAGCGGCCGTGACGGCGACCGTGAGCCGCGCTCCGGAGCCGACCTGCTGTCCGTACTTCTCGACCAGCCCCATGCCGGACGAATGCCCGCGATCGCGGTGTTCGCCCGGGGCTTGAGCGCACCCGAATACCGGGCGATACAGGCAGAACTGGACATCGGCGATGAGTACCAGCGTGAGCTGGGCCTGTTCCTCGCCGTGGTGCGACAGGATCTGGAAACCCTGGTCAGCGCGCTGTCCGACCCCCGGCTGCGGCCGAGGGCACTGGCCGTCTCGACCCGGTTGCCGATTCCGGACACCGCGCTGGCCGGGGTGTTGCGGACCGCGCCGCGCCGGGATCGGCTGCTGCTCTACCGGATGCTGCGGCAGTCCCGGCGGCGCGGGCTGGCCGATGAGTTCCTGCCGGAGGTGGCGGCGCGGTTCGACCTGACCGAGGCGCGGACCCTGCTGATGGCCTGTTCGCCCAGCGTGATCGAGGTGTGGCTGCCGCGGCTCGGGGCCGCGCCAGGGCTGCTGCGCGGCCTTGCCCGGCTGGTCCCGGAGGTCGTGCTGGACCGGCTCGCCGCCGAGCTGTCCGGGCTGGACGAGTCGGATCAGTGGCGCTGGCGGCGGCGCAACCGCGGTCTGCTGCCGCTGCTGATCCGGCGGATCCCCGGCGCGGTGGCCCGGTTGCTGATCTCCCCGGACCACGGGCCTGCACTGGACGCCGAGGACCGGACGCCGAGGCTGGCCGCGGCGATCACGCAGGCGGCCGGGGCCGGGCTGCCCGAGGTCTTCCGCAGGCTCGACGACACCGTGATGGGCCAGTTGCTGCTGCGCGAGCTGCCGCTCGACCGGCGACGGGAGCTGCTCGAACAGGTGTACCCGGGGCAGGTGGCGCGGCAGGCCGACGTGCGGCTGCTGGCCGAGTTGCCCGTGGCGGACCGGGTGGAGCTGGCCAGGACGGCGCTGGAACTGGACCGGTCCGGGCGGCTGGAGTTCCAGGCGCTGCTGCCCGCGCCGGAGGCCGGGGCCGCGCTGGCCGAGGCGACCGGCAGTCACCGGGTGCTGACCAGGGAGCAGGGCTGGCGGGTGACCGTGGAGCGGGCGATCCGGCTCGGCGATCCGGCGTTGTTCGCCACCGTGGTCCAGGACGCGACCAGTGCCCTGCATGATCAGGACCGGGTGCGCGCGGAGGTGCTCGACAGCCTCCGGGAGGCGCCCGCCCGGTTGCTGTCCGCGGTGCCGGTGACGGTGCTGGCCGAGGCGGTCAGCATCGCGGTGCACGCCAAGGACAGTTCGCGGTGGACGTTCGAGCCGCTCCTGGACTGGTTGCGCCGCACCATCGCGGCCACCGGGGATCCGGCCCGGCAGATCGCGCTGGTGCCGTTGTTCGCCCGGTTGCAGCGGGACCGGCGGGCGCCCGCGCGGCGGCTCGCCGTCCGGCTCGCGCCCGAGGTGTGGGCGCGGCTGTGGGCGGAACTGCGGGGGCCGGTGCTGCGCGAGGCGGAGGCCGGGCGATACGGACCGGCGTTGCGGGCCGCGGAGATGTTCGGCGCCGCGCTGGACGCGGTACCCGAACTCGACCGGCTGCTGTGGCCCTTTGCCAGGCACACCAAGGATCCCCGGCAGGCCGAGACCGCGATTCGGTTGTGGCTGAACAGATCCGGGCCACGCGCGGAACGGGTGGGCCAGGTGGTGCGCGGCCGGCCGGAGTGGGCCGGGCAGCCCGCGGTGTGGCGGGAGGTCAGCACCCGGCGCACTGATCTGCTGGATCTGGTGCTGCCCGTGCTGGATCCGCTGCCGAGGGCGCCGCGTTCGGTGCTGCACCGGTGGACCGCGGTGCAGCGGGCGCGCTACGCGGAGCGGGCGCGGGCGATCGCGCTGGACGAGCGGGCCGAGTTGTGGACGCGGGTGGCCGCGATCGCCGGTGTGCGCGAGGTGCCCACGCTGATGTCACTGGCAGCGAACGAAAGTCAGCCGATCGTGGCAGCCGCGGTGGAGGCACTGGGCGCGACCGCGCCGACCGGGGTGGCGTTGCCGGTGTTGTTGCAGGTGGCCGGGGGTCCGAGCGGTCCGGCGGCGCGGGCCGCGGTGCGTGCGCTGCACCGGGCGCTGGACACCCTGCCGGACGCCGAAGCCGTTGCGGCACTGGGGAATCTGCTCGATGAGGCCCCCTCGGTCGGCACTGCGAAGGAAGCGGCGCGGATTCTTGGTAGGCTCGCAGGCGGCGAGTCGGCCCGGGTGCTGTTGCGGACATGGGCGAAATCCGCGCTGCATCAGGATGTTCGAGCGGCGGTGGCCGGCGCGCTGGCCGGGTTCCTTGGCGAACCCGGGGTGCACGAGGCGTTGACCGAGGCGGTGGCCGGTACGGCCGCGGTACGTGGCGCGGTGCTGGCGACCGAGGTGGACCGGGTGCTGCCATCCCGGCGTCCGGAGTTCGCGAGCCTGGTCGCCCGCGCGGTGTCCACGGTGGACAAGGACAACCTGACCGAGACGGACCTCGCGTTCCGGTCTTGGTGGCGGCACCTGCCGGACCGCGGTGCCACCCTGGGCGGGTTGCTGCGCCAGGACCTGCCGGAGCGGATGTACCGGCGGGTGGCCGACTGCCTGCTGGGCTCGATGCCGGTGGCCGAGGCACTACCGGCGTTGCGCTCGCTGGTGGCCGACCTGGTGCCGGCGGCCCGGGGTGGCGACGACTCGGCGTGGCAGTGGCTGGAGCGGCTGTACGGCGAGCGGGCGCTGCGGCACAGCGATCCGGCGGGACAGGCCCGGCTGGACCGGGTGCTGGTCGATGGATTCCGGGCAGCCGGGATGCATCGCGAGGCGGCCGGTCTGCTCGACCTGATGGCGCGGGCCTCCCTGGTGGACGGGGTGCGGACCGAGCTGTGGGACGAGCTGGTCGAGGTGATCGACGACCGGGCGTTCCGACTGCCCAGGGAGTACGGCGGCGGCGCTTACGACCGGGCCGTGTGGGCGGAGACGGTGCTGGCCGTGGTGGATCACCTGGGTGGGCTGCCCGGGGTGGTGCCGGGGTTGCTGGCCGCGCGGTTGCTCGGGCGGGGCGGGAAGCTGGCTCGGTGGTCGGAGCCGTGGGTGCTGCGGCGGGCTGGGTTGCTGGGGCATGCGGATCCGGACGTGCGGGCGGCGGCGCGGTCGCTGCGTGGCGTGCGGTGAGGGTGTCGCGGAGAGGGTGTGGCGGTGACGGCGCTGTGGTGACAGCGCTCCGGTGACGGCGATGCGGTGACGGCGCTGTGCGGCCGGTGATGGCGCGGCGGTGATTGGGTGTCGGCCTGGGTCGGCCTGGGCTGGTCGTCGGCAGCGACAGCCGGGCCAAGCCTCGGCAGGTGGCAGGTGGCAGGCGCGGCTGCCCGCACTCTGTCCGGGGCCGCCCTGACCGGCTGTCCTACCTTGGCTCGGCTGCTCGGCTCAGCCGGTCTGCCCAACTGAGCCGGTCTGCCCAACCGAGCCGGTCTACCCGACTCAGCCTGCCGGGACGTTCCAGCGATAGCGGGTCCAGCCGTCCACTGGTTCGGCGCCCAGGCTGCGGTAGAAGCCTTCGGCGGAGGTGTTGCCCCAGCGGACTTCCCATTCGACTCGGCCGTCGGTGCGGCGGCGGAGTTCGGCGAGTAGTTCGCGGCCCAGGCCGTAGCCGCGGTAGCCGGCGCGGACGAACAGGTCGTCCAGCCAGATGCCGGGTTGGGCGGCCCAGGTGGAGAAGGTGTTGTGCCACAGGGCGAAGCCTGCTGTGGTGCCGGGGTGGTCCGGTGGTTCGGCGATCAGGACCGCGGCCCAGGGCTGGGGGCCGAAGAGGTGTTCGGCCATTTCGGCGCGGTTGAGGGTGAGGGTTTGGTTGCCCTCGTAGGTGGCGTGTTCCTGGATCAGGTCGCAGATGTCGTCCAGGTCTGCTGGGGTGGCCTCGCGTACCGGCATCAGAAACCCTCGGGGTTGTGCGTCAGGGTGCCGTCCAGGGCGGTGGCGCGGACCTCTGCCGCGGCGAAGCCCTCGGTCACCGGGTCGGCCGACAGCACGGCGAAGTCGGCGAGTTTGCCAGGGGTCAGGGTGCCTACCCGGTGTTCGCGGAAGGCGGCGTAGGCCGAGCCCCAGGTGTAGGCGCGCAGGGCCTGTTCCGGGGTGAGGCGTTCGCTCTCCGGGCCGAAGGGGACGCCGGAGGAGGTGTGCCGGTGCACCATGTCGGCCATGCCCAGCAACGGGTTCCCGTTCACCACCGGGCGGTCCGAACTGCCCGGCAGCGGGATGCCCGCGTCCAGGAAACTGCGCTGGCGGTAGCACCAGTCGATCCGGTGGTCGCCAAGGGCCGAGGCCATGCCGTCGCCGAGTTCGCTGAGGAACCGGCCCTGCGGGACCGGGATGACGCCGAGTTCGGCGATCCGGGCGATCTCGGCCGGGCCCGCGATGGCGCAGTGCTCGATCCGGTGGCGGTGGTCGGGGCGCGGGTTGCGTCGCAGCGCGGCGGCGTAGGCGTCGAGCACCTCGGCGATGGCGCGGTCGCCGATGGCGTGGGTGGCGATCTGCCAGCCGGCGGCGTGCAGGCGGTCGATCAGCTCGCGCAGGTCGGCCTCGGGCAGCTGGAAGTAGCCGCGGTTGTCCGGTTCGCCGGCGAACGGCTCGTGCATGGCGGCGGTGCGGCCGACCAGCGAACCGTCGGCGAAGATCTTCACCGGGCCGATGCGCAGGTGGTCGTCGCCGAACCCGCTGTGCAGTCCGAGGTCCAGGCCGAGGCTGACCTGGTCGGAGGGGTGCCGGTCCAGCTCGTGCAGGGCGTCGGAGATGACCATCAGGGTGGTCCGGACGTGCAGCTTCCCGGCGGCGCGGGCGCGCTGGTAGGCGGCGATCTCCAGCGGGGTGCGGCCGATCCAGCCGCCGCCGACCCCGGCCTCCTGCACGCTGGTGATGCCCTCGGCGAGGTACTGCCGGGTGGCACGGTCGATCGCGCGCTCCACCACGTCCAGCGGGGTCGGGTAGACCAGCGGTCGCAGCAGCAGCTGGGCCTGTTCGCGGAGCAGGCCGCTGGGGTCGCCGTGCTGGTCCCGGCCCAGGTCACCGCCCTCGGGCACGGTGGACAGGTCGAGTTTGCCCAGTACCAGCGAGTTGACCACGCACATGTGGCCGGAGGTGTGCTTGAGCCACACGTGGTGGTCAGGGGCGGCGCGGTCCAGGCCGGTGCGGGTCGGGTGGCCGCCGGCGAGTTTGGTCTGGTCGTAGCCGCTGCCGATCACCCAGGTGCCCGCGGGCTGCTCGGCCGCGCGGCCGGCGATGGCGGCGTAGACCTCCTGGGTGCTGCGGCAGTCGTTGAGCGGGACCTCGTCCAGGCTCATGCCGTACCAGGACAGGTGGTTGTGCGCGTCGTGGAAACCGGGGGTCACCGTCGATCCGCCCAGGTCGATCCGTTGCCGGGCGGACAGGTCCGCGCAGTCCTGGCCCAGGGCCACGATCCGGCCGTCGAGCACCGCGAGGGCGTCGGTGACCCCCGCCGCGCCACCGGTGCGCACCCGCGCGTTGTGGAAGACCGTGTCCACCCGCATTCGCTGCCTCCCTTGACCTTCCGCCGTGCGTCCGGGACTCTATCGATCGATCGATCGGGAGTCGAGACCCTGATCGCCGAGGAGAGGGCGGGCCGTTGGAGCGCACCGTGCAGCACACCGAGGCCGACGGGGTGGCGGTGCTCGCGCTCAACCGGCCGCACCGGCTCAACGCGGTGGCCCCAGCGCTGGTCACCGACCTGGTGGCGGCCCTGCGGGCGGTCGCCGACTCCCCCGCCCGCGCCGTGGTGCTCACCGGCAACGGCCGCGCCTTCTGCGCAGGCCACGACCTCAAGGAGCCGGTGGAGTCCGGCGACGGGCACGCGAGCAGGCTGCGCCTGGAGCAGATCCAGGAGGTCACCCGGCTGATCAGGGGCCTGCCGCAGCCGGTGATCGCGGCCGTGCACGGGTACGCGCTGGGCGCGGGCGCGGAGTTCGCACTGGGCTGTGACCTGGTGCTGGCCGCGCCGGACGCGATCTTCGGGTTTCCCGAGGTGAGCCTGGGGCTGAGTGTGACGGGGGCGGCGTCGCGGTTGCTGCCGTTGCTGGTGGGGCCGTTGAAGGCCAAGGAGTTGCTGCTGCTCGGCGAGCGGGTGGACGCGCACACGGCCCTGGAGCTGGGGTTGGTGAACGCGGTGACCGGGGCGGAGGAGTTGCTGCCCACGGCGCTGGACTGGGCGCGGCGGATGGCGGCGCAGCCGGCGCAGGCGATGACCTTGGCCAAGCGGGCGCTGGATCGCGGGATCGACTCGAGCGTGGAGGGGGCGTTGGAGTTGGAGGTGGCGCACGCGCTCATCACCGACGGGTCGGCGGATGTGACCGCGGCGACGGACGGGTTCCGGCGGCGGGCCGATGGCTAGGCGGGGCGGGGAACAGGGACCGGAGGGGGGCGGGGCGGCAAGCCGGGCCGGGGTCTCGGGGCGGGTTGTGGCGCGGGAACGAGCCGAGGAGGCCGGACTGGCGGGGGCCACGGTGCGATCCGAAGGGCCGGAAGGGGTTGGGGCAGCAGTGCGGGACGGGGTCCCGGGGCAGGTGGGGACCAGGGGGCCTGGGCCGACCGCGGTTGCGGCAGGGGGCGGGGGGTCTGCGCAGCCGGAGCGGGGCGGGGAGCCATCGCAGCCCGCGCTGTCGGTGCGAGGTGGGGAGTCGTCGCAGGCCGAGCAGTCGGAGCGGCGCGGTGTGCCGGGGGCCGGCGAGGAGACCCGGGTGGAGGATCTGGCGACCCTGGTCGCTGTTGCGGCGCAACGGTGGCCGGAGCGGATTGCCTGGACCTTTGACGAGACCGGGGTTGAGCTGAGTTTCGCCGAGGTGCATCGGCGATCCGACGCACTCGCGTTCGCGCTGGCCGCTCGTGGGGTGCGGCCGGGTGACCGGGTGGCGTTGATGTTGCGCAATCAGCCGGAGTTCCCGTTGTGCTGGTTGGCGATCGCCAAGCTTGGCGCGGTCATGGTGCCGGTCAACGTGCAGTACCGCGAACTGGACGCCACCCATGTGCTCGCGCATTCCGGGGCGCGGATCGTGGTGGCGGCGGCGGAGTTCGTCGGGCTGCTCGAGTCCGTCCGGGCGCGGACCGAGCTGGAACTGGTGCTGACCGCGGCGGAACTGGGGGACGCGCCCGCGGTGGAACTGGTGACGCCGGTGGCGGAGCAGGCGGTCAACATCCAGTACACCTCGGGCACCACCGGGCGGCCCAAGGGTTGTGTGTTGCCGCATCGGTACTGGCTGACCTTGGCGCGGGGGTTGGTGCGGGACTTTCCTGCCATCGATGAGCGGGATGTCCTGCTTACGGCGCAACCCTTTCACTACATCGATCCGCAGTGGAACGTGGTGCTGGGGCTGCTCGCGGGGGCGCGGCTGGTGGTGCTGGACCGGTTCCATCCGGCCTCCTTCGCCGAGCGGGTCAGGCACCATCAGGTGACCTGGTTCTACTGCCTCGGGTTGATGCCCACCTTGCTGCTGCGGCAACCTGCCTCCGAACTCGACACCGCGCACCGGGTGCGGGCGGTGTACGCCTCCGCGATCCCGTTGGAGCTGCACGCCGAACTGGAGCGGCGCTGGGGAGTACCCTGGTTCGAGGCGTTCGGGATGACCGAGACGGGTGGGGACATCCGGGACTCGGTGGCGGGGCACGAGACCCGGGTGGGTACCGGGTGTCTCGGGCTGCCGACGCCGGAGCGGGAAGCCATGATCGCCGATGAGTCCGGCGAGCCGTTGCCGCGCGGGCACACCGGCGAGCTGGTGTTGCGCGGCAGCGGGATGATGCACGGCTACTACCGCGATCCGGAGGCGACCGCGCTGGCCTTCCGCGGTGGCTGGTTCCACACCGGGGATCTGGCCCGGATGGACGAGCAGGGCCGGATCTACTACGTGGGGCGCACCAAGGACATGATCCGGCGCAGTGGCGAGAACATCGCGGCGGCCGAGGTGGAGCAGGCGTTGTTGCTGCATCCGGATGTGCGGCTGGCCGCGGTGGTGGCGGTGCCGGATGAGCTGCGCGGCGAGGAAGTGCTCGCGTATGTGGTCCCGGCCGACGGGGTCACCGCGGATCCGGTGGCGCTGGCGGAGTTCTGCGCCGGGCAACTGGCCTACTTCAAGGTGCCCCGGTTCTGGGTGTTCCGGGACGCCTTGCCGTTGACCGCTTCGGAGCGGGTGGCCAAAGGCGAGCTGCCCCGGGTGTCCGCGGGCAGTTTCGACCGGGTCGAGGCGCGATGGGTGTGACCGGGTTCCGGCACGACACGCCGGTGTACTTCGACGAGCTGGACCTCAACGGGCACCTGCACAACGCCCGGTTCGCGCTGCACGTGGAGCGGGCGACCTCCGCCCTGTTCGAGTCCCTGGGCTACGGCTGGACCAGCTTCGCCGACCGGCACCCCGACCTGGTGTACGCGGTGCGCGAGCTGAACCTGGAGTTCCTCGCCCCGTTCAGCTCCCCCGGTCCGCTGCGCACCGAACTCTGGGTGCACCACCTGGGGCGCACGAGCTGCGTGTACGGCTTCCGCTGCACCGATCCGACCGAGGGGCCGACCTACGCCAGGGGGCGGCGGGCGGTGGTGAAGCTTGGCCCCGACGGTCGTCCGGAACCGTGGTCTGCCACCATGCGTGACATCCTCGGCGGGTTGCACCGGACCGAGGGACCCCCAGCGGACGAGGAGCGCCGGTGACCGTGACCAAGGCCGCCAAAGCACCGCCCGCCGCGGAACGCATCCGGCAGGCCGCGCTGACCCTGTTCGCGGCCAAGGGTTTCCACGGCACCGGGATCCGGGATCTGGCCGAGACCGCGGGCCTGTCCTCGGCCAGCCTGTACCACTACATGGGCACCAAGGAGGACCTGCTGCTGGCGATCATGCGCGAGTGCATGACCCGGCTGCTGACCGCCGGTCGGCGGGTGGTGCTGGACGATCCGGATCCGCGGTCGCGGCTGGCGGGGCTGGTGCAGGTGCACGTGCTCAGCCACGCGGTGCACCCGCTGGAGACCGCGGTGGTGGACAACGAACTGCGCGCGCTCTCCGCCACCGCCCGCGCCACCGTGGTGGCCCAGCGGGACGAGTACGAGGACCTGTGGCGGGCGGCCATCGAGGACGGCTGCGCCAGTGGCGTGTTCCGGACCTCGGCCCAGGCGGTGACCCGGCTGGCACTGCTGGAGATGTGCAGCGGGGTGGCCAGGTGGTACTCCCCGCGCGGCAGGCTGGCGCTGACCGAACTGGCCACGCACTACACCGAGATCGCCTTCGGCGCGCTGCACGCGGAACCGTCCACAGTGGACGTCGAGGCGGCGAGGCGGCGGAGCAGGCTGGTCACCGAGGTGTGGGGCGTGCCGGTGCGGCGTTGAGGGTCTCGCCGGTCGGCGTGCGCGCCGTGCAGACCAGCGGCTGACCCGGTTCCGCGGTCCGGCTGGCCAGCACGCGTTCCCGGCCGCGGCCCTTGTCCTGGATGATCACGCAGGTGAGTCCGGCCGGCGGGGTGGCGATGGCGATCTTGGCCTCCGCGCCCGCCGGGATGATGACCTCGGTGCTCCACGGCGGGGTGATGCTGGCCGCCGGGGCCGGGGTGGGCGCCTGGGTGCGGTCGGCGCCGGTGCCCTGGCTGTACTCGACGCTGACCGGACCCGAGCCGCCGGTGACCTGGTAGGTGATCGAGTAGGCGTCGATCGGGCGGTAGACCACGGTCAGCAGATACGTCACGTAGGACACCGCGACCAGGCCGACCACGCCGAGCGAGGCCAGCACGGTGCGCATCGCCGGGGAGAGCGCCTTCACCCGGCCAGCTTCCCACCGGGTCCGGCGGAACCGGTGGGAGGCAGGCCGGGTCGGGCGTGTCCGACTGCGGACTCAGTTGTGCAGGAACTTCGGGTCGCGCTTGTCGATGAAGGCGGCCATGCCTTCCTTCTGGTCCGCGGTGGCGAAGGTGGCGTGGAAGAGCCTGCGCTCGAACCGGACGCCCTCGGCCAGCGTGGTCTCGTAGGCGCGGTTCACCGCCTCCTTGGCCATGATCGCGATCGGCGCGGACATGCCGGCGATGATGGTCGCGGTGGCCAGCGCGTTGTCCAGCAGGTCGTCGGCCGGGACGATCCGGGACACCAGTCCGGCCCGCTCGGCCTCCTCGGCACCCATCATCCGGCCGGTCAGGCACAGTTCCATCGCCTTGGCCTTGCCGATGGCCCTGGTCAGCCGCTGCGAGCCGCCGATGCCGGGGATCACGCCGAGCTTGATCTCGGGCTGGCCGAACTTGGCGGTGTCCGCGGCCAGCAGCACATCGCAGAGCATGGCCAGCTCGCAGCCGCCGCCAAGGGCGTACCCGGCGACCGCGGCGATGATCGGCTTGCGCACCTGGGCGAGCTGGTCCCACTCGGCGAACCAGTCGTCCAGGTAGACCTGCGGGTAGCTGTTGGGCTGCATCTCCTTGATGTCGGCCCCGGCCGCGAACGCCTTGGCCGAGCCGGTGATCACCAGCGCGCCGATGTCCGGGTCCCGGTCGAGTTCGCGGGCCGCGGTGGTGACCTCCCGCATCAGCTCCAGGTTCAGCGCGTTGAGCGCCTTGGGGCGGTTGAGGGTGATCAGGCCGACCCGGCCGTGCCGTTCGACGAGGATGGTCTGGTGGGTCACGCCTGTTCTCCCTTGGCCGAGCGGTCGCGGATGGCGTTGATGATGCCGGAGAAGTCGGTGCCGGCCCCGCCGTCGGCCGCGTAGGCGCGGAACAGTTCGGCGGTGTGCTTGCCCAGCGCGGTGTCCGCGCCGGTCTCGGCCGCCGCCGCCTCGGCAAGGCCGAGGTCCTTGAGCATCAGCGCGGTGGCGAAGCCGGGCTGGTAGTCCCGGTTGGCCGGGCTGCCGGGGACCGGGCCGGGCACCGGGCAGTTGGTGGTCAGCGCCCAGCACTGGCCGGAGGCGGTGGAGGCCACGTCGAAGAGGGCCTGGTGGGACAGGCCGAGCTTCTCGCCGAGCACGAACGCCTCGCCGACGGCGACCATGGAGATGCCGAGGATGAGGTTGTTGCAGATCTTGGCGGCCTGGCCGGCGCCGGAGTCGCCGCAGTGCACCGAGCGGCGGCCCATCACGGCCAGCAGGCCCTCGGCGCGGGCGAAGTTGTCGGTGCTGCCGCCTACCATGAAGGTCAGGGTGGCGGCCTGGGCGCCGACGACGCCTCCGGAGACCGGGGCGTCGATCGCGGCGTGCCCCGCGCTGACGGCCGCCTCGGCGGCCTGCCGGGCGGCGGCCACGTCAATGGTGGAGCAGTCCAGGAACAGGGTGCCGGGCTTGGCCTCGACCAGCACCTCGCGGTAGCAGTCGAGCACGTGCGCGCCGCTGGGCAGCATGGTGATGACCACCTCGGCCTCGCGCACGGCCTGCACCGCGCTGCCGGCCGGGGCGACGCCTGCCTGCTCGGCGGCGTCCACCGCGGCGGCGACCGGGTCGTAGCCGTGCACGGTGTGCCCGGCCTTGACCAGGTTGGCGGCCATCGGGCCACCCATGTTGCCCAGACCGAGGAATCCGATCACGGTCATGCCGTACCTCCGAACACGGGCTGCTGCCCAGGCTGGGCGAGGAAGTAGCTCCGCACCGCGGCCTCGTCGACCTCGGCCAGGGTGGCCGGGCGCCAGGTCGGGTTGCGGTCCTTGTCGATCACCGCGGCGCGGATGCCCTCGCCGAGGTCCGGTGCGGTGAGGAACCGGCTGACCAGGAGGTGTTCCAGGTTCAGGCAGTCCTCCAGGGTGGCCAGCCCGCGGGCGGTGCGCAGCGCGCGCAGGGTCACCTTGACCGCGGTGGGCGCCTTGGCCTGGATCTCCTTGGCCGCGGCCTCGGCGGCCGGGTGGCCGCTGGCGTGCAGGTTGTCCAGGATCTGCTCGACGCTGTCCGCGGCGTAGCAGGAGTCGATCCACTCCCGGTCAGCGGCGAACTGGCCGGCCGGGGGTACTTCGGCGCGCGCGGCGATCTGCACCAGCAGCTCGTCGGCGGGCAGCTCGGCCAGTTCGGCCAGCGCGCTGCTGGGCAGGTACTGATCGGCCAGGCCGAGCAGGATCGCGTCCGCGGCGCCGACCCGGCCGCCGGTCAGGCCCAGGTGCGTGCCCAGTTCGCCGGGCGCGCGGGAGAGCAGGTAGGTGCCGCCGACGTCGGGGATGAAGCCGATGGAGACCTCGGGCATGCCGATCGCGGAGCGTTCGGTGACCACCCGGACCGAGCCGTGCGCGGACACGCCGACCCCGCCGCCCATCACCAGGCCGTCCATGAACACCACGTACGGCTTGGGGTAGTTCGCGATCAGCGCGTTGATCAGGTATTCCTCGCGCCAGAACTGGATCGGGCCGTCGGTGCCGCCCTGGATGGCCTGGTAGATGCTGCGGATGTCGCCACCGGCGCACAGGCCGCGTTCGCCCGCGCCGTCGAGCAGCACCGCGTGCACCGCCGGGTCCTGCGCCCAGCTGGTGAGCGCGGCGCCCATCTCGCGCAGCATGTCGTCGCTGAGCGCGTTGATCGCGCGCGGGCGGTTGAGCGTGATCCGGCCGACGCCACCGGATACCCGGATGAGGATGTCCTTGTCCTCGCTCACTTGTCACCGCCCATCAGGCCGCGCGAGACGATGACCCGCATGATCTCGTTGGTCCCTTCGAGGATCTGGTGCACCCGGAGGTCACGCACGATCTTCTCCACTCCGTACTCGGCGAGGTACCCGTACCCACCGTGCAGTTGCAGCGCCTGGTTCGCCACTTCGAAACCGGTGTCGGTGCCGAACCGCTTGGCCATCGCGCACAGCCGGGTGGCGTCCGGGTGCCGGGCGTCCAGCGCGGAGGCCGCCCGCCACAGCAGCAGCCGGGCCGCCTCCAGCTCGGTGCCCATGTCGGCCACGGTGAACCGCAGCGCCTGCTGCTTGCTCAGCGGCCCGCCGAACGCGGTGCGCTGGCCCAGGTGCGTGATCGCCTTGTCCAGCGCGGCCTGCGCGCCGCCGAGGGAGCAGGCGGCGATGTTGATCCGGCCGCCGTCCAGCCCGGACATGGCGATCCGGAAACCGTTGCCCTCGCCGCCGATCAGGTTGGCCGCGGGCACCCGCACGCCGTCCAGGACGACCTGCCGGGTGGGCTGGGCGTTCCAGCCCATCTTCTGCTCGTTCGGGCCGAACTCCAGCCCCGGCGTGCCCTTGGGCACCGCGAACGCGGACACCCCGCTCGCACCCGGACCGCCGGTGCGGGCCATCACCAGGTAGAAGTCCGAGGTGCCGGCGCCGGAGATGAACTGCTTGACCCCGGTGAGCACGTACTCGTCCCCGTCCCGGACCGCGCTGGTGCGCAGCGCGGCGGCGTCCGAGCCCGCGTCGGGTTCGGTGAGGCAGTAGCTGGCCAGCTGGTCCATCGAGACCAGGCCGGGCAGCCACCGGGTGCGCTGGGCGTCGTCGCCGAAGCGGTCGACCATGCCCGCGACCATGTTGTGGATGGACAGGTACCCGGCGATGGACGGGCAGCCGGTGGCCAGGGACTCGAACACGAGCACCGCGTCCAGGCGGCTGAGCCCGGACCCGCCGTGTTCCTCGCCGACGTAGATGCCGCCCATGCCCAGCTGCGCGGCCTTGCGCAGCACGTCGACCGGGAAGTGCTTGCGCTGGTCCCAGTCCACCGCGTGCGGGGCCAGGTGCTCGGCGGCGAAGTCGGCGGCCATCTCCCTGATGGCGCGCTGATCCTCGTTGAGCCCGAACACATCCGGCCGGATCTCGGAGATGGTCATGGCTTCAGTCCATGGTCGGGATGACGAAGGACGCGCCTTCCTTGACCCCGGAGGGCCAGCGCGAGGTGACCGTCTTGGTCCTGGTGTAGAACTTGAACGAGTCGGGTCCGTGCTGGTTGAGGTCGCCGAAGCCGGAGCGCTTCCAGCCGCCGAAGGTGTGGTAGGCCACCGGCACCGGGATCGGCACGTTGACGCCGACCATGCCCGCGCGCACCCGGCGGGAGAAGTCGCGGGCGGTGTCGCCGTCGCGGGTGAAGATCGCCACGCCGTTGCCGTACTCGTGCTCGGAGGGCAGTCGCAGTGCCTGCTCGTAGTCCTCGGCGCGCACGATGACCAGCACCGGGCCGAAGATCTCCTCCTGGTAGATGCTCATCTCCGGGGTGACGTGGTCGAACAGGCAGGCGCCGAGGAAGTAGCCGTCCTCGTGGCCTGCCAGGGTGAAGTCACGGCCGTCGGCGAGCAGGGTGGCGCCCTCGGCGACACCGGAGTCGACGTAGCCGCGGACCTTCTCCAGCAGTCCGGCGCTGGAGAGCGGGCCGAACTCGGCCTCGGCGTCGAAGGAGTGGCCGATGCGCAGTTCCTTGACCCGCTCGGTCAGCTTCGCCGCCAGGGCGTCCGCGGTGGCCTGGCCGACCGGGACGGCGACCGAGATCGCCATGCAGCGCTGACCCGCGGAGCCGAAGCCGGCGCCGATCAGGGCGTCCACCACGCCGTCCAGGTCCGCGTCCGGCATGATGATCATGTGGTTCTTGGCGCCGCCGAAGCACTGGGCGCGCTTGCCGTTGGCGGTGGCGGTGGAATAGACGTAGTGCGCGATGTCGGAGGAGCCGACGAAGCCGACCGCCTCGATCCGCGGGTCGGTGAGGATGGTGTCCACCGCGGTCTTGTCCCCGTTGACCACGTTGAGCACGCCCGGCGGCAGACCGGCTTCCAGGAACAGCTCGGCGATCTTCAGCGGCACCGAGGGGTCCCGCTCGGAGGGCTTGAGGATGAAGGAGTTCCCGCAGGCGATCGCGGGGGCGATCTTCCACAGCGGGATCATCGCGGGGAAGTTGAACGGGGTGATCCCGGCGACCACGCCCAGCGGCTGGCGCAGCGAGTGCACGTCGATGCCGCCGCCGGCGCCGTCGGTGAACTCGCCCTTGAGCAGGTGCGGGGCGCCCGCGGCGAACTCGACCACCTCGAGCCCGCGCTGGATGTCGCCCTTGGCGTCGGCGATGGTCTTGCCGTGCTCGCTGGAGAGCAGCTTGGCCAGCAGGTCGAGGTCGCGCTGGGCCAGGTCAAGGAAGCGCAGCAGCACCCTGGCCCGCCGCTGCGGGTTCCAGGCGGCCCATTCCACCTGGGCGGCGGCCGCGTCGGCGATGGCGGCCCTGGTCTCCTCGACCGAGGCCAGCGGCACCCTGGCCTGCACCCGCCCGGTGTTGGGGTCGTAAACGTCGCCGAAGTTCCCCGACGTCCCGGGAACCGGCTTGCCGCCGACGAAATGGGTCAGTTCGTGGACCATGGACGCACCCCACTGTGCATTGGCGAACCCGCCGCACAAGGGTTTGCCTCGTGGGCCGGTGAGTGATCAGCGCCACCCACGGCCGAACATATAGTAGGACGTCCGACTATGTCGATACAGAGTGACGGAAGTCCAAGTGTTCCACAAGGGTCGGCAGCCGGTCGATCCACGCGAGCAGCAGGTCCCGCCAGTCGCCGACCCTGGTCATGGACTCCGCGGACAGGCCGTCGTCGGCCGCCCACTCCGCCCAGTCCTCACTGGCCAGCCAGCCGAGGCAGCCCACCACCCGGTGCAGCAGCAACAGGTGCGCGGGCACGGTGCGGCCGTAGCCGGTCCAGAAGGCCGGGGGCAGCTCCGCGCCGTGCAGATAGGCGTGTTCCTGGAACGCGGACAGCTCGTCGAGGGGCTGCCGCACGCCCGGGTAGTCCCAGTCGATCAGGGTGGCCCGGTCCGGGCTGATGATCACGTTGAACAGGTTGACATCGCCGTGCACCAGGCAGGGTCGCTCGGCGCGCACCGCGTCGGCGTGCCGGTCCAGCGCGGCCTCGACCACCGGTAGCAGCGGCAGCAGGGCCGGGCGGTGCGCGCGCACCCAGGACCGGGTCCCGGCCAGTTCGGCACGCAGCCGCTCGACCGGGTCGCCGGGGGTCAGCTCGAGGCCGTCCGGGCGGAACTCGCCGTGCAGGTGCGCGGGGAAGCCGACCGCGTGCACCGCGGCGAAGGCCCGGCCGACCGCCTGCCACACCGGCACGTCCGCCGCGCCCAGGCGCAGCACCTCGGCCAGGGTGCGGCCCTCGACGAAATCCACCAGCACGTCGCCGCGTTCGCTGGCGGCCAGCAGCGCGGGCGCGCCGACGCCGTTGGCCGCCAGGAACGCGGCCTTGGGCGCCGGCGGCTTCCGGGGCTGCTTGTTCTGCCGCAGCAACACCTTCCGGCCGCCGGCGAGCACGACCAGGTGCAGCCGGTTGTCCAGTCCGTCGCCGCCGAGCCGCTCGACCCGGACCACCGCGGGCAGTCCGGCGGCGGCGATCAGGCCGGGCAGGACACTCGCGGGGCCGGGCAGCGACACCTCGGGGCCGGTCGGCGGCGTCAGCGGCCCACCAGGTCCCTGCTGATCAGCGAGGGCAGGTCGACGCCGCAGCGCTCGGCCAGTTCGCGCACCGAGTCCGGCAGCGGCAGCAGCTTGCGGATGTCCTTGGTCGACGGGACGCCCTCACTGCCCCCGATCAGGCTGTGCGGGGTGCTCAGCCCGGACAGCTGGTAGCTGCGCCAGGTCGGCGGCTTGCCCTCGGTGAAGGCCAGCGAACGACCGCTCCACAGCAGCAGCGCCATGGTGCGACGGTTGCTCACCACCACCGCGGTGCCGCCCTGCTTGCTGACCGCGGCGAAGTCGGTGATCATCCGGGCTGCCTCGCGCAGCGGTCGCCGGCATTCGCCGGTCACCACCCACGCGCCGTCCAGCCGGTCGATCTCGAACCCTCGCTCGCGCAAATCCTCCTGTACGGCCGCACTCGGCTCGTCCACCGAGTTCTCGGCCAGTTCCAACACCTGCTCGACCTCGGTCACCGTGGTCGTTCTCCCTTCGAACCGCCGAAAGTCCGGCAACAGCGGTTCCACCAACTCGGGCCTGCCGAACGCGGCCCATTCATAACAGCGCTCCCACGCGTGGCGCGCGGTCCGATCGGCGGCTGAGCCGCCCTGCAGATCGGCGTCCTGCAACAACAGGGCGAGGCAGGCGGCGAGCAGGGTGCTCAGCCGCGCCTGTGCCTGGTCGGGCAGTGCCTTCTGCTCGGTCTCGGTGGGGCACAGGGCCTGTGCCAGCTCGCCGAGACCGCTTCGCCAGTCGTCGTCGTGGCCCCACACGCCCGCGGCGATGAGGTCCAGGTAGAGGCAGGTGATCAGCATCCGCACCGGCAGCGGCGAGTCCGCGGTGATCGCGGCCAGCCAGCGGCGGGTGTGCCCGCGGACCTTGTCCCGGTCCTGCTCCGGGATCAGCAGGCCGCCGCCGTGGCCCTGCTCGGCCAGCTCGCCGACGGACCAGGCGGTGGGGCGCGGCTCGGGCAGCACGGACACCGCGCCGGGCAGCACGCGTTCGGCCAGCGGGGCGCCCAGCACCGAATGGGTGAACCCGGCGAAGGCGGCCCAATCCGGCCGGAACGGCAGTTGATCAGCGGTAAACTTGCCGAGGGTGTCGGTGAACCGGGCCAGGCGGGCCGGGTCGGCGAGCAGCTCCGCCGCGGGCCGGTCGGAGAGTCCCCAGTGGGCCAGGCCCTGGCTGCTGACCTGTTCGGCGCGGGACGCGCACGCGGTCAGGTCAATGACGTGCACGCCGGCGGAGGCGGTCCGGCGCTCGTCCACCAGTGCGCTCACCCGGAGCGCGACCCCCGGTTCCTCGGCGGGGATCCGGGCGCGCACGGGACCGTCGACGTACAGCTCGGCCGCGGGCACGCGATGGGCGGCGAGCCAGCCGTTGTCGGTCAGGGTTTCCACGATGACGCCGTGGGTGCCGCGCGGCACCAGGAACTCCACCACCGTAGTGTCGTCCTCGCGAAATGCGCCGAGCAGGCGGGGTCCCTTTGTGTCCTGGGCCACAACGGTTTTGGGCGGTAGTGGATCTCCATTGCCTTCCGGCGCAACGGTTGTCGCGTCCTCGGGCAGCACGGGTTCCGCGCGCGGGTGCAGACCGGCCAGCACGCAGTCCCCGCCGTCGGCGACCGAGCGCAGCAGCCCGGACTCGCTGAGGTGGCCGCCGGCCAGCGCGGTCCAGCGGCCGTTGGTGGCCTGCCACTCGATCAGCGTCGCGCCCGCGGGCGCGGTGCGGACCTCGCGCGGCTGGAGGTGTTCGGTGAGCGCGCGCACCGCGGCCGGGTCGGCGGCGGGCGCGGCGAGGCCGAGGACGCGGGTCGGTCCGGCGGGCAGCTGGGCGAGCAGCGGGCGGTCGAGGTTGCCGAGGAAGCGCAGTCCGGCTTCCCGGGTGCTGGCGGGCACCATGGCGATGGCGATCTCGTCCAGGGTGTCGGCCAGCCAGGACGGCAGGGTCAGCGCCTGCCCGAGGTCGGCCAGCCAGGTGCCGAGATCGGCGAGGGCCACCGGCCCGTCGTCCAGGCTGCCGCGCACGGCCAGCCACAGCCCGCCGCCCTGCCAGCCGGGCAGGGTCGGATCGCCGGAGCCGACCGCCACCCACACCCGGTCCTCGCCCAGCAGTACGGCGAGGCGGGGCAGGAACGCGCCCGCGCCCACGGCATGGCCGTGCTGGTAGGCGCGCCCGGCGAACCGGACGTCGCCCGGTTCGTGCTGGGCCGCCCCGTGCCCGGTGAGCACGGTGACGCGGGCGCCAAGGCTGCGGGCCCTTGGCAGGCAGTGGCGTTCGAGGAAGTCCAGGTCGACGGCGTGGCCGGTGATCAGCAGCTCGCGCAACGGGCCGGTCCACTCGGCGAGCAGGGACAGCGGCGTGCTCACGGGGAGACCTCCAGCAGTCGCGCGCCGAGCGGGGTGACGCCGAGGCCGTCGTCCTCGGTGCGGGAGAGGAGGTGGTGGCTGAGGGCGAGGTCGCCGAGGGTGTTGAGGCGGAGCGGAATCGGGGTGGGGTCTGTGGGGAGGAGGCGGCCGCGGTAGGTGCCGAGGGGGAGGTGGGGTGCGGTGGCGGGCGGGAGTGGGCTGCCGTCGACGGGGCCGGGCGAGCCTTGGTCGGTTCCGGCTGCTGCCTGGCCGGGCGAGGCCGGGTAGCCGGGTGGGGTGAGTTGGCCCGGTGGGATGGGGTGGCCGGTGACGAGGGCTGGGCCGGGCTGGTTGTGGCGGACCGCGATGCGGTGGGCCTGGGCCAGCATGTCCTCGACCAACTGCCTGCCGAGGGCTCGCAGGCTTTGGTGGGATTCCGCGCGGTGGGCCACGAATCCCGGGTCCAGGTAGACGCCGGTCTCGCCCAGGAAGGCGGCTTTGGCCTTGCCGCGCAACGACTCTGCTCGCCTGGCGCCGATCAGCAGGACGGCCAGCGCGCCGGGGATGGGGGGCCGGCGGGTCAGGGTGAGTTCGGCGGGGGCGGGGTGGCCCTGGGGGTCCGTGTGCGGGGGGAGGTCGGCGGTGAAGGCGGCGACCGTGACGTCCGGCAGGGACTGGGTGGTGAGTTCGTGGGGGTCGGGATGATCAGCGAGGGTGGCCCACCAGCGTCTCCAGGCATCTGCCGAGTGGCGTCTCAGCAGGATTCCTCGCCAGGTCTGGGCTGCTTCCAGGCCGCGGAGTACGGGGTCTTCGGTGAGGTGGGTGTCGTAGGCGACTGCTTGTTCGGCCGCTTCCTGCCAGTCCTCGGCTTCGGGGAGGAGCTGGGCCGCGCGGGCGAGCATCCGCAGGCTGGCCCGGCGTGGGCGGTCCTCGGCGGGCCAGGTATGTCGGCCGGTGAGGGTGAGCCACTCGGGGCCGGATCCGGACGGCGGGGAGATTCCGGGCAGGAGGCGGTCGAGGGCGGCCAAGACGGGGGCTTCGACGTTGAGGGGGTAGTGGGGGTAGCCGGGTGTGCCAAGTGGTTGGGTCCAGGTCGGACCGGACACCGCAGTGGCGTTGGGCACGCGCACCCCCTCGTCGATCTTCGGTTACCACCGTGTCACATCGCGACCCGGTTTCCCACCGAGAGCGGCCCGAGTGTGATCAGGCTCTGGCTCCCAGGCGGGCCACCGCCTCGATCACCCTGGCCGCGCCGTCCTCCTGAGTGACCCGGTCGGCGAGGGTCCTGGCGCGGCGGTGGTAGCCGGGGCCGCGGGCGGCGGCCTTGATCAACGTGGCCAGCTGGGGGGCGTTGATCTTCTTCATCGGGATGGCACCGGGGCTGACGCCCAGCTCGGCCAGGCGGGCGGCCCACATCGGCTGGTCGCCCAGTACCGGGACCACCACGGCGGGCACGCCCGCGCGCACGCCCGCGCCGGTGGTGCCCGCGCCGCCGTGGTGCACCACCGCGGCCATTCGCGGGAACAACCACTCGTGCGGCACGTCGCCGATGGCGAGCACGTGCTCGCCGGTGGCGGACAACTCGTTCCACCCGGCCTGGATCACCCCGCGCACCCCGGCCAGCCGCATCGCCTCGACCGCGAGCGCGGACAGCTCCTCGGCCCGGCCCACGGCCATGCTGCCGAAGGACAGGAACACCGGCGGCTCCCCCGCGGCCAGGAACTCGGCCAGCTCGGCGGGCGGCCGGTAGTCCGGGGACTGCCAGGGCCACCAGTAGCCGACCACCTCGGCCGCGGCCGGCCAGTCCGCCGGGCGGGGCAGCACCTGCGGGCTCCAGCCGTGCAGCACCGGCCAGCGGCCGCGGCGCACGTCGGTGTACAGCTCGCCGACATCGCGCACCCCCAGACCACGCAGGTACTGCTTGTACCCGGGCAGCAGCGGGCTGCTCGCCAGGGCGATCCCGCGCATCAGCGCGTGTCCGGCCAGGTTGCCGCGGTGGCCGAGGGTGCGTCCGGCCAGGGACACCGGCGGGAAGTCGCCGGAGGGCACGATGCCGCTGGGGAACAGTTCCAGCCCCAGGCTCGGCACCCCCGCGGCCTTGGCCGCCCAGTAGGCGTAGCCGAAGGCGGCGCGGTGGGTCAGCACCAGTTCCGCGCCCTCGATCGCCTGCTGGGTGCCCTGGCCGAGATCGCTGATCATCTTGCCGGCGAAGCGGATCTGCGCTGGCAGGGCGCGCAGCCCGGTGCCGTGGCGCTGGAAGTCCTGCCCGGCCCCGGTGGCGAAGTCCTCCCGGATGTTGCCGGGCATCTCCCGGAACCCCAGTCCGGCCGCCCGGATCATCGGCTCGTACAACCGTTGCGCGGCAAGCGAAACCTCGTGTCCGGCGGCCTGCAACCGACTGCCGAGACCGACATAGGGCGCGGTGTCCCCGCGCGAGCCCGCCGTGACGATCGCGATCCTCACGCCTTGTCCTCCAGTATCGTGATCGCCCCCGCCGGGCAGAGCTGCGCCGCCTCCT
Source organism: Crossiella cryophila (assembly GCF_014204915.1). Taxonomy (NCBI): domain Bacteria; kingdom Bacillati; phylum Actinomycetota; class Actinomycetes; order Pseudonocardiales; family Pseudonocardiaceae; genus Crossiella; species Crossiella cryophila. The sequence goes on from NZ_JACHMH010000001.1 coordinate 8,743,982, forward strand.
GGACCGCGGCGAACTGACTCGCCAGCGGTTCCGGGGTCAGCAGCAGCACCGTCCCGGCCTCCTCGTCCTGGTCGAAGACCGCGGGTGCGGTGAGGGCGCACATGCCCGCGCCGCAGCAGCGGCCGGTGTCGACCTCGATCCGCATCAGGACTCCCAGGTCACCGGCAGGCTGTGCACGCCGTAGATGCCCATCTTGGTGCGCATCGGGACCTCCTCGGCCGGCACCGCGAGCCGCAGCGTGGGGAAGCGCTCGAACAGCTTGCGGAACCCGATCCGCATCTCCACCCTGGCCAGCTGCTGGCCGAGGCACTGGTGCACGCCGTGTCCGAAGGCCAGGTGCCCGCTGGCATGCCGGTGCAGGTCCAGCTCGTCCGGGTGCTCGAACTTCGCCGGATCGCGGTTGGCCGTCGGCGTGTGCAGCACCAGGGCCTCGCCCTTGCGCACCTGGACCCCGCCGATCTCGACGTCCTCCAGCGCGGCCCGCTGCAGCCCGAAGTGGGTGATGGTCAGGTAGCGCAGCAGCTCCTCGACCGCCGAGTCCACCAGTTCCGGCTCCGCCTGCAACGCCTTGAGCTGCGCGGGATTGCGCAGCAGCGCGAACGCGCCGAGGGCCAGCATGTTCGCGGTGGTCTCGTGCCCGGCGGTGAGCAGCAGCACGGCGAAGGAGACCAGCTCCTCCTGGTCCAGCTCGCCACCGGTGACCAGCCCGCTGAGCAGGTCGTCAGCCGGTTCGGTCCGCTTGCGGTCGATCAGCTCGCTGAGGTAGCCCATGATCTCGCCGAAGGCGGCCATGGCCTCTTCGGCGCCGGTCTCCAGGTTCATCATCAGCTTGGTGCGCTCGTGGAAGACCCCGCGCTCGGCATAGGGCACGCCGAGCAGTTCGCAGATCACCAGGGACGGGATGGCCAGGGCGTAGTCGTGCACCAGTTCGGCCGGCGGGCCCTTGCGCGCCATGGCCTCCAGGTGTTCCTCGGCGATCTGCTCGATCCGCGGGACGAGCTGGTTCATCCGGCGCACGGTGAACTGGCCGGTGAGCAGTTTGCGGTAGTGGCTGTGCTCGGGCGCGTCCATCTGGATGAACATGCCGCGCGGCACCGGCGGCAGCCTCAGGCCCTTGAACCGCTGGATGTCGATCGGCAGGTGGCGCAGCTCGCCGCGGGAGCTGAACCGGGGGTCGGCCAGCACCTGGCGGGCCAGCGCGTGCCCGGTGACCACCCAGCCCAGGTGGTCGTCGGCGAACCGCATGCGGGCGATCGGCTCGGACTCCCTGAGCTGGCCGAGCCGTTCCGGCGGGTCGAAGGGACAGCCACTGGGCCGGGTGATGGGCAACGCGTTCGGCAACGAGATCGTCATGTCGCCAAGCTACAGACTTTTCACAAAGTCGTGAAGTTAATGTTCCGTATAAATCAGCCCGGCCCGGTGGACCTGTGGTCAGCGCGTGGTGTGCGCGCCGCCGTTGACGTTCAGCGTCTGCCCGGTGATGTGCCTGGCGCCCGCGGAGGCCAGGAAGTAGGTGGTCTCGGCGATGTCGGCGGGCTGTCCGGCCCGGCCGTTGTGGGTGGCCTCGATCAGCTGGACCTTGCGTTCCTCGCTGAGCTGACCGCGGAAGAACTCGGTCTCGGCGTGGTAGCCGGGCGAGATCAGGTTGGCGGTCAGCCCCTTCGGCCCCACCTCCGCGGACAGTCCGGCGGTCCACGCGGCCAGGGCCGCTTTCGCCGCACCGTAGGAGGTTGAGGCGTGCTCGGCCGCGATGGACCCGATGTTGACGATCGCGCCGCCGGGCCGCAGCCGGTCGAGCACGGCCTCGGTGGTGAGCACGGCGCTGAGCAGGTTGGCCTCCAGGTTGGCCAGCCAGGCGCCGCGCAGCTGTTCGAGGCGGGTGCCCGGCCGCTCGGTCCCGTCCAGGTCGGTGTTGCCGCCCGCCATGTTGACCAGCACGTCGAGGTCCGGCCCCAGCTCGCCGGCCAGCCGCGCGACCTGCCGCGGATCCGTTGCGTCGCAAGGGATCGCCTTGACGCCCAGCTCGGCGGCGACCCGGTCCAGGCGGTGCGTGTCGCGCCCGGTGATGAACACGGTGTCCTCGGCGGCGCGGAACCGGGCCGCGACCGCCTTGCCCAGTCCGCTGCCGCCACCGGTGACCAGCACGATTCGACTCATCACTACTCCCCAGTCTGCTATGTTTAGCACTAAACGTAGCAAGGGGGGTGGGCGCTTGTCCAAGGATCGCGAGACCGCGGGGTATCCCCTGGAGTCGACCTCGGCCTGGCCCGCGGCCGATATCGCCGCGGCGTGGCAACGGGAACTGCCCGGTGTGCGCACCGAGTCGATCGAGATCATCACGCCGGTGTGGCGGATCGCGAAGGTCCTGGCCGACGACCGGCGGCGCACCCTGGCCAGGCTCGGCGTCGATCCGTCCACTTTGGACCTGTTGAGCGTGATCAGGCGGTCCGGCCCGCCCTATGAACTCACCACCCGCGAGATCACCCGGCGGACGCTGATCACCGCGGGCGCGGTGTCGCAACGGATCGCCCGCGCCGAGGAGGCCGGTCTGGTGGCGCGGGCGCCGTCGACCGCCTCCCGGCGCGCGGTCGCGGTCAGCCTCACCGATGCCGGGCACCGGCTGATCGAAACCGTTGTGCGCCAACTGCTCGAGCACGAGGCCGAGCTGATCGCCGCGCTCTCCGCCGAGGAACGCGCCACCCTCACCGGTTTCCTGGCCCGGCTGGAGCAGACCCTGGTCCAGCCGGAACCGGAGTGACTCAGGCCGCGGCCGGCTCGGTCCGCCGCCGGATGGCCGGGCCGATGGCGAGTGCGCCCGCCGCGCCGAGCAGGCCGAGGACGAGGCAGCCGAACCAGGCCGCGGCGGGTCCGCCGTGCTGGTAGACCCAGGTGCCCAGCAGTGGTCCGGTGAACGCGGCGGCACTGAAGCCGAAGCCGATGGCGGCCTGATAGCGGCCGCGGGCGGCCGGTGGCGCGAGGTCGGCGGCGAGTGAGCCGAGCAGTCCGGCCATGGCGATCTCGCCGAGGGTCCACACGATCACGGTCAGCACGTACTCCAGTGCCGTGTCGGCCAGTCCGGTCAGCGCCATGCCCGCGCCGACCACGGCCCAGGCCACCGCGAGCACCCGCATCCGGTCGAACCTGGCCACCCAGGCGGCTGCGAGGGGTTGCAGGATGACGATGAGCACGCCGTTGACCGCGATGATGGTGCCGTACCCGGCCGCGCCGAGCCCGGAATCCTTGACCGCCAGGGGAATGATGACCTCGGCCTGGCTGTACACGGTGCCGTGCGCCAGCACCAGGAGCACCACGCCGAGCAGCAGCCGGTCCCGGAACAGCGCCCGCAGACCGGACTTCGGACCGTCCACAGTGGACTTGACCAGGCGTTCGGCCGAGCGCGGGATACCCAGCAGGACGATGATCGCGAAGGCGGTGCAGCCGGTGGCGTTGAGCGCGAACAGCAGCCAGTAGCCCGCGCCCGCGAGGTGTCCGGCCATCACACTGGCCACCGAGAAGCCGAGGTTGAGGGCCCAGAACTGGAGGCCGTAGGCCTTGGTGAGCAGTGGGCGCTCGACCACGTCGGCGATCAGCGTGGCGGCGGCCGGGCGGAAGATGTCGGCCGCCACGCCGTGCAGGAAGGCCGCGGTGATCAGCAGCGGCAGGCCCTGCGCGGCGCCGAGGAAGGTGAGGCAGGCCGCGCTGGCGAGCAGGCCGAGCACCAGGGTGAACCGGCGGCCGACCCGGTCGGTGAGCACGCCGCCGACGGGCTGGCTGATCAGCGCGCCCACGCCCTTGGCCGCCAGCACCAGGCCGACCTGTTCCAGCGGGATGCCGATCGCGGTGAGGTAGAGGACCAGGAAGCCGGAGACCACGCCGCCGATGCGGTTGACCAGGGTGCCGTAGAACAGGATCCAGAACGGGCGCGGCAGGCCGGCGAACGGGCCGGTGCGCGCCGGGCGGGGCAGGGTGGTCTCGGTGGTCACGGGCTGATCCTGAGCCCCTTACCCAGCCATCTCGGAATGATTTAGACTCAGCTAAAACATGGGGGTGGCGGCATGCCTGAGCTGGCATTGGAGTTCTCCGTCGACGATCTGGCGCGGACCCGGTTCGCGTTCTCGCCGCTGTGGGAGACCGTGGTCAGCGTGCGGGTGCTCAAGACCCCCGGCGAGCACGCGCTGCACTTCCCGTGGCTGCGCGAGACCCGCGACCGGCTGGCCGCCACCGGCCTGGACGTCAGTCCACTGGCCGACCTGATCCCCGGTCCGCACAGTGGTTTCCCGGACTTCCTGACCCCGCCGCCGGACACCGCGGTGCCGGACTTCGACGCCGAGCTGGCGCTGATGGCCACGGCCAGTCCCGAGCAGATCCGCAAGGACCTGGACTTCTTCGAGTACCCGCCGACCGCGACCTTCGCCCACCGGCTGCACGCCGACCCTGACCGGCTGAGCGAGCTGGTCACGGTGCTGCGGGCCTACTGGGAACTGGCCATCGAGCCGTACTGGCCGCGGCTGCGGGACCTCCTGGAGGCCGAGGTGCACTTCCGCGCCAAGCGGCTCACCCAGGGCGGGCACCAGCTGCTGTTCGAGGACCTGCACCCGCACGTGCGCTGGGCTGGCGGAATCCTGCGGGTGGACCGGCGCTGCTGCGTGCTGACCCGCAAGCTCACCGGCGACGGCCTGCTCATGGTGCCCTCGGTGTTCACCTGGCCGGACGCGCTGACCATGGTCGAGGGCAACTGGCAGCCGACCCTGTTCTACCCGCCGCGCGGCATCGCCACCCTGTGGGACCACCGCGAGGGCAAATGCCCGCCGGAAGCCCTCGCCGGGGTGCTCGGCAGGTCCAGGGCGACCCTGTTGCTGGCGCTGGGCGATCCGTTGTCCACCACCGATCTGGCCCGCCGCACCGGCCTGACCGCGGGCGGGGTGTCCCAGCACCTGGGCGCGCTGAGCGCGGCCGGGCTGGTCACCGGGCACCGCCTGGGCAGGCAGGTCAAGTACACCCGGACCAGGGTGGGCGAACTGCTGGTGTCAGCGCCCCGTTAGCCGGGCCACGATCGCGGCCAGCACCGGTTCCGGCACCGGCCCGGCCAGGTGCACCTGCTGCGCGGAGTCGTCCCGCAGCCCGATCCACACCTGCTCGGCCCCGTCCCGCGCCACCGGCCGCCCGGCCACGCTGTCCTGGTAACCGCGGTCGCGACTGGCCTGGGTCATGGTGGCCACCACCCGCGTGGTCCGGGTGCGGAGCGTGCACACCCCGCGCGGCTCGGCCACCGGCTCACCGCCGAGGGCCTCCCGCAGGATCAGGCACAACTGTTCCGCCGCGACCGGGTACGGCTGATCGGCCACCCCGAGTCCCGGCACCGGCTGCCGAGGGGTCAGCGGCACGATCTCGCCCCGGTCGTTGAGCCGCGGCAGCTCCGGTCCTTCTCCCCCGGCCCGCCGCAGCATCGCCTCGGCCAGGGTTTTGGCGATCTGCCCGGTCTGGCCCTGCTCGTCGGTGGCGCCGTTCTCGCGCAGCCGCACGGTGACGCTCAACGTGGGCCGCAGGCCGGGATAGCGCTTGGCGACCTCCTCGGTGACCAGCTCCACGTCGAGATCGCTGGCCGCCTGCTGCCGGTCCACCCTGGCCCGGCGGCCCGCGACCGTGTCCGCGCCGGTGACCAGGTCGTTGGACAGCCGCGCGGTCAGCTCGAACCGGGCCGAGACCACGTGGCACCGGTCGGTCAGGAACACCTCGGTGCGCACCTCGCCCTGGAGTGCGCCGGTCCAGTCCTCGGGCGCCGGGGCGGTGCAGAGCACGTGGCCCGCGGTGAGTTCGGGCAGGTAGCCGAGCAGCTGACCGGCGGGCATCGGGACCTGGCGGACCGGGGCGCCCTGCGGGGTGGGCCAGGTGGCGGGCAGGGTCGGCGAGGGAGCTGGCGGTGGGGGTTCGCTGCCGCACGCCGACAGGCCGAGCACGACGGCGATCAGGATCCCGCTCCAGCGACCTCGCATCTCCACAGCATGTCAGCGCGCGGCGGTCCCGGTCAGCACCTCGGCCACCTCGGCCGCCGAGGGCATCGCCGCGATCTCCCGCCCGAGCCGCGCCGCACCCGCCCGGATCCCGTCCTCGGTCAGGCACCGGAGCACCGCGGCGGCGACCTCGCCCGGCTGGTGCACGGCCAGGCCCGCGCCCACCGCGGTCACCCGTTCGGCCTGCCGGAACTGGTCCGCGCCCTGGGGCACCACCACCAGGGGCAGGCCGCGGGCGAGGGTGGCCAGGGTGGTGCCGGCGCCACCGTGCGTGACGACCACGTCCGCCTCGGCCAGCAGGTCGGACAGCGGGGTGAACGCGACGAAGTGCACGTTGGCGGCTGGCGCGTCGAAGTCGGCGTCGGCCGCGAGGCCCTGGGTGACCAGGATGTCCACGTCCAGGGTGGCGATCTCGCGCAGCAGTGGGTTGACCACCTTGGGGCCGCCGAAGACGGTGCCGAAGGTGACCAGCGCGCGCGGGCGGGATCCCTTGTCCGGCAACGGGTTGGCCGGGGCGCCGGGCTGGGTGTGCGGTTCGGGACGCAGCAGCAGGCGCGGGGCAGGGGGTTGCCAGTCCGGGTAGTTGAGGGTGGGCGGGCAGGTGTCGAGGTAGTAGATCGGGGCCCGCGGGGTCAGGGCGTGCTGGGTGTAGCTGGGGATCGCGCCCTGGTCGAGGGCTTCGGTGCGGTCGTCGGGGCGGCGGGTGCCGTAGGAGAACATGACGGCTGGCACGTCCAGCGCGGCGGCGACGAACGGGCCGAGGTAGTCGGCCATCTCGTGCACGACCAGGTCCGGTTTCCAGTCCCTTGCCAGGCTCAGCGCGGGTTCGGCGGACAGGTCGAGGCGGGCGCCGACGAAGAAGTCGACCTCGGCCGCCGGGGTGAACTCACGGGTCAGGTCCACGCCGGTGCGGCGGTGCACCTCGGCGAGCAGCTCGGTCTGGGACGGGCCCGCGGCGAGCAGTTCCAGGCCCTCGGCCTCGACCAGCGGGCGCACCTGCTCCGGCGCCAGCACGGCCACCTGATGGCCTTCCAGCGCGCACGCCCTGGCCAACGGGAACAGCGGCAGCAGGTGGCCGTGGCCGGCACTGGAGGAGAAGAGGACTCGCACGAAGTCCAACGTAGACAGTGGTTCCGGCCCGCCGGGCGAGCGCGGGGCGGTGTGCCCCTTTGGCCATCCATCGCGGCACCTCGGGGGCGGTCATTCCCGGAGTTCGTCCCACCACCAGGACACGGTGGAGTACGGCAGCGGGTCCGGCCGGGGGTCCAGCGGGCGCTCGGACCAGCCGGGGGTGCCAAGGCCCTGATACCGCGGAACGCGCAGCGCCCAGTCGATGTTGCCGCGGATGCCGTGCCCCAGACAGTCCACATAGGACCGCAGTGGGGCCGAGCCACCGCGCCGGACCCGGTGTGAGAGCCGGAGGAACAGGCTCATCAGGCGGTCGCGCAGGCACACCGCGGCGTGCACGGCCTGTTCCAGGGAATGCGGGGACTCGTGCAGCAGCACGGTGACCACGTTCTGCTCGGTCTGACCCAGCAGGCGTTCCTTGCGGTAGGAGTGCAGATCGTTGTCCAGGGCGGCGACCAGGCTGGCGCAGTCGGTCAGCGCGCGCACCCGCGGCGAGTCCATCTCGGCCGAGGGGACCTCCGCGCCGAGGCCGATCTCCAGCATGGCCATGGTGGGCGCGCCGCCGCAGGTGCCAAGGCGCAGCCGCAGGTACTCGTCCAGGCCGGGCATGTGGTCACCGGCGCGGTTGGCCACCTGCCAGGCCACGCCGAGCAGCCAGCGGCGGTGCGCCTCGGTGAACCGGCGGACCTGGGTGGGGGTGGCGCAGCCGCGGAAGCGGGCGCCGATGTCGTGCAGGGCCAACGCGTACGGGTCGTCCAGGCCGGGGCCGCCGGGGGTCTCCAGCGCGTGCTGGACCCTGGTGGCCTCCGGCAGGAACCGGCCGGGGCTGCTGGCCAGCGCGCCGGTGTCGCAGCGGGTGTCGTCGAAGGCGAAACCCCAGTAGACCCACAGGGTCGCGGCGAGCACGTTGTGCGTGACGCCCTGCGGCACGAAGCGGCAGAAGAACTCGGCGCTGCGGGTGCCGAGCAGACGTTTGCGCGACACCCCCGGCAGCGCCATCCGGTCCAGCCAGGCCACGGCCCGGGTCTCGATGTCGGCCACCGCGGGGTGCAGGGCGGGCTCGATCGGGCAGTAGAACGGCAGCAGCTCGAGGCCCTGCTCCACCGGTTGGGTCACTCCCGCTCGACCTCCATCCGCTCGGCCAGCGCCATGGCCTCCTCGATCAGGGTTTCCGCGATCCGGTGCTCGGGCACGGTCTTGATCACCTTGCCGCGGACGAAGATCTGGCCCTTGCCGTTGCCGGAGGCGACGCCCAGGTCGGCCTCACGCGCCTCGCCCGGCCCGTTGACCACGCAGCCCATCACCGCCACCCGCAGCGGCACCGACATGCCCTCCAGCGCCGCGGTGACCTCTTCGGCCAGCTTGTACACGTCCACCTGGGCCCGGCCGCAGGACGGACACGAGACGATCTCCAGTCCGCGTTCGCGCAGCCCGAGGGATTCCAGGATGCCGATGCCGACCTTCACCTCCTCCACCGGCGGCGCGGACAGCGAGACCCGGATGGTGTCGCCGATGCCCTCGCCCAGCAGCGCGCCGAAAGCGGCGGCGGACTTGATGGTGCCCTGGAAGGCCGGTCCGGCCTCGGTCACGCCCAGGTGCAGCGGGTAGTCGCACTGCGCGGCGAGCTGACGGTAGGCGTTGACCATCACCACCGGGTCGTGGTGCTTCACCGAGAGCTTCAGGTCGGTGAACCCGTGTTCCTCGAACAGCGAGCACTCCCACAGCGCCGAGGCGACCAGGGCCTCCGGGGTGGCCTTGCCGTACTTGCGCAGCAGCCGCTGATCCAGTGAACCGGCGTTCACCCCGATCCGGATCGGCACGCCCGCGTCCCCGGCGGCCTTGGCGATGGCGCCGACCTGGTCGTCGAACTGGCGGATGTTGCCGGGGTTGACCCGCACCGCGGCGCAGCCCGCCTCGATGGCGGCGAAGACGTATCTGGGCTGGAAGTGGATGTCGGCGATCACCGGCAGCGAGGACTTGCGGGCGATCTCCGGCAGCGCGTCCGCGTCGTCCTGACTCGGCACCGCCACCCGCACCAGCTGGCAGCCCGCCGCGGTCAGCTCGGCGATCTGCTGGAGGGTGGCGTTCACATCCGCGGTCGGCGTGGTGGTCATCGACTGCACGCTGATCGGCGCGTCGCCGCCCACACCCACCGAGCCCACCCGCAACGCCCGGCTGGGCCTGCGACTGGCGAGCGGCACCGGCGGCAGCACCGGCATTCCGAGGGACACAGCGGACACAATTCCTCCTTCACCGCCGTACCGCGGAAAGCACGACGACAGGACGCACTGGTGGGGGAAGAGGGTTCGATCGAATGACACCCAACATCGGATGGCAGGGAGCCTAAGTCACGAAGTCGGCAGGTCAGCGCGTTGCCAAGCGCGTTCACACGAATTCGTGATGGCTCACTCGTTTGCCGCAGACTGGGCCGTTCGGGGAGATCATTACCGGCCGGAAACCCGCGAATGGCCGCTGTACACCAACGGATCCCACTGCTGGCGGACCACCACACCGGTCGGCCCACCCGGCTGGATGACAGGCTGGCGTTGGAATTGCCGAACCCTTAGTCACCCTCCGCGAAATATCGGGGAAGAATCAGGGTCCGAACCGACTTTCGACTGCTCTTTCTTCGAGCTTTTGTCAATGCGACACCGCACACTTGATGAATCTGGAACATGGAGTGCATGCGACATCCCGGGAAGAGAACCGTGCCTGCCGCCGCGCTCGCGGCCGCCCTGCTGGCACTGGGCACCCCCGCCCTCGCCGACCCCGCCGCCACCCCGCCCGGCCCGCCGCAGGCCGGGGCGAGCACCGGCGGGACCGAGCCGCGGCGGATCACCCTGGTCACCGGCGACCTGGTGCACGTCAACGCCCAGGGCGCGCCGGTGCGCTTCGAGGCAGGGCCGGGCCGGGAGGGCATGTCCTTCCGGCGCTGGACCGAGCACGGGCAGTGGCAGCTCCGGCCTGCCGACGCCGACCCGCTGATCAGCTCGGGCCGGGTGGACCCTCGGCTGTTCAACATCAGCCTGCTGCTGGAGTCCGGCTACGAGGACGCCAAGCGCCAGGACGTGCCGCTGCTGGTGGCCGGGGACGGCGCCCGCTCGGCGCCGCAGGCGCTGACCGGCACCACCCGGACCAGGGAGCTGCCCGCGCTGGGGCTGGCCGCGGTGTCCGCGCCCAAGAACAGCACCGGCGGCACCTGGAACTCGATCAAGGACCAGGCCAGGGGCCGGGCGGCGGGCAAGGTGTGGCTCAACGCCACCCTGAAGTACTCGCTGCACCAGAGCGTGCCGCTGATCGGCGCGCCCGCGGCCTGGCAGGCCGGGCACACCGCCAAGGACGTGCCGGTCGCGGTGCTGGACAGCGGTATCGACGTGGACCACCCGGACTTCGCCGGGGTGCTCCAGCAGGCCAAGGACTTCTCCAACTCCCCGCACGGCATCAAGGACACCATCGGCCACGGCACGCACGTCTCCTCCATCGTGGCGGGCAACGGCGCGGCCGGGGGCGGCAAGCAGGTCGGCGTGGCCAAGGACGCCAAGCTGTTCTTCGGCAAGGTCGGCGATCAGGGCCCGACCGAGGACGCGGCGCTGGCCGGCATGACCTGGGCCGCGGTCGAGCACAAGGCCAAGGCCGTGAACATGAGCTTCGGCCTGGCCCAGCACCAGCCGGACCCGGTGAGCGAGGCCATCGAACGCCTCTCCGCCGCGCACGGCACGCTGTTCGTGATCGCCGCGGGCAACAGCGGCGAGCACGCCCCGGTGGGTCACCCGGCGACCACCGACGCCGCGCTCGCGGTGGCCAGCTCCACCAAGGACGGCCAGCTCAGCGACTTCTCCTCGCGTGGGCCGAGGGCCGGGGACTACGGCCTCAAGCCGGAGATCACCGCGCCGGGCAGCGATATCGTTGCGGCCAAGGCGGATTCGGCCGGTGGCGAGCGGTACGTGGCCATGTCGGGCACCTCGATGGCCGCCCCGCACCTGACCGGCGCGGCCGCGGTGCTGGCCGGGGCGCACCCGGACTGGAGCGCGGCCCGGCTCAAGGCCGCGCTGATGAGCACGGCCAAACCCCTCGCCGGGGTCTCCGTGCACGGCCAGGGCGCCGGCGTGGTCGACCTGGACCGCGCCACCAAGCAGAAGGTCACGGCAGAGCAGGGCGGGTTCTCCCTCGGCTACTTCCGGTGGCCGCACCAGGGTCAGCAGCCCGCGAGCAAGGACGTGGTCTACCGCAACGACGGCGACACCCCGGTCACCCTGGACCTCGCACTGTCCATTTCGGACAAGCAGGGCGGCGCACCCGACCCGGACCAGTTCAAGCTGAGCGGCCAGCGGATCACCGTGCCCGCCAAGGGATCCGAGAAGGTCGGCATCACCGTCGACCCCGGCAAACGGGTCGGGCTCTACGGCGGCTGGCTCACCGCGAAATCCGGTGACGTCGAGGTGCGCACCGCGGTCAGCTCCTATGTGGAGGAAGAGCGCTACGACCTCACGGTCAAGGTCACCGGCCGGGACGGCAAGCCCGCCGCGACCACCGGCGAGGTCACCGTGAGCGGTCTGGACAACGACCTCCGGCAGACCCTGGAGCTGAGCGCCGACGGCACCGGCACCGTGCGCGCGGCCAAGGGCGACTACCTGGTCACCAGCACGGTCAAGGAGCACGGTCCGCGGGGCAGGTACGACGCCGACCCGGTCTCGCTGACCCAGCAGGTCGCGCCCCGGCTGCGACTGGACAAGAACATCAGCCTGCACGCGGACGCGCGCACCGCGAAACGGGTCGAGGTCGAACTGGACGACCCGAGCCTGCGGATCGCCGGGATCGAGCTGAGCCCCTTGCACGGCAAGGGATCGGCCAAGGACCCGTGCTGCACCCCGACCGATTTCCCGGCCTACACCGACACCGACGCGCCGGTCTACCTCGGCTCACTCGGCGGTTCGGTCGAGCACTTCCGGCACCTCACCCACGTCACCGCGGTCCGGCCCGAGATCAGCGCGGAGATCGTTGCCCCGCAACGGCATCCGCTGGGCCTGTGGCGCAACCGGGCCTCACCGCAGCTACTCGGCGAGCACCTGCTGCCGGTCCTCGACGTCAAGGCCGGCACCCCGGCGGACCTGGCAGGCAAGGACCTCAAGGACAAACTGGTCCTGCTGACCCCGCCCACCGGCGAACCGGCCAACGACAAGGTGGCCGCCATCGGCGCCGCGGGTGCGAAGGCCGTGCTGCTGACCGAGCCCTCCCGGCTCAGGCGCGGCAAGCAGCCGGTGGTGGTGCTCAGCGCCGCCGAACACCGCCTGGGCACGCTGCGCGAACTGCTCGGCAAGGGCCCGGTGTCGATGCGGCTCAACGGGATCAGCACCAGCCCGATCAGCTATGACCTGGCGTTCACCAGTTCAGGCAAGATGGCCGAGGGCGGCAGGCTGCGCGCGCACCGGCACGAGCTGACCAGGATCGAATCCAGCTACCGCGAGGACGGCCACCACACCACGGTCCGTCCTGCCTGGCGACCGGGTCTGGACGGGCGCACCGCGGTGGCCATGCCGGAGAGCTACCCGTTCCGCCTCGGCGCGCCGCCGGTGCCGCTGGGCGCGACCCGCACCGAGTACGTCACCCCGGGCTGGTGGCACAAGGACAGCGAACTCGGCGACGGCTTCGGGGCCGAGCCCAGCGGCGGGGACACCCAGCAGATCGAGGTGGCCGCGACCCGCTTCGGCCGGTACGGCACGCACCGCCGCGAGTACAACGCAGGCCCGCTCGCGGTCCGGTCACCGCACGGTCGCGGCGGGCTGGTCCGCCGCGGCGACGAGATCAGCTTGCAGCACAACCTGTTCGTGCCCCAGCCCGCCGCACCCGGCGCGCCTGGGCAGCACGGGCGGGTCGCCTACCCGGCGACCACCGGCGAGACCACGTTGTCCGCCGGCGGCAAGGTGATCGGCACCTACGGCTCGCCGGCCAGCGGTTACTGGCAGATCCCGACCGGTCCGGCCACCTACGAGATCAGCACCAAGGGCACCTACGGCGGCCGGACGGTGCAGGCGGGCTGGACCTTCCGCTCCGACACCACCGCCCAGCCCACCCCGGTCCGGCTGCTGCACGTGACCCCGCAACTCGCCCTGGACACCGAGAACACCGCCCAGGCCGGGAAAACGCTGCCGGTGACGGTGTCGGTGCGGGACGGCGAGGGGGCCGTGCAGGCCACCCTGGCGGTCAGCCTGGACGGGACCAACTGGCAGAACGTGGTGCTGCGCAAGGCAGGCACGGACTTCACCGGCACACTGCCCGCACTGGGCAAGGCCGGTGACGTGGTCTGGCTGAGGCTGACGGCCGAGGACGGCTCGGGCGCCAAGGCGAACCAGACCCTGCACCGCGCCTACACCCTGCGCTGAACTGACAGGCCGCCCCTGACCGCCGTCGTCATGGTGGTCAGGGGCGGCCGGCTCAGCGAGTGGTCACACCACGCGCTTGAGGTTGAGGCTGATGGTGTTGTCCGGGCCGGGAATCATGAAGTTGATCAGCAGTTCGGCCAGGTGGCAGTTGGCGAAGTCCGGGATGGTGTAGGCCCCGCTCAGCTTGCCGCCGGTGAGCGGGTTGAAGCCGGGTTCGCTGGTCAGGTCGATCTGCATCGGGGCCTTGCTCTGGCACTTGTCCCCGACCGGGTAGGGAATGCCGCCCGCCTTCACATCCCGCAGCCGCAGCACCACCTGCGAGCTGGAGGTCACCACCCCGCGGACGATCTTGCCGGTGGTCTGCCCCTGCGGCAGGAAGTCGATCGTCGCGGTCACCGGGATCAGCCCGAAGACCTTGAACTCCGAATGCGCGGGTGGCAGCACCAGGTCACCCTTGATGTCCCCGGTGGCCCCGTTCAGGTCCACCGCCAGCGAACCGGGACCCAGCGGCAGGGTCGAGCCGGTCTTCTTGACCACGCTCTGCCCCTCGACGGAATAGTTGATTTTCACCGCCGCGCCGTCCGGCTCCGCCGCCGCCGCGCCGCCAGCGAAGGCCAGCATGCCGGTCAGGGCCACCGCGAGCACCCGTAACGCCGACTTACCCGATCTCCTCATGGACTTTCCCTCCACGGATCGAACGAACCAACGGAATTCGCATTTCGCTTACCTGGCGGCGGTAACCGGAATCCGGGCGAGCAGCGGGTCCTGACCGGCGTCCTGGGTACAGGGCAGGTCGAAGGTGCCCAGTTCGGTCAGGGACCCGTCAGCCTTGCGCGGGGTGAGTTTGGAGTGGTGGTTGCCGACGCTGACGCCGATCGCGCCGGGGTTGCGCACGCCGATGCCGGGTACCGGGCCGCGGGCCACCGCGACCAGGTCGCCGGTCTTGGGCACCGGGGTGCTCGGGATGACCAGGCTGGGCAGGGTGACGTCGATCAGGGTGCCGTTGACGTCCACCGCGAGCAGCGCCTCGGCGTCGCCCGCGATCGTCTCGGCCTCGAAGAGCAGCAGCGCCTGGGCGGTCGCCTCGGGCACGGTGATGGTCGCGGAGAGGTTGGTGGCGCGCATGATCTCGCCGACCTTGACCGTCTCCGGCATGGTCACCTCGATCTTGGTGGTCAGCGAGGAGGCCCCGATCAGCGGGAACTCGCAGGTGTAGTTCAGCGTCTTGACGATCACCCCGGCGGCCTTGGCCGGTGCGCGGGAGGCGGCGTCGGCGACCCCGCCGGTGAGTACCAGGGCGGTGGCGCCGAGCACGGCGGCGACACGTCGGGACAACCGTGCGGAGAATGCGGCTCTCATATCGGACGTCTCCTTTGACATCAAATCTCAGAGAGGGGAACGGCTGATCCGCGGATGCCGCACAACTTGCGACGAAACGGAGCCTACTCGCAAGTAGGTAACGTCACAAGAAATTCCGTGCCCTTACTGTGATCCGATCACAGAAACGTACTCGGGTGATAATTCAGCCGGGTCGGTCGCGCGGTGGAGTTGTCATCTGAATGCAGTCCTCAGCGCGGTTGTAGTTCGGTGATCAACCATTTCTCGCCGACCCGGCGGGCGGTGACGCCGAGCTGGGCGGCCGAGGCGGAGGTCTGGTTGTTGTCGCCGCGGGTGGCGGTCTGGTCCAGGAAGACCAGCAGCACCGCGCGTTCGGCGGTCAGCTCGCGGACGCCGGTGCTGACCGCCTTGGTGGAGAGCACCAGTTTCTGTTGCGGGGCCTGCTCGCGGACCTGGGCGAACAGCGTGTCGTACTGGGCCCGCGCGGCGTCCACCAGCACCTCGCTCGCGGCTGCCTCGGTGCTCGCGGTGTCGTCGTGCCGGTAGGAGAACACCCGGCGCAGTGCCTCGGCGACCTGTCCGGCCACCTCGGCCGTGCCCGGTCCGTTGACCAGCGCCTGGTTCTGGGCCACGGCACTGTTGGTGGTCCGCCAGCCCTGCACCAGGAAGAAGCCCGCGAGCAGTACGGCGGCCGCCGCGAACGCGATCAGCCAGCGGGCCAGTGGCGGCCTGGGCGTCCGGGGCCGGACCCGCGCTACCTCAGCGGGTCCGGCCCCGGACTCGGCCGGCGGCTCCGCCTCCCGTTCCCCTGCAGAACGGGTGGCGGTGCGCACCGGACGGGATCCCGCCACCGCGGGCCTGCGCCGTTGCGGGACGGTGGCGCGTCGGGTGGGTGCCATCGGAAGTCCTTTCCGCACAGGGAGATCAGGAGGCGGCGACCGGCACCGGGCCGAGCGCGCTGAGCTTCCAGCCGGTCTCGGTGCGGGTCAGTTCGGCCTGGAAGCGGTTGCGCTTGGTGGTGGCGGCCGCGCCGTCGGGGGCGACCTCGATCTCCACCGCGGCGAGGAGTTTCGCCTTGCCCGCGCGGTCGTCCAGTTCGGTGACGGCGGCGTCGGTGACCCGCCCGGTGGTGACCGTCCTCGTCTCCTCGATCTGTTTCTTGCTGGCCGCGCCGGTGCTGCGCAGCTCCTCGTGCAGGGCGCCGGTGGAGGTGTCCAGCCAGCGGCGCATGCCCTCGTCGACCCGGCGGTAGTCCAGGCTGTTGAACTCCGCGACCGCCCGCTCCCCCACCGCGCGGACCTGCTCACGCAGTTCGGCGTACCGGACGTTGTCGCCGGAGGCCGAGGCCAGCCACCACCAGCCGGAGCCCACGGCGAGCAGCACGGCGGTGGCGGCGGCGATCACGGGTAGCCGCAACGGGTTCCGGCGGGCGACCGGCTCGGCGGTGTCCGCTTCCGGTGCGGCCGGTTCGGCTGGTGCGCTCATCGGTTTCCTCCCGGCAGGCCGAGCAGTCCGCGCAGGGTGGCGGTGTCGGGGCTGAGGCTGTCCTGTTGGGCGGGCAGCCAGTGCGAGGTGGCGGCGGGTGGCCTGCCGCCCTTGGGTGCGTTCTGGGCGCCGCGGACGCCGGTGGGGTTGCCGCGGGGCAGCGTGCAGGCGGCCTGGGTGTTGAGTGGTTTGCCGGGGCCGGTGACCAGGCCGTTGCGGTATTCGGTGCCCTGGTAGCCCTGGGTGCAGGGCAGCGGGTTGAAGTAGGTGACGGCCATGCCGAAGTGCGCGCCGTCGGCCTTGACCACCGAGGTGCCGGCGGCCACCGCGGCCGGTGCGGTGAACAGCAGTTGTTCCAGTCCGGCGTTGCGGGTGACCAGGACGTTGGCCGTGGTGAGCAGGTTGGCGATGACCACGCCGAGGTTGGGGCCGGACTCGCGCAGCACGGCGGAGACCTGTTCGGAGACCGGCGGCACCGCGGCGATGACCCGGCGGAAGTCGCCGTCGGACTCCTTGAACTGCTGGGCCAGGAGTTTGGCGTTGCGGGTGAGGTCCTTGAACGCCTGGGACTGTTCGGCCTGGGTGTCCAGCACGGTGCGGCCGTCGGTGAAGAGCTGTTTGGTCTGCGGCAGGTGGGTGATCGCGGCCTCGGTGAAGGAGCCCGCCGAGTCCAGGATCTGTTGCAGGTTGCGGCCCGCGCCGGTGAAGGCGGTGCCGAGTTCGTCGACCACGGTGCGCAGTGAGTCGGTGGGCACCGAGGCGACCAGGCCGTCCACCGCGGCCAGCACGTGCTCGACCGGTTTGGGGATGCTGGTGTTGCCCTGGCTGATCACCGCCCCGGCTTCCAGGTAGGGCGCGCCGTCGCGGCGTGGGCGCAGGTCGACGAACTGTTCGCCGACCGCGGACCGGTTGGCCACCACGGCCTCGGTGTCGGTGGGCACCTGGGGGCCGTCGTCGTCCAGGATGAGGTCGACCTCCACACCGCGGGCGGTCAGCCGCAGTGGCCCGACCCGGCCGATCGGCACGCCGCGGTAGGTGACCTCGGCGTTGGTGAAGATGCCGCCGGAGTCGGCCAGCTGCACCCGCACGGTGTAGCCGGCATAGCCGAACCAGCGGTCCAGCCCGGCGTAGCGGGCGCCGACGTAGGAGACTCCGATCAGCGCGACGAGCACGAAAACGCCGATCTGCCAACGGATCCGGGCGGTGAGCATCAGCGGGTCCCCGTTCCGATCACCGGGACGCCGTCCACGGGTGGCAGCGGTAGCACCGGTTTCGCCGCCTTGTCCGGCTTGGGCGCGGCCTTGGGTGCTTCCGGGCCGGGGTTCTGCACGTGCAGGGTGAGGTAGGTGTTGAGGTAGTCGCCCTTGATCGCGTTGAGCGCGGCGTCCGGGAACGGGTAGGTGAACAGGATCTCCAGCGACTGCGGCAGGTTCTGCCCGGCCTCGACGAGTCGGTGCAGGATGGGTTGCAGGGCCTTGAGATCGGCCACGAAGTCGTCCTTGCTGCGTTGCACGGTCTCCACCGCGACCTTGCCCATCTTGTCCAGCGCGGCCAGCATCGCCACCATCGACTCGCGTTGTTCGTGGAAGACCTGCAGGCCGGGGCCGAGGTCGGTGATGGCCTTGTCGATCTGCCCGGTGCGCCCGGCCAGCACGGTGTTGAGCCGGTTCATCCCGTCAAGGGCCTTGGTCAGGCTGTCCTTGTTCTGGTCCAGCTGGGTGACGAATTTGTCCATTGTGGACAGCAGGGATTTGAGCTGGGTCTCGTTGCCCTCGAAGGCGGCGGCGAGTTCCCGGCTGATGTCCCGGAGTTGTTGCACGCCACCGCCGTTGAGCAGCAGGGAGAGCGCGCCGAAGACCTCTTCCACCTCGGGGTTGCGGTTGGTGCGGCCGACCGGGATGACCGCGCCGTCGACCAGGGTGCCGGTGTCCGCGCCGGGTTCCTTGGGTTTGGCCAGTTCCACGTACTTCTCGCCGAGCAGGCTGGACTGACGCAGCCGGGCCAGCGCCGAGGCCGGCAGCTTCACGTCGCCGTTGACCGCGACGGTGACGTCGGCGGTGCGGCCGTCCTCGGTGAGCTGGATGCGTTCGACCTTGCCCACGGTGACGTCGTTGACCTTCACCGCGGCCTGCGGCACCAGGTCGAGCACATCCCGGAACTGCGCGGTCACCCGGTACGGCCGATCCCCAAGATCAGCCCCACCAGGCAACGGCAGGTTGTACAACCCGTCGAACCCACCCACCCCACACCCACTCGCCAGCACCAAGACCAACCCCACCACCACCGGCGTGTTGGCCGTTCTTGTACGCCGGTTTGGCCGAAGTGGTACGGCCCCTCGGGTCAGCCGGGTGCCGGGGAGCGGTGCCAGGCGGCGGGCACGCACGAGTTCGGTCAGGGTGGCGTACCACTTCGGCCAACCTGGCGTACAAGAACGGCCAACACCCCGTACGACATCGGCCAACACTCGGGGTGGGGTGGGCATTATTTGCCTCCGGTGGGGAGGGTGTGCAGGTCGCCTACCACTGGGAGGGGGAGGACGGGGAGGTTTTTCCGGTCGGTGGTGGGGGTTACCGGGATGAGGCGGGCCTTGGTTCTGGGGGCCAGTTCGTTGAGGTTGACCCGGCCGTCGATGGTGCGGGTGGCCGGGTTGTAGGCGTTGAGCAGGTTGGTGATGGCCAGTGGCGCGACGTCGACGGCCTCGGCCAGTGCGCCGCGCTGGTCGGCGAGCACCTTGGTGATGCCGGTGAGTTTGTCCACTGTGGACTTGATCCGGCCGCGGTTGTCCCTGACGAAGTCGCCGACCTGGCCGAGCGCGGCAGGCAGTTCGGCCAGTGCGGCGCGCAGCGCGTCCCGGTCGGCGGCCAGGAACCGGGTGACCTCGGCGAGCTGTTGTTCGGCCGCGACCACCTGGTTGTCGTTGCGGGCCAGCATGCCGGTGAACTTGGCCAGGTTGTCCACGGTGCCGAACAGGTCCACCTGCGAGCCGTCCAGGGTCTTGGCGGCCTGGCCGAGGTCGTTGAACAGCTTGTTCAGCGCGGCCCCGTTTCCGGCCAGGTTGGCCGCGCCGGTGTCCAGCAGTCCGGAGAGCGCGCCGTTCTTGTTGGCCCCGTTGGGTCCCAGCGCGCTGGCCAGTTTCTCCATGCTCTCGTAGAGCTGGTCGAGTTCGACCGGGCTGGCGGTGCGCTCGACCGGGATGACCGCGCCGTCGGCGAGTTGCGGACCGCCGGAGTAGGTGGGGGCGAGTTGCAGGTACCGGTCGGAGACCAGGCTGGGCGCGACCGAGACCACCTTGGCCTCGGCCGGTGCCTTGACCCCGCTGTCCAGGGTGAACTCCACCTTGACCCGCTGCCCCTGCGGTTCCACCAGGTCGATGGTGCCGACCCGGACGCCGAGCATGCGCACGTCGGATCCGGCGTACACGCCGACCGCGGCGGCGAACCAGGCGGTGGCCTTGACCTTGCCCGCCCCGTCCCGCCACCACCACAGCCCGGCCACACCGGCGACCACGACCAGCGCGACCGCGCCGATCAGCAGTCTCATTCCCTTGCCGCGACTGCGGAACCAGCTCATTTGCCGCCTCCCTTGGGTGGCACGCAGCCCTCTTCGCCGGTGCTCGGCGGGAGCAGGCCGCACATGTAGCTGTCCACCCAGCGGCCGTTGCCGGTGGCGTTGGTGAGCAGCCGGTAGTAGGGCCCTGCCAGGGAAAGCGCCTTGGTCAGGTTGTCCTGGTTGCGCTGCAACACCTCGGCCACCTTGTCCAGCCGGTCCAGGGCCGGGCCGAGCTGGGCCTTGTTGTCCTGCACCAGTCCGGTGAGCTGGCGGGCCAGGTCGCGGACGCCGGTGAGCAGCTTGCTGATCGCCTCGCGTCGCCTGCGCACCTCTTCGAGGAGCTTGTTGCCGTCGGCGAGCAGGGTGGCGATCTGCTCGTTGCGGTCGCTCAGCGTCTGGGTGATCTTGCGGCTGTTCTCCAGCACCCTGGCCAGTTCCTGGTCCCTGGAGGCGATGGTGGTGGACAGCGCGGACATCCCGTCCAGGGCCTTGCGCACGTGCTCGGGCGAGTCCCGGAAGGTCTCCGACAGCACGGTGAAGCTCTCCGCGAGCTGCTTGGTGTCGATCTTGCCGATGCTGTCGGTGAGGCCCTGGAAGGCATCGCTGATGTCGAAGGGGGTGGCGGTGCGCTCGCGCGGGATCGGGGTGTCGGTGTCCAGGCGGCCACTGCCCTGCGGATCCAGGGCGAGGTATTTCTGGCCGAGCAGGGTCTTGATCCGGATCGAGGCGCCGGTCTTGTCGCCGAGGTCGACGCCGGAGACCTTGAAGTGCACCGAAACCCGGTCCCCTGCCAGCTCGACGGTGCTCACGTTGCCCACCTTCAGCCCGTTCACCCTGACCTCGTCGTCCGGTTTGAGCCCGGCGGCCTCGGTGAACTCGGCCTGGTAGGTGGCGCCGCCGATGAGCGGGATGTCCTCGACGAAGAAGGTCGCCAGCACCAGCGCGCCGATGGTGGTCAGCCCGGTCAGTCCGACCAGGAGCGGGTTGCGTTCCCGGAACGGCTTCATCCCTTGCACCTTTCCTGGGTGAGCGGGATGCCGACCGGCGGTCCGCCCTGGGCCGGTGGCACACCGGGTGCGGAGGCCGAGCAGAGGAAGAAGTTGAACCAGGACCCGTAGGAGCCGATCCGGCCGATGGCCTCGAACTTGGTCGGCAGCCGGTCCAGGAACTCCGTCAGCAGTTTGGGTTGTTCCATCAGGTTGCCCGAGAGCGCGCCGAGTCCGGCGATGTCGGCCTTGAGCGGGGCGCGGGCCTTGTTGAGCAGGTCGGCGGTGGCCCCGGACAGCTCGGACATCGAGTTGATGGCCTCGCCGATGGGTTTGCGGTCCGCGGCCAGTCCGCTGACCAGTTTCTGCATGGTGCCGATCAGCGTGGAGAGCTGGTCGCCGCGGGAGTTGACCGTGGTGAGCACGGTGTTCAGGTTGTTGATCAGGTCCCCGATCACCTTGTCCTTGGCCGCGATGGTGGAGGTGAGCGAGGCGGTGCGGGCGAGCAGGCTGTCCACCGTGCCGCCCTCTCCCTGCAGCACCTGGACGATCTCGAAGGACAGCTTGTTCACGTCCTCCGGGTTCAGCGCCTGGAACAGCGGCTTGAACCCGTTGAACAGCATGGTGAGATCCAGCGCGGGCTTGGTGCGGTCCAGTGCGATGGTGCCGTCCGGCGGCAGCGTGGCGGTGGTGCCGCTGCCCTGGTCCAGGGCCAGATAGCGTTGGCCGACCAGGTTGCGGTAGCGGATGGCGGCGGTGGCCGAGGCGAAGATCCGCCGCCTGCCCTCGACGGAGAACTGCACCTCGACCACCCCCCGGCCGGCCAGTCGCAGTCCCTCGACCTTGCCGACCCGGACTCCGGACATGCGCACGTCGTCGCCCTCGTTGAGCGAGGTCACGTCGCTGAACCGCGCGGTGTAGAAGCTCGCGCCGACCGCGGTGGTGTTGGAGATGGTGACCGCGAGCAGGGCGGTCACCAGCACGGTGAGCACGGCGAAGAGGCTGAACTTGAGCAGTGGCGCGGTGAGTCCCCTCACTGGAGGGTCACCTCCGTTCCCCGGTAGATCGCGCCGAGCAGCACGCCGCTCCAGGAGGGCACCTGGTCGGCGGCGCGACCGAGCGCGGGGGCGAGCATCTGGGCCAGGAACTGGCTTTCCTGCGGCGAGTTGGCCAGGCCGAGGTCGGCGGTGTCGCCGGTGACCGGCAGCGCGACCGTCTTGCCGCCGCTGGGCGGGGTGCCGAAGGGGTAGCAGCGCGGGCCGCCGCGGTCCCGGTAGACCGGATCGTCCTTGCCCGCCTTGTATTCCCCGCGCGCGGGCACCGGGTGCAGGTTCACCTTCAGGCCCGGCCGGTCGGTGCCCGCGCCGAAGGCCGCGTTCATGATCGGCTTGAACCGGGTGAGCGTGTCGGCCAGGCAGGGCCAGGACGGCGAGTACCTGGCCATCGTCTCCAGGGTGTTGCGGCTGGCGTCGGACAGGCGGATCACGTTGTCCTTGTTGGCCCGCAGGAAGCCGCCGAGGTCGTTGGCGGTGGCGCCCAGGCTGCGGTAGAGCAGTTTGAGGTTCTCCCGCTGCTCGACGAAGGTCTTGGTGGTGACGGTGAGGTCGGTCAGCGCGTCCAGGGCGTCCGGGATCGCGGTGCTGTAGGTGTCGGCCACCTTGACCAGCTGCCGCATGCCCTCGGTGAGCGCGGGCACCTCGGGGTTGATCTCGCGCAGGTAGTGGTCCAGCCGCACCAGGTTCTGGCCGAGTGCCTTGCCCCGGTTGGCCAGCGCCGCCGACATCGCGCCGAGGGTGACCGCGAGCTTGTGCGGCTGCACCGCCTCCAGCATCGGCATCAGGTTGGCCAGCAGGCGTTCCAGCTCGACCGCGGTGGTGGAGCGGTCCTGCTCGATGACATCGCCCGCGCCGATGGTCTGCCCGTTGGTCTCGGCCGGGAGCACCAGTGCGACATAGCGTTCGCCGAAGAGGGTCTTGGGCAGCAGCCGGGCGGAGACGTTGCGGGGGATCAACTCCAGCTTGTCCGGCTGCATGGCCAGTTCCAGCTCGGCCCCGGATCCGCTGCTGGAGATGCGCCGCACCGAGCCGACCACCAGTCCGCGCACCTTCACATCGGACTCGGTCATCAGCTGGTTGCCGATGTTGTCGGTGCGCAGCCGCACCGAGACCGCGGAGCTGAGGTCGCCGCGGTAGACCGCGACGGTCAGCCCGAGCAGCAGCGAGATGATCACCAGGAACAGCAGGCCGAGCAGGCGGCCGCGGAGGACGTGCGGATTGGACGTCATGGCGCGGCCCTCACTCGTAGCCGACGAAGGTGAGGTTCAGGTTCAACGTGTTGCCCGGCCCCGAGATCAGGCCGGTGAGCAGCGAATCGAGGGGCTCGGTCACGCCGCAGTTCGCATACGGCGGGATGGTGTAGGTGGCGGTCATCGGCGTGGGTCTGGTGGGCAGGAACGGCGGCGGCGGGGTGGCCGAGATCAGGTTGATCACGGCTGGTTCCACCGTCCGGCAGTTCGGCCCTACGTCCAGTGGCTGGCCGCCGACCTTGACGTTCTTGAGCCTGAGGTACATCTTCGAGGTCGCCTTGACCTGGCCGCGTTCGATGACGCCCTCCACCTGGCCGACCGGCTCGAACTCGACCACCGCGTTGTTCGGCACGAACTTGAACAGCACGAAGTAGCCCTGGGACGGCGGCAGGGTGAGGTCGCCCTTGATCTCGCCGACCGGGAGTTTGATGATCACCTCGGTGAGCATCTCGCCGGGTCCGATGGTCAGCTCGGAGTCCAGCTTCTTGATCCGCGACTTGCCATCGACCTTGTACCGGATCCGCCGCGCGAACGGCCCGACCTGGCCATCGCCTGGCACGGTCACGCCGGTGCTCGGGATGGTCGAGCCGGTGGTGGGCGAGGTGGTGCTGGTGCCGGGCACGGTGGTGCCGGTGCGGCCGGTCACCGGGAACTTGGCCAGCTCGCCGGTCTGGCCGGAGTCCTTGGCGCACTTGAGGATCAGCGGCGCGGCGGTGGCGTCGTCGGTGGACGACCCGACGGTCAGGGTCAGGTCGGTCGCGGCCAGGGTGACCTCGCCGGGCTTGCTCGGGGTGAGCGCCGGGGCCTTGCCGGTGGCCACCACCTTCAGCTCGCCCTTGTCCGGCACCTCGGTGGCCGCGATGGCCAGCTCCGGCGGGGTGAGCGCGCCGGTGACGCCCGCGCCCGCGGCGGTCAGGCCGAGCACCGCGCTGCCGACCACGGACTTCGCACCGCCCAGTGCGGGCAGCACGGTCTCCGGCAGGGTCGCGGTGACGGTGAGGGTGGACTGGACCGGCACGCCGACCGAACCACTGGCCGGGACCACCGCGGCGACCTCCGTGACGACCGCCTGGGCGGCCAGGTCGGGCGCGGAACAGGTGTAGGCGATCCGGCGTCCTGGCGAGTCAGCGGCCGCGCTGCCGTCGCCGACCAGGGACACGCCGAGTGCCAGCACCAGGATCGCCGCGGCGGTGACGGCGCCCAGGCGGTGTGCCGGTCCAGTCCTGATCATCTTCTACTTCCTCGCCGCGGCGACCGGGATCTCGCCGAGCTTCTGGTCCTGCCCCGGGTCTTCCTTGCAGGGCAGGTCGAAGGTGCCCAGTTCGGTGGGCGTGCCGTCGGCCTTGCGCGGGGTCAGCTTGGCGTCGAAGCCGTTGCTGACGATCGCCTCGGCCTGGCCGGGGTTGTCCACCGTGGTCGCCGGGACGTCACCGAAGGCGGGCACGGTGAGGTCGCCGGTGTCCGGGATCGGGGTGGACGGCACGGTCATGCCGGTGACATCGACCGTCTTGCTCACCCCGGCGGCGTCCTTGACGTCGAAGTGCGCGACCGCCGAACCGTCCAGGCTCTTCGCCTCGAACAGGTCGAATGCCTCCACGATCCGCTCCGGCACCAGCACGCTGACCTTGAAGTCGGTGGCCTGGGCCGGCTGGCCGACCACGGCCGAGTCCGGCAGGTTCACCGAGATGGTCACCACCAGCTGGTCGGGGCCGATCAGCGGGAACTCACACGTGTAGTTCAGGGTCTTGGTGACCGGCGCGGCCTGGGCCACGCCGGTGCCGACAAAGGCCAGGGCCAGTCCGGCCAGCACTGCTGTTGTTCGAGTCAGGATCTTGGTCAAGTGGCGGGTAGCCATGTGAACTTCTCCCTTGGTCAGCGAGCGTCATTGTTCGCCGAATTCACTCGAACGACTCGTTGACAGAAAAATCCGGGGCAGGTGGAGTCGCCGAAAGAAACCCGGAAGGCAGGGGACTGTACAGCAGGTGACCTGCACGAACGGCCTCCTACTAGCCGGTAGGTTACTGTTGCGTGTCATGGCTAGGCAAGAACCAGGTGGAGAAAAATCCCCCAAGAGGCCAACGTTCGACTGGTTTTGTCACCGAACTGACAATCGGTTCGGCCGAACGTGCTCACTCCGGCACGGATTTCGCGGGCCAAGTTGTCAGTGCATCAAAATAATGACCCGATGGGGTGATATGGGCGCACCCATTCCCCGGCATAGGCGTTTGCGATACCGCCGAATTCAGGCCCCGGCTAGCCCGAACGGCCCGGTCCAAGGCACTCCGACACGCCTGCTTCCGACCCCCTGGTGGCCCACCCGCGCGCCTGGGTAGGGCACGATCGGGGGCACCATGACGCTCACCGAACACCTGCCGGACGGCCAGGACCCCGACGCCCTCTTCGACGCCTTCAGCACCTGGGCCGCCGGCCAGGGCATCGAGCTGTACCCGGCGCAGCAGGAAGCGCTGATCGAGATCGTCTCCGGCGCCAACGTGATCCTGTCCACCCCGACCGGCTCGGGCAAGAGCCTGGTCGCCGCGGGCGCGCATTTCGCCGCACTGGCCAACAAGCAGCGCACCTTCTACACCGCGCCGATCAAGGCCCTGGTGTCGGAGAAGTTCTTCGCGCTGATCGAGATGTTCGGCGCGGAGAACGTCGGCATGATGACCGGCGACTCCAGCGTGAACGGGGACGCGCCGATCATCTGCTGCACCGCGGAGATCCTGGCCAACATCGCGCTGCGGGACGGCGCGGACGCCGAGGTCGGCCAGGTCGTCATGGACGAGTTCCACTTCTACTCCGAGCCCGACCGCGGCTGGGCCTGGCAGGTCCCGCTGATCGAACTGCCCAAGGCGCAGTTCCTGCTGATGTCGGCGACCCTGGGCGATGTCAGCCGGTTCGAGACCGACCTGACCCGGCGCACCGGCCGCCCCACCACCGTGGTCAGCTCGGCCGAGCGCCCGGTGCCGCTGTTCCACAGCTACGTGACCACGCCGCTGCAGGAGACCATCGAGGAACTGCTCTACACCCAGCAGGCCCCGATCTACGTGGTGCACTTCAGCCAGGCCGCGGCGCTGGAACGGGCCCAGGCGCTGATGAGCATCAACGTCTCCAGCCGGGCGGACAAGGACGCGATCGCCGCGCAGATCGGCAACTTCCGGTTCACCGCCGGGTTCGGCAAAACACTGTCCCGGCTGGTCCGGCACGGCATCGGCGTGCACCACGCCGGCATGCTGCCCAAGTACCGGCGCCTAGTTGAGCAGCTCGCCCAGGCCGGGCTGCTCAAACTGATCTGCGGCACCGACACCCTGGGCGTGGGCATCAACGTGCCGATCCGGACCGTGGTGTTCACCGCGCTGAGCAAGTACGACGGGGTGCGCACCCGGATCCTCAAGGCGCGCGAGTTCCACCAGATCGCCGGGCGGGCCGGGCGGGCCGGGTACGACACGGTCGGCAACGTGGTGGTCGAGGCGCCCGATCACGTGGTGGAGAACGAACGCGCGCTGGCCAAGGCCGGGGACGACCCGAAGAAGCGGCGCAAGGTGGTGCGCAAGAAGCCGCCGGAGGGCTTCGTCTCCTGGGGCGAGCCGACCTTCCAGCGCCTGGTCGACGCCGAACCCGAACCGCTGACCTCCAGTTTCCAGGTCAGCCACGCCATGCTGCTCAACGTGATCAACCGCCCCGGCGACGCCTTCGCCGGCATGCGGCACCTCCTCGAGGACAACCACGAGGACCGCCCGGCACAGCTCAAGCTGATCCGCCGGGCCATCGCGATCTACCGCGCGCTGCTGGCCGCCGGTGTGGTGGAGAAGCTGGACACCCCGGACGAGGAGGGCCGCACGGTCCGGCTCACCGTCGACCTCCAGTTCGACTTCGCCCTCAACCAGCCGTTGTCCCCCTTGGCATTGGCCACCATCGAGCTGCTGGACCGGGAGTCCCCCACCTACGCGCTCGACGTGGTCTCCATCATCGAGTCCACAGTGGACAATCCGCGCCCGGTGCTGTCCCAGCAGCAGTTCCGCGCCCGCGGCGAGGCCGTCAACAAGATGAAGGCCGACGGCATGGAGTACGAGGCGCGGATGGAAGCCCTGGAGGAGGTGACCTGGCCCAAGCCCCTGCAGGACATCCTGGAGGCCGCGTACAACATGTACCGGCGAGGCCACCCCTGGGTCGCCGACCACGAGCTGTCCCCCAAGTCGGTGGTGCGCGACATGTTCGAGCGCGCCATGACCTTCGTGGACTACATCGCCTTCTACCAGCTGGCCCGCTCCGAGGGCCTGGTCCTGCGCTACCTGGCCGATGTCTACAAGGCACTGCGCCAGACCGTGCCCGACGACGCCAAGACCGAGGAACTCACCGACCTGATCGAATGGCTCGGCGAACTGGTCCGCCAGGTCGACAGCAGCCTGCTGGACGAGTGGGAACAACTCCGCAACCCCAAGGACGAGGAAAACCCCGACGCCCCCATCGTCGACCTCGGCCCACCCCCCGTCACCGCCAACCCCAGGGCGTTCCGGGTACTGGTGCGCAACGAGCTGTTCCGGCGGGTCGAACTCGCGGCGCGGCGGGACTACTACACCCTCGGCGAGATCGACGCGCACGCCGGCTGGGACGCGGACCGCTGGCAGGAGGCCCTGGAACCGTACTTCGAGGAGTACGCGGAGATCGGGGCCGGACCCAATGCTCGAGGGCCGGCACTGCTGATGATCAACCAGGACGAGTACCCGGGGCAGTGGGTGGTGCGGCAGATCTTCGACGATCCGGCCGGGGACCACGACTGGGCGATCACGGCCGAGGTGGATCTGGCCGGGTCGGATGAGGCCGGGACCGCGGTGGTGCACGTGACCGAGGTGGGCCCGGCCTAACTCGTGCGACCTCGTAACGTTCGCGCACGCTACAAAGCCGCCCTATCCTGTGCTCATGACCGTCGAACTCCAGTGGCCCTACGTACCACCGGACGGCTGGACCGCTGCTGACCTGGACAGGATCACCAGCGATGGACCGTACGGGGAACTGGACGCGCTCAAACACGTTGAGCTGGTCGATGGAGAACTGATCGTCATGAGCCCGCAGACGGAGTTCCACCGCCGGGTTGTGGAGCGGCTGCGAAATGAGCTGGAACGCCAGGCACCGCCGGAGCTGACCGCGACCCGGGAGATGGACGTAGTGCTCGGGTCGCGTCAGCGCCCGTGTCCGGACGTCTCCGTGGTGACCGCCGCGGCCGCCGATGACCTCGCTCGGACCTTCTACCTGCCCGAGGACGTGCTGCTGGTAGTCGAGGTGGTGTCGAAGTCCTCGGAGATCAGGGACCGGGAGACCAAGCCCCGCCGCTACGCCGAGGCCGGGATCGCACACTTCTGGCGGGTGGAGAACAACTCCGGCGCACCGGTCGTCTACGTGTACGAGCTGGACCCCGCCAGCCGGTCCTACGCGTTGACCGGGATCTTCCACGACCAGCTCGAGTGCCGGGTGCCGTTCCCTGTCGACATCCGGCTGGACGCGCTCGTCCGCTGACCCGGACCGGCGCGTGGTGACCGCACCCGGATATCGCTACCCTCGGTCACGTCAGTGATCGAACCGCTACGGGGGGTGGCGAATGAGCGCGACGGTGACCGCGGACGGCCCGGATGCCGCTGATCAGCTCCGGTACCTGCACGAGTGGCTTGGCGAGGTCGAGGAGTTGCGCGGCCGGGTCAGCCTGACCGAGCGGCCGCCCGAGCCGGGCACGCTGGGGCCGGTGGTGGACGCGCTGGTGGTGGCGCTGGGGCCGGCGGGGGCGGTGAGCGCGTGTGCGGCCGCGGTGCTGGCCTGGTTGCGGACCCGGCGCGGGCGAGTGCGGATCAAGGTGACGTTGCCGGGGCGGCGGTCGGCCGAGCTGGACGCGGAGAAGGTGGCCAAGCTGGACGCGGCCGCGTTGCAGCAGCTCGCGGCGCAGCTCGCGGCAATGCTGGAGCAGGGGGAACTGCCTCCCGGCGACCGGTGACCGGGCTGGCCGGTGCCGGCGTGCGGGTGCTGTTGATCGGCACCGGCAACCATCCCGGGCCGACGCTGACCTCGGTGCCCTCGGTCGAACCCACCATCGCCGACCTGCGCACCGCGCTGGTCGAGCGGTGCGGGGTGGAGGCGGAGCAGGTGCGGGTGCTGCTGGATCCGCCGGACGCGCGGGCCATGGCGCTGGCCGTGACCGCGGCGGCGCAGCGGGCCGAGACCGTGCTGCTGGTCTGGTTCATCGGGCACGGGCTGCTCGGGCCGGGTGGCGAGCTGTACCTGGCGGCCGGTGGCACCGACCGCCTGGTGCCAGGGCTGGCCGAACACCAGGCGCTGTCCTTCGGCACGTTGCGCCAGGCCCTTGGCGCCAGCCGGGCGGCCTCGGTGGTGGTCGTGCTGGACTGCTGCTTCTCCGGACGGGCCTCGCTGGGGGCAGCCGGGCCCGCGTTCACCCTGGCCCCGGCGCACGGCATGTACCTCATCGGCTCGGCCGAACAGCTCGCGCTCGCCCCGCCGGAGGCCCGGCACACCGCCTTCACCGGGGCCTTCCTCGACCTGCTCACCCACGGCGACCCACGCGGACCGCACCAGCTCACCCTGGACGCGGCCTACGACGCGGTGTTCCGGGCCATGCGGGACCGGCAGCGCCCACTCCCCCGGCGGCAGGCGGGCGACCGCTCCGGCAGCCTGGTCCTCGCGCCCAACCCCGCCGCGCCCGCCCCGTCGCCGGACCCGGTGCGGCCCCCTGATCCGGGGCGCTGTCCCTACCCGGGGCTGGGTGCCTTCGGCGTCGAGGACGCCGGGCTGTTCCACGGCAGGGACCGGATGATCGCCGGACTGCTCGCCGCGGTCGCCGAGCCGGGCCGGGCGGGACTGGTCGCGCTGGTCGGACCGTCCGGCTCCGGCAAGACCTCGCTGCTCAACGCCGGACTGCTGGCCGCACTGCACCGCGACGGCCTGCCCGGCCTGCCCGGTTCGGCGAGCTGGCCGGTACTCCGGTTCACCCCCGGCACCAGCCCACTCGACAGGCTGGCCGCCCGGCTCGACGCCGCACCGGAGGCCGCCGACCTGCACGCGGACCCCGCCGCGGCCGCCGACCTGGCCGACCGCCTGCTGGCCGAGCGGCCCGGCGCGCGGCTGCTGGTGCTGATCGACCAGTTCGAGGAGCTGTTCACGCTCTGCCCCGACCCGGCCGAACGCACCGCGTTCCTGCACGCCGTCCACGTGCTAGCCGAGCCGTCGCGCGGGGTGGTCGTGTTCGCGCTGCGGGCGGACTTCTACGGCCAGGCCGCCGCGCACCCGGAACTACTCGCCGCCCTGCGCGACCGCCAGCTCCTGATCGAACCGATGACCGCCGCGGAGCTGCGCGCAGCCATCGAAGCCCCCGCCACCGCCGCCGGACTGGCCCTGGACGACGGCCTCGCCGACGTGATCCTGCACGAACTCGGCACCGCCGACAGCGCGCTGCCGCTGCTCTCGCACGTGCTGTGGGCGACCTGGCGGCAACGCAGCGGCTCCCGGCTGACCGTGCGCGGCTACCGGGCCTCCGGCGGCATCGCCCAGGCCATCGCCACCACCGCCGAACAGGTCTACACCGAACTCGACGAGCCGGGCCGGGAGGCCGCCCGGCGACTGCTCCCCCGCCTGGTCCGGGTCAGCCCCGACTCGGTGGACACCGCCCGCCCGGTCGAGTTCGCCGCCCTGGTGCACGGCCTGCCCGACCCGGCCGCCGCCCAGCAGGCCATCAACCGGCTCACCGCGGCCCGCCTGCTCACCCTGGACCGCGACACCGCCCGGCTCAGCCACGAGGTGCTGCTGCGGGCCTGGCCGAGGCTGCGCGAGTGGGTGGACACCGACCGCGACTGGCTGCACGCCCACCAGCAACTCAGCACCGACGCCACCGCCTGGGACCGCGCCGACCGCGATCCTTCCTTGCTGTACCGGGGAAACCGCCTGGCCGCCCTCCGCGGCCGGGCGGCCGAATCCCGCACCGACACCGCCGACCTGGAACCCGTGCTCGCCGAGTTCATGACCGCCTCCTGGGACGACGAACGCCGTGGCGTCCGGCGCAGACGGCGCGTGACGGCCTTCCTCGCGGTGCTGGTGCTGCTGGCCTCGACCGGCCTGATCGGCGCGATCGTGTTCCAGCGCCAGGCCACCCAGGCCCAGGACCGCGACCTGGCCCGCTACCTCGCCACCGAGGCGGAGGCGCAACGCGAGCGGCAACCCGGCCTGGCCAAACAGCTGAGCCTGCTCGCCTACCGGATCGACGCGGAGGCCGGCCGCGGCGCGGTGCTGAGCAGCCTGCACACCCCCGGCGTGCTCAACCACGGCGAACCCGCCACCGACGTCGTACCCAGCGCGGACGGCCGGGTCCTGGCCATCGCCACCAGCGACGCGATCCTGCTCCGGGGTGCGGACGCCCCAATGCGAGTGTCCAACCGGCGAACCGGGCTGATCGCCCTCAACCGCAACGGCTCCGTGCTCGCCGCGGCCGGACAAGCCGAGTCGCAGACCATCCGACTGTGGGACCGCGCCAAGCCGGACCAGCCCCGGGAACTCACCGCCCCCGGCCCGGTCACCGCACTCGCACTGGGCACGGACCGCGAGATCCTGTACGCGGGCACCAACTCGGGCGAGATCGCGGTCTGGGATCTCGGCGATCCGGCTGCCCCCAAACCGTTGCCATCACTGCGTGGGCACACCGGTTTCGTGGACTCGCTGGCCGTGTCGGCCCAGCGGGGCCTGCTCGCCAGCGCGAGCGCCGACGGTCAGGTCAAGCTCTGGGACGCCTCGGGCGGGCAGCTTTTCTCCTTCGCTGGAAAGAAGATCAGCGAATCCGACCGCAAGTCACCGCAACCCTGGCACCGCGTTGCCTTCGACCCGACCGGGCGTCTGCTGGCCACTCCGGGCGATCTGCGGGCTGCCCCGCACCTGTGGCAGCTCGACGATCCACGCGCACCCCGGCCAGTGGATTCGAGCGTCGGTCCGAGGAACTCCTGCCTCGGCGGCTACGGTCCTCGGTCCGTGGCGTTCAGCCCGTCGGACAAGCATCTCGTCATGCTGTGCGACAACAAATGGCACCTGCTGAAGTACAACTCCGGGGCGATCGCCTCGGGCGCCTCGCAGGAGTTGGACGTGTTCCTGCGGCCAGGGCCGGTCGTGTTCGATCCCCAGGGCGGCAAGCAATTGCTCCAGGCCACCGCCAACGGCGTCTACGCCTGGGGACTGTCCAATCCGGACCAGCCAGGGGCGCTGGGGGCGTTGCCGTTGTCCTACCTGGCCGCGGGCGATCTTGTGTTCCGGTCCGACGGCCGACGGCGACTCGTCCTGTTGCAGGACGCGGTGTCCATCGGCCTGTGGGAGGTCACCGACCTGGCCCACCCGAAGATCGTCGGCACGATTCCCGTGCCCAGAAGGAACATCGCCATCGAGGCCGATCTCAGCCCGGACGGCGCGGTCATCGCCGCGGCAGAACTGGTCGATGACCAGCGGATGGTCCTCCGCCTGCGCGACACCAAGGCCCCCGGCCTGCCGGTACTGGGCACGATCGAGGGAATCGCCAACGAGCTGCCGGAGGTGGAATTCCACCCGGCCAAGCCAATTCTCGCCGTGTCCGACCACAGCACCGGGCCGTACCCCAGACGCGCGCCGTCCGCGATCCGACTGTACGACATCGCCGATCCCCGGCGACCACGGCAGCTCACCTCGCTGCCGTTCGAGACCACCGATGTGGGGTTTTCCCCAGACGGCACAACGCTGATCGCGGATGTCCGGATCGACGGGGCGCGTCAGTTGCTGGGCTGGGACCTCACCGACCCGGCGCGGCCGACCGAACTGTGGCGACTCCCCTTGCCCTCGGACGCGTCGGTTCCCACCTTCGGGATGCGGCCCGACGGCAAGCTGCTCGCGGTCTCGGCCAACAACGATCTGCGCCTGTGGCGGGTGGAGAACCGGCGGCCGGTCGGCGACCCGATCAGCGTGACCGCGATCAACTCGGCCGGGGGATCGCTGGCGTTCAGCCCGGACGGAACCCAGCTCGCGCTCTACGTCCGGCACCGCGACAGCGAGAGTGCCGGGTACCGCCCTGAGGTGTGGAACGTGGCCAACCCCAGCCTCCCGCAACGCCAGTTCTACCTGCCGGGCAAGAAGATTGTCCTAATCGAGTCACTCACGTTCAGCCCTGACGGCCGGGTCCTCGCAGTCACCCGCTCCGGCGACTCAGTCGACTTCTGGAGCACCGACCCCGAGCACATCCTCGGCACCCTCTGCGACTCCGTCGGCGACCCGATCACCCAGCAGCAATGGGACCGCTACCTCCCCGGCCGCAGCTACGAACCCCCCTGCCGCTGACACTGTCACCCACATCACCGTGGACACTCCGTCCAACCGTTGTACATTTTGTCCAT
Organism: Crossiella cryophila; assembly: GCF_014204915.1. Taxonomy (NCBI): domain Bacteria; kingdom Bacillati; phylum Actinomycetota; class Actinomycetes; order Pseudonocardiales; family Pseudonocardiaceae; genus Crossiella; species Crossiella cryophila. The sequence continues at coordinate 8,777,561 of NZ_JACHMH010000001.1, forward strand.
GAGCGACGAACACCCCTACTCCACCGCCTTCCGCAGCGGCGACCTGGTCGCCGTGTCCGGCAGGCTCGGCGTCAGCGCGCCCGGCGTCCTGGTGCCCGGCGGCTTCACCGCCGAGTGCACGCAGGCGTTCGCGAACCTGGACGAGGCCCTGACCTCGATGGGAGCGACGCGGGCTGACGTCGTCCAGGTGACCGCGTACCTGACCGACATCGCCGACCGGGACGGGCTCAACGCCGCCTTCGCCGGGTACTTCGGCGAGCCGCGACCGGCGCGGACCTGTGTCGGGGTGGCCTCGCTGCCCTACGGCGCCTGCGTGGAGATCGACGCGCTGGCCAGGGTCCGGGGATGACCGGCGAGCGGGACGCGATCCTGGCCGCGCTGGAACCGGTGGTGGACGGGATCGTGGCGACCTTCGGGGAGTGCTGCGAGGTGGTGGTGCACGACTTCCGGCGGCCGGAGAACTCGGTGGTGGCCATCGCGGGCAGTGTCACCGGGCGCAGTGTCGGCGGGGCGATGAGTGAGATCGGGATGGGGTTGCTCGCCCAGGGCGAGGCGGCCGAGGACCAGCTCAACTACATCACCAGGACCGCGGCCGGGAAGATGGTCAAGTCCTCCACGATGTTGTTGCGGGACAGCGAGAATCTGGTGTTCGGCGCGCTGTGCGTGAACCTGGATCTCAGTGGGCTGACCCAGGTGCAGCAGTTGCTGGGCGGACTGGCCGGGGTGGCCGCGCCGGTGGCCACCACCACGTTCGGGGACGACATCGACCTGGTCATCGATTCCATTGTGGACAGTCGTCAGCTCGACCAGGGGCGGTCCTGGAACGAGTTGAGCCGGGAGGAACGGCTCGCGTTGTTCCGGGACCTGGAGCAGCGCGGGGTGTTCGCGGTGCGGCGGGCCGTGCCGCGGGTCGCCGCCCGACTGGGGATCTCCCGGGCCTCCGCCTACGCCTATCTCGCCGAGACCAAGGAGAACGCATGAGCACGTTGCCGGTTTCCCTCGCCGATGTCCGGGACGCGGCCGCGCGGCTGGCGGGAGTGGCGCATCGGACGCCGGTGCTGCGCTCGCGTCAGCTGGACGAGCTTGTCGGCGCCGAGGTGCACCTGAAGTGTGAGAACTTCCAGCGGATCGGGGCGTTCAAGTTCCGCGGCGCCTACAACGCGGTCTCACGGTTGTCCGAAGCCCAGCTGCGCAAGGGGATCGCGGCCTACTCCTCGGGCAACCACGCCCAGGCGGTCGCGCTGGCCGCGCGGGAGTTCGGCAGCACCGCGGTGATCCTGGTGCCTGAGGACACGCCACAGTCCAAAAAGGACGCCACCGCGGGTTACGGCGCGGAGCTGGTGACCTACGACCGGTTCACCGGGGACCGGGTGGCCATCGGGAACAAGCTGGCCGCGGATCGTGGCCTGGCGTTGATCCCACCGTACGAGCACCCGCACGTGATCGCCGGGCAGGGCACGGCCGCGCTGGAACTCCTGGATGAGGTGGCCGAGCTGGACACCGTGCTCACCCCGATCGGCGGCGGCGGGTTGATCGCGGGCAGCGCCACCGCGGCCAAGGGGATCTCGCCGGGGATCCGGGTGGTGGGCGTGGAACCCGAGGCCGGGGACGACACCCGGCGGTCCCTGCTGGCCGGGGAACGGGTGCGGATCCCGGTGCCGCGCACCATCGCGGACGGGCAGGCGGCGGAGATCCCCGGTGAGCTGACCTTCTCCATCAACCGGCACCTGGTGGACGAGGTGGTGCTGGTCAGCGATGACGAGATCCGGGCGGCGATGCGATTCGCGTTCGAGCGCCTGAAGATCGTCCTGGAGCCAAGCGGCGCAACCCCGATCGCGGCACTGCTCACCGGAAAACTGGCCGGGGCACGACGGGTAGGCGCGATCCTGTCCGGCGGCAACATCGCCCCAGAACGCTTCGCCACCCTGCTCTAACCAATCCACACCCCACCGCCGTGTTGGCCGTTCTCGTACGCAGTGTTGGCCGTTCTCGTACACAGTCTTGGCCGAACTGGTACACCCTCCGGCCAACACACCGTCCATAACGGCCAACACACCGTCCAGTTCGGCCAACACACCGTACGAGAACGGCCAACACGGTGGGTGCTTGGCTAGGTGTGGCGGCGGGCGATGCGGACGCGGCCGCGTACGCAGGCGAGGGCGACCAGGGCGGCGATGGCGGGCACCACCACCAGTACGAAGCCGATCACCGGCCAGGGCAGGACCAGCTCGTAGGGCAGGGCCACGGGGCCCTCGCGCCACATCCGGCGGGCGCCCTGGGCGGAGATCATCGCGGCGGGCAGGATGCCGACCAGCACGCCCAGCACGCTGCCCAGGCCGGAGATGATCAGGGACTGGGCCACGGCCAGGGCGCGGCGGGTACGCACGGTGGCGCCGACGGTGGCCAGCATGACCGAGTGCCGCTGGGTGTCGATCAGCGAGAGCACGGTGGCGGTGACCGCGGCGGTGGTGCTCAGCAACGCGGTGCAGGCCAGCAGCAGCAGGGCGAACAGCGCGGCCTCGCGGGTGTCGCCGCGTTCGACGTAGCCGCTCAGCCCGGCGGCGCTGACCATCTCGCCGACCCGGTCCTGCTCGAACCCGCTCAGCCGCCGGTCCAGCTCGATGTCCAGCGCGCGCAACGACACCGGCACGCCCAGCCGCTCCGCGGTCCGCGGTGGCAGCACCACCAGCGCCGACCCGACCTCGCTGTCCACGGCCATGGCGGGCAGCGCCAGTTCGTGACTGCCCTGCGGGGTGTTCACCACGAACCGGGTGCGGCCGTCCTGCACGTACCGGGAGTCCAGCACCACCGCCTCGCCCCGCGCCAGCGCGGCCGCCGCGGCCGGGTCGTCGATCCCGCTGACCCGGCGCAGCAGTTCCGCGTCGCCGACCACCACCGCGCCCAGCAGCCGCCGGTGGTGCACGCAGTCCGGGCCGCCCGGCGGCAGCCACTGCTCCCTGGTCGTCCAGTCGGGGCCGCAGCCCGCCGAGGGGGCCATGGCCACCTCCACCGTGCGCGGGCAGCCACCGGCCCCGCAGGTGTCCCAGGCCCCGGGCAACGCGGTGACCTCGGCGAAGGAGCGGACCGGCAGGGCCTCGCCCAGGCTGTCCCGCAACACGTCCAGGCCGGCGGGCCGGGTGGCCGCGTCGGCGATGAGGACCGCGGCGTGCCGGTCCGGCAGGGTCGGCCAGTAGCGGCCGGAGGTGTAGGCGTTGCGGGTGGCGTCCAGGGTGTCCAGCGCGATGGTGCCGATCACCACCACCATCACCGCGGCGATCGCCGGCGCGCTGCGGGCGCGGTGACGGCCGAGTTCGCGCAGCGCGATCCGCACGCTCACCGGCAGCGCGGGCGCCAGCGAGGCGATCCGGCCGACCAGGGCCGGGAAGCAGCAGAACAGGCCGACGCTGATCAGCACCGTGGCCACCGGCACCAGTCCACGCCAGTCCAGGAAGAACGCCGCCGCCGCGGCCACCATCAGCCCGCTGAGCACCAGCGCGCCGCCCAGCACCGGGGTGACCCTGGAGGGCCGCCGGTCGCTGCGCCGCTCGGCCAGCAGCTGTCCGGCCCTGGTCCGCCCGGCCCGGACCGCGGGCACCACGGCCGCGGCCACCCCGGTGAACAGGCCCAGCGCGACCGGCATCAGCAGATCGTCGAAGCCGACCTGGAACCGCCAGATCTGCGGCAGGTCGAAACGCAGGAACACCTCGATCAGCACCGCCGCCGCCCCGGTGCCGGCCAGGCAGCCCAGCACCGCGCCGCCCAGGCCCAGCAGCAATCCCCAGACCATCAGCAACAGCACCAGCTGGCCGCCGCTGGCCCCGTTGGCGGCCAGCGCGCCGAGCTGGCGGCGGCCCAGCCGGATGCCGACGGCGAACATCGCGCCGCCCAGCAGGATCACCTGCACCACGGCGATCCCGGCCAGCAGCATGCCCAGCCGCTCGCCGGTGGACTGGCTGCGGTCGTGCCCGCCGGTCAGGTCGTCGATGAGCAGGTCGTGGAAGCTGCGGTACGCGCCGGGCGGGTCGCCGGGCAGCGGGATCTTCTCCGGCGGTGGGGGCGCCAGCACCGCGCCGCGGGAGTACACCGCGAGCCCGTGTTCGTTGGCGGCGAGCACGCCCGCCCAGTCGATGTCCTTGTCCACCAGCCACATCCGGCCGCCCAGCCGGGGCGCGTCGGCGGGCGCGGCCCGCAGCAGCTGCTCGTAGAGCGCGCCGGGCTGGGCGAAGAGCACCAGCTCACCGTGGTCACGGGTGGGCTGGGCCTCGCCGACGATGAGGAAGGACCGCCCGGCCGCGGGCACCGCCACGGTGGCGCCGAGGTCGATCCCGGCCCGGCGCAGGAACTCCGGCGAGGCGGCCACCTCGTCCGGGCCCTTGGGCGCCCGGCCGCGCAGCTGCTCGGTGATGCCGCGGGCCAGTGGGTGCGGGTAGTCCAGTTCTTGGAACTGGGTGCTCAGCCGGGTGGAGCCAGTCTGGGTGGTCAGCAGCGAGCGGGTCATGGTCAGCACCAGCGCGCCCGGCGGCAGCTCGGGCCGGGCCGCGTGCCGGTGCTCGGGCGTGCCCTCCGCCGGTGGCGCGGGACGCACCTGGGTGCCGTCCAGGTTCTGCAGGATCGGCACATCGCCGAAGCCGGCGTCGGTGACCCTGGCCGCGGCCTGGCCGATGTTCTGCTCGATGGTGCGCCGGGGGTTGCCGCGCTGGGCGTCCGAGAGCACGTCGCTGAGCAGGGTCGCGGCCACCGGCACCGAGATCATCACGGCCAGCGCCAGGCTGGCGCCCTTGGTCGCGCTGATCCAGCGCAGCACCAAGCGGCACACCGCCCGCACCGCGGGCGGGGAGAACACGCCGCCCCGCACCAGACCGCCCCCTCAGCAAAGGGTTACCGAACCTCAGCGGCAGTCTTCCGGTCGCGGCGGCTCAGGTCATCCTCCTACCCGCCCGGGTTCTGCCTGCTCGGCGGGCGCGGGTGCGGGGGCCGCCGAGGAACCGGCGGTCTCCACGGCCTGGGCACGCCGGGCCAGCCGCTGCTCGCACTGCTCCAGCCAGCGCACCTCGGCCTCGGCCTGGAACACCAGCGAGTCCAGCACCAGCAGCCAGGCCAGGTCCTCATCCGCGGATGCCTGCGCCTTGAGCCGGGTGTAGTTCTGCAGCACCCGCAGGGTGTGCAGCCGCTGCACCCGGACGATGCCGCGGGCGTCCACCCCGGGCAGCGCGGCCGCCAGGGCGATCTTGATGGCCAGCTCGTCGCGGGCGGGCGCGCCGCGGTCGACCGGGCTCTGCAGCCAGCGCTGCACCTCGCCGCGGCCACCGTGGGTCAGCCGGTAATAGATGTGTCCCTCGGCGTCCTGTCCGGCCGGTTCGACCAGATCATCGCGTTCGAGCCGCCCCAGGGTCGTGTAGACCTGCCCGATGTTGAGCGGCCAGGTGGATCCGGTACGCGTCTCGAACTCGGCGCGCAACTGGAAGCCGTACTTGGGTCCCTGCTGTAACAGGGCCAACAGCGCCTGGCGGATTGACATGACCCCGTAGGTACCATCTCCGCCCGCGCTTGTCGCCCCTCTGTGGAAATCTGGTTTGGACCAGTTGACCCGGCAGGCACCGGCACACCCAGGTCGAATTGAAGATTCAAAAGCGTCCGACCGGTCAATATATTGCGTATGTTAACGTTCGGCGACCCCGGTGCCACCGCCTGAATTCCCGAGGTTTCCATGGCCAGCCCAGCCGTTGTCCGGGTATTCGTCATCGATCCCCAACCGATTGTCGCCGCCGGTTTGCAGGCCGTGTTCACGCCGGTCGAGGACCTGGTGCTGCAGGGTGGCGCGACGTCATGGCGTACCGCGTATCCCCAGTTCAGCCAGTGTCCTCCGGATGTCGTACTTCTGGAGCTGGCGACCTGCCTGGAAGACGGCCTCGGCCTGATCCGGCATCTTCGGGAATATCACCCGGAGACCGAGGTGCTGGTGTTCACCGAGGAAGGCCGCCGGGTGCTGGCCGCATTGCGCGCGGGCGCGCGCGGTTTTCTGCTGAAATCGGCGAGCCGGGCCGAGCTGGTGGCCGCGGTGCGCCGGGCGCGGGCCGGGGTGGCCACCGTGTCACCAGACCTGCTGTGCCAACTGGTGGCCGAGGTTCAGCAGGACGGCAGCAGGCCAAAACTGTCGGAGCGGGAGCTGGAGGTGCTGCGGCTGGTGGCCGCCGGGCGGCGCACCGCCGAGATCGCCAAGGGCCTGTTCGTCAGCGAAGCCACCGTGAAGACCCACCTGCAGCGCAGTTTCGCCAAGCTCAAGGTGAACGGGCGGGTGGAGGCGGTGCGGGTGGCGGTGGCGGCCGGGCTGCTGGCAGGCCCGTTCGTGCAGGCCGACTGAATCCCCAGTTCAGTAATCGTCGATGGACGCATGCGCACGCGCGCACGAGACTTCCAGGCATCTCGCGCGTCCCTGAGTTCTCTGGAGTTGCCTGGTGAAAGCCCTGATCAAGGCCAAGGACGAGCCCGGCCTGTGGCTGGAGGACGTCCCGATGCCCGTCGTGGGCGCCGACGACGTGCTGGTGAAGGTGCTGCGCACCGGCATCTGCGGCACCGACCTGCACATCCAGGACTGGGACGACTGGGCCCGGCGCAACGTGCCGGTGCCCCTGGTCACCGGGCACGAGTTCGTCGGCGAGGTGGTCGAGATCGGGTCGGCCGTGCGCGAGGTCGCGGTTGGCGACCTGGTCAGCGGCGAGGGCCACCTGGTCTGCGGCAAGTGCCGCAACTGCCTGGCCGGGCGGCGGCACCTGTGCGCCCGCACCAAGGGCCTTGGCGTGCACCACAACGGGGCCTTCGCCGAGTACGTCGCGCTGCCCGCGACCAACGCCTGGGTGCACCGCAACCCGGTGGACCTGGACGTGGCCGCGATCTTCGACCCGTTCGGCAACGCCGTGCACACCGCGCTGAGCTTCCCGATCATGAACGAGGACGTGCTGATCACCGGCGCGGGCCCGATCGGCGTGATGGCCGCGGCGGTGGCCAAGCACGCGGGCGCCCGGCACGTGGTGATCACCGACGTCAGCCCGTACCGGCTGGAGCTGGCCGAGAAGGTCGGCGTGTCGCTGGCTCTGGACGTCAGCAAGCACACCATCGCCGACGCCCAGCGGCAGCTCGGCCTGCGCGAGGGCTTCGACGTCGGGATGGAGATGTCCGGGCAGCCTGCCGCGTTGCGCGAGATGATCGCGAACATGACGCACGGCGGCCGGATCGCCATGCTCGGCCTGCCCAGCAAGGAGATCCCGGTGGACTTCTCCACCGTGGTGCTCAACATGCTCACCATCAAGGGCATCTACGGCCGGGAGATGTTCGAGACCTGGTACTCGATGTCGGTGCTGCTGGAAGGCGGCCTCGACCTCAGCCCGGTGATCACCCACCGGTTCGGCCACGAGGACTTCGAGGAGGCCTTCGGCACCGCTCGTGAGGGGCGTTGCGGCAAGGTCATCCTCGACTGGACCACGAACTGAGTCTCGCCCCCACTCGCACCGAAAGGGACCTGATGTTCGGCACCATGCGCGAGGACCTGCGCGCCAGCCTCCAGGAGATCCGCGACGCCGGCCTGTACAAGGCCGAGCGGGTCATCACCACCCCGCAGAACGCCGCGGTCGGCGTCGGCGGCGGACCGAAGGTGCTCAACTTCTGCGCCAACAACTACCTGGGCCTGGCCGATCACCCCGAGGTCGTCGCCGCGGCCAAGGCCGCGCTGGACGAGTGGGGCTTCGGCATGGCCTCGGTGCGGTTCATCTGCGGCACCCAGCAGATCCACAAGGACCTGGAGTCGCGGCTGTCGGGCTTCCTCGGCACCGAGGACACCATCCTGTACAGCTCGTGTTTCGACGCCAACGGCGGTCTGTTCGAGACCCTGCTCGGCGCCGAGGACGCGGTGATCTCCGACGAGCTGAACCACGCCAGCATCATCGACGGCATCCGGCTGTCCAAGGCCAAGCGGTTCCGGTACAAGAACCGCGACATGGGTGACCTGGAGCGCTGCCTGGTCGAGGCCAAGGACGCCCGCTACCGGCTGATCGCCACCGACGGCGTGTTCTCCATGGACGGCTACCTGGCCCCGCTGGACGAGATCTGCGCGCTGGCCGAGAAGCACAACGCGCTGGTCATGGTGGACGACTCGCACGCGGTCGGCTTCACCGGCCCGACCGGCGCGGGCACCCCGGAGCTGTTCGGCGTACAGGACAAGATCGACGTGCTCACCGGCACGCTGGGCAAGGCCCTCGGTGGGGCCAGCGGCGGCTACGTCTCCGGCCGGGCCGAGATCGTCGAGCTGCTGCGCCAGCGCTCGCGGCCGTACCTGTTCTCCAACTCCCTGGCCCCCGCGGTCACCGCCGCCTCGATCAAGGCCCTGGACCTGATCAGCACGTCGGGCGATCTGCTGGAGAAACTGCGCCAGAACACCGAGCTGTTCCGCCGCGAGATGACCGCCCGCGGCTTCGCCGTGCTGCCCGGCGAACACCCCATCGCGCCGGTCATGATCGGCGACGCGGCCGAGGCGGGCCGGATGGCGGAGGCGTTGCTGGAACAGGGCATCTACGTGATCGGCTTCTCCTACCCGGTGGTGCCGCACGGCAAGGCCCGCATCCGCACCCAGATGTCCGCCGCCCACAGCACGGATGAGGTCTGGCAGGCCATCCACGCCTTCGAAAAGGCCCGCGAAACCCTCAAGGGCTGATCCCCAGTTCCCACTCCCCCCGCGTGTTGGCCGGTGTACGACAACGGCCAACACGCGGGGGTTTGTGTTTGCGGGGTTGGTTTTCTCAGTGGCGGCGGGCGAGGGCTACCAGGTAGCGGCAGGGTTTGTTGGTCGGGTTGAGGTAGGCGCAAGGCTGGGGTGGGCCGAGCTGGAGGCAGTCACCCTTGGCCAGTTCGTGCACGACCCCGCCCTCGCGGAAGTCCAGACGGCCGTCCAGGACCCAGATCTGGTGGTGCACCAGGGTGTAGGTGTCGGCGGGGTACTCGACGATCGCGTTGCCGGGCAGTTCGACCTCGACGAGTTCCAGGGGTCCCCCGGCGGAGGGCGAGACCGCGCGACGGCGGTAGCCGGTTTCCGGGTCTGTCCACTGTGGCTGGTCGGCGGCCCGGACCAGGCGGCGTTCGCCCTCGGCACGGGCGATGAGTTCGGACAACGTCATGCCGAGCGCCGCGGCCAGGCGGCCGAGTAGCACCGCGGTGGGCTGTGCCTCGCCGCGTTCGATCTTGCTGATCATCGCCCGGGAGACGCCGGACCGCTGGGCCAGGACGTTGATGGTGATATCCCTGGCGGTGCGGGCGTCGTGGACCGTGGTGGCGAGGGACACGGAGAGCGGGTCGGACATGCTGTCCACTATAGAGGCATATTTGGCTACTATAGTTTCATGGACGGAGTGCGCGACGCGGTAGCAGAGGACGCGGAGGCGTGCGCGGCGATCTACGCCCCGTACGTCACCGACACCACGATCACCTTCGAGACGGTGGCGCCCGGGGTGGCGGAGATGGGCACGCGGATCGCGGAGGCGCAGCGGGAGCACGCGTGGGTGGTGTTGGAGGAGGACGGCCGGGTGGTGGGTTACGCCTATGGGGGGCCGTTCAAGGCTCGGGCTGCTTATCGGTGGGCTTGCGAGGTCAGTGTTTATCTGGAGTTGGGGCGTCGGCGGGGTGGGGGCGGGCGGGCGTTGTACGGGGGGTTGTTCGAGCGGTTGGGGCGGCGGGGGTATCGGACTGTGGCGGCGGGGATGACGTTGCCCAATGCGGCCAGTGAGGGGTTGCATCGGGCGTTGGGGTTTGAGGTGGTGGGGACTTATCGGCGGATCGGGTGGAAGGCCGGGGGGTGGCATGACGTTCGGTGGGCGCAGTTGATGCTGTCGGAGGAGGACGGGGCCCCAGCGGAACCCCGCTGACCGACTCGCCAGCGGGGAGGGCTTGCACCCCTCGCCGGCGTGTTGGCCGTTGCGGGACGGGTCGTTGGCCGTTCTTGTACGGCGGGTGGGCCTGCCCCCGATCCGCCGCCTGCCCATAACGGCCAACACGGCGTACGACAACGGCCAACACTCCGGGAGGGGCGCGAGGGTTTCAACCCTCCGCGCGTGTTGGCCGTTCTTGTACGCCGTGTTGGCCGTTGTCGTACGGAGTGTTGGCCGTTGTCGTACGGAGTGTTGGCCGTTGTTGTACGGGTCGTTGGCCGTTGTGGGGCGGGGCGGGGGTTGGGGGTGGGGGTGAAAACCCCACGACGAGGGTTCTCGCGTGTTCTCCGTACGGCCTGGAGCTTGCTGACCGCGCCCCGAGGAGTGGCCCCTGCAACACAATCCGCCGCCCGGCTAACCCAACGTGACTGGGGCCGCTCCTCGGGGTGTGGTTGGCTTGCGGAAGGCCGTGCGGAGAACACGCGAGCCCTCGGAGCCACGCTGGGTCTTGAGTCGGCAACCCAAACCCCGCCCCGCAACCTGCTTGCCCGGCTCTTGACTTGTCCCACCCCCTCCGGTGGTCTGCCCGGCCGGCGAGGCCATCTTTTCCGCTCTTGATCTTTGCGCTGTTGGCCTCTGTTGCTGAGGTACCCGAACGACAGTCAAGATCAAGATCGTCCTCGCCGGACGGGCAGAAATCAAAGGATGGGGGGGAAAGTCAAAGACAAGGGCAAAGAGCAGTGCTCGTACGGTTCCCCCATCCCCGTCAGCCTTCCGATACCAAACCACATCCCGGGCACGCAGACCGTGCGGTTGGGTGGCTAGGGCCAAGCAGGTTGCGGTCTGCGCACCCGGGATGTGGTGTGTCCTCTCCAGGCTGACGGGGATGGGGGAACCGCTCGGGGAGTGTTTGAAAAGCCACCCCGGCCGCCTGTCCGGGCTTCGCCCGCACGCAATCGCCCAAGGCGTACAAGAACGGCCAACACGGTGTCCCACAACGGCCAACACTCCGTACAAGAACGGCCAACACTCGGGTTTAGGGGTCTACCAGGGCTGGGTGGGCGGGGTTGTCTAGGCGGATGACTATGTCTGCCAGGGATTCTGGGTCTACTTCTTCGGTGTAGCGCTTGAAGGCTGGGAGGGTCCAGTGGGCGGGGGCGGGGGTTTGGCGGGCCAGGGCGGGTTCGGAGAGTCTCAGGTGGATGGTGAGGTCCAGGGGGAGGGCTTGGCCTAGGAGGAGGGGGCCGTCCAGGAGGAGGATTCCGTTGGGGGGTAGGGGGATTCTTTGGGCTCGGGTGGCTCGGTCGGTTTTTGGGTTCCACAGGGTGGGGAGGACTTGGCCGGTGCCGTTGGGGGACAGGGGGTCCAGGACTTCTCGGCGGAGGGCGTTGGTGTCGAGCCAGTTGAGGTAGAAGGAGTCTGGGTCTTGGTGGCCTTGTTCCAGGCGGAGGGAGGCCGGGCGGAGGAAGTCGGCTGTGCTCACTCGTTGGACCGGGTGGCCGTGCACTCGCAGGGGTTCGACGAGGGCGTCGGCCAGGTGGGCGGGGTTGGCGGCGTCGGGGCCGTCGATGGCGACCCGGGTCCAGGGGTGGGCGGGGTGGGTGGTGATGCGGGCTGCCAGTTCGGTCACCAGGGCGTTGAAGGAGACGGGTCGCACGCGCACGGGGTCCATCCTGCCAACCCCGGGCGAGGGGGGTGACCTACTGCACTTCCGGGTTCCGGAACAACGGGAGGTAGTAGACCGTTGAACGAATCGACTGACGCGTGTGTGATCCGGCGACGACCTACCCGAGAGTCGCTGTCCCGGCCGGGTGGCACGCGGTGAACCCCCCAGACCACCGCCTCCGCCTACCCGGCACAGATCCCCGCGTCAGTCCACAGCCGTCGGTCGGTAACACCCCCCTCGCCGGCCGACGGCCCTCTTCGTCAAGTTTTGGGGAACAAACCAGAAGTGCGATAAGTTGTAGGTAGCGGTCGGCGTGTTACGTGTCCCCCGGGCTCACTTTCCGCCTTCATGGAATACCGTTCGGCTGGAGCCATGTCGTGCCTTTCGCCGAGAGGCGACCTAGCGCGTCGACCGCCCCTACTTCCCCGGCCCCGCCGGGATGCTCCCCGCAGCCACCCGGATGCGCGCAGCCTTGCCCGCCCCGGCTGGGGCAGGGTGAATCCATGAGCGAGTGGACCTTCGGGGTCGAAGAAGAGTTCATCCTCGTCGACGCGGACACCGGCAGGCTGGCGGCCCAGGCCGCCGCGGTCCGGCACGGCGCCGACGCCAGCGGCTCGGACGACGAACTCCAGGAGGAACTGACCCGCTACCAGGTGGAGATCGCCTCGCCGGTCTGCACCACCGCGGAACAGCTCGGCGAGAACCTCACCCGGCTGCGTGGCCGGCTGGCCGCCAGCGCCCGCGAGCGGAACCTGCATCTGCTGGCCACCGGGACCGCGGTGCTCGCCGAGCCCTGGCCACCGCCACTGGCAGGCAAGGACCGCTACCAGGTCATCGCCGACCGGTTCGGCGGGCTGATCGACACCCTCTGCGGCTGCCACGTGCACGTGGCCATCCCGGACGCCGAGTTCGGCATCAAGCTCAGCAACCACCTGCGGCCCTGGCTGCCGCTGCTGCTCGCGCTCAGCGCCAACTCCCCGTTCTCCCGCGGCCAGGACAGCGGGCACGCCAGCTGGCGGCACGTCACCTGGGCCCGCTGGCCCTCGGCAGGGCCGCCGCCCTTCTTCGAGTCCCCCGCGCACTACGAGGCGAGCGTGAGCGCTCTCCTGCACGTGGGCGCGGCGCTGGACCGCAAGATGGTCTACTGGGACATCCGGCTCTCCGAGGCCCAGCCGACCCTGGAGTTCCGGGTCTGCGACGTGGCCGCCACCGTCGAGGAGGCCGTGCTGCTGGGCGTGCTGGTCAGGGCACTCGCCCAGGCCGCCAGCCACGACCTGGACACCGGGGTCCCGGCCAAGCCCATCCCGCACGAGGTGCTGCGCGCCGCCCTCTGGCGGGCCGCCAGGGACGGCCTGGGCGGCTACTGCCCCGATCCGGAGTCAGGGGCGCTGCTGCCGGTCAGCGTCGTGCTGCGGCGCGCTCGGCAGCGTCTGCGGCCGTTCCTGCTCGACAACGGGGAGCTGGAACTGGTCGAGGAGCTGACCGAACACCTGTTCACCGTGGGTGGCGGCGCGCACCGGCAACGGCAGGCGATGGCCCGCCGCGGCGAGCCGATGGACGTGGTCGACCTGCTCGCCCGGCAGACCACGGTTTCGTCATTACTGGACTCCCCCAGCTAGCGTAGGAGGGTGCAGCCAGGTCGTCCTCCCCGAAACCACCAGCCCAACCACTCCAGCGTCCACCTGCTCTGGTCCCAGAAGGTGATCTCCGAGCTGGTGGTCAACGCCGAGCTGGGCCCGGACGACCTGGTCATGGACCTGGGCGCGGGCACCGGCTCGATCACCGCCGAACTGGTGCGCACCCGCGCCAGGGTGCTGGCCGTCGAGCGCGACGAGGAGTTCGTCGGCGACCTGGAACGGCGCTACGGCGAGCACGAGAACCTGCGGGTGGTGCACGACGACCTGCTCTCGGTGCCGCTGCCGCACCGGGAGTTCGCGGTGGTGTCCAACATCCCGTTCTCCATCACCACCGCGCTGCTGCGCCGCCTGCTCAACACCCCGAACGGCTCACTCACCCAGGCCGACCTGCTGGTCGAGTGGGGCATGGCCAAGCGGCTCACCGCTGCCTGGCCGCGGGACCTGGAGGCCGCCTGGTGGGCGGCCCGGTTCGAGATCTCGATCAAGCACCGGGTGCCGGCCACCGCGTTCCGCCCCGCGCCCAAGATCGACGCCGCGCACCTGGTGTTCAAGCGCAAGACCGGCCAGAGCAAGCACCTCCAGGGGGTGATCTGGGCCCTGCTGAGCACCGCCTACGGCGGCCCGAACGTGCCCGCGCGCACCGCGCTGACCTCGTTCATCACCCGGGGCCGGGCGCACCGGATGCTGCACGAGATCGGCATCGAGTCCCAGGCCCCGGTGGGCACCATCAAGCTGAGCCAGTGGCTGGGCATCGCCACCGAGCTGGCCGCGGACAAGTCGCTGTCCTGGCCGCCGCTGCCGAAGAACCTGCGCACCGACGGCTCCCGCCGGGAGGAAGCACCCAACCGCGGGCTGCGCGCGCCGCAGGGCAAGGCGGCCCAGGGCCGGGCGAACCACCAGGGCAACACCACCGGTCGTGGCCAGGGCAACACCGGCCAGGGCAAGGCGGCCTACGGCAAGGGCAAGGGCGGGCAGGGCAACCCCGGCCAGGACCGGTCTAACCAGGGCCGGTCAGCGCAGGGGCGGCCGAGCGGTAAACCCCGACGCGCACCTGGGCGTTGACCGCGTAGGGCTCCGGCAGCGTGGCGATCCGGCCGGCGAGTTCGGCCGGATCGGTGTGCCAGGCGTTGGGGCCCATGCCGACCACGGTGGCCACCTCGGCCCGGGACAGGCCCAGCCGGAACCGCCGCCGGATCTCACCCACCTGGGTGAAGTACGTGCCGAGTTGCTCGTCCACCCGGCGCCCCTTGTCCGCGTCCACCCGCAGCAGCCCCAGCTCGTCGACCAGCGCGCCCAGGTGGCCGGTCTCCGGGGTGACCACGACCAGGCGGCCGCCGGGGGCCAGGATCCGGGCCATCTCCGGGCCGTTGCGCGGGGCGAAGACGTTGAGCAGCACCGCGGCCACCCCGTCGCGCACCGGCAGCCCGCGCCAGGCGTCGCACACCACCGCACCCGCTCTCGGGTGCACCCGCGCGGCCCGGCGCAGCGCGAACTTGGACAGGTCCAGGGCCAGTCCGACCGCGGCCGGTGACCGGTCCAGGACCTGGGCCAGGTAGTGCCCGGTGCCCGCGCCGAGATCCACCACCGGCCCGGTGACCGGCCCGCCCAGTGCCTCGGCGATGGCCTCCCCGATCGGCCGGTAGTGGCCGGCGCCGAGGAAGTCCGCGCGGGCGGCGACCATGGCCGCGGTGTCCCCGGTGCCCGCGCCCGCGTCCCCGGCGAGCAGGCTGAGGTAGCCCTGCTTTGCCAGGTCGAAGGTGTGTCCGGTGGCGCAGCGCGCGCTGGGCCCGGCCAGGTCCAGGCCGAGGCCGCAGTGCGGGCAGGCCAGCAGTCCGAGCACGTCAGCGAGCACGGCCAAGCCTAACAACGGCGGCGGCTCACCTCAGGGCGCGGCCCACGTGGAAGTCGGTCCCGTTGTAGCAGTCCTGCACGTTGTCCATCATCACGTCGCAGAAGCGCCGGTAGGCCATCTCGGTGGCCAGGGTGCGGAACCAGGCCCACCGGTCCAGCCGCAGCAGCGCCATCAGCGGCGGCACCGGGAAGTTCTGGCAGGACATGAAGGACACCACGGTGCCGCGGCCGTCGTTGGTGCGCTTGAAGGACATGTAGCCGTCGTCGCAGACCGCGGACCCGTTGGGGCTGTGCACGGTCAGCATCCAGACCCGCTGCTCGTCCTCGGTGTAGTCGATCTTCTCCAGCTTGTAGACGTCGAGTTCCACCTTGCCCATGAACGCGGCGTAGTTGGGCTGCGGCAACGCGATGATCCGCACGCCCTGGTGCACCGACCGGTCCTGCTCGTCCCGCTGCACCACCTGGGTGGTCATGCCGAGGGAGTCCCGGTAGAACTGGCCGACGTGCCCGATCGGCACCCTGGTGATGAAGTCGGCGTAGGGCACGTCGATCACCCGCTCGCCGTGGAAGAGCACGGTGCCGTCGGGCTGGTGGATCCAGCGCATGCCACGGCGGTCGGCCGGCTTGCCCTTGAGCCGGTGCTCCATGTCCACCAGCTCCGGGATGATCTTCTCGTAGTCGCTGCCGTGGTAGACGTCGAGATCAATCTCGAAGGGTGGCTCCAGCCGGGGAACCGTCCGTTTGGCGAGCACGATCCGGCTCGCCCAGGCGATCGTCGCCAAGGGGTTGCGCACTGTCGGGATTCCTTTCCTGCTTTCCGGGGAACCACCAGTTCCAGCGGCCCATGAGCTGCATGCTGGCCGGGACCAGCACCCCGCGGATCACCGTGGCGTCGATCAGCACCGCGAAGGCGAGGCCGACGCCGAGCTGCTTGAGCGGGGTCACGTCGGAGAGCGCGAAGCCGAAGAAGATGGCGATCATGATGGCGGCGGCGCTGCTGATCACCCGGCCGGTGCGGGCGACGCCGTCGATGATCGAGCCGGTGTTGTCCCCGGTCTCCCGGTACCGCTCGGCGATCCGGGAGATCAGGATGACCTCGTAGTCGGTGGACAGCGCGATCACCACGGACACGATGGTGATCGGCACGATCGGGTGTAGATCGGCCGGATCGGACCAGCCGATGATGCGGGCGCCGATCTCGGTGGTGGACAACAGCAGCAGCCCGCCGATGCTGGCGCCGAGGGAGATCACCACCAGCAGCACGGCCTTGATCGGCAGCACGATCGAGCGCATCGCCACGATCAGCAGCAGCAGCACCAATCCGAGCAGCACCAGCAGCATCAGCGGCAGGCTGGCGAAGAGCGCGTCGGTGGCGTCGATGCGCATCGCGGTCTCGCCGCCGACCTCGTACCGGATGCCGGAGAGCGAATCGTGCAGGCTGCCCGAGCGCAGGTCGCGCACCAGTTCGTGCGTGCGGTCATCGGACGGGCTGTGCGTGGTGGCCACGCTGACCCGGTACGCCTCGGTGTTCTCCAGCGGGATCGGCCGGGCGGCCAGCACGTCCGGGTTGCCGGTCAGGGTCCGCGCGATCCGTTCGGCGTTGCCGCGGACCTCGCCGGAGCTGCCGTGCACCACGATCTCCACCGGGGCGAACACGCCGGGCCCGAACGCCTTGGCGCCCAGTTCGGTGGACTGGCGGACCTGCGAGCCTTCCGGCATCTGGCTGGCGGTGGGCAGGTCGACCTTCTGCACCAGGTCGAGCACTGGCAGGCAGAGCGCGGCCAGCACCGCGGTACCCGCGACCAGCCACATGAACGGGCGCTTGGTGACCCGCACGCCCCAGCGGCCCCAGAAGCCGGACATCTCGCCGTCCATGTGCGCGGTGCTGATCTCGCCGGCGGCCAGCCGGGCGCGTTCCTTCTTGCGCAGGATCCGGTGCCCCAGCGCGCGCAGCACGATCGGCGCGCCGATCAGCGCGGCCACGATGGCCATGGCGGTCACCAGCATCATGCCCAGCGCCGCGGTCTGGATGGCCCTGGAGTCGACCATGAACATGCCGGCCTCGGCCACGATCACGGTGAGCCCGGACCAGGCCACGGCCACGCCGGTGGTGCGCATGGCGGTGCGGACCGCGTCATCCACTTCCAACCCGCCGAGCAGCAGTTCGCGGACGCGTTGCACCAGGAACATGGCGTAGTCGATGGCCAGCGCCAGGCCGACCATGGTGGCCGAGTTGGTGACGTACTCGGAGAAGGGGATGCCGAAGGCCAGCGCGCCCGCCGCGCCCAGGCCGCCGAGCAGCGCGGAGGCGCCGATGGCCAGTGGCACCAGGGTGGCCCACAGGGTGCCGAAGGTCAGCAGCAGCACCACCAGCACGATGGGCAGGCCGACCTGTTCGGCGCGCAGCAGGTCGCTGCGGGAGAGCTGGACCAGTTCCTCCCGGTGCGCGCCGTAGCCGCCGAGGAAGACCTCGCTGTCCCCCGGCGCCAGGCCCTCGATGTCGAGGAGTTTGTTGGCCACGCCGATGGAGCCGTCGATGCCGCCGGTGCTGGACACGCCGAACACGGTCAGCGGCCCGGTGCCCGGTTTGGCAGGCGGCAACGCCAGCGGCATGACCTCGCGCACGCCCTCGGTGGCGGCGATCTTGTCCCGGACCGTCTTCAGCTCCCCCGCGCCCTCCGCGGTGGCCGCCTTGCCGGTGACCACGACGAACAACGCGGGCACGCCGTTGCGGCTCAGCTCGCGGGCCACCGACTCGGCCTGGCTGGTCGAGGACGCCTCCCCGCCGGGCACGGCCCGGCCCTCCAGGCCGATGGCGAAGGCCCCGCCGGTGATGGCCAACAGGATCCAGGCCACGACGATGAGCCTGCTGTTGCGGAAAAGGGCGTCAGTGAGGCGGTCCAACTGGGACTCCTGGTGCGTGTGGAAAGGAACTCAGGACACCAACCGGGCAGCTAGCGCGCTCGGCTCGCCGGTGGGCTGAGCAGCGTGCTGTGGTGGAAGCCGAGCCGGGGATCGCTCCACCACCGCAGCCCGGTGTCGAACTCCTGGAGTTCAGGCATCCGCACCTGGAGCCGAACGGTGTTCTCCGGATAGTTGTATACCGTGATCGTGTTCAGTCCCCGGTTCGCGGTGAACAAGAGTGACTGATCGGCGGATAGCTGGCAGGCGTAGACCGAGTCGATCATCGCGCCCCTGGACACCCGCAGCGCGCGCAGGTAGTGGTGGCCACCGGTGACGAAGGATCCCCTGGTCAGGGTGTCCACCGCGGTGCGCAGCACCTGCCGTCCGGCACGCAGCTTGCTGCGCAGGCTGGGCTTCTCATCCAGCACCCGGTAGTTGGTGAAGCTGTCCAGGTCGATCATCACGATGGTGCCGCTGGCGCCGTTGCAGTAGATGAGTTCGCGGTCGGAGATGCACACGTCGGAGTTGATGTGCGCGGGCGTGTCGTGCCCCGCGGTCCAGTGCCGCAGCACCTGGCCGGTCTCCGCGTCGACCTCGAAGGCGTATTCCTTGAACTGGGCGATGCTCCACTCGTGCCAGTCCCGGCCGTCCTGCGGCTGCACCCGGAAGGACAGCGCGTAGAACCGGTCCTCCACCGGGTGACAGACCACGTGCCAGCAGGTCGCAGGCAGCTGCACCCGGCGGGCGGTGCGGGTGTGCAGGTCGAAGATGCCGACCTCGCACGCCTCGCCCCGCCCCGGGTGGTCCATGCCGCCGTAGACCAGGTACCGGCCGGAGGCGGAGGTCTTCATCGCGTGCGGCAGTTTGACGCCGTGGTCGCCGAGCCGTTCGGCCTTGTCGAGACGTTCCAGATCGGACAGCCACAGGCCGTCGCCCATGGCGGCGACGGCCTGGGTGTCGTTGATCCAGGCGACGTGCGTGCTGCCCTTGATGGAGGAGTCGGTCGGCTCGAAGCGCAGCGTGGAGATGCGCTGCACCTCCTCCAGGGTCTGCGCGTCGTAGAACATCAGGTGCTGGCCGGTGCTGCCGAGGAAGCCCACCCGGTTGTCCGGGCTGACACTGACCGCGTGTCCACCGGCCATGCCGTCGAAGTACTCGACGTTGTAGGCGTAGCGCCCACTCACCGGGTCGTACCGGAAGACGCAGACCCCGGCCCGGCCTTCCAGCCCGTTGAGGCCATTGCCATCCAGGGCGATGTGGAACGCGTACGGATAGTCCATCGCGGGCTCCGTCCTCTCAGCTCGACGTGGGAGCGCTCAGCGGCGCTTGGCGCGGCGGGTGCGGCGCAGCAGGTACAGACCGGCCAGGGCGACCCCGGCGAGCTTCACCGCGCGCGGGACGCCGGTGCTCTCGCCGTTGCCGGGGCGGCCGATCGCGATCTCCTTGCCCTCGTAGACCCGGAGCAGGTTGCCGTAGGTGGTGTTCCAGAAGGAGCGGTAGGCCGCCTCGGTGAGGGTGTCCCGGAACCAGATCCAGCGGTCCAGCCCGAACATCTGCATGATCCGCGGCCGCGGGAACACCTGGTGCGCGACGAAGACGACCTTGGTGTGGTTGGAGCCGGGGATCCGGCTGATCGCCATGTAGCTGTCGTCGACCGAGGTGGACAGGTTGGGGCTGCACACGGTGCGCATCCAGTTGCGCTGCTCGTCCGGCCCGTACTCGGCGAACTCCAGCTTGTAGACGTCCAGCTCGTCCTTGCCGAGGAAGGCGGTGTAGGTCGGCTGGGCCAGTGCGGCGATCCGCTCGATCTGCAGCGTGGGCCTGCCTTCGGCGTCCCGGTGCAGCACCTGGGTGTTGATGCCGAGCACGTCCTTGAAGCAGTCGCCGACCCGGCTGATCTCGACCTTGGAGACGAAGTCGTCGTAGTCGATGTCGACGGTGCGCACGCCGTAGAAGTAGACCTCGGTGCGGCCGTGGATCCAGCGCATGCCGTCGGCGGTCAGCGGCACGTCCAGCAGCTGCTTCTCCACCTTCTCGGTGGAGTCGGTGTCGTAGACGTACTCCGGGTTGCGGTACTCCTCCAGGTCCAGCCGGACCGGCAACCGCTTGCGGGACAAGGTGTTCTTGGCGAACATGATCTGGGCCGCGCGGAAGATCTTGCGCGGGGCGAGGTCGGTGAGCAGTTTGCCCTGCGGCACCGTGTTCGGCGCGCTGTGGTGCGCGTAGAGGGCCTCCGCGGACCGGTCGGTGCTCATGATCGATTTCCTCCAGCGGGTGGTGGTGGTTGGTCGGGACGCGCTCAGAGCGGGACGGCGGCCGCGCGGACGGGGACCGGGGCGTCCTTGGGGAACTCCACCCGGTCGCCGAACAGGCCGATCAGCACCAGCTGCACGACGTCGGTGAGCAGTCGTTCGGCGACCGGTTCGACGATGCTGGCCAGGGAGGGCACGCCGAAGTCGAAGTCGGCGATCAGCGCGGTCTTGATGCCCTCGGGGGTCTGTTCCAGGACCCAGCCGCCGTAGAACTCCTCGAAGTCGCCCTCGGTCTGGATGAAGTCGAGGCGCATCTCCTCGCGGCGGAACCAGTCCTGTTCGGTCCACTGCAGCAGGCCGTTGCGGAACTCGACCACCCAGCTGCTGTAGGAGGGCCCGCCGTCGCTGCGGTGCATCTCCACCTTGCGCACCACGTCGACGAGTTCGGCGTAGTGGCTGAAGTCGGCGAGGGTGTCGAAGACGGTGTCCGGGTCGGTGTCCCGGATCAGGGAATGGATCTCTACGTGACGCACGTCAGCTCGCTCCTACTGAGTCGGCGGTCGGGTAGCGCGCCGCGACCTCGGCGCAGGCGCCGTCGAAGGCGGAAAGCAGGAACTCGATGCCCTCCTCGCTGATCACCGCGGGCGGGGTGAACCGCAGCACGGCGCCGGCGTTGAGGGAGTAGTTGACGATCAGGTGCCGGTTGACCATCTCCGAGAGCAGCGCACCGGCCAGGCCCGCGCCCTTGAGTTCGACGCCGATGAGCAGGCCGACCCCTCGGACCTCGGTGACCAGCTGCGGGCAGCGGCGGGCGACGATCTCGCGCATGCCGGTGAGCAGCACCTCGCCCACCTTGCCCGCCCGTTCCACCAGGCCGTCCTGCTCGATGGCCTCGATCGCGGCGCGGGCCGCGGCCATCGCGATCGGCGCGCCGGAGAAGGTGGAGGTGTGGATGAACGGGTCCCGGTTGAACGCGCGGAAGGCCGCCGGGGTGGCGATCATCGCCGAGACCGGCACGATCCCGCCGGAGAGTCCCTTTCCTGCCAACAGGATGTCCGGGGTGACGTCCTCGCGGTCGGCGCCCCACCAGTGCCCGAGCCTGCCCATGCCGGTCTGGATCTCATCCAGCACCAGCAGTGCGCCGTGCTCGTCGCAGAGCGCCCGCACCGCGCCGAGGTAACCGGCGGGCGGGATGCGCACGCCGCCCTCGCCCTGGATGGGTTCGAGGATGACGCAGGCGTCCGGGCCGCCCTTGGCGAGTTCGCTAGCCAGTGCCGCGGCGTCGCCGAAGGGCACGTGGCTGACATCGGGCAGCAGCGGCCGGAACGGGGCCTGGTACAGGTCGTTGCCGGTGACCGCGAGCGCGCCGAAGGTCTTGCCGTGGTAGCCGCCGACGGTGGAGATGAGCCGGGTCTTGCCCAGGGTGCGGGCGAGTTTGAGCGCGGCCTCGGTGGCCTCGGTGCCGGAGCCGGCGAAGTGCACGTGCTCAAGGCCCTCCGGGGTGACCCTGGCCAGTGCCTGCGCTGCCCGCGCCGCGGTCGGTTCGAGCAGGATGCGGGAGGCGATCGGGCTGGTCTGGATCTGCCGGATGACCTCGGCTTCCACGTGCGGGTGTCGGGCGCCGTGGATGAGCACGCCGTAGCCGCCGGCGTTGAGGTAGCGGCCGCCGTCGGAGGTCTCGATCCACTCCCCGCGCGAGGACATCTCCATCTGGGTGCCGAAGACCTCGGAGATCTTGGCCCGGCCGCGGGAGAGGTTCTTGCGGTAGAGGTCGAGCACCTCCGGGTAGCCGGGTTCGGTGCTGGTGCTGGACATGTGGCTCCCTGGGGTCTCAGTCGAGGACGACGGGACGCCCGGAGAACCACCCGAGCAGGGCGTCGGCCGAGCTGTGCCGGGACGGTGGGTGGAAGCCGATGGCGTGCACGGCCGCGGAGAGGTAGGCGACCTCGGAGGATCGGATGTAGGCCATGCCGCCCAACAGCTCCACCGCCGTGGCCGCGGTGGAACGGATGGTGTCGGCGATGGTGAACCGGGTGATCAGCGCGCGGGCCAGGCCGTCGTTGCCGGCGTCGCCCTCATCCAGGTTGCGGGCCGCGCCGTCGAGGGTGAGCGCGGCGCCCTCCACCGCCATGGCCAGCCCGAGTCGTTCGTGCGGGGTGCCCTTCTCCGCGTCGAGCACCCGTTCGACCAGTGCCATGACCGTGCCCAGGTAGCAGGCGGTGACCAGCAGCTCGAACCAGACGAAACCGAGCGTCTGCAGGTCGTCCAGCTCGCCGTCCAGGCCGGTGCGCAGTTCGACGATGAGGTCGGGGTGCACCTCGACGTCTTCCAGGATCAGCGTGTCCGACTCCGCGCCCGCCAGTGCCCAGGAGCCCCAGAACGGGGTGACCGAGATGCCGGGTGAGGCAGCCGGGATCATCGCGATCGCGGTGACGGTGCTGCCGTCGGGCTGTTCCAGGGCCACGCTCGCGGTGAGCAGGTCCATCGACCGGGACAGGCTGCACGGCTGCTTGCGGCCGCTGATCCGCCAGTTGGTGCCGTCCCAGACGCCCTTCATGGTCGGGGCCAGGATCCCTTGCGCGGTACGGCCTTCGGCGAATCCGGAGGCCATCAGCCGCTGGTCGGTGGCCACCCCGTCGAGCAGCATCCACTCGAAGCCGGTGCTGTGCTCGGCCAGCGCGACCAGGCTGGCCAGGGAGAACTGGTG
The DNA here is from genome assembly GCF_014204915.1 of Crossiella cryophila. Lineage (NCBI taxonomy): Bacteria > Bacillati > Actinomycetota > Actinomycetes > Pseudonocardiales > Pseudonocardiaceae > Crossiella > Crossiella cryophila. Next base: position 8,800,489 of record NZ_JACHMH010000001.1, read on the forward strand.
CATGGTGGTGGCAACGGCCAGCGAGGGCGAGCGCGCGGCCAGTGCCCTGGTGACCCGGACCGCGTCCACCGCGGTGGCCCCGCCGCCGTTGTGCTTGGCCGGGATGAGCAGTCCGGGACCGCCGGCGGCACGGAACAGTTCGATGCCGGGTCCGCCGGGGGATTCCAGGTCCAGCAACGGGATCGCGGCGAGTTTGCCGTCCAGACCGGGCAGGAATCGTTCGCAGGTCTGGCGTTCCTGGTCGAGCAGTCTCATCGAGTCGCCTCCGGTGCGGCTCCGGTCTCGAACACCGCCAGGCGCGGCTGCACGCCCTCGGCGATGCTGATGCCCTGCAGGTGCGAGGTGCGCAGCAGTGGGTAGTTCAGTTCGCCGAAGGGGCCGCCGGTCAGGCCGGTGCCGCCGTGGCTGGCCAGGTAGGGCACGAACCCGATGTGCGAGTCGTTGACCTTGAGCAGGCCACCGGTGTTGACCCGGTTGGCCACCGCCTCGATCACCTCGGGGTCCTTGGCCCACAAGGAGTTCCGCAGGCCGTACTGGTTGGCGTTGAGGAAGGCGATGGCCGCATCCAGCAGGGTGCCGTCGTCGGTCTCGGGGACCACGATGGGCAGCAGCGGGAAGAAGGTCTCCTCGCGCACCGCGGTCAGCTCGCGGGCGCCGTCGAGGCCGTCCACCCGCAGCACGGTCGGGGCGATGAACGGGCCGGTGTCGGTGGCGGAGCCGTCCAGTTCCAGGCGGTGCCCGCCGGTGATCACCTCGGCGCCTGCGGCGACGGCCTCCTTGAGGCAGGCGAAGTACTCATCCGGCCGCATCACCGGGGAGAGCAGCACCTCGGGGTCGTCCGGGTAGCCGGGGCGGATCTTGGCGACCAGCGCGGTCAGCTTGGTCAGCAGCGCGTCGGCGATGTCGGGGTGCGCGATGGCGTACTTGGGCACCATGCAGATCTGACCGGAGCCGAAGAAGCACTCGGTGAGCGCCTCGGCGGCCAGGTCCAGGTCGGCGTCCTTCCACACCAGCACGCCGTCGTTGCCAGCCAGCTCCAGGATCGGCTTCTTGCCGCGGGCGACCGCCTCCTGGCCGAGCTGGATGCCGCGTTCACTGCCGCCGAAGAAGAAGATGTCGTCGACCAGTGGGCTGTCCAGCCACTGGCCCATGATCTTCTTGGGCTGGCCGCAGACCAGGCTGAGGGTGCCGGGCGGGGCGCCGAGTTCCTCCAGGATGGGCGCGACGATCTCCCGCCAGCCGAACATCACGCCGTAGGGCGAGCTGCGCGGGGCCTTGACCACCAGCGCGTTGCCAGCCACCAGTGCGGGCACGCCGAGGAAGGAGTTGGACGCGGCCGCGTTCTGCGGCGGGCTCAGCACCACGACGCCGTCGGGCTTGCGCACCAGTCGCAGCTTGCGCGGGCCGACCTGGTGCTCCTCGTGCAGCTGCCTGCGCCACAGGTCCAGGTTCTCCTTGGTGGCGGCCTGCTGGATGCCGGCGATCTCCCATTCGGCGAGCTTGCGCGGGTGCCCTTCGGCGACCAGGACGTCGATGAACTCCTCGCGCCTGCGGGTCACCTCCTCCTGCACCCGCTGGGCCAGCAGCAGCCGGGTCTCCAGCGGGAAGGCGCCCCAGACCGGGGCCGCCTCCCTGGCCTTGACCAGGGCTTCCTGCAGGTGCTCGTCGCTGGTCACGGCGCAGCGGGCGGTGACGTTGGGCAGTTCGGCCCCGTCGTCGCGGCTGCCGCGTTCCAGTTCGCGCTTGACCTTCAGGTTCGACATGAAGTCGTTGAGGAATGCGTTGGCGTTGATGGTGTAGACCCAGGAATCTCCAGGGTAATCCGAACCGGCAATATAGGAACTGTAGGAACGCATCCCAAGAGACCCCCGTCCACTCGCGTGACTCCGCAAATATCTGACTAAGCCTGACCGGAGACCCGACTCCGGCTCAATAGAACTTTGGTTCAATAGCGGTTCCGGCAGCCCTGGGCCGGGTGGCCGCAATTTGTGGACACCCCCGGAAGGGCGTCGTCGAAGGTCAGCTGGAACATCAGCGAGACCAGCCCGGCCTGTAGCCGCGACTCCACCAGCAGCTTGGCCATCACCTGGGCGACGTGTGCCTTGACCGTCCGCTCGGTCACGCCCAGCCTGCCCGCGATCGCCCGATTGGACGCACCACTGCCGAGGCGGAGGAACACTTCCAGCTCGCGTGCGGAGAGCTGGTCGACCCGGTCCAGCAGGACCGGCCATGAGGTCGAACCCGCGGGCAGCTCCAGGCCGAAGCCCGCGCTGGTTGGGCGTACGGCGGTGCGGTCGGAGACGTCAACGGTCACAGTGGGCCCTTCGCTTCGGCAACACACGTCGATGGTCTGAAACAAACAGACTTCAGGCGTCCCGAAACGAAAAACTGTCGTACACATTCGGGCGCCGGGCGGAGATCCACAACATAATCGCCACCACCGACAGTCCGTGGGCACTTTGGCCGGACTGACCCCGCAGACAGCGGATCACGACCTTTTGGCCGCCCTTTTGGGCAGCCGGAATAATAACTTGAATATTTGTGAAACCAGTGTAACGCCGAAATGACGGGAAAACTACCCTGGTCAGCTCGCCCGCGGTGTGAGCACAAAACCGACGGCGCGGTGCACGGTCTCGGCCGCCACCGGGGCGGCGGCCGGGCCCTGGGTCCGAAGGTGCGCGAGCAACTCCGGCTCCGGGAGGAGTCCGTGCCGCTGAAGGTAGTAGGTGATGGTGTCCGTCCACACCCATCGTCCGTCTGTCAAGAAGTTGACAGGCACCACCGCGGTACGCCCCGGATCGAGCACATCGTCCAGCAGCGTCGGCGTCACCAGCACCGGAGTGCCACTGTCCAGATAGTCAGCGATGGCCTGCCCCTCAACAGGATCCGCCACCCGAGGATGGTCAACGGCGAACCCAGGACCGCTCACCGGGTCCACATGATCAAACACCCTGGCCAGGACAAATTCCGCAGCAGTGGTCACCCCACCAGCACACCCCACCACCCCACCCCAGACCACGCAGGAGCACAGGCAGAACCGATCAGCAGTTCCCCACCCCACCGTGTTGGCCGTTCTCGTACGGTGTGTTGGCCGAACTGGACGGTGTCTTGGCCGTTCTGGACGGTGTGTTGGCCGGAGGGTGTACCAGTTCGGCCAACACTGGGTACGAGAACGGCCAACACGCCGGCGGGGTGTGGGTCGGGCTGGTGACCGCTGGCTTAGCGCGGGAACAGGTAGGGCCAGGAGGTCCTGAGGTCGTCGAGGGGCACCGCCGTGCCGGGGCGTTTGAGCCGTTGCACGACCTCGATCAGGCGGTTCAGCTCCTCGTTGTGCACCGGGGCACCGGCCGGCCGGTGGTCGAGGTCGCGCAGCAGGTCGGCCAGGTGGTCGCGGCTGATGCCGCCAGCCAGGTCGGTGCTGCGGCGCACAGCGGTGAGCCGGTCGAGGGTGAGTGGTCCGGTGAGTTCGTCGGCGAGCAGGCCGAGCCGCCAGGCGGCCAGGCCGTCCTGCCGCCGGGACTGGCCTGCCCACACCGCGTCCAGGGCAGGGCGGGCGTGGCCGACGCCGAGCTGCCTGGCGAGTCCGGCCAGGTCGGCGCGGTCGGCGGGGGCCGAGCCGGTGAGCGCGGACAGTGCGGTGCGGACCCGGTCGGCCCGCTGCCGGGCGGTGCGGTGGTCCGGGTCGGCGGGCGGCGGGAACTCCGGTTCGGGTTCGGCGGTCTCGACCAGGAGGTGCTCCGACAGCTGCTCGCGGCGGGTGACGTGCAGCTGGGTGCCCGGCGGCAGCAGCACCTCGTCGGGGGCTCCGGCGAAGATCGAGATGTCCTTGGCGGCCCGGCCGGTGAGTTCGGCTCGGAGCAGCATTCCGTTGGGCGGCAAGGCTTCCTCGGCCCGTTGGCGGGACCGGGTGACGCCGTGGCCCGGTTGCAGTGGGCCGGTGCGCGGGCCGCTGTGCCAGACCGTGCCGCGCACCGGGGGCAGCAGCGCGAGGGCCTCGCGGACCAGCTGGGCGTGCCGGTCCGGGCCGCCGGTGCGCAGCTGCGCGGTGATCGTCTGGTGCGCCGGGCCGCGGTAGGCGCGCAGGGCGGCCACGTGCGCGGGTGCGAGCAGTGCCAGGACGTCCGCGGCGGTGAGGTCGTTGCGGGCCAGCCAGGTGCGCACCGCCGGCTCCCCCGCCACGTCCCGGAAGCGGGCCAGGCTGTGCCGGGCGACGGTCGCCTCGGCCGGGTCGGCCTGCGCCAGGTACACCGCCTCGTGCGGCAGCAGGCCGTCGGTGCCGGGCAGGGCGCGCAGCTCGGCCAGGCTGATGCCGGGCAGGCTGCGGTACATGGTCGCCGCGTCGGCGAGGTCCACCCCGGGCAGTGGGAACACCAGTCCGGCCCCGGCCAGGATCTCGTAGGCGGAGTGGTCCCGGCCGGTGAGCATCCAGCCGAGCAGCGCCTGGGTGAACGCGGCCGGGTCCTGGCCGGGAATCCCCAGCAGCAGTGCGGCATTGGCCATCTTGGCCGCGGTGCCGGAGACCCCCGCGATGAGCCGGAACCCTTGTGCGGTGCGGTCCCGGTGCCAGGCCGAGGTGGTGTCGAGATCGAGGGCTTGCTGACCGGAGACCCAGCTCAGCGGGAGTTCGGGGCCGGAGTGACCGGGCAGTGGGTCGCCGAGTGGGGAGACCAGGCCGAGCAGCGGCGAGAGGCCGGGGTTACGCAGCAGGTAGTCGAGTTCGCGCTGGCTGAGTTCGATGCCCAGCTCGCGCAGCTCACGCGGGGTGCGGGTGAACCGGGCGTCCAGCCGGCGGTCCGGGCCGCCGTTGCGGCGGGCACGCAGGCTGGTCAGGTACTCGCCACCCGCGCCGAGCCAGTCGGGGCTGGCCGCGAGCACGTTGCCACCGGCGAAGACGTCCAGGTCGAAGGTGCGGCCGAGGGTCTCCGACACCACCCCGGCGAGCCGGTGCAGCACCGGGCGCAGCGGGCCGTTGAGGTAGGCAGCCTGGGCGCGCAGCGCGGGCAGGTTGAGGCCGAGTTCCCTTGCCCGGTCCCAGTTCTCGGTGCGCACCAAGGTGTTCAGCAGTGGTTGCAGGCCGAGCGGGGATCCGGCGAAGTAGGCGGCGTTGTAGAAGGCGGTCATCAGCTCACGCAGGTTGCCGGTGCCGATCAGCTCGGCGAAGCCCTCGGCGGTGAGGTGGCCGAGCTGCCCGGCCGAGCCGGGATCGCCCTTGAGGAAGGCCCGGTGCACGTCGGCGCGGTCGGGGTGGGCCTGGCTGAGCACCTGGTGCAGCCGGTGCAGTCCGGCCCGCGCCGCCGCTATCGCCCCGACCGAGTGGTAGGCGTGCTGCCCGATGGCGTCCTCGAAGCGTTCCGCCCGGTCCGGGTAGCCGGGGTCGCGGTACAGCTCGCCGCCGAAGGCCACGGTGCCGGGAATGTCGGTGAGCACGGCGGAATCGGCGACCTGGTGCAGTCCGGCGGGCAGTTCGCCGGGTGGCTGGTGGTGTTCGGCCAGGTAGGCGCCGATCTTGGTGTGCAGGATGTCGCCGTTGGGGGCGGGCCGGAACCACATCCAGTTGCCGCCCCGCACGTAGGCCGGTCCGATCGCGTCGGCGCCGACGGCCGGACCGGCGATCAGCTCGCCGGTGCTGCCCGTGGGCAGGAACCAGACCGGTCCGGTGGGCGCGTAGACCTCGGCGCGCAGCGAGTCGCCGGTGCTGAGGTTGTGCTGGTGCAGGCGTTCGGCCAGGGCCGCGGCGACCGAGTTGGCGGTGCCCAGCGCGGCGGCGCAGGAGACCAGCCGGATCGGCCGCTGCCCGTCCCAGAGACCGTTGTCCTTCAACGTGATCAGCAGGCGGCCGAGCCGGGAGCCGGTGACCGGCATGCCGTTCCAGCCGACGTTGAGCCCGCCCTGTCCGGTGTTGTGCACGAGCAGGGTGAAGTAGGTCTGGCTGGGCGGGATGGCCAGCACGGCCTTGGTGAAGGCGTTGCGCTGCTCCGGGGTGAGGCTGGGGTCGTCCAGCAGCACCCGCTGGCCGCCGAAGTCGTTGGCGTGCTGGAGGATCAGGTCGTCCAGGGCGTCCGGCGGGGGTGCCTGGGCGGGCATCGGCTGCTGGTCGGGATCGGACTCGGGGTGCTGGGCCCGCCAGCGCCGGTCCAGGTCGGTCACAGTGACGTTCTCGTTGCGTGCCAACAGGTCGGCGGCAAGGTCCAGGAGTCGGCGCGGACCGTCCAGGCCCTCGTCGGTGAAGCGCAGCGCGTCCAGGGGCCAGACCCGGCGGGCGAGTTCGTTGAGGCGCTTGACGCCCTCGGCGGACTGTTCGGCGAGCACGAACCGCGGCGTGCCCAGGTCGACCAGCGCGCGCATGGCGGTCAGCCGGTCCAGGCTGAGGTCGCGGGCCGGGCCGTCGATCGCGGCGAGCAGGGTGGTCAGGCCCCAGACGTGCCTGCCGTGGTCCGGGCCGGTGACGCCGATGCGTGGCGCGAGTCCGGTCAGGTCGGTGGATTCGCGCACCGGCACGCCGTTGTTGAGCCGGGTCAGCCCGTCCAAGGACCTGGCGCGGATCCGCCGTCGCTCGGATTCGGTTGTGCCGCTCGGGAAAGCCAGGCTGGGGCCCTGTTCGGTGGCGGTGGTCTCCAGCACGTCGCCCTTGGCGAACTGGACGGTGTGCCGCTTGCTCACGGTGATCTTTGCGCCGGGGGCGAGCAGCACCTCCTGTTCGTTCGGCACGGCGGAGAACGGCGCGATGTCGTGCCCGTGTGCCCCGGCGGTCTCGATCTTGAGCAGCACCGGGTGAGCGAGTGCGGTGGCCGGTTTGGCGGTGGCGAAGTTGATCGCGGTGGCCTTGCCGCGGCTGGTGCTGGTGAACTCGGTGAAGGTGATGTCGGTGCGGCCCAGGATCGGCGAGAGCCAGCGGCCGTACCAGGTGCCGGTGTCGCCGACGGAGAAGTCGCCGCGCCAGACCTGGCCGAGTGCGGGCGGCAGCAGCCGCAGCGCGTCCATCAGCAGGTGGCAGTGCAGGGACATCTCGTTGATCAGCGGGTCCAGGTGCGCGTTCACCCTGCCCAGCACGGGTTTGATGAACTCGGGCCAGTCCGGGCTGTCCAGCGCCGGGACGGCCTGGTTGAGCAGCTGCGCCACCACCGGATCGGATTGCAGGGCCATCGGCCAGGCGTCGGGCTGGCGGTTGCGCACCATGTTGGTCAGCTGCACCGCCATCACCTGCCGCTGCCCGATCGGGGCCCGGAGCAGGGCGTTCATCAGCGGGAAGCTGGTGTCGGTGTAGAGGGAGAAGGCCAGGAAGTGCGCCAGGCCCAGCCGGTCGAGCAGGGCTTCGGCGGTGAGGTCGTGCCGCAGCAACCAGCTCCCGGCCAGCCGGTGCGGATCCGGTGTCGGGTGTTCCTGGCCGACGTTGTTCCGCCGCCACTCGGAGTCGCCGAGCAGGTGCGGCCGGGCCTCGCCGAGTCCGCCGGTGCGGGCCAGGTGCAGGTAGAGCTGTTCGTGCGGCGGCCTGCCGAGCTGGGCCCGGTCGGTCGGTGTCAGGCCGGGCAGCTCGCGGTAGAGGATCGCGGCGTCCTCGGTGAGGGTGCGGCCGAGTGCGGGGAAGCTGCCGCTGACCGCGGCCGCGGTGAGCACCTCGTGCAGTGAGTGCTCGCCGGTGGGCAGCAACCAGCCGAGCAGCCCGTGCAGGAACCGCTCCGGATCTCCCGCGTCTCTACCGACCAGTCGGTAGGCGTACATGGCCTTGGCCACGTTCAGCGCCGCCCCGCCGGTCAGCCGGATCCCGCGGGCCTGCGCCAGGTGGTGCCGGGCGGTGTCCCGGTCCAGCTCGACCTTGGCCGGGCGCGGCACCCAGCGCAGGGTCCCGTCATCGAGGCCCTGGCGTTCCCTCGCACTCGGCACCACCCCACTCCCGTCCAGATCGGCGCTGGTCAGGCGGCCGGGGCGCCAGTCGGGTTCGGCCAGTTCGGTGGTGCGCCACAGGTCCGCGGCGAAGGCCCCCGCGTCCGCTTCCCAGCCCTCGGCCCTGGTGAGCAGCGGCCGGATGAGCTGTGCGATCTCCAGTGCCCTGGCCGCCCGATCCTGCCCCGACGGCCAGGCCGAGGGCACGGCCTGGTGCGGATCCGCCTCCCGGACCACCGCGAGCACGTGCTCGATGCCCCGTTCCCGGTGCTCGGCCTGCGCCTTGAGACAGTCCACATCCAGCCCGAGCCGCTCGGCGAGAGCCCAGTTCCTGGTGCCGATGATCGGGTTGAGCACCCCGGCCAGACTCAGTCGACCGCCTTGGAAGGCCACGTTGAGCACGGCGGCCGCCAGCTCCCGCTGGTTGCCCTGGGCGGCGATCTGGGCGAGTTGAGCCGTGCTGAGCCCGCGATCCGGCTCGCCTAGCACGGTCGGATCCCCACCGGCGAACCGCGCGCACAACTCCGGCCCGGTGGCCCTGGGCAGCAGGCTTACCAGGCGCTGCAAGGTGTTCCGCAGTTCGGTGGTGGCCGCCGGATCGTGGAAGAAATGCGCGCCCAGCGCGGATTCGTAGTCGGCGACCCTGGCGAGGTAGTCCGGATGCCGGTAGAGCGCGCCTTCCTCGGCGGTGATCCCCAGCCGCACGGCCCCGTCCAGATCACTGACCGGGAGTTCCGCTGGCTCCGGATCAAGTTGCGCGCCAAGGGTTTCGACCTGGTCGTTGGCCAGCCGGACCCAGGTGCCGCCCGGTTCGAACGCGGGCCTGCCGGTGGCGTCGACGCCGACCCCACTGGCGACGATGAGCTGCCCGGTGCCGCCGGGGACGAAGTAGACCGGGCCGTTGGGGGCGAGGGCCTCGGCGGTGATGCCGTGCGCGCGGAGTTCGGCGAGGACCTTGGCGGCGAAGGATTCACGGCCGCCCTGGCCGGCGCCGCAGGAGGCGAAAAGGAGGGGTTTCGCGCCGTCCCAGTGGCCGTCCCGGTGGGCGCGGAGCAGGAGGTCGGCGACGGTGCGTGGGGTCAGGGGGGTGTTGTTGTGCAAGGGATTGCCGGTGGAGTCGCCGTGGGCGAGGAAGGTGAAGTAGCCGTCGTGGGTGGGGAGGTCGGGGAGGGTGGGGTCGGACAGGCGGATGCCGCGGTTGCCGTCGAGCGGGGTGGTGGGGATGGGGGCCGGACGGGGGACGAGGGCGTCGAAGACGGCAGCGCCGAGGGTTGTGTCCACAGTGGACTCAGTGGCGACCGGCGAGGACGGCACGGCAGGCTCGGCGGCGACGGATGCGGTCGGACCGGCGGGCCGGGTGGGCGCGTCCGGTTCGGTATGCGGGGCCGCCGGGGGTGCGGGGGCGTTGGTCGCGGTGGCGGCCGGGTCGGGTGTGATCTCCTGGTCCGGCGTGGTTTCCGACAGGTGGATCACGGTCATCCCCGTCCAGTCCGCCGAGCGCTCGACCTCGTTGACCCGGAAGGACTTCCCTGGCGCCACCACGATCCGCTCCTCGACGGTGTGCGCGGCGTTGGCCTGCACGACGAACCGGACATTGCCGCCGGTCCCGCCGCCGATCAGCACCCTGGGTTCGGTGACAACCCGGCCCGGCCGGTACTCGTCCAGCTCAGCCGCTGATCGCCAGGCCCTGACCTCGATGGTCGCGGGCGCGGCCGGTCGTCCTGCCAGTCGATGGCGGGCCCGGCCCAGTTCGTCGCGGAAGGCGCGGGTGTCCCCCGTGGCCAGGGAGACCTCGATTTCCGGGTCCTCGCCGAGCAACCGGATCATCGAGAGCTGGTTCTCCATGAAGTCCGAAGTGTCCACCGGGCCGGGGAATCCCTGGTACGGCGGGTGGATCCGGGTCGGCGTGGGGTCGAGTTGGCGCAGCGTCACCTCCAGCTGACCGTTGCTCTCCCTGGCACTGGCGACGGTGAACCGGGTGCCGGGTGGCAGCAGGACCTCGCGTTCACCTGCGAAGCGGGACACCGAGGACAGGTACGCGCCGTTGTGCACCTGGGCGGTGACGATCACCTGACGGGTCGGGAACAGGCGTAGTTCGCCTGCCCTGGCCCGGAAAAACCCACGGTCGGTGTAAACGCTGCCCTTGACGAACAAGGCGCGGGCCTCGGCCAGGTCCATGATCTGGCAGCGGGTGGCGATGCCGGTGAAGCGGGTGGGCAGCCGGGTGACGGCGGAGGACAGCAGGCGGATCAGCGGTTCGGTGTAGGCGGGTGCGGGTTTGCCGTTGAAGTGGTTGTCGATGGCCGGGGACAGGGTGTCGGTGTAGGCGCGGACGGCGGCCAGTTCGGCCTCGCCGGTGGCGGCCAGGTTCGGGTGCCGGGCCAGCACCTCGGCGACCTGGGGCAGGTAGTCGGCGAGTTCCGGATGGGCGCGGAACTCGCGTTCGTCGGCGGTGGAGGCGAGGAAGCCCGGACCCGGTTCGGTGACGGATTCCTTTGTGGGCAACGGGTTTTCGCCGAGCAGGTTGTTCGCGCGGTCCCAGAGCAGGTGCAGGTTGCGGGGTTCGAGCACGGCTTCGCCGGTGGTGGCGGCCGCGGTCATCAGGCCGGGTCCGGTGGCGACCCGGCCTGCGCCCGCGCGGTGCTGGAAGACGGCCGGATCGTCGATGTCGTCCAGGTATTCGTCGTGCAGGCCAAGGAAGTGACCGAGTTCGTGGGCGAACTCGATCTCCCTGGCGTCCGCGGGCCAGTGGGTTTGGTCGGCGCGAGTGCCGGGGCTGGTGACGTGGACGACGCCGTGCGCGTCGGCGCGGTCGGTGAACTCGACCTCGACGAGCAACTGTTCGCCACTGGGCAGGCGGTGGCCCTGGTTGAGGTAGCGGTCGGCCGCGGCTTCGACCCTGGCGCGGAACTCCGGGGTATGCGGGCCTTCCAGGTGCAGCCGGACGGTGTGCAGCCGCACCCGGCGACCGGCGACCTCCAGGTGCCGCAGGTCGTAGCCGATCGGGCCGTGCCACGGCCGACCGCCTCGGGTGAGCCCGCCGTCCTCGGAGCTGACGCGGAGCGGCGGGGTCTGGTCGCGCAGGTGCTGGATGTCCTGACAGGACAACGGATCCGTGACACGGTGGTCGGGGGTGACGGCCGGATCGGATGAGCGCCACCACTCCCGGACGGCGTGCTCCCGGGCCCAGGAACCACCGGCCGGACGAGTCGCCGGTCCGGGCGTTCCGCCGACCACGGCGCGCAGTGCGGGATCAATGGGGACCGGGGCGGACAGCAGCAGTCCGACCGCCCAGCGAGCCGCTCGTTCCTCGGTTTCGTTGGCCTGGTTGAGGATGTCGGTGAGTCCGGGCACCGCCTGGCCGAGCCGGGTCAGGGTTCGGATCGGCGGCACGCCGTGCTGGGTGGCGGTGTCGAAGGCCGCGGTGAACTCGCCCGAGGCGGCGAACAGGGCCTCGGACAGGGCATCCGGGTTGCGCAGCAGGTCCTGGAACAGCGGGTCGGCCCGTAGCGCGTCACGCAGGGCCGGTGGCACGTCGAGCAGGCCGAGTTCGACCAGCCTGCGCGGCAGTGGCGCGCCAGGGTCGTAGTCCAGTCCGGCCGCGGCGATCGGATCCTGTCCATTGTGGACGGCCTCGGTGAGGTCGGTCAGCAAAGTCTGGAGCCGTTGCGGGGACAGCAGACTGAGCGTGTTGTCGCGGGACGGGACGAGCGTGGACAGGGTCAGCGCGTCGACGGCCAGGGCACGTACCCGGCGCTTCAACTCGACCTCGCCCGGGGTGTCCAGGGCGGCGGCGAGCAGGTCGGGAGCGTCACCGAGGTCCGGCGTCTCGGGGGTGAGGTTGCCCGTCCCGGCGAGCCGGGAGAACTCGGCCACGGTGGTCAATTCGTTGCCGGACAACGGGTTTCGCGACAGTTCGGTCACCCGCAACGGGTTCTCGCGGCGGGGCAGAGCGGCCGGGACCTCACCGGTGGGGAAACCGGGGCGGGCAATGAGGTGCGGGGTCTGGGCGCGCAGGGTGCGTTCCAGGTCGGTGGGGCCCTGGATCCAGCGGCCCGCGTACGGGGCGGGCGCGCCGATCACGGCCTGGTGCAGGGCCAGTACGAAGTGGGTGCAGTTGTGCCGGGTGAGCTGGTACTGATCCTCCACAAGGGACAGCACCGTGTCCAGGCCACGGATGATGTCGTTGGCACTGGCCGGGAACTCGGCGGTGAAGGTGGCCTCATGGTCCTCCTGACTCAGTGCCCGCACCTCCCCCGGCACCGCCGCCCAGGGCACACCGAGAGACTGGGCGGGCATCAGATCGAGCACGGTAACGCCCATGAACGGGTCCCTGATCTCGGCCCAGGCGTGACCGACGTCCTGGGCAGGCAGGTCCCGCCGCTCGGTCTTGAGCCGCAGCCGGAACACCGGCCGGTCCGCGCCCAGCAGCCGCAGTTGTTCCAGCGCGTCGACGAGCGCGGTGCGTTTGAGGGTGTTGATGAACGCGTTGCGCACCGGCCGGTTCAGCATCGCCTGACCATCCAGCCAAGCCTTGACCGACTGCCCCGCCGGGATGATCGGCGTGCTGGCGGGCCGGGGCGGTTCGGGACGGATCAGCCGCACGGTGGCGGAATCCACGGTCGCGGCGGGGTCGTGCACGGTCTGCACGTCAATGCCGGTCAGGTTGGATCCGGCAGTGGTCAGCGCGGTGCGCACCGCGGCGGTGAGCTGCTGTGCGCGCGGGGCCGCCAGGGCCGTGTTGTCGCCGTGGGTCAGCACGATCTGGATCCGCGGCGGCGGATCGATCGACTCGGTGAGCACCGCGCGGGCGAACCGGTCCAGCGGCGGCAACACGGCGGCCAGCACCGTGTCCTGTCCCAGCTCGAAGCCGATCGCGTCCACGTGCGGCGGCACCCGCTCGACCTCGGCGGCCGGTCCGGACTCGGCCAGCTCGCGCAACCGCCTGCCCAGGTCGTCCGGCCCGTTGGCCAGCCAGCCCGCCGAGGGCGCGGGCAGCCCCGAGACGTGCTGGAACAGGCCACGCGCGAAGTCCACCGAGTTGAAGGACAGCACACGATGCGGGGTGCGCAGGTGCCGCAACGCGAAATCGAAGGCCAGCAACGCATCCTCAGCCGCGACCGGCACCTCGTAGCTCGCGGTCGCGGTGTGCCCGAGGTCCTGGAATCGCGGCCCCTGCCGGTGAAACCCGATCGCCTCGCTCCCCCGCCCCTGCGGCAGCACGAATTCCACCCAGGCATGCCCCCGTGCGCCGAGCAGTCGCCCGAGTCTGGGCGCCGGGCCACCGGGATCGACCGACAGCCGCAGGGTGATCTCCTTGAGCCGCCCCGAACCGGCGGCGAGGCTGGTCCGCACGTGCGCGAGCAACGGTGAGTCAGCCCAGAGATCAGCGGCCTCGCCCAGCAGCACCGCGGTCCGCGACAGCCAGTCCGTGACCTCCTCACCCTCACGCAGGTCGAGGTGCGGGCGGGGCTCGCGGCCGGGTTCGATCAACGCCATGGTCACCGAGCGCCGTCGTACCGCCGGATCGCCGGACACCAACGGCGGCAACGCATTCCGCTCCGCCGCCACCTCGATCACCGGCGCCGGACCGACCAGCGGCCGCAACGCCAGCGACACCGCCTGAGCCCGCGCCCTGCCGGTGTCCACGCCCCCGAACACGGCGTTGCCGTGCCCGGTGAGCCGGATCCGCGCCTGCCCCACGGCCCGCTGTGCGAACCGTTCGAGCACGGCCATCGCCTCGGCGTCCAGTGCGCGCGAGCCCTTGGCGAAGGCGATCACGTTGTCCGGCAACGCAGCCGGGAAGCCCGGGATCTTGACCGCGTCGGCCGGGTGGGTGGCGATCTCGACGAACACCCCGCCCTTGTCCACGTTGATCGCGGCGAAGACCGGCACCAGGTTGATGGTCTGGGTGGGCGCGAAAACCTGCCGCTCATGCCCCCGCTCCACCAGCGCCCGGCGGAAGTCGTAGCCACCCCCGCCCGGCGCGTTCAGCTGCCCGGATTCACAGGCCAGCAACACGATCGGCGCGTCAGGACGGTCCTGGGCGGTCTGCCGGAAGTCCGGATCGGCCAGCACCGCGTCGGCCAGGGTCGCGCCGTCCACCCGGAACGTGCCGCCGGTAGTCCTGATCTTGAATCGCTCGGGACCGGCGTGCAGGTAGACGAAAATCGGCTGCCGGGCGGGATCCTCGTTGTCCCAGGGCGCCGGATGCGTTGTGGCGGGCGAATTCGGGTGCAGCGTGTTGTACGCGCGGACCGGCCGGGTGGTGGTCTTCTCGGCCCACATCCTGGCCACCGACTCGTCGCCCTTCTTGGTGGGCAGCGAGATGCCGAGCGGGACCGTGTCGGCGCCGGTCATCGGATTCCGCTCCACCTCGGCGATCCCGAACAACCGCGGCTTGTTGAGCAGGTTGCGCCCCGGATTGCCCACCGGCCCGTTGATGTTCGGGTTGACCGGCGGCGCGGCGACCCGGTCGTCCGGCCCGACAGTGGCCGGGGTGATGACCTCCGGACTCGGCCCGCGCTGGTCCAGCAGCCACAGGTTGGCCGGGGTGACCTGGGCCGCGTGCTGCCCCATGATGTTGTCGTCGTTGACGATCCGCCCCCGGCCCACGATCGAGGTGGTGCCGTCCAGGTGCCGGACGGTTTTGCCCCGGTGGTGCTGGAAGATGCTCGGATTCTGTTGCGGTCCTTCGTGATACGTGTCGTCCAGCCCGCCGAAGTGCCCGCCGATCTCGTGCGCGAACTGCGCCGAGGTGGCGTCCAGGGGGATGTTGAGCTGGTTGGCCGGGGTGCCCGGCGCGGTGACCGTGATGACGCCGGTGGCCTGGGCCGGATCGTCGGTGAACTCGATGTTGACGTGCAGCTGATCCCCGCGCGGCAACGCGAATCCCCGGTTCCAGAACTGGTCATTGCCGTCCCGGGCGGCCTCTTTGAAGGCGGTGAGGTCGTAACCGCCGGGGTTGTTGAGATGCAGCCGGAAGGTGCGGTCCTGCACGACCTGGCCGGGCCCGAAACTCAGTCGCCGGGTCTCGTAGCCGACCGGGCTTTGCCAGGTGCTGAGGTGGAAGCGGGGTTCGCCGTTCTCGATGGTGATGACGCTGTTGTCGGTGAGGCCGCCGGATTCGGCGCGGTGGCGGTGGGGCGGGACCTGGTCGCGGACGGCGTTGATCCGGGTGGCGGGGACGGGGTTGGCGTGGGTGGCCCAGGTGGCGTCGGGGTGGGTGAGGTCGCGGTCGCTGTGCCGCCAGGACTCGTCGGCGAAGATCCGCGCGCGGTCCAGGGGTGGGGTGGCGGGGGTTTCGGCGGACTCCGGCTCGGTCTGGGGCTCGGTCTGGGTCTGCGACCCGGGCTGAGGCTGAGGCGCGATCGGTGGCACGGTCTCCGGCGACTGCGCGGCCGCGGGCGGCTGTTGCGCGGCGATGTCCGAAGTCGCGGCGGTGTCCGATGCCGTGTCCGGTGTTGTCGCCGGGTCCGATGCCGTTGTGGTCAGCGGGAATCCGGGCGTCTTCGGCACCGAGCGGAACCTCGCCGCCCGGGAGAACTCCCCCAGCCAGGTCTGCTCCGTGTCCGGCGTGACATCCAGCAACGCCATCGCCGCCGTCGGCACGCCGACCTCCTGCCGCGCGCCATCCCGGAACCGGCCGTCGGTCACCCGCCGCACCCGCTCCGCCAACTCGGGCTGACCGGCGAGGAACCCCAGCACCGCCTGCCACACCAGATCCGGCCGCGGGTGCTTGCCCACCGCCTCCTCGACCGCGGTCAGGTGCAGGTCGCCGTCCCGGTTGTAGATGTCGCGCACCAGGGTCTGCACGATCTTCTTGGTCAGGTCCAGGGTGTGCTCGCGGTGTGGTTCCGGGGCGGGCGCGGGCAGTGGCCGGAGCCAGCTCGCGGCGCTGTTCATCACGATGCCGGTGAGCGCGGGGTAGTCCGCGATCCCGTTGGTATAACCCAGTTGTCCGGCCAGGCCGGTGAGCACGTTGGGGCCGGTGCGCCACATCACCGAGTTGCGGTTGACCCGCCCGATCTCGCTGTCGAAGAACCCCGGCGCCCAGCCCGCGATCTCCGCCGGGAACAGCTCGTGCTGGTGGCGGCCGTAGTTCTCTTCGACCGCCGCCAGGTACAGCCGGGCGAACGGGTGATCGCGCGGCAGCACGAACGCCGAGTTGCCGGTGTTGCCCTCCCTGTCCTTGTTGACCGCGAAGCCCGCGGCCGAGGCCGCGATCTCCTCCACCTCGCCCAGGTCCTCCAAGAGGTTGTCGCCGTCGCTGTAGATGCCGCCGAACCGGTCCAGCACCTCCAGCCGCAGGATGTCACTGGCCGCGGCGTAACCCGGTCCGATCTGCTTGCCCGTCTCCACCCGGTAGTACTGCTGCAACCGCATGGGCGCGGCGGAGTTGAACACCTCGTCCACGTTGACCAGCCGGACCTGGTTGTCCCTGGCCCAGTCCAGCATGTCCCTGACCTCGGCGAGTTCGGCCGGTGCACCGGGTTGTCCGGCCGCCTCGAACCGGGCCCTCGGCACATCGGTCCACAGCACGGCGCGGTAGTACTCGGCGTAGCCGTTCGCGGCCGCGCCGTAGTTCCGCCGGAAACCGGCCATGTGCCCGGTGTTACGCAGCGGACCACCCAACCAGATCGCGTGCAGCAACGCGGGCAGCTCACTCGGATTGGGCAACGGCGGCACCACACCCGGCGCCCACTGCGTCAGCGCGTCTACCGACCGTTCGGTAGGGATGACCCAGTCCGCGGGATCGTCCAGCGTGTCGCCGGTCAGCGCGTCGGGCGGCGCGTCCAGGGTCAGGTTGAGGGTCTCCAGGAGTTGCAGCAGCTGGCCGGTGGTGAGGGTGGTCTGGTCGAGTCCGGCGAGGAAGTCCGGCGGGGGTGACGCGGTGCGCAGGTCGAACAGGTCCGGGCCGAGCAGGTCGTGCGGGGTGGGCTCGGGCCGGACGGCGTTGACCAGGTCGGTGATCAAGGCGGCCGCGGTGGGGTAGTCGGCACCCGCGTCGGGGACCGGCGGCTCGACGAGGTCGGGCACCGGCTCGGCATCGGTGGCGGGCTCGACGACCTCGGGCGCGGCATCGACGATCGGCTCAACCGTGGTCGCGGGCTCGGTGGTGACGGCCGTGGTCGCGGCGACGGGGCCACGGTCGAGCACCGACACCGACACCGTCCGGCGAGCCCGGAACTCAGCCCCGCCCCGATCCTGACTCAGCCCACGCCCCGGCCCCTCGGCCAGCACCGGCGTGATCGTCACCCGGTCCGCGATCCCCCGGTCCGCCACCAACCCCGCGAGCCGCGCGACCACCGCATCCAGCCGCTGCTGACCACGCTGCCTCGCCAGTTGCGCCCGCGGGTTGTTCCCCACCCGGCCCTCGACCCGGATCTCCACCACCCGCCCGACCAGCCGGTCGGCCAGCTCGACCAGTCCGGCGATCGCCTGCGGGCCAGGCGAATCCGACTTCGAATCGAACTCGACCAGGGCTCCCGGCAGCGACCCCGGCGCCGGCCTGGTGACCATCCGCTCAGCACCCGCCGCCCCCGGCAACGCGTCCTGCCCCGGATCTGTGAGCCGCGCCAACCCCACCTGGTCCAGCAGAACCCGGTGGATCATCCAGGCATGCCGGGGCAACAACCGCAGCTCACCCTCATCCCCACCCATCAGGCTGCGATCACCGGTCACCACCGCCCCGGCACCGTCATCGGCCCGCCGCAGGAAAACCCGGTCCGGGTCAAGTGATTCGTCCCCCGGCCCGAGGTAGTGGATCAGCTCATGCGCCAGGTCCACCGCGGTCGCACTCGGCTGCCAGGTGGTCTGGGTGGTGCGCTGCCCGGGGTCGACCAGGACGTCGTGCCCGTCGAGGCCCGGGTTGGCAGTGAACTCGACCCGGACGTGCAACTGGTCGCCGTTGGGCAGGCCGTAACGCTGGTTGATCAGGGTGTCCAGGCCGGTCTGGGCGCGGACGCGAAGCTGGTCGAGCTGATCCGGACCGACACCTGCTCCGGGCACCAGGTTGATCGGCACGGTGAACTCGGTGACCCCGCGGCCGTCAACCTCGAACCGGCTGACGCCGTAGCGGATCAGCCCTGTGTACCGTTTGTCCGCCGAGCTGAACAGCGTGGTCAGCACATCGGCGGTCTCGGTGTCCACCGCCCGGCGCGGCGTGGTGGCCCGCTGACCTTCCCAAGCGGTGGGGTCCAACGGCTTGTCCACGGCGAACCAGGGTGCGGTGGTGACCCGGCTGTGCCGCCACGCCGCATCCTCGGGACCGCTCGGCGGAGTGGCCAGCCGGGCGGACTCGGCGTCCACCGCTTCCTCGGCCGCCCGCCACGCATCCCGTTTGCCCTCGACAAAACCCAACCAGGCGGCCCGCAACTCGACCTGGGTCCGAACCACCTCGGCACTCAACGACTCCCGGTCCGCACCCGCGGCGACCGCCAACCGCCGCCGCGCCGCCTCCGCGTTCCGATCCGCGGCGCGCAGGTGATGACCGGCGGTCCCGTCAGAGGTCCGGATCCCGGCGGCCGCCACCGCGGCGGACCAGTCCAGCGACACATCCAGTTCCCGAAGCAACTCCTCGGCCCGCCGGGCCTGGTTCCGGGCGCCGACTTCCGCGTCCCGCAGGGCTTTCGCGGTCCGGGCCGCCCGCGCCTGCCGGGCTTGCAGGGTGCGTGGCACCTTGGTTGCAATGTGGTCCATTGTGGACAGCTCGGGAGTACTGGGGATGGTGAGTGGGAGTTCCGCGGTGGCCAGCAGGGTCGTCGCGTCAGTGGGGCCGGGCTGGAAAGCGACCTCGGCCGCCGGGGTGGCGGGATCAATCGGTGACTCACCGGTGAGGTCACTCGTGGGGGTGAGCGGCGGAGCGGGCGTGGTGGAGTCGGCCGTCAGGACGCCGGTGGTCGGCGAGGGTTGGTCGGAGTTGCCGCCACTGGCCGTCACCGTGGTCGGCGAACTGGTGGCGGCGGTCGGGGCGGTCGAGGGCTGGGCGGAGACCCCGCCACCAGTCGTCACCGTGGACGGCGGACCGGTGGCGATAGTCGGAACGGTCGAGGACTGAGCGGAGACCCCACCACCGGTCGTCACCGTGGGCGGCGAACCAGTGGCGGCAGCCGGGGTGGAGGTAGTCGGAACGATCGGCGGCTGGGCGGAAACCCCGCCACCGGCCATCACCTTGGTCGACGACGTGCCGGTGGCGCTTGGGGCAGCGGCGGTCGCCTTGGCGGGTGGAGCGGAAGAGGTCGTCGTGACCGGAGCAGTCGAGGCGGAGGCGGTCGGCGAAGCCGAGGTGGTGCGCGGCGGTGCGGGCCGGGTCTCGCCCTGCCCCGTCTTGGTCTCGGCGACGGCCCGCCCACCGGCGTTCGTCGCCTTCGACTCCGGCTTGCCCTCCGCGGTCGCCGTGCCGCCCTTGTTCTCCACCCCAACCGGAGCCCCCACCGCCTGCGCAGCAGCCCCCAGCCCCGCCACACCCCCCGTCAACGCCCCAAGCTTCTCCTTCGCCGCATTCACCACCGAATCCAGCGCATTCGTCCCGACATGCTCGATCCCGTGCCCGATCCCACCCATCACCGTGCCGCTCAGGAACCCCATCCCATACTCAGCCGCCCCCACCTCCTGCCCGTCGATCTGCGCCATGACCGCCATCGTCATGACCCCCGACACGCCCTCGGCCAGGAACATCGTGCTGTACATGGCCGCCTTCGCCGCCAGGTTCCCACCCAGGTGGTCGATTGTGTTGCGGGCCAGTACATCCGGCACTTCCTGCGACAGCAACCGCACCGCGTCCTTGCCGAGCTTGCCGGACTGTGGCGCCAGGACATCGCGCAGGCTGTTGCGGAAGGCAGGGGTTCCGTCAAGGCCATGGCGCGCCCAGTTGTCCACAAAGGACTTCGCGTAGTCGCGGCCGAGCTGACGCGCGGTGTCCTCGCCCAGGTTCTTGCCGAAGGCGGCCACAAAACGGTCGCCGGTCTGCTTGGCGAAGTTCTCGATGGACTGCTTGGTGAACGCGGTGGCGGGGTTGCCGAGTTCCTTGCCCGCGCGGTCGGACAGGGTGCGGCCGAGGTCGTTGAGCCAGGTGTCGGCGCCGGGGAGGTCGAGGTCCTTGACCGACTTCTTCAGGTCGTCGGTGGCGAGTTTGCTGTAGTCCTTGCCGAGCAGGCCACCGAGTTTGCGGCCGAGGGCCTCGCCGAGTTCGCCGACCGTGCCGCCGATGACACCGCCGATGACCCCGGAGAGCAGGGTCTGCATGGTGGCCTCGGTGTCCCAGGACTCGCGTTCGCGTTGCAGGCGTTGCACCACGGCGTCGATGATCAGGCCGCCGGAGACGCCGATGAAGACCTCCAGCGTGGCCACCCTGGTGAGCTGTTTGAAGATCGCCATCAGGTACTGGCGGGTGGCGGCGTAGTGCCAGGTGAGGTTGGCCAGCGAGGCGCCGCCGGTGATCGCGGAGAGCGCGTACTCCATGGCGATCTCGTAGGCGAGCAGGAACAGCTGGCCGATCGCGGAGTACTTGGCGTACTCCACCTGCAGCGCGATCTTGCGGCTGCCGTCGGCGATGCCCTTGGCACCGGTGGACAGCTCCTCCAGCAGGTTGGGCGAGCCGTCGGTGAGCGGTTTCATGCTGGTGCGGAACTGTTCCGCGGCACCCATGTCGAAGTGCTGGCGGATCTGCTTCTCGATGTCGGCGATCAGCTGCGGGGTGTCCGCGTACTTCCGCGCCACCTGGTCGTAGTCCTCGCCCAGCCGCCGGAACCGGTGCTGGTTGGCGGCAGGCCAGGACATGCCGAGGATTTCCAGGAGGGTTCGGGCCCAGGCCGGCACATCGCCGAAGTCTCCGCCGTCGAACTTGCTGGGCACCGAACCTCCACAGTGGACCTGAGCCTGGACCTAGGCGGTGATCACGCCTGGCACTGGGCCTTCACCATCGCCGCGGCGTGGTGCGCGTACGTCTTGCCGGAGCCGTCCCAGTCCTTGCCCCTGGTGAGCAGCTGGACCGCGAGCTTGGCCCCGTTCACCCGGAACTGGCCGACCTGCACCCATTTGCCGCGCTGGGCGACCTGGTTGACCTGGAAGCTGCCGATCGGGCTGCCCTTGCCGATCTCGAACCGGTCGAACACCCGGTAGGAGGTCGGGCTGCCGCCGACCTGGGTGGCGTTCCCGTTGGGCACGAACACGAACACCGTGCAGTTGCCGGTGGTCACCGGGCCGGTGTTGAAGGTCCACAGCCCGTACGCGCTGCTGTCGTCCTTGTTCGCGTCGCCGGACATCGGCACTGAGACGTAGGAGGTGCCGCAGCCGCCGTTGCCCTGGTCGACCCAGCCCGCCTTGCCGTCACGGTAGAACCCGACCCCGGAAAACCTGGTGCTGCCGGCACATCCCGGCCCGGCCATGCCCTCGTAGGTGGGCGCCTGCGCCTTGTGCGGCTGCTGACCCTGTTGCGGGGGCGGGGGTGGCGGGTTGCCCGCTGGCGGATTCCCCGGTGCGGCAGGGGTTCCCGGGTTGGCCGACTCACCGGACTTCTGCTCCGGCTGACCGGGCTGGCCGGTGGCGGGCGGGCCCGGTGGCGGCGGGGACGGCTGGGCCAGGGTGGAGCCGGTGACGTTGTCGACGGTGGGATCGGCCACTCCCGGCACAAAACCGTTGGCGGGCTGACCTGCCTGGGCGTACCCGGTGGGCGCCGGGCCCTCGCCGGGGCCGTTGTCCTCCAGCAGACCGCTGAGGCTCATCGGCAGCGCGACCAGCACGGCGCCCGCGACCGCCGCCGCGACGATCACCGGTTTGGACACCTTGCCGGGCGCCGATCCGCTGACCGCGGTGCCGCCCTCGACCACCGGCGGCACGGTCCCGGCCGCCTGGGCCTTGGCGGCGACCGGCGCGGTCGCCACGGTGGTCTCCGCCGGCGCGGCGGGTGCTGGTTCCGGGGTGCTGACCGCGACGCCGGTGGCGGCCTGGCTCTCGGTGGACATGGTTGGTTCCCGCTCTCTGTGCTGAATCTGTCTGGTCAGCGCTTGAACCCGTGGCCGACGTTGGCCGCGTTGTTCCGCTCCATCGCCTTGAGCTGCAAGGCCAGCGCCGACATCACGTTGCCGGTGTTCTCCACCGCCGCGCCGATCGAGCCGCCCGCCTCTTCGATGATCTTGGCGGTGGGCAGCAGTTGTTCCCGGATCTCCCGGCCCATGTCGTCGTCCCCGCAGGCGGCGATCAGCAGGGCCAGCCGTTCCTCGCCGCCCTGGCCGAGCCGGTACAGGTGCTGGGCGATCGGCCGGAACTGGGTGCCGACGTAGGCGATCATGTCCGGGTCGGCGGCCATCCCGTTGCTGCTCATGGTGTTGTGCTCCTCATCCGTTCGCGGTGCCGTGCCCGGCGGTCCGGTCGTCCAGTCCCGGCGGCGGGCCGGGCAGCGCGGGCGCGCCGAGCCGGGTGCCGGTGGCGAACCGGGTCCGGCGTTTGCGGCGGCCCAGCACGCCAGGGGCCACCACGGTCTCGGTGCCCCAGGTCTGTTCGTCCTCGGCCAGCCAGGTGTCCCGGTCCCGGTCGCCCTTGCCCTGCGCGCCGGCGCCGGGTCCGCCCGCGGTGGGCGGGTGGAACGGCACGCCGCCGTTCCCGGCGTTCCCCTTCGGACCGTCCACACCGGACGGTCCACCCAGGGTCGGCACGACCGGTTTGCCGCCGCCGGTGGCGGTGTACGGCGCGGTGGCCGACGGGGACAGGCCGACCTTGCCGCCACCGGCCGGACCAAGTCCACTGTGGACGGACAGCGGGTCGGCGCTGGACATGGTCATCGGCAGTGCCGCGTTGGGCGGGCGCAGGGGTGGCAGCGGCGGCGGGGTGCGGCGCAGGGACTGGAGGTAGCGCTCCACCGGTGACTGGCCGCCGGTCTGCGGTCCGCTGCCGCCCGGCGGCTGGAAGGGCTGGCGGATGCGGTCCTTCTGTTCCAGGCGACCGTTTCCGCGTGGTCCGACGATGTTGCCGTTGGGGGTGACCCTGGACCCAGGCGGCACGATGATGGGTCGGCCGTCCGGGCCCAGCACGGGTTTGCCGTCGGGTCCGTACACGGTGCCGTCGGTGCCGACGTGCGATCCGGTTGGCACCTTGATCATCGAGTTGGGCCCGCTGATCACGCTGGTCGGCCCCTTCGGACCGGGGTTCGGGCCGAGGCCGGGCGGCGGTGGCGGTGGCACGGAGCCGCCGCCGATCTCACTCTGCCCGCCGCCGCCCTCGGGTGCGCCGGGTCCGCCGTCCGGGCCGGGTCCGGGGCCAGGCCCGGTTTCGGGGCCGGGGCCCGATCCCGGTGGCAGCACGAACCGGACCGGGGTGACGACGGTGGGCAGGTGCGTGGCGGCGGCCCGGTAGTCCTTGTCCAGCTTGGTGATCGCGTTGGTCGCGGCGACGTCCAAAGTGGCCGCCTGGTGGTCGCCCCAGATCTTCTTGGCCGCGATCTCCAGCCGCTCCCACATCCCGCCCTCGGTGACCTTGCCGCCGAGCAGAGTGCTCCTCGGGTAGCTCTCCTCGTCCTTGTGGTAGTCCCGTGGCCCGTGTGCGCGGAAGTCGGCCACCAGCTCCGGTGAGGTCCAGATCGCGGTGATCGCGCCGCCCGGCCAGGCCAGCGCGGATCCCTTGCCGCTGACCGGGAAACCCAGTCCGGTGTCGTAGCTGAAGGACTTCTCGCCCAGCCACTCTTGGTAGCCGTCGTTGAGCGTCACGGTGGCCTGCCGCAGCGCCTCCTTGGCATCGCCGAGGGCGTCCCAGGCCGTGCGCACCTTGCTGAGCTGGGCGACCAGGTCGCCGCACTTGTACATCAGGTCGTCGAGCACGTTCCAGAACGCGTTCGCGCCCGTGCCCTGGAAGTGGTCGCCGCGGTGACCCACCTGGTCGCGCTCGGTCTTCAGCGGGGTGACCTGGGCGGTGAGCCAGTCGGCCGCGCCCTTCAGGGTGCTGCCCGCACGCTCGAAGGTGGCCCGGTTGGCCACCGTGCTGTAGTCGGACAGCAGCGCGTCCAGGATCTTGGCGCCGTTGGCGTAGAACGGTTTCATCGCCTGTTCCAGCTCCGAGGTCGGATCGGCGACCCCGTAGTAGGAGGTGTAGAGGGTCATCGTCTCGACGTGCCACATGTTGCTGGGCAGGTGGTTGGCCGGTCCGCGTGGTCTGCGGAAGCAGTCCGAGGACAGCCAGCGCGGCGCGATCACGGTGGCCCGCTCCGGCACCGTGG
Source organism: Crossiella cryophila (assembly GCF_014204915.1). NCBI lineage: Bacteria > Bacillati > Actinomycetota > Actinomycetes > Pseudonocardiales > Pseudonocardiaceae > Crossiella > Crossiella cryophila. Next base: position 8,824,577 of record NZ_JACHMH010000001.1, read on the forward strand.
GGTAGGTGCTGGTGGCGACCCCGTTGTCGCTGAAGAAGTTGATGGCCTCGTCCCAGCGCATGCCGATCAGCCCCGCTCGCGGCGGAGGGCGTCCGGCGGCGCCTCGTCCCAGATCGCGGCGAACGCGGCATCCGCCGGGGTTTCCCCGGCCATCGCGGCCCGCAGGTCGGCCCGCTGGTCCAGCAACGGCCCGAAGACCTCCAGGGTCACCTCGGCCATTTCCGCGCGGGCCCGCTCCAGCACTTCCAGGAGGGTGCGGGAGAGCTGTTCGGGCGGCATGGTGCGGTACTTGGCGGTGTGGAACTTCAGTCCCACCACCGCGTTCTGCGCGTCCACGGTCACCGTCACCAGGTGGTCCGCGGAGGTCGCCGAGGCCGTCCGGGCCGCGAGGTCGGCCTTCGCCGATTCGATCCGGTCACGCTGTTCCCTCAGCGTGTCCATGGCCTGGTGCAGTTGTGCCGCCAGCCAGTCGGCCATCGGATCCTCCCGGTGCGTGGTTGCGGGGGCCGCCGGCGGTGGCCCGGCCCCGCCTGCGGCGACCCAGCACCGCGGGCATCAGCTTGGGGTCGGTGCCCCAGGTCTCCTCGTCCTCGGCCAGCCAGGTCGACCGGTCGCGTTCACCCTTGTTCTGATCAGGCGCGCCCGCGCCCGGACCGCCCGCGGTGGGCGGGTAGAACGGCACTCCACCCAGTCCGTTGCCCTGACCACCGGTGCCCGGCGGGTCCTTGAGCAGCGACGGGCCGCCCTCGGTGGTCACTGTTTTTGACGCCGGCGGCGGAGGTGCGCCCTGCTGCTGGTGCTGGCCGCCGCCCGAACCCAGCGAGGGCCCGGAACTGGACCCTCCACTGTGGAGTCCGAGTGGCCCCTTCGGCGTCACCGACGGCGGTGGTGGCGTGTTGGAGAGCAGGGTCGGCGGGGCGGGAGTGTTGTTGCCGCGCAGGGACTTGAGGTACTTGTCCAGTTCGGACTCGGCGGGTTTGTCGCCCGGCGCGGTGGTCTCCGGCCGGGACAGCCGGTCCTTCTCGGTGAGCTTGGTCCCGTTGCGGCCGACGATCTCACCGTCGGAGTTGATCCGGGACCCGGGCGGCACGATGATCGGCCGCCCGAAGGCGTCCAGCAACGGCTTGCCGTCCGGGCCGCGCACCACGCCGTCGGCGCCGATGGTGGACTTGCCGGGCACCTTCAGCACCGAGTCCGGGCCCGGCCGGTTGGGACCGTTGGGGCCGTTGGGGTTGGTCGGATCCTTCTTGCCCGTGCCCGGCCCCTGCGAACCGGGGTTCGGGATGGGTGGCGGCGGATTTCCCTTGCCGTCCTTGGGCCCCTTGGGTCCGCCCGTGCCTGGCGGCTTCGGCGGACCGTCCTTGCCCGGCGGCGGTTTGGGCGGTCCGTCCTTGGGCCCACCGGGTGGTGGGGGCGGCGGCGGACCACCGCCGGGCGGGGGCGGCGGTTTGGGGTTGCTCAGGTCGAGCTGGACCGGGGTGATGATGGTCGGCAGGTAGGTCGCGGCCTCGTTGTAGCTGGCGCCGAGGGATTGCACCGCCTTGGCCGCCGGACCGTCCAATGTGGTCCGGAGGTGTTCCAGCCACAGGTTCTTGGCGATCTCCTCCAGGGTGTTCCAGAACGCGGCGTTGCGGGCGTCCGCGCCGATCTTGCTGCTGCGCGGGAACTGCTCGCCCCCGCTCCAGTAACTGGACCCGGATGGTTCGTTGGCCTTGAGGTCCTGGCGGAACTCCTCGCAGGTCCACACCGCGGTGAACGCGCCGCCCGGCCAGGCCAGTGCCGAGCCGGTGCTGGTGATCCGGCCGAAGATCCCGGTGTCGTAGCTGACCGGCTTGGCGGAGAACCAGTCCGTGTAGGCGGCGGAGATCTTGTCGATGGCCACCAGCAGGCCGCCCTTGGCCTCGTCGATCTCCTTGGTGGCCGGGTTGTCCAGCCAGCCCTGGGCATCGGCCAGCGCGTTCCAGGCGTGTCCCTGCCGCACGCCGAGCTGGCGCACCACGTCCTCGCACTTGTACACCAGGCCGCCCAGCAACTTCCAGAACGCGGTCGCGCCCGCGCCCTGGAGGTCGTCGCCCTTGTGCCCGATGGTCTTCTGCTCCGCCTTGAGCTTGGCCGCCTGGGAGTTGAGCAGATCCTTGGCGCCGTTGAGGGTGCGGAAGGCCCGGTTGAACGTCTCCGGCTGCGCCACCGTGTTCACCCCGGCCCGCAGCGAGTCCACGATCTTGCGCGCGTTGCCGTAGAACTCGTTCATCGGCTTGGTGAGCGTTTCCGAGTCGGTGTCGGCCACACCCCAGTAGTTCATCCAGTTCGTGGCGTACTTGACGTAGTACTCGTGCTTGTCGCCGCTCTTGCCCAGCTCGCCGTTGACCGCGCTCCAGCAGTCCCACTTGAGCCACTTCGCGCCCGCCACGGTCTGCCGGTTGGGCACGACGGGATAGGTGGCGCCGTCCTGGAAGATGTTGAGGGCCTGTTCCCAGGTCCACTTCGACCAGTCCACCGGACCGAGTGGGGCTTCGTTGGCCATCGCGGGTCAGCTCCCGCCGGTGCCGGGCCCGGCGGCCGGTTTGCCGCCGAAGATCACGCCGAGCTGGTACGCGCTGAGTTCGGTGGACAGCTTGATGTTCTCGTCCTCACCGGCCAGCGCGATCCGCACCACGTCGCCGATGTTCTTGTTCAGCCGCTCCAGCGAGGTCCGCAGTTCCTGGAACTGGGTGTGCAGCGTGGGCGCGGTGCCGGTGGCCGACTCGTACCGGTCCATCAGCACCTTGGCAGGCTGGAAGCTCTCCGAGCCCGCGAGCAGGCTGCGGGTCTTCTCATCGAGCACATAGGACAGTTCCCGCACGTGCTCGTTGCCGGCCAGCTCGTCGACCATCGGCTGCAGCACCTTGCTCTGGAACTGCTGCAACCGGGAGACGGTGATCTTGATGTCCCCGCTGTCCGGCTTCTCGTCACCCATGCCCGTTTCCCTTTCCCAGTACCGGATCCCGGCTTACAGTCCGGTGAACTTGCCCGCGATGTTCGCGTCGGTGCGCCGGTAGTTGTCGTAGGACTGGTTCAGCGTCACCTGGGCCTTGCCGAAGCGGGTCTGCATGTCGTTGGTGGCGCTGGTCCAGGTGCCCTGCACCTGCTCCCACATGCTCGCCGCGTCACCGGTCCAGGTCTCGGCCATCGGCTTGATCTGGCTGCGCAGTTGCGCCAGCGCGTCCAGGATCGCCTTGGTCTGGGCCTGCATCTGGTCGGCCAGGTGCGGGAGGTTGCCGCTGACCGAGAATCCGTCGTGCATGCTGCTGCTCCTCTGCTGCGGTGCGGTGATCAGGAGGTGAGGGAACGGAAAACCCGGTCGCCGTCGCCACCGGTGAAGGCGCCCTGGGAGAGCAGCGCGATGTCCGCCTCGACGTCGTTCATCTGCTGGTCGCTGATGCCGACCAGTTCGCCGATCTCGTCCAGGGAGTTGACGATCCGGTTGTAGTCCTCCATCCAGGCCTGCAGGTTGTTCAGGAAGGTCTGGGAGGCCTGGCCCTGCCAGTTCCCGCGCAGGTCGGTGGAGATGTTGGCGACGGCGCCGCCGATGGCGCGGCAGCTGTCCAGGCAGGTCTGGATGGCCTGGTAGCCACCCTTCATGCCGGTGTCGGTCTTCTGGAAGTACGGCGTGCTCATCCGGTGGGGTCCTTTCCCGTGGTGCGCTCCGCCCCCAGGACATCAACTCGCGGGCGGGCGGACCATGCTGAACCACCGGCAGAAACCGCCTGCGGTTCCGCCGGTCAGGAAGTGCAGGCGGTCGCCGCGGGCAGCACGGTGCCGCCACCACGCAACGCGGCCGGGTCCAGCGCCGCCCCGGTCGGCAGCAACGCCAGCAGGCTGGTGGACAGCCCCACGGCGGCGGTGGCCCCGTAGCCCAGGGCCTTGGCGCCCTCGGGCGGCACCGGGTACTTCACGCCGGTGTCGGTCACCAGGTACAGCGCGTCGCCCAGCCGTCCGGAGGCGGCGGTGGCCTTCACCAGCGCACCGGTCCCCGGCCGCACCGTGATCCGGTCCACCCGCGCGCACGGCGGCGCGATGCCCGGCTGGGCCAGTGGCGGCGCGCCGACCGCGGCGACCTGGTCGGACACGGTGAGCTGAGTTCGCGGGGTGCCGCCATCCGGCGTAACCAGCGCACACAGACTCTGTCCACTGTGGAGGGTCACCGCGCGCGGTGGCTTGACCGGCGGCGGCGGTTCGGCCTTGGCCAGGTTCTCGCTGACCAGGCGGCCGGGTAGCGGGGTCACCAGCACCTCGCCGCCACCGTAGGCGGCGCGGCGGAGTTCGGGATCCGCGGTCAGCAACCGGGCTTCCAGCTCGGAGATCGGCGCGAGTCCGGTGCCGGTGAGGACATAGCGCTGGGATGGTTCGCCGGAGACGGTGAACAACCGGCCGATCCGCGAGTCCACCGCGCCCAGCGCGGGTCCGGGCGCGCCGAGTCCGGCCAGGGTGCGCGGTGCGAAGTCCGGGCCGACCGGCAACGCGTCCAGCAGTGCGGCGGGGGCCTTGACCGGTTGCGGCATGCCGTCCAGGGCATCCAGCGCACCCCGGTTCGTCGCGACCCGGTGCCGCTTGCCCTGCCACAGCAAGGAGGTCACGCCGTCCGGGGTGATCACCACCACGGCGTCGTCGGGTCCGAGCGCCCGCCCGGAGCCGCCGCCGATCCGCAGCGCGGTGCTCCCGGCCTGGTCCCGGCCGACCGCCGCGCACACCTCCCACGGGTCCCTGGCGGGTGTGGGCAGCGCGTCGGGCGCGCCGATGATGCCCAGCGCGTCACCCCTGGGCACGTCCCGCAGCGAGGCATCGGCCACGTGCTTGACCACCAGCCGGTCCCCGGCGACGAGTTTGGCGGAGGCCAGGTTGAGCACCGGCAGCAGTTTCCCGCCCGCGTAGAGGAATCGGGCGCCGGTGGTGTCGGAGACCACCAGCGCGCCCTCCACCTTCCAGGAGGTGTTGCCGCCAGGGGAGATCAGGCCGAACACCAGCAGGCCGAGGCAGACCAGGGTGGCGATCAGGCCGCCGATGGTGCTGCCCCGGTAGGTGCGGTGCAGTGGGCTCTCGGGTGCGTCCGGGTCCACCCGCAGCAGCGCGGAGGACAGCCGGCCCATCATGAATCGGTGTGCCTGGACCTGGTCGGTCTTGGAGTTCACGGCTCAGCCCCCGATCCCGCGCATGTACGCGAACAGGCCGAGCAGCCACAATCCCAGTGGCAGCAGGGAGAACGCGGCCACGCTCTCCGCGATGTCGGCCAGCCGCCCCCACTGCGGCAGCAGCCTGCGGCCGGGCAGCGTCCAGCGGACCACGATCAGCACCGCGGCCAGCACGAACAGTCCGATCACCAGCGCCAGGGGTTTGGGTGCGCGTTCGTGCACCGCCAGCAGCAGCCACAGCACGCCGTACCCGCCGGGTGCCAGCACGGACAGCCGCTGCCACACACTGCCCAGCGCGCGGCCGTGCACCAGCAGCAACGCGCTGAGCACCGCGGCGAAGGTGGTGGCCTGCCAGGACGGATCTTGCACCACGAAGGTGAGCACCACCGCGCAGGCCGCGCCGACCGCGGCGAACAGCGCGGTGACGTAGGCGTCGGCGATCCGGCCCTTGGCCACCACCTCGTCCCCGGCGTGCGGTTCGAGGTCCTCCTGCAACTCCTGGGCGTTGGTGGGCAGCGCGGGCAGCCGCAGTCCGGACAGCCGGAAGGCGACCCTGGGCACGAACGCGCCGAGCAGCACGGCGAGCACCGCGATCACGGTGGCCGAGGCAGCCGCGCCGGCCCCGGTGAGCATCATCACCAGCCCACCGGTGGCGCACAGCAGGCCGGTGGTGGCGACCGAGACGAACACCGGCGCGGACCCGGCCACCGCGGCCAGTCCCAGCGCGGCGGCGCCCGCACCGGCCACGCAGGCGGCCAGGATCCGGGCCCCGGTGAGCACCTCGCCGGCGGGTCCGTCCGGGATGAGGAATCCGGCCAGCCCGACGAACGGGACCGCGGCCAGCGCGAGGGCGAGTGCGGCTGGCTGGTCGCCCAGGGCGCGGGCCGCGGTGGCCGCGCACACCAGCAGGAACACCGCGGCCAGTCCGGCGGCCAGCAGGATCGGCCAGGTGTTCGGGGCGGTGGCCAGCACGCCGAAGCCGAGGGTGAGCACGGCGAGCAGGCCGCCAAGGAGGGTCCACCGGCTGGCGTCGGGGCTCCAGGTGTCGGCGCGGTCGCGGGCCTCGGTGGAGAGGCCGTCGATGATGTCGTCGAAGTGCACGGTCGGCAGTTGCTCGCGCCGTGGCCGCAGGTGCAGGGTCTCGCCGTCGCGCAGGTTGAGCGCGTCGACGGTGGCCTCCTGGTCCAGTGGGGCCTCGCCGAGTCGCTGCAGGGTCCAGCCGTCGTGTTCGAGCCCGGCTTCGGCCAGGTCAGGCCCGGCGTAGCCGAGGATGGTCGGCATCATCTCGATCAGCGGGATGTCCCCCGGCACGGCCAGCTCGAAGCCGGTGGAGGGGGTCCGGACCCGGAGTTTGCACAGCCCGGAAGTGGTCGCCATGGCACACGCCTTTTCCTCGGCGACCGACGCGCGGCACCGGAGTGAACCGTCGCGTGGTCGGATTTCGTCACCTGTTGCGGAGCTGCCACCACAGCACGTCCGCTAGGGAAGGAATCCGGGCTTGAGTGTAATCACGTTCCGCAAGGGCCAGCGCAGGCCCGGACCGGAGATGCCCGAGGGCGAGCTGAGCATCCAGGAACCACCCACGCTGCCGGAGGTCCAGCGCAGCGCGGGCGCGATCATGATGTACCTGCCGATGGCGTTGTCCTCCACCGCGACCGTGCTGCTGTTCGTGCGGCCGGGGGAGAACGGCGCCTTCAGCTATCTGGCCGCCGGGCTGATGACGGTGTCCTCGATGGCCATGCTGATCGGCCAGCTGGGCCGCAGCGCGGGCGAGCGCAGGCAGAAGCTCAACGACGCCCGCCGGGACTACCTGCGTTACCTGGCCCAGTCCCGCCGCAAGGTGCGCGAAGTCGTGCTGCGCCAACGCGAAGCACTCGCCTGGCGGCATCCGGACCCGGCCGCGCTGTGGTCGCTGCCGGGCACGAGCAGGATGTGGGAGCGGGACGCCCAGGACGAGGACTTCGGCGAGGTGCGCGTCGCCCTCGGTCCGCAACGGCTGGCCTGGCGGCTGAACCCGTTGTCCACCAAGCCGGTGGACGATCTGGAACCGCTGTCCGCGCACGCGCTGCGCCGGTTCATCCACGCCTACGGCACGGTCGCCGACCAGCCGGTGGCGGTGTTCCTGCCCTCCTTCGCCCGGATCCTGTTGCGGGTGGCGGATCAGCGGGACGAGGAGCGGGTCAGGGCGCTGGCCAGGTCGGTGATCGCGCACCTCGCGGTGTTCCACTCCCCCGCCGAACTGCGCATCGTGCTGCTCACCCCGCCGGAGCGCCGGGCGGACTGGGAGTGGGTGAAGTGGTTGCCGCACAACCTGCACCCGAACGAGACCGACGGTGCGGGCGCCACCCGCCTGGTGGTGGAGTCACTGTCCGAACTGGACACCGCGCTCGGCGAGGAGTTCGCCAGTCGCCCGGCCTTCGACCCGGACGCCGTGCCGGATCGCGGCGAGCCGTGCGTGATGGTGTTCGTCGACGGCGTGCCGGTCCCGCCCACCGCGCGCCTGGCCGGACCGGGTTACCGCAACACCACCGTGCTCGACCTCTCCGGCGCACTGTCCGAACAGGACGATCCACAAACGCTGCGGCTGCGGATCGAGGACGGCACGCTCAAGCTGATCACCGTCGACCAGCACAACAAGGAGGTGGCAGGCGATCTCGGCCGGCCGGACGGGCTGGGCCTGGCCACCGCGTCCGCGCTGGCGACGCGGCTCGCGCCGTACCGGATGGGCGCGCCCCGCCGCTCCGCCGAACCGCTGTCCGCCGACTTCGACCTCACCACCCTGTTGGGCATCAAGGACATCCAGACCCACGACGTGGCCGCTGGCTGGGCCGCACCGCGTCCCGGCGGACGACTCCGGGTGCCGCTGGGCGTCGGTGCGAACGGTGCGCCGATCGAACTGGACATCAAGGAATCCGCGCAGGCCGGGATGGGTCCGCACGGCATGCTGATCGGCGCCACCGGCTCCGGCAAGTCCGAACTGCTGCGCACCCTGGTCCTCGCCCTTGCCCTCACCCACTCCTCGGAGATCCTCAACTTCGTGCTGGTGGACTTCAAGGGCGGCGCCACCTTCCTCGGCCTGGACGACCTGCCGCACACCTCCGCGGTGATCACCAACCTGGCCGATGAGGCCGCTCTGGTGGGCCGGATGCGCGAGGCCCTGCACGGCGAACTGGTCCGCCGCCAGGAACTGCTGCGCAAGGCGGGCAACCACAGTTCCGCCCTGGACTACGAACGCGCGCGGGCCGCGGGCGCACCACTGGACCCGTTGCCCACGCTGTTCGTGGTGGTGGACGAGTTCAGCGAACTGCTGGCCGCGCACCGGGATTTCATGGACCTGTTCATCATGATCGGCCGACTGGGGCGATCCCTGGGCGTGCACCTGCTGCTGGCCTCGCAACGCCTGGACGAGAGCCGCATCCACCAGCTCGAATCCCACCTGTCCTACCGGATCGGCCTGCGTACCTTCTCCGCCATGGAAAGCCGCGGCGTGCTCGGCGTGCCCGACGCCTACCAACTCCCGGCCGATCCTGGCAACGGGTTCCTCAAGAACGGCGTCGGCGCGCTGGAGCGGTTCAAGGCCGCCTACGTCTCCGGCCCGCACCGCACCGCCCGCCGCAACGTCGAACAGGCCGTGGTGGCCCAGCAGATCGTGCCGTTCACCGCCCGGTTCGTGGCCAACCGGGAGGTCGAACCCGAACCCACCCCCACGCCGGAACCGGAGGTCTCCACGCACAGCCTCCTGGAGGTGGCCGTGGATCGGTTGCGGGACAGCGGTCCGGCAGCGCACCGGGTGTGGCTGCCGCCACTGGACGCACCCAGTTCCCTGGACGAACTGCTGCCACCGTTGGAGATCACCCTCGAACACGGCCTGTGCGCCGCCGACTGGCCCGGCCGCGGCGGACTGCGGGTGCCGATCGGCCTGGTGGACCGGCCGTTCGAGCAGACCAGGGATCCACTGATCGTCGACCTGTCCGGCGCCGACGGGCACGTGGCCGTGGTGGGCGGGCCGCAGAGCGGCAAGAGCACCACCCTGCGCACCCTGATCACCGCCCTGGCGCTCACGCACAGCCCGGCCGAGGTCCAGTTCTACTGCCTGGACTTCGGCGGCGGCACCCTGTCCGGCCTGCAACGCCTGCCGCACGTGGGTGGCGTGACCGGACGCCTCGACCTGGACCGCATCCACCGCACCATCGGCGAGGTCACCGCCCTGCTGGCCCGCCGGGAACGCTTCTTCACCGACCACGCGGTCGATTCCATGCCGGCCTACCGGCGCAGGCGGGCCGCTGGCGAGTTCCCCGGCGAACGGCACGGCGACGTGTTCCTGGTGGTGGACGGCTGGTCCACCATCCGCCAGGACTTCATGGACCTGCTGCCCGTCTTCGCCGAACTCGCCGCCCGCGGTCTCAACTACGGCATCCACCTGATGCTCGCCTCCGGCCGGTGGAGCGAGATCGCCGCGGCGGTGCGCGATCTCGTTGGCACCCAACTGGAACTGCGCCTGGGCGACCCGGTCGACTCGGTGATCAACATGCGGGCCGCGGCCACCGTGCCGAAGATCCCCGGCCGCGGCCTCACCGAGAAGGAACTGCACTTCCGCACCGCACTCCCGTCCCTGGACGGCGTCGACGGCGAGGTCACCGAACACGTGGCCACCCTGGTCGACCGGATCGCCACCGCCTGGACCGGACCCGCCGCGCCGCCGGTGCGGATGCTGCCCCCGGTGCTGGCGCACGCGGAACTGCCCGCGCCCGAACAGGATGTGCGCATCCCACTCGGCCTGGACGACCAGAAACTGGAACCCCTCTGGCACGATTTCGCCGACAGCCCGCACCTGCTGGTCGTCGGTGACGTGGAGACCGGCAAGACCAACCTGCTGCGCCTGGTCATCGACGGCATCACCCGTCGCTACACCCCGGAAGAGGCCCGGATCATCACCGTGGACTACCGGCGGGGCCTCTACGAGGCGGTGCCCGAGGCACACCAGCTCGGCTACGCGGTGGCCGCGGACTCGGTACGCGAACTCATCGACGGGGTGGCCCGCGCGGTGCACACCCGGTTGCCCGGCCCGGACATCTCACCCGCGCGACTGCGGGCCAGGGACTGGTGGAGTGGTCCGCAGGTGTTCGTGGTGATCGACGACTACGACATGGTCACCACCTCCTCTGGCAACGCCTTCCAGCCGCTGTTCGACGCACTCGCCCAGGGCAACGCGCTCGGCCTGCACCTGGTGGTCGCCCGCGGCGCGAACGGCATCGGCCGGGGCGGCAACGATCCGTTGCTGCGCCGACTGGTCGAGGTCAACACCCCGGTGCTGTTGTTGTCCTGCCCCAACTCCGAGGGCCTGGTCTTCGGCGATGTCCGGCCGCGCACGCTGATCCCGGGCCGGGCGCAGTACGCCACCCGGCGCGGGACCACCCTGGTGCAGACCGCGCTGTCGGCCCACGAGGCCGCGCTCAGCGCGAAGTGATCACCGGCCGCCGCCGCGCCACCCGCGGCGGCGGCCCAGTGGCACCACCACGGCCACCGCACCCAGCAGGCACCCGGCCAGCGCGACGATCCCGGCCACGATCAACGCCGACCGTTGCGGCCCAACGGTATCCGGCACCGCCGCCAGCGCGACCGGTTCACGGCGCGCGGTCACCGGGGCCTCGGCCTGGTTCGCGGTCAACGCGGCCAGGGGGTCGAGCATGGCCAGCCCCGGCTGCCGATACGCCTTGTCCCGCAACCGCTTCGCCAGCTCACTACCGGTGATCTCCGGCCGGTAGGCCCGGATCAGCGCGGCAGCGGCCGCGACGTGCGCGGCGGCGAACGCCGGTCCCGACCCAACCACCTGCCCGCCACCCGGCCCGGTGCCCACCACCAGATTCCCTGGTGCGGCAAGGACTCCGGGGCTACCGGCCTCGGCCTTCCCGTCCGGACCCAGCGCACTCACCGCGAGCACCCCGGGAAATCCCGCCGGGTAGTACGGCCCCGGCTCCACCTTCTTGTTCGGCAAGCTGTCCGGCCCAGCGGCCGCCACGACCAACGCCCCGGCGGCCAGCGCACGCTCAATCGCCTTGCCCAGACCCGGATCCGCCTCCGCGACCCCGACCGCAACACAGATGACCCGCGCCCCCGCCGCCACCGCCGCGTCGATCGCCCCCGCGATCCCACCCGCACTCGGCACCCCGGACTTGTCCGTCCCCCGCACCGCGAGCACCCGCGCCCCCGGTGCCAGCCCAGCGAACTTGAACCCCTCCCGCACCGGCGCGCCGATCAGACTGGCCACCACTGTGCCGTGGCCCACACAGTCCTTGCCCGCGTCCCCCAGCGCCTCCACCGGCACCGCGGTCGAGTCCACCCCGGTGTCCACCACCGCCACGGTCACCCCGGCCCCGGTGCTCAACGGCCACAACCGGTCCGCGCCCAGGTACGGCAACTGCCACGGCGTCTCGGTGATCTTCTTGCCGGAGGAGCCGGTGCACGGCTGACCGGCCCGCAACACCTGCGGGATCTGCGGGAGAACGGTGTCCTGCGCGGCCGCCACGCCGCCGTTCGCGGCCAGCACGAAGGTCGCGCAGGCCACTGCGAGCTGTCGCCTCATCTGGCCAGTGCAACACGCCCCGCCAACCCCCGAACACGCAGAACCACCGGCAGGACCGGGCGCAAGTGAACCCAATCCGCCCCCCACTGCGTTGCCCGATGCGGAGGACCGACGATGAGGGGAGCGCCCGTGTCACGGCACGTGCTCACGGTGGACCGGGACAGCGGCTATCGCACCATTTCCGCCGCGCTGCTGGACGCCCGCAACGGCACGGTGATCTCCGTGCTGCCCGGCCGCTACGACGAGTCCCTGGAAGTCACCAAGGTGGTCACCATCGCGGCCAGCGACGCCCGCGGCAGCGTGGAAGTCGTGTCCCGGCAGGGCAGCGTCCTCCGGCTCGCCGCCGAGGCGGTCAAGATCACCGGGCTTGTCCTGCGCGGCCAGCACGAGGATCTGCCCGCGGTGGACATCGCGCGCGGCCAGGCCGCCGTCGAGGACTGCGAGATCATCGGCGCCGCCTGGACCGCGGTGCTGGCCCGCAACTCCGGCTCCCTGGCCATGCGCGGCTGCCGGGTCACCAACCCGGCGGGCGCCGGGATCGTGGTCACCTCCCCCGCGCCCAGCACCATCGAGGACTGCGTCATCGAGCACGTGCACACCTCCGCGGTGGTGATCGCCGAACGCGGCAACCCGGTGGTCCGCGACTGCACCCTGCGGCACGCCAAGGGAAACGGCGTCTGCGCCAACGGCCAGGCCCAGGGCACCATCGCGCACTGCGACATCTCCGCCACCGAACGCCCCGGCATCGCCCTGGAGGAGGACAGCGCCACCCGCGTGCTGGACACCACCGTGCGGGACACCGCCAGCGGCGTGTTCATCAGCACGCACGCCTCGCCGGTGCTGGAGGAATGCCGGATCACCAGCACCACCGGCGACGGCATCACCGTGGCCGAGGGCGCGGACCCGGTGCTGCGCCGCTGCCGCACCACCCGCACCGGCGGCGCGGGCATCCGGGTCACCGGCCGATCCCGGGGCTCCTTCGAGGAATGCGAGGTCGCCGAGGCAGGCGGCGCGGGCATCCAGGTCGACGAGGCCAGCGGACCGTCGTTCACCCGCACCACCGTGCGTGGCGGCAAGTCGGTCGGCCTGCTGGTCACCGACGGCGCGACCGCCGAGTTCGACCGCCTGGAGATCAGGGACACCGCCGGACCCGGCGTGCAGGTGGCCGCCGCGGCCAACCCGCTGCTGCGCCGCGCCACCCTGGAAGGCTGCCGGGGCAACGGGATCGAGGTCACCGGCAACGGCCGCGGCCGCCTGGAGGACTGCGAGATCCGGGAAGCCGGGCAGGCCGGGCTGAGCGTGTCCGAGGGCGGCAGCCCGTACGTCAGCTCCCTGCGGGTGCGCCAGTCCACCGGACCCGGCGTGCTGATCGGACCCGGTGGCGTGGGTTCGTTGCGGGACTGCGAGATCGGCGAGTCCACTTCGGACGGTGTGCTGGTCGCCGACGGCGGCGAACTCGTGCTCTCCCGCTCCTCGGTCCGCCGCTGCACCGGCCACGGCGTGCACCTTTCCGCTGGCGCACGGGCGAAACTGACCGCAGACGACTTCAGCGGCAACGGCCGGGACGGCCTGCGGATCGACTCCGCGGACGCGGTCAGCGTGCTGGACTGCACCACCGCCGACAACACCGGCAGCGGCCTGCGGGTCACCGTGCCCACCACCCGGCTGTCGGTGGAAAACCTGACCAGCACCGGAAACCGCACCCCGGACACCGACGGCAGCACCGCCACCACCACCGCCGAACCCACTCCCGCCCAGCAGACCCAGCAGGCCGAGCCCGACGAGGACGCGCCGCTGGCCAAGCTGGAAGCCCTGGTCGGCCTCACCGCGGTCAAGCACCAGGTGAAAACCCTGGTGAACCTCAACAAAATGGCCCGCCGCCGCCAGGAAGCCGGACTGATCGCCCCGCCCACCAGCCGGCACCTGATCTTCGCCGGACCACCCGGCACCGGCAAGACCACCGTGGCCCGGCTCTACGGCAGCATCCTGGCCGAACTCGGCGTGCTGCGCGAAGGCCACCTGGTCGAGGTGGCCCGCGCCGACCTGGTCGCGCAGATCGTCGGCGGCACCGCGATCAAGACCACCGAGACCTTCACCAAGGCCCTCGGCGGCGTGCTGTTCATCGACGAGGCGTACACACTCACCGCGCAGGGCAAGGGCAGCGGCCCCGACTTCGGCCGGGAAGCCGTGGACACCCTGGTCAAACTCATGGAGGACCACCGCGACGACCTGGTCGTGGTCGCCGCGGGCTATCACAAGGAAATGGACGCCTTCCTGCAGTCCAACCCCGGCCTGGCCTCCCGGTTCACCCGCACCATCGAGTTCGAGAACTACACCACCGACGAACTCGTCACCATCGTGCAGCGCATGTGCGGCGCCCACCAGTACCAGGTGCCCGAGGAGACCCGGACCACCCTTTCCGTCCACTTCGGACAGATGTCCCGCGGTGAGGACTTCGGCAACGGCCGCGCCGCACGCAAGGTGTTCGAGGAAATGGTGGACCGCCAGGCGTTCCGGCTGGCCAACGAAACCGAGGCGGACGACCAGAGCCTGTCCCTGCTGCTCCCGGCCGACGTGCCCGGCGGCGCGGATCCCGGCGCCCCCGACGACGAGAGCACCCTGGCCGGACTGCGTCAGCGACTCGACTCGATGATCGGCCTCGGCGGCGTCAAGGAGGCGATCAACGACCTGGTCAACCTGATCGCCACCGCCCGGCAACGACGCCAGGCCGGACTGCCCGTGCCCGCGATCAGCAACCACCTGGTCTTCGCCGGCGCACCCGGCACCGGCAAGACCACCGTGGCCCGGCTCTACGGCGAACTGCTCGCCGCACTCGGCGTACTGCGCAAGGGCCACCTGGTCGAGGTGGCCCGCGCCGACCTGGTCGGCCGCTACATCGGCCACACCGCGCACCTCACCAGGGAAGCCTTCACCAGCGCCCGCGGCGGCGTGCTGTTCATCGACGAGGCATACGCGCTCACCCCGGTCGGCGGCGCCGGCGGCGACTTCGGCCAGGAAGCCGTGGACACCCTGGTCAAACTGATGGAGGACCACCGCGACGACACCGTGGTCATCGTCGCCGGCTACTCCGCCGAGATGCGCACCTTCCTGGCCTCCAACACCGGCCTGGCCTCCCGGTTCTCCCGGCACATCGAGTTCGCCAACTACAGCACCGACGACCTGGTCACCATCGTGCACCGGATGGCGGGCGGCAACGGCTACGAATGCGCGCCGGAGACGATCACCGCGGTCCGCGAGCACTTCGCCGCCGTGCCACGCGATGAGACCTTCGGCAACGCCCGCTACGCCCGGCAGGTACTGGAAACCATGATGACCCGCCAGGCAGGGCGGCTCAGCGGAACCAGCGCGCCCACCGTGCACGACCTCCGCCTGCTGCTACCAGCCGACCTGCCCTGACCGCCGGATAACCAGGGAAATGGCGGGAAGTCGCCATGGCAGAATGACCGGGTGCCCACGACGGCGTTCGGCGACTTCCTGCGCTTCTACCGGCTTCGGCTGTCGATGACCCAGGAGGAACTGGCCGAACGCACCGGGGTGAGCGTGCGCGCGATCAGCGACATGGAACGCGGCCGCGCGCTCAGCCCGCAGCGGCGCACGGTGGAACTACTGGTCACCGGCCTGGAACTGACGCCGGAAGAGGCAGGCGAGTTCATCGGACTGGCCCGCGCCGGCCGCAAAACCGCGGTGGCCGAGGACAAACCGGTGCACCCGGAGACGGCCAAGGCCA
This sequence comes from Crossiella cryophila, assembly GCF_014204915.1. Taxonomy (NCBI): domain Bacteria; kingdom Bacillati; phylum Actinomycetota; class Actinomycetes; order Pseudonocardiales; family Pseudonocardiaceae; genus Crossiella; species Crossiella cryophila. Next base: position 8,840,076 of record NZ_JACHMH010000001.1, read on the forward strand.
GCGCGGTCTGCGCGTTGCCGCCGGTGCTCACCGAACTCACCGGCCGGGAACGCGACCAGCGCGCGCTGACCGCCTTCGCCAAGGACGCCGAAGCCAACGGCCGGCTCCAGCTCGCCGTGGTGCACGGCCCGCCCGGCGCGGGCAAAACCGCACTGGCCGTGGACGCCGGACACCGGCTGACCGGCCTGTTCGGCAACGGCTGCCTGTTCCTGGACCTGCGCGGCATGGACCCCGAACCACTCTCCGCGGACCGGGCCGTGCACCGGCTGCTGCGTGGCTTCGGCGTGGACGAACGCAAGATCCCGGCCGACCCCGACGACCGCCTCGCCCTCTACCGCTCACTGCTGCAGGACCGCTCGGTGCTGCTGGTGCTGGACAACGCCGCCTCCGAGGCCCAGATCCGCCCACTGCTGGCCACCAGCCCCGGCTCGATGGTGCTGGTCACCAGCCGCAGCACCCTGGCCGGACTGGACGCGCGGCACCGGGTCGCGCTGGAACTGCTCGACGGCGACCGCGCGGTCGAACTGCTCGGCGTGGTCGCCGGCACCCACCGGGTCGCCGCCGAACACGAGGCCGCCCGCCGGGTCGCCACCCTCTGCGGCGGCGTGCCGCTGGCCCTGCTCATCGCGGGCAACCGGCTGGCCAGCCGCACCCAGTGGACCATCGCGCACCTGGCCGACCAGCTCGCCGACGAACGCCGCAGGCTCTCCGTGCTCACCGCCGGCGACCTGCAGGTGCGCGCCGCCTTCGAGCTGTCCTACCACCACCTCGAACCCGCGGCCGCCCGGATGTTCCGGCGGATCGCGCTCGTGCCAGGCCCGGACACCTCGGTCGAGCTGGCCGCGGTGGTCTCCGGGCAGCCCGCACACCTGGCCGAGGCCGCCCTGGAGGAGCTGGCCGACGCCAGCCTGCTCGGCTTCAGCGATATTCCCGGCCGCTTCACCAGCCACGACCTGCTGCGCGTCTTCGCAAGGGAACGCCTCGAACTGGACGAGACCGCCGAGGACGTGCGCGCGGCCAACGAGCGGATGCGGGACTGGCTGCTCGCGGTGGCCACCAAGGCCGCCCTGTACTTCGACCACGACCAGCCCGACCCGGCGAGCACCATCGACGGCCCGGACCCGGTGCGCGACCGGGAAACCGCGAAAACCTGGCTGGCCCTGGAACAAGCCCACTGGCGCGGTGCGGTGCGCTGTGCCGCCGCCGCGGGCGAACACCGCAAGGTCCTCGACCTGGCCACCGCCATGCACTGGTACTCCGACCTGCGCGGCACCGGCGAACTGTGGCTGGAGGTCTTCGGCGCCGGCGCGGCCTCGGCCCAGGCCCTCGGCGAGGTCAAGGCCAGCGCCGAACAGTTCAACTACCTGGCCTGGGCGCACTACGCGCTCTGCGGCCAGGCCCGCGAGGCACTGGCCGCGAACCAGCTCGCCGTGGCCGCCGCGGTGGCAGCGGACGACCTGCTCGCCGAAGCCTGGGCCTGGTACTACCGGTCCGGCATCGAACGACGGCTGACCACCCCGCAGGAGGCCATCCGGCTCGCCCGCCGCTCGGTCGAACTGTTCGAGCGAGCCGGCTACCCCAACGGCGAACACCTCGCGCTGTCCATGCTCGGCGCGATGCTGCACGTGGCAGGCGAATACCCCGAGGCGGTGGCGGTGAACCGGCTGGCAGAGGCGCACTACCGCGGCTCGGCCACCGCCCCCGGCAACGACGAACTGCTGTCCATGGTGCTGACCCGGCTGGCCGACAGCCTGGCCGCCACCGGCGAGGTCACCACCGCGCTGGACCTGCTGGACGAGGCCGAAACGCTGTTCCGCAAACACGAGGTGTCCACCGGCCTGTCCCGGGTGCGCTTCCTGCGGGGCCGGGTGCTGATCCGGGCCGGCCGTCCCGCCGAGGCCAGGGAACAACTGCTGTCCAGCCTGGACGAGGCCCGCTGGTCCGAGGCCAGGGTGGAGATGCTGGTGCTGCTGGCCGAACTCGCCGACGACTGCGGGGAAACGGCCCAGGCCCGCGAGCACCGGGTGCGCGCGCTGGCCGAATGCGCCCGCTACGACTCGCCCACCGTGCGCGGCACCGCGGGCCGGCTCGCCGCCCAACTCGGCCTCGCCGTACCCGAATCCGCCTGACCCGGCCCGCTCACCAGCCCGCCGCGGTGACCCCGTGCGCGGCCAGCGCCTCGGTCATCGCGATGGTCGCGTGGTGCACCCTGGACTTCACCGTGCCCACCGGCACCCCGATCACCGCCGCCGCCCGCAACCGGGTCTGGTCCAGCCGGTAGACCTGCTCCAAAGCCTGCCGCTGCATCGGATTCAGCCGCGCCAGCCCCTGGTCCACCACACAGCGCTCCAGCACCTCGTCGGCGAAGTCCGTGCCACTGGGCAGCGCGTCGAAATCATCGTCGTCCAGCAGCACCGGACGCGCGTTGTCCCGCCGCGCCCAGTCGACGATCAGGTTGCGCGCCACGGTGAACAGCCAGGCCCGCACCCTGGCGTCCTTCGCGGCCAACGTCTCGCTGTTGCGCCAGGCCCGCAACATGCACTCCTGCACCACGTCCTCGGCCCGGTGCGGATCACCCGGCAACAGGCGGCGGGCGAAACGCAGCAGGACCTCCCGGTGCTCGGCGTGCAGCTCGGCCACGGTGCTCACGGTGACCTCCCTCGAGATCGCGAAGTTCTTGCCGCTGAGTCCACCCGCCAGGGCACCCGGCTGCCACGCGGAAGGACCGGCAGAACCGGGCCTGGGCGGCCTTCTGCCGGTCTGTCCGCGTGGCCGCGCGAGGGCCCCGCGGGTTCGATCGGGCAGCGAGGATCCGCGACTCCGAGAGGTGCCAGGTGACCGGCGACATCCGCTGCTCCACAACGTTCCGGGCCTTCGCCGAGGCCAGTCCCGGCCCCGCCTGGCGCGACCACGTGCGCAGGCACTGGCCCCGGCTGCGGGCCACGGCCGCCGACCACCCGGACGCCCAGACCTGGCGCACCACGGTGCTGTCCCTGACCAGCTCCCCGCTCGCGCACCTGGCCGCCGACCTGGCCGAGGCCGCCGGGCTGCCCGACCCGGACCTGCCCGCCTTCCTCACCCACGTCAACCCGCCGGCCCCGGTCGTCTCCGGTGCCCAGGGCACCGGCGGCGCCTCCCTGATCCGCAACCTGGACATCGACGTCAACCAGCACGAGTCCACGCTGTGGCTCAGCAAACTCGGCACCCGCCGCGTCCTGGGCACCACCTCGGGCCTGTGGGGCCTGCTGGACGGCATGAACGAGGACGGCCTGGCCGTCTCCCTCACCTCCGGCGGCGACCACCGGCACACCGAGGGCCTCAGTGGACCGCTACTCGTCCGCCACCTGCTCGAACACTGCACCACCGTCGCCGCCGTCGACGAGGTCCTGGCCTGCTGGCCCACCGCCAGCACGCACGACCTCACCGTCATCGACGCCACCGGCGCCCGCGCCGGCTACCGCCTCACCCCCGGCGAACCCACCCAGCGCGGCCGCACCCGGCACTGGCCCGAGGTCTCCGAAGCCATCGCCGCCATGCTCACCCGACCCCGCCACCGCACCGGCTACACCACCGGCGCGGGCACCCTGCACACCGCCGTCTACCACCCGGCCGAGGGCGAGCTGACCCTGATCTGGCCCGACGGCGTGCGCACCTGGTCCTTCACCAACTTCACCCCCGCCCAGCGCCTGCTCGAATACCCGGCCACCCCCGCCTGAACCCGGCCCCCAGGCGTCAGGCCCCGCCTACACTTGCCGGTCATGGGCGTCGAACTCCGGCATTTGCGTGCCTTCGTGGCAGTGGCCCAGCAGCTGTCCTTCACCAGGGCCGCCGAACACCTGATCGTCACCCAGCCCGCACTGACCAGGACGATCAAACAGCTCGAAGCCGCCCTCGAAGTACGGCTGTTCGACCGCGACTCCCGCCACGTCGCCCTCACCCCCACCGGCGCCGACTTCCTGGGCAGGGCCCAGCAGGTCCTCACCGCGATGGACCAGACCCTCGCCTCGGTGAAAGCCCAGGTCACCATCCGCTTCGGCTTCAGCTGGCTGCTGCCGGACCCCTGGGCCCAGACCACCGTCGGCAACTACGAGAAGGCCACCGGCAACTCGGTCTCCCTGATCCGCATCGACGACCCCCTGGCCGCGGTCGAGGAGGGCAAGGTCGACGTCGCGGTAGTCCGCGGCAGCCACCCATCCACCCCTGCCACCAAGGTGCTGCACCTGTTCGACGAGGTCCGGGTCGCCGTCTGCTCGGCCAACTGCAAACTCGCCGGCGCCGACCGCCTGCACTGGACCGAGGTCCCCGACTGGCCCCTGGTGGTCAACACCGTCAGCGGCACCACCGGCCCCTGGTCCTGGCCGGACGGCGACGGCCCGCGGCGGATCATCGAAACCCGCAACTTCGACGAGTGGCTGGAATCAGTGGCGGCCAACCGAGGCATCGGCGTGGTCCCCGAGGTGGCGATGCGCCGCAACATCCACCCCGCCGTCCGCTTCGTCCCGCTGATCGGCGCCCCCACCAGCCCCGTGTCCATCGCCTTCCAGCCCCAGCACCGGGACCGCAGACTCCGCCACTTCATCGAGGCCGCCGCGGCCGCGGCCGTCAACTGCTGCCCGATCCCCCCACAGCCCGTGTAGCCCGATAATCCGCCACCGGCATCCCACCCCACCCCCAATTCCCCAAAGGCACCTCCTCAATCACCACAAAAGTAGACTCCAAAGGCTTGCCCAAAACATCCAGCAAAACCTGACTAACCCCCGCGATCACCCGAGCCTTCTCCGACTCGGTAACCGCCTCCACCCCAGGAGAACTACCCTCCCGAGTAACCCGAACACTAACAAAAGGCACAACAAACCCCTTCCAATCCAGAAAAAAGCAACCCGCACTCAGTGCCCAGCACTCTGCCCGCCATCAACATGCAAAATCTCCCCGGTGACAAACGAGGAATTCTCCAGGAACAACACCGCATCCACCACGTCCCCCACCTGCCCAATCCGCCCCAACGGATGCAACCCACCCAACGCCGCATGCGTCTCCACCGAATGCATCGGAGTGGCAATCACCCCCGGCGAAACAGCATTGACCCGAATCCCCCGCCCCGCGTACTCCACAGCCAACGCCTTGGTAGCCGCCTGCACCCCACCCTTGCTCAACGAGGCCAAAACCGAAGGCACCGCACTAAGCGCATGCTCCACCAACGTGGTAGTCACATTGACAACATGCCCCCCATCCCCCTGCACAAGCATCCGCTCCACCACCAACTGAGTAACCCCAAAAAACCCAGCCACATTAACCCCCATCACCCCCGCATAGTCCTCCGCCGTATACTCAACAAACGGCTTAGCCAAAAAAACCCCAGCATTGTTAACCAACGTATCAACCCGCCCAAACTCCCCCACCGCAGCCTCAACAACAGCCCGAGCAGTCCCCACCTCCGAAATATCCCCAGCCACCGCAACAACCCCCGGATCCCTCGACTCACCAATGTTCCGAGAGTTAGCCACCACCCCCCACCCCAACTTCCGATACCCCGCAACAAGAGCAGCCCCAATCCCCTGCGAAGCCCCCGTAACCACCACAACCCGCCGCACACCAACAGCCACAACAACCCCAATCCAAACCCAAAAACAATCCCCACCGGCCATTCCCAGCCGCTCCCCCAAAAACTACAACCCAAACCCACCCCCGAGAAATGCCGCCCCCAACCCACCAATGCCCCCCAGACATAGACCCAGCCCACCCCACCCCACCCCCACCCGAGTGTTGGCCGATCTCGTACGCCAAGTTGGCCGTTGTCGTACGGCATGTTGGCCGTTGTGGGACACCAAGTTGGCCGTTGCGGGACGCCGGGCGGGCGGAGCCCGGAGCGGTGAGCGTTGGGGGCAAGCGGGCGAAGCCCGGGAACGCTGCGGCTAGGCGGTGAACACGCGCCGCGACCGGGCGAAGCCCGAGGACAGGCAGCCGGGGTGGCTTTTCAACACTCTCCGAGCGGTTCCCCCATCCCCGTCAGCCTGGAGAGGACACACCGCATCCCGGGCAAGCGGCCCGCAACACAAACCGCCACCCGGCGAACCCCAACGCGACCGGCCGCTTGCCCGGGATGTGGTTTGGTATCGGAGGGCTGACGGGGATGGGGGAACCGTACGAGCACTGCTCTGCGCTCTTGTCTTTGACTTTCCCCCCCATCCTTTGATTTCTGCCCGTCCGGCGAGGACGCCCTTGATCTTGACCCTCGCTCGTGCACCAACCCGCCCACAACGGCCAACACTCCGTACAACAACGGCCAACACGCCGTACGAGAACGGCCAACACGCCAAAAGCCCCCCATGACGTACGCCAACAACGTCACCCGATGCTCGCGAACACCCCCTCCCCCTCCCTACCGTCCCGACGTGTCCGGAAACGCAACCCCGTCGCAGGAGTGGTCCGCATGATCAGCAGGAGACAGCTCACCCAGGCCCTGGCCGCCCTCACAGCCACAGCCGCCCTCACGAGCTGCACCCCCGCAGGCCCCAGCGCCACCCAGCCCCAGCCCCCACCCCCAGCCACCTCCACCGCCACCGCCAGCCCCGGCAACACCCCCACCTGGGGCCCGATCAAACAGATCAAGGCAGGCGTACTCGACATCGGCTACGCCGAAACCGGCCCCGCCAACGGCAAACCCGTCATCCTCCTACACGGCTGGCCCTACGACATCCACAGCTACGTCGACGTCGCCCCCGCCCTGGCCGCCGCGGGCTTCCGCGTGTTCATCCCCTACCTCCGCGGCTCCGGCAGCACCACGTTCCTGTCCCCCGCCACCACCCGCAACGGCCAGCAAACCGCCGTCGCCACCGACATCATCAACTTCATGGACGCCCTGGGCATCCAGCGCGCCACCATCGCCGGTTTCGACTGGGGCGCCAGGACCGCCACCGTGCTCGCCGCGCTCTGGCCGGAACGATTCACCGGCCTGGTCTCGGTCAGCGGCTACCTGATCACCAACCTCAAGGCCAACCAGCAACCGCTGCCGCCCGCGGCCGAACTCGGCTGGTGGTACCAGTACTACTTCGCCACCGAACGCGGCGTGCAGGGCTACACCCGCAACCGCGCCGAGTTCAACAAACTCATCTGGCAGACCGGCTCACCGAAGTGGCACTTCGACGACGCCACCTACCAGCGCACCGCCCAGTCCTTCGCCAACCCCGACCACGTCGCCATCGTGGTGCACAACTACCGCTGGCGCCTGAGCCTGGCCCCCGGTGAACCCCAATACGATGCCCTGGAACAGAAACTCGCCGCCGCCCCGATGATCAGCATCCCGGCCATCACCATCGCCAGCGACTTCGACGGGGCCGCCGCCAACGGCGCCGGCTACCGCGACAAGTTCACCGGCCGCTACGACCACCGGGTTCTCCCCGGCATCGGCCACAACGTGCCCCAGGAAGCACCGCGCGAGTTCACCAAGGCCGTCATCGACGTCACCGGCTGACCTAGGCCAACCGCAGCACGATCTTCCGCCGCACGTCCTCGTGGTCCAGCACCACGAATTCCCGCGCAGCCCTGAAATCGAAGTCCAGCTCGGCAACGGAACTCACCCCGAGTTCCCGGAACGACACCCCGGCGCCGACCCCCGGGAACGCGCGCAGCTCGACCCGCAATCCCAACCAGTTCCAGGAATCCGAGACGCCGCGCACCACGGCGCCCACCGGCAACGCCGCCTTCACCCGCACCCACTCCGCATCGCCACGCGCACTCGCCGCCAGCACCGCGTCAACGAACTCCGCCGGCGGCGAGTACTGGTGCGCGAGCACGTAGTGGCAGATCAGGTCCGGAGCCGCGTAGCCGACTCCGCCGGCGCCAGGCACGTGGATCTCAGCGCTGCCAAGGGTGAGCACCCCGCGCTCCTGCTCCGCACAGCGGATCTCAGCAGGTTCCCAGTCGTACCCCGGCACCGCCTGACACAGCCAGCAGTAGTGGTATCCCCTGGCCTGACGCACGGACTCGAAAGCAGCCAACTTCCGCAGCGAGTCAACGAATTCCGGCGCAGGCTCGCCCCGATCGAACTCCACCCCGGCGCCGAGCCAGCCGACATTGAGCACCTTGGCGCCCAACTTCCCGACCGGCTGGTAGGTGTAGCGAGACAGGTCTTCGTAGATCGCCATCAAACCCCCAGCCCGGCAACCCCGCCCAAACAGCAGAACGCCCGTCGGCACCTTCACCGACGGGCGTTCTGAACTACTAAGTGGACGATACTGGGATTGAACCAGTGACCCCTACCGTGTCAAGGTAGTGCTCTCCCGCTGAGCTAATCGTCCGAGGCGGAGGCGGGAATCGAACCCGCGTACAGGGCTTTGCAGGCCCTTGCCTAAGCCACTCGGCCACTCCGCCGTTCCCTGTCGGACTCCCGATCCGAAGATCGTGATCCTCCAGAGGTCCGGCCCGTGATCGAGCCGCCCAGAGCGGATGACGGGATTCGAACCCGCGACCCTCACCTTGGCAAGGTGATGCGCTACCAGCTGCGCTACATCCGCGTGCGTTCGGCCTGGCGAAGTTTCCGTGGTGCTTACCCCTGTGTTACCGGGGGTTTTCGCTCTTGCCGTCCAACGAGGAGAACCTTATCCGACGAGGGGGATCCGGATCAAATCGGGGGGTCCCCCACCGCGGGCGCGCGCCGCACCGCGCGCCGTTTCCTCAGCTCAGGTCGTTGGAGAGCAACTGGGAGAGGGCCTCGTCCATGTTGACCCACAGGTTCTCGTTGCCAGGGGCGGCCAGGTCGTAGGTCCGGTCCAGGAAGTCGGCCAGCTCCTGCGCGGAGGCCTCGAACATGGCGTGGCCGGACGGGGAGCTGAGTTCGATCACGACGACCTCGGGGTCGTCAACGGCCGGGCGGATGCGGACGTCGCCGTCGCCGGCGTCGGCGATCAGGCCGTCGGCGAGCAGGTCGCGGGAGAAGACCCAGTCGACCCAGCCGGTGCGCCCGGTCCGGAACGCGGCTACCACCGCGTACGGGTCACGGGTGTCGTAGCGAAGCTCGACCTGCACCGGGACCGCGGGGGTCCGCGGGGCCAGAAGATCGAAGACCGCCGTGGAGCGGAGGGTCACATGGTCGTTGCGCATCGTCGCCCGCCTTTCTGCACTGCTGCCGTTGCCTGCCGCCCTGGGAACGGCCGTGCGATGTATTTGTGACGCGAGAGTGGCCAGTTGCGCTCGCCTATTGTCGATAGATCACCCATCCGGGGCAGAACTACTTCGGTGGGCGACCAGAATGTTGCGCTGAGTGGTCAGTCATCGTCTCTGGATTTGGCGTCGAGGTCTAGCCTGAACCGGTCCGCGCCCTCGTGCGAACGCTGGATGTGAGGAACCCCTTGGTTGCTGATCGGCCGAGATCCCCGGCTGCACGGCTCGACCACGCTAGCACCGCCGCCCAGACTGGCAGGCCCGCCGGAGGAGTGACCGACGGCGAGCTTGTCACCCGGTTGGCGGAAGGCGACCGCGTAGCGTTCGCAGCCTTGTACGACCGGTACTGCCGACAGGCGTACTCGTTGGCCAAACGTGTCTGTGTCGATACCCAGCTCGCCGAGGACGTGGTGCAGGAGGCTTTCCTCACACTGTGGCGGGATCCCGGCCGCTACCAGGAGCAGCGGGGCAGCGTGTCGACCTGGCTGCTGACGGTGGTGCACCACCGCGCGGTGGACGCGGTGCGCAGGGAGAACACCCAGCGCAAACGATCGGCCGCACAGGCGGAACAGGCCCTGGTCAGCGAGCAGGAGCACCCCGGAGCCGACATCGCGGCGATCGCCGGCGTGCTCGGCGAGAAGGTGCGCGACGCCCTGCACGAGCTGACCGGCGAGCAGCGGGAAGTGGTCGTGCTGGCCTACTACGGGGGCTACACCCAGTGCGAGGTCTCGGCGCTGACCGGTGTCCCGCTCGGCACGGTGAAATCACGCATGTTCGCCGCGGTGCGCAGGCTGCGCACCCTGCTGACCGGCGGGAACGAACAGGACCGGGATCTCGGGGAGCAGCGGTGAACACGGACTACCGGGGCCAGGACTGCCCCCATGAGGAACTGGCGACCGGCTGGGCGCTGCACGTGCTGGAACCGGCCGAGGTGGCCGAGTTCGAGGCGCACCTGCCCGGCTGCCCGCGCTGCCAGGACGTGGTCGCGGCCACCCAGGAGATCAGCGCGGAACTCGGTCGCGGTGTCCCACAGGAAGATCCGCCAGTCCACCTTCGGGCGAACCTGCTCGCCCGAATCGAGCAGGAACCCCAGGTGCCCGCCCGCCCGGACGGCCATTCCGGCGGTATCGCCGAAGCGTCGTCAACGGTCGGCGAACGGCAGCCTGATGATGAACTTTCGATCCGGCGAAGCGCCCGGAAGTCAGCCCGACCGGGCAACCGGCGGACACTGCTGGCCATCGCCGCCTCGGTGCTCGCCGTGGTCGCCATCGGCGGACTGGGCATCCGGGTCGTCCAACTCGGCGCCGAACGCGATGCCGAGGCAGGCCGCTCCGCCGCGCTCGCCAAGGCCGTGCAACTGGTCGGCGACCCCAACATGCGCCGGGCCCTCATCGGCGCCGCGGGCGACGGTCACCCGGTGGCCATGGTGGTCGCCGCGGGCAACCGGGGCGTGGTGGTCCCGATGGACCTCCCGGCCAACGACCAGGCCAAGCAGACCTACGTCCTGTGGGGCGTCGCCGGCGCAGGCCAGGCCCCACGGGCCTTGGGCGCCTTCGACGTGGCAGGCCCGGAAATCGAGCCGAGAACCGTAAGCTGGCCCGACAACGCGCCGCAGTTCACCGGTTACGCGGTGTCCCTGGAGAACGGGCGTGCCGCACCCACGACCCCGACCACCGTCGTGGGCCAAGGAATCCTGGAGTAGGCGCTGAGCAGCACCTCCGAACACCCCGCCGAATCAGCGGGCTTCACCAAGGAAGGCGCCCAGCCACACGTGCTGGACCGCCTCGCCCAACGCTGGGGCTTCGCCGCCAGGATCCGCGGCAACCCCACCCTGCGACTCGTCTTCCGCATCGCCGTCGGCGTGGTCGGCGGTCTGGTCCTCGCCCTTGGCGTCGTGCTCATCCCCTACCCCGGCCCAGGCTGGCTGGTCGTCTTCGCCGGCCTGGCCATCCTGGCCACCGAGTTCGCCTGGGCGGGCAAGGCCCTCACCTACGCCAAGTCCAAGTACGACGCCTGGACCCACTGGCTGCGCAGACAACACTGGGCCGTCCGCTGGGGCGTCCTGGCCGCCACCGGCCTCATCGTCCTGCTCACCCTGTGGCTGCTCAACGTCTTCGGCATGATCGCCGGCTGGTTTGACCTGGACATCTCCTGGTTGCGGACCCCGTTTTCGCGCTAGCGAGTGGATCGTGTAATGTTCTTCCTGCCCGGCCGGAAGGCAGGGCGGGAAGACCCGGGCGATTAGCTCAGCGGGAGAGCACTTCGTTCACACCGAAGGGGTCACTGGTTCGATCCCAGTATCGCCCACAACCGGTTATTCCTGGTCAGATGGCCTGCCGATGATCTTCATCGGCAGGCCATCTGCCATTGTGGGGAGCAAATGGGGAGCACGGCCTACTGAGTGCTTATGCGCCAGGCGAAGTCGCCGGTACCCGCGGTGCCTCGACCCATACGAATGGAACCCGGCAACCTGGTGCCACTGCTCCGCTCGTGAGTGCCACCCACGAGCACCCCACTAAACTGACGCCATGGGGGCCAGGAAGCTCGACGTCGCGCAGGGCAGGCATCTCTTCGGCCAGGACCCCGAGTCCTACGACGCCGGAAGGCCGGACTACCCGGACCGCGTCTACGAGATCCTCACGAACGAATGCGGCCTCGGGCCTGGCACCCGGGTGATCGAGATCGGCCCGGCGACCGGCCTGGTCACCCGACGGCTGCTCGCGCGAGGCGCCGCCGTGACCGCGGTCGAGCCCAGCGCGCCTCTCGCCGACTTTCTCCGGCGCACGCACGACAACAGCGCACTCGAGGTCATCACAGCGCCGTTCGAGGAGGCCGGGTTACCCGAGGGCGGCTTCGATCTCGCCGTCGCCGCGACCTCCTTCCACTGGGTTGACCTGGACACCGGTCTGGCGAAGCTGCGCCGGATCGTCAGGCCCGGCGGGTGGGTCGCGCTCTGGTGGATGATGTTCGAGGATCCCGCCAGGCCACACGCGTTCGACGCGGCCGCCGAAGAGATCCTCGGGATGTCGCCCGGCACCGTGATGGACCCCGGTGGCCCGCCGTTTCAGCTCGACGCCGAACTGCACCGTGCCTACTTCGCCAAGGCCGGGTTCACCGAGTTCGGCGGCGAGGTGATCCGGTCCGAACTGCGGATGGACGCCGCCCGGTTGCGCACGTTGTACGCCTCGATGGCGCTCGTGCTGAGTCATCCGCCCGAAGAACGGGCACAGCTGCTGGACGCCTTGGAAACCCTTGTCCACCAACGGTTCGGCGGCGAGGTGGTGCGCCCGTTCGTCACCGGGTTCTACCGTGCGCGGAATCCTCGGCGCGCGGGCAGCAGGTAGCGACTCCGCGTCCCCGTCCACGGTGCGGCCCTGGAGACAGCGTTCTCCGGGGCCTCTGTCCCGCGCTCCGGTCGATCACAGGCGGAAATCCCACCCGGAATTCAGTAGCGTAATCCTGTCGCGATTCTCCACACTTCCCGCCTCGACTCTCCAGGAGTGGCGAATCGGTTTACATTACCGGGTCACGAGCGAGTGTTCGAGGGTTTCATCGTCCACTTAACCTTCCATCCCGCATGCCGCTTGAGCTGGGGTTTTGATGGTCAACCACCCTCTTCAAAAGTGATTCAAACGGCGTTGAAGGAATTTGGAAGGGCTCCTTCGCAAAATCTCTCGGGTGGCGGCCCGCTGGGGATGGGCCGCCCTTCACACCAGGGAGTGGAATTGGGCGTGCGGAGACTTGTCGCCGGGGGTGTGGCCTTGGCGTTGGCCGGGGGCGTGGTGGTGGCGTGGGGGCCGGTGGGTGGGCGGCAGGCCGATCAGCCGGTGGTCGCGGAGGTGCGGGAGGAGCGGGAGGAGCGGGCGGCGCTGGTCGCGGCTCGTCGGCAGGGCACGAAGGTCGAGGTGGCTGGGCTCAAGACGGAGAACGCGCGGTTCTTCGCCAATCCCGGCGGGACGATGACCATGGAGCAGTCGGTCGTTCCGGAGCGGGTCAGGCGGGATGGCGGCTGGGTTGAGCTGGATCCGCGGCTGGGCAAGCGTTCGGACGGGTCGTTCGCGGCCAAGGCGGCTACGGCGGAGGTGGTGTTCTCCGGGGGTGGGGCACAGCCGTTCGCGCGGTTGACCGCGGGTGCGGCGGAAATCGCGTTGACCTGGCCGCGGCCGTTGCCCGCGCCGGTGGTCAGTGGTGATACCGCGACCTATCCCGAGGTGCTGCCCGGAGTCGACCTGCGGGCCAGGTCCGGGCGGGAGGGGTTCGGGCACGAGCTGGTGGTCAAGACGCGGGCGGCGGCCGCCGATCCCGCGCTGGCCAGGATCGCCTTCGGGCTCACCGTCAAGGGTGTCAGGTTGAGCACCGATGCCAAGGGGGCGCTCAGGGCGGTCAACGCCGAGGGGGCGACCGTGTTCAGCGCGCCGGCGGCGAGCATGTGGGACGGCGCCGAGCGCACGGCCGCGGTCGGGGTCGCGGTGGGGGGCGGGGAACTCGTCCTGACGCCGGATCGCGCGCTGCTGACCGATCCGGCGGCCAAGCTGCCCATCACCATCGATCCGCAGTACAGCTACCACTCGCCGCGCACCAACGGCTGGTCCCTGGTGCGCAGCGGCTGGCCGGGCACCCCGCACTGGAACCGGGCGCCGGAGGACGACCGGGCGCGGTACCGGGGTGTGGCCCGGATCGGGGTGTCGCCTGAGGACGGGAACGGCTCGGTGGACCGGGCGATCTTCGGCTTCGACGCCGTCCCGCTGCGGGGCACGCTCATCAAGAACGCGCAGTTCCTCATCAAGCAGGGCTGGAAGTGGGCGAACACCTGTGACTTCAGCCAGGTGCCGTACATGGACCTGCACGTCCTGAACTACGTCGGGCCGGACACGACCTGGAACAACCAGCCGGCCTGGCACGCCAACAACCTGGTCGGCAGCGGCCGTCCGGTGTTCAAGTCCGGCGAGACCTGTGGCCCGAACTGGGCCGGGTTCGACATCAAGGCGCAGGCCCAGGCGGCGGCCAGCGAGGGCTGGACCGGGCTGGTGCTCGGGCTGAAGGACCGCGCGGAGGCGGGCGTCGCGGGGTGGAAGCGCTTCTACGTCCAGACCGAGCCCGACGGCGGTCCGGAGAGCTACCCGCACCTGACCATCGAGTACAACCACTTCCCCGACGACGCGGTGGACCTCACCACCGATCCGGTGCTGAAGCCGTGCACGCACTGCGCGGGCAAGTCCTACCTGAAGGGTGACCGCGTCCTGCTCAAGGGCCGGATCACCGACCAGGACGGCGGCAGCCTGCAGGGCGGGGTCTTCGTCTACGGGCCGCAGCTGCCCAAGGAAGGCAAGTGGCTGGACGCCGGGCAGCAGCACTCCGGCTCCACCTTCGCCGCCTCGTTCGACCTGTCCGACAAGCGCGACGGGGACACCTACAGCTGGAGCATGGCCGGCAACGACGGCTGGGTGGACAGCAAACAGTGGAAGGCCGGCCCGTCCTTCGTGATCGACCGGACCCCGCCTGCCATCGGGCCGAAGGTGGAGAGCGCGTTGTACCGGCCGGACAACGCGTGGCACGGCGGTCCCGGTGTCGCCGACAAGTTCTACTTCATGGCCAACGGTGTCGACGACGTCGACCACTACCTCTACTCCTTCACCGATCCGCCCAACATCCGGGTGAACGCCTCCCGCCTGGGCGGCGACGGCGATGTGACCCTGGCGCCGCCCGTCAGCGGCGGGCCGGCCACCCTGTTCGTGCGCAGTGTGGACAAGGCTGGCCACGTCAGTCCCGTGACGCAGTACCGGTTCTACGTGCGTGCCGGGGTCGGCCCGAAATCGCTGTGGCCGCTGGACGGGCACACCAGGGACGAGGCCGATCTCGGTGACCGGGACGCCACCCGCTCGCCTTCGGGCTCGAACTGGACGGACGCGGGCGCGGTCGGCTCGGCCGTCGCGCTGGACGGGGTGCACGGTCAGCTCACCGCCCCGCACACCGTGCGCACCGACACCAGTTTCAGCGTGTCCGCCTGGGTCAGGCTGGACCCGGGCCACACCGGGCACAACGCCACCGCGGTCAGCCAGCTCGGCACGGCGCTGCCCGGCTTCCAACTGTCCTATTTGGACAACAACAGCTGGGGCTTCGGCATCCGGCACGCCGACACCGCCGCGGACAACGACTTCGCCGCCTCCCCGGCCGGCCTGCCGCAGCCGGGGGCGTGGACGCACCTCGCCGGGGTGTACGACGCCGGGGTGAACACGCTGCGGCTGTACGTCAACGGCACGCTGGTCCGGGACACGCAGCGCAACACGGCGCTGTGGAACGCCTTCGGCGAGGTCCAGATCGGCCGGGCAGGCTCACTGGGGCAGCACTGGAAGGGCGGGATCGACGAGGTCCGCCTCTACGACCGGGCGTTGCTGGGCAATGAGGTGCGGGCGCTGGTCGGCCTCGGCAATGTCCAGGCAGGGCAGTGGAAGTTCGACGAGGACAGTGGCACGACCGCGGCCAACAACGTGCCCGGCGGCACGCCGATGACGCTGCGCTCCGGCGCCCGGTTCGCCCCCGGCGCGGTGGGCAACGGCGTGCGGCTCGACGGTGCCAACGACACCGTGCGCACCGGCGAGTCCGTGCTGCGCACCGACCAGAGCTTCGCGGTCACCGCGTGGGTCAGGCAGGACCGGGCGGGCCCCGACGAGTCCGCGTTCGCCGCGCTGTCCCAGGACGCCGATCGGCAGAGCGGTTTCTGGCTGGGTCAGCGCCAGGTCAACGGCGTCGGCAGGTGGGAGCTGTACGCGAGCGCGGCGGCGGACACCCCCACCGCGCCGGGCGCGCAGGCGCTCTCCAGCACTCCATCGAAGCTGAACACCTGGACCCACCTGACCGGTGTGTTCGACCGGCCGGCCGAGCAGATCAAGCTCTACGTGGACGGGGTGCTCGCCGCCACCGCGCCCTGGAAGAGCTACAACTCCTCCAGTGGTTCCCTGGTGGCAGGCGCGGTCCGGTGGAACAACGTCGAGAACAGCTTCTGGCCGGGCGGACTGGACGAGATCCGGGCCTACAGCCGGGTGCTGGACGAGGCCGAGATCCGGGGCATCATCGCCGCCGACGGCGTGCCCACCGGGTCCTGGAAGCTCGACGGCGGCGCCACCGACGACTCCGGCAGCGCCCGCGACGGCACGGCCAAGGGCGATCCGGCCTGGGTGCCCGGCCAGAGCACCACGGCCAACACCAGTGACCAGGCGGTGCGCCTGGACGGCGTGGACGACCACATCTCCACCCCCAACGCGGTGGACACCACGCGCAGCTACGCGGTCTCGGCCTGGCTGAAGCCGGCGGCGGCGAACGCGGCGCAGACCGCGATCGCCCAGGACGGCGCCGACCGCAGCGGTTTCGCGTTGCACACCACCGCCGAGGGCAAATGGGCCGTCACCGCGGTGGGCACGAAGCCGGTGACGGTGACCGGGGGCAGCGTGCAGCCGAACGTGTGGACGCACGTGGTGGCCGTGCACGACCAGGTTCGCAAGGAGATCTCCTTGCACCTCAACGGTGTGGCCGTGGGCGCGGCGGCCTTCGACGGGCCGCTGCCGGCCACCGGGGAGTTCCAGATCGGCCGCGGCCAGTCCGCAGGCCGGTCGGCGGAGTTCTTCCGCGGCGACATCGACGATGTGCGCACCTACCAGCGCATCCTGTTCGAGGACGAGATCAGGGCCAACGCCGGCCGCGACCTCTCCCTGGTGCACAACCTGAAGCTGGACGAGACCGGCGGCGGCACCGCGGCTGACTCGGTCGGCCCCCGCGGCGGCACCCTGCACGGCGGCGCCGCCTTCGAGCCGGGCCGCTCGGGCAACGCGGTGAAGCTCAACGGCGTGGACGGCGCGGTGTCCACCACCGGAATCGACGTGCGCACTGAGGCGAACTTCACCGTCAGTGCCTGGGTCAACCTGCAGGCCACCGAGGACGGCGAGACGACCGCGGTGAGCCTGGACGGCGGCAAGGGCGTCAAATTCCGGTTGGGGCACAAGAAGGACCGGCGCACCAACGCCCACGGCACCTGGATCTTCGAGATGCCGGAGCAGAACGGCACGATCACCCAGGCCGCCCTGTCCACCCTGCCCACCGAGATCGGCCCGGACAAGTGGACCCACCTGACCGGCGTGTACGACGCGCGGGCCAGGAAGGTCTGGCTCTACGTCAACGGCAAGCGCGTCGGCGACGGCACCCTGGTCACCCCGTGGTCCGGTGCAGGCGGCCTGCAACTGGGCCGGGCCAAGCAGGACAACGGCTACGGCCGCCACTGGCCGGGCCGCCTCGACGACGTGCGGGTCTACACCGGTGGCCTCAACGGGGACCGGGTGAAGGAACTCGTCCAGTCCTACGGTCCGGCCTGACAACTCTCTGGGGAGAAAACCATGCGTCACAACAGATCCAGACGTGCGATCACAATAGGTCTGGTCGCCGCGCTCTCGCTGTCACTGGTCGTCGCGACCGCCTCCACCGCCTCGGCGGCCGGCGGGCCGTCGGTGGAGCTGCCGGAGGTGCCGTCGGTTCCGGTCACCCTGGTGCGTCAGGGCAGCCGCGGCAACGAGAAGGACGAGGCCGGGCAGTCGGCCAGGCGAGGCGATCAGGCGAAGCTGCCTGCGGCCCAGCGCGGCGACGGGGACTACTCGGCCACCGCGCTGAGCCAGTCCGGCAAGGGGGAGGTGGCCGGGCAGACCGGTGACTTCAACTGGTCCTACCAGCTCAAGGTGCCCCCGGCCGCCGGTGAGCTGATGCCCTCGCTGGGCCTGGGCTACAACTCCGGCGCGGTGGACGGGCTGACCAGCGCGAGCAACAACCAGGCATCCTGGGTCGGCGACGGCTGGTCGTTGTGGCCGGGTTCGGTCGAACGGACCTACGGTGGCTGTCAGGTCGATCTGCCCGGCAACCCCAGGGACAACCCGCTCGACCTGTGCTGGAAGAGCCACAACGCCACGCTCTCGCTCAACGGCACCAACACCGCGCTGATCAGGGACGACACCACGGGCGGGTGGAAACCCAAGAGCGACAACGGGATGCGCGTCGAGCTGATCGCCAGGGCGGAGCACCGCAACGGCGACAACGACGGCGAGCACTGGCGGGTCACCACGACCGACGGCACCCAGTACTTCTTCGGGGTGCGCATCGAGTCCGCGGCGACCTGGACGGTGCCGGTGTACGGCGACGACGACGGCGAGCCCTGCTACCGGCGGGACGGCTTCGCCGGGTCCTGGTGCGACCAGGCATATCGCTGGAACCTGGACAAGGTCGTCAGCCCCAACGGTGACGTGATGGTCTACAACTACGGCACCGAGCTGAACAAGTACGGGCAGAACAAGAACACCAGGACCGCGGACTACGTGCGCGGCGGCTGGCTGAAGAGCATCGAGTACGGCCTGCGCGAGGACATGCCGGGACTGGCCGCAGGCGGGCGGGTCGAGTTCGAGGTGGCCGAGCGGTGCGTGCCGGGATCGAAGTGCGATCCGAAGGTCGAGGCGAACCGGGCCAACTTCCCGGACGTCCCACTGGACCTGCGGTGCGAGGGCCCGAAGTGCGACAAGACCTGGGCGCCGTCGTTCTGGACCACCAAGCGGCTGGCCAAGATCCGCACCGAGGTGCGGGACGGCGCTGGCTACCGCCCGGTCGACTCCTGGACGCTGCGGCACGAGTTCCCCTACCCCAAGGACCTGGGCAAGCCGGCGCTGTGGCTGGCAGGCATCACGCACACCGGGCACGACGGCGGTGAGCTGGCCCTGCCCGAGGTGAGCTTCGAGGGCGTCCTCAAGCCGAACCGGGTGGTCAAGCCGAACGACGGCTACTCCTTCCTGAACCGCTTCCGGATCGGCGCGATCGTCTCCGAGTCCGGCGCGGTGACCTCGGTGACCTACGCCGCCCCGGACTGCACCGAGCACACGGTGCTCACCCCGGAGACCAACACCCTGCGCTGCTTCCCGGTGAAGTGGACCGTGCCGGACACCTGGGAGCCCCGCAACGACTACTTCCACAAGTACGTCGTGTCCACCGTGTCCACTTCGGACTGGATCGGCAGCGAGGTGGGCAGCCGGACCGACTACGAGTACAGCGGCGGCGCGGCCTGGCACTACGACGAGTCCGAGTTCACCGCGGACAAGGACAAGACGTGGAACCAGTTCCGCGGCTACGGGAAGGTCATCGTGCGCACCGGCGCGACCTCCGAGGACGCGCGCAAGCGCACCAAGGTCGCCACCACGTACTACCGGGGCATGCACGGGGACAAGGGAAAGCCCTCGGTCAAGGTCACCGATTCCGAGGGCGGCTCGGTGGATGACCACAACTGGCTCAGCGGCATCGCCCGCGAGACGACCACCTACCTCGGTGACACCGCCGAGGTCGTCAGCAAGGTCATCAACGAGCCGTTCTGGCGGGAGAAGCCGACCGCCAGGCGGGGCGAGCACGAGGCCAGGATCGTCCGGGACGGGGTCATCCGGACCTTCACCACGCTCGCGGGCAACGGAAAGCAGGAGACCAAGACCCAGTCCTTCTACGAGGACACCGACCCGACCGCGCTGGTCTCGAAGGTCCACGACTTCGGCGAGGTGGCCAAGGCCGAGGACGACCGGTGCGTCACCACGAAGTACCAGCGCGACACCGCGAAGTGGCTGATGGACCGGGCGACCGAGGTGGACACCATCGCGGTGGCCTGCGACGCGACCGCGAGGTTCCCCGAGCACGCCATCAGCAACGACCGCTCGACCTACGACGACCGCGGCAACGTCATCGCCACGCAGGCGTTGAAGAGCCGGACCGCCGTCGACAAGTTCGAGCACATCACCACCAGCACGGTGAAACGCCGGGATGAGCACGGCCGCGCGCTGGAGGTGGCCGACGCCCTGGGCAAGGTCACCACCACCGAGTTCACCCCCAGGGTGGGCGGCCCGGTCACGCAGACCAGGACGGTGAACCCGCTGGGCTTCCCGGTCACCACAACCGTGAACCCGGCGACCGGCGCGACCCTCAAGGTGTCCGATGTGGACGATCGGACCGTCCACTCCGCGTACGACCCGCTCGGGCGGCTGACCCAGGTCTGGCTGCCCGGCCGGGAACCCGCGGGCGACAACGGCAACAAGAAGTTCAGCTACAAGATCTCCCGGACTCAGCCGAACGTGGTCACCACCGAGACGCTCGGCCCCAACGGCACCTACCTGACCACCAAGGAGATCCTGGACGGACAGCTCCGGCCACGGCAGACCCAGCGCCCGACCGAGGAGGGCAGGCTGCTGACCGACATCCGGTACGACTCGCACGGGCGGGCCTTCCAGCAGAGCCAGCCGTTCTTCAACGGCCAGGACGTGGACGACCAGCTGTGGATGGCCTCGAACTCGGAGGCGACCCCGCCGCACACCGTCACCGAGTTCGACGGCGCCGGCCGGGCGACCGCGGAGATTTTCAAGGCGCCGCAGGAGAAGTGGCGCAGCACGATCACCTACGGCGGGAACTGGACCAAGGTCACGCCGCCTGCGGGCGGAGTGCCCACCACCACCCTGACCGACGCACGCGGGCAGGTCATCGAACGCCGGACCGACGCGCCAGGCCCCTCCCACGACGCCACGACCTACCGCTACACGGCGGCTGGGCAGCTCAGTGAGGTGAAGGACCCGGAGAACAACGTCTGGCAGAACGAGTACGACCTGCTCGGCCGCCTGGTCGTGCAGCACGACCCGGACAAGGGCGTGACCCGCCGGACCTACGACAACGCGCACCGGCTGATCGAGACCAGGGACGCGCGGGGCGTCGTGCTCCGGACGAGCTATGACGACCTCGGCCGCACCACGCGCAAGGAGGAGGTGCGCCCGGACCGCGTGATCAAGCACGCCGAGTGGACCTACGACACCGTGCCCGGTGGCAAGGGCCTGGCCGCCACCAGCACGCGGTGGATCGGGAACTCCGCCTACACCGACTCGGTCGTGTCCTACGACCTGGCAGGCCGACCCGCCTCCACCGAGATGGTGCTCCCCGAATCCGAGACGGGCATCGCGGGCAGGTACCTGACCACGGTGAAGTACAACGACAACGGGAGCGTCAAGAGCACCGGGATCCCCGCGGTGCCCGGCGTGCTCGGCGCGGAGACGGTGACGCACACCTTCGACGACTTCGGGCGGCTCAAGAGCACCTACGGTGGTCCCGAGGGCAAGGACGACGTCAAGTACGTCTCCGACACCATCTACACCAAGTACGGCGAGCAGCAGCAGCTGTGGCTCGGCGAGGCGGGCAAGCACTCCTGGGTGTCCACCTACTACGAGCCGGACACCCGGCGGGCCAACCGCACGGTCGTGGACACCGAGACGGCCAAGCCGATGCAGGCCGACGTCAACTACACCTACAACCCGGCAGGCCTGATCACCGCAATGGTGGACCAGGCCCTGGACAAGACGCCGGATGTCCAGTGTTTCGGCTACGACCACCTGCAGCGCCTGACCTCGGCGTGGACCCCGGCGAAGACGGCTCAGCCCTGTGCCGCGGCGCCGTCGACGGGGAACCTGGCAGGCCCGGCCCCGTACTGGCAGTCCTTCACCTACGACAAGGTGGGCGGCAGGCTCACCGACACCCAGCACGCGGCCGCGGGCAACACGGTCCGCAACTACGCCAAGGGTGGCGGGCACCGGATGAAGTCGGTCTCGGCCGTGAAGCCCGGCCTGGCCGCGGCCGCGGTGGACGAGCCGGTCTACGACGCGGTCGGCAACACCGTGGCCCGCAAGGCGCCCTCGGGCGCGGGTCAGAAGCTGGACTGGGACGTGGAGGGGCGGCTGGTCAAGGTCACCGAGGGCGACAAGGCGACCGAGTTCGTCTACGGCGTGTCCGGGGATCGCCTGATCCGCCGCGACCCTTCGGGCACCACGGTGTACCTGGCCGGGCAGGAGCTGCACGTCAAGGGCATGGCCAAGACGGTCACCCGGTACTACTCGCACGGCGGGCGGATGGTGGCCACGCGCTCGGGTGATCGGCTGGACTATCTGGCCACCGACCACCACGGCACGGTGAACACCTCCATCGACAGCGCCACGCTCAAGACCGAGCAGCGCAGGCAGCTGCCCTTCGGCGGAGCCCGTGGCCCGCAGGGGAACTTCGCGGGCGACAAGGGTTTCGTGGGTGGCACGGTCGACTCCTCGGCGGGCTTCACGACCCTGGGCAGGCGGCAGTACGACGCGGACACCGGCCGGTTCCTGTCGGTGGACCCGATCGGCGACTACCTGGATCCGCAGCAGCTGCACGGGTACGCCTACTCGAACAACAGCCCGATCTCGATGAGCGACCCCAGTGGGCTGGCCGTGGCACTGGACGACAACGGCTGTCCGCTGGCCACCGGCTGCGGTTCGCAGAAGCAGAAGCAGCAGCAGTCGCCGAAACCCGACAAGCAGTCCTCCGCACGGGACCTTCTCAGAATCCCCACGGAGAAACAGCGCACGCCACATGCCATCGTCCACATGCAACTGCCGGCAGGCGCGAGCGACGAGCACATGAAGAGGTGGGCTCGCCTTTACCAGGCCAGGGTCGCGGTGAACATGGAATGCAGCAACGACGCCCTTGAACGGTCGAGCATGTGGTGCGTGGACGCCATCAAGGCGGAGGCCGCTGCGGACTCGCTGTACAAGAAACTGCTGGCGTCGGAGCAGCGCAAGACCATGGACGACCTGAAGGCCGAGGTCGAGCGCATATGGCGGGAGGGCAAGTTCCGCGACGACGCCGACGGCGGGTTCACGGTCTCCGCCTGCGCTTCGGCCGAGGCCTACGTCGGTGGTGGAGTCGGGGGCGAGGTCTGCGTCGCCAGGGACTACCACGGCTGGGGCTGGTCGGCCACGCTGAAGGCGGGGATGGCGCCGAAGGTCGGCTATGGCGGCGGCATCAGCATCAAGATCAACGAGGGCACGATCGAGGGCCTGGGTGGATCGGGCACCTGGTACAAGGTCGACCGCGTTGAGTTCGGCCGGAGCGACGAGGGCGACCTGTCCGCTTCAGTGGATGTCATTGACGCGTTCCGCGGTGTCGAGGCCGTCCCGATGGGGGTGGGCGTCGAGCACGGTTGGTCCGGCCGTGCCGGTCCGGGAAATATCGAGGAGGTCCGGCGTCGAGAAAAGTCGCACCAGTATTTTCCCCGATATGGGGCATAGCCGGAAAAAGAGGCTCAGCAACAAGCACGACCCCCGCTGAGCCGTAGTGACGAGGTGGCCGCTGCCCGATCCTGGGTGGCGGCCACCGTCATGCGGGCAGGAACCCGGCGCTCACCTCAGCAGTTCGGTGATCTCCGCGGCCTCCGGGGCGCCGATCTCGGTGAAGATCTCCAGCGCCGACCGCCAGTGCCCGGCCGCGGTGGCCCCGTCGCCCTCGGCCAGCCGGACCTGCCCGAGCACCCCGAGCGCACGGGCCTGGCTGAGCCGCTGGCCGTCCTTGACCGCCATCGCCAGCGCCCGCTCGGCCTGCGCCCCCGCCTCCGCGGGCTTGCCGAGGGCCAGGTGGCAGGCGGCCAGTTCGGTCAGGCCGGCGATCTCCAGCACCCGCATGTCGGTTTCACGCATCCTGGTCAGGGCCTGGCGGGCATAGGTCGCCGCTTCGGCTGGACGGCCCTCGGCGCGGTGCGCGGCGGAGAGGCCGATGAGCGCGGATGCCTCGCCGTAGCGGAACTTGATCCGGGTGGCCAGCGCCAGGGCGTCGGTGTAGCCCTGGATGCTCTCCCGGTGGTGGCCGAGGCGGCGGCGCACGGTGGCGTTGATCTCCAGCGCGCTGGCCTCGTGGCGGCGTTCGCCGATCTGCTGGCCGCGTTCCAGTGCCTCGCGGGCGTGCCGCGCGGCGTCCTCGTACCGGCCGAGGTCGCAGCAGGTCTCGGCGAGGCAGACGAGTGCGGCGGCGAGGTTGTACTCCAGGCCCCAGCGGCGGCAGAGTTCCACGCACTCGCGGTGGCAGTCCGCCGCCTCGGCCAGGCGGCCTGCCGTCCAGTGCGTCAGGCCGAGGCCGTTCCAGGCCCGCAGCCGCACGATCTTGTCGTCCAGCCTGCCGGTGATGTCCAGGGCCCTGGTGTGAGCGCGGGTGGCCTCGTCGATGTTGCCGAGGGACAGGTGCGCGACGCCCACGTAGTTGACCTCGCGGGCCTCGATCAGCTCATCGCCGATCCCGGTCGCGATCGCCAGCGCGCGCTCGTGGTAGGCCATGGCCTCGCGCGGGATGCCCAGCTGGGCGTACACCCGGCCCAGGTGGTGCAGGCACTCCATCTCCGCCACCGGGTTGGGTTCGCGGTCGTTGGCGGCCAGGGCCAGCTCGTGCTCGGTGATGGAGCGTTCGTAGTCGCTGAGGTTGTAGAAGATCAGCCCGCGCAGCGCGTGCACGGTGGCCTCGGCCTGGGCGTCACCGGACTCCCGCGCGGCGGCCAGCGCCGCGGTGCACAGGGCCAGGCCGTCGGCCGCGTAGCCGCGGCCGGAGAAGTAGCCGCGCAGCGCGTCGGCGAACCGGCCGCTGTAGTGCCGGATCCCTGGAACGGCCGCGGCGCGTTCCGCGGCGGCGATGAGGTTGACCCGTTCCTCGTCGAGCCAGCGCAGTGCGGCCTCGCCGTCGGTGAACGGGTTGGCCTCGGTGGCCGGGATCCGCCGCAGCTGCCGGACCCCGGCGTAGAACAGCGAGGTGCCTGCCGAGGCGGTGGCCAGGTAGTGGTCGTAGAGCCGGGTCTCGGCGGCGTGCAGCACCTCCGGGGTGTCCTCCTCCCTGGCGAGGTCGGTGGCGTAGTGGCAGATCAGGTCGTGGAACTGGTAGCGCCCGGCCGGGCTGCGGGTCAGCAGGCTGGCCGAGACCAGCCGGTCCAGCGAGCGCCGCACCCCGGCGGCCGGGCCGGCCAGCGCGACCGCGGCCGCCTGACTGAAATCCGGTCCGGGGGCCTGGCTGAGCAGCCGGAACAGCTGCCGGGTCGCCGGGTCGAGGGCCTGGTAGGACAGGTGGAAGGTGGCCCGCACAGCGACCGCCGGATCGTCCTCGACGGCCAGCTCGGCCAGCCGGTCCTCGCGCAGCGCGAGCACGTAGTCCGAGACCCTGGTGTGGCGGCGGCCGTGCAGGTTGGCCGCGGCGATGCGCAGGGCCAGTGGCAGGTGCCCGCACAGCGCGGCCAGCAGCCGCGCGTCCGCCGGTTCGGCGGCCAGCAGCTCGGGGCCGCACAGTTCGGCCAGCAGGTCGTGGGAGTCCTCGGCGGTCAGCACGTCCAGGTACCGCACCCGCGCGTCGTTGAGCACCGTCAGGCTGCGCAGGTCGCTGCGACTGGTCACCAGGGCCACGCAGCCCGAGCCGGGCGGCAGCAGCGGGCGGACCTGCCCGGCGTTGGCCACGTTGTCCAGCACCAGAAGCACGCGCTTTCCGGCCAGCAGCGAGCGGTACAGCGCCACCTGTTCGTCCAGGGTCACCGGCACCCGCTGCGCGGACACGCCCAGGGCACGCAGGCACGCGGTGAGGGTCTGCTCGATCGACACCGAGGACACCGGGTCGTAGCCGCGCAGGTCGACGAAGAGCTGGCCGTCCGGGAATCCCGCGCGCACCCGGTGCGCCCAGTGCACGGCCAGCGCGGTCTTGCCGATCCCGCCGGGCCCGACCAGGGCGATGGTGCGCGGCGCGGAGCAGCCAGGTTCGGGCAGCAGGGCGTCCAGCGCGGCCAGGTCGGCGGTGCGCCCGGCGAAGCTGGCCAGATCGGCAGGCAGCTGCATGGGCACCTCGGCCGACGGGGTGGCGACCGGTCGCGGTTCGTCCCGCAACGCCAGCTCGTAGGCCTCGAGCAGCTGCTGGCCGGGGTCGGTGCCGAACTCCTCCCGCAGCGTGGAGCGGATCTGCTCGTAGGCGGCCAGTGCCGCGGACTGCTGCCCCGAGCGCAGCAACGCGTGCATCAGCAAGGCCCAGAAGGACTCCCGCAACGGATACTCCGCGACCAGCCCACGCAGCTCGGGCACCAGTCGCTCGTGCCTGCCACAGGCCAGGTCCGCGGTGCAGCGCATCTCCAGGGCGGCCATCCGCAACTCGTCCAGCCGCTCGGCCTCGGCGAGCAGGAACCCACCGCCCAGCCCGGTGAACGCCGGACCCCGCCACAACCGCAGCGCCTCCCGCAGCAGTGCCGCCCCCGGCTCGAACTCCGCACGGGCCAGCAGATCACGCGCGGCCTGCACGGCCTCGGTGAACTCCCGCGCGTCGTAACGGGCGGCCCCGAGCACAACCCGGTACCCGGCCTCGTCCCCGACGATCAGGTCCGGCGCCCCCGCCTTGCGCAGGGCACTGCGCAGCGTGGAGGCATACGTCTGGACCACCGCACGGGCGGAGGCCGGCGGCGCGGCACTCCAGATCAGATCGACCAGATGCGCTGGCCGGACGGCATCCCCAGCCCTGGCCAGCAACGCGGCCAGCAACGTCCTGGGTTTCGCCCCGCCGAGCGGCACCGGCGTCCCGTCCACCTCGACGGAGACCGTGCCCAGCACCCGGATGTGGACAGCGGACAGCGACTACCCCCTGTGGCAGTGGTTCGATCCCTGGCCAGACCAGACGATACAGGCCGGTGCTGACCACCGGTAACGCCTTTGTGGACAGACTCGTCCAGGCTCAGGGGGAACATATCCGGCCGCGCGTGGTGCCAGTCGGGGAGACGATCGCTGAATCGCCCACCGATCAGCGCGGTGTCGGGCCCAGCACGGATCTCCAGGGCGAGGCGACGCGTCGTGGTCTGCCAGGTGTCGCGATCGTCCACGGTCGACGGGCACCACAGGTCCGCACCCTTGGCGTACTTGGCCGGTTGGAACAGCGGCATGTGGTTCGCCCAACAGATCACCGGAGGGTCGCCCGTCCTTTGGCTCCACCGGTGGCTCTCGGCGGCAGTCGGCATCAGCTTGCGGTGCAGCCCAGGTAGCCACCGTGGCTGAAGAACAGCGCCACGCAGTACAGCGGCGCCGTCCTCATGCCGCGCGAACGGCAGAGGGCGATGTCCCGCCGAGAACTCGAACATGTCCACGGTGCGGTGGCCGTGGGAGCACAGCGGGAGGATCACTGGTTCGATCCCAGTGTCACCCACCGCCGGGTAGCCGGATCAGGTTCACAGAAGGCGCGAGCCTGATCCGGCTATCCGTCTCGCGAGGGCGAAGCCTCACGCCCACCCGAGAGAGCTTTGCCTCCGGACCTCGTTCGGGCGGCGTTGCCATATCCGGTCGCGGGGATCGCCTACCGCCGTTGGGCGGCGTCCGATCCGTGTGCCGTGGAGTCACCCGCTCCAGTGGGCGCCGAACGGGTGCGCGTGGCGTCCAGTGGGCTCTCGCGTGGTCGGCCGGGCAGTTGTGGTGGCTGACGGTTCTTGCCGGTCTTGCTGCCCAACTGTTCGACATGGGCGGGGAAAGTACTGGTGGTGAGGCGGTTTCCCGTGTGCCGGTCCGTCCAGACAGCGTGCAGGTCGCTTGCCTGCGGCGGTCATAGCGTCGATCTCGACGAAGGGAGACCGCTGTGCGCGCCTCGAAGAGACCGCAGATCTGGCTGGTGCAGCAGGGTGTCTGGAAGATGGCGTTGGAATCCCTACCGCTGGCCGCCGGGTATCTCAAGGCGACCGCGCTGCAAGATCCGGAGATCGCCGCTCAGGCTGATATCGAGATTCACAGTTTTGGTGGTGGGGTGACGGCGTTCGAGATCGCCAACACCCTGTTCAGCGATGAGCCGCCGGACCTGATCGCGTTCTCCGTACTCGGATGGAACGTCCGCACCTTCTCCTCCCTTGCCGAGACCTACCGGCAGCTCCGGCCGGACGGCTGGGTGGTCTTCGGCGGCAATCACGTCTCGGACCAGGCAGCTCGGGTGTTCGGGATGTGCCCGGAGGTGGACGTGGTGGTCAATGGCGAGGGGGAGCTGACCTTCGTCGAATTGGTCCGCGAGCTCCTCGCCGGCGGCAGACCGCACGACCTCGGCCACGTCGCCGGAGTGTCCTATCGCGACGACAGCGGGATGCTGCGCACCACCCCGGACCGTCCTCGGATCGAGGATCTGGACATCATCGGGTCGCCATTCCTGACCGAGGCGATACCACTTACCGGAGCCGACGGCACCTTCCGCTACGACGTGGCCATCATGGAGACCAACCGTGGCTGCCCGTACAAATGTTCCTTCTGCTACTGGGGCGGCGCGGTGGGCCAGCGGGTGCGTGCCTTCTCCCGGGACCGACTGCGCGCGGAACTGGAAGTTCTCGGCAGACATCGCGTGCACACCATCGCACTGTGCGACGCGAACTTCGGCATGCTCGCCTCGGACCTGGAGTTCATCAAGGACTTCATCGAGGTCCGCTCGCGGTACGGCTATCCACGGACCGTGGAGACGTCCTGGGCGAAGAACAAGTCGAAGGTCTTCTACGAGATCGTGCGGATCATGAAGGAGGCCGGGCTGCACAGCTCGTTCACCCTGGCGCTGCAGACCCTCGATGACGATGCGCTGAACCTGATGAACCGGCGCAACATGAAGGTCAACCAGTGGGAGGAGCTGGCGGAATGGCTTGCCGCGGAAGGGCTCCAGAGTTACGCGGAGCTGATCTGGGGTGCTCCGGGTGAGACCGTGGAGTCCTTTCTGGAGGGCTACGATCGGCTCGCCGAGCACGTGTCGCGGGTGGCCGCGTATCCGCTGTTGTTGTTGCCCAACACAGAGTTCTCCGCGAAGAAGGAACAGTACGGCCTGGTCACCGTGCGCGGGGACACTGACGACTTCGAGCACGTGCTGCGACATGACACCATGTCCTTGGCGGACAACCGGTACATGCACCAGTTCCTGCTTTTCTCCCGGCTGCTCGCGGAGAGCGCGGTGCTGCGACACACCTGGCCGGCGCTGCGCAGGCTCGCCGGCATCACCCAGTCCACCGCGATTCGTTCCCTGATGGGGTTCGTCGCGCAGGACAGGAGTTCGGTGACATCGCCGTTCCGACACGCCATGGACAACGCCTTCACTGACTCCAATGTGCTGGCACCGCTGCTGGCCTACGTCTACGGCGTGCCCGCGGCCCGAGACGCGCTACGTGGCTGGTGGCGGGCCGAGATCCGCCCCGGACTGGACGCGGAGGTGACCGGGACTCTGGACGCGGTGTTCGACTACGACCTCCGCACACTGCCCGCCCACCTCGTCGAGGGACAGCGCCCGGTACCGGACTGCGCCCACCCCGGCCTGCCTGTGGTGTCCGTCAACGGCGAGCAGTTCCACGTCGACCGGGCGGTGCGCCTGCCCTACCACGTCCCCGCGCTCACTGCCGCGCTGCGCCGAGGCGAACCGATCTCCTCGGTGCCACGGGACCTGGTGACCGACATCTACTACAAGGCCGGCGCCGCGGACTACGTCACCACCACCAACCACGAGGAGATCATCTACTACATGGGGAGGTTGGCCGGTGAACTCCGCTGATCGGGTCCACCGATACCCGTTTCGCTGTGCGGGCAACAGGATCGACCCACGTTACGCCGCTCTACGCCGTGACGCCGGGCTGATCCGGGTAGGGCTACCCTTTGGTGAACCCTCCTGGCTGGCGATCCGGCACGCCGAGGCGCGCCAGGTGCTCACCGACCCACGTTTCTCCCGGGCCGCCACCGCGGGCCGGGACATTCCCCGGGTGTCGGCGGAGGCGCACGCCGTCGGTCTGGTCGCACTCGACCCGCCGCAGCACACCAGGCATCGCGCACTCATCGCCAAGGCGTTCACCCCGCGCCGGGCCGAGCGGCTGCGGCCCTGGATCGCGGGACTGGTCGCGGAACTGGCCGCCGAACTCATCGCGATCGGCCCACCCGCAGATCTGGTCACCAGCTTCGCGAATCCGTTGACGCACCGCGCGATGGCTGAGCTGATCGGCGTGCCGCGGCACGACCACGCGCGGTTCCGTCACTGGGCGGACGTAGGCCTGTCCACCACCACGCATACACCGGAGTACCAGGCCGAACTGCTCGGACAGATGTGGGACTACCTGACCGACCTCATCCGCAAACCGGCCAGGGCACCGGGCACCGACCTGATCAGCCTGCTCGCCGGCACACAGGACCACGCGGAGGCCGATCTGGTGATCCTGGTGATGACCGTCCTGGTCGCTGGGTACGAGGCCACCGCAGCGCAGATCGGCAACATCTGGGTAGCGCTGCTGGACCAGCCAGAACTGACGGCCCGACTGCGTTCGGCCGAGATGGCGGTGCCAGCCATGGTGGAGGAACTGCTGCGGTGGATCCCACTGGAGGCAGGCCCCGCCCCTCCCCGCTACGCGCTGGAGGCGGTCGAGCTTGGTGGAGTGGTGGTCGCCGCCGGTGAGCCAGTGCTGGTGGACATCACCTCCGCCGACCGGGACGAACGTGTCTTCTCCTCGGCCGACCGAGTGTGCCCAGGGCGCACGGTAAATCCGCACCTGGCCTTCGGCCACGGCCCGCACCGGTGCATCGGCGCCCCGCTGGCCAGGGTGATCCTGCAGGAGTCGGTCGCCGGGCTGCTGCGGGCACTGCCGGGGCTGTGCCGGGCCGGGCCGGTCGCCTGGCGAAGCGGTGCGCTGGTCCGCGGACTGACCGCGCTGCCAGTCAGCTGGTGACGGCGGAACGCCCGGGGAAGAGCGTGTTCCAGGTCGCGGAGTGGATACCGTCGGCGGCCAGCACCACGTCGGCCCGCCGCAGCTCCACGGTGGGGCCGGCCTCCGCCGGTCTGACGGGATCATCTGGCATCACACCAGGCACCCGAGGGCAGGAGCAGGCAACCCAGTGCCGCTCGACGGGCGAAGCCCGCCGGCGAGCTGCGATTCAGCGCACGCCCGGACCTGGGTACCGAGTCCAAGGGCGTCGAGCGTGCGCAGCGCGTTGGGCATCAGGCCGATGCCCGCGCCGCCGTCGAGTGTGCTCCTGCGCTCGCAGACCATGACGTGCCAGCCCGCTGGTGCGGTGCCACCACAACCGCGAGTGGTCCACCTGGTGTTGAAGGAGCAACCATGTCCGATCTCACTTCGATCCGGCGGAAGCTGTTGGCACACCTGGAGACCTGCCGCCCGGACACCGTCTTCCACGCGGGTCTGCTCGGCCTGGCCGGCGCGGTGCTCGCTGCGGGCCAGGACACCGGTCTGTGGCAGTACCTCGGCGCGTGGGCGGTGCCGACCCTGGGCTGGATCGCCTCGCTGTACGGGGGCGACTACTTCGATCGGGAACTGGACGCGGTGAGCAAACCGTTGCGCCCCATACCGTCCGGCCGGATGTCGGCCCGGGAGGCCGCGGCCGGGATGTACCTGGCGATCGTGGTCGGACTGATGCTCGCCGTGCTGCTGAACCCGCTCAACCTCGCCGTGGTCGCGGTGACGGCGGTGCTCGGTGTGCTGTACAGCTGGAAGTTGAAGGGCCACGGCTTCGCGGGCAACCTCGTCCGGGGCGGTCCCGCGATGCTGGCCTTCCTGGTCGGCATGACCTCGGTCGGCGGTGAACCGAGGTGGGACCTGCTGCCCTTCGGGCTGGTGTTCTGGGTGCACGACACCGCATCCAACCTGCTGGGCGCGCTCTGCGACCAGGACGGGGACCGCGCGGGCGGGTACCAGACCCATCCGGTCCGGCATGGCGATCATGCCTCCCTGCGGTTGCTGGGCTGGCTGTGCGCTGGCTGGATCGGCCTCGCCTGTCTGGCACCGCTGTCGGCCGCGGAGTTCCGGCACGGTGGCTATCTCGGATTCCTGGCGGTGTCGGTGGCGCTGACCGGGTGCGCGGCCGCGATACTGCTGCGCGCGCCCCGGCCCGTGCCCAGGCTGCACGCGCTCCGGGCGCACGAGATCGTGGTCATCGAGCGGCTGGTGCTGTCCTCAGCCGTGCTTGCCACCGCTCTGGGTGTACTCGCCACACTGTGGCTGCTGGTGCCCGCCCTGGCGATCACCGCCTTGGCGCGGCTGGCGATGCGGCGCCGTGACCACGCGACCCGTTTCCTCAACGGTCCCGGTCCAGCAGGAGTTCCGCGACCCTCCTGAGCCGGGTCCGGCTGGCGCCGGGCGGCAGCACGGCCAGCGCCGAACCGGCCCTGCCGACCGCCTCTCGCACCAAGTCCCGCGCCTCGTCCAGGGCACCCGAACCGGCAACGATGCGACGCAGCCGGGCGTGCCGGGCGGCCGCGTCACCGCCGCCGCACAGCTGCCGTTCGATGGCGCGCCGGGCGGCGGGTCCCCCGGCCTGGCCGGCCAGGATCAGCGGCATGGTGATCCTGCCGTTTCGCGCGTCGCTGGCCTGCGGTTTTCCGGTCACCGCCGGGACGCTGAGATAGCCGAGCAGGTCGTCCTGGATCTGGTAGGCGATACCCAGTTCGTCGGCGTAGCGCCGTAGCGCCGCCACTTCCTCGGCCGATCCACCGGCAAGCAACGCGCCGCTGACGCAGGCCCCCCGGAACAACGCGGCGGTCTTGAGGTGGACCATCCGCCGGTAACGCGCCGCGTCGAAACACCGGTCGCGGGTCAGTTCTGCTTCCAGCATCTGCCCGCGACACAGCTCGACACCACACCGCGCGACCTCCGCCAGCGCGTCCACGATGCGCGCCTCGGCCACCCCGCGGTACCGACAACCGGCCAGTCCGGCGAACAGGTCGAAGAGCAGCGCGTCGCCAGTGACGATCGCGTCGTCCACGCCGTAACGGACGTGCACCGCAGGGCGGCCCCGGCGCAGCTCGTCCTGGTCGATTATGTCGTCGTGGACCAGGCTCGCGGTGTGGCCGCTCTCCGCCCCGACCGCGGCCGGGAGCACCCCGTACCGGGTCCCGCCGACCGCCACAGCCGATTCCACCAACAGCATGGGCCGCAACAGTTTTCCCGGCGGCAGCAGTGCGTACCGACAGATCTCGCCCAGCCGGTCATCGTCCAGCCGCCACCGGTCGGCGAGCGAGTTCGCCAGTTCGGTGGACAGCACAAGATCGTCCGCGCCGAAGTCCACTGGTGTTGTCGTGCTCATACATCCCCCTTTGAAAGACAATCGTCGGCTCCAACGCGCGGCGCCACTGCGACGCGGCCGGGCACCAGCACCGGCCCGTGTATCCGGCCGGAACCGCTCCGGTTCCTGGTAGAGATCGTGACCGTTGTGCGGCAACGAGATCGGCAGGGTCAGCTGATGCCCGCAGGGATCAGACACCCGCCGACCTTGGTGTCGGCGGAGAGCAGCGCACGATGCCACTCACCACCGGTCGGGCGCGGAAGGTCCCGTTGAGCACACCGTCCACATAGGACTTACAGCCCACCTTGGTCCCCTCAGTCGCCCTGGCGGGTGCGGGCTGGGTGGCGTACTAATCGTTCCTGACACCAGAACAGCGATGGCGCCGCGGTCTCGTGGCCGACGGCGAGCGGAGTCACCAGCTGGTCCCGGTTATCCCCGTCGGGGAGAACAACCTTGCCCTCGGCGCGGCGAGATCTGATCTGGGCCACCAGGATCGCGTCCTCCGCTCGCCGGAGCCGCGCGTAGCGGGCCCTCGGGGGAGAACCAGACCGGCTCGGTGCGCAACATGAGCGCCAGCCGCGGCAGCGGGAGCTGTCGACCGTGGCAGACCATGGCGAACAGGGAGTCGTGCTGTCGGTGGCCGCTCTCGGCGAAACGCAGCGGGTCGAGGATCGACCACAGCGTCTGCGCCGCGGCCGGCGTCCGCACCCCGACAAACAGGGGTGAGCACACCGCGCAGACAGTGTCCTCCGCGGTACCACCGGGTGCGCCCACCTGCGCGGATCTTGGCCAGGCCCAGCTCAGACAGCGCCTCCAGGACCCTCACGGTGCTGTGCGCGCCGTCGCGGAACCACACTGGCGGAGCCGCGCAGCCCCACTGCTGGGCCTTGGCGGCGTGGCCGAGCGCCCGGCTCAGCGCGCCACCCGGCCGTCTCCGACCACCGTGCTGGTACAGCACCATCGGCACGACCGCGGTGTCCTCGGACTCCGGCCAGCCGGACCGCACGTTGTAGCAAGTCACGGAGATCTCCAGGTCCCGGTCGATGAGCCGGGAACCTTCGGACCGTCGGCGGTCGAGCAGGTGCTGCCGGGCGCGCTCAGCGGCCTGGGTGAACTGGGATCGCGGGAGCAGTTGGTCACCGGTGGGATTGTTCTTGCGCAGCATCTGTTCTGGCCTCTCGTGTGCCGTCAGGTCCGCCCGAACGACATAACCAGCAGTTAGCCCGGCCCGACTGGACCGGGCCTGCACCGGTCTTGCCGCATCCGGACAGTCGTGCAGAAGCAGTGCAGCGCGATGGGCAGACCCACTCCTACCGTCGAGATATCCGAAACAGGACAAGAAGATGGGGGGTGGGCCAGGTGGACGGGGCAGCGCTGAAGGCCGGCTGGAAGTGGATGATGTCCGAGCTGGGCGACTACCGGCCGGTCGCGGCCCGTACCGCGCCCGCGGCGGAGCTGCTGGTGGAGTGGGTCGGGGTGACCGCAGGCCAACGGGTTCTCGAGGTGGCCTCCGGCCCCGGCTCCGCCGCACGAGCCGCAGCCCGCAGGCACGCTCAGGTGACCGCCACCGATCTGACGCCCGAAATGCTTGATCTGGGCCGTGAACTGGCCGCGCCGGAGGGCCTGGACATCCGTTGGCTCGTCGGTGACGTGGAGGAGCTTCCGTTGCCCGACAACGACTTCG
This sequence comes from Crossiella cryophila, assembly GCF_014204915.1. Taxonomy (NCBI): domain Bacteria; kingdom Bacillati; phylum Actinomycetota; class Actinomycetes; order Pseudonocardiales; family Pseudonocardiaceae; genus Crossiella; species Crossiella cryophila. The sequence continues at coordinate 8,874,822 of NZ_JACHMH010000001.1, forward strand.
ATCTGGTGGTCTCCACCTTCGGGGTCGAATGCGCCCCGCAGCCGGAGCTGGTGGTGAGCGAGTTGCACCGAGTCCTGCGCCCGGGTGGCACCCTGGCACTGGCGCAGTGGCGACGGGCCGGGTTCATGGGTGCGCTCGCCAAGATCTTCCACCGCTGGCAGCCGCTGTCCGCCGGGTTGGCCGACCCACTGGTCTGGGGCGACGACCAGGCTGTACGGGCCCGGCTGGCAGCGGGTTTCCACGACATACAGACCAGGGAAGAGGTCCTGGAGTGGCACTTCGGCTCGACGACCGAGCTGCGGACCTTCTGGGCGTCGCACTTTCCACCGACCATGGCCGCATTCGCCGAACTCGGCGCGGACAGCCGCGCCGGCCTGCACGCCGATCTCGCAGATCTCGCCGCGGCGCACCGGGACGGGGATGGATACCGGCTACCACTGGGCTACCTGGTCATCCGCGGCACCGCATCATGACCACCGCCGCCGATGGGCCAGGCACCCAGCCCCCCGGCCCCGCGGTCCGGCTCCGGGAGTACGCGCAGGCGCTGGGCATGCCGTTGCGACGGGGCCAATCCGGCGTGCGCGCCCTGTACGAGCTGGAGTCCACGCACAACCTGCTGACCGAGCGCACTCTGTTCCGCAACCTGGGCTACTGGGCGAACTCACCATCCACTTTGGACGAGGCGTGTGCAGCACTGGTCGACCTGGTCGGTGAACGGGCCGGCCTCGTCCCAGGGCAACGGGTCCTGGACGCCGGGTTCGGCTTCGCCGACCAGGATCTTCAGTGGGCCGCCAGGTTCCAGCCCCAGCAGATCGTCGGCATCGACATCATCCCTGACCACCTGCTGCTGGCTCGCCGCCGGATCGCGGCTGCCGGGCTGACGGAGACGATCGAACTCCGGCTCGCCTCGGCCACCGCCATCCCGTTCCCCGACGGCCACTTCGATCGGGTTGTGGCGGTCGAGTCCGCGATGCACTTCCGTACCAGGGCCGACTTCTTCCGGGAGGCCCGCCGAGTGCTGCGGCCGGACGGGGCGCTGGTGGTCGCCGAACCCATCGCACCGGCCCCCCAGAGCCAGAGCCGGATCAGCGGATGGCTGGAGCAGACCTTCGGCGGGGTGCCCCCAGCGAACCGATGCGACCGGGCCGGCTACACGGAGGCGCTGACCGTGGCGGGATTCGTCGAGGTACGGGTGGAGAGCATCCGCGACTTCGTCTACCCCCAGTTCAGCCGCTACCTGGCCGGGCAGCTGACTGATCCCGCGGTGCGCCGAAGGCTGAATCCGCTGGTGCGCGCCATGTGGCATGGCTGGCTGCGCGCATTCGACCACCGGGACGGCGTGGTCCGGCTCGGTGCGCAGGACTATGTGCTGGCCACGGCACGACCGGGACGGCGGGGGTGACCGGGGCACCGCGGTGGCCCTTCCCCGGACCGCGGCTGGGACCACCGCCCGCCTGGGCGGAACTGCGCACGCGTGATCCGGTCAGCCGGATCCGCACCCCCGCGGGGGAAACGGCTTGGTTGCTGACCCGGTACGCCGACATCCGCGCCCTGCTCAGCGACGACCGGTTCTCGGTCGGGCTGCCCGGAGGCGTCCGGTTGTCCGGCACTCCCCTGCCCGGCGACCTCCTGTTCCAGGACCCGCCGCGGCACACCGAACTGCGCGCGATGGTGTCTCGAAGCCTGTCCGCGAGGCGGATCGAGGGCCTTCGGCGACAGACTGGAGAGCTGACGGAGACGTTGCTGGGCGAGTTGCGCGCTACCGGCGACACCGCGGATCTCGCCGCCGGGCTGACCTACCCACTCTCCGCGGGTGTGCTGGCGCGGCTGCTCGGTGTGGCCATGGCAGAGGACGCGCGGCTACGGGCGTGGGCGGGCGACATCATGGCGCTCTCCGCAACCGAGGACAGCGCTCAGCTCAGCGCGTGGGGCGCGGTCAACGAGCACCTCGCCGCACTGATCGAGGAGAAGACGGCCAGCCCGGGCGACGATGTGCTCACCGACCTGTTGGCCACCTGCCCGGACGCCGCCGAGCTGCAGGGGCTCGCGGTCAGCATCGTGGTGGCCGGCTACGCCACCACGGCCAACACACTCAACCTCGGCCTGATCACGTTACTCGGGGAGCCGGATCGGTATCGACGGCTGGCCGCCGCGCCGGAGACGGTGCCGGAGGTGGTGGAGGAGATCCTGCGCTGGCACTCCGACCGGGCCGGTCTGGTGCGCATCGCCCGAACCGACGTCGAGTTGGGGGGCACGCTTATCCGTCGTGGTGAGATCGTGCTCGCGCCCCTGCTCGCCGCGGCGCACGATCCAGCGGCCTTCCCCGACCCCGGCCGGTTCGCCCCGGCTGGCCACGGACGCCCGCAGCTGGCGTTCGGGTACGGCGCGCACCACTGCCTCGGTGCCGCGTTGGCCAGAATGGAACTGCGCGTCGCACTGACCGGGCTGGTGCGGGCGATGCCGGACCTGCGACTGACCAAGCCCGTCGCGGAGTTGCCCTGGAGCACCGGCAGGCTGGACGACGGCCCGGAGAAGGTGCCGGTTCGATGGTGAACGAGTCGAGGACGGACGAGGCCGAGGTCGTGGTGCTCGCGATGGGCACCCGGGGCGACGTCGAGCCGCCGGCCGCACTGGCCGCCGCGTTGACGGCCGCCGGACACCGGGTGCGGCTGGCCACTCACGTGGGCTTCCGCGAACTGGCCACGGGGGCGGGTGCGGAGTTCGCGGAGATCCACGGCGATCCCCAGTCCCTGCTGGCCAGTCCAGCGGTACGCCTGATCATGCAAGGCCGGGCGGAGCGCAGCCCACGGCTGGTCCTGGCAGGTATCCGCCAAGCGGCGCGGACGGGCGAGCTGGCCGCGGGCCCCGGCGGCATCCCCTTCGACCGCAGACTCATGGCCAGTATCTGGACCGCGCTGGACGGTGCGGCGGCGCTGGTCTCCTGTGGGGTGCTGGGTGGTGTGAGCCGCGAAATCGCGCTGGCCCGCGGCCTGCGGTGTGTCGACGCCGCGTTCCAGCCCCTGCACCCGACCACCGCGTTCCCCGCGATGGCGACCCAGGACCTGCCGGTGCCCCCGGCTGGTCATCGGCTGACACATGTGCTCGCCGGCCACACGCGGCGCGCGCTGTTCCGCGGTCTGGTCCGCAAGCTGCTCGCCGAACACGGGTTGTCACCGGCGCAGGAGCATGCGGTGCTCACTCTGTACGGGTTCAGTCCCGCTGTGGTGCCCGCCCCGCGCGACTGGAGCAAACGGGAACAGGTCACCGGCTATTGGTTCCGCCAGGCAGTTGGTGAGTTGCCTGCCAGGGTGGCGGACTTCCTCGCGGCGGGACCACCGCCGGTGTATGTGGGGTTCGGCAGCATGGCCGGGGTCGATCCCGGGAGGATCACCAGGATGGTGTGCGCCGCAGCCAGGCGGGCAAACGACCGCCTGATCCTCGCGGCGGGCTGGTGGGGACTTGGTGCCGCCGATCTCGGTCCGGACGTGCTCGTGCTGGATGAGCCGGTCGCCCATGAGCTGCTGTTTCCCCGGCTGCGCGCGGCGGTGCACCACGGTGGTGCGGGCACCACCGCGCAGGTGCTGCGCGCGGGCATCCCGTCCGTGGTGGTGCCGTTCGTGTTCGATGCCTACTTCTGGGCCCGCCGGGTGCGTGAACTTGGTGTCGCGGCACCGCCTCTGCCTGGCCGGAACCTGAATGAGGACAGGCTGGCCGCGGCCTTGCGGGTCACCCGGCTGCCAAACCTGGTGGCCGCGGCCAAGACGCTGGGGCGCAGGATCCGGACCGAGGACGGCGCCGGCACAGCCGCCCGGCTGCTCATCGCGGAGCTGAACTCAACCAGGTAGTCGCCACGACTCGAAGAGGTGTTCCAGCAGCCGGGCGTGCGCGGGTGGCAGGTCCCGCGCCACCGCGTCCGCGATCGGATGGCGGCGGGGGTCCGGGGTGCGGACCAGGTCGGCGAGCTCGGTGGGCAGGAGTCGCATCAGATCGGCGGCGAGCGCGGCCACCCGCGGGTCCTCGGGTGCGACGTCGCTGATCTCGTCGAAGCGCCGGTACATCTCACCCAGGTGAGCCACCAGCCCAGGATCGGCGAGCAGGACCCGGCAGTACGCGGCCAGTTCCGGGGTGACGCGCCGGTCCAGCACGGTGAGGTACTCACGGTCCCTGCCGGCCGCCACACTGTCAGGGAAGGTGTCCTGGATGAGCCGGGCCAGCTCGGAAATCGGCTCACTCGTGGTGGCGTCGTCGCGGTCCAGCAGCCGGCGCAGCCTGCGTCGGCGGTCCCGCAGTTCTCGCTCCTCACGGTCCAGGTCGGCTTCCAACCTGGCCAGGATGTTCACCAGGCTCCGGCCCTCGTCCTCGGCGAGCGCGTCGCGCGCCTCGTCCAGGGTGAGCCCCAGCTCGGTCAGCTGGCGGATGCGGGCCAGCCGAACCGCGTCGCGCACCGTGTAGGACCGGTAGCGGTTGGCCCGCCGCGCCGGTTCCGGCAACAGTCCGATCTTGTGATAGTGCCGGATCGCGCGGGTGGACACACCGACGACCTCGGCCAGTTCGCCAATCAGCATTCACGGTCCAGACTGTTCAGGATCCCGGATCGAGCCTAGCTCGGCCGCGGCCCGCCGGAAGGCACGCGGATCATCCACACCGAGATGGATGACCCGCACCGGTCCGATGCGCGGTCCGAGCCGCGCCCGGACCGGCTCGGCCGACCGGATGACCAGCGAGGTCACGCCCCGACCGTTGGGCAGCACGAACCTCTCCTCGGCCAGGTCGAGTTCCGGGTGGATGCCCAGTCGTTCGTGCTCGATGATCACGGTGCCACGCCAGGGCACCACCGCCACCACGTCGTGCCCGGATCGCAGCACCAGGCAGTCCGGGAGCAGCCGGTGCGGCCGGGTCAGCGGGACGGCCCAGTAGCCGATGACGATGATCAGCGAGTAGACGCCGACGATGTCGTGGATCAACCGCACCGTCGGCCACGGGATCACGTGGTGCAGCAGCACCAGCTCGATGAGGATGGCCAGCAGGATGATCGCGAAGACCCGGCCCCGGCCCGCGCTATAGCCGAAGGTCCGGGCCTCGCGTCGGCGGCCGCGCAGCAGCAGGCTGAGCACCGCGGCGAGACTGGCGAACTCCCGGGTGATCGCCCAGGCCACCGGGGCGGGGAGCAACTGGTAGTAGGAACTTTGGAAAGCCGTCCAGCCCGGCATTCCGCCCCTGCGGCGGCGAACGGTCAGCACGGTCGCGTAGCCCATGGTGCCCGCGATCAGCGCGATGTGCGGCCCCTCCAGCGCGAGCAACAGCCACAGCGCGTCCCGCCACCGGACCAGTCCGGCGAGCAGGGCGGTGGCCTCAGCGGCGATGACGATCACCGGGATGGCCACCAGCAGTCGGCGCCACCGGGCCGCCCCGGGGCCGCCGGTGCCGGCGGGCGGTTCGGTGACGAGCGGTCGGTCAGCTGCGATGGCGGTCATGGCACCTCATGCTCAACCTTGACGCCGCGACAATGTCAAGTCGAGACGCGCGGCTCAGGCACGACCTCGGCCACGGCGACCACGTTGCCGGCCAGCCGACACGCCTCCTCAGGTGTGAAGTCCAGCCGGGTTCGGCCATGCCTGGTGTGCCAGCGCTGGGCAGCACGATGGTCACCGCTGCGCTCGTGCAGGCGGGCCAGCACACGCGCCGCCGTCCGGTCGCCTGCCACGTGCCCCGCCGAGCCGTACACACGCAGCGCCTCCTCCGCGTACCTGACCGCGGCCGCCGGGCCGTCGTCCTCGGCACACGCCTCGGCCAGTGTGATCAGAGCGGAGGCGTGCAGCAGGCGGTATCCCCTGGCCAGGCTGACCTCGACAGCGGTGGCGAGATGCCGCAGCCTCACCTCCGCCGGCAGCTGCCCGCGGCTGGATCCCAGACCGATCAGCGCGGCGATCCGCGGCGCTGGCCGCTCGCCGAGTTCGGAGATCTCGCGGGCGAGCAGGTGCTGACGGACCGACTCTGCGGGCCGGCCACTCTGCCTCAGCAGGTGACCGAGGGTGTTGCGAGCGTCGGCCTCCCGGTGCGGATCGCCGCAGCCGGCGGCCAGCCGCACCGCGCCCCGAGCCGCCGTCGCCGCGGCCGAGGTGTGTCCCGTGGCGGTCAGGAAGACGGCGACGAGCCGGGCGGACTCCGCGGCACCCCCCAGATCGGCCAGCGCCCGCTGCCGGGCCAGCGCCTGCTCCAATAGGCCCAACGCCTCGGGCAGCCTGCCTCTGGCCAGCAACAGCTCCGCGACCAATTGCAGGCTGGATGCCTCGCCCACGGACAGGTCCAGCCGCCGATGCAGGTCCAATCCGGCCAGCTGGTGGCTCAGCGCACTCGCCAGGCTGCCGGAGTCCCGGAGGGCGAGGCCAAGGCAAACATGACTTCTCGCCTGTCCGGCCAGGCAACCCGAGGAGACATACAGCTCCAGCGCCCGGCCGGCGTGGTCCACCGCCTCGGTCAGCTGGCCGAGGCAGCCATGGGCGAGGCCGAGGCCGACCAACGCGGCAGCCTGCCGATCCGGCCAGCCGGACTCCTCGCTCAGTGCCAGGGACTGCATCGCGTACCCGACGCTGTGCCGGTAACCGCCGCGGATGAGGTGCAACTCGCTCAGCCCCAGGTGCAGGTCAGCCTGGTCGCCCGCGGTGCCGTCGACCAGCGCGGCGGACAGCCCCGCCTCCGCGGCGCGCAGCCAGTCCGGCTGCCACGGACGGGACCAGAAGTAGGGCCGCAGCAGGGGAATGATGCGCCAGGCCGCCTGCCGGTGCCCGTGCCTGGCGATCTCGTGCACCAGCGCCAACAGATTGTCGAACTCCTGGTCAACCCACTCAGGCTCAGCGCTGGCGACCTCGCCGAGGTAGAACTCGACGCACCGGCGGCGCCAGGCCGCCCGCGTCTCGGCGGAATCCTCGGCCCTGGCGAGCCGCAGCGCGTAGTGCCGGAGCAGCCCGGTCAGCTGGAATCGGTCGCCGGGCCCGCGGTCCAACAGGTGAGCGTTGGCCAGGCGGTCCAGCGGGCCGCCCACCGCGCTGCTGTCGGCACGCAGGACGACCGCCAGCAGCTCTCGGGTCACTTCCAGCACGGGCAGGCTGCCCACCAGCCGGAACATCCGCTGGTCCGCGGGTTCCAGACGCTGGTAGGAGAGGTCGAACGCGGTCAGCACGGCGAGGTTCGCCTCCCCGGTGACGACCAGCACGGACAGCGGATCCTCCGCTTCCAGGCGCCGGGTGAACTCGGTGATCCCGGACGCCCCGGAACAGATGATGTTGGTCGCGGCGATCCGCAATGCCAGTGGCAGGTGACCGCAGGCACGGATGAGTCGGGTCAGCTCCGCCGAGCGTCCCTGCAGCCGCTCCCCGCCGAGCATGCCGAAGAGCATCCCCTCGGCGTCGGGCTCAGTGAGCAAACCGAGCCGCACCGCCTGCGCGCCATCCCGGGTGATCAGACCACCGAGCCCGGCCCGGCTGGTGACCAGCGCGAAGCAGCCCGGCCCCGCCGGCAGCAATGGACGAACTTGGGCGGAACCTGCGGCGTTGTCGAACAGGATCAGCATCCGCCGTCCGGCGAGCAGGGATCGGTACAGCGACATCACCCCATCCGGTTCGGCGGGAATCCGGTTCGGGGGCACGCCCAGTCCGTTGAGCAGCCTGCGCACGGCACCGTCCGGATCGAGCGCCCCGCCAGGTAGGTGCCCCTGAAGGTCGAGGAACAGGGCTCCGTCCGGGAAGCGGTGCCGAGCCAGATTCGCCCACCGCACGGCAAGCGCTGTCTTGCCGACTCCGGCGGCGCCGGTCACCAGCACCACTCTCGCGTCCGCGGCCTGGTCCAGCGCGCCCAGCTCACGCTGCCGCCCGGCGAAGACACCCGGTTCGGGTGGCAGTTGCACGGGCGGGGCCGAGGTCACCGTGACCGTGGTGGCCCGCGCCGGCACGGCTGGGCGGTAGCTGTGCTCGTCACCTTCGACGACCCGCTGGTAGGCACCCAGCAACGCGGGGCCAGGCTCCACGCCCAGCTCGTCCACAAGTTGGGTGCGGACCGTACGGAACAGGCGCAGCGCCGCTGCCTGCTGACCGGACGCGCCGAGGAGCAGCATCATCCGGCTTTGCAGGCCTTCATGCAGCGGGTCGTCCACCGCGATCGGCGCGAGGCGCTCCAGTCCGCGATCCGGGTGGCCGAGTTGGAACGCGAGGTCGGCGTGGCACAGCAGCGCGGCAGTACGCCGCTGGGCGGCCGAGACCGCGGCTGGATGCCGCCGCACCCGCTCGCTCAGATCACAGACGACCGCGGCCCGCCAGCGTTCAAGCGCGTTTCCCAACAGCTCGAACCGCCTGAGGTCGTTGGATTGCCGCCGCGCCATGGCGACCAGACCGTCGAAGTCCACCAGATCGAGACAGCCGGGCTCAGCCACCAATCGATAGCCGCCTTGTTCGGCCGAGATGGCCAGTTCCTGATCACCCGCGGTGCTGGCCGCGCGCAGCGTCTTCCGCAGCCGGGACACGTAGGAGTGCACCAGTCCGGCGCAGGTCCGAGGCGGCCGATTTTCCCACAGAACATCGATGATGTCCGCTCTGGAGAACAACACACCAGGTTGCAATGCGAGCAGCCCGAGCAGGTCGCGTTGCTTGCGCGAACCAAGTTGAATCGGCCGCCCATTCCTGGTGAACAACAACTGGCCAAGCACACCAAGCCGGACGCCGGTCTCCACCACCGGGACAGACTCCGGATCGTCCACCGGATCCAGACCAACAGCCCGGGTCAACCTGCGCAACGACTCCGGCCGCGGATTGCGCACCTGGTCGAGTTCGATGTAGCGGAGCGCGCGCACGCTTATACCTGATCGCCTGGCAAGTTCACGCTGGCTCATACCCAGCATGATCCGTTTTTCCCGTACTACCCGACCAAAAGAGCCCACAGGCACCATTGCAAGTCCCCCCGTCAGCTACCGCCGCGATGGCATCGCTGTCCCTACCCCGAGACCAACAATACGACGAATCGGATCCGTTGTTCGCGGTAATGACAGCGACCGCCCCTCGACCGAACGGGTGAAAGTCAGCCTATGGCGTCGCCGGGCTCCTGGCGCGTGCTTGTGACTTAGTTTCTCGCCGCCGTCGCCAGGTGCCGGTAGGAGGTGAGCATGTCCTCGCGGCTGTGGGTGCTCAGCGTCACCAGGACCTCGTCGGCCCCGGTGCGGGTGATCAGGTCGTCCAGGGCGGTGGCCATCTCGGTGGGCGTGCCATGGAGTTGGCCGCGCGATGCCTCCGCCAGCAGGGTGCGTTCGCGCGGGGTCAGGTCCATCGCCAGCACGTCCTCGGGGGAACGCAGCGCGGGGAACTCGCCGTGGGTGCGGGAATGGGCGGTGGCCCAGGCTTCGGGGAGCAGCAGACGGCGGGCCTGCTCGGTGGTGTCGGCGACGGCGATGGTCGCGGCGACGATGACGTAGGGGTGTGGCGACCACCTGGAGGGGCGGAAGTCGGTGCGATAGCGGGTGATCGCCTCCGTTGCCCGGGGGCCGCCGGCCACCAGGGGCAGGCCGAAGGCGGCGGCGATGTCCGCGCCGGCGCCGGTGGCGAGGATGAAGGGGGAGATCGGCTGGCCCTCGCTGGGGAGGGCGTGCACGCCGGGGTGGGTCTGCTGGTCGCCGGTGAAGTAGCCGAGCAGTTCGGTCAGCCGGGTGGCGAAGGTGTCGGCGGCTTCCTTGTCCTGGCCGAGGGCCCGGCGGACGCCGTTGGTGAACCCGACCGAGCGGCCAAGGCCCATGTCGACCCGGCCGGGGAAGAGGGCCTACAGGACACCGAACTGTTCGGCGACGACCAGGGGCTGGTGGTTGGGCAGCATGACGCCGCCGGTGCCGACCCGGATGGTGCCGGTGGCGGCCGCGATGGCGGCGGCGAGCACCGTGGGCGCCGACCCGGCCAGCCCGGGAACGCTGTGGTGCTCGGACACCCAGAACCGGTGGTAGCCCAGCTCCTCGGCCTGCTGGGCGAAGCGCACCGTGTCCCGCAACGCCTGCGCCGCGCTCTGGCCTTGTCTGGTGCTCGACCGGTCGAGGATGGAAAGCCGTGCTGTCACGTAGTGGACAACGCCGGTGGGGCGCGGAGATTCCCGTGGGACGGGTGGGGGTGGTCAACGCCACCGGGCGTTGACCCGGCGGTCGCGATCCGGCTCGGCACCGTCCTCGGCTCGGTTGCCGATGCCTACTTCGGGCCGTAGCGAACCCAGTCCGGCCCGCCGCCCTCCAGGTTCACGCCCTTCTCGAGCACGGCCAGGTTGTGGTGGAAGTGCAGGCTCCTCACCGACCGGTCGGTAGGGGCGCGATCGCGGGGGCTTGACGCCAGGACTTCCTCGTGGTTCAGGCCGTCGACCAGGGTTTTGAGGAAACCGAGACTGGTGTGTGGGGAGTTGAGGTCCTCGCTGGTGCCGCCGAAGCGGGGCCAGTAGGAGGTCTGCAGGTCCTCGATCGCGTAGTAGCCGCCGTCGCGGACGTGCGGGAACAGGGTGTGGAAGGTGGTCAGCACGTGGGCGTTCTGGTGGCTGCCGTCGTCGATGACGATGTCCAGCGGGCCGGTGCGGGCCACCACCTCCTCCAGTGCCTTGGGATCGGACTGGTCGGCGCGCAGGATGTGGATTCGTTGCTGGGCATGGGGAGTCTTGTCGTGCACGTCGACGCCGTGGATGGTGGCGCGTGGGAAGTAGTGCTTCCACATGCGCAGCGAGGCGCCGCCCGCGGTGGGGTTGTCGAAGCCGCCGATGCCGATCTCCAGCACGGTCAGCGGGCGGTCGCGCAGCGGCTCGAAGTAGCGCGGGTAGTGCTGGGTGTAGTGGTGGATCCCCCACTTGTCCGACTCGTGCCGGCTGGCCAGCTCGGTCAGGGTGGGCCGGTCGCGGTGGTCCAGGGTGGCCAGCAGGCGTTGGGTGGCGGCGAAGAAGGCCGGTGGGCGGCGGAAGGACTCGATGTTCCCGGCGTCGCGGAGTTCCACCTGACGACTGGCGGCACTCGCCGCCTCGCGCGGGCCCAGGAGCTGGCGGAGCAGTTCGCCCAGGTCCTGGTGGATGGTGGCGTGCGGGTTGGCGGATCGGGCCTGGGTGTGGGTGGCGCCCGCGTCGGTGATGCCGACCAGGTGGTCGGTTGTGGTGTCGCGGTGGGACAGGCGGAGTTGGACCTCGATCCTGGTGTCCGGGTCCAGGCGGGGCGGGTCCAGGCGGTAGGCGATCTCGTCGGCGGCGATCTCGGTGCAGCGGGCCGGGCCCACCTCGTCGATGGCGGTGGCGAGGTCGGCCGGGTGGCCGCCCGCGGCCGAGATGAGCCGGGTGATGTCGGTTGACATGGTGTTTCCCCCTGGTGTCGCGTCCCTAACCCAGTTCTAGCAGGCGGGTGAGGTCGTTGATGTCGGGGAGGGTGTGCAGCCTGTCGAGCGTGGACCTGAGTTGGGCGGCCCGGTCCGGGGTGAGGATGCCGGTGGTGAGCGCGGTGAACTTGTCGGCCAGGTCCTGTGTGGACAGTGGGTTCCGGTGACTGCCCAGTGGGTGTTCGACTTCCCGGTGGTGCACGGCGCCGGTGCTGGTGGTGAGGTGGACGGTGGAGCCGATCGACTGGTGGGCCTGCCGGTCGAACCCGGGATCGCCGGTGATGGTGATTTTCTGGGCCAGGGCGTCGATATCCGGGTCGGCGCCGCGGTCGGTGAGGATGTCGGCGAAGGTGACGTGGCCCTGGTGCGCGGCCACGGCCAGCACGTACTGGACGCTGTGCGAGCGCAGTGGGTTGTTGTCGATGACCTGGTAGGACGACTCGGGTGCGCGGATCGCGATCTTGGCGATGTCCTGTGGGGACAGGGATTCCGTCGCCATGATGTCGAGCAGGGCGTCCAGGCTCGCGGGGATGAAGACGCAGCAGGCGTTGCGCTTGAAGAAAAGCCGGGTGATCTCGTGGCGGGTGCCGATGCCCTCCAGCAGCGCGTGCTGGTCCCACTGGCCGGTGAAGGCCTTGCCGAAGGGGTACTTGCCGCCGAGGATGTCGGCCGGGCCGCGGAAACCGGTCGCGGCGAGCAGTGCCGCCTGCACCCCGGCCTGGGCGGCCAGGCCGATGTTGAGCGGGCGGGACTGCTCGGTCGGATCGTCCACCCAGGACAGCAGCCCGCCCGCACTGGTGCCTGCCAGGCCCAGCGCGTTGCGGAAGGAGTCGTTGTCCAGGCGCAGCAACAGTCCCGCGGCGACCGCGCTGCCCAGCGTGCCCGCCACCGTGGTCGGATGGAAGCCGCGGGCGTACTGGGCGGCCGGGCCCAGCGCGTAGCTGACCCTGGCGGCGATGTCGACACCGGCCACGATCGCGGCGAGCACCTCGACGCCGCTGGCGTGCTGCCGTTCGCCGACGGCCAGGGCCGCCGGGCCGATCACGGCGATGGCGTGCACGTTGGCGGCGGGGTGGTGGCTTTCGATGTCGCAGTAGTAGGCCAGCGCGCCGTTGGCCAGGGCCGCGGTGGCGGCGGTGGTGCGCAGACAGGATCCGACCAGGCTGGACTCGGGGGTGCCGCCGACCTCGCGGACCAGCCGTTCCAGCAACCGCATGATCGGGAACTCGCGGGAGGTGGCGGCGAGCTGCGCGCCGAGGCAGTCGTAGAGGGTGGTCCTGGCCTGGTCGAGCACCGCGACGGGCAGCCGGTCGGGGGCGAAGGCGGGCAGGGCGTCGAGGAGTTGCTGGGTCGGCGTCATCGGGCGAACCCCAGCAGTGCGGGCAGACCGCGCAGGTCCGGCAGTTCGGCGGCGGGTTCCGGGGTGTCCGGGTGGCGGGTCTGGGCCTGGCGGTTGATCCACACCGTCGGGATGCCCATCGGCACCGAGCGGGGCAGGTCGACGAACTGGGACTGGGCCACGTGCACCACCTCGTGCGGCCGCACCCCCGCGCGCTCCAGCACCAGCTCGAACAGGGCCGGGTGCGGCTTGTACGCCCCGACCACCTCGCCGGTGATGACGTGCGTGAACGGGTCGCCCAGCTTGCGCGCGCTGACCTCGATGATGTCCTGCTGACTGTTGGAGATCGTGGCCAGCGGCAGGTGGCGGCGCAGCTCGGCGAGCACCGGGACGGTGTCCGGGAAGGGGTCCGCCTCGGCCATCGCGTCGCCCAGGGTGGCCAGATCCGCTTGCGGCAGCACGATTCCGTCCTCGGCCAGGGCGGCAGCGGCGGTGCTCGCGAGCAGGTCGCGGTAACGCTGGAACGGGCCGGACACCGCGGGCAGCGCGTGCCGGTGGTACCAGCGGTGGTGGAACTCCCCGACGTCCAGCTCGACTCCGTTGACCGCGAACAACGTGGCGAGCTGGGCGCGTAGCGCGGAGTCCCAGTCGATCAGCGTGCCGTAGGTGTCGAAGGTGACCAGTCGGACAGCAGTGTCAAGCGCCATACCCATGACAGTAGGTACGACTGGCGTCAGTAGTCAATGACTCTTAACTACTGTCATTCCGGGCCGCGCTGCCTGCGGCGCTCACGGTAGGCCGTGACGTGCGCGCGGTTGCCGCAGCCCTTGGTGTCGCAGAAGCGGCGGGAGTTGGGGCGGGAGGCGTCGACGAAGACGTTGCCACAGCCCGCGCCCTCACAGATCCGCAGCCGGGCCGCACCGCTGTCGGCGATGACGGTCAGCAGCGCGACCACGCAGGTGGTGGCCACCCGCTCGGCCAGCGGCGCCCTCGGCCGGACGTAGTGCCAGTGCCAGTCGCCGTCGTGGTCGGTGAGCTGCGGTTGCGCACCCAGGTCCCGCAGCAGCGCGTTGAGGTCCTCGACCGATTTGCGCACCGGGGTGCCGCCGAAGACGAACCGCAGCCGGGGCCGCAGCGCGCGCAGCCGCTCCAGGTCGGTCGCGGCCAGCGGCCGGTCCAGCACCCAGCCGCGGGCGCCGAGCAGTCCGGCCAGCTCCGCCTCGGTGGCCAGGGTGTCCTGCCCGGTCAGCACCTGCTGGCTGTTGACCAGGTCGACGGCGGTCAGCACGGCCCGCCCGGTGTAATCACTCAGGGCCATGGACACTCCCGATCGGCGAGGACTGGATGTTCAGTAGTTCGATCCAGTATAGAGCTGACGTTTGGTGCTCCCGCTCATTGTCGGACACGTCAGCCGACTCGTCAGCCATGGACCTGACTTCCCCCCGGATGTCCGGTCGCCGTGTTCGAGGATGCCTGCTCCGGGCGACGGCTGCCAGGCCGCCGGTTAGCCTGGGCGGGTGGATCGTCTGGTGGGAGTTGAGCACGGGTGACGCGGGTGCTGTTCTCGGCGTCGGAGGAGTACTTCGCGGCCGCCTCGCGTGGGCTGCGGGAGCTGGCGCCGGGCGGGAAGGTCGAGCGGATCGGCCCTGACCTGGGCTGCCTGACCACCGACGGCACGCTGGCGGAGATCGCGGACGCGACGCGGGCCAAGCCGGTGGTGTTCGTGCGGCACCTCACCGAGGAGCTGCTGCGGCTGCCGGCGGCCGAGGCGTCCCTGGACGCGCTGACCGCGGCGGCGGGCCCGCTGCTGGCCGAGCGGGTGGACGCCGGGGCCGAGGTGGCGGTGCAGGCGTGGGTGAGCGGTAAGCGGGCGGTGGCCTACGGGTCGCAGGAGCTGTACACCGAACTCGGGAAAGCGTTGGCGGAGCAGGGTTTCCCGGTCCGCCGGTCCGGGGCGGAGCAGGTGCTGTCGGCGGTGATCTCGGACACGCACGTGTCACTGGGCTTCGCCGGGACGGCGCACGCGCTCAGCGACTGGCCGGGCGGCAGGGTTCGGTTGGCCAAGCCAGCCGGGCAGATCTGCCGGGCCGAGTTCAAGCTGGAGGAGCTGTTCAAGCTGGTCGACCTGCCGCTGCCACGCGGCGGGACCGCGGTGGACCTGGGCGCGAGCCCTGGCGGCTGGACCCGGATCCTGCGCGAGCGCGGCCTGGAGGTCTGGGCGGTCGACCCCGGCGACCTGGACCCTCGGCTGCTGGCCGATCCGCTGGTGCACCACGAACGCACCACCGCCGGCCGGTTCTTCGAGCGCACCCGGCAGCGGTTCGCGCTGGCCGTCAACGACATGCGGATGGACGCGGTGCTCTCCGCGCAGGTGATGGTGGACGCGGCCGAGCGGCTGCTGCCCGGCGCGCTGTGCGTGGTGACGCTCAAGATCGGCACCGACCGGCCGCACGACACGGTGCGGGTGGCACTGGGCAGGCTGCGGCAGCGCTACGAGATCCTGGAGGCCCGGCAGCTGCAGCACAACCGGCACGAGATCACCGTGGTGGGGCGCAGGCTCGGCTGAGGGCTCAGATCATCCCGGCACGCAGCGCGTAGGCCACCGCGTGCGGCCGGTTCTTCAGGTTGAGCCGCTGGGTGACGCCGGAGATCACGTTCTTCACGGTGCGCTCGGAGTAGCAGAGCTGGGTGGCGATCTCCGCGGTGTCCCAGCCGTCGGCCATCAACCGCAGCACGTCCACCTCGCGCGGGCTGAGCCCTGCGGCGTTCATGCTCTTGGGCGCGAGCAGCTCGCGTTGCAGCCGCTCGACGTGTTTGAGCAGCTCACCGAGCATGGCGGGCGGCAGCACCCCGCCGCCGGCCGCGGCCGCGCGGATGCTGTGCACCAGCCGGTCGCCGGTGGCCGCCGCCCTGGGCAGCACCGCCACCACCCGGCATTCCACCGCGGCGAGCAGTTCGGACTCGTCGAGCTGGTTGACCACCAGGACCACCGGCACACCGCCGTTGGCCGCGGCGCGGCGCAGTACGGAGAGCAGTTCGGGGGTCAGCGTGTCGGCCACGACCACCCTGGCGTCCGAACGCGGGGACTGCAGGCCCTCCTCGACCGCCATCTCCGGGCGGGTGCGCAGGGTGCTGGACAGGCCTGCGGCGGTGAGTGGATCGGGTGCGTACACCGCCACGCGAATTGCTTCCACTGCGTTCTCCCCGTACCTGGTGGACCGACACCCCAAGCCTGACGCTGAGTGACACGAGAGACATCGGCCACCTGACGGTGTGCTCACGACAGGGTGTTGACCTGCGCGGACCGGGGGACGAACGGGCAAACCCGGTGGTGCGCTCGGGCAACCTGCGGGTACCTGCGGAGGTGACCTGCGGAGGACAGCCCGTGTCCTCCCCGGATGTCATCCGGCCTGGTCAGCCCGCCCTACGGCGGAAGACCTCGCGGGCGATCTCCACCCGGCCGCGTACGCCGAGCTTGCCGAGGATGTGCGAGATGTGCGTCTGCACGGTGCGTGGCGAGAGGAAGAGCCCGGCGGCGATGCCCGGGGTGGACTGGCCGTCGGCGACCAGGTCGGCGATGCGCAGTTCGGTGGGGGTGAGCGCGGCCCAGCCGGAGACCTCACGCGGGGCGCGGCGGCCGCGCACACCGCGGCGGACGCCGTGTTCACGCAGGCGGCCCTCGGCACGGCGGATGTCCCAGTCGGCGCCGAACCCGCCGTAGTGCGTGACCGCCTCGTGCAGGGCCTGCCTGGCCTCGGCGAGGTCGCCACGGGCGGCGAGCACGGCGGCCAGGTCCTCCAGGGTGGCGGCCAGTTCGATCGCGGGGCCGGTGTCGCGGTAGCGCTGGACGGCGGCCCGCAGCGGGGCGGGGTCGGCCTCGGCCAGGCCCTGGCAGCGCAGCACGGCCGCGGCGGCCCGGCCGGGCGTGGTCTCGGCCTCGGCCTCGATCCGGCAGGCGGCCAGCGCGGCCCGCACGGTGTCCCGCTCGTCGAGTTCGGTGGCCAGCCGGACCAGGTCGGGCAGCCACTGGTGGATCAGCGACATCTCGCCGGGGCGGCGGTCCAGCAGCATCCCGGCGAGGGTGGTCATGGCCGCCCTAGGGTCGCCGTCCTGTTCCAGCACCACACACTGCGCGGCGACCAGGAAGTCCCGGTTCTCCCGGTCGCCGATGGTGGTGATCGGCACCGCGCCGCCGGTGCGCAGGTGCTCGCGGGCGGTGTCCCGGTTGTCCTGGCGGGCGGCGATCAACGCGGCCACGCCATGCCACAGCAGTGACGGACCGGGTTCGCGCAGCCCTGAATAGGTGAAACCAACCACGTCCAGGTGATTCGGATCGAGTTCGGCCAGCGCGTCGCCCCACTCCCCCAGCCAGTACAGCAACACCGCCGCGGTCACCCCGAGCCGGGTGCCGGTGGAGCGGTGCGCGGTGTCCTCGCGTTCCTGCCGGAGCGCGGCGGCGGCCTCCGGCCAGCGGCCGAGGTTCTGCAGACTGAAGATCCGCCCGTCCTGGGCGTAGGCGTGCAGATCGGCGTGGTCCGGCCCGCCGCGCAGGACCTCCAGGGCACGATCGATGCTGGTCAGCGCGCCGAGGTGATCGCGGCGGATGGACTGGTTGAGCCAGCGCACGGTCAGCGCGTAGGCGGTGGCGAAGGAGTCCCCGACGCTCTCGGCCAGGTTGAGCGCCTGCCGCGCGGTGATCTCGGCGGCGTCCACGTCCCCCTCGCCCGCGCGCTGGAACATGGCCAGCGACACCAGCAACCGGGCCCGCCAGGCCACCGGCAGGTCGGTGCGGGACAAGGCTCGCCGCACCGCCTCGACCGCCTCGGTGTTGCGCCCCAGGCTGAACAGGGCCCGCACCAGCACGAAGTACATCTCGGCCCGGTGCCCGGTCCGGGTCGCCGCGGCCAGTCCCTGCCGGGCCCGCACCACCGCGTCGTCGTGGCGGCCGACGCCGAGCAACACCCAGGCCAGCACCACCAGCAGGATCTCGCCGTGCTCGTCCTCGACCAGGGTCTGATCCACATCCCGGCAGAGCAACTCGATGGCCACCTCCGGCGCGTGCGCGGCCAACGCGGTGGCTGTCCCCGCCAGCCATCCACGGGCCCAGGCATCCCCCGGCTGCCCGGAGGCGAGCAACTGCTCGGCCACCCGCAACGCCCCGGCCCCCGACACCGCCAGCGCCTGCGCCGCCTCCCGGTGCAGCGCGGCCCGCAACGCCGCGGACATCCCGTCGTAGAGCGCCTGCCGGATCAACGGATGCCGAAACGCCATCTGCCCACCGGTGTCCACCACGATCCCCGCGGCCAGCGCGTCCTGCAGCCCCAGCACCAGCTCCGCCGCCGACCGCCGCATCAGCACGGCCAACTCGGTGACCGCGAACCGCCCACCCAGCAGGGCGGCCATCCGCAAGATCTCCGCCGATCCCTCCGGCACCACCCGCAACCGCCCGGTCAACGCCTCCGCGAACGAGGTCGGCAACTCCACCTCGCCCGCCCCCACCGCGTTGTTGCGCCGCACCGCGTCAGCCAACTCCCGCAGGTAGAGCGGATTCCCCATGGCCAACTCCCGCAACCGATCCACCACCCCCGCCCCCACCTCCCCCACCAGCCCGGAGAGCATCGCCGCCGCCTCATCGGCCCCCAACGGCTCCACCATGAGCAACGGATGCCCCCGCCGGCCCAACGCCGCCCGCAGCTCAAGCACCTCCCGCCGCCGAGGCACCGGCCGACAGGTGGTGACCAGCAGCAACGGCAACTGGTCGACCGCGGTCACCAACCGATGCCACAACAGGAAGGAGGCCTCATCGAGGTACTGAAGGTCATCCACCACCAGCACGGTCGGCCCAGCCGTGCACAACTCGTCAACCAACCCCGCCAACAACTCGATCTCAACCCAGGCGACATCAGCGGCCTCCAACAACCCCAACCGCCGCTCCCGCAACATCCCCGCGATCCGAGCCCGCCGAGGATCCACCGACCGAGGCCCCACCTGCAGCAAATCCAACATCACCCGCAACGGCGACCGCTGCGACATCGGATCCGCCACCCCAACCAACACGTCATACCCCGCAACCCGCGCCGCCCCCAACCCCCGCGCGACCAGCGCCGACTTCCCAATCCCCGGCTCCCCCTCAACCCACACCACAGCCCCCGTCCCCCGCCCCAGGGCGTCGACGGCCGACCGGAGGACCTCGAGTTCCTTGTCGCGACCGATCCACATGTCCGACGGGGGTCCGGGCAGCATGCGCAGTAACTTACGACCCGGCGGATGTCGAGGGCCAGCAGGCTGGGGGTCGGGCCGGGGGTGTGGCTGGTTCTGGACATGCAGGTCAGGTGGGTTGCGGGCGAGAGGCAGCGCGGGCGGGCGCGAGTGTGCGCGGGGCAGCGCGAGTGTGCGCGGGTCGCCGGGCGAGAGAGTGCGGGTGTGGGCGGGTTGCGGACGCGGGGCCAGCTCTGGGGCACGGGCGGAGCGGTTGCGTGTGCGGCTGGGTCCGAGCCACGGCCTCGGGTGGTGAGCCATGGACGTCCGGCCACTGCCCGTGGATGCCTGGCCAGCGAGCTGAAGTCTGGTGGCAGCACTGGGAGCCTGGCGGGGCCGCGGGGAGTCTGGCGGTAACACTGGGAGTCTGGCCGGAGAGCTGTGACCGCGAGGCTGCCCGGCTCCGGCGTGCCCGGCCTGGCACCCGCTCCATGTACTCCGCGTGCGGGACCATCCGTCCCCAGTCCGCCGGACCGACCTGCCAGGCCGGCCTCGACGCGAGCCCCGTGCGGACCGCGCCGCGCCCACCAGCCCGGCGGCCCACCAGCCCGACGTGCCGGGCAGAGCCCTGCGGCTCGCGGCCTTGAGTTCGCTCGGGACGCCGGGTTCGCTGTCTCGGAGCCGGTCGGAGCCGGTTCGCGGGCTCAGCCTCGCTCGGCGCGTCCGCCGTCGCACCCGCTTGGCCGCTGCATTCTCTTACTCGCCGCGTCGGCTGCCCTGCTGACACGGGTGCCCCGCGCTTGCCGGCGCCGCTGTTCTCCTGCGCAACGTGGGTAACACCGATTCGGTTCCTTGCCGTCTGGATCTTGCCCAGAAAACCAGGTCCCGAACGCCCAACCCAGCTCCGCCCGAACCCAGTCCACCATACCTGAGCAGCGCATTCACCCATCCCGCGATGCCCGGTCCGGAAGCAGAGGTCACCTGAAGGTGTGGCGAACCGGTGCTCGGCGTCAAAGAACCGATGCTCGGCGTCACAGACAGCGGGCAGCGCCGGAACCGACCGTTGGCAGTGGAGACATCGGTGGTCTGTGGGCGAGATTGTGGTCAGTCGAGGGCGGTACGTGTCCAGAAGAGGTCTTCGGGGTGTCCGTGCGGGCAAGACCGGTCGGGTGTCTGGGCAGATCTTGGGGGGTGGGGGTATCGGGCGGGGGGTGGGGAGTAGTGGACTTCTGAGCGGTCCGATCGGCGGGTTGCGGAGGCGCGGGATGGCGAGCAGCGACACCGGGTACGGCGGGCTTGCGGGTGATCTTTTCCTTCGGCTGGCCGCTGATGGCTTGCTCGCGTTGGACGCCGAGCAGGCGGCGGGGATTGTCGCGGAGCTGGTGCGGACCTTGGACTCGGTGTGCCTGTTGCTGCGGTGTGCCGGGGAGGACGAGCGGGAGTCGGCCGCGGACTGGTTGATTCCCGGGGAGCGGGTGGCCGCGGTGGCGGTCGACCGGCGCAGTCTGGAGGCGGCGCGGCTGGAACTGCCGAAGTACATCGAGGCGTTTCGGCTGGTTCGGGATCGGGCCGCCGCCTCCTAGCCGGCCGCCACCGATCCCGGCCGGCCGATCCCGCTCCCGACCGATCGTTGCCGCTTCCGACCGATCGTTGCCGTTTCAAGACGATCGCTGTCGAGTCAGGGCGATCGCTGTCGCTTCAAGCCGACCGGTGTCGCTTCGAGTGGATCGCCGCCGCTCCTGGCCGATCTTCGGACCAGGCTTATCGATCTCCGGGCCAGCCAGCCGCTCTCCAGATCAGCCAGCCGCTCTCCGGGCTGGCCAACCGCTCGCCGGGTCGGCCAGCCGCTCGCTGGCCGGTCAGTCGATCTCTGGGCCGGTCCAGGCGAGTAGGTCGCCGCGGCCGGTGATGGCCAGTTTGCGGTACACGCTGGACAGGTGGAACTCGACCGTGCGGCGGGCCAGGCTCAGGTCTTCGGCGATCTCGGTGTTGGTGTGGCCGCGGGCGACCAGGCGGGCGATGCGCCGTTCCTGTGGAGTGAGCAGGGGGCGGTCGGGCTGGTTGAGGACGCCCAGGCGTTCGCCAAGGGCCGCGGCGCCGCAGTAGTCGACGAGTTCGCGGGCTCGGGCCAGGTGGGGTACGGCCTCGTCGGCGGATCCCGCCTCGCGCAGGGCCAGGGCCAGGTCGTAGCGGGCGTGTGCCTCCGAGAGCGCGGCACCCGCGGTGAACAGGTGTTGCGCCGCTTCGGTGAGCAGCTCGATCCGCTGGGCGCCGCGCTGGGTCAGCGCGCGGGCGTAGGCGGCGAAGCCCAGGGCGCGTGGGGTGCCCCAGGCGGTCGCGGCGGTCTGGTCTGCCTCGGCCAGGGCTACCGCGTCGTCGTGGCGGTCGGCGCGGAGCAGGGTGAGCACCGCCTCGAAGCGCCAGGGCAGGAACTCGGCGTTCAGCTCGGCCCAGCCGGTGACGTGCCGGCCGCAGTCGAGTTGCGCGGACAGCGCGGTGTCCAGGTCGCCGTTGGCGGCGGCGACCGCGCCCCGGCCACGCAACAAGCACATCGAAGAGCCGGTGTCGCGGATGTCGCCGTCGAGGCGGTACTCCGCGAGCACCTGTTCCGCCCGCCTTAGTGCTCCAGTGTGCACCAAAGTCTCGGCCAGGTTGGCGGCCGCGGTGGCCACGATCGGGTGGTTGCGGGCCAGGCCGTAGTCCGCGCACGCGGTCAGCAGACTGTCCAAAGTGGACACTGTGGCGCGTAGTTTTCCCTGTCGCCGCAGGTAGTAACCCTTGGTCAGTTCGCAGCCGAAGCGCTGGATCTCGGCGCCGTCGGCGGGCAGGTCGGCGTCCAGGCCGCGGCAGGCGCGTTCGGTGGCCTCGTCGTCCCCGGCGAGCAGCAGCGCGGACAGCGACAGCCAGCAGGCGTCCCATTCCCGTTTGACGTTGGCCTCGGCCAGCACCGCGGTGGCCAACTCGATCGCGTCACCCGCCCGTGGCTCACGCAACGCGGCCAGGCAGGAGCGGACCGCGGCCAGGCCCCGGCGGGCCACCGGATCGGCCAGGTCGGCCTCGGACAGCCAGCGTTCGAGCCTGCTCAGCCGGGTCGTGCCGCCCGGCCGGAACAGCGCGAACCCGGCCCTGGTGAGCTGCAACCGCACCGCGGCGGCCGGATCGTGCTGGTGCACCCGGTCGGCGGCCTCGTCGAACAGGCGCAGCACGTCCTGGGTGCTGGGCAACCGGGTCGCCAGCCGCCGCAGCAACCCGGTGGTGGCGGTGACCTCGGCCGGGGTGTCCGGCCGCCGCAGCTCCTGCAGCAGGCAGGTCACCGCGGCCAGCGGGTCGGTGTCGGTGAGCATCGCGGCCAGCCGCTGGGTGTAGTCCACCCGCTCGGCCACCGGCAGCGGTTCGGCCAGCGCCTGCCGCAGGTACTCCGCCGCCGCCCGCCAGTCCCCGCGATCCAGTGCCTGTGCCGAGGCGGCACACAGCGCGTCGGCCGCCCAGTCCAGACCGACCGGACCGATCAGCACCAGCTGGTCCGCGGTCCGCTCGACCGCGCCGGGCAACGCGCGCAGCAGTTCGGCCGCGCGCAGCCGCACGGTGATCCGCGCGCCCACCGGCAGTCCACTCAGGACGGTCTGCGCGGTCTCGGCCGCCCGGAAGGACAGCGGCACCTGGTTGACCAGCACGCCTGCCGCGGTCAGCACGTCCACCGCGGCGAGGGTGTCCGGCAGGCTGAGCTGGGCGAGTTCCGCGGTGTCCCGCAGCGGCGCGTCCGGACCGAGCACGGCGACCGCCACCGCCACCGCGCCCGCGTGCGGTCCGAGGCCCTCGAACACCGGCGGACCCGGCTGGCCACTGACCTCCCGCTGCGGTTGGCGGGCGTCCGGGACCCCTTCGACCGCGCGCAAGGCGTCGACGTTCAGTCCCATCCGTCCCGA
Source organism: Crossiella cryophila (assembly GCF_014204915.1). Taxonomy (NCBI): domain Bacteria; kingdom Bacillati; phylum Actinomycetota; class Actinomycetes; order Pseudonocardiales; family Pseudonocardiaceae; genus Crossiella; species Crossiella cryophila. The sequence continues at coordinate 8,897,648 of NZ_JACHMH010000001.1, forward strand.
CCCTGCCACGTCACGCTCCCACCTAGGCCCGGTTCCGACCGTAGTCCTTCGGCGGGCGCGGGCCGAGCCGACTTCAGGTTCCCCGCACTGAGACGCGCAGGCCACGCAGCTCGTACGCGGCGATCTCCGGTCGGAACGCCACCGTCGGCGCACTCTCCAGGGTGATCCCCGGCTGGGTGAACAGGGCGTGCAGGAAGAGGTCGCTCTCCAGCATCGCGATGTGCGCGCCGGGACAGCGGTGCGCCCCGTCACCGAAGGCGAGCGCCACCGGTCCCGGCCCGCCGGGCAACTCGCGACCTGGGCAGATGTCGGCCGGGCTGTCGCCGACCGCGGCCGGGTCCACGTTGGTCGCGCTGATCTCGATCTCCACCAGATCCCCGGCCGGGATGGTCACCGGACCGGCCTCGCCGGCTAGCTCGATCGGGGCGATTGTCCGCCTCTTCAGGGTGTTGACCACGGGTTCCAGCCGGAGCAGCTCCTGCAGGATGGCGAGCCGATCCGCTTCGCCCGCGGTGCGGTAGCGCTCGCACAGCTCCGGGTCGGCGAACAGGTGCCAGGCGGCCAGGTTGATGAACTCCCTGGTGGTGACCATGCCGGCGGCGGCGAAGGTCAGGCATTCGCCGAGGATCTCGCTGTCCCGGCAGCCCTCGTCGATCAGGTGCGAGATCAGGTCGTCCCGGCGCGCGCGGCGGCGGGCGCGCACCGCGGGCCGGACGTCGCCGAAGTGGAACCGCAGCCAGGCCAGGTTGAGCGCCAGGAACCCGGGTGGGCGGACCGGGAAGAACGCCTCCAGCCGAGCCGCCATGCCGGGCTTGCTGTCGGTCAGACCGACCACCTCGGCCACCACGGTCAGCGCCACCTGGAAGCTGAGTCGCCCCAGGTCGACGCTTTTCTCCTGGTGCAGCAGGGCGATCTGCTGCTCGATCACCCGGCGCATGAGCGGCCGGTAGTGCTCCTCGACCCGGCGCGGGGTGAAGAACCTGGCGGTCTGCCTGCGGTGTTCGCGGTGCTCGGGCCCATCCCGGTAGAGCACCGGCCGCCGCAGCGAGCTGGGCAGCTTGTCCATCCGCTCGATGGCCAGCCCGGCCTGCCGGGTCTCGGTGCTGCGCAACACCGTGCGGCCCGCGGCCAGGCCACGGACGGACCAGTGCCCCGCGGCCACCTGGGTGACCGGGCAGTCGGACGCCCCGTCCCGGATGAGCCGCCGGTCCTGGCCCGTGCCCGCCTCGCCGCCCATGTCACACCCTGTTCTCGCGGTCCCTGCCGGAACGTTACGTGGTGGCCCAGTCGTGACCGCCGCTTCCCCGGTTCGTTGCAGCCCGTCGCCCGTAATGGTGAACGAAACCGGTGTGCGCTAACGACATCGCGTCACCCCGCGACCTCCGGGCACCAGCCTTCGCCCAGGGAGCGACCATGACCCACCAGTTGCCCATCATGCCCGAAGCACCGCCGCAGCCGCCGCCACCGAAGTTCAGCGGCCTCGCCCTGACCGCGCTGATCCTCGGTCTGGTCGGACTGCTCGGCTCGCCGATCATCATCCTCAACAACGTCACCGCGATCGCCGCCGGAGTCGGCCTGGTGCTCGGGGTGATCGCGCTGTTCGGCACCCGCAAGGTGCTGGCCGCCATCGGCGCCGCGCTGTGCGTGCTGGCCATCGTCATCACGGTGGTGGTGCAGGTGGCCGCGGTCAAGGCACTGGATGAGGCACTTCAGGGCAGCACCAACCAGGGCCAGGTCAGTGACGGGGACCCGGGCAAGGCGAAACCGGTCGACAACCCGCCACCCGCGGAAGCACCGACCTGGGGTAAACGCTACACCTGGAAGGACGGGCTGGCCGTCGAGGTGGCCAAGCCGATCGCCTGCAAGCCAGGCAAGTTCTCCTCACCGTCCACAGTGGACCGTGCGGCCAAGTTCACCGTCACCGTGGTCAACGGCACCAAGGAGGCGGTCGAGACCAGTCTGCTGCTCGGGCTCAGCGACGCCCAGTTCGACGGGCGGGAGGCCAAGCCGATCAGCGATTTCAACGGTCCATGCGGCACCGGCACGGACACCGGCACGGTGCTGCCGGGCAAGAGCTTCAGCTACGAGGTCGCCTACGCCGTCGGCGCCAAGCCTGGCGAGATGCAGCTCGCCTTCCAGCCGGGCTTCGGCCGGGACAAGGCGGTCTTCGTCGGCCCGGCCTGAGTCCACCGTCGGGGAAACCCGTGCAGCCTCTTTTTTCGCCGCGGATCTTGGTCGAGGGGCAGGTCAACCGGGGTGGCCGACGGAAAGCTCACCGTCGGTCACCGGCCCGGTCCACCCGTTCGGAACGCGCTGCGGCACAGCGTGTCGGCGGGTGTCGGTAATCTCGGCCCCGTGACTTCGACGGAGGCCGGAACGGACGTGGCGGACGCGACGCAGGTACTGCGCCGCGTCTTCGGTTACGACTCGTTCCGCGGCGAGCAGCAGGCGATCATCGAGCATGTCGTCGCGGGTGGCGACGCGCTCGTGCTCATGCCCACCGGCGGCGGAAAGTCGTTGTGCTACCAGATTCCCGCCCTGGTGCGGCCCGGCGTCGGCGTGGTGGTGTCGCCGCTGATCGCACTGATGCAGGACCAGGTGGACGCGCTGACCGCGGCCGGGGTGCGGGCCGGGTTCCTCAACTCCACCCAGCTGCCGTATGAGCGGCAACTGGTGGAGTCGCTGTTCCTGGCCGGGGAGCTGGACCTGCTCTACCTGGCGCCGGAGCGGCTGCGGCTGGAGTCGACCATGCGGCTGCTCGACCGCGGCCGGGTGTCCTTGTTCGCCATCGACGAGGCGCACTGCGTGTCCCAGTGGGGGCACGACTTCCGGCCCGACTACCTGGGCCTGTCCGACCTGCACGAGCGCTGGCCGGACGTGCCGCGGATCGCGCTGACCGCCACCGCCACCGAGGCCACCCACACCGAGATCGCCACCCGGTTGAACCTGACCGAGGCCAGGCATTTCGTGGCCAGCTTCGACCGGCCCAACATCCAGTACCGCATCGTCGGCAAGAACGATCCCAAGCGGCAACTGCTGGACTTACTGGGCACCGAGCACAAGGGCGACGCGGGCATCGTCTACTGCCTGTCCAGGGCGTCGGTGGACAAGACCGCGGAGTTCCTCTCCGCCAACGGTTTCGAGGCGGTGCCCTACCACGCGGGGCTGGACGCGGGCACCAGGGCGCGCAACCAGGCCCGGTTCCTGCGCGAGGACGGGCTGATCGTGGTGGCCACCATCGCCTTCGGCATGGGCATCGACAAGCCCGACGTGCGTTTCGTGGCCCACCTGGACCTGCCGAAGTCGGTGGAGGGCTACTACCAGGAGACCGGCCGCGCCGGGCGGGACGGGCTGCCGTCCACGGCCTGGCTGGCCTACGGGCTGCAGGACGTGGTGCAGCAGCGCAAGATGATCGACACCTCCGAGGGTGACGACGCGCACCGGCGCAAGCTGGGGCAGCACCTCAACGCGATGCTCGCGCTGTGCGAGACGGTGGAGTGCCGCCGGGTGCAGCTGCTGAAGTACTTCGGGCAGCAGGGCCAGCCGTGCGGCAACTGCGACACCTGCCTGAACCCGGCGGAGTCCTGGGACGGCACGGTGGCGGCGCAGAAGCTGCTGTCCGCGGTGTACCGGCTCAAGCGCGAGCGGAACCAGAAGTTCGGCGCCGGGCAGGTGGTGGACATCCTGCTGGGCAAGAAGACCGCCAAGATCATCGAGCACGACCACGACGCGCTGACCGTCTTCGGCATCGGGGCCGATCTGCGGGAGCAGGAGTGGCGGGCGGTGGTCCGGCAGCTGCTGGCGCAGGGTCTGCTGGCGGTGGAGGGCGATTACGGCACGCTGGTGCTCACCGAGGCCAGCGGGCAGGTGCTCAGCCGTCAGCGCGAGGTGCTGCTGCGGCGGGAGCCGGAGCGGCCGGTCAGCAAGTCCAGCCAGGCCAAGGCGAAGAAGGCCGCGGTGGCGGCGGATCTGTCACCGGAGGCGACGGCGTTGTTCGAGCAGCTGCGTGCCTGGCGGGGCGCGGTGGCCAAGGAGATCGCCAAGCCTGCCTACGTGATCTTCCACGACGCCACGCTGCGCACTATCGCCACCGAGCGCCCGGCCACCCTGGCGGCGCTCGGCGGCATCAGCGGTATCGGCGAGGCGAAGCTGGAGGCGTACGGCCAGCAGGTCCTCGACGTCCTGCACGGAGGCGCCGAATGAGGTTATGACTAGGACAGGGTGAGCGCGTACAACTCGATACGCGGATCGTTGGGCAGGGTGATGGAGCGGATCGCCTTGGCGGGATCCAGCGGCACGGTCTGGCCGAACAGCCGGACCGGTGGACCGTCGATCCCGGTGCCCGCCTTGATCCGGTGCGGCATCTCCAGCAGCACGGTGGTGCCGGCCGGGGTCGAACCCGCCCAGTCGCCGACGGCCAGCGCGGCGTCGACGGTGGTGCCGTCGGCGTAGCGGATGGACAGTGGCGCGGTGACCGGGCCGTTGTGGCTGGCGGAGACCAGTTTCAGGCTGCTGTGCCTGCCTTCGGGCAGCAGCAGGGACTGGCCGCGGGATTCGACGAAGTTGGGCTTGGTCCCGCTGGGATCCGGGGCGGCGTAGGTGGTGGCCGCCCAGGTGACCGGGCCGGGCGCGGGCAGCAGGGCGGCGTCGTAGCTCCAGCCGCCGCCGTCGAAGTTTCCTTCGGCGGAGGCGGTCACGGTGGCGGTGCCGTCGTGGTCGGCCACGGTGGCCAGGTTCACCGCGCACTGGGTGCCGCTGGTGCTCGCACAGGTGGCGGCGGTGCGTAGCTCGACGGTGAGTTCGCGGACGACCTTGTTGCCGTCCAGGGCCTCCGCCCGCACCAGCACCGGGTACTTGCCTGCCGGTGTGCCGGCCGGGACGGTGAGGGCCAGTGGCACGGTCTGCTGGGTCGGCAGCCGCTGGGAGCGCAGCAGGATCGGCGCCTGTGGGGCGTCGAGCCGCCAGCCCGCCGGGGCGGTGGTCCGGATCTGGGCGGCCAGGACGCCCGGGGACTGGCCGAGCACGTCCAGCGGCAGGGTGGCCTGTTGCGGGCTCGCCGAGGTGGGCAGCACCGCGGTGGGCTGGCGCAAGGACGCGTCGAGGTGGTGGCGCAGGTCGCCGATCGAGCGGTTGATCGACGGCGGCTCGTCCTGGCGGCCGGTGCCCCAGTTCGACGGGGTGCTGCCCAGGGTGTGCGCCAGGGTGCCGCCGCGGGCGAGGTCGGCCCAGGACAGCCAGGTCCGGGTGACCGGCCGGTTGTCCAGCGACACCCGTTGCACGTAACGGTTCGCATCGCTCGCGCCGGGCGCGGTGACGGTCAGCGTGCCGCCCTGGCGGCCGCCCCAGTCGCCGATGCGCACGGTGGCGGACGGGAACTGCGGACTGGACAGGGCGAGGAAGTTGGCGCCGCTCATGGTCGGGTACAGCCCGAGAGAGGAGAAGACATACCAGGCTGACATGGTGCCCAGGTCGTCGTTGCCGGTCATGCCGTCCGGGCCGGTGGTGAACAGGGTCATCGCGGCGCGGACCACGGTCGCGGTCTTGGCCGGGGCGCCTGCCCACAGGTACATGTAGGGCGCGTGCAGGTCGGGCTCGTTGTTCGGGTTGTAGGTGGGTTTGCCGTAGTAGTCGTAGGGATCGGTGATCCAGTCCTTGCGTGCGGTGCCCGCCGGGTCGCGCAACAGCTTGTCGTAGGCGAAGAACCGGTCCAGTCGCTGTTCGGTGGCCTTGCGGCCGCCCATCAGCTCGACCAGTCCGGCCGGGTCCTGCGGCACCAGCCACTGGTACTGGTACGCGCCGCCCTCGTGGAACTGGTGCCCGGCGCCGACCGGGTCGTACGGCGTGACCCAGGTGCCGTCGGTGGTGCGCGGGCGGAACTGGCTGATGCCCTTGTCCCACAGGTTGCGGTACCACTGGCCGCGTTCGCCGAACATCCGCGCGTCGGCGCGTTCGCCGAGGGCGTCGGCGAGCAGGGCCAGCGAGGCGTCCGCGGCCGCGTACTCCATGGTCGCCGAGGCCGGGTGCACGCAGTCGTTGTCGCCGCCCTTGTGCGCGCAGTCGACGCCGAGTTTGAGACCGGAGGGGATGTAGCCACGCTTGTTGTAGTAGTCCACACCAGACCGTCCGTTGTAGACGGAGCCGGCCGGTGGGGTGGCGGTGGCGTTCTTGCGCAGCAAGGTGTACGCCTCGCGTTCGTGCCCGGTGAGCAGGCCCTTGGACCACGCCTCGACCAGGAACGGGGTGACCGGGTCACCGGTCATGATGTTGGTCTCGCTGTTGGCCAGTGCCCAGCGCGGCAGCCAGCCGCCGTCCCGGCCCGCGGCCAGCACTGACAGCGCGACATCCCTGGCCACCTGGGGTTCCAGCATTTCCAGCAGCTGGTTCTGCGGGCGGTAGGTGTCCCACAGGGACAGGTTCTGGTACGGGGTGAAGTCGGTGGCGGTGCGCACCTTGTCGTCGAAGCCGAGGTACTTGCCGTCGACGTCGCCTGCCAGGTTGGGGTGCAGCAGGGAGTGGTAGAGCGCGGTGTAGAAGGCGGTCTGCCGTTCGGTGCTGCCACCGCCCACGCTCACCGAGCGCAGCCGCTGCTGCCAGGCCTGGTGCAGCTTGGCGCGCACGGCGTCGAAGTCGTGCGCGGCGCCGGTCTCGGCGGTGAGGTTGCGGCGGGCGCCGTCCAGGCCGGTGTAGGACAGGCCGACCTTGACCACGACGTCCCGGTCGGTGGCCGCGTCGAAGGTCACCCAGGCGCCGTTGCCGCCCGCGCCGGCGGCATCGCGGGTGTCCGGGCGCTTGGTGGTGCCGCGCCAGGTGCCGAACGCGCTGAACGGACGGTCGAAACTGGCGCTGAAGAAGACGGTGTGGTCGTCCTTGCCCGCGCAGAACCCACCCGCGCGGACCCGGCCCTCGATGGTCCGGTCGCCGACGACGTGGATCTCCGAATCGTGCACGCCCTGGTTGGCCTTGCCGGTGTTGAACAGCACGTTCGCCGCGGCGGTCGCCGGGAAGGTGTAGCGCTGCCAGCCGGTGCGCTCGGTCGCGGTCAGCTCGGCGTTGATCCCGTAGCGGGACAGCCCGACCCGGTAGTAGCCGGGGCTGGCCTCCTCGTCGTCGTGGGAGTACTTGGAGCGGTAGCCGGTGTGCTCGACCGAGTCGACCGGCCCGGTGGTGGGCATGATCGGCAGTTCCCCGGCCACCCCGCAGCCGACCCCGGAGAGGTGGGTCTGGCTGAACCCGTGGATCTGGTCCTGCTTGTAGTCGTAGCCGCCCTGACCACCGGTGTCCGGGCTGACCTGGACCATGCCGAAGGGCGCGCTCGCCCCCGGGAAGGTGTTGCCGAAGTTCTGGGTGCCGACGAACGGGTTGACCAGCGTGGTCGGGTCGGCCACCGGCTGCGCGGAGGCGGTCGCGGGCGCGGCCAGCCCGCCGGCCAGCAGCGCCACGGCCAGTGCGGGCGCGAGCACCCGGGCCCGCGTGAGCGCGGGCGTCCGGGCGAGCGAGCGTGTCCTGGCGGGTGCGAGTTTCCTGGCGTGCGTGACGGTTCTGCCGGGAGTTGGTGACAAGGTTCCGCCCCCTCGCTGACAACGTTGTCGGAGTCAGAGCGACCATGCCACGGACCGCCGACCCACGAAAAGGGCCTGTCCGGGGAACTGTCCGATTTTGGCCCGGACCGCGCGAACCGGCTTGAGTCTCCGGTTACTTGAGGGCTCACCGTGGCGACATGGCTGTCGAGAAGATCATCCAGGGCCTGTGGACAACCGACCACGGCTGTGACGGTGGACCTGCGCGGGCACGGCCGGTCAGCGGCCGCGCCCTGGCCCTGGCCGGGTGCGCTGGCGGACCTGTCGGCGGTGGTGGACGGACTGAGGTCGGCCGCGCCCGCGGTGATCGGACATTCGCTGGGCGGGATCGTGGCCGCGCTGTGGGCCGCCGGGCACCCGGACTGCCCGTTGGCGGTGAACCTGGACGGACACACCAACCCGGCCCGTCCCGAGCACTACGCCGCCCCGGATCCCGATTCCGCGCACCGAGCCCTGCGCGGTTTCCTGGACGCCGAACTGGCCGCCGCGGCGGCGGCGACCCCGTTGCTGGAGCTGATCCGGATCGAGTCCGGCCACGACGTCCACCGGGAGCGGCCGGCGGTGGTGGCCGCGCTGGTGAATCGGTTGACCGGCTGACGATGCTCAATGGTGTGCACTCGATCGGCGAGGTGTCCCGGCGAACCGGCCTGCCGGTGCCCACCATCCGCTTCTACTCCGACTCCGGCCTCGTCTCGCCCACCATTCGCACCGCCGCGGGCTACCGCCGTTACGACGAGTCGGCCGTGACCCGGTTTCAGCAGGTCCAGGCCCTGCGCGCACTGTGCCTGGACCTGCCGACGGTGGCCAGGGTCCTGGGTGGGGCGGCGCTGCCGGAGATCGCGGGGGCCGCGGCGGACGGACTGGCCGAGGCGATCGCGGACCTGCGGCTGCGGGAGGCGGTGCTGCGGCGGGTGGCCGACCGGGGGCTGGACGCGGTGGGGGCGCGGGCGGCGCTGGGCGTGGCGCGGTTGTCGGCGGAGCAGCGGCGGGGCTGATGCGGGATCTGATGGCGGAGGCGTTGCGCGGGTTGGCGGTGGATCCGGGGTTCGCGGCGAAGGTGCGGGCGGAGTTGCCGGAGTTGCCGGCGGAGCCGACCGCGGCGCAGCTCGGGTGGTGGCTGGAGCTGGCCGAGTTGGTGGCCGATGGCGAGTTCCGGGTGCTGGTGCGGCGGGCGTTCGAGGTGCATGCGGCGGATCGGCCGGAGGGGCTGCGGACAGGGAAGCGGCAGGCGGGGAAGCTTCAGGTAGGGATGCGGCGGGCAGGGATCTGGCGGCTGGCGGCCATGCGGCTGGGGACCGGGTTGCGGGGATTTTCGCGGCGGCATGCGGAGGTGTGGACGGGCCGGAGTTCCGAGAATGGTTGCTGCGGCGGATCCAAGCTGGGTGTCATCCCATGGTGCTGCGCTACCACGAGCTGCTCGACCTCGTTCGGGGCCGGGAGCCTGGGCCCGAGCTGCGGGCGGCCGTTGACTGGCTGGTTGGGGTGCTCGGGCAGACTGGCGGGCATGACCGTTGTTGATGTTCGGCCGCGGCGGCGGGTGCTTTCCTGGCTTGGCTGGGTGGGGCTGGCGCCGGTGACGTTGCTCGTCGTGGTCCGGGTCATGGGGCTGGATGACGGGAATGTGCTGGCGTTGCCGATGGCGGGGTTGCCGTTGGTGGCGGTGGGGACCGTGGTGGTCGCGGTGGTGCTGGGGGTTCTGCGGTTGCGGGCGGCTTGGCTGGCCGCGGTTCTGGCTTTGGTGCAGGTTGTGGTGATCGTTCCTCGGTTTGTCGCCACGGGGGGCGAGGCGGGGCCGGTGCGGTTGCGGGTGGGGACGGTGAACAGCCTGGTGGGGCAGGTGGACGCGCGGGCCCTGGTGGAGTTGGTGCGGGCGCAGCGGCTGGATGTGCTGGCGGTGCAGGAACTTCCGGCGGCTGGGGTGCGGGCATTGGCGGCGGCGGGGATGGATTCGGTGTTGCCGCATCAGGAGTTGCGGCCGGAGGCGGACACCTCGCTCTACTCTCGGTTGCCGTTGAGTGGCGGTGGGTTGCTGGCCGCGCCGACCGAGTGGCCGCAGACGGTGGCCAGGGTCGAGGTGGGTGGGCGGTCGATCCAGTTCGTGGGGGTGCACACGTTCTGGCCGGTGGGGGATCCGGCGCAGTGGGCGCGGGATCTGGCGTCGTTGCGGTCGGTGGCGGGGCGGGATGTGGTGATGCTGGGCGATTTCAACGCGACGCTGGATCACGCCTCGTTCCGTGGGCTGTTGTCGGCAGGCATGGTGGACACGCACGCGGAGCTGGGGCGCGGGTGGGCGCCGACCTGGCCCGCTGATGGCTGGGTGCCGCCGGTGGTGGAGCTGGATCATGTGTTGCACGGGGCGGGGCTGACCGGGGTCTCGGTGGCCGAGCACAGCCTGGGTGGGACGGATCACCGGATGGTGGTCGCCGAGCTGGCCTTGGCCTGACCTGCGCGGAGTACAGTATCGGCTGGTACGGAAGGAGGGCCGGGATGGCGATCGGGCGGCCTCGGGAATTCGACGTCGACCAGGCCCTGGACCGGGCGCTGGAGGTCTTCTGGCGGCATGGCTACGAGGGCGCGGCCATGTCCGACCTCACCGCGGCCATGGGCATCAACCGGCCGAGCCTGTACGCGGCCTACGGCAACAAGGAATCGTTGTTCCGCAAGGCGTTGGAGCGCTACACGACCGGTCCGGCACGGCATGTGACCGAGGCGCTGGCCGAGCCGACCGCGCGGGCCACGGCCGAGCACCTGCTCTACGGCACGGTGGACGCGGTGACCGCGGACGGGTGCCCGCGCGGCTGTCTGGTGGTGCAGGGCGCGCTGGCCACCGGGAGTGGTGCGGAGGTGGTGCGGGCGGAGATCTCGGCGCATCGGCGGGCGGTGGAGGTTCAGCTGCGGGAGCGGTTCGAGCGGGCCCAGGCCGAGGGGGATCTTCCCGCGTCGGCGAGTGCGGCGGAGCTGGCGCGGCTGGTGATGGTGGTCAGCCAGGGGATGTCGGTGCACGCGGCGGATGGGGTTGGGCGCGAGGAGTTGCGCCGGGTGGTGGAGATGGTGCTGACGAACTTCCCGCGGTAGGTGGGGAGGGGGCTCGTCGCGGTGGCTAGCGGGGCGGGTAGTGGGTCAGGGTTGCGCTGGTGCGGATCAGTTCGCGGAGTTCGGGCAGGGTTTGGTCGGTGCGGAGTTGGACCAGGGCGTTGCCAAGGGCGGCTGCTTCCACCGGGCCCGCGATGACCGGGAGCCGGCAGGCGTTGGCGGTGAGTTGGCAGAGCAGGGGGTTGGCTGCGCCGCCGCCGACCAGGTGGACGACCTCCACCCGGGTGCCGGACAGCTGGGCCGCCTTGGTGATGGTGTGCTGGAAGGCGTTGGCCAGGCTGTCCAGGATGCAGCGGACCAGCTCGGGGCGGGTTTGTGGGACCGGCTGGTCGTGGGTGGCGCACCAGTGGCGGATACGGGTGGGCATATCGCCTGGGGGCAGGAAGATCGGGTCGTCCGGGTTGATCAGGGACCGGGCGGGTAGGTCGGCGGCCGCCTGGAGCAGGGGGGTCAGGTCGGGTTGGGCGTTCCAGGTGCGGAGGGATTCCTGGAGTAGCCAGAGGCCCATGTTGTTGCGCAGGTAGCGGATGGTGCCGTCGAGGCCGCGTTCGTTGGTGAAGTTGGCTTCGCGGCTGGCGGTGGTGAGGACGGGGCGGTCCAGTTCCACGCCCGCCAGGGCCCAGGTGCCGCAGGAGATGTAGGCGAAGTGGGGGGTTTGGGTGGGGATCGCGGCTATGGCGGAGGCGGTGTCGTGGCTGGCGACCCTGGTCACCGGGATGGGGTGCGGGAAGCCGAGGTCGGGTTTCAGCACACCCGCTGGGGTTCCTGGGTCGCGTAGTTCAGGGAAGATGTGTCGCGGCAGGCCCAGTTCGGCCATGACATCGGTGAGCCACTGTCCACTGTGGACGTCCAGGAGCTGGGTGGTGGAGGCGTTGGTGCGTTCGGCCGCGCGGTCGCCGGTCAGCCAGTAGGTGAGCAGGTCCGGGATGAGGAGGAGGCAGTCCGCGGCTGGCAGGCGTGGACCGTCCACTTCGGACATCAACTGGAAGAGGGTGTTGATGCGGAGGAGTTGCAGGCCGGTGCGGGCGTAGAGCTGGTCCGATGGGATCTTGGCGAGCACACGCTCGAGCTGGCCTTCGGTGCGGTTGTCGCGGTAGTGCACGGGGAGGCCGAGCAGGCCGCCGTCCGGGGCGAGCAGGGCGTAGTCGACGGCCCAGGAGTCGATCCCGATGCCGTGCACGGGGTTTCCGTCGGCGGTGAGTTGGCGCAGGCCGTGCAGGATGCCCTGGTACAGCCGGATCGGGTCCCAGTGCAGGGTGTCCGCCAGGGTGATGGGGGTGTTGGCGAAACGGTGGACCTCGGTGAGGGTCAGGCCGCCCGAGCCGACCTCAACCGACATCACCCGGCCGCTGGAGGCGCCGAGGTCCACCGCCGCGACCCTCACACAAGGCCCCGGCGTACCGCCCATACGATCACCTGGATGGAGCTGGAGAAGCCGAGCTGGTTGCACATGGCGCGGGTGCGCCTGCGCACGGTGCGCTCGGACAGTTCCAGCCTGCGGGCGACCGCGTCGATCGGCAGGCCGGTCGAGAGCAGCCGGAGCAGGGTGACCTCCTCGTCGCTGAGCACGGCGTGGTCACGGATGTTGTCGGCTACCACCATGGTGGTCCCTCCTGGCATTTCGTTGATCCTCTGGTAGCTCATCTCAGGAAGGCCGCCGTCACTCCGCTGTCCACCGGTATGTGCACACCGGTGGTACGGCTGAGTTCGCCCGCGGTCAGCACATAGACCGCGGCCGCGACGTGTTCCGGCAACACCTCTGCCTTGAGCAGGGTGCGTTGCGCGTAGTAGCTCCCCAGTTCGGTCTCGGGTACGCCGTACACGGCGGCGCGTTGCGCGCCCCAGCCGCCGGCGAAGATCCCGGAACCGCGGACCACCCCATCCGGGTTGATCCCGTTCACTCTGATGCCGTGCTCCCCCAGCTCCGCCGCGAGCAGGCGGACCTGATGTGCCTGGTCGGCTTTTGCCGCACCGTAGGCGATGTTGTTCGGACCGGCGAATACGCCGTTCTTGCTGGCGATGTAGACGATGTCGCCGCCGAGGCCCTGCCGGGTCATGGTCCGGGCCGCGGCCCTGGCGACCAGGAACGAGCCCCTGGCCATCACCCGGTGCTGGATGTCCCAGTCGGCGTCGGTGGTCTCGGTCAGTGGTTTGGAGATGGACAGGCCCGCGTTGCTGACCACCAGGTCGACGCCGCCGAAAGCCAGGCAGGCCTTGGCGAAAGCAGCCCCGACGGAGGCCGAGTCGGTGACGTCGGCGACGACCGCGGCGGCGATGTCGGGACCACCGATCTCCGCTGCCGTCGCCGCCGCCCTTTCACCGTCCACATCGGACACGACAACGCAGGCGCCCTCGGCGGCCAGGCGGGCGGCGGTGGCCTTGCCGATGCCGGAGGCGGCGCCGGTGACCAGCGCGACCCGGCCGGCCAGCGGTTTCGGGGCCGGGCGGCGGCGGAGTTTGGCCTCTTCCAGGTCCCAGTACTCGATGCGGAACTTCTCCGCCTCCGGGATGGGCTGGTAGCCGGAGAGGGCCTCGGCGCCGCGCATCACGTTGATGGCGTTGACGTAGAACTCGGCGGCGACCCGGGCGGTCTGCTTGTCCGGGCCGTAGGAGAACATGCCGACGCCGGGCACCAGCACGATGGCCGGGTCCGCGCCGCGCATGGGCGGGGAGTCCGGGGTGGCGTGCCGGGTGTAGTAGGCGCGGTAGTCCTCGCGGTAGGCGGCGAACTCGGCGGTGGCGGCGGCCGGGTCGGTGAGCACCAGCGGCCGGATCTTGGTGCGCAGGAAGTGATCCGGGCAGGAGGTGCCCAGCGCGGCCAGTGCGGGCAGGCGGTCCCGGCTGAGGAAGTCGAGCACCTCGGGGGTGTCGGTGAAGTGGCCGACCTGGAAGCGACCGGTGTCGGTGCGACTGGAGGTGGAGGCCAGGCCGCGCAGCAGCGGGGCGAGTTCCGCCGCCCTGGCATGACGTTCCGCCTCGGGTAGTGGTGTCCATTCAGGACGTACGGCACCGAATGGTTCGGGGCGGCCGCGGTCCTCGATGAACTGCTGGGCGCGGCGGATGATCTCCAGCGAGTGCGCCTGGCATTCCGCGGAATCCTTGCCCCAGGCGGTGATGCCGTGGCCGCCGAGGATGACGCCGATGGCGTCGGGGTTCTCCCGGTGGATGGCGGCGATGTCCAGGCCGAGCTGGAAACCGGGGCGTCGCCAGGGCACCCAGGCCACCCGGCCGCCGAAGCATTCGCGGACCAGGGCCGCTCCCCCGGCGGCGGTGGCCAGCGCGATCCCGGCGTCCGGGTGCAGGTGGTCCACGTGCGGCGCGTCGACCAGGCCGTGCATGGCGGTGTCGATGGACGGGGCCGCGCCGCCCTTGCCGTGCAGGCAGAAGTCGAAGGCGGCGACCATCTCGTCCTCGCGCTCGACCCCGGGGTAGACCTGGGTGAGGGCACGCAGGCGGTCCAGCCGGAGCACGGCCAGGCCGGACTCGGACAGCGTACCCAGGTCGCCGCCGGATCCCTTGACCCACAACAGTTCCACGTCGGTCCCGGTGACCGGGTCGACGGCGGTGGCCTTGGCGGAGGCGTTGCCGCCGGCGTAGTTGGTGTTACGCGGGTCCGCGCCGAGTGCGTGGCCGCGGGCCAGCAGGGCGGTCACCTCGGGGTGGGTCACGCGCCCCACCCCAGACCGCCGCCGATCCGCTCGGCCTCGATGTGTTCCTGGTATCCACTGCGGTAGAACGCGCCCAGCGGGTCCGGGTCCAGTCCCTGGTCCTGGCGGACCTCGGCCAGCAGCGGGCGGACGTCGGTGCTGAAGGCGTCCATCACCACCGCGTGCGCGCCGAGCACATCGCCGTCGCGTTGCGCGTCCCGCAGCGCGTCCCGGTCCACCAGCAGGGCCTTGGCGGTGGCCTCCTGCACGTTGAGGATCGACCGGATCAGCGCGGGCACACTGGGTTCCAGGTTGTGGCACTGGTCGAGCATGAACTCGATGCCGGCCTCCGGGGCCAGCCCGCCCGCGCCGTGGATCTCGTGCAGGATGCGGAAGAGCTGGAACGGGTCGGCCGCGCCGACCATGAGGTCGTCGTCGGCGTAGTTGCGGCTGTTGAAGTGGAAGCCGCCGAGTCGCTGTTCGCGCAGCAGCACGGCCACCAGGAACTCGATGTTGGTGCCGGGCGCGTGGTGACCGGTGTCCACCAGCACCTGGGCCCGTTCGCCGAGCCGCAGGCAGTGCGCGAACGCGGTGCCCCAGTCCGGCACGTCCATGGTGTAGAAGTGCGGTTCGAAGAACTTGTACTCCAGCAACAGCCGCATGCCCTCGGGCATGGCCGCGTAGACCTTGGCGAGACCTTCGGCGAGGCGGTCCTGGCGGGCCCGGATGTCGTCCTGGCCGAGGTAGTTGGTGCCGTCGGCCAGCCAGACCGAGAGCACGCCGGAGCCGGTCTGGCTGCCGATCTCCACGCATTCCAGCAAATGGTCCACTGCTTTGGCGCGGATGGCGGAGTCGGGGTGGCAGATGCTGCCGAGCCGGTACTCGTTGTCCTGGAAGACGTTCGGGTTGATCGCGCCGAGCCGGATGCCGCGACTCTCGGCGTAGCGGGCCAGCGCCGGGTAATCGTCTACCTGGTCCCAGGGGATGTGCAGGGCGAGGCTGGGGGCCACGCCGGTGAACTCGTGCACGCAGGCCGCGTCGTCGATCTTCTCCTCCGGCGTGCGCGGCACCCCGGCCTTGGCGAAGACCTTGAACCGGGTGCCGGAGTTGCCGTATGCCCAGGAGGGGGTTTCGATCCGCTGGGCGCGCAGCACGCGTTTGGCGTTGTGCCGCAAGGTGTTCTCGCTCATCGTCGGCTCCCCCCTCTCAGAAGTCGAAGCGGTCGACGTTGTCCGTGGTGAAGACCGTCGGTGGCCCCAATACGATCTCACCCGATTGGCCGATCGTGTACTCGCCGAGGCTGCCCGCAGCGAACTTCTGCCCTTGTGAACCAGTCACCCTGCCCGAAGCGAGCGCCGCCGCGGCCTGGGTGGCGAGGTAGCCGAGCTTGGCCGGTTCCCACAGTGCGAAGGACTTCACCGTGCCGTTCTTGACGAAAGCCCGCAGCTGGTTCGGTGTGCCAAGGCCGGTCAGCGCGACTTTGCCCTGGTAGGCCGAGGAACTGAGGTAGCGGGCCGCGGCGGCGATGCCGACCGTGGTCGGCGAGATGATGCCCTTGAGGTTGGGATGGGCGGCCAACAAAGCCTGGGTCTTCTGGAAGGAGGTCTGGTCGTCGTCGTTGCCGTAGGCGGTCTCGACCAGCTTCAGCTTGGTGTACCTGGGTTTCACCAGTTCCTGTTTCATGATTTCGATCCAGGTGTTCTGGTTGGTGGCGTTGGCGGTGGCCGAGAGGATGGCGAACTCCCCTTCTCCGCCAATGGCTTCGGCGAGCAGTTCGATCTGCTTGACCGCGATGTCGGTGGAGTTGACCTGGTTCACGAACACATCGCGGGCGTCCGCGGCCACGTCGGAGTCCAGCGTGACCACCTTCATGCCCTGGGCGCGGGCGGTTTTCAGCGCGGGTGCGACCGCGTTGGGGTCGTTGGCGGCCAGCACCAGGGCGTCCTGGCGTTGCTGGGCGGCGGTGTTGATGTAGGTGACCTGGGAGGCGGCGCTGGCGTCGGAGGGGCCGGTGGTCTTGACCTCGGCCTGGAGTTCCTTGCCCGCGTTCTCCGCGCCGCCGCGGACCACGGTGAAGTAGGGGTTGTTGACCTGCTTGGGCAGATAGGTGATCTTGAGGCCGGTGCGCAGCGGGGCCTGCGGGTTGGCGGTGGTGGCGCTGCCGGTGGGGCCGCCGTTCCCGGTGGAGTTCTCCCGGGTGGTGCCGCCGCAGGCGCTGATCAGCAACGCTCCACTGAGGACGGTCGCGAGCAAACCGAGTGGTCTCATGGGTCCTGCCTTCCGCGAATGGGTGCGAGCACGCTGACGAGCAGCAGCAGGCCGGTGACGATGGTGAGGACTTCGGTGGGGACGTCGTTGAGGATGAGCACGTTGCGCAGTGCGCCGAGCACCAGCACGCCGGCGATCACGCCGAACAGGGTGCCGCGGCCGCCGAAGATGGACACGCCGCCGAGCAGCACCGCGGCGACCACGGCGAGTTCCAGGCCGGCGCCGTTGTCCGCGCGGGCACTGGAGAAACGCAGGGTGTAGACGATGCCCGCCAGGGCGGCGACCGCGCCGGCCAGGGTGAAGGCGAGGAACTTGACCTGGCGCACCCGGATGCCGGCGAACCGGGCGGCCTCGGCGTTGGCGCCGATGGCGAAGACCGCGCGGCCGTAGGAACTCGCGTGCAGCAGCACCCCGAAGACCACGGCCAGCAGTGCGAACAGCAGCATGGGCCACGGAATTCCGGTGCCTGGCACCGGCTGGGTGCCGAAACTGGTGTAGCTGGGCGGGAAATCGGCCACCGCGGTGTCGCCGAGCAGGACCAGGGCCAGGCCGCGGTAGAGCGCGAGGGTGCCGATGGTGACGGCCAGCGAGGGCAATCCCAGTGTGGTGACCAGGAATCCGTTGAGCGCGCCGCAGAGCGCGCCGACCACGATCACCACCGGCAGGATGGCTTCCAGGGGCCAGTTCGCCTGCCACAGCACGCCGATCAGCGCACTGGACAAGCCGAGCACCGAGGCCACCGACAGGTCGATCTCGCCCGCCACCACGACGATGGTGAGCGGCAACGCGATCAGCGCGATCTCGCCGATGTCCAGGCCGAGGTAGAACAGGTTCTGGCTTGATCGGAAGCCGCTGCCCGCGCTGAGTGCGATGACCAGCAGCACGAAGACGAGTGCGGTTTCCCAGCGCAGCAGGGCTTTCACCCGGTCACCTCCGTCGGGCGGCGGGCGGCGCGGCGCAGCGCGGCGGCCAGTCGCAGGGCGAGCAGCCGGTCCACGGTGATCGCGGCCAGCAGCAGTGCGCCGGTGATCGCCTGCTGCCAGAACGCGGGCACGCCCAGCACCGCGAGGGAACTGGCGATGGTGCCCAGCAGCAGCGCGCCGAGCGCGGCCCCGTGCGCGGAGCCGGAGCCGCCGAAGATGGCCACCCCGCCGACCACCACCGCGGCCACCACCTGGAGTTCCAGGCCGGTGCCCGCGGCGGCGTCGACCGTGCCGTAGCGGGCGGTCCACAGCGCGCCGGCGAGTCCGGCGATCAGGCCGGAGGCCAGGAAGACGCCGAACACCCTGCGCCGCACCGGGATGCCCGCCAGGATCGCGGCTTCCGGGTGTGAGCCGATGGCGTACAGCTCGCGGCCGGATCGGTGGTTGCGCAGGTAGTGGGCGGCGGCGAGGACCACGAGCAGGGTGAGCAGGACCAGGTTGGGCAGGCCGAGCAGGGTGCCGCCGCCGAAGCCGAGCAGGGCCTCGGGCAGGTCGCCCGCGTTGACCTGTTGTCCTTGTGCGATCAGGTAGTCCAGGCCGCGGAAGACGTAGAGCGTGCCCAGGGTGACCACCAGGCTGGGCACCCGGCCGAGTGCGACCACCGCCCCGTTGATCGCGCCGCAGACCAGGCCGATCCCCAGTCCCAGCAACAGGATCAGCGGGACCGGCAGGTCTGGGTTGGCGGCGGCGGTGCTCGCGGTGAGGAAGGCGGAGAGGCCGAGTACCGAGCCGACGGACAGGTCGACGTTGCGGGTGAGCACCACCGCGGTCTGCCCGACCGCGAGCAGCGCGATGATCGAGGCGTTCAGCAGCAGGTCCTGGATGCTTTGCCCGGCAAGGAAACGCGGGTTCACCAGGGCGGTGCCGAGCACCACGACGAGCAGGGTGGCGAGGATGCCGAGTTCGCGGAAGCGGGCCAGTGCGCTCATGCCGGGACCGCCTGACCGGTGGCGGCGAGTGCGATGTTCTCCTCGGTGGCGCGTTCGCCGCGGAGTTCGGCGGCCAGCCTGCCCTCGTGCATGACCAGCACCCGGTCGGCCAGGCCGAGCACCTCGGGCAGTTCGGAGGAGATCATCAGGATGGCCACGCCCTCGGCCGCGAGTTCGCCGAGCAGCCGGTGCACCTCGGCCTTGGCGCCGATGTCCACGCCCCGGGTGGGTTCATCCACGATGAGCACCTTGGGCTTGCGGGACAACCACTTCGCGAGCACCACCTTCTGCTGGTTGCCGCCGGAGAGCCTGCCGACGGGATCGCCGAGCCGCGCGTACTTCAGCCGCAGCCGCAGCGCCCAGTCGGTGGCCAGGCTGGTCTCGGATCTTCGGCGCAGCAGGCCGCCGCGGCTCAGTTCGGGTAGGGAGGCCAATGCGATGTTGCGTTCGATCGAGGCGGCCAGGACCAGGCCCTGGGCGCGCCGATCCTCTGGTACGAAACCGATTCCGGCGGTCATGGCGGCTCGCGGCGAGCCCTGGCGCAACCGGCGGCCCTCGATCTGGACCGTGCCCGCGTCCGGCCGGTCGATGCCGAAGATCGCCCTGGCCACCTCGCTGCGCCCGGCGCCGACCAGTCCGGCCAGGGCGAGGATCTCGCCGGCGCGCAGCTCGAAGGAGATGTCGGTGAACACGCCCTCGCGGGTCAGCCGGTCGACCCGCAGCCGGACCTCGCCGACAACGTTGTCAGCTTGTGGGAAAAGGGCGGCGAGGTCACGGCCGACCATCCGGCGGACCAGCTCGGCGGGGGTGACCTCGGCCAGTTCGCCGGTCCACACCAGGCCGCCGTCGCGCAGCACGGTGGCGTCCTGGCAGAGCGCGAACACCTCGTCCAGGCGGTGCGAGACGAACAGCACCGACACGTCCTGGCGCAGCAGCGCGCGGGTGACCTCGAACAGCCGGGCGACCTCGGCCGGGGACAGCGCGGCGGTCGGCTCGTCCATCACGATCACCCTGGCGGCGAAGGAGAGCGCCTTGGCGATCTCCACCACCTGCTGGTCGGCGATGGACAGGCCCCGCGCGGGCGCGGCCGGGTCCAGGGTCACGCCGAGCCGGGTGAACAGGTCTTTTGTCGCCCGATGCAGGGCGGTGTGGTCGATCCGGCGGCCGCGTCGCAGTGGCTGGCGGCCCATGAACACGTTCTCCGCCAGGGACAGGTCCGGGAACAGCGCGGGTTCCTGGTGGATCACCGCGATCCCGGCGGCGCGGGCGGCGGCCGGGTCGGACAGGGTGGTCAGCTGGCCGTCGACGAGCAGTTCACCGCGGTCCGGCCGGTGCACGCCGCCGAGGACCTTGATCAACGTGGACTTGCCTGCCCCGTTCTCGCCGAGCAGCGCGTGCGCGCGGCCGGGGTGCAGTTCGAGCCCCGCGCCACTGAGCGCGCGGACCGCGCCGAAGCTCTTCCCGACCCCGCGCAACACGAGGATCGGCGGCCGTACAGACGACGATGTCACCCGGCAGCTCCCTTGTTCCTAGGCCCTGCCCCCGATCGGGATGAAACGTTTCAATCCTGCGGTGCCAGCCAGTTTGGGAGGGTTACAGTGCGCTGTCAAGGACAGCCGGAGGGGTTTTGATCCGGTGCACCCGGCCAGCCGAACGGAGCGAAGGCGGACCATGGGCCATTCGGTGAGCGTGCGTGAGGTGGCCGAGCTGGCCGGGGTCTCCCTCGGCACCGTGTCGAACGTGCTGAACTCGCCGGAGCGGGTGGCCCCGCGCACCAGGGAACGGGTGCTGGCCGCGATGAGCGAACTCGGCTTCGTGCGCAACGAGTCCGCCCGCCAGCTGCGGGCAGGCACCGGGCGAACGATCGGCCTGGTGGTCCTGGACGTCAGCAACCCGTTCTTCACCGACGTCGCCCGCGGCGTGGAGGAGGCGGCCACCGAGGCAGGCCACTCGGTCATCCTGTGCAACAGCGACTCCAACCCCGAACGCGAGCACCGGCACCTGGAAGTCCTTGCCCAGCAACGGGTGCACGGCGTGTTGATCACTCCGAGCCGGGATTCGCTGGCGGAGATCCGGCGGTTGCAGCAGCGTGGGGTGTCGGTGGTGCTGCTGGATCATCCGGCCACGGCAAGGGACATCTGCTCGGTGGCGGTGGACGACCGGACCGGCGGCGCGCTGGCCATCAATCACCTGCTGGCACAGGGGTTCGAGCGGATCGTGATGGTCACCGGGGCGGCGCATGTGCGGCAGGCCGCGGAACGGCGGTTGGGCGCCTGCGACGCGTTGCGCAAGGCCGGGCAGCCGGAGTCGGCGCTGCGGGTGCTGGAGGTGCCCGCGCTGACGGTGGCCGCCGGATTGCGGGCCGGGGAGCAGATCCTGGCTGACCGGGATCGGCCGCGGGCGGTGTTCTGCGCCAACGATCTGCTGGCGCTGGGGGTGTTGCAGGCGATGGTGCGGGCGGGGCTGCGGGTGCCGGGTGAGATGGCGATCGTGGGGTATGACGACATCGAGTTCGCCTCGGCCGCGGCGGTGCCGTTGACCTCGGTGCGGCAGCCGCGGCACCTGATCGGGCGGACGGCGGCGCAGCTGGTGATCGCGGAGACGTCGAGCCCTGGGCAGCATGAGCATCAGCGGGTGTTCTTCACGCCGGAGCTGGTGGTGCGGGAGTCCAGCCAGGCTGGCGCGACCGGACTCCCGGACCGGGGAACTCAGCAGCCGCCGCACCCGGCGTAGGGGTTGCGGTACCAGTTGGTCGCGTACACCGTCGACGGGTCCTCGTCACCGTAGAACACCACTCGGACGGCCTCCACGACCTGGGCGTAACCGATCTCCAGATCCTGGAACGCGCCGCACTTCGGGGCGTACCGCTGGATCTTCATGACCTTCTGCGCGAGCACGATCCGTTCCTCGCCGCTCGCCTCACGCAGGCGAACCGAGATCCGGGCCATGGCTTCGTTGTCGTTGTTCGGGTCGCGGTCGCACAGTGTCACCGCGATCTGGTCGGCGTGGGAGCGGTCGACGTAGCGGGCGCTGAAGTCGACGCTGATCCCGCCACCGGTCCCACTGCCGCCGCCCGCGGCGAAGGCGACCCATAGTGGGATTCGGTTGTGTCACCTGGGCGCGAAATCGCGGACGGTCAGGGCGGCGGCCAGGATGCGGGCGCCGGCCGGGTCGGCCGGGCTGTGGCCGGTGAGGGTGGCGATCCGGCGCAGCCGGTAGTTCAGCGTGTTGCGGTGGATGTGCAGTTCGGCCGCGCTCTGGCTCCGGTTGTGGCCGGTGCCCAGGAAGGTGCGCAGGGTCCACAGCAGGTCCTGGTGCGCGGCGAGCTGGTCCAGGATGCGGTGCAGGCGTTCCCGGCCGGGGCCCGGTCGGCAGAGCTGGTATTCGAGCAGCACGTCGTCGAGTTGGTAGGCGCCGGGTGGGCGGCCAAGGCGGGTGGCCAGGTCGGAGATGTCGGTGGCCTCGTCCACAGCGTGCGGGATCTCGGCCCGGCTGGGTGCGGTGGCGACGCCGGTGAGCAGGGTGGTGCCCGCGGCCAGGTGCAGGCGGTCGGCCAGGGTGAGGGCGGCGGCGACCTGGTTGGGGGTGTCCGGGTCGTCGGCGGGGAGTAGCAGGGTGCCGCCGGTGTGGTTGAAGGCGGCCAGGGCGTGTGCGGGGAGTTCGGCCTGCAGGCGGCGGACCAGGGCACGGGCCGCGAGTTGCAGGTCGGTGCCGTCGGTGTGCGGGGGTGGGCCCAGGCGCAGGTGCAGCACCAGGTGGGTGTGTGCCAGGGCCAGGCCGAGGCGTTCGGCCAGGGGTTCGGCGGGGGCGCCGGTGAGCAGCGCGGTGACCAGGGCGCGGCGGGACTCGCGGTGTTCGGCGTCCAGGGCCTGTTGTTCGTGCAGGTAGGAGGCTGCCACGGCGGGCACGGCGACGCTGAGGTAGCTGAACAGGCCGGGCACGCTGGCCGCCAGCTCCGGGATCTCCTCGGGTTCGGCGAGCGCGGCCATCGCCTCCCAGCCGACCTGGGCGGCGATGTGATAGGTGCTCAGCACCACGTCCAGGGGCACGCCCTGCTGGGCGCGGCGGATGGCGGCGGCGATCTGCTCGGTCAGCTCATCGGGTCGCGGCGGGCGTTGTTCGCGCAGGCAGCGCAGGTAGAGGTGCAGGTTGAGGGCGATGGCCGCGCTGATCTCCTGGCTGACCAGCTGTGGTGGCAGCTGCTGGTAGCCGGCGGCCCTGGCGATGAAGGCGGCCAGCACCTGTTCGGCGATCCGCGGGATCCGCTGCTCGGCCCGCCGGTACAGCGCCGCCCGTGGGTCGGGCGCGGGTAAGTCCACCACCGCCTGAGCCTTGCCGACCGTTGCGGTAAGCGCAATCCACCCTGCGGCTGCTACCCAGGTAGGCAGCCGCACCAATGGCGACCGCCCGGATTGTGCAGCTGCCCAGCAGTCCTCCCCTGATCGAGCGATGCGCGACTTTCGTTGCGGGCGCCGGAGGCAGAATCGTGGGCTCCAGGCGGCGGGAGGACGATGGGACAGGATGAGGGTACCGTGCCCAAGTCGGTGGCCGAGTGCATGAAACTACTGCGGCGCAAGGGTTTTCGCCAAAGCCTGGTACGGGACGAGGTGGCCAGGACTGATGCGGTGATGTTCAACCGGGTCTGGCGCGGGGTGCGCGAGACCGTGCTGGCCTACTCCGAGTCCGAGGCGCTGGCCTACCGGGTGCGCACGGACGACGCGGACGCGGCGGATCCGTTCACGGTGGACCCGGACCAGCGGATGTGGCACCACGGCGGCGAGTTCCTGGACGTGGCCAGGCAACTGCTGGCGCTGCCCCCGCCACCCGGGCACAGCGTCTTCGGCTAGCCGCCCGTCCACAACGGCCAACACGGCGTACGACAACGGCCAACACTGCGTACAAGAACGGCCAACACGCGGGTTGGGGTTGGGTTGGGGTTGGGGTCAGGTTTTGGTGGTGAAGGTCCAGGTGCCGGAGCCGACTTCGTATTCCGCGTGGCGTGGGGTGGCGCGGAGGCGGGTGGCGCCGGGTGGGGCGGTGGTCTCGCCGAGGGGCAGGTGGATCTCGGCGGTGGCGCCGACCGGGACGGTGGCGGTGAGGGTCAGGCCGGTGGGGGTTTTGGCCCAGCTGACGCCGGCCTGGCCGCGGACGGTGCTGATGCCGGTGCGGGCCCAGTCCACGCCGGTGCGGGCGTCGGGGCGGATCAGGAAACGCTCATAGCCGTTGGAGAGGGGGCGCAGGCCGCCGACGTTCTCGTACAGCCACTGGGTGACGGTGCCCTGGAAGTAGTGGTTGCGGGAGCGGGAGTCCTTGTGCCACATCTCCCACATGGTGTCCGCGCCCTGGTCGATCCAGTAGCCCCAGCTCGGTTCGGTGCGCTGTACGGCGATGGCGTGTGCGAGGTCGGCGTGGCCGTGTGCGGTGAGCACCGGCAGCAGCACGCTGGTGCCCAGGCAGCCGGTGTTGAGGTGGTTGCCGCGCCTGCGGATGTCGGCGGCCAGACTGTCCACAACGGACTGCACTGATTCCGGTGGCACCAGGCCGAAGGCGAGCGGGATGGCGTTGCTGGTCTGCCGGTAGCCCTGGTCGCGGTCGCTGTTGTAGTGGCCGCCGCGCAGGAAGGTGCGGTTGAGGGTGTCCCTGGCCGCGTCGGCGACCGATCGGTAGCGGGCCGCGATGTCCTTGTGCCCCAGCATCTCCCCCAGTTCGGCCACGCCGATCAGGGCGCGGTGCAGGTAGGCGGTGGCGGTGAGGCGGTTGTCCTCGGGGGCCACGCCCCAGGGCGCGTCCGGGGGCAGGAAGTCGCCGAGGGCGGTCAGCGCGAGGCCGTCGCGCATCCGGTTGATCTCCCAGTCCAGGTAGCCGGTGAGCGCGGGCCAGTGCTCGGCGGCCAGCCGGTCATCGCCGTACCAGCGGTGCATTTCCCTGGCCAGGAACGGGAACACGGTGGTCCACTCGGGGGTGGGGGCGAGTTGCCGGTAGCCCCAGCGGCCGCCGTTGGGCACGATCACCGGGACCTGACCGGCGGCGTCCTGGGCATCGGCCAGATCGCCCACCCACTTGGCGAAGAATCGTTGCATGCCAAAGGCGTAGGCCATGCTGGGCGCGCCTACCTGGGCGTCGCCGGTCCAGCCGTTCTTCTCGTACTTGGGGGTGTCGGTGGGCAGTGCGTGCAGGTTGTTCACGATGGTGCGCCGCATCATCCGGTCCAGTTGCTCGAACATCGGTTCACTGCACCGGAATTCGCTGACCTCGGGCACATCGCTGTGCACCAGCCTGCCGAGCACCTGCTCCGGTCGCGGGCCGGTGATCTCGACGTAGCGGAAGCCCTTGTAGGAGAAGCGGGGTTCCCAGGTCTCCGCGCCGGTGCCGGCGGTGATGTACTCGTC
This sequence comes from Crossiella cryophila, assembly GCF_014204915.1. NCBI lineage: Bacteria > Bacillati > Actinomycetota > Actinomycetes > Pseudonocardiales > Pseudonocardiaceae > Crossiella > Crossiella cryophila. The sequence goes on from NZ_JACHMH010000001.1 coordinate 8,922,534, forward strand.
GCGTTGCTGGCGCAGGTCCTTGACGTGTTCGTTGACCGACTGCACGCTGCCGTCCGGGTTGAGTTTCTCCCCGTGCAGCAGGGAGATCCGGGTTCCGGCGGGGGCGCGGACGGTGATCTGGGTCCAGCCCGCCATGGTGCGGCCCATGTCGGCCACGTGCACGCCGGGCCGCAACTCGGTGATGCTGGCCGGGCGGATGGTCTCGGTGATCCGGATGGGTTCGTTGGGCTGGGCGCGCAGGGCGCCGGTGGGGGCGGGCAGGGTGCGGGCGGCGGTCCACGGGCCGGGGGTGTGCCGGGCGTCGTGGGTTTCGCCGGAGTACAGGGAGTTGACCCTGGTGTGGCTGTCGGTGATCCGCCAGGTCCCGTCGGTGCCGATGGTGGTGCGGGCGCCGCCGGGGTGCTCGATCTCCAGCTGGGCCAGCAGTCTGGGTTCGCCGTGCCACTTGGCCAGGTGCCAGTCCCACACGTTGATCGTGGTGAGGCCGTAGAACCCGCGGCCCAGGGTGACGTCGAGCTGGTTGTCGCCCTGGCGGAGTTGCCCGGTGATGTCGTGCACGGCGTAGAGCACGGTCTTGTCGTAGCCGGTGAAACCCGGGTCCAGGACCTGGTCGCCGATCCGGCCGCCGTTGAGCTGGGCCTCGTAGTAGGCCAGGCCGCTGATGTAGAGGCGGGCCCGCAGTACCGGGCGGTCGAGGCGGAAGTCCTTGCGCAGCAACGGTGCCGGTTGCTGGGTGGCGGGCACGGTGACGTTGCGGCCCCAGGGGCCCTCGCCGTAGCGGGCCAGCACGGTGGCGACCGGCCAGGCACTGTCGTCGTAGCCGGGGCTGGTCCAGCCGGGGTGCGCGGTGTCGGTGGCCCGCCAGCCGGGGCCGGTGAGCAGTTCGACGGTGCGGCCGTCGGCGAGTTCGACGATCAGGCGCAGCAGCAGACCGGCCGGGCCACCGCGGTTGGCGGCCTCGGCGGCCAGGGTCAGCGCGGATCCGGCCGTGCGGGCCACCTCGGTGACGTCGACCAGGTGCGCGGCCGCCCAGGAGTTACCGGAGGCCATGGCGGACAACACTTCCCGGCCGTGCAGGTGCACGGTGAGGTTGTCGTCGGCGGTGGCCACCAGGGTGGCCTTGCGGACCTCGTCGGGCAGGTCGAGGGTGGCGCGGAACCAGCGGGAACCCAGGGGCGCGGTGCTCAGCGTCCAGCCGGGGCCGCCGATCCAGGACGCCGGGTCGGCCCCCGGCGGCGGAGGTGGCGCGGTCGCGCCGATCCAGTCCGCGGCCCACGGCCTGCCGAGCTGTCCGGTCTCCCACCAGGCCGGGGTGCTCCAGGCCGAGGGCCGGTTGTCGCCGTCCCAGACCCGGACCCGCCAGTGGTAGCGGGTGCGGGGTTTGAGCGCGGGGCCGTCGTAGTGGATGCCGAGGGTGCGGGATGAGCGCACGGGTCCGCTGTCCCAGTGCGGGCGGCGGTCCTCGAACCGGCCGGGGTCGGTGACCACCTGGACCTGGTAGGCGGTCTGGGTGGCGCCGTTGCGGTCGGCCCGCAAGATCCAGGCCAGCCTGGGCTTGTCGACGTCGGTGCCCAGGGGGTTGGTCGCGTACTCCACGGTGAGCCGGTCGACGGTCAGCGCGCTCACGGCCGTGTCCTCCCCCGCCTCGGCGATCTCGCCACTCGACAGTGCCACCGCCGCCGCGCCCGCGCCAGCGCCGCGCAGGAAGTTCCGCCGGTTCACCCGCCTGGCCATGCCCGCCTCCCGTGACCCCGACCGCTTTGTCCACAGTGGACAATGCTGGGCCGGTGCCGCCCGGACACGGACGATAGGGAGGCCGGTGCGCGGCAACAATCACGCTGACCGGTGTTGGTCAGCCGCGAACGGGTGAGCTTGGCTGGCAGACTGGGCTGATGCCGCAGTCCGAGGCCGTCCGTATCGCCGCTCGTTACCTGGCCACCGCCGATCGCCTGCTCCCCGGCAAGATCGTCGGCTGCTACCTGATCGGCTCGGCCGCGCTGGGCGCCTGGCGGGCCGGGCGCAGCGATGTCGACTTCATCGCGGTGCTCGACGGCGACCGCGGTGAACGCGAGTTACGCCGGTTGCGGATGCTGCACATCGCGGGCAACCTGCGCACCGCCGGGCGGGCGCTGCTTCGGGCCGACCCGAGTATCCCCGGCACCATGAACGGCGCTTTTGCGGCGGCCGAGGACATGAACAAGCCGGTCACCCGGATCCGGCCGTTGGCCGCGCACAGCGGGCGAACTTTCAAGCGGGGCGCGGGTTTCGACGTGAACCCGGTGATGTGGAAGGTGCTCCTGGAGGGCGGGATCCCGGTGCGCGGGGACTCCCCGGACCGGCTCGGGCTGGACCCGGAACCCGGGCGGCTGCGGGACTGGAACCTGGACCAGTTGCGCGGTCACTGGCAGGACTGGGCGCGCCGGTGCGTGACCGATCCGCCAAGGGACAAGCCGCTGATCCCGGCGCACCGGCAGGCCCTGGCCAGGGTGCTCGGTCCGCCGCGGCTGCACCACACCATCGCCACCGGCGGGGTGATCGCCAAGGAAACCGCGGCCGAGTACGCCATGGACACCTTCGACGCGCGCTGGCACCCGATGTTGCGGGCCGCGCTGGCCCAGCGCACCGGCGAGCCGGGCCCCGAATTCCCGGAGCCCGGCCGATTACCGCGACTGGCCGGTGAGTTCACCCTGGAAGTGATCGCGGCCGCGGCACGGTTGGCGCAATGATCAGAAATTGACGTCGATGCACTGGTAGAACGCGTTGCCGGTGTCCGCGATATCCCACACCGCGAGGATCAGGTGCCTGCCGGACTTGCCGCCGGGCACCGTGCCGCTGTGCGAGACCGCGTTCGGCGGCCGCGCGCCACCGTTGTTGACGGTGATGAACGGGCTGGGATCCAGCGCGGCCCTGGTGAGTTTCGCGGTGGAGTTCCAGCCGTTGCGGGTGATGAAGTACTTGAACGAGGTGGTGGCGTGCGGCGCGGTCAGCCACCAGCTGAACGTGCGGCTCGCGCCGCTGGTCAGCTTGGTGGTGGGCCAGCTCCCGCCGCGCGGGTCGTCGAGCTGGGCGAACTGGCCGAGTCCGCCGGAACAAATGCTGCCGTCGGCAGGCCCGCGGGCCGGGAATCCCTTGGGTCCCTCGACACTTTGCGGTTCCCACTGGATCGGCCCGCAGTTCTTCGCGGTGCCGAGTTTGCAGAACTGGGCCCTGCTGTTCGGGTTGTTGGTGTATCCGTGCGCGCCTGCCGTGGCAGGCACCACGACGGACAACGCCATCAGTGCCAGGCTCATGATGCCGACCAGAATTGATCGCTTGATCGGAGTGGTACGCAAGGCAACCTCCGCGATGTTTCCGGCGGCGGGGGTTGCACCTCATGATGACAGCGCGGCCGGATAACGCGGCAGCGACCAACGGGGGAATCAGGCCATCAATCGCGCTAAGGGCCGGGCGTTGTCGGAAATCGGACAACACCCGGCCCCTGGCACCGGAATCACTCGGCCTGTTCGGCCTTGTCCGGGGTGGCCCACAGGGTGTGGAAGGAGCCCTCGGCGTCCACCCGGCGGTAGGTGTGCGCGCCGAAGTTGTCCCGCAGGCCCTGGATCAGCGCGGCGGGCAGGCGGTTGCGGCGCAGGCCGTCGTAGTAGGCCAGCGAGGAGGAGAAGGCCGGGGAGGGCACGCCCTCGCGGACCGCGTCCACGACCACCCGGCGCCAGCTGTCCACGCCACTGGCCACGGCCTCGGCGAAGTAGGGCGCGACCAGCAGGCTGGGCAGGTCGGGGTTGGCGTCGTAGGACTCGCGGATGCGGTCCAGGAACCGGGCCCGGATGATGCAGCCACCGCGCCAGATGGTGGCGGTGGAGCCCAGGTCGATGTCCCAGCCGTACTCCTGGCTGCCCGCGCGGATGTGGTCGAAGCCCTGGGCGTAGGCGACCACCTTGGAGGCGTAGAGCGCCTTGCGCACGTCCTCGATGAAGGCGTCCCGGTCGCTGTCCTTGACCCAGCCCGCCCCGGCCTCGCCGCCGAATGCCTCGGCCGCGGCCGCGCGCTGGTCGGCGTGCCCGGACAGGGAGCGGGCGAAGGTGGCCTCGGCGATGCCGGTGATCGGCACGCCCAGGTCGAGGGCGCTCTGCACGGTCCAGCGGCCGGTGCCCTTCTGCTCGGCCTGGTCCTGCACCACGTCCACGAACGGCTTGCCGGTGCGGTGGTCGGTGTGCGCGAGCACGTCCGCGGTGATCTCGATCAGGAAGGACTCGAGGTCGCCCTCGTTCCAGCCGCGGAAGATCTCCGCGATCTCCGCCGGGGTGGCGCCGAGGCCGGCCCGGAGCAGGTCGTATGCCTCGGCGATGAGCTGCATGTCGGCGTACTCGATGCCGTTGTGCACCATCTTGACGAAGTGACCGGCGCCGTCCGGGCCCACGTGCACGCAGCAGGTCTGGCCGTCGACCTTGGCCGCGATGGACTCGAAGACCGGCCCGAGCCGCGCGTAGGACTCCTTGGACCCGCCGGGCATGATGCTCGGCCCGAGCAGCGCGCCCTCCTCGCCGCCGGAGACGCCGGTGCCGACGAAGTGCAGGCCCTTCTCCTTGAGCGCGGCCTCCCGGCGGCGGGTGTCGGCGAAGTGCGCGTTGCCGCAGTCGACCACGATGTCGCCGGGTTCGAGCAGCTCGGCCAGCTCGTCGATGACCGCGTCGGTCGGGCCGCCCGCCTTGACCATGACGATGGCCACCCTCGGCCGCTCCAGGGCGTCCACGAACTCGGCCAGGGTCTCCGCCGGGACGAAGGTGCCCTCGTCGCCGTGCTCGGCGACCAGGCTCTTCATCCGCTCCACCGACCGGTTGTGCACGGCGACCGGGTATCCGTTGCGGGCGAGGTTGCGGGCCAGGTTCCGGCCCATCACCGCCAACCCGGTCACCCCGATGCGTGCCGTCGCGGTCCTGGAGGTCTCGCTGCTCATCCTGCCCACCGTTCCGTGTCTGTGGCTGGTGCTACCTAGCGCAACGCCAACCCTGCCACCCGTACTCCCTGTTCAACGTTCGGGATCCAGGATCGTTCACGAAGAGGCCCCGCGCAGCGCACGAGCGAGCGCGCCGAGCATGTCGTCGCGCATGCGGACGGTGACCGCGGCGTCCTTGACCACCCCGGAGCCGTGGAAGGTGCCCGGGTAGAGGTGCAGTTCGGTGTGCACCCCGGCCTGGACCAGTCGCTGCGCGTAGTCGATGCCCTCGTCCCGGAGCGGGTCGAACTCGCAGGTGGCCACGAAGGCGGGCGGCAGGCCGGACAGGTCGGTGGCGCGGGCGGGGGCTGCGTAGGGGGAGACCTCCGCGGTGCCGCGTTTGCCCTCGCCGAGGTAGTAGTCCCAGCTCATGATCGCGCCGGGGCGGTGCCAGAGCGGGGTGTCGGTGTAGGCGGTCATGGACGGGGTGGTCAGCCGGTCGTCGAGTTCGGGGATGTTGAGCAGCTGGAAGACCAGTTTGGGGCCACTGCGGTCCCTGGCGAGCAGGGCGACCGCGGCGGAGAGGCCACCGCCCGCGCTGTCCCCGCCGACCGCGATCCGGTCCGGGTCCACGCCCAGCTCGGCCGCGTTCTTCGCGGTCCACTCCAGGGTGGCGTAGCAGTCCTCCAGACCCGCCGGGAACGGGTGTTCCGGGGCGAGGCGGTAGTCCATGGCGACCACGACCGCGCCGATCTCGTCGGCGATCTGCAGCGCGCTGCCCTCGGCGGTGTCCAGGTCGCCGAGCACGAACCCGCCGCCGTGGATGTAGACCAGCGCCGGCCGAGGGCCGGGTTCGCTGGTGGGGGTGTAGACGCGGACGGTGACCTCGGGCGCGTCCGCGGGACCGGGGATGGTCAGCTCGCGGATCTCGACCGGGTTGACCGGGGTCGGCCGCGGGCTCTGCGCGGTCATCTCGACCATCCGGGCCCGCACCGTGGCCAGGTCCGACATCGGCAGTTCCGGGGCCATGGCCAGCCAGGTGGCCAGTTCCGGGTCGATCGCGTAAGTCATACCGGAAGTCTGCGCGGGGGCCGGTGCCCGCGCCCACCGCCAACCGCCGGTGCTCCCCGCCAGCTGACCCGCCACCTGGCTACGCTGATCACATGGAGGGCCTGCTGCTGCGCTTGTCCGCGCTGGACGCCGACGCGGCCAGCGAGGTGCGGGTGATCGCCTTCTTCGACTCGCTGATCGCCCGCCGGGTCGACCTGGACACCCTGCTGCGCACCACCGCGCAGCTCACCGAATGCCCGGTCGGCCTGGACGCGGCCGATCGCGGGCTGGCCCTGGCCGCCGAGGCGGTGGTGCGGGCCGGGGTGCCCACACCCAGGGGCGCGCGGGTGCGGGAGCTGCCGGACGGGGCCAGGGTGTGGCTGGCCAGGACCGGGCCGGAACTGCCCCTGGATGACATGGTCCTCGAACGGTTCGCGATCGCCGCCGAGCTGGCGCTGGCCCGCGGCACCCTGCCCGAGCTGGGTGATCCGGCGCTGGTGGAGCTGGTGCTGGCGGAGCGGGCCGGGGAGGCCGAGCGGTCCAGGGCACTGCACCTGCTGGGGCTGACGCCCGGCGCCAGGGTGCGGGTGCTGGCGGTGGCCGACGGTTCGGTGGAACTGGGTGGCTGGTCCGCGCCGCTGGGCCGGTCCCGGGCGGTGTTGCTGGCCGGACCGCCCGAGCTGGCCGCGGTGCGGGCGCCGACCCGGGTCGGGGTGGGTGGCGAGGTGGCCGCGATGGACGCCAGACAGTCCTGGCGGCAGGCACGGCTCGCGGTGCGGCTGGCCGGGGCGCTGTCCTGGGATCCGCCGGTGTGCTGGTGGGAGCGGCTGGGTTCGCTCGCCGCGGTCGCCGAAGGGTTGCGGGCCGAGGAGATCGGCCGGATCCCGGACGTGCGCGCGCTGGACCGGCTGGCGGCCGCGCCGGACCTGCTGCTGATCCTGTCCGCGGTGTGCGGGCACGATTCGGTGCGCAAGGCCGGGTACGCGCTGCACCGCCACCACAGTTCGGTCACCGCCCGGCTGGCGCAGGCCGAGACCGAACTGGGCTTCCCGGTGACCACGCCCGACGGCCGGTTCCGGCTGCGGCTGGCGCTGATGCTGCGGCGGCTGCGGGACAACACGGACTGAGCACTCAGCCGAGCCGGGTCCAGCCGGTGTACGGCGCGTCTCCTCCCGGCTCGATCTGACTGCGGTGCACCAGTTTCCCGTCTCCGGACACGGCGAACAGGTGGGTGCGGCCACCAGGGTCGACCGCGATCGCGGGCTGGTGCACGACCAGGCCGCCGAGGTCGGTCCAGTCCAGGTAGCCCAGGTCGGGGGCGGACTGCCGGGTGGCGCTCACCCCGCCGTCGCGATTGGTGGCGCACAAGGTGATCCGCGGTGACGGGGTCTCGGCGATCCCGTGCCTCGGGTGCGGTGCGCTGGCCGCGGCGACCGGGCCGACGCCGCCGTGGCCGTCCAGGATCTCCGGTTTGCCGATCCACTCGCCGGTGCCGGTCTGCCAGGTGTGGCCGATCTTGCCCGCGTGCTCGCCCGCCAGGCGGTACACCACGTCCAGGGTGCCGTCGGCGCTGCGCGCGACCGTGGGCGGTCCGGCGGGTTCCAGGCCGGGGAAGTCCGGGTCGAGCCGGAAGGCGGCGCCGGATTCGCTTTGATGCCAACGTTTGAGCACCCCGGACCCGGTCTCCACGGCGAGTGCGAAGACCTCGATCCGGCCGCGCGAATCGGTGATCGCGGCCAGGCCGTCCTGCACTCCGGGTCCGCCGCCCAGGTCCTGCCAGCCGTCGACGGTCCGGGTGCTGAGGCCGCCGTCGCCGTTCTGCGTGAACACCTGGAATCCGCCATCGGCCGCGCTGGCGACAACGGGCTGGCCGATCTGCCTGGCCCGCCTGGACTTCCCGTGCGGGTTGCCCAGGTTCGCCCACCGCCGCGGCCAGTCGCCGTCCGGCCGCTGCTGGGTCAGGCAGACCACCTGGAAGGTGTCCAGGCGCAGCGCGAACACCCGGAGCCGACCGTCCGCGTCCCGCGCCACCGCCACCGCGGGCGCCAGCGGACCGCCGGGGTCACCCAGGTCGCGCGGGCCAAGCCAGCCGGATCCGCCGTCCTGCCACCAGGTGCGCAGGCCGCCGCTGTGCACCGCGAACGCCTGCAACCGCCCGGACGCGGTGCGCGCCACCCAGTTCGTGCCGCCCCAGTACCGGTGATACAGCCGTTGCGGCCAGCCGCGGTACCCGGCGGTGTTGGTGATCTGCTGGTCGAAGTGGGCGTAGGCGGCGAACTGCTCGTCCTTGTCCCGCTGCTGACCGGCGTCCAGGTTCACCGGGCCGTGCTGGATGTTGTAGCCGCGGTAGGTGATCACCTGAACGCGCTGGGTGTCCGGCAGGCGGCGCATCGCCAGGATGGCCAGCCGGGCGCCGCTGACGTGGTCGCGATGGTCGTGCAGCCGGTCCGCCGCGCCGTGCCGGAGGTCGGGTTCCGGGTCCTGCACCCGGACCACGGTGGGCCGGAACCGTTGGCACAGCCCGATCAGCAGGTTGATCAGGTCCTCACGGTCGTAACTCTGCCGCGTCCGCACCGGACTGCCGGCCGGGAGGACGGTGACCCGGCGGCTGTTGTCCTGCCAGAGGTGGAACAGCGAGGCCGCGTTGCCGGTCGGATCGGCCGGATCGGCCTTGGTGTCGGCGTGCTTGTCGGCCCATTCGGGCAGGTTCACGAAGATCAGGTTGACCACCCGGCCGTCCCGCTCAGCCCGGCTGAACTCGACCTGGCGGCGCAACCCGTTGGGGCCGTTGACGGTCAGCGCCTCGGTCCGCCAGTCCGCCGAGGTCGCGTCGGGAAAACCGAGCATCAGCGCGTAGGCGGCGCGGGCCCCGTCGTTGCGGCAGGCCGAGTACTGCTCACGGTCCAATTTGTACCCTGGACGACAGGTTGGCGCCGGGATGTCCGGTTCGGGACTCGGTTTCGCGTAGCCCTCGCCCGCGGTGAGGTACACGGTGGTGACCGGCAGCCGCGCGGTGATCGCGTTGGCCAGGTCCGGGTTCATGAACAGGATGTCGTCGTCCTGATGCGCCACCACGTGCAGGTGGTGGCCCCCGAATGCAACGGCCGCGCACGGTCCACCCGTGCGCGGCCTCCGCAAGTTCTCCCCAGTTGTCACACGACCGAATCTAGCTGTCGCCCTCGAGTTCGCCTTCAGTAGCGAGGTAGGCCTCGCGCAGCGCGTCCAGGGTGGCCTGTTCCGGGCTCTCCCACAGCTTGCGCTCCACCGCCTCCAGCAACCGCTCGGCGATGCCGTGCAGCGCCCACGGGTTGGCCTCGGTGAGGAACTTGTGGTTCTCCTCGTCGAGCACGTAGCTCTCGGCGAGCTTCTCGTACATCCAGTCCGCCACGACCCCGGTGGTGGCGTCGTAGCCGAAGAGGTAGTCCACGGTGGCGGCCATCTCGAAGGCGCCCTTGTAGCCGTGGCGGCGCATCGCGGACAGCCAGCGCGGGTTGACCACCCTGGCCCGGAAGACCCGGGAGACCTCCTCGTTGAGGGTCCGGGTGCGCACCGCGTCCGGCCGGGTGCTGTCGCCGATGTAGGCGGCGGGGGCCTTGCCGGTGAGCGCGCGGACGGTGGCCACCATGCCGCCGTGGTACTGGAAGTAGTCGTCGGAGTCGGCGATGTCGTGCTCACGGGTGTCCACGTTCTTGGCGGCCACCGCGATCCGCTTGTACGCCGATTCCATGTCACCGCGGGCGGGCTGCCCGTCGAGTTCGCGGCCGTAGGCGTAGCCGCCCCAGACCGCGTACACCTCGGCCAGGTCGGCGTCGTCGCGCCAGTTCTTGCTGTCGATCAGCGGCAGCAGCCCGGCCCCGTAGGCGCCCGGCTTGGAGCCGAAGATGCGCATGGTGGCGCGGCGGTCGTCGCCGTGCTCGGCCTTGTCCGCCTCGGCGTGCGCGCGCACGAAGTTCTGCTCGGCGGGCTCGTCCAGGGCGGCGACCAGCCGGACGGCGTCGTCGAGCAGGGCGACCACGTGCGGGAAGGCGTCCCGGAAGAACCCGGAGATGCGCACCGTGACGTCGATCCGCGGGCGGCCCAGTTCGGCCAGGTCGATCACCTCGAGCCCGGTGACCCGGCGGGACTGGTCGTCCCACACCGGCCGCACGCCCAGCAGGGCGAGGACCTCGGCGATGTCGTCACCGGCCGTGCGCATGGCGCTGGTGCCCCACACGGACAGGCCGACCGAGGGCGGCCATTCGCCGGTGTCCTTGCGGTAGCGGTCCAGCAGTGAGTCGGCCATGGCCTGCCCGGTCTCCCAGGCGAGCCGGCTGGGCACGGCCTTGGGGTCGACGGAGTAGAAGTTGCGGCCGGTGGGCAGCACGTTCACCAGGCCGCGCAACGGTGATCCGCTCGGCCCGGCCGGCACGTAACCGCCGTCGAGGGCGTGCAGCAGGTGGCCGAGTTCGTCGGTGGTGCGGGCCAGCCTGGGCACCACCTCGGCGGCGGCGAACTCCAGGACCTTGGCCACGTCCTCGTTGTCCTTGTCCAGCACCGAACGCACCACCTCGGTGGCACTGCCCTGGACCCAGCCGCCGGCGTCCATCGCGGTGACCAGTTCGCGGGCCAGCGCCTCGATGGCGTCGGTCTCGGTGCGGGAGGCGGAGCCGTCCTCGTTGAGCCCCAACGCCTCCCGGATGCCGGGCAGCGCGGCGACCTGTCCGGCCCACATCTGCCGGGCCTGGATCATGGCCAGCACCAGGTTGATCCGGGCCTCACCCTCCGGCGCGGCGCCCAGGATGTGCAGGCCGTCCCGGATCTGCACGTCCTTGACCTCGCACAGCCAGCCGTCGACGTGCAGCAGGAAGTCGTCGAACTCCGCGTCGTGCGGCCGGTCGTCCAGGCCGAGGTCGTGGTCGAGCTTGGCGGCCTGGATGAGGGTCCAGATCTGCGCCCGGATGGCCGGCAGCTTGGCCGGGTCCATGGCGGCGATGTTGGAGTGCTCGTCCAGGAGCTGTTCCAGGCGGGCGATGTCGCCGTAGCTGTCCGCGCGGGTCATCGGCGGCACCAGGTGGTCGACCAGGGTGGCGTGCGCCCTGCGCTTGGCCTGGGTGCCCTCGCCGGGGTCGTTGACCAGGAACGGGTAGATCAGCGGGATGTCGCCGAGCGCCGCGTCGGTGCCGCAGCTGGCGGACATGCCGACGGTCTTGCCGGGCAGCCATTCCAGGTTGCCGTGCTTGCCGACGTGCACCATGGCGTGCGCGCCGAACTCCTCGGCCAGCCAGCGGTAGGCGGCCAGGTAGTGGTGGCTGGGCGGCAGGTCCGGGTCGTGGTAGATGGCGATCGGGTTCTCGCCGAAGCCGCGCGGCGGCTGCACCATGACGACCACGTTGCCCGCGGTCAGCGCGGCGAGGACGATCTCGCCCTCGGGGTCCTGGCCGCGGTCGACGAACAGTTCGCCGGGCGCGGCACCCCAGTGGCCTTCGAGTTCCTCGCGGAAGTCGGCGGGCAGGGTGTCGTAGAACTCGCGGTACTTGGCCGCGCTGATCCGCACCGGGTTGCCGGAGAGCTGGGTCTCGGTGAGCCAGTTCTCGTCCTGGCCGCCTGCCGCGATCAGCGCGTGGATCAGCGCGTCGCCGTCCAGCTCGGCCACCCCGGGCAGTGCGCCATCGCCCTCGGCCGGGCCGATGTCATAACCGTTGTCGCGCAACGCGGCCAGCAGTTTGACCACGCTGGCCGGGGTGTCCAGGCCGACCGCGTTGCCGATCCGGGAGTGCTTGGTCGGGTAGGCCGAGAGCATCAGCGCGATCCGCCGGTCGGCGGCCGGGATGTGCCGCAGCTGGGCGTGCTTGACCGCGATCCCGGCCACCCTGGCGGCGCGTTCCGGGTCTGCCACGTACACGGTGAGGCCGTCCGGGTCGATCTCCTTGAAGGAGAACGGGACGGTGATGATCCGGCCGTCGAACTCGGGGATGGCCACCTGGGTCGCGGTGTCCAAAGGGGACAGTCCGTCGTCGTTGGCGGCCCAGCTCTCCCGGCTGGAGGTGAGGCAGAGCCCTTGCAGGATCGGCACATCCAGCGCGGCCAGCGCGCCGACGTCCCAGGCGTCGTCCTCGCCACCGGCGGAGGCTGCGGCCGGTTTGGTGCCCCCGGCGGCCAGCACGGTCACCACGAGCGCGTCGGCCTTGCCGAGTTCGGCGAGCAGTTCGGGTTCGGCGGTGCGCAGCGAGGAGCAGAACACCGGCAGCGCCTGACCGCCCGCGTCCTCGATCGCACTGCTGAGCGCCTCGACGAAGGCGGTGTTCCCGGCCACGTGGTGGGCCCGGTAGTAGAGCACCGCGACCACCGGTCCGCTGGTGGTCCGGGCCTCGCGCGCCAGCACGCCCCAGGTGGGGGTGGGCTGCGGCGCGGCGAAGCCGAGACCGGTGAGCAGCACGGTGTCGGAGAGGAAGTTGTGCAGTTCGGCCAGGTTGGCCGCGCCGCCGTGCGCGAGGTAGGCGTGCGCCTCGGCGCAGACGCCACCCGGCACCGTGGACAGCTCCATGAGCTGGGCGTCCGGGGCCTGTTCACCGCCGAGCACGACGACCGGTCGGGGTCCGGCGAGCAGCCAGTCCAGGCCCTCTTCCCACATCCGGCGGCCGCCGAGGATGCGCACCACGACCAGGTCCACGCCCTCGACCAGGGCGGGCAGGTCGTCCACGAGCAGCCGGGCCGGGTTGCCGAGTCGGTAGTCGGCCTCGCTGGCGCGAGCCGACAGCAGGTCGGTGTCAGAGGTCGACAGCAGCAGGATCACGCGTGGCTCCACATCCCTCGGGGTCCGCGCCCCATGACGGTCGGGGACGGTGAGCGGAGTGTCTGGCTCCCGGGCTCGCACCCGGTGACAGTGGCGGGACCGCGCCGGACTCACACCGGCTTCCTCCGTGGTTCACCGTTCGAGGCGACCCTACCTGCCGCGTAGCATCCCGCGAGTGCCCGCTTCGCCACATCGCCAGCGCCCGGACGCCTGTCCCGGCGCGGTCGAGGTGCACCCGGCGGCGGATGGCGGTCTGGCCCGCGTCCGGGTACCGGGCGGCACGCTGTCGGCGGCCCGGCTGGCGGTGCTACGGACCGCGGCGATCGAGCTGGGGGACGGGTCGCTTGAGCTGACCTCGCGGGCGAACGTGCAGCTCAGAGGGCTCGCGGCGGGGGCTGAGGTCGAGTTGGGGGCGCGGCTGGCCGAGGCCGGGTTGCTGCCCTCGCTGACCCATGAGCGGATGCGGAACATCGTGGCCGCGCCGCTGGCGGACAACCAGGATCTGGTGGACTCGATCGATGCCGCGTTGTGTTCGCGGGCGGAGTTGGCCGGGTTGCCCGGCCGGTTCCTGGTAGTCGTGGACGACGGCGGCGTGGTGAGCGGGCTGGGTGCGGATATCGGCCTGGACCGGGTTGGGTCTTCCTGGGTGTTGTTGCTGGCCGGGGCCGATTCGGGGCTGCGGGTGGCCGACCCGGTGGAGGCGGTGCTGCGGGCGGCCCTGGCGTTCCTGGCGGTGCGGGCCGAGCACGGCGGCACGGCCTGGCGGCTGGCCGAGATCGACGGCGGTGTCGCGGAGATCACTCGACGGCTCGGCGGGCCGGTGTCCGCGGATCGGGTGCCGGTGCGCGCGTCGCGACCGCTGCCCCCTGGTCCGCTGCCGGACGGGCGCCTGGTCGTGGGTGCGCCGCTGGGGCGGTTGGACTCGGACCAGTCCGGCGCGCTGCTCGCGGCGGAGCGGGTGCGGCTGACGCCGTGGCGCGGTCTGGTGCTGCCGCGGACGATCACGTTGGGACACGGGCTGATCACCGATCCTGACTCGCCATGGCACGCGGTCACCGCCTGCACCGGCCGCCCCGGCTGCGCCAAATCCCTGGCCGACGTGCGCGCCGACGCGGTGCGGCACCTCGGCTTGCCCGGCGGGCCGGTGCACTGGTCGGGTTGCGCCCGGCGGTGCGGGCGGCCGCGCGGCGCGATCGACGTGCTGGCCACCGCGGACGGTTACCTGGTCGACGGACAACGGCACGAGGACACGGCAGCGGCGATCGACGCGGCCCGGAGGAAGCAGCAGTGACCGAGTACATCAAGGACGGCAAGGAGATCTACCGCCGCTCCTTCGCCACCATCCGCGCCGAGGCCGACCTGGCCGGGTTACCGCCGGATGTGGCGCGGGTGGCGGTGCGGATGATCCACGCCTGCGGCATGGTCGACCTGGTCGCGGACCTCGGCCACTCCCCCGGTGTGGTCGCCTCCGCGCGCGCCGCACTGGCGGCCGGGGCGCCGATCCTGTGTGATGCCAACATGGTCGCGGCCGGGGTGACCCGCCGACGGCTGCCCGCGGACAACGAGGTGCTGTGCTTCCTGGGCGATCCACGGGTGCCGGAACTGGCCGCGTCCATGGGCAACACGCGCAGTGTGGCGGCCCTGGAACTGTTGCGGGACAAGCTCGGCGGGGCGGTGGTGGCGATCGGCAACGCGCCGACCGCGTTGTTCCACCTGCTGGAGATGATCGCCGGCGGCGCACCGAAACCCGCCGCGGTGCTGGGCATCCCGGTGGGGTTCATCGGCGCGGCCGAGTCGAAGGAAGCCTTGGCCGCCAACGGTCTTGGGCTGGAGTACCTGGTGGTACGGGGCAGGCGGGGCGGCAGCGCGATGACCGCCGCCGCGATCAACGCGATTGCGAGTGACGAAGAGTGAGTGATCTGGGACGGCTGTACGGCGTCGGGCTCGGCCCTGGCGACCCGGAGCTGGTGACGGTCAAGGCGGCCCGGCTGATCGGCGCGGCGGACGTGGTGGTCTTCCACAGCGCGCGGCACGGGCGCAGCATCGCCCGCGGCATCGCCGAGCCCTACCTGCGGCCCGGCCAGATCGAGGAACAGCTGATCTACCCGGTGACCACCGAGGACACCGAGGACTACCAGGGCCAGATCGACCAGTTCTACGCCGAGAGCGCCGAACGCCTGGCCACACACCTGTCCGCCGGACGCGACGTGGTGGTGCTCGCCGCCGGGGATCCGTTCTTCTACGGCTCCTACATGCACATGCACAAGCGGCTGGCCCACCGGTTCCCCACCGAGGTCGTGCCAGGGGTGACCTCGGTCAGCGGCGCCGCCGCCGTGCTCGGACGGCCCCTCGTCGAGCGCGATGAGGTGCTCACCGTGCTGCCCGGCACGCTGCCGCAGGAGGAATTGGCCGAATGGCTGGCCACCACCGACTCGGCGGCGATCATGAAGCTGGGCCGGACCTTCGGCGCGGTGCGCGAGGCCCTGCACGCGGCCGGCCGTCTGGACGACGCCTGGTACGTGGAGCGGGCCACCACCGGACGGCAGCGGGTCGCCCCACTGTCCGAAGTGGACCCCGAGGGCGTGCCCTACTTCTCCCTCGCCCTGCTGCCCAGCCAGGCGCACGACACCATCGAGTCCACCCCCGCCGAATCCGCCAAGGGACCCGGCGAGGTGGTCGTGGTCGGCCTCGGCCCCGCAGGCCGGGAATGGCTGACCCCACAGGCCCAGGACGCCCTCGCCACCGCCGACGAACTCGTCGGCTACGGCCCCTACCTGGACCGGATCCCGCCCAACCCACGCCAGCGCCGCCACCCCTCGGACAACCGGGTCGAGGCCGAACGCGCCGCCTTCGCCCTGGACCTGGCCAAATCCGGCTCCCGGGTCGCGGTCATCTCCTCCGGCGACCCCGGGGTGTTCGCGATGGCCAGCGCCGTACTGGAGGTCGCCGGGGAGGAGCAGTTCGCCGAAGTGCCGGTGCGAGTGCTACCCGGCCTGACCGCCGCACACGCGGTGGCCAGCCGCGTCGGCGCCCCCCTCGGCCACGACTACTGCGTACTCTCCCTGTCCGACCGCCTCAAGCCATGGGAGATCATCGAATCCCGCCTGGCCGCCGCGGCCGCCGCCGACCTGGTGATCGCGATCTACAACCCAGCCTCACGCACCCGCACCTGGCAGGTCGAATCAGCCAGGAAAACCCTCCTGGAACACCGCTCCCCAGACACCCCCGTGGTGATCGGCCGAGACGTCGGCGGCCCCGAGGAGTCAGTACGCGTCGTACGCCTGGCCGACCTCGACCCGTCCACTGTGGACATGCGCTGCCTGTTGCTGATCGGCTCCTCCACCACCAGGTTCCGCACCGGCCCATCCGGCGAACCAGTGGTGTTCACCCCACGCCGCTACCCCGCCTGACCCACTCCACCGCCGCCGCCACGGTCGCCACCGTGTCGGCGGCGGGCACCGGCGGCCGCCGCACGATCACCACCGGCACGCCGAGTCGCCGAGCCGCGGTGAGCTTGGCCGCGGTCTGCTCGCCACCGCTGTCCTTGGTCACCAACACCTCGATCCGCTGCCGCCGCAACAACTCCAGCTCACCGTCCACTGTGTACGGACCCCGGTCGAGCAGGATCTCCACGTTGTCCGGGTGATTTTCCGGCGGGTCGACCGAACGACTCAAGAACCACAGCTCCGGATTGGCAAAGGCAGGCAAATCCCGCCGCCCAGTGGTGAGCAACACCCGCCGCCCCACCGAGGGCAACAACGCGGCCGCCTCGCCAATCGACGACACCCAGTGCCACCGATCCCCCACCTGCTCGGTCCACCCCGGCCGACGCAAAACCAACAACGGCAACCCGAGTTCCGCGGTCGCGGCGGCGGCGTTGCCGGTCATGATCGCGGCGAACGGGTGGGTGGCGTCCACCACCAGATCCACCGCCCGCTCCCGCAACCAGTCCACCAGCCCCCGCACCCCACCAAACCCACCGACCCGCACCTCCCCCACAGGCAACAACGGCTCCCGAACCCGCCCCGCCAGCGAGGAAACCACCCGAAGCCCGTCCACCTCACCCAGCGCCACGGCTAGCCGCCGAGCCTCCCCCGTACCACCAAGAACCAAAACCACCCGCGCAACCACACCCCCACCTTAGATGCCTACGACCAGAACGGCGGAGTGTTGGCCGCTGTGGTACGGGGTGTTGGCCGTTGTGGATAGGCGAAGCCGTCGACAACGGCCAACACCCCGTACGACAACGGCCAACACTCCGCGGCGCTAGGTCGGTCGAACCGTCAAGGTCTCCCCAACCCGAAGAGACACCTGCCGCCGCCACCCCCCAGCCCGCAACTCCGTGCTCGTCCCCCCAACACTCCGCACCACCGCGCTCGTCACCTTCCCGTTGCGCCAGGCCAGATCCACCTCGAACCCGCCCTTGGCCCCGATCCCGGTGACCCGCCCCTGCTTCGCCCACGCCCCGGGCAGCGCCGGCAGGAACTCGATCACGCCCGGCCGGGAGTACAGCAGCATCTCCAGCATCGCGGTGGGTGCGCCGAAGTTGGCGTCGATCTGGAAGATGGCCCGATCCCCGTTGCGGTACATGTCGAAGAAGTTCGCCGAGGTCCCGTTCTCGTTCGCGATGCTCGGCCGCATCACCGTCAGCAACAGCTGATACGCCCGATCCGCATCCCGCAGCCGTGCCCAGCAAGCAGATCGCCAGGCACACGCCCACCCGAAGCTCTCCATCCCCCGGACCTCCAGAAGCTTCCGGATGCCCTCGATGGTGGCCTTCGGCGACACATCATGGTTCATATGATCACCAGGGAAGAACCCGATCAGCGGCGACAGATGCCGGTGCGTGCGCTCGCCGATGTCGTCCGGATGCATCCACTCCTGCAGCATCCCGGTCTTCGGACTGACCTCCGGCAGGTACAACCGCTCCTGCAGATCCTTGACCTGCGCGGCGAACTCCTTGTCCCGCCCCAGTTTCGCCGCCGCGAGCTGGAGTTCGCGGAACAGTTCCCAGACGATCTCCTGGGCGTAGCTGATGCCCAGCGCGTCCTGCGGCCCGTGCTCCGGCGACCAGTCCTTGTCATCGACCAGCACCTGCCGGGTGCTGCCGTCCGGGTAGGTGTGCGTGATGGTGATCAGCCGCGCGGCCCAGAACTCGGCCGCGCCCTTGAGCAGTGGGTAGATCCGCTCCAGGTACTTGGCGTCCAGGGTGAACTCGTAGTGCTCCCACAGCGACTGGCACAGCCAGGCGTTGCCGGCCGGATGCCACCACCAGCCGAGGCCGCCGTTGGTGTTGGTGGAGAAGGCCACCGTCCACCCGGCGATCTTCCCGGTGGAGTTCCGGAACCGGTTGCGCGGATCGTTGTACAGCCGCTGGGTCTGCCTCGACCACTCCGGCAGCTGGGCCAGGCAGTACTCGGCCAGCGCGGGGAAACAGCGGCCGAGACCGGCGCGGTCGGTCAGCCAGTAGTTCATCTGGATGTTGATGTCGGTGTGGTAGTCGGCGTACCAGTCCGGCGAGTTGTTGTGCAGCCACAACCCTTGCAGGTTGATCGGCAGGCTGTCCCTGGACCCGGTGATCATCAGGTACCGGCCGAACTGGAGGTAGCTGGCCTCCAGCTCCGGGTCCGGCTGCCCGGGATTGGTGTGCCGCACGGCCAGCCGCGACCAGGAGTCCAGATTCCGTTGCGAGCGGCTGGATTCACCGAGGTCGACGGTCATCTTCCGGTACAGCGACTGGTAGTCGGCGACGTGCGTGTTGAGCAACGCGGTCCCGGCCACCTTGGCCTTGGCCAGCGCCCGGTCCCGGGCCACCGTCAGCGGTTCCACGGTGGTGTTCCGGAAGCCCTTGGCCGCGTCCGGCAGGTAGTCGGTGCCGCCGGAGACCACGATCAGCAGTTCCCGGCAGTCGGTGAAGGTCAGCTCGTTGCCGCTGACCGCGACCGTGCCGGTGTCGCTGAACGCGGTGACCACCGCGGCATAACGCAGTCCGTTGTCGAACCGGGCCTGCAGGGAGATCGTGCGCGTCCCCGCCTCGCCGGCGACGGTCTCCGTGCGGGTGGGCTCCAGCCGGATCCGTCCACTGTGGACACCACCACCGCGCTGGGTCAACCGCACCACGACCACGTCGTCCGGATGACTCGCGTAGGTCTCCCGCCGGTACTGCGCGCCCTTGACCCGGTAGGAGGCGGTGACCAGCCCGTTGCTCAGGTCCAGCCGCCGCCGGTAGTCGCCGACCGCGGCCTTGGTGTGCCCGGTGACCTGCACCCGCACCTTGGCCAGCAACCCGAACGACCCGAAGTCGTTGGGCCCGTACGGGAACTGCCCGTCATCCTGCAGCACGTCGTTGCGATGCCCGGTCCACAGGGTGGCATCGGTCAGGTACAGCACATCGTCGGCCGGATCGGACCCGACCAGCGCCCCCAGCCGGCCATTGCCGATCGGCAACCCCTGCTGGATGATCCGGCTCTCCTCGGCAGGCGCCGGGTACCACAGACTGGTCGCCTCGGACTCCGGCACCAGACTCACGCCCTGCGGCCGGGCCACCTCCTCTGCCTGTGCGATGAACGGCCGGACCCCGCT
Organism: Crossiella cryophila; assembly: GCF_014204915.1. Classification (NCBI taxonomy): domain Bacteria; kingdom Bacillati; phylum Actinomycetota; class Actinomycetes; order Pseudonocardiales; family Pseudonocardiaceae; genus Crossiella; species Crossiella cryophila. The sequence continues at coordinate 8,941,871 of NZ_JACHMH010000001.1, forward strand.
CAGCATCATCCCGGCGCCAACGGCGCCCGTGATGCGCAGGAAGTCCCGGCGCGACGGCGAGTCGGACATGGTCGAGTCCCTTCGATGGGCTGTGGCGGAAGGTCCACCCGAGGCTCGATGTGGTGGTGCGGCGCAGGAAAGATACGATCTCTTAACAGAACCGTCAACGGTCCGTAGGCGTCAGCCAAACAGAGCAACGCCGAAAAAGGCCCATCTGCCAGCACTTCTGTGCCGTCAGGTCGCGCCGGAACAAATCGGAATAGATCACCCGCGAACCGGGACACCTCCGATGGGTCAAGATGACCGGTCGTATTCATCGCCAACCAGAAAACCCCGGTGCACCCGCGCGATTCCTGCTGCGCGGGCACCCCGGGGCGGTTCACATCCTGCTGATCAGCGCTTCAGCGGCTCCGCCACATCCCAGCTCGAGTCGTGGTGGAAGTTCGCCTTGGTCTCGTACCACTCCGGCCCGTCGAACTTCGCCAGCCACACCTGGCTGTTGATGTGCCGGATGAACTTGCCGGGGAAGTTCCACGACTCCAGCGAGACCCCGGTGCCGCTGAGCCCGTCCTGGGCGCACCAGGTGGCGTCGGCGTTGAACAGGCCGGGGTCGCCAGAGGGGCCGTCCAGGCGCAGCCTGCCGCCGGCGTGCCGCAGGAAGTTGCCGGGGAAGTTGACCGACTCCAGGGAGTAGCAGCGGGCGTCGAGCCTGCCCGGCACCAGCCGGAAGGTGGCGTCGGCCCGGTCCAGTTCGGAGCTGCCCTGGGTGACCGGGGACAGGTTGCCCAGGCCGTTGGCGTGCCGGATGTGGTGGTTGCCGAGGCCGGGGTTGGTGGCGCGCAGGGACTTGCGGTCCTGGCCCGGCTGGGTCAGGTCGTGCCGGGCCTTGCCGACCACGGTGAGGAACCAGTGCTGGTCCGCCTCATGCCGGCTGGTCCCCTGGCTGACCGGGCTGCCCTCGCCGGTGGCGAAGTTCGCGGCCTCCAGCACCTTGTCCGTGCCGACGTTGCGCAGCTCGATCGAGCCCGCGCGCGCGGGCAGCGCCTCCCACCACAGCGAGCGGTCGGAGAAGTCGAGGCAGGCGCTCTGCACGACCTGGACGCCTGCCGCGTTCTGCCCGTTGAGCGGGCGCAGGCACTGGTGCTTGTTGTTCATGCTGCGCAGCGCGACCGTGTTCTCCGCCCGCTGCACGACCTCCCAGCGCTGGTTGGGCCCGGCGTGGCAGTTCGCGATCACGGTGTGGGTGTTGGGTTCCCAGCGCGCGAAGTAGACGTCGAGGCACTTCTGCGAGTGCACGCCGCGCAGTTCGACGATGTTGCCGTCGACCAGGCCGGGGGTCTGCCTGCCCTGCTTGATCAGGCCGCTGATCCACGGCTCCAGGTCGTCGGTGCGCGCGACGGCCGCGCCGGGCGTGCCGCCGGTGACGCCCTGGCAGCCCTGCTGGCCGGAGCTGGTGTGCACGCCGAGCAGTTCGGGCGTGCCCGCGCGCTCCCGGAAGGCCGGGCCGCCGAAGTCGCCGTCGCAGATCGCGGCGTTCGCCGGGCTCTGCGCGGCGAGGCTGAAGTTGTTGGCGCCCAGCGCGGAGGCGGTGAACAGCGCGGTGTGCGCGCGGTCCGGCCGGGCCTGCGTCGCGGTGCGGCCGTACCCGACGGCGCGCACCACCTCCCCCTCGCCGACCGGACCGGCCCGGTAGGCCAGCGGGGTGATGTCGTGCACCGGGTCGGTGAGCCGGGCCATCAGCACGTCCCGGTCCTCGTCCAGCCGGAACTCGGCCACCTCGCGCACCGCGGTGCGCGCCTTGGCCAGTCCCAGCCCCCCGAAGCGGACCGTGGTGCGCTGGGCCGGGCGACCGGACTCCAGCTGGTTGCCCTCCTGGGCCGGGTTCGGGTCGAAGCAGGCCGCCGAGGTGATGACCCACTGCGGGTCGATCAGCGCGCCGGAGCAGCGCTTGTCACCTTGGTCGAAGGCGGCGGTGAAGGAGTACGTGCCGATCTCCACCTGGTTGCCGTTGCTGATCGCGTGCGCCTGCGCCGTGCCCAGCAGGGTGAGCGCGGCCGTGATGATGGCAGCACTGACCACCCGCGAACGGGTTTTTGACACTGCGGAACCCCCCTATGAGTTCTCGGTGAGTGACGGGGCGAAGCCTAGGGCAGGCCTCTGACAGTTCGCTTAACGCCGAGTGTGAGGATGGCTGTTCGTGCCCCATCGTGTCCCGCTGATCCCACTGCTCGCCCTGGCCGTGGCCGTGCTCGCGGTGTCCACCTCCGGCCCGCTGATCGCCTTCGCCGCCGCGCCCGCGCTGGCGATCGCGTTCTGGCGCAACACGATCGCGGTCGGCCTGCTCACCCCGTTCGTCGCGGCACGCCGCGGCCCGGAGCTACGCGCCGCGGTGGCCGGGGACAAACGCGGCCCCGGCGGCTACAGCGTGCTGGCAGGCGCGATGCTGGCCCTGCACTTCGGCACCTGGATGTCCAGCGCCCAGCTCACCACGGTGGCCACCTCGATCGCGCTGGGCTGCACGCAACCGGTGTGGGCCGGGCTGATCGCGGTGTGCCAGGGCAAGCGCTTGCCGATGAGCACCTGGCTGGGCATCGGCCTGGCGGTGGCCGGCGCGGTGTGGACCACGGGCGCGGACTTCCAGGTCTCCGGCGCCGCGCTGTGGGGTGATGTGCTGGCGGTGCTGGGCGGCATGGCCGCCGCGGGTTACGTGGCACTGGGCGAGCACGCCCGCACCGCGCTGACCACCACCACCTACACCACGATCTGCTACGCCACCTGCGCGCTGGTGCTGCTGGTGGTGTGCCTGAGCGCGGGCATCCCGCTGACCGGCTACCCGGACACCACCTGGCTGGCCATCCTGGCCATCGCGCTGGGCGCGCAGCTGCTCGGGCACTCGATGTTCAACTACGCCCTGCACGCGGTCTCGGCCACCACGATCAGCCTGGTCACGCTGCTGGAGGTGCCGGGGGCGGCACTGCTGGCCTGGGCCTGGCTGGGCCAGACCCCTCGGCCCGCGTCGCTGCCGGGGCTGGCGTTGCTGCTGGCCGGGGTCGCGGTGGTGGTGCTGGCCGGGGCCCGGCGGCCCGCGGTGGCGCCGGTGGCCGGATAGCCGAACGGCCGGGGCGGCGCGATGCCACCCCGGCCGTCAGTTCAGCTGCTGTGTCAGGGCTTCAGCGGCGGGGCCACGGCCCAGCTGGTGTCGGCCTCGAAGGAGTTCGGCGTCTCGTACCACTGCGAGCCGCCCTTGTAGGCGTTCCACACCTCGCCGTTGATGTGCCGGAGGTAGTTGTCCGGGAAGTTGAACGAGGCGAAGGAGACCCCGTTGCCAGCCGCGCTGTCCCTGGCGCACCAGGTGGCGTCGTTGGCGTACAGCGGGGATCCGTTGTTGTCGTCCAGGCGCAGCCTGCCGTTGGCGTGCCGCAGGTAGGCGCCGCGGATGTCGCGGGACTGCAGGGAGTAGCAGCGGCTGTCGGCCAGGCCGGGGACCAGGTCGAAGGTGGCGTCGGCCTTGTCCAGCGCGGGGCTGCTCGCGGTGATCAGGCTCAGCCAGCCCTCACCGCGGGCGTGCCGCAGGTAGTGGTCGGGCAGCCCGGCGTTGGTGGCCCGCAGCGAGGCGCGCTGCGGCAGGTCGTGCCGGACCTTGCCCTTGGCGGTGAGCTGCCACAGCTGGTAGTCGTAGGGGTGCATGCCGTCGCGCTGCACCACCCGCGCGCCCAGCTCCAGGTTGGGCACGGCCAGACCGCCGAGGTTGCCCGACCGGCGCAGCTGCACGGTGCCGTTCTTGCCGGGCGTGATCAGCCAGTGCTGCTCGCCGCTGCCGCAGGTCATGTACTCGACGCCGCTGCCGACCGGGACCAGGCACTTCTGCGTGTACAGGTTGCGCAGGCCGCGGTACTCGCCGGAGCCGACGACCTCGAACTCCTCCTCGGACCGGCCGCCGCCGCAGACCGCGGTCACCGCGCCGCGCAGGCAGTAGCCGGTGATCTGGTTCTTCAGCTCGACGATGGTGCCGTCGGTCAGCGCCGGGTTGGCCCGGCCCGCCAGCACCTGCTGCTTGATCCAGTCGGTGAGGTCGTCCACCCGGACCGCGGTGGTCGCGTCGCTGGTCTCGGTCTCGCCGAGGCAGTTGCGCCGCGGCGCGGTGGCCAGGATGGCGCCCAGTTCCGGGTTGCCGTCGCGCTGGCGGATCACCGGGCCGCCGAGGTCGCCCCCGCAGATCTCCGCCCCGCCCGAGCCCAGGGTCAGCGTCGCACCCGCCTGGCCGCCCAGTGGGAAGGTGGCCGAGTGCAGCCGGTCCTCTTCCTCACTGGCCGCGGCGAGCGCGCCGTAGCCGGTGACGGTGAGCTGCTCACCGGTGGCGAAGCCGGAGGCCGTGGGCAGCCGGGCAGGCCAGGTGTCCGGCACCGGCTCGGTCAGCTTGACCAGCACCAGGTTGCGGTCGGCGTGCGGGACGAGCTGGCTCGCCTCGGACACCGCGCCGCCGCCGTGGGACAGCTTGGTGCGGCCGACGCTGACCACCGTCCGCTCGGCGGGCGCACCGGGCCTGACCTGGCCCGGCGTGCCGAAGCAGCTCGCCACGGTCAGCACCCACTGCTCGTCGACCAGCACACCCGAGCAGGCCTTCTCCGCACCGACCCGCAGGTACGCGCTGTAGCTGTACCCACCGTTAGGCACCGGTGTGCCGCCGCTGATCGCGTGTGCGGGCAACGCGCCCAGCAGGCCGGTTACCACCGAAGCGGCCAGCGCACCGGCCACCGCGGTCTTGCTCAACTTTGCACGCGCCACAGCGCAGATCCCCCTTGAGTCGACGAAGTCGTTACGTGCCAAGGGGACGCCGCTCCCCCGCAGGGGAGACTATGCAGACCTTTCGGGGGCCGTCAATCCGCTGTTCGCCGTGTACCGGTGCCCACCGCCGGCACTGCTCCATCCGGGTCAAGTGGTCTGAACCGCTGGGTTTCGGGGTCCAAAATGGACAGTCTGGCCTGGCCGATGTCGAAGAACAGCCCGATCACCTGGAGCCTGCCCTCGGCGACCGCGGCGCGCACCATGGGCAGCCGGGCCAGCGCCTCGGCCTGCACCGCGACGTTGACCTTGGCCAGCCGGTCGGCCTCCTCCTGCTCGCCCGCGCCCGCCGGATGTCCGGCGCGGAAGGCCCGCAGGCTGGGCAGTCCGGCGCGCAGCCAGCGGCCCAGCGAGTCGTCCTGCTCGGCGCGGCCGGAGAGCAGGCTGGTCATGCCGGCGCAGGCGGAGTGGCCGCAGACCATCAGGGTGGGCACCCGCAGCACCTCGACCGCGACGTGCACGGAGGCCTCGATGCCGTCGTCGCCGGGGGGCACCAGGTTGCCGACGTTGCGCACGGTGAACAGGTCGCCGGGCCCGCTGGTGGTGATCATGTTGGGTACGATCCGGGAGTCCGCGCAGGTCAGGAACAGTCCGTGCGGGCGTTGCAGCACCGCGAGCTGCTCGAAGAGCGGGCGCAGCAGCGGCGCGGAGTGCCGGTGGTACTCGCGCACGCCGGTCTCCAGCGGGGAACCCGAGCGCGGCCGGGGCAGTTCGCCCTGCCAGCTCGACCAGGGCGCGAACCAGCGCGGCAGCACGGGTTTGCCCTCGGCGCCGAGTTCGGCCACCACCACGGTGCCGCCGCGTTCCTCGTGTTGCCGCCGCCAGCCGGAGAGGTGCTCGTAGGCGGCGTGGTCCAGGAACTCCGCGACCAGTTCGATGTCCACAGTGGACCGGTCAGGGATCTGCCCGAGCATCCGGGAAAGCCTTGGCAGGGAAAGGAAACTCAGCGTGCCCTCGACCAGCACCCGCCACCGGCCGGGCGCGGACTCGGTGACCCGGACCCTGGCCCAGACCACCCGGCGCAGCACCAGCACCACCGAGGTGGCCAGCCCGATCAGCACGCCCTGCAACAGGTCCAGGAACACCACGCCGGACACGGTGGCCAGGTAGGCAAGGGCCTCCCGGTGCCGCCAGGCCGAGCGCACGTCCTCGATCCGGACCAGCTGCAGGCCGATGAACACCAGCAGCCCGGCCAGCGCGGCCATCGGCACCCGTTCGATCACCCCGGCCAGCAGCAGCACGAACAGCAGCACCCACACCCCGTGCAGGATGGCCGAGGCCCTGGTGCGGGCGCCGGCGGCCACGTTGGTCGAGCCGCGCACGATCACCCCGGTCACCGGCAGCCCGCCGAGCAGGCCGGAGGCGGTGTTGGCCACGCCCTGCCCGAAGAGTTCGCGGTCCAGGTTGCTGCGGGTGCCTGCCAGTTTGTCCACGGCCACCGCGGAGAGCAGGCTCTCCACGCTCGCGATGACGGTCAGGGTGAGCACCGCGAGCAGCACCGCGCCCCAGTCGCCGCCGGGGAGCTGGGGCAGACGCAGGGAGTCCAGCAGTGATCCGGGCAGGTCCACCCGGACCAGGTCGAGTCCGGCGACCTCGGCCAGCACGGTGGCCAGCAGCACCGCGACCAGCGGGCCGGGCACCCGGCGCACCGGCGCGGGCAGGAAACCCCACAGCAGCAGCACGCCCAGCACCAGCAACCCGATCAGCGCGGCGGGCCCGTGCAGGTCGAGGAGCTGACCGGGCAGTTCGAGCAGGTTGGTCAGCGCGCTGGTGCCGGGCTGGCCGCCGAGCAGCACGTGTAACTGACCGAGCACGATGACCAGGCCGATCCCGGCCAGCATGCCGTGCACCACCGCGGGGGAGATGGCCAGCGCGGCGCGGGCCACCCGGCACAGGCCGAGGATCAGTTGCAGCACCCCGGCGGCCACGGTGATGCCGCAGGTGACCGCCCAGCCGAACTGGTCGATGAACCCGGCCACCACCACGGTCAGCCCGGCCGCGGGCCCGCTGACCAGCAGCGGGGACCCGCCGAAGGCCGATGCCAGGATGCCGCCGACCACCGCGGCCACCAGCCCGGCCACGATCGGCGCGCCGGAGGCCACCGCGATGCCAAGGGACAGCGGCACGGCGACCAGGAAGACCACCATCGAGGCGGGCAGGTCGTACCGCAGGTCGTGTCGCAGCCAGTTCATCGGTTCCCCCTTTCCTACCAACACTATGGACCAATTGTCCGATTGGTCGGGACAGCGCGGCGTCGGGGAACTACTTGGAGCGACAGGAATCGGACACACTTCACCCGATCGAATGTCGGCCGTCGGGAACTCCGTTCAAGATCACCCAGCTCGTGGGCGTACGCGAGCCGGCTGGCACCGATCGCGCGCCGCGGCGAACCGCACACAGTTCACCCGCTTCAGTGACCCGCCACCGGGGGTCCAGACCCCCAGCCAGCAGCCCCGCCCACCCCTCACCAGCGTGTTGGCCGTTGTCGTACGCAGTGTTGGCCGTTGTCGTACACAGTCTTGGCCGAACTGGTACGCCCAATCGGCCAACACACCGCCCACAACGGCCAACACACCGTCCGGAACGGCCAACACCCTGTACGACAACGGCCAACACACCGTCCAGTTCGGCCAACACACCGTCCGGAACGGGCGGTGGGGCTAGGGGGTGCGGCAGCGGGTGGCGGAGTACAGGTGGCTGTCCGGGAAGGCGTTGGCGGTGAGGACCGCGCCGACCACGATCACCGCGGTGCGTTTGATCCCGGCGGCGTGCACGGCGGCGGCGATGTCGGCCAGGGTGCCGCGCAGCACGGTCTGCTCGGCCCGGCTGGCCATGGCGACCACGGCGACCGGGCAGTCCGCGCCGTAGTTCGGGATCAGCTCGGCGATGACCGCGTCGATCCGCTGCACGGCCAGGTGCAGCACCATGGTGGCGCGGCTCTGACCAAGGGTGGCGAGGTCCTCGCCGGGCGGCATCGGGGTGGCCCTGGCCGAGGTCCGGGTGAGCACCACGGTCTGGCCGACGCCGGGCACGGTGAGTTCCCGGTTGAGCGCGGCCGCCGCGGCGGCGAAGGCGGGCACGCCGGGGGTGACGTCGTAGGGCACCCCGGCGGCGTCCAGGCGACGCATCTGCTCGGCCATCGCGCTGTACACCGAGGGGTCGCCGGAGTGCAGCCGGGCCACGTCCAATCCCTTGGCGTGCGCGGAGACCAGCTCCTCGGTGATCTGGTCCAGGTTGAGGTCGGCGGTGTCCACCAGGTGCGCGCCGTCCGGGCACCAGCCCAGGATCTCCTGCGGCACAAGGGATCCGGCGTAGAGGCAGACCGGCGATTCGGCGATGATCCGCTGCCCGCGCAGGGTGATCAGGTCGGCGGCGCCGGGTCCGGCCCCGATGAAGTGCACGGTCACTGCGTCTCCTTGGTCACGACCCAGGTGGTCACCGGCAGCATCGGGCGCAGCGTGGTGAACCCGCCGACCGGCGCGGCCCGGCTGATCGCCACCCGCGTCAGGTCCCCGCCCAGCCGCGAATACCATTGCGCCACCAGGGATTCCGACTCCACGGTGACCGCGTTGACCACCAGCCGTCCGCCGGGCAGCAGGCTCTGCCAGCAGGTCTCGATCACCCCGGGCACGGTCGCGCCACCGCCGACGAAGACCGCCGCCGGCGCTTCCAGACCGTCCAAAGCGGACGGTGCCTCGCCGAGCACGACCTCGATCCCCGGCACACCAAGGGCGTAGGCGTTGCGGGTGATCCGGTCGGCCCGTTCGCTCTCGCGTTCCACCGCGATGGCCCGGCAGCTCGGGTGCACCCTGGACCATTCGATGGCCACGCTGCCCGCGCCCGCGCCGACGTCCCACAGCAGCTGGCCGGGCACCGGGGCCAGCCGGGCCAGGGTGAGCGCGCGGACCTCGCGTTTGGTGAGCTGGCCGTCGTGGTCGAAGGCGGAGTCGGGCAGGCCGGGCACGGTGGGCAGCAGCTGGGTGCCGGGGTCGGCCACGCAGTCCAGCGCGATCACGTTGAGCGCGGCGGTGCGCGGCAGCGACCACTCCCCCGCGGTGCCGGTGACCACCCGTTCGTCCTTGCCGCCCAGGCGTTCCAGCACGGTCAGCCTGCTCGGGCCGTAGCCGCGCACGGTGAGCAGCGCGGCCACCTCGGCCGGGGTGCCGCCACCCGCGCTGAGCACCAGCACCCGCCGCCCCGGCTGGATGAACGGGTGCAGCAGTTCGACCGGCCGCCCGACCGCGCTGACCACGTCCACCGCTTCGAGCGGCCAGCCCAGCCGGGCGCAGGCCAGGGACAGCGAGGAGGCGTGCGGCAGCACGTGCAGTCGTTGCGGGCCGAGCAGCCTGGCCAGGGTGGAGCCGATGCCGAAGAACATCGGGTCCCCGCTGGCCAGCACGCAGATCCGGCGGCCGCGGTGGCGTTCCAGCAGGCCGGGCAGGGCGGGCAGCATGGGTGTCGGCCAGGCAACGCGTTCGGCGGTGACCTTGTCCGGCACCAGGTCTAGCTGCCGGGAGCTGCCCAGCAGCACCTGAGCGGCACGCACCTCCAGCTGGGCGGGCGGGGCGAGGCCGGGCCAGCCGTCCGCGCCGATGCCCACCACGGCGACGGGCTCGGTCATCCGCTCAGACCGGCCGCGGCGAGGATTTCCTTGCGCTGCTTGACCGGGAGCCGGTCCACATAGGCCAGTCCGTCCAGGTGGTCCACCTCGTGCTGCAGGCAGCGCGCGGCGATCCCGTTGGTGCGCACGGTGACCGGGTTGCCCTCGGCGTCGAAGCCGGTGGCCTCGGCGTGCTCGGAGCGGGACAGTTCGGCGAACTGGCCGGGAACGGACAGGCAGCCCTCGTTGAACAGGGTCAGCTCACGCGGCGCGGGCGGCAGGACGAGCACCGGGTTGACCAGGGTGGCGATCACCGGGTTGCCGTCGGCGTCCGGGCAGTCCATCACGAAGACCCGGGCGTCCACCCCGATCTGGTTGGCCGCCAGACCCACGCCGCTGGCCGCGTACATGGACGCGAACATGTCCTCGACCAGGGTCTTCAGCTCGGCGTCGAAGCTGGTCACCGGGGTGCACGACCGGTGAAGAACCGGGTCGCCATAGTGAACAATGGGCCGTGCCGTTCCGGTGCCGCTCATCGCCGCCGTCATCCTCCCCGAGCCATCTGGTCGCCGACGATCGTAGGCTGGGCTGTTCGTCGGGTTTCGGCGACCCCGGGGCCGGGCTAGGTTGACCGGCATGAGAAAACGCTGGTCAGTTGGTGTCGTGGTGGCCGCGTTGCTGGCCGCACTGCCGGTCGGGGTGGCGCAGGCCGCGCCGGAGACCGACCTCGGGCGCTCGGTGCGCTGCACGTTCACCCCGACCCCGGAGGATCCGGCCGCCAAGCCGGTGCACCCGCCGCGGGCCAAGGCCAAGGCGCGCGGAACGGTCAAGGTCACCATCTCCACCAACCACGGCAAGGTGGTCATGGAGCTGGACCGGGCGAACGCGCCCTGCGCGGTGCACAACTTCCTGTCCCTGGCCCGGCAGCGCTTCTTCGACAAGACCCAGTGCTGGCGGCTGACCAACTCCACCCGGCTCGGCGTGCTGCAGTGCGGTGACATCTGGGAGGCGGAGAAGGGCGGTCCCGGCTACAAGTTCGACGACGAGGTCACCGGCAAGGAGACCTACCCGCGTGGCACGGTGGCGATGGGCAACTTCGGCCCGAACACCAACGGCAGCCAGTTCTTCATCGTGCACAGCTTCGCCAACATCAAGCCCGCCTACACCGTGCTCGGCAAGGTGACCCGCGGCATGGCGGTGCTGGACAAGATCGTCGCGGGCGGCATCATCCCCGGCCCGACCAACCCGCTGGACGGCCTGCCCAAGCTCCCGGTGCACATCCAGCGCGTGCGCTACGGGCACTGAGCACGTGGGCCTGGCCGCGGAACCCGTTGTCCCACCCCGGGTTCCGCGGCCGGCTCCCCCGCGCCTCAGCTGACCTGGCGGACGCTGCCCCCGTCGATCCGGAACTCCGCACCGACGATCCACTCGGCCTGATCCGAGGCCAGGAAGGCGACCACGTTGGCGATGTCCGCCGGCTTGCCCTCGCGCCCGGCCGGGATGCCGCCGACCAGTTCGTGCAGGGTGCCCAGGGCGGCTTCCTGGTCCAGGCCCTGGGTGTCCTGGATGTGCTGGACGAAGCTGTCCACCGCCTCGGTCTTGATCAGCCCGGGGGCGATCCGGTTGACCCGGACCCCGCGCGGGGCGACTTCGGTGGCCAGCGATTTGCTGTAGGCGTTGAGCGCCGCCTTGGCCGCGCCGTAGTGCACCAGCGAGGACTCCGCGCGCAACGCGGCGATCGAGCTGATGTGGATGATCACGCCACTGCCGCGCTCCAGCATGCCGGGCAGCAGCGCCCGGTCCAGCCGCACCGCGGCCATCACGTTGAGCTGGTAGGCGTCGTGCCAGTGCTCCTCGGTCAGGTCGGCGATGCCGCTCGTGGCCGGCACCGCGCCACCGGCGTTGTCCACGATCACATCGACCCCGCCGAGGATCTCCAGCGCCTCCGCGGCCAGCCCGGCCACGCCGGACTCGGTGGACAGATCGGCCTTGACGAACCGCACGTTCGCCGGCAACTCCCGCTCCGGCGCGGACCGGGCCGCGACCAGCACCGAGGCGCCAGCCCCGGCCAGTCGCGCGGCGATGCCCGCGCCAATCCCCTTGGTACCCCCGGTGACGACGACCCGCTTGCCCGACAGGCCGTCCTGACTCGCAACGTTATGGACCATGCGGTCCACAATGCCCATTCTGGACCGTCTAGTCAAATACAACTTCTTGACCTCCCCCGGCGCACAATGGGCCGATGCGCGAACTGATCGCCCCCCTGCTCGCCTGGTACCGCGAGGGGCAGCCGTTCGCCCTGGCCACGGTGGTGCGCACGTGGCGGTCCGCACCCCGGCAGCCCGGGGCGGTGATGGCGGTGAGCGCGGCGGGCGAGGCGCTGGGCAGCGTGTCCGGCGGCTGCGTGGAGGGCGCGGTGTACGAGCTGGCCCAGGAGGTCCTGCGCACCGGCGTGCCCGAACTGGCCAGCTTCGGCGTCAGCGACGACGACGCCTTCGCCGTCGGCCTGACCTGCGGCGGCACCCTGCAGGTCTTCGTCCAGCCGGTAACGCCGCAGACCTACCCGGAGTTCCCGGCCCTGGCCGAGTCCATCCAGTCGAGCACCCCGGTGGCCATCGCCACCCTGCTCGACGGCGCCAACACCCCCGGCAGGCACCTGCGCATCACCCCGGAGGACACCGCGGGCGCCCTGGGCTCACCCCGCCTGAACGAGGCCGTCCGCGACCACGCCCGCGGCATGCTCGCCCTGGGCAGCACCGGTTTCCTGCACATCGGCGCCGACGGCGAACAACGCGGCGACGACCTGTCCATCTTCGTGGAGTCCTTCGCCCCACCACCCCGGATGCTGGTCTTCGGCGCCATCGACTTCGCCGGCGCGGTGGCCCGCATCGGCAAATTCCTCGGCTACCACGTCACCGTCTGCGACGCCCGCCCCGTTTTCGCCACCGCCAAACGCTTTCCCGAGGCCGACGAACTCGTGGTGATGTGGCCGCACAAGTACCTCGCGGAAACCACGATCGACGAACGCACCGCCATCTGCGTCCTCACCCACGACCCGAAATTCGACGTCCCCCTGCTCGAACTCGCCCTGCGCACCAACGCCGCCTACATCGGCGCGATGGGCAGCCGCCGCACCCACGAGGACCGGCTGAACCGGTTGCGGGAACTGGGTTTGACCGAGCCGGAGCTGTCCCGCCTGTCCTCCCCGATCGGGCTGGATCTGGGGGCCCGCACACCGGAGGAGACCGCGGTGTCGATCGCGGCCGAGATCATCTCGTTGACCTGGGGCGGATCGGGCCGCCGTCTCGCCGAGACGGACAACCCGATCCACCGGCCACAGCCCTAATCGGCCAGTTTGGACAGTGCCGCGAACTGCTCGTCCGACAGCGTCACCCCGGCCCCGCCGAGGTTGTCCTCCAGGTGCGCCACCGACTTGGTGCCCGGGATGGGCAGTACCACCGGGGAGCGGCGCAGCAGCCAGGCCAGGGCGACCTGGGCCGGGGTGGCGTCGAGTTCCTTGGCGACCGCGGCGACCGGGCTGTCCGGCTTGGTCAGGTCGCCGGTGGCGATGGGGAACCAGGGGATGAAGGCGATGTTCTCCTGGGTGGCGTGGTCCAGGAGGGCCTCGCTGGCGCGGTCGGTGAGGTTGTAGCGGTTCTGCACGCTGACGATCGGGGTGATCTTCCGTGCCTCTTCCAGCTCGGCCACGCTGACCTCGGACAGGCCGATGTGCTTGACCTTGCCCGCTTCGCGCAGTTCCACGAAGGCGCCGAGCTGGTCGGCCAGTGGCACGGCCGGGTCGATGCGGTGCAGCTGGATCAGGTCGATGTGGTCAAGGCGCAGGTGGCGCAGGCTGAGTTCGACCTGCTGGGTCAGGTACTCCGGGCGGCCGGTGATGGTCCACTGGCCGGGACCTTGCCGGGTGAAGCCCGCCTTGGTGGCGATGACCAGGTCGTCGCGATACGGGTGCAGGGCTTCGGCGATCAGGAGTTCGCTGACCAGGGGGCCGTAGGAGTCGGCGGTGTCGATGAAGGTGACGCCCAGCTCGACGGCGCGGCGGAGCACGGCGAGGGCGCCATCGCGGTCGGCCGGCCAGTCCCAGACGCCGGGACCGGTGATCTGCATGGCGCCGTAGCCGAGCCTGCCGACCGGGAGGTCGCCACCCAGCTCGAACCGGCCGCCGAGGAAGTTCTCTGTCACTGCTGAGATCCCTGCTTCAGTTGGAGTCGTATCCGGTGGACATTGCCAACGAACGCCAGCGGGTCAGTTCCTGTTCCACGTTCGCCAGTTTTCCCACCACCCGGGCCACGCAGTCCGCCCCCAGCGGCAGCCGCGCGGGGGCTTCCGGGTGCAGGGCGACCCGCAGGATCGCGGCGGCGGCCTTGGCCGGGTCGCCGGGCTGGGCGTGGTTGGACTCGGTGGCCCAGCCGCGCACCTGACCGGCCGATCCGGCGTAGTCGGGGATGGTGGCGGCCGCGGTGTGCAGCGAGCTGGCGTCCAGGAAGTCGGTGCGGAAGACGCCGGGTTCGACCACGGTGACCTGGATACCGAGCGGGGCGAGTTCGGCGCGCAGGCCCTCGGTGATGCCCTCGACGGCGAACTTGGTGGAGCCGTACACGCCCCAGCCCGCGCCGGTGGTGAAGCCGCCGACCGAGCCGATGTTGAGCACGTGCCCGCTGCGTTGCCGCCGCAGTACCGGCAGCACCGCGCGGGTGACGGTGAGCAGGCCGAACACGTTGGTCTCGTACACCGCGCGCACCTCGGCGTCGGTGCTCTCCTCGACCGCGCCGAGCAGGCCGCGGCCGGCGTTGTTGACCAGCACGTCGATGCCGCCGAAGCGTTCGACGGCCGCGGTCACCGCCGCCTCCGCCTGCCCCGCTTCGGTCACGTCCAGGGGCTGGACCAGCAGTTTCTCGCTCGGGCCGAGGGTGTTGGCGAGGGCGGCGGGGTTGCGCGCGGTGGCCACGACCGCGTCGCCGCGGTCCAGGGCCTGCCGGGCGATCTCGAAGCCGAACCCGCGGGCGGCACCGGTGATGAACCAGGTGGCCAAGGCGACCTCCCAAAAGTGAACTGAACGTCTAGTTCACTATACGCCGGTGGCGAGCCCTCGCAAGGCGGCCTCGGTCACGGCGTCGGCGAAGTCGGGGCCGAAGGTGTCGTGGCCGGTCATCAGCCGGAAGATGGCCGGGCCGAAGAGCAGGTCGATGGCCACCTCGACGTCCACGTCGGCACGCAGTTCGCCCCGGTCCACGCCGCGGGCCCATACCGTGCGCACGCCTTCGCGGCGGCCGAGCAGGAAGCGTTCGACGAACATCCGCTTGCCGGTCTCGTCGCCGTGCACGCCCGCGATCAAGCCGGCGAAGGTCTGCCCGTCGGCGGAGCTGTAGAAGGCGAACACCGAGTGCACGAGTTCGCGCAGGTCGGCGTGGGCGGAGCCGGTGTCGGGCAGTGGCACCTGGGTGGCCATGTGCTCGGCGAAGGCGTCGATGGCCACCGCGGTCTTGTTGGGCCAGTGCTTGTAGATGGTCGCCTTGCTCACCCCGGAGCGGGCGGCGATGGCGTCCACGGTCAGCTCGGGCCCCGGTTCGCGCATCAGTTCGGTGGCGGCCTTGAGCACCGCCGCCCTGGCCCGCTGACTGCGCGGGCGCAGGGCGGCGGGTCCGGTTTTCTGCTCGGTCACGGTGCTGTGGGTACCACAGCCTGGTTCGGGACGCCGCTCAACTGGGCTTTCAGCCGCGTGGGCAGGGCGCTGACCTTCCAGTCCCGGTGCGCGCGTCCGTCCACGGTGACCGAGTGGAGGTACTTGCCGCTGCCGCTGGTGTCGATCAGCGTCGGCCCTCGGCCGTCCGGGGTGATCAGGGTGCGCGGGAACAGCGGGGTGGCCAGCAGGAGTTCGGCGCTGCCCGGGGTGCGCGGGAACAGGCCGAGCGCGCCGAAGACGTACCAGGCGGACATGGTGCCGAGGTCGTCGTTGCCGGGCAGCCCGCCGGGTCCGGTGCGGTACACGGTGTCCACGAGTCGCCGCACGGTTTCCTGGGTTTTCCAGGGCTGACCCAGTTCGTTGTACAGCCAGGGCGCGTGGATGCCGGGTTCGTTGGTGGGGTCGTAGCGCAGTGGCCCGCCGCCGGGCTGGAAGAACTCGTCGAGTCGCCGCAGCGCGATGTCCTTGCCTCCCATGGCTTCGGCGAGACCGCTGACGTCCTGCGGCACCATCCACACGTAGGTGGCGGCACTGCCCTGGGCGAACCCGAGCTGGCTGGCCGGGTCGAAGGGGGTGAGCCAGGACCCGTCGAGCTTGCGGCCCTGGATGTACCCGGTGGCGGGGTTGAACACGTTGCGCCAGTAGGTGCCGCGCTGCCGGAGTTCGGCGGATTCCTTGTCCCGCCCCAGTTGTGCCGCCCACCGGCTGAGCGCGTCGTCGGCGACCGAGGCTTCCAGGGTTTCCGCCGCGCCGCCCCAGCAGTGGCAGACGTCGTGCGCGCTGTACCGGGATTGGACGTATTGCGCGAGATTCGGCCGTTGGCCAACGCACTGGCCGGGGCAACCCGCGTCCAGCAGGCCCTCGGGCCGGGGCACGGTGGCCTGCCGGTAGAGCGAGTCGAACGCGCCCGCGGCGTCGAATCCGCGTACACCCATGGCGTGGAAGGTGGCCAGGGTGGCGGCGGAGGGGTCACCGGTCATCACGTGAGTGGCGCCGTTGACGTGCACCCACCGGTCCCAGACGCCGTCGTTCTGGCGGGCGTAGTTGTACAGCGACTGCGCGAAGTTCCCGGCCACCCGGGGTTGCAGCAACGCCAGCAACTGGATCTGCGCCCGGTACTGGTCCCACCCGGAGAAGTTCCCGTACTGCGCGTCCTGTCCCGCGGCCAGCCGGTGCACCCGCCGGTCCATGCCGAGGTAGCGACCGTCCACATCGGACACCAGGTTGGGTTGCTGCAAGGCGTGGTAGAGCGCGGTGTAGAACACGGTCCGCTGATCGGCGCTGCCGCCCGCGATCCGGATCCGCCCGAGTTCCCGGTCCCAGGCCCGGAACCCGTCCCGCGCCACACTGTCCACAGTGTCCGAACCGCGGATCTCCCGCCGCAGATTCCCTTCCGCACCAGGCAGATCCACGTAGGAGATGCCGATCCGCATCCGCACCGAACTCCCCGGCGCGAAGCTCAGGTACCCACCGGAACCGCGTCCGGCCCGGTCCGCCCCGGTCGCGTAACCCTCGCCGCCGCTGATCTCGGTCCCACCGGGCGTGAGCGTGCCGTCCCGCCACACTCCGGTGCCCAGCACCGGCTGGTCGAACTCAGCGGTGAAGTGCAGGCGGTAGTAGCTCTTGCGGTTGTTGACCCCGCCGTTGGCCCGGCGCCCGCAGAATGCGCCGGTGAGCACGGATCCGGTGACCCGCCGCCCGGCCTGGTCCAGGTGGATGGTGGCGTCCTCGCTGCCGTTGAGCGAGTTGGAGGTGCGGAAGAGCAGGTTCGCCGGCTTGTCCGCGGGGAAGGTGAACTCGGCGATCCCGGCCCGATCGGCGACAGCCAGGTCGGCGCGCGCACCGGAAGCCAGCCCGACCGAGTACCGCCCCGGCCGGGCCAGCTCGTCGGCGTGCGAGAAATCGCTGGCGTAGAAGGAATCCTTGACATCGGCACTCGGCGAGCCGACCATCGCCCCCGCGTGCGGGAAGATCGGCACATCCCCCGCCGCCCCCGGATTGCACCCGGCCCCGTTGACATGCGTCAGCGAGAACCCCCGCACCCGGGTCACGTCGTAGGAATACCCATTGGCCGCCCCGGTCCCGGTCTGATCACCCCGAGTGCTGGTCGGACTCCACGCGATCATCCCGAACGGCCGCTGCGCCCCCGGAAAAGTGTTCCCATCCCGAGCCGACCCGATCAACGGATCAACAAACCCAGCGGGCTCCCCAACCCACCCCTCGCGAGCCTCCCCAACCCCACCCGCGACCAAAACCCCAACCAGCCCAACCACAACCCCACGCCACCACACCACCCCGCGACCCTCCCACACCCCCAACCCCACCCCCCTCCCCCTGTCCACCATCGGCCACCCCCACCCCACCCCACCCCACCCCGCGTGTTGGCCGTTCTCGTACGCCGGTTTGGCCGTTCTCGTACACCGCCCCGCCCAATCCCCACGCGTGTTGGCCGTTCTCGTACGCCGTGTTGGCCGTTCTCGTACGCCTCGTTGGCCGATCTCGTACCTCGCCGCGGCAACTCCGACGACCTCGGGATCCCCGCTCCCCACTCCCATCCCGGGCGCCCCGCGCCCCTTTCCCGAACCCACCGCCCAGAACGGCCAACACGGCGTACAAGAACGGCCAACACGGCGTCCATAACGGCCAACACGGCGTACGAGTTCGGCCAACACGCGGGGGGATTTGCTTGGGGGATCGGGGGTGTCGGTGGGCGGCGGTACGCTGGAAATCGGGGGGCCGAGGGCCGCGCTTGATCTTGCTGGGGAGCTGTGGTGGCGGAGGTTGGGGCGGGGCGCGGTGGTTCGGCGGGGCGGCGGGCGGCGGGGCTGGGGTGGGTTGTCGGGGTTGCGGTGAATCTGGGGTTGGGGGTGTTCGCGTTCTTCCCGCTGGTGTTCACCCGGTTGCTGGTGTCCGCGATCGCCTTCCGGCTGGGGGATTACTCCGGGTTCGAGGCTCGGGACGGGGTTGACCTGGTGGTGTTCATGGCCGGGTTGAGCTGGGTGGTGTTCCTGCCGGTGTGGTTCCTGCTCAACCGGCCGATCGTGCGGTGGACCGCCGTGCCGCCGCGGGCGTACTGGCTGGTCGCGGCAGCGCTGCCGCTGGTGTTGTTCCTGGCGGACATCGTGTTCGGACTCGGCCTGGTCCGAGTGGTGTTCTGACTCAGCCGCGGGTCCGCTTGATGATCTTCTCCAGCTCGGCCACGGTCCACGCCTCGGTGGCCTCGGCCGTGATGCCCAGGGTGAACAGGGCCTGGGCTCCTGGCGAGTCCTGTTCGTCCAGGATGCCGAGCAGGATGTGTTCGGTGCCGATGTAGTTGTGGCCAAGGCGCAGCGCGGCCCGGCCGGTCAGTTCGAGCACCTTGATCGCGGCGGGGGTGAACGGGACCTGTTCGGTCACCTCCTCGACCGGCTCCGGCAGCATCGCGGTAACCGCCGTGCGCACCTGGTCCGCGGTGGCGCCCTGAGCAAGCAGGGCCTTGGCCGCCAGGCCGTCCGGCTCGCTGAGCAGTCCGAGCACCAGGTGTTCGGGGGTGCCCTTGCCACTGCGCGCGGTGCGAGCTTCCTCCTGCGAGGCGACCACCACCTTGCGCGCCCGGTCGGTGAATCGGCTGAACATGCTCAGGTCCAAAGTCTCGCCGCCTTCCTTGGGCACGAACCGCTTCTGCGCGGCCTGTTTGGTCACGCCCATGCTGCGGCCGATCTCGGTCCAGGACGCGCCGGTGCGGCGGGCCTGGTCCACGAAGTGGCCGATGAGGTGGTCGGCGAGTTCGCCGAGGCGCTCGCCGAGCACCACCGCGTCCTCCAACTGGTGCAGGGCGTCGTGGTTGGGGTCCTGGTTCCGCACCAGGGACATCCCGCGCACCATGCTGATGAATTCGTCGAGTCGGGGTACGTTCTCCATGCCGTCAACTCTAGGTTGACGATCCAGCGCCGTCAACCCTGGGTTGACGATTGGGGGCTCTGTCAAGATGGACGGGTGGCTCAGGGAGGCGTATCCGGCCTGGTGACCGGCGCGGTCTTCAACACCGCTGAGCGGCAGCACCTGTCGCTGGCGGGTTCGATTCCCGTCCGCCTCCGCCACCGAGGACTCCCCCGATGACCGATCCCCGCCGCCACATCCCGCGCACCGACGCCCTGCTGGCCGACCCGGAGCTGGCCGCCGCCGCGCACACCCTCGGCCGGGACACGGTGAAGGCCGCCATCACCCGCGCCCAGGACCTGGCCCGATCCGGTCGGATCAGCCCCGGCGAGGTGGCCGCGCACGCCCTGGCCGCGCTGCCGGGCACCGCGAGCAGCCTGCGCCCGGTGCTCAACGCGACCGGCGTGCTGGTGCACACCAACCTCGGCCGCGCCCCGCTCTCCGCCGCCGCGATCAGCGCGATCACCGCGGCCGCCGGCCCGACCGACGTGGAGTTCGACCTGGTCACCGGCGCCCGCGCACGTCGCGGCCGGGACGCGATGGCCGCGCTGGCCGCCGCGGTGCCCGAGGCCGGTGGCGTGCACGTGGTCAACAACAACGCCGCCGCCCTGCTGCTGTGCGCGCTGGCCATGGCCGCCGGGCGGGAGATCGTGATCAGCCGCGGCGAGCTGGTGGAGATCGGCGACGGCTTCCGCATCCCGGACCTGTTGCGCAGCACCGGCGCCCGGCTGCACGAGATCGGCACCACCAACCGGGTGCATCTGCGCGACTACGCCGAGGCCGTCGGCCCGGACACCGGGTTCATCCTCAAGGTGCATCCCTCCAACTTCCAGGTCACCGGGTTCACGTCCACTGTGGACACCGCCGAGCTGGTGGGACTGGGGGCGCCGGTGGTGGTGGACATCGGTTCCGGGTTGCTCCGCCCGCACCCGCTGCTGCCGGAGGAACCCGATGCCGCCACCGTGTTGCGAGCCGGGGCGACCCTGGTTACCGCGAGCGGGGACAAGCTGCTCGGCGGACCGCAGGCCGGGTTGCTACTTGGCGCGGCGGACCTCGTCGAGCGGCTGCGCAGGCATCCGGCGGCCCGCGCGCTTCGGGTGGACAAACTCACCCTGGCCGCGCTGGAAGCCACCCTGCGTGGACCGGAAACCCCGGTGGCACAGTCACTTTCCGCCGATCAGGCCGAGTTGCTGGCGCGGGCGAAGCAGCTCGTGGCCGAGCTGACCGGGGCCGGGGTCGACGCGGTGGCGGTGGAGAGCAGCGCCGCGGTCGGCGGTGGCGGCGCGCCGGGGGTGGAGCTGCCGAGTGCCGCGGTCAGCCTGCCCGAGCGGTACGCGGCGGCCTTGCGGGCGCGGGCGGTGGTGGGCCGGGTGGAACGCGGGCGGTGTCTGCTCGACCTGCGTACCGTTGCCCCACAACAGGATTCGACCCTGCTGGCGGCCGTGCTGGCGGTGCCGCGCTGATGCGGGTGGTGGCCACCGCGGGACACGTCGACCACGGCAAGTCCACCCTGGTCCGGCTGCTCACCGGGATGGAACCGGACCGCTGGGCCGAGGAACGCCGCCGCGGCCTGACCATCGACCTGGGCTTTGCCTGGACCACGTTGTCCGGCAAGGAGATCGCGTTCGTGGACGTGCCGGGGCACCAGCGGTTCGTGCCGAACATGCTGGCCGGGATCGGGCCGGTGCCCGCGGTGCTGTTCGTGGTCGCGGCGGACGAGGGCTGGAAACCGCAGTCCGCCGAACACCTCGCCGCCCTGCGCGCGCTGGATGTCCGGCACCTGCTGCTGGTGCTCACCCGCGCCGACCTCGCCGACCCGGAACCCGCGCTGTCCCAGGCGAAACAGCAGCTCGGCGAGGTGCCGCACGTGGTGGTCAGCGGGAAGACCGGGCAGGGCATGGACGAGCTGCGGGCCGCGATCCTCGCGCTGGTCGACCGGTTGCCGGAACCCGAACCCACGGCGGATGTCCGGCTGTGGCTGGATCGCTCGTTCACCGTGGGTGGCGCGGGCACGGTGGTCACCGGAACCCTCGCGGCGGGCACGATCGGCAAGGGCACGGAACTCCAGCTCGCCTCCACCGGCGAGATCCTGCGCGTGCGCGGGCTGCACACCCTGGGACGGCAGGCGGAGTCGGTGGCCGCGGTAGCGCGGATCGCGGTCAACCTGCGCGGGATCGACCGGGCCGAGCTGATCCGCGGGGACGCCTTGCTCACCCCCGGCCGCTGGCTCACCTCGACGGTGGCGGACGTCCTGGTGACGGCCGAGCTGCCCAGGGAACTGGTGGTGCACGTGGGATCCGCCGCGGTGCCGGCACATGTCCGTCCACTGGGGACGGTCGGGGCCCGGCTGACGCTGGCCCGTCCGCTGCCGCTGCGGATCGGGGATCGGGTGCTGCTCAGGGATCCCGGACGCGGTGCGGTGCTGGGCGGGGCCACGGTCGCCGACCTCGACCCTCGGCCGTTGCGCCGCCGGGGCGCGGCCACCGCCAGGGCGGCCGAACTGACCGGCGACCCGTTGACGTTGCACTTGCGTACCAAGGGTTTCGCCCGGTCCGCGGAGTTGCGGGCGGCCGGACTGCGGGCGCCGGAACCGGTGATCGTGGACTGGCACGCCGATCCCGGGCACTGGGCCGCGCTGATCCGTTCCGTGCCAACAGAGGTCGAGTCCTGGCGGCTGGCGCATCCACTCGAACCCGGCCTGCCCGTCGACGTGCTGCGGCAGCGCCTGGACCTGCCCGACGCCGCGCTGATCACGCCGTTGCTCCGGGCAGCGGGACTGTCGGCAACGGCCGGGCGGGTCGGTGCGGTGGCGTTGCCCGCACGGATCGAGCAGGCCCTGGCCAAGCTCACCACCGAGCTGACCGCGAACCCTTTCGCCGCACCGGATGCCGGGCGGCTGGCCGAGTTGGGCCTGGGCGGCAAGGAGTTGGCGGCGGCGGTGCGGGCCGGGCGGTTGATCCGGATCGCCGACGGCGTGGTGCTGTTGCCGGACGCGGTGCCGAGGGCGGCCGGGATGCTGGCCGGGCTGGCCTCGCCGTTCACGCTCAGCCAGGCGCGGCAGGCCCTGGACACCAGTCGCCGGGTCGCGGTGCCGCTGCTGGAACTGCTGGACCGGCGCGGGATCACCGAGCGACTGCCGGACTCGACCCGGCGACTGAGCTGACTCAGCGCAGGCTGGGCGCCAGCCAGGTGGTCAACGCCAGCAACACCCCGGCGGCCAGCGCCGGCAGCAGCCAGGGGCCGGGCACCGGTGGCACAAACGTGGTCGCCAGCGTCGCGAGCGCGGCCAGTGCGGCACGCAGCACCGTGGCCCAGGTGGCCGGGGAACGCGCGTTGAAACAACCGCAGGGCGTGCCGGGTCTGGTGCGCACCAGGATGGCCAGATAAGCGGTGAAGGCCAGGTAGAGGGTGGTCTGCGGGAGCAGCAGCGGACGGGGCAGTGCGGGCAGCAACACGGTGGTGACGGTCAGCGCTCCGGCCAGGAGTTCGGTCGCGGGCGTGAGCAAGGACACCGGGACGTGCAGCCGCGGTGACAGCAGGCGCTGGGCACGGAGCGTGGCCAGGAACAGGCGGCGTTCGCGCAGGTGGCCGAGTCCGGCTACCAACAGGAGCAGTGCGGCGCCGAGCGCAGCGGCGTTGAGCACGGCGGAGAGCACTCGAAGAGGGTAGCCGGACACCCGAATGACGGCTGTTGATCGTCTCCCCCGCCGTGTTTCATTGACCAGCCCTGGTGAGAGGAAAGGTATGGCCACCCAGCAGTTGACGCTGACCGCGCCCAGCGGGCGCCGGGTGAGCGTCACGCTGCCCGCGCACACCCCGGTGTCCAGTGTCGCCGCCGGTGTCCGGTTCGCCGGTGGCGTGTACGGCACCGGCTTCCAGATCGGCCCGCGCGGCTACCACGAGTTCGCGGTCACCCAGGTCGCGCCCATGCGGCAACGGGAGCGATTCCTGGTGCACGGCAGGGAGGTCGTGATCGCCGAGGCGGTGGACGGGCAGTCCTCCGCGGCCACCCTGTTCGGCGTCTACCACGAGCTGATGACCGTCTACTCCGGACCCGCGCCCCGCCGGGAAGCGGTGTTCGCGCTGTTCAACTCGTTGCGGGTCAAGGACACCGTGGACGGGATGATCGTGCGGACCCGGACGGCCACCATGCTGGACCTGATGCACGAGCAGATCATGCTCGCCGTGCGCGATCACGGCTCGCTGTCCATTCCCGGGCCCGCCCAGGCCGCCGCGGTCACCCCGCGGTTCGCCGGGGCGCGCACGAAGCACGGCGAGGTGTGGAAAACGCCGTACCCGGGCGCGGAAGGCTCGGCGCGGGCCAGTGATCACGCGTTCGTGCTGGGCTGCCCGGCAGGCACGGCCGAGGTGCACCTCAGCGACACCACCGTTACCTCCGAACGGCAACGGCTCGACTGGTTGAACGAGATCAACGTCGTCTGGCACGACGCGAACTGAGACGGGTACCCGCCGATGTCACCGGCCATGGCTTTCAACATCATCACCTGGGTCGCGATCCTGGTGCTGTTCCTCGGACTCGCGGCGGTGCTGCGGGAGATCCGGTTGCTGCGCAACGAGGTCCGGCGCAGTCCGGACGCCTTCGCGGCCGCGCCGCCGGAACTGCTGCTCGGGCCCCGGTTCATCGGACGCGGGCGGCGGATCGTGCTGGCCGCGGACTCCGGCTGCCCCCTCTGCCTGGCCGTGCTGGAGCGGCTGCTGATCGCCTCGCCCGGCTCGGTGCTGCTCACCCACGAGCCGGAAGCGTTGTGGGCCAGGGTGTCCGGGCAGCTGGAGATCGTCAGCGACCCCGAGGTGTGGCGCGCGGTCTCGCACCTGTCGCCGCCGGTGCTGATGCTGGTGGACGGCTCCGGCCGGGCCGAACGCGTGCACCTGCCGGTGCGGGTGGCCGAGGTCGACACCGTGCTGGCCGAATGGCAGCAGATCGTGGTGCGGGGGCACGCCGATGCCGCTTGATCTCAACGACATCCCCGGCGTTGACGAGGCCCCGGCGGACGCGCGACCGACCACGGCGTTGCGGCGCCTGGACTTCAGCGGCAGCCGCCGCACCCTGTTCAAGGCCATCGCGCTGGGCGCGGTGACCGTGGGCGCGAGCGCGCTCAACCTGTTCGGCGCCCGGCCCGCCGCCGCGGAGACCGGTCCGTACGGCCTGTCCGGCTGGGACCGCAACGACTGCAAGGACGCCTACCCCAACGGTTACGCCGAGGTCGGTGACACCACCGGCGCCTACGTCAACACCTACGCCGCCTGCCTGTCCGGCTACTGGCGCGGATCGGTGTACTGCGAGGCGGGCTGGCACAAGTACGGCACCTACCAGAACGGCGCGGTGCAGAGCCAGCACGTGCCGATGTCCACCTCCTGCGGCACCTCCACCATGAAGAATTCGTGGAAGTGGACCACCCCGGACGGCAAGGTGTGGCGCTGTTCCGACGGGCACTCCACCTACTGGGGTCCGGGCCACAATGGACAGACCTACCTGACGATCTGCCGGGCCCTGGTGCAGTGATCCGGCGGCGCTGGCACCCGCTGGCCGGGGCCGTCGCCGTACTCGCCATGGCCGCCGCCGCGACGGGTCTGCCCGTGCTCGCGGGCTGGCTGGCCATGGGCGCCGCGGCCGGGTTCGCCACCAGCGGCTCCACCTGAAGTAAGAACTCGGCCCTGGTGCTCAGCTCGCCGGTCTGGCGAGGAACTTCGGCGGTGGCCTTCTGCCTGGGACTCCTGGGCGGCGGCGTGGTCACCGCGACCGTATTGGTGGTCGTGGGCTCGTTGTTGCGGGCTCCGCTGCCCGCGCCCGTGCCCTGGCTGCTGGTCGGGCTGATGCTGATCGTGGTGCTGGGCAAGGAGTTCGGGCTGCTGCGGATCACCCTGCCGGAGAACCGGCGGCTGGTGCCGGAGACGGTGTTCCGGCTGGGCAGGCACCTCGGGCCGTTGCAGTTCGGGCTGGAGATGGGCACCGGGGCGCGCACCTACCTGCCGAGCGGATTGCCTTATGTGGCCGCGGTGGCGGTGCTGTTCACGGCGTCCTTACCGGCCGCGTTGTGCGCCGGACTGGGTTTCGGGCTGGGGCGGGCGTTGATGACCACGGCGAACCTGCGCTACGGCGAGAGCGGGGCCTGGGACGCGGCGTGGACCGGCCATCGCCGCGTCCTGACCCTGCTGCTGTGGTGCGCTTTCGCCTTGGCGTTGCTGGTGTTGCTGCTCAGCGATCCGACAGTGCGTACGCCCTGAACACGGTCTGGGTGACCGAGTTGCCGCCGGCGTCGGTGGCGGCCAGCCGCAGCGTGGCGAAACCGTTGCCGGGCGGGTGGTTGAGCAGGGTGTAGCCGCTGTTGCCGAAGCGCAGCACCGGGGCCTTGCGCCAGGTCGCGCCGTCGTCGTAGGAGACCTCGGCGGACAACGCGGTCAGCGGGGCGGCCGGGGCGCCGGGCTGGTGGTGCGCGGTGAGGTGCAGCAGGTAGGGCAGTCCGGCCGGGGCCCGGTTGTGGTCGTCGACCTGCCCGGTGGCGCGGATCGCCAGCAGTGGCAACGGTTTCCCGGACACGCCGGAGTCGTTGAAGGTCCAGCGCACGTCGGCGCGGGTGCCGAGCACCGACCAGGGCACACTCCGGGTGGCGGTGGTGTGCACGGTGTAGCGGCCCGCGGTGGTCGGCACGGTGAACACACCCAGGCCCGCGGTGTCGGCGGCGCCCAGTTCCTGGCCGTCCCTGGACAGCGTGGTGCGCCCGGTCATGCCCAGCTGCGGTGGTTCGGTGACCACCGCCGGATCGTTGCCGGACAACAGGGGCACGCCCACGCTGAGTTTGTCGCCGGTGCGCTGGGTGCCCCAGCCGTGTTCGGCGTCGCCGAAGGCCGGGCCGAGCGGGGCCCGGTTCCAGGCGGCCGTGCTGTACCCGGGGCGCAGGGTGCGGACCACCCAGTGCAGTTCGACGTCGGAGCCGTCGGCCGGGCGCACGCCGAGCAGCTGCTGCCAGGTGACGTCGGGGTGCGCGGTGAAGTACTCGATCCGCTTGGCCGGCAAGGAGTACAGGTAGGGGGCGAACACGCCGATGGTGGTGCCGGGGACCGGCAGCCGGGCGTAGTCGGCGCGCAGGCCGGAGGTGGGCGCGCCCTGGTCGTGGTATCGACTGTCCACTCTGGCCAGTTCGTGGTCGCGGACGCGGCGGTCCAGGGTGGCCGGGATGCGGCCGCGTTCCAGGAAGGCGAGGTGGTACAGGTACGGGGTGGGTCCGTCGGCCGGGTGCGCCGGGCCGTAGGTGGCGCGCTGGAAGTAGGCGTAGACGTGGTCGGTGACCGTGCCGGGGGTGGCGGCGGCGAACAACTGCTGGCCGGGGCCGGAGTTCCAGGTCAGGGTGGAGGTGCGCACGCCGGTCCGCTCGCCCGAGACCAGGCCGAACTCGCCGAACTGGTGCCGGGCGTCTGGGCGGTCCAGGGTGGCCCGGACCGGGGTCGCGGTGGTCCCGTCCAAGGTGAGTTCGGTGTCCCGGTTGAGGGTGAGGTTGGTGCGGGACAACAGGGTCACCACGGTCCAGTTCGCGGCCAGGTCCAGGGCGTTGAGGTCGTAGCGGCCCTTGGGCAGGCGCAGCACGGCGGTGCCGGTGGCATCGAAGCGCGGGCCGGTGACCGCGCCGGTGGCGGTGTCCACGGCCTGGGCCAGCGCGGCGGCGAACTGGCCACCGCGGCTGCGGATCTTGAGCGTGAGGTTGTAGCTCTCGGGTTCCAGGACCGCGCCGATCGCGGTGCGCACGGCGATCCCAGGTGCGCTGCCGGTGAGCCGGGTGGACTGCGGACCGGCCGCGCCGTTGGAGCGGGCGGTGATCGTCACCTCGGTGCTGCCACCGGCTGGCACGGTGATCTGGTTGGCGGACAACGAGAACGCCGGGTTGGGGTCCAGGGCGAGGGTCAGGGTGACCGGGGTGCGGCCGTCGTTGTGGTAGCGGACCTTCTTGGTCGCGGACTGCCGGTAGGTCAGGAAACCGAAGCCCAGGCTGCCACTGCTCCAGACGGACTGGCTGACCGCGCGGTCCACGTCCACCCGCCCGGCGCCCTGCTCGAACACCCCGGCGGTGGGCTTGGCGCTGCTCATCAGTTGCGGCTTGAGCCGGTCGACCGTCCACTGTGGATTCTTTTGCAGCAGCAGCGCGGCCGCGCCGGTGACGTGCGGGGCGGCCATCGAGGTGCCGCTGGCCCTGGCGTGCCGTTCGCCCACCGGTTCGGCGTCGCCGGTGGGGGTGCCGGGCACGCGGGCGGAGACGATGCCGCTGCCGGGTGCGGCGAGGTCGGGTTTCACCGCGTGGTCGCCGAATCTGGGGCCGTGGCTGGTGAACGGGCTGGGCTTGTCCTCTGCGGTCACGCTGCCGACCGCGAGCGCGGCATCGGCCGCGGCTGGCGCGGTGACCCCGGCCAGGGGATCCGGCGGGTCGAGGGAACGGTCGTTGCCGGAGGAGACCACGAACAGCGTGCCGTGCTTGGCGCTCAACGTGTTCAGCGCCGTCGACACCGGATCGGTGCCGTCGGTGGTGTCCCCGCCGAGGCTGAGGTTGACCACCTTGGCCCGCGGCGCGATCCACTCCATCCCGGCGATGACCATCGAGTCCGGGCACCCGAAGGACAGACACACCTTGCCACTGAGCAGTTTCGCGTCCGGCGCGACCCCGCGGTACTGGCTGTCGCCCGAGGCGATGATCCCGGCCACGTGCGTGCCGTGGCCCAGGTCGTCGCCGCCCTGCGGCAGGGTGCCGGTGAAGTCCTGCTGTTGCAGGAGTTTCCCGGCCAGGTCGGGGTGCGTGCCGTCCACGCCGGAGTCGAGCACGCCGATGGTGACGCCGGCGCCGGTGAGTCCGCGCTGCCAGGCCGCGGGCGCGCCGATCTGCGGCACGCTGGTGGCCAGGGTGGGTTTGGCCACCCCGTCCAGCCACACCTTGGCCAGTCCGGCGGGACGGCCGCGCACCCAGTTCCAGAACTCGGCACCCTGGCCGCGCACGGCCGCGCCGTTGATCGCGGGCAGCGCGCGCACCGGCTTCGCGCCGACCGGACTGGCCGCGCGGGCGCCGGTGAGGATGAGCGGGGTGTCCGCACTCCGCTGGGCGGCCAGCGCGGTGACGTCGAACAGGCGTGGGTCCAGGCGGCCCTCGTTGAGCAGCGGCACCGCGTCCGCGGGCACCACCCGGTGATGCACGCCGTGCTTGCCGGTGCTGGTCTCGCGCACGAAACCCAGGTGTTCCCGGCCGGGTGCGGGCTGCACCAGCACGGTGACCGCGCCGTCCCGGCCGGTGTTGAGCAGCACCCGGTCGCCGGTGACCAGCGTCACGGTCCGACTGTCCTTTGTGGCCACCGGTGACGCGGCCGGTGCGGCCATGGCCGGTTCACCCACCGGCAGCAACGCGGCTACCAGTACCAGTGCGGCCATTCGGACGAAGTGGACACCACCTGTTCGGCGGTCGGTTTTCCAGGACACTGGCGGAGTATCACCGGGTTGGCGCAAGGGGTGTAGCCGCCGAGTAGGTGACGACCTCACCCGGTCGGCGGGTTCAGCCCAGATCGCGGCGGCGCAGCCCGAACAGCCCGGTTCCGGCCAGCAGCAAGGTGACCGCGGTCAAGGCCAGTAGCGGAATTGTGGCGAACTCGCCGCCGGAAAGCACCTTCGGGATGTGGTGGAACGGCACGATCTGGTTGGCCAGCCAGTAGTCCACGCCCAGCACCGGGCCGAGCTGCTCGCCGACCAGGTTGGTGAGCAGCCACACCGTCCAGGAGATGGCCGCCGCCGCGCGCGGCAGGAAACCGAAGGCCAGCACCGCGACCGCGCCGATCGTCCAGGCCGCCGGGACCTGCACCAGCGCGCCCAGCAGCACCCGGCCGAACTGCGCACCGTCCGAAGTGGACAGTGTGTGCACGGTGGCGGCGGTCAGGCCGCCGGACAGCAGCATGCTCGCGGTGCCCAGCAGGGCGAAGGCGAGATGGCTCAGCGCCCAGCGGGTCCGGCCGACCGTGGTGGACAGGGTCAGCTCGGCCCGCCCGTCCGTCTCCTCGGCACGCAGCCGCAGCGTGACCAGCATCGGGTAGAGCGCGGCCACCCCGCCAAGGCTGAGCATGATCAGCCACAGGTAGGTGTCGGCGATGCCCGCCTCCGGTCCGGCCGCGTAGCGCCGGAAGAACTCCCGGATGGCCGGTCCGCCGCGCCCGGCGATCTCCGGCATGCCCTTGGCCACCGCGGCGGTGGCCGCCCCGGCGACCGCGAACCCGGCGGTCCAGCCCAGCAGCTGACCCCGGTGCAACCGCCAGGCCAGGCCGAACGCCGAGCTGAGTCCGGGTGCGGCGACCGCCGGTCCGGTGCGGGTGGCCAGCACGCCCGCGCCATGGTCGCGGCGGGACACCAGGTTCGCGGCCAGCGCGGTGAGCAGCGCGGTGGTGGTCAGCGGCAGCAGCAGGACGGCCCAGCGCGGGTCGCCGGTGGGTTGCAGGAGGTGGCTCCAGCCGGTGGGACTGAGCCAGCGCAGCCACAGCACGCCGCTGCCATCCGCCAGGAAGCGCAGCAGGTAGGCCAGGCCGAAGCCGGTGGCGGCCAGTGCGGTGGCGGTGCGGGCGCGCGGGGTGAGCTGCGCGGTGAGCCCGGCCAGCGCGCCGAAGACCAGTCCGGGCGCGGCCACCGCGATACCGAACGCGACCGCGTTGACCAGGGCGAATCCCAGGACCAGCAGGCCGACGGCGATCAGCAGCCCGGCGCCGAGCGCGGCGGTCCAGGTGAGTGCCAGGGCCGCGGCGAGCACGGCGTGGCGGCCGAGCACCCCGGCGCCCAGGAGTTCGGCGCGACCGGACTCCTCCTCGGCACGGGTGTGCCGGACGGTGATCAGGATGGCCATCAGCGAGGTCAGCGCATAGGCGATGTCGCTGATCTTCCAGCCGGTCAGCGCGGGCAGTCCGCTGCCGTGCGCCTGGCCGGTGAACGCGCTCAGCGCGGCGTTGCCGGTGACCTCGGTGAGGAAGGCCCGTTGCAGCTCGGCGGTGGGGAACAGGCCCGCGTACTGCACGGCGGTGCCGATCACCAGCAGCGTGATCAGGCCGATCCAGCCGGGCAGCAGCACCCGGTCGCGGCGCAGGAACAGGCGGAACAGCAGCCCGGCGCCGGTCATCGCCCGGCCTCGTAGTGCCGTAGGAACAGCTCCTCCAGGGTGGGTGGATGGCTGGCCAGCGCGCTGATCCCGGCCTGGGCGAGCCTGGCCAGCACCGGGCCGAGCTGCTCGGGTTCGACCTGGCAGCGCAACCGGTTGCCCTGCACGCTCAGCTCGTGCACCCCCGGCAACTCGGGCACGGGACCGGTCAGCTCGGCGGTGATCGAGGTGCGGGTGAGGTGCCGCAACTCGGCCAGGGTGCCGGTCTCCACGGTGCGCCCGGCCCGCACGATGCTGACCCGGTCGCACAGCGCCTCCACCTCGGCGAGGAGGTGGCTGGACAGCAGGATGGTGCGGCCGCGCTCGCGTTCCTCGGCCACGCACTGCTGGAACACCGCCTCCATCAACGGATCCAGCCCCGAGGTCGGCTCGTCCAGGATCAGCAGGTCGACGTCGGCGGCGAACGCGGCGACCAGGGCGACCTTCTGCCGGTTGCCCTTGGAGTAGGCCCGCCCGCGCACCCGAGGGTCCAGCTCGAACCGGTCGAGCAGCTCGGCCCGGCGCGCGGGGTCCAGACCACCGCGCAACCGGCCGAGCAGGTCGATGGCCTCCCCACCGGTGAGGTTGGGCCACAGGGTGACGTCGCCGGGCACGTAGGCCAGCCGCCGGTGCAGCGTGGTGGCCTCCCGCCAGGGGTCGCCGCCGAGCAGCCGGGCCCGCCCCGCGTCCGCGCGGATGAGCCCGAGCAGCACCCGGATGGTGGTCGACTTGCCCGCGCCGTTGGGCCCGAGGAAGCCGTGCACCTCCCCCGCCGCCACGGCGAGGTCCAGCCCGTCAAGCGCACGCGTCCGGCCATAGCTCTTGACCAGGCCGGACACCTCGATCACTGGAGTCACCAGGCAGAAACTACACACTCTTCACAAACTTGTGAACGTACGAAACGCGTAAAGACGCGCAGCTCACCCTTCCGAGACCACCGAGGACGCCCGGCCGAGGATCCCGATGTTGACGTACTCCAGCACGTCCTCCAGCAGGTCGATGTCCCCGGTCCGGATCTGCGGCGCGACAACGACATCCCCGACCGACACGTCCCCCACCGACACGAGCGGACTCGCGTGCGCCACGGATCCGGTGATCGACGCGGCCACCAGCACTCCCCCGAGCACGATCTTGCGCATCCCCTGCTCCCGTCATCCGATGAACCGGACATATGACGCTAATCGGACAGTTGGCGCACTGGACAGACGGCAAACGGAGGACCACGACCGGACCAGTGCGGGAGACCCTCTCCGCGCCAATACCCAGCCCGACCAAGCCGAACCCACTCGCAGGAACAGCGAGGCTCGACGAACGAAATAGGCACAGCGTCGCAAACTGATCAATCCACAAGCCTGGCCCCGACGAACGGCAGCGACCTTATCGTTACCTTTTCAGGTTCGTACACAGGTAACAGAGTTGCGAAACCATCCGATTCAACCAGCACACCAACGATCGAGGTGCCCCTATTCGCGACCAGTCTTGGAGCGACGATGTCGGACTATCAAATCTCATGCACCAGGCAAACTGGATGCACAGCCCGCGGCCACATCATCGAGGTCGGTCTCGGAAGCCACCATGCAGTAGCCGATCACATCACTGTTCAGCGAGTTTACGATCTGATGGATGCGGGACACACCTTCTACACCCACGGCGGCGGATTCCGGGCAGCCGTGCGGAAGTGGCCATGCGGCTGCGGACGCGGAACCTTGCGAACCGATTCAGACTCGACTCCTAGCAATAACCTCGACCTGTTGCCGGTTTGCGGCTGAGGCACTTGATTTTCCGACTCCAGCGGACCACCGGAAAGACTTTTCGAGAGTAATTCCCGTGACGTCCTTCCAGCACGCCCAAAAGTCACCGACCAACCCGGAAAAGCGACACGTTCGTCGACAGTCCGGCACAACAACATCGCCGGCCCCAGACGCGTCCAGCCGGACAGGCCGTGCGGCGACAGGCCAGGAAGAGGTCCACTGTGGACGGTCTGTGGTCACGGGACGATAGGCGAGGCCGGCAGTGGATCGCGACCAGGATTCCTCAGGCCTGAGCGCGTGCTGTCGCACACCGGCGATCCTGATCGCAGCCCCTGGCCGCTGCGCTGGTCAGGTGTGACGGGGGTCGCAACGCCGGTTCGTCCCGTGGTCTCCCAGCGCGGCAACATAATGTTGTGGCATGAAGCGCAGGGAACGCGGCGGGTTCTGGGTGGGACTGACCGCGACGATCTTGTATCCGATCACGTGGTTGCTGGCCCGGCGCCGGGTCAGCGGCGGCGAGATCCCGGCCGAGGGTCCGGCGCTGCTGATCATGAACCACCCCTCGCTGCTGGACCCGGTGTTCGACGCGGTGTTCGTGCACGGCAGGGGGCGGGTGCCGCGGTTCCTGGCCAAGCACAGCCTGTGGCGGCTGCCGCTGGTCGGCTCCGCTTTCCGGGCCACCGACCAGATCCCGGTCTACCGCGGCACCTCCGCCGCCGGGGACAGCCTGCGCGCGGCGGACACCGCGCTGGAGAAGGACCGGGTCGTGGTGATCTACCCGGAGGGCACGCTCACCCACGACCCGGACGGCTGGCCGGTGCTCGGCCGGACCGGCGCGGTGCGGCTCGCGCTGTCCAACGACGTGCCGATCATCCCGATCGTGCGCTGGGGCACCAAAGCCATCCTGCACAAGGGCCGGTTCCGCCCGTTGCCGCGCCGGACCGTGGCGTATCTGATCGGCGAACCCCTTGACCTGTCCGCGTTCCGGGCCCGGCCGGTGGACAAGGAACTGCTGCAGGAGGTCACCGACCTGGTCCTGCTGAGGTTGCAGGAACTGCTGGCCGTGCTGCGCGGGGAGACCCCGCCCGGACTGCCGCAGACCGGTCAGGCCGCCTGAGCGAAACCAGGGTCGCCCCTAAGGGCTGGTGATCCACGCCGGAGCCGGAGTTTCGGTATATCTGGAAGTGGGCGGTGCGCATCGCAGGGGGCGATGGAATCCGCCGCCCAGGGGGAATCACCATGTCTGACAACGCGATCCTGGGTTCGATAACCCAACCCGAACCCGGCGACCGGCTGGCCGGGCTGTACGCGGCCAAACCGGTGCTGCGGATCCTGGCCTACACCGACGAGGCCAACACCGTGCAGCTCAACAACGTTGCCGGGTTCGGCGTCGGCATCCTGCGCGACCTGCTGGAGAAGAACGCGCCCTTCCACACCGACATCAGGCTGGATCTGGTGCAGCGGCACGGAAAGGGCCACGCCAGCGACAAGCTGACACCCGCGCTGCTGGCGGGCTACGACCAGATCTGGTTCTTCGGCATCCTGCCCTGCGACCTGCCCGCACAGGGCATGCCGGAGAACGAGCTGACCGATCCCGAGGTCGCCGCGCTGCGCGCGTGGATGGACGCCGGCGGTGGCGTGCTGATCACCGGCGACCACTCCAACCCGAAGCCGCCCGGCGCCGACCCGGCCCTGGACGAGCTGCTGAACCTGGGCCGGGCCATCGCGCACCGGGTGCCCAGGGCCGCCGAGATGCGGGTGTGGGAGGGCTTGCCGGACTCCAGCATCCAGTTCAGCCACAACACCCACCAGCCGGACGGCCGGGGCAGCGACATCAACAACCCGATCCCGATGGACGCCGACGGGTTCCCGCAGGAGCTGATCCTCAAGCGGTACCCGCCGTTCAACCGCCCGCACCCGTTGTTCAGCGGCCGGACCGGACCGATCACGGTGTTCCCCGACCACATGCACGAGGGCCAGCTGCGCATCCCGGACAGCCACCCCGCGCAGACCTGGCCCAGCGGCCCGTTCGGCCAGCCGAAGCCGGAGATCGTGGCCCGCGGCACCGACAAACGCAACGGCTCGGTCTACGGCGTGCTCGCCACCTACGACGGCCACGCGGCCGGCGTGGGCCGGATCGTGGCCGACTCCACCTGGCACCACTACTTCAACCTCAACCTGTTCGGCTTCGTCAGCGAACCCACGGTGGCCGCCCGGATGGCCGAGTACTACGTCAACCTGACCTTCTGGCTGGCCCCGGCCCGCAAACGGCAGCAGGCCCAGGCCCGGATGCTGTGGTGGCTGAGCAACCACCCGGTGGTCCGGATGGCCTTCGGCAACCCCGCCGCCGACGTGGGCCGCACCGCACTGGGCCTACTGGCCACGGTCACCAACCCAGCCACCGCCGCCGACCTCGCCTGGCCCCTGCCCACCACCACCAACCTGCCCGAGGACCTGACCCTGGGCGCGCAGCTGGTGTCGTACTGGCGGGAGCTGAACGCGAGCACGGATTCGGCGCGTGCCGCGGCTGAGCTGGTGGACGAGGGGCTGCGGGCGGCGGCTGAGGAGCATGCCGCGGCCCTGCGCAGGTCCTTGGCGGAGACGGAGAACCTGGGCGCGAGCATCGAGTCCGGGTTGCGGCTGGCCAACCGCTGATCGTGCTGGTGCGTCCCGGCTGCTCAGCCGGGGCGCACCCCGAACTCATAGCGCTTCAACGGGCTCCGATTGCCCGCCGCGTCCTGGCTGTACACCTCAAGCCACAGCGGCCGGGCCATCGTCGGGGTGTACACGATGGACGCGGTGCCGTCCGGACCGGCTGGCACCCGGCCTCCTTCACCGGTGAGCGCCTGCCAGCTGTACTCCACCACATCGGTGACCCCGTTGGGCGAGAACACGAACGTGCCCGTCTTGGGCGGCCACGGCTGCCACTTGCCCTCCGGGTACTCCGCCGAACTGACCGCCGGGGCCGAGTGCGGGTTCTGCGAATCCACCCGGACCGCGCACCACTCCGACCACGGCCCGGTGGCGAGCCGGTCCTTGGCACGCACCCGCCAGGAGAACACCGACTCGTGCGCGAACACGCCACGCGGCAGGCAAATGTCGGCCGGGAAACCGTCCGGGATGTTCGTGGCCGTGACCCCACCGACCTTGGATCCGTTGGCCCACCACTCGAACTCGGCATCCACCCAATCGCCGTCCGCGTCCACCATGTCCGCCCGCAACCTCGGCGCCGGGGTGAACAGGATCAGCTCGCCGGGCGGCTCCGGGCAGTCCATGATGTCAACTCGTTGCCGCACCGGCTTTCCCGGCACCGAGTTGTAGTCCGTGGTCAACCGCGGCGCGTTGCCGAAGGACTTCCAAGCCCCGCGATTCCACTCCCGCTCCGCCCGCAATCCCAGCGTGAGCCGCCCGCTCTCCGCCGCCGCGGTCACCGCGACCCCGGCCTCCAGCGCCAACGGCCGCGCCGGACACCCGGGCGCACCCCAGGAAGCCTCCTTGCTGTCCACTTTGGACAGCCACTCGGGCTGCCGCTCCCAGCTGGTGTCCTGATCGACCGGCCCGGTGTGCCACAACTCGATCGCGCTCGGCCGGCAGCTCCCGGTCCCGGTCTGGTCCAGGTAGAGCCGCGATTCCAAGATCTGCTTGCCCCGCAACCGGGACAGGTCGAAGCCGAAGAACGAGCGGGTCACCTCCCAGCGCTCGCCGTCCAGCCCGATCGTGACCGGCCCGTCCCGGTTGTGGTCCGGTTGCTTCGGCGTCCGGCTGGACACCACCGCCCACCGATCCGGTCGCACCGTGGTCAGCTGCTCCGCGGTGAAGGTGCCGTCGGGATTGGCGAAGACCCGATCCGCCCCGGCACGCAACGCGGTCGCCTCCACCCGCTCGCCGCGTTCCCGCGCCAGCGCACTCGCCGCGGCCTCGCCCAGGGCCACCGGCGCCACCGCCACCACCCCGGTCCCCGCCAGCGCGACACTCACCGCGAGCAGCATGATCCGCTTACGGACAGCACAAAACATGATGTGTCCCCCCTCCACCCAGCACCCTACGAGCTAGGCCGCGGACCGGCCATCGGCCAACCGGGTCAGCGCCCGCCCGCCTCCGGCCGCACCGTGCTCGGCCCGGTCACCAGCGCCCCCAGCGCCAGCACCCGCTCCCGCAACCCCCGGTCCGCCGTCACCACCAGGCAAGGCCGCCCCGCCTCCCGCACCAGCTCCACGATCGCGTCATCCCCTGACCCGGCCGCCGCGACCACCCGCACCGCACCGGTCTCGCGCACCCGGGAAGCCTTGCCCTCCACCACCAGCACCATCTCCACCGGCTCGCACGCCCACTCCGGCACCCCGGACCCTGGCGGCAAACCCTGACCCGGCAACGGATTCAGCCGGTCCAGCAGGCGGGTGGTGGCGCCGGCGCGGTCTCGCCACCAGCCGTCGGGGACCGAGCCGACCACGTTGGCCGCGTCCACGATCACCAGGCCGGTCACGAGAAACTCCTTGCCAGCAGGGCCGACATCTCCGCGGGTGGGCCTGGGCGGCCGAAGTAGGCGCCCTGGGCCAGGTCGGCGCCCAGGTTCCGGCAGCGGTGGGCGTGTTCGGCGGTGGTGATGCCGTCCATCAGGACCGCGGCCTCCAGTTGGTGTACCAGGGGGACCAGGTTGCGGACGGCTTCGGTGAGCAGGGTGGGTGGGCAGGGGTGGCCCAGGCGTTGGACCAGTCTCGCGGAGAGGCGGACCGAGCTGACCGCGAGTTCGTCGAGCAGGGTGAGTTCGTCAGTGCCGCAGCAGAACTCGTCCAGCAGCACCGGGATCTCCATGCCCGCCAGGGTTTCCACGTTGTCCTCGACCTCGCCGAACCCGGCGAGCAGGGCCGCGGCGGGCACGCCGAGCCAGAGCTGGTCGGGCAGCAGGCCGTAGCCGTCGAGGACCTTGCGGACATCGCCTACCAGGTCCGGGTCGGCCGCCTGGCTCTTGCCAAGGCGCAGGCCGATCGGCGGCACCGGGGCCTGGAACTCCTGCTGCCACAACCGGACCTGCTCGCACGCGGTGCGCAGCATCCACTGTCCGATGAGGATGGTCAGGCCGGTTTCCTCGGCCAGCCGCACACATTCGTCGTGGCCGATCTCGCCACGGTCGGGGTGTACCCAGTGCAGCAGCACCTCCACCCCGGCCAGCCGGTCGTCGGCCAGCTGCCGGACCGGTTGGTACAGCAGGCGAAGCTCGCCGTTCTCCCATGCGCCGGGCATGGTCGCGGCCAGTGCGAACCAATCCCGGTCCCGGCGGTCCGCGTCCGGGTCGTGCAGGCCCCACTGCCGCCTGCCGGAGGCCTTGACCCGGCGCAGCGTGCCGGCCGCGGAACGCAGCAGCTCCACCGGTTTGATCCGGCCCGCCTGCTGCTGCACCACGCCGATGCTGGCCGATACCGCCACCCCGCGCTCGGTCAGGTAGACCGGCTCGCCGAGTTCCTCGTTGATCCGGGCGGCCATGGTGGCCACGTCCGGGGTGCTCGCGGTGTGCTCGATCAGGATCGCGAACTCGTCCCCGCCGAACCGGGCGACCAGCGCCTTCTCCTTGTCCACCACCATCTTCAGCTTGGCCGCGACCAGTTGCAGCACCTGGTCGCCGACCTCGTGGCCCAGGCCGCTGTTGATCATCCCGAAGCCGTCGATGTCCAGGTGGTACAGGCTCATCCCGGTGCTCGGCTCGATCCGGCCGAGCACCGACTCCAGCCGGGTCAGGAAGAACTGCCGGTTGGCCAGTCCGGTCAGCCGGTCGTGCAATGCCTGGTGGTGCAAGCGGTCCTGCACCATCTTCAGCTCGGTGACGTCCTCGACCATGGTCACGCAACTCGTCGGCGAACCCTGCTCATCGCGCAGCAGGGACACCGCGAGGTAGGCGAACCCGGTCTCCTCCTCGCCCTTGTGCAGCCGGGCCAGCACCCGGAACCGCTCCTGCCGCCCGGCGAACAACGCGTCGTAGGCGCGGGCCACCTCGCCCGCGGTGTCCGGGTGCACGAAGTCCATCAGCCCGCGCCCGCCCAGGTCCGCCGGGTCCTGACCGAGGATCCCGCACAGCGCCTGGTTGAAGTTGACGAACGTGCCGTCCAGCTCGGTGATCGCGATGCCCACCACCGAACTGGTGAACACCTCGCGCAGCCGCGCCTCACTGCCGCGCATGGCCCGCTCGGCGTTGTCCTTGGCCCGCAACAACGCCTGCTTGACGTCCTCCTGCTGCTCGAAGGTGCGCTGCCGCATCGCCTCGGCGTACCCGGCCGACACCGCGCCCAGCGCCAGGATCACCCGCTGGGTCAGTTCGGGCCGCCCGGCCAGCTCGTCCAGTTCCGGCAGCCCGGAACCCAGCACCCGCATGCTGCACAACAGGCTTTCCGCGCGGGTGAACTGCCCGCCGACCAGCGCCTGCCCGACCTCGCCCGCCCGGCTGGTCTCGCCATCGGGCGCGCGCAGCTCCTCGACCAGCTCGTGCACCAGCTCCAGCAGGAACTCGCCGATCTCGGTGCGGGACATCGGCACGTAGACCGTCCGGGTGATCTCGGCCAGCCAGCGCTCGGCCAGCTCCGCCCGGTTCACGCCCGTTCCCCGGCCACGGCGGCACCCACCAGGGCGACCGGCGGTGGCAGCGGCACGGCGAACACCTCGTCGAGTTCTCGGGGCTGTGGCGGGATCCGGCACGAGCGCGCGATCCGAATCCCACCACCATATTGCGCCGATCCCCACCAGGGCAGGGCGGCGAGCCCGCGGGCGGACCGATCGTCGCCCGATCGGTACCCGGATGGCCCAACGGGTCACCCGGCAGGCTGGACCTGTGCGTCCGCCCGGCCGAATACCTAGACCTTGCGGCCCACCGCGGCGAACAGGTTGGAGTGCCGCACGTCCTCCTCGTGCACCGCCTCGGTCTCCGGCCGCCAGTTCGGCGTGTAGACCAGGCCCGGCTCGACCAGCTCGAAGCCCTCGGCGAAGCGCAGGATGTCCGCCCTGGTGCGCGGGTGGATGGGCTCCTGGGTGTGCTTGAAGACCTCCACCGCCTTGGTCATCGCCTCCCGGTTGCCGTCCCAGGTGAAGGCGGAGAAGGCGAGGTAGCTGCCCTCGGGCAGGGCGTCCCGGTAGCGCTGGATGACCGACCACGGGTCGGAGTCGTCCGGGATGAACTGCAGCACGCCGACCAGCAGCAGCGCCACCGGCTGGCTGAAGTCCAGCAGCCGCTTGGTCTCGGGGTGGTTCAGGATCGCCTCAGGATCGCGCAGGTCGGCCTGGATCGCGGCCGCGTTCGGGTTGTCCTGCAACAGCAGTTCGCTGTGCGCCACCGCGACCGGCTCGATGTCCACGTAGACCACCCGCGAGTCCGGCGCGGCCGCCTGGGCCACCTCGTGCACGTTGCCCACCGTCGGCACGCCCGAGCCCAGGTCCAGGAACTGCCGGATGCCCTGGTCCACCAGGAACTGGGTGGAGCGGCCGAGGAAGGCGCGGTTGAGCCGGGCCATGTCCCTGGCGGGCACCACGGTCAGCAGCCGGTCGGCCAGGGTCCGGTCCATCTCGAAGTTGTGGCCGCCGCCCAGCAGGTAGTCGTAGATGCGCGCGGAGCTGGGCAGCTCCATGTTGACCCCGTCGGGCACCCAGCTCAGTTCGTTCGACACGTCACGCAGTCCCTTCCGTGGACGAAAACTTGCGGCCGACGCCGGCGAAGTACCAGTCGCCGAGGGCGGTGGGCCCCGGGCGCACCGGGTTCCGCCACCGACCGGGGTGTACCAGTCCGGGGTCGACCAGGTCGAACCCGGTGAAGAGACGCTCGATCCCGACCCGCGACCGCGGATACACCGGGTCACTGCCCACCATCAGCTCCTGCGCCCGTGTCACCAATTCGGGTGACACATCACGGGTCACATGGCTGAGTGCGAGATAACTGCCCACCGCCAGCCGATCCCGGTACCCGGCGAGCATCCCCCAGGGATCTCGCTCGTTGGGCACGTAGTGCAGCAGGGCTATCGCGAGCAGGCCGATCGGGGCCGCGAAGTCGAGCATCCGGCGTACCCGGGGCTCGGCCAGCACCTGGCGCGCGTCCACCGCGTCGGCGCGCAGCACGGTCGCGTGCTCATCGCCCTCCAGCAGCAGCTCGGCGTGCGCCACCGCCAGCTCGTCGTGGTCGACGTAGACCACCCGGCACTCCGGCGCGGCCCTGCGGGCGATCAGGTGCACCGGGTCCACCCCTGGGATGCCGCAGCCCAGGTCCAGGAACTGGCGCACGCCGGCGGAGAGCATGAAGTGCACGACCCGGCGCACGAAGGCCCGGTTGACCAGCGCGGAGTGCGCCACCCCCGGCAGTTCGGCGACCATCCGGTCGGCCAGTTCCCGGTCCACCGCGAAGTTGTGCCCGCCGCCGAGCAGGTAGTCATAGACCCGCGCGGACCGTGGTTGTGCCCAGTCCCGCTCGGTCGACTGCGGACCCGCGCTGGGGTCTCCGGTCACGGCACACCTCGTGGAGATGGACAGGTAGCGGACACCCTACTGAGCGTGGCCAGCCCCGGCGAAGCAGGTCGTCGCCGGGCGGCGCGCGCCGATATGCGCTACCGGACTGGCAATAGGTCATACGATTCGGCAGGCACCCGCAGCCGGGTGACACCTGGATGGCCGTACGCGCTGCCGCGTCCAGTGCCGCACGCGTGAAGGGGGAGTGGTGGTG
Organism: Crossiella cryophila; assembly: GCF_014204915.1. Classification (NCBI taxonomy): domain Bacteria; kingdom Bacillati; phylum Actinomycetota; class Actinomycetes; order Pseudonocardiales; family Pseudonocardiaceae; genus Crossiella; species Crossiella cryophila. The sequence continues at coordinate 8,982,534 of NZ_JACHMH010000001.1, forward strand.
CGAGCCGGAAGTCCGCGTCTGCTGCGGGAGATCAACGATCGGGCGGCCATCGAGATCCTCCTGGACAACGGGCCGATGACCAGGTCCGAGCTGGAGACCGCGATCGGGCTGTCCAAGCCGGCCACCGCCCAGCTGCTGGCCAGGCTGGAGGAGGACGACGTGGTGCGCCGCGAGGGCCTGCGCGGCGGCGCCCGAGGGCCGAGGGCGCAGCTCTGGGCGGTCAACGGGGCGCTGTGCTTCGTGGCCGCGGTGGACCTGACCGCGGAATCGGTGGACATCGCCATCGCCGACATCTCCGGCCGGGTGCTCGCCGAGCACCGCGCGGTGATGCCGGCCGGCCCCACCGAGGCGGTGCTGGCCGCCTTCGACACGGCGCTGACCGCCGCGGTCGGCCTGGCCGGACTGCCCGAGGGCACGCTGCGGCACGTCGTGGTGGGCAGCCCCGGCGCGGTGGACCGGGCCACCGGACAACTCGGCTTCGCCCCGCACCTGCCCGGCTGGGAGGGCTTCGACCTGCCGGGACGGCTCAGCGAACTGCTCAACGCCACGGTCACGGTGGAGAACGACGTCAACCTGGTCGCGCTGGAGGAGATGATCTCCGGCAAGGCGGTGGACGTGCGGGACATGGTGCTGGTCTGGCCGGCCGACGCGGTGGGCAGCGCGGTGGTGGTCAACCGGGTGCTGCTGCGCGGGGCCACCGGCGGCGCCGGCGAGATCGACTGGATGCGGGTGCCGGACCTGGCCAAGGCGGGCAGCGCGGTCGGCCGGGACGGGATCCGGTTCGGCGACCTGGTCAGCTCGGACTCCATCGTGAGCCTGGCCGCGGCGCACGGGGTGCACGCCGAGACCGGGATCGCGGCCGTGCGCGCCGCGGTGACCGGCGGCGATCCGGGCATCGCCTTCCTCACCGACCTGGCGCGGCGGATAGCGACCGGGGTGGCCAACCTGGTCTCCGTGCTGGACCCGGAACTGGTGCTGCTCTCCGGCGAGACCGCCGAGACCGGCGGCGAACTGCTGTGCGAGCTGGTGCAGCGGGAACTGCACGAGCTGGTGATCCCGAAGACGCCGGTGGAGCTGGGTTCGGTGACCGGCAACGCGGTGCGCGCGGGCGCGCTGCACTCGGCCTACGCGATCGCCAGGGAGGAGATCTTCGGGCTGCCCGCCGCGGAGTTCATGAAGCCACCGGGCTCACGGGCGCACCGGTAGCGACTCGATCTCCCACAGCCCCAGCGCCTTGTCCGCGAACGCCCCGTCCTCCTCGGTGCAGTTCTCCACCAGGACGGCGACCGGATCGGGCAGGTTGAACGGCGGGCGCTGCAGGTTGAGCGGGCGCCAGTCGCCGGTGGCGATGTCGGTGTTGCGCTCCAGCTCCAGGAACGTGGTGGCCAGCAGGTAGCGGGAACCGCTGCGGCGCAGGTTGTCCAGCGCGTCCCAGATGTGGGCGAAGCTCAGGTGCACCAGGCAGTCCCGGCAGAGCACGGCGTCGGTGCGCGGCAACGGGTCCCTGGTCAGGTCCAGGGTGTAGAAGCGGCGGTTGCCGCCGTGCCGGAAGTACTTGGCCAGGTTGGCCGCGATCAGCTCCTCCACGATGTCCGCGCCCAGGTAGGTCTCCAGGCCCAGCTCGCAGGTGGCCAGCCAGCCGAAGTCCCCGCACGGGATGTCCAGCAGACTGCGCACCCCGAAGCGCCGCAACAACTTCGGCAGCTCGGCACGCAGCACGGCGGTCTCGGTGAGCGCGGAGCCGTCGCCGGAGACCGAGTCCGGGCAGCCCCACATGTTGCTGCGGAAGATGTGCGCGAACACCTCCTGGGTGCTCAGCCCGTCCAGCTGCCCGGCCAGGGCCAGGTAGTTCAGGTGCGCGCGCACCGGCGGGCGGGCCGCGTCCCGAGGCGTCTTGGTCACCTCCGCACCTCCGCGTGGTCGTGGTCGATCAGGTCGGTCCCATTGTGTGCGGCGGAAAACACGGATCGGCCACGGAACGCCGACGACCCGGTACGCCACCCCCTCAAGGACCCATCGAGTGATCCGCGTTCGCTTCGGGCGGAATTGCCGTCCCGTGCCACCCGGTCACCGGGCAGTGTGGAGGCAGCTGCCCGCCCACCACACCACCGTCAACCACCCTGGGGGAGAGAAAGGTGCTTCGCACCCGCGTCACCACACTGCTGACAGCCGCCTTCGTGCTGCTGACCGCACTGCTGTTCACCGGCACCGCCACCGCGGCCGCGGCCGCGGCCGCGGCCGCGAAACCGACCCTGGACCTGCCGGCCACCGGCGGTCCGTTCCCGGTCGGCACCACCGCCTTACACCTGGTCGACCGCGCCAGGGTCGACCCGTGGGCGCCGACTCCCGGACCACGCGAGCTGATGGTCCAGGTCTGGTATCCGGCCGTGCCCGTTGGCAAGCGCGCCGAGTACGGCGATCCCGCGGTGTCCCAGCACTTCGCCGACCTGGTCACCGCGGTCGGCATGGGCCAGGGCGAGCCGTTCCTGCACCGCGTGCACCCGACTTCCCGCAACGCCGCGCCAGTGTTGCCGGGGCGGTGGCCGCTGATCCTGCAGAGCCACGGGCGTGGCACCGTGCGTGCCGCCACCACCAGCATCGCCGAGGGGCTGGCCGCCCGCGGCTACATCGTGGCCGCCGTCGACCACACCTACGACGCCGCGGTCACCACCTTCCCGGACGGCCGCACCGTGAAGGCCAACCGCACCCAGGAGCCGACCGAGCCGGAACTCGCGGCCGAGGTGCGGGTCCGGGTCGCCGACCTGCGGTTCGTGCTCGACCAGCTCAGCGGCGCGGCCACCCCGTTCCGGCACCGGCTGGACCTTGGCCGGGTCGGCGTCTTCGGCCACTCCATCGGCGGGGACACCGCGGCCGAGGCCATGCGCGCCGACCGCCGGTTCCGGGTCGGCGCCAACCTGGACGGCGCGTTCTGGGGCGAGGCCCAGCGCCAGGGCGTGCCCGGTCCGTTCGCCCTGTTCAGCGCGGGTCCGGCGGACCACCCGAGCTGGGCCAACTGGCGCACCAACCAGAAGGCCTGGGGCCGACAGTTCAACCTGGGCGAGGGCATTCACAGCTCCGCCACCGACCTGGTGCTGTTCCCCGAGGTCTCCGGCCTGAAGGAGCTGCTGAAGGACCACCCCGAGGTGTACAAGCAGATCTTCGGCAGCCTGGACGGCGTGCGCACCACCCAGCTCTACCGCGCCTACCTCACCGCGCTGTTCGACCGGCACCTGCTCGGCCGCCCGTCCCCACTGCTGGACCGGGATTCGGAGCGGTGGCCGGAACAGAAGCTGCTCTTCTCGGTCGGCTGAGAGCTTGCTGAGAGCCCCAAAGGGCAGACCACGCGCGCACCCGATCACCGGCGGTGGGTCGCTGGCAGGGTGAAATCACGGCATCCCGCCGTCACCCGAGGGGGAACATCCATGCGCCCAACACGGCTGCTCGCCGTGCTCCTGACCCTGTCCGCCACCCTGGTCGCCACCGCCCCGGCCGCGACCGCGGCGGTGGCGACCAGCCCGGATTCCGGCTCGGCGACCACCCTGGACCTGCCCGCCCCGACCGGCAGGCTGGCCGTGGGCGTCACCGACCTGCACCTGACCGATCCGTCCCGGCCGGACCCGTGGTCGCCCACCCCCTCGGTGCGCGAGCTGATGGTCCGCGCCTGGTACCCGGCCATCGCGGTCACCCCGCGGGCCCGCTACAGCGACGACGCCACCAGCGCCACAGTCGCCGCGTTCCTGAACAACTTCATCGGCGGCGGGGTGAGCCCGTTCCTGGACCGGGTCCGCCCGCACGCCCGGCAGAACGCCCCGGTGTTCGGCGCGGGCTGGCCGGTGCTGCTGTACAGCCAGGGCCGCGGCAGCATGCGCACCCTGTCCACCACCCTGGCCGAGGACCTGGCCAGCCACGGGTACGTGGTGCTGTCGGTGGATCACACCTACGACGCGGGCGCGGTGCGGTTCCCGGACGGGCGGGTCATCCGCGGCAACCGCCCGCAGGTGCCCACCGAGGCCGAGCGGGCCGAGGAACTCCGGGTCCGGGTCGCCGACCTGCGCAGCACCCTCAACCACGTCAGCACCGCCGCGACCCAGTTCCGCGGCCGCCTTGACCTGTCCAAGGTCGGCGCCCTCGGCCACTCCATGGGCGGCGCGACGGCCGCCGAGGCCATCCGCACCGACCCCAGGTTCCGCGCCGGGGTGAACCTGGACGGCGGTTTCTGGGACGGCGCCGCGAACAACGGCGTCCCCGGCCCCTTCCTGCTGCTGAGCACCGGGGCTCCCGACTACCCGACCTTCACCGCGTGGAAGGCCAACCACCGGGCCTGGGGCCGGCACTTCGCGCTCACCGGCGCGGCGCACTACAGCGCCACCGACCTGACCCAGTTCCCGGACATCTCCGGCGCCCGCGAACTCCTCCGCGACCGCCCGGCGCTGTACACCACCCTGTTCGGCGACACCCCAGGCGTCCGGACCACCGAGATCAACCGCGCCTACACCCGGGCCTTCTTCCAGCAGCACCTCTACGGGGTGCCCAACCCGCTGCTGGACGCGCCGTCCCCGGCCTACCCGGAGCAAACCCTGCGCTGGTCCCACTCCTGATCACCGGCCCCGGGCGGCGGCGAGCCCGCTGCCCGGGGCCATTTGTTGTTTCTCCCCCGAAATCCCACCCAATCGTTGACAATCCACGCCTGAGAGCGCTCTCATCACTGCACGGCAAAGCGGCCGGAGACGCACCGACCGTGGCCGGGCCCGCATGATTCCCTTCCCCCCGCTGTGATCCGCCGCCACGGACCGAGGAGGCGCTCGCACATGTCCGCTGCGCAGATCTCCACCACCACTCCCCCTGCCCGCCGCTCCCGGCGCTGGGCCCTCGCCGCCGCCACCGCGGCCGCGGCCGTCGTCGTCCCACTGGCGCTGTTCGCCCCCGCGGGCGCGTCCGTGCCACCACCCGCCCCCGGCTGGACCCAGGTCTGGGCCGACGATTTCAACGGCCCGGCCGGCTCCCTGCCATCGGGCAACAACTGGATCTTCGACCTCGGCCACGGCTACCCCGGCGGCCCGGCGAACTGGGGCACCGGCGAGATCGCCGCGCACACCAACAATCCGGCCAACATCAGCCTGGACGGCGGCGGCAACCTGCGCATCACCCCGCTGCGGGACGGCGCCGGGAACTGGACCTCGGCCCGGATCGAGACCCACCGCGGTGACTTCCAGGCCCCGGCCGGTGGCGTGCTCGCCATCGAGAGCCGGCTGCAGATGCCCAACGTCACCGGGCAGGCGGCGATCGGGTACTGGCCGGCGTTCTGGGCGCTGGGCACGCCGTATCGCGGCAACTACTGGAACTGGCCGGGTATCGGCGAGTTCGACATCATGGAGAACGTCAACGGGATCAACTCGGTGTGGGGCGTGCTGCACTGCGGGGTCAACCCCGGCGGCCCGTGCAACGAGACCACCGGCATCGGCGCGAACCGGCCCTGCCCGGGGGCGAGCTGCCAGTCGGCCTTCCACACCTACCGCTTCGAGTGGGACCGCTCGGTCTCACCGAACCAGCTGCGCTGGTACGTCGACGGCCAGCAGTTCCACAGCGTCAGCCAGGACCGCTTCGACGCGGCGACCTGGGCGAACATGACCAACCACGGCTACTTCGTCATCCTCAACGTGGCCATCGGCGGCGCCTTCCCCAACGCCCTGCACGGCGGCGTGACCCCGGTGGCGGCCACGGTTCCCGGGCGGCCGATGGTGGTCGACTACGTCTCGGTGCAGCAGCGCGGCGGGGGCGGCGGCAACCCGACGACCAGCACGACGACCAGCACCACCGGTCCGCCGCCCGCGGGTGGCAGCGCGTACTCCCGGTGGGAGGCCGAGCGGTTCGCCGCGCAGTCCGGCGTGATCACCGAGTCCACTTCGGACAGTGGTGGCGGGCAGAACATCGGCGGGGCTGGCAACGGCGACTGGGTGCAGTACCGCGGGGTGGACTTCGGCGGCTCCGGCGCGCGGCAGTTCCAGGCCAGGGTGGCCTCGGGCGCGGGCGGCGGGGTGAGCGGGCTGGTCGAGGTGCGGCTGGACAGCCGGAGCGGGCCGGTGATCGGCTCGTTCGCGGTGGGCAACACCGGCGGCTGGCAGAGCTGGCGGACCGTTCCGGCCAACGTCACCGCGACCACCGGCGTGCACGACGTGTACCTGACCTTCGCCAGCGGCCAGCCCGCGGACTTCGTCAACGTCAACTGGTTCACCTTCGCGACCAGTTAGCCAGACCCGCGGCCGGCCGGTGGCGACGGCGGCAACCCACCGGCCGGCCGCTCCTCAGCACCGCCCGACGAAGTCAGCGCACCGAATGTGACATTGTTTACACACATAGTCACAGGCCCGGGTTAGTTTGCCCCCCTTGACCGAGACCGGCTCTCGGTGCACAAGGGGGCGCAACGATGGGCGGGGAACCGCACGCCATGACCACGATGGTGCTCACCGCGACCGAGTTCGAGGTGGTGTGGGCGCAACTCGCGCTCGGTGAACCACCCCTCGCGCTGGAACTGCCGAGCTTCGGGGCCACCGACTCCGAACGCGGCATGCTGACCTCGCTGGCCATGGACTCCCTGCGGCAGCGCGGCCTGGCCGACCGGATCGGCCCCACCTCCGGCCTCACCGACACCTGTCTTGGCCTGACCCACTACGACTGGTCGCTGGACGCCCGGCTGTGGGCAGGCGAGCTGCTGCGCGCCTTCGGCGCCGCCCGCGGCGAGGGCGGCACCCTGGCGGTGCGCATCGGCGACACCGTGCACCTGACCCGACTACCCGACTACCTGCTCCCCACCGACCTGGCCACCCTGGCAGGCGGCACCCCGTGCGGACCGGGCGAGGCCCTGAGCGTGCGCGGCGACGCACTGGACGCCGCCGCCCGCGCCGCCGGCGCGGACCCGGTCGCCTTCGCCGAGGTGCTCATCCAGCGCGGCGAGACCCCACCGGCGGCCCGCGAACTGGCCCGGCGCTGCGCCGGCGCGGGCTGGTGGGGTCAGTTCGGCTGCACGGTACGAGACCGCTTCGGCTCCACCCGCCGCGCCACCAGGGTGGTCGCCTTCCACGACGTCCCCGGCCGCGGCCGCTACCTGGTACTACGCCGAGTGGAGCCCGGCGGCGTGGTCTGGGTGACCGTCCTCCCCGGCGGCAACCGCCAACTCGTAGCCCAACTAATCGCCCTCCGCGACGAAACCACCACCACCCACAACCCCTAACCCCACCCAGCGTGTTGGCCGTTCTCGTACGGCGTGTTGGCCGTTGTTGTACGGGGTGTTGGCCGGTGTGGGCGGGTTGGTGCACGAGCGAAGGTCAAGATCAAGGGCGTCCTCGCCGGACGGGCAGAAATCAAAGGATGGGGGGAAAGTCAAAGACAAGAGCAAAGACGAAGAGCAAGAGCAGTGCTCGTACGGTTCCCCCATCCCCGTCAGCCTTCCGATACCAAACCACATCCCGGGCACGCAGACCGTTGCGGTTGGGAAGCTAGGGCGGCGGCAGGTTGCGGTCTGCGCACCCGGGATGTGGTGTGTCCTCTCCAGGCTGACGGGGATGGGGGAACCGCTCAGGTGGGGTTTGAAAAGCCACCCCGTCTGCTTGTGTGCGGGCTCCGCCCGCACGCGGCGCGTGTGAACCGCCTAGCCGCAGCGTTCCCGGGCTTCGCCCGACCTTCGCGTCAGAACCGCCTGGCCGCCTAGCTCCGGGCTTCGCCCGACCTCCGCCCCGAACCGCCCGGCCCCCTGACCTCGGGCTCCGCCCGCTTGCCCGCCCACAACGGCCAACACACCGTCCCATAACGGCCAACACGCGCGGAAGTCCGAAACCCCCGCCCCCCTCCCCGGCGTGTTGGCCGTTCTCGTACGGCGTGTTGGCCGTTGTTGTACGCCATGTTGGCCGTTCTCGTACGCCGAGCCGCCCCATCCCGGACATCGCGCCAGCCCAACCACCGCTCAATCCGCCGCACCGCCCAGCTCCCCTCACCACCCGCCACGCCCCGCGCTCAAGCCGTCTCACCACTCACCTCCCTCACCCCCGCCTCCCTCACCGCCGCCCTCCCCAACCCACCACCTCCCTCACCGCTCACCTCACCCCCGCCGTTCCTCCCCCACCCACCGCACCAGCCCCACCTCCCCCTCACCCCACCTCCCCACCCCGCTCCCCCCGCCGCCCACACCGCCACCCCCGCCGCGCCCGCCCATGAACCGACGGCATCCCCCGAGGCGCCTCCGTCTCCCCCGGCGAAGGCCGCGGCGCCCCCACCGCCGACTGCCGATCCAGCTCCGCCGTCCACTGCCGCATCCCCCGCGGGCTGTCCCAAGCCGCCACCCCCACCAACCACCCCCGCCGCACATACCCACACACCTGATGCCCCAGCGACCGCGCCCCCGCCAGCGCGATGGTGTCCCCGGCCAGCGCGGGCGCACCCGCCGCCTGGATCCGCACCCCATGCTGGGCCGACCAGAACCGGGGCAGTGGGGTGAACGGCCGGGCGCCCGCGCCGGCCAGGAGGCTGTCGGCGGCGGCTCGGCCCATCTCCACCGCGTTGATCCAGTGCTCGACCCGGCGGGGGGTCTCGTCGAAGCGCAGGTTGGGCCAGCGGGCCAGGTCGCCTGCCACCACCACGTCCTGGGCGCCGATGGCGTGGCAGGTGGTGTCGCACAGGACGCCGTCTTCCAGGACCAGGCCGGAGCCGCGTAGCCAGTAGCTGGCCGGGATGGCGCCGACGGCCAGGACCACGCAGCGGGCGGAGACCTGGCTGCCGTCGGTGAGCTGGACCGCGATACCACCGGGGTGCGGGGCGAATCGCCACACCGTCACGCCCAGGGCCAGCCGGACGCCCGCGTCCTGGTGCAGTTGGGTGACGGCGGCGCCCATCCGTTCGCCGAGCACGTCCCCGAGCAGGTCGCCGCCGCGGTCCACCAGCAGCACCGGGATGTCCATGGCGCGCAGGCTCGCGGCCAGTTCACAGCCGAGGAACCCGCCGCCCACGATCACCACCGGGCCCTGGCCGGCGGTCACATTCCGTTGCAGCGCAAGACCGTCGTTCATGGTGCGCAGCACCTGCACCCGGCGGTCGTGCCGGGGTGCGCCGGGCAGGTGCCTGGCCTGGGCCCCGGTGGCCACGACCAGGCCGTCGTAGCGCAGCTCCTCACCGCGCGGCAACAGCAGCAGCCTGCGGTCCACGTCCAGCGCGGCCGCCCTGGATCCCAGCCGCCACACCACATCCAGCTCGGGCAAGCCGGGCAGGGTCAGCTCCTCCGGGCCCGCTTGCCCCAGCAACAGCTGCTGCGCAAGGGCCGGACGGTGGTACGGCAGCCGGGGTTCCTCACCCACCACCAGGACCTCGCCGGAGAATCCCTGCTCTCGCAAGCGTTCCGCCGCGTTCAGTCCGGCCGGACCCGTGCCGACCACCACGATCCGTTCGGCCCGCCCGGTCAGGGCCATCTCACGGCGCCTCCTCGATGATCCGCGCCGAGACCAGCACCCTGGCCGGCAGGAACCGCAGCACCGCCAGGGTCAGCACCGGCACCAGCAGGGTCACCCCGGCCAGCCACAGCAGGCCGAACCGCCCGCCGGAGTGGGCGCCCAGCAGGGCGTGCGCCACGCCGAGTGCCGCGGCCGGATAGGCCAACCGGTGCAACCACAACCACCGCCGGTAGCCCAGCAATCGGCGCAACCCCACCGAAAAGGCCACCAGCAGCATCAACTCGAAGGCCAGCGCGCCAAGGGTGTGCCGCAGCGGGGCACCCGCCAGCACCGGGAACAGCAGGTTGACCAGGCCGAAACGCTCCTCCCGCAAGAACAACAGGGCCAGGCCGTGACTGCACACGAAGGCCAGCGTGACCGTGGCCAGCACCAGGTGCCCCGAGCGCACCACCTGCCGCCCGGTCGCCCGGCGCACCCAGCCCGCGCTGGTGAACACGCCCCAGCACAGGGTCAGGCACATCAGCCCGTAGGCCAGCCAGCCCGACAGCGCGGCCGCCGCGCGCACCCCGTCGTCCTGGGCGCTCACGACGAGTTGCAGGACCGGATGGTGCGGCATGTGCGCCTCCGGGGTGGGCGGGCGGCGGGGAACCCGGGTAGACCAGGGGGTGCGGCCCGGTCTACCCGGGCGTTTCCGGTGTTCCGCCAGGGAAAACCGGAAGCTTCGCGGGCAGCGAACTCAATAGTCCATTGTGGACAGTCCCTTCGTGACGACGCGCCAACGATTACGGATCCCCGCCGCGGGTGGTTCAACCAGGCCGGAAAATCGATCCAAATCCGTCGCGAGCACAAAAAGATCGGCCGCAACCCTGTACGAAACCCGTTGCTGGGGACAGGATGTGCGCCGTGGGCCGACATCGGGTCACCAGAGCAGAGTCAACCGGCACCGCCGAGGTTTCCGGCCGGGACGACGATCTGGTCAGGGCGCTCTACCGTGAGTACGGTGGCGCGCTGTTCGGGCACGCGTGCAAGCTCACCGGCAACGATCGCCAGTGGGCCGAGGACGTGGTGCAGGAAACCTTGTTCCGGGCCTGGCGTAACGCCGAGAAGCTGGACCGGGAACCCGGGCTGATGCGGGCCTGGTTGTTCACCGTGGCGAGGCGGATCGTGATCGACGGAAGGCGGAGCCGCAGTGCGCGGCCGCACGAGGTCGAGGCGAGTCCGTTGGAGGCAGTGCCGGTGCCCGACAGCGCCGACGCGACCCTCTCCGCACTGGTGATCACCGAGGCGTTGCAGCAGTTGAGTGAGGAGCACAGGGAGGCCATCACCCAGACCTACCTACGAGACCGCACCATCAACGAAGCGGCCGCCGTTCTGGGCGTGCCACCGGGTACCGTCAAGTCCAGGGTCTACTACGCGTTGCGTGCCCTACGACGGTCACTCCAGGATCGGGGGTGAGCGGGGATGTCGTCCCCACCTGACCACTCCGACGTCGGCGCCTACCTGCTCGGCGTGCTCAACGAGGCGGACACCATCGCCTTCGAGGAGCACCTGACGCACTGCTCGCGCTGCCAGGACGAGCTGCAGGAGCTGCTCGACCTGCCGGACCTGCTCGACACCGCCCGCGCGCTGGGACAACACCAGCAGCAGCGCAACGGCGCGGTGCCGCCGCCGCAGGTCCGGCCGAACCAGCCGCGGCCGCAGGCCCCACCGGGCCGTCCGCTGCGCAGTGTGCCGCCACTGGCCAGGCCACAGCCTGGTCCGCAGGCGCCCCGGCCGCGCCAGGGGCCGCCGCCGGCGCAACCGCGTCCGCCCGCTTTCGCCCCGGCCACCCCGGCCCCGGCGCCGGAGGGACCGGACGAACGGGTGCTGGCCCAGCTGCTCGACCAGGTCGGCGCGCGCAAGCGCGACCGGCGCAAGGCCGTGCTGTGGTCGCTGGCCGCGGCGGCCTGCCTGGCGCTGGTGCTGACCCCGCTGGTGGTCTCGGCGACGACCGGCGACGGCCGGGACGGCGTCGCGCTGCCCAGTCCGATCCTGAGCCTGCCCAGTCAGCCGAGCACCACCAGGGCACCCGTCTCGACCGGGCCGGTCGGCCCGAGCGCGGACGCGAGCACACTCAACGAGGAGACGCTGACCGGCAGCAACCCGGCGAACAACGTGTCCGCGATCCTGGCGCTGACGGAGAAGGGCTCCGGCGTCGAGGTCCGGATGGAGCTGAAGGGCATCTCCGGGCCGCGCCGCTGCCAGCTGGTGGCCATCGGCAAGGCCGGGGAGACCTTCCCGGTGAACAGCTGGGTGGTGCCGGAGAAGGGCTACGGCGTGGCGGGCTCGCCAGAGCCGCTGCGCAACACCGGGAACGTGGCGCTGTCCAGGACCGACATCGCCAGCTTCGAGGTGCGCACCATGGACGGGATCGGGCTGTTGTCAATCCCCGCGGGGGGCTAGGCCGGAGGTCAGGTACGGACGAGCACAGGTAGCGGCACCGGGATGAACCCAGTGGTCTAGACCTTGACACGAGGGTTGCCGGGGGATTCGATGGCTGCAACACGCCGCCGCCTGTGCTCGCCTGTCCGAACTCTCCGGGAGGACATCCCCGTGAAAACCCTCAGCGCGCGGCCAATGCGGTCGCGGTTGGCCGGCGGTCTCGCCGCCCTCGTCGTGCTCGGCGGAGCCACCCTTGGCTGGGCCTCGGCCCAGCGTGACGCGGCCGCCGAGGAGGCCGCGAGCCCGTTGCAGAGCATCGTGCCGGTACCCGCCTCGGTCACCCCGGCCGCCGGCGTCACCTTCACCCTGGGCGCGGGCACCCGCATCCAGACCCAGGCCGGATCCGCCGAGGCCACCCAGGTCGCGGACTACCTGGCCTCCATCCTGCGCCGCTCCACCGGCTACCCGCTGCCGATCACCCCGGTCAGTGGCAACCCGGCCGACGGCATCGCGCTGCTGCTCTCCGGCGCGCCCGCCAGTGTGGGCGAGCAGGGCTACCAGCTCGACGTGGCCGCGGGCGTGGTCACCGTGCGCGCGAACAAGGCGGCAGGCCTGTTCGCCGGCGTGCAGACGCTGCGCCAGCTGCTGCCGGCGGCGATCGAGTCCGGCTCGGTCAAGCCCGGCCCGTGGACGGTGCCCGGCGCCAAGATCGTGGACCAGCCGCGGTTCGGCTACCGCGGCGCGCACCTGGACTCCGCCCGGCACTTCTTCACCGTGGACACGGTCAAGCGCTACATCGACCAGCTCGCGCTGTACAAGATCAATAACTTCCACTGGCACCTGACCGACGACCAGGGCTGGCGGATCCAGATCGACAGCTGGCCGAACCTGACCAAGCACGGCGCCAGCACCCAGGTCGGCGGCGGCCCCGGCGGCTTCTACACCAAGGCGCAGTACGCCGACGTGATCAACTACGCCAAGGCCCGGCACATCACGGTGATCCCCGAGGTCGACATCCCCGGGCACACCAACGCCGCGCTGTCCTCCTACGCCGAGCTGAACTGCAACGGCGTGGCCCCGCCGCTGCGCACCGACACCGAGGTCGGCTACAGCTCGCTGTGCATCGGCAAGGACATCACCTACAAGTTCGTCGAGGACGTCATCCGGGAGCTGGCCGCGATCACCCCCGGCGAGTACTTCCACCTCGGCGGCGACGAGGCGCACGCGACCAGCGACGCCGACTACAACACCTTCATGCAGAAGGTCATGCCCCTGGTCGGCAAGTACGGCAAGAAGATCCTGGGCTGGCACGAGTTCGTGAAGGTCAACCCGGCCCCGCCGGTCTCGGCCATCCCGCAGTTCTGGGGCACCACGACCACCGACAACAACGTGGCCGCGCACGCCGCTCGCGGCGGCAAGGTGCTGCTGTCCCCGGCCAACAAGGCCTACCTGGACATGAAGTACAACGCCAGCACCCCGCTCGGCCTGAGCTGGGCAGGCTTCATCGAGGTCCAGGACGCCTACAACTGGAACCCGGGCGGCTACCTCAACGGCGTGAACGAGAGCGCGGTCTTCGGCGTGGAGGCCCCGCTGTGGTCGGAGACGCTGGTCAAGACCGCGGACATCGAGTTCATGGCCTTCCCGCGCCTGCCCGCGATCGCCGAACTGGGCTGGTCGCCGCGATCCACGCACAACTGGGACGCCTTCAAGCAGCGGCTGGCCGCGCAGGGCCCGCGCTGGGGCGTCATGGGGATCAACTACTACAAGTCCCCGCAGGTCCCGTGGCCCTCGACCAACCCGACCAGCACCACGACCACCTCGGGCGGCTCCTGCAGCGCCCCGGCGTGGAAGAGCACCGAGACCTACGTCAAGGACAACTCGGTCTCGCACAAGGGCAAGTCCTGGACCGCCAGGTGGTGGACCCGGGGCGAGGAGCCGGGCACGACCGGCCAGTGGGGCGTGTGGAAGGACAACGGCGCCTGCTGACCGACTGACCGATCGACTGACGGGCCCGGCTGGACCACTACGGTCCGGCCGGGTCCGTTCTCGCGCAAGGGGTCCGGCCGGATTCCCGACCTCCCGGGGTGGCGCGCCCATTCAACTTCTACGGCCCGCGCACTACGCCATCCGGCGTGCTCCACGTACCGTCGACCTGCTTGGCGCGCACCGGATTAAGTGAATCGGTGACCATGTACTGCAAGTAATCGAAAGTTACTCACCCCTTCGGCCCTTACGAGTTCCGGAACCACCTCTTACCGTCGAACGACCCACTTCTCTGGGGTTCCCTGCCCCCAAGACGAGGGAGTCGTCGTCATGTCGAACCCTGCTCACAATCCGTTCGGCCGCCGCGCTTTCCTGCTCGGCGGACTCACCGTGACCGCGGCCGGCGCACTCGGGCTGGCCGATCCACTGCTCGCCGGAGCCGCGGAAAGCGCGGCCCCACCCATCCACGGCACCGGAGCCTGGGGCGCACGCGCGGCCAGTGGCGGCATCTCGGTGCTCAACTCGCGGCCGGTCAAGATCATCGTGCACCACACGGCCACCGCCAACGTCACCGACTACTCGCTGGCCCGCGCGTTCGCGCTGTCCAGGTCGATCCAGAACTACCACATGGATTCCAACGGCTGGATAGACACCGGACAGCACTTCACCAACAGCCGTGGCGGGCACATCACCGAGGGGCGGCACCGCAGTCTGGCCGCGCTCAACGGTGGCACCCAGCACGTGGTCAGCGCGCACACCTCCGGGCAGAACAACGTGGCGCTGGGCATCGAGAACGAGGGCCTGTACACCAGCGTCGGCCCGACCACCGCACAGTGGAACTCCCTGGTCCAGCTGTGCAAGTACATGTGCGCGCAGTACCGGATCCCGGCCAGCCAGATCTTCGGGCACCGGGACTTCAACAACACCGCCTGTCCCGGCAACGTGCTCTACGGGCGGCTGCCGGAACTGCGGCGCGCGGTCGCGGCGGCCATGGGCAGCCGGGAGAAGATCGTCGACCCGGTGACCTGGCCGCTGTTGCAGCCCGGTGACCGCGGCGAGAAAGTCCTGGCCGCGCAACGCCTGCTGCACCACGCGGGCGAACGCGGCGTGCCGCTGGACGGCGTGTTCGACCAGCGCACCGATGAGGCGGCCCGTCGGCTGGAGGTCCGGATCGGCGTTGCCGAGACCGGTCTGGTCGGCGCCGAGTCCTGGCCCGCGCTGGTTCCGGCCGCGCTGCGCAAGGGCGATCGGGGCGACGCGGTGCACGCGGCCCAGCTCTTGTTGGTCGCGGCGGGGCTGCGCAGCCCCGCCGACGGCGAGTTCACCGAGGCAACCCAGTCCGCGGTGAAGGATCTCCAGGCCGCGCAACGGATCCCGGCCACCGGGGTGATCGACCTGCTCACCTGGCAGTACCTGCTTCGCTGAGTTCCCGCTGCCGGGGTGCGCGCCGTCGTCGCGACAACGCGCGCACCCCGGCCACGGCTCCGGCCAGTCCGGCCGCGATCCCGAGTGCTGACAGCAGTCCCAGCAACGGGTTCTGCTCGAACGCCCGCCCGCCGAGGTAGCCGATCGCCACACAGGCCACCGCCCAGATCGTGCCGGCCACGGTGTCCCACAACAGGAATCGGCCGCGCGGGTAGCCGACCGCACCGGCGGCGAGCATGCTGGCCAGTCGCCCGGCCGGGATGTACCGGGCCGCCACGATCACCCACGGCCCCTGCCGCCGGATCGCCCGCTGGGCCCACTCGTAGACCTGTTTTCCCTTGCCGCTACGGGACAATCGCCGTTCCAGCCCGGGTCCGGCGCCGCGCCCGGCCAGGTAGGTGCCGTAGTCGCCGAGCAGCACCCCGGCGATCGCGGCCAGCAGCACCAGCCAGATCGAGGGCGGACCGGTGGCCGCGGCCACGCTGATCGCGATCACCGTGCTGTCACTGGGGGTGAACGGCAGCACCGCGTCCAGTGCGGCGAAGGCCAGCACGATCAGGTACAGCCAGGGCGAGGCGAGCAACGCCTGCAGGAACTCGGGCATCAGGCCGCCACCTTCAACTCCGGCACGGGAACCGTTGCCCCGCCGAGGATCTCCGCCTGCGCGCGGGCGGCGAACTCCCGCCGGTCGCGCACGGTCCGCGGCCAGATCGTGGCGCCCTCACGCAGGTGCACCGACAGCCCGCCGGCGCGGATCACCCGGCGCAGCGAGGTCAGCACGTCCTCCTCGCCGAGGAAGGCCGCCGCCGCGGACGGCCGCCCGTCCGGGCCACGGAACTCCAGCCGCACCGGCCGCACCGGCACACCCGCGTCCAGCGCGGCCTGGAAACTGGCCGGGCGCAACACAACCCCGGCCACCGCGCAGCGCGTGGTGCCCTCCGGGAACACCGCGACCGAGATCCCGGCGGCCAGCCGATCCCGCATCTCCGCGATGGTCGCGGGCAGCGTGGACAACCGGTCCCGCTCGATGAACACCGTCCCGGCCCGCGCGGCCAGTCCGCCGAACACCGGCAGATCCCGGATCTCGGACTTGGCCACCTGATGCAACGGTTCCCTGGCCAGCAGCACCAGCCCGTCCAGCCAGGAGATGTGATTGCCCACCAGCAACGCCGGACCCCGCCGCGGCGGCACATCCGCTGCCACCACACGAATCCCCAGCGCCCACAGGATCCCGCGCGCCCCACTGCTCGCCAGCCGCTCGCGGATCCTCTTGGGCAGCAACGGAAGCAGCCAGGACACCGGCACCGCGAGCACGAACACCCCGGCCAGTGCCAGCCACCTGCGCAGCTGAACTCCCAGTGCCACCACGGGTTCCCGGTCCCGGTCCGGCACACAGCTGTCATCGCACGGCGTACTCGGCGTCCAGCGGAACACGCCGGCCCGCCCGGCCGCGGTCACTGGAACCGTCGCAGGTAGCGGGGATCCAGCCGATCCATGTCCAGCAACAGGAAGAAGTCCGCGCAACCGAAGTCCGCGTCGTAGGCGGGTTCGCCACCCACCCAGGCGCCCAGCCGCAGGTAGCCCTGCATCAGCGGCGGCAGCACCACCCGCCCGGCCGGACGCTCGATGTCCTGGTGCGGCCAGGGATTGCGCGGCCGCACCCGGTACCGCTCGGGCGCCAGCGCGCGGTCGAGCACCCGGTCCCGCACCGCCGCGGCCAGGTGCCCGCCGTCTGCTAGGGGCACCGAACCGCAGCCTGCCACCCAGCGCCCGCCGACCAGGTTCACGTACCGGGCCAGCCCGGCCCACATCAGCCCGATCACCCCGCCGTTGCGGTGCGCCGGATCCACGCAGGACCGGCCGACCTCCACCAGCGAGGACCGCAGCCCGGCCAGCGCGGTCAGCTCGAACTCCCCGTCGGAGTACAGCGCGCCCCGGCGGGCCGCCGCGCCCGGCGGCAGGATGCGGTAGGTGCCCACCACCTCGCCGGTGCGCTCGTCCTTGATCAGCAGGTGCTCGCAGTGCGCGTCCAGCTCGTCCGCGTCCACCCCCGCCGGACCGGCCAGCGCCGCGCCCAGCTCCCCGGCGAAGACCCGGTGCCGGAGTCGTTGGGCGGCAAGCACTTCGGCCTGGGTGTCCGCGATGACCATGCGGTACCCGGGGCTGTCCTCGATGGCGGCGCGGGCGAGCAGCTTCGGCAGCGGCCTGGTCAGTTCGGCGATCATGTCAGCAAGCCTCGCCCGATCGGGCGGCCGCGTCGCCAGGGTTACCTCCTGAAATGACCGGGGTGCTAGCACGGGGGTGGTTCCCCCGGCTGACACGGTGGCCCCCTAGGGGGCGCGCTCCTACGCTGAGGTCACCACTGTCCGAAAAGGAGCGTCGATGACCCGGCCCCGGCCGCCACGGAACCCGCTGTACGAGGTGGTCAGCAAGCGCACCTGGCTGGGCACGCTGAGCCTGCTGCTGGGCGCGTTCTGGACCCTGCTGCCGCTCGCGGTGATCTTCTTCGGCTTCATCGGCGCACTGTTCCCGCTGGTCGCGGCGCTGTTTGCGCAGAAGTTCTACCTGGCGATATGGAACCTGCCGACCCTGCTGGGCAGCCCGGTGGTGGTGTGGCTGCTCGGGTGGCTGCTGGTCCGGTTCGGCCGGGCCGAGGCCGCGCAGTTCCGCCTGGTGACCGGGGAGTCGGTGACCCCGGGACTGGCCCTGCCGCCGGGCCGCAACCCCTACAAGGTGGCACCGAAGCTGGTGGTCAACCCGACGCTGTGGCGCACCATCGGCTACTGGATCGCCCGCGGCGTGCTGACCGCGGCGACCGGCCTGATCACCTTCCTCGCCTGGTACGGCCCCGGCTTCCTGCTCACCATCGCGATCCTCGAGTTCTTCTTCTCGCCCCAGGTGGAGCTGCCCGGCGGCGGCGTCGCGCGCAACTCCTACACCAACATGGAGGTCTTCCGCGACGCCGCCTGGCCGTTCTGGGTCGGGGTCTTCCTGCTGGCCGGCATTCTGCTGCTGATGCTCGCGCCGGTGCTGGTGCGCGCCATGGTCAGCGTGCACCTGGCGCTGACCCGCACCATGCTGGAACCCAAGTCAGCGGCCGACCTGGCCGAGCGGGTGCAGCAGGTGGAGGAGCGGCGGGCGGTGGCGGTGGCGGCGGCCGAGGCCGAACGGCAGCGGATCGAACGCGACCTGCACGACGGCGCCCAGCAACAACTCGTCGCACTGGCCATGAAGCTGGGCCGGGCCCGCAGCAGACACGGCCAGGACCCCGCCGCCGCGCTCAAGCTGATCGAGGAGGCGCACCAGGAGGCCAAGGACGCCATCGACGAACTGCGCAACCTCACCCGCGGCCTGCACCCGCCGGTGCTGGAGGACCGGGGTCTGGACGCGGCGCTGTCCGCGCTGTCGGCCCGCTGCCCGGTCCCGGTGCGCATCCGGTACCTGGTGGACGCCCGGCCGTCGCTGACCATCGAGGCCATCGCCTACTTCATGATCTCCGAAGCGCTGACCAACATCGCCAAGCACGCGCACGCCAGCAAGGCTGGCATCGAGGTCCGCCGCACCGACGACCGGCTCACCGTGGTGGTCACCGACGACGGCATCGGCGGCGCCAAGGCAAGCCCCGGCTCCGGCCTGGCCGGGCTGGCCGACCGGGCAGGCGGCGTCGATGGCACGCTGACCCTGTACAGCCCCGAGGGCGGGCCGACCATCCTGACCATGGAGCTGCCATGCGAGTCGTGATCGCCGAGGACGCCGTGCTGCTGCGCCAGGGCCTGATCCTGCTGCTGGCCGAGAGCGGGCACGAGGTCCTCGAGGCGGTCGGCGACGCCGAGCAGCTGCTGCGCGCGGTCGGCGAACACCAGCCCGACATCGCCGTCATCGACGTCCGCATGCCCCCCACCCACCGCGACGAGGGCCTGCGGGCCGCCCTGGTGATCCGCCGCAGCTGGCCGAACACCAAGATCCTCATCCTGTCCCAGTACGTCGAGGAGCGTTACGCGGCGGACCTGCTCACCAGCGACCTCAGCGGCATCGGCTACCTGCTCAAGGACCGGGTGGCCGACGTCGAGGACTTCCTGCGCGCCCTCAACCAGGTGGCCGACGGCGGCACCGTCTTCGACCCCGAGGTAGTGGCCCAGCTCCTCGCCCGCAGCCGCCGCCAGGACCCCCTGGCCACCCTCACCCCCCGCGAACGCGAAGTCCTGGGCCTGATGGCCGAAGGCCGCTCCAACGCGGGCATCGGCGACGCCCTGACCATCACCGAACGCGCCGTGGAGAAGTACGTAGGCAGCATCTTCACCAAACTGGGCCTCCCCCAAGCCGGCAACGACCACCGCCGAGTCCTGGCAGTCCTCCACTACCTGGACAACTAACCCCACCCAGGTAGCCCCGCCGTACCAGACCGGCCAACCCGCCGTACGACAACGGCCAACACGGCGTACAAGAACGGCCAACACGCCGGCAGGTTCTCAACCCGCCGGCGTGTTGGCCGTTTTGGTACGCCGTGTTGGCCGTTTTGGTACGCCGTGTTGGCCGTTCTTGTACGGGGTTTTGGCCGTTGTGGGCGGCCGGGCGAAGCTCGGGGGGCTGGGTCAGAGGCCCACGTTCTTGTACAGGGCCCCCACCTCGGCCCGGCTGAGCGGGCGCAGGGCGCTGGGGCGCAGCCCGGCGAGCCGGACCTCTCCCACCGCGGTCCGCACCAGCCGCAGCACCGGATGGCCCACCGCGTCGAACAACCGCCGCACGATCCGATTCCGCCCCTCGTGCAACACCACCTCGATCAGCACCCGCCCGCCGTTGGCGTCCTTGACGTGGTACTTGTCCAGCTGCACCGGCCCGTCCTCCAGCTCGACCCCGGCCAGCAGCTTGCGGCCCAGATCACGGTGAACCGGCCCGGCGACCTCCACCAGGTAGGTCTTGTACACGTTGTACGAGGGGTGCATCAGCCGGTGCGCCAGCTCGCCGTCGTTGGTCAGCAGCAGCAGACCCTCGGTCTCGGCGTCCAGGCGGCCGACGTGGAAGAGACGTTCCTCGTGGTCGGCCACGTAGTCGCCCACACACGGGCGGCCGCGGTCATCCGACATCGTGGTGTGCACCCCGCGCGGCTTGTTCAACGCCAGGTGCACCAGGTTGCCGGTGACCATCACGCGCAACCCGTCCACGTGGATCACCGCCTGCTCCGGGTCGACCCGGCGGCCCTGTTCGGTGACGATCTCGCCGTCCACGGCCACCCGGCCTTCGGCGATCATGTCCTCCGCCACCCGCCGGGAGGCGATCCCGGCCTTGGAGAGCACCTTCTGCAACCGCACACCCTGCGGCTCACTACTAGACGACATCGTCGATCGAGTCCACTTCCGGCAACAACGGCGCGAGCGGGGGCAGTTCCTTCACCGAGGACAACCCCAATCGCTCCAGGAACAGCTCTGTGGTGCGGTACAGGAGGCCGTTGGTGTCCGGATCCGCACCAGTCTCCTCAATCAGACCACGAGCGAGCAGACTGCGGATAACCCCGTCCACATTCACCCCGCGCACCGCGGCCACCCTGGCCCTGGTGACCGGCTGGCGGTAGGCGATCACGGCCAGGGTCTCCAGCGCGGCGCGGGTCAGTTTCGCCCGCTGCCCGTTGAGCAGCAGCCGCTCCACGAACGGCGCGTGCACGTCGCGGGTGTAGAACCGCCAGCCGTCGCTCACCCGGCGCAGGTCGATCCCGCGCCCGGACTCGGTGTACCCGGCGGCCAGCCGCCCCAGCGCCACGGTCACCCTGGCCACCGAGACGTCCAGCGCGTCGGCCAGGACCTCCTCCGGCGCGGGCGCGTCCACCACCAGCAGCACCGACTCCAGCGCGGCGTCCAGCGCGCCGTCCTCGCTGAGGTCGGGCAGGCCGCCGACGACGGCCTCCTCCTCGTCCTCCGGCGCGTCCACTTCCGCCGCCACCGGCGCGTCCGCGACCTCGGGCTCCGGCTCGGCCGCGATCACCGGCGCCACCTCGGGCTCCGCGATCTGCTCGTCCGCCACCGGAGTGCCGTTCTCGGTCACCCGTACTCCTCCTCATCCGCCACGGCCAGCGCGGCCGCGGCGGCCAGTTCCGCCTGCTCCTTGCTGCCGCCCACCCAGCGCACCAGCAGCTCCCCGAGCGGCTCCTCCTGGGTGAAGAGCACCACGGTCTCCCGGTACAGCTCCAGCAGCGCCAGGAACCGGGCCACCACCTCCACCGTCTCGGTGCAGTCGGTGGTCAGTTCAGCGAAGCTCGCCTCGCCCAGTTCGGCCAGCCGCACCCGCAGGATCCCGGCGTGCTCGCGCACGGACACCGGGTGCATGTGCAGGTGTGCCAGCCCGACCACCGGCGGCGGCTTGGGCCGGAACACCGCGGCGGCCAGTTCGGCGAAGCGGCGAGGGTCGACGCCGAGCATCACCTCGGGCATCAGTTCGACGAACCGGTCTTCCATGGCCACCGACCGCGGGTAGCGCCGCAGCGCGGTCGCCTCCAGCTCGCCGAACAGCGCCGCGACCTGCTTGTACGCCCGGTACTGCAACAGCCGCGCGAACAACAGGTCGCGGGCCTCCAGCAGCGCCAGGTCGTCCTCGTCGTCCACGTCGGCGGCTGGCAGCAGCCGGGCCGCCTTGAGGTCGAGCAGGGTGGCCGCGATGACCAGGAACTCGGTGGTCTCGTCCAGGTCCCAGGCATCGCCGAGCACCCGGATGTGCGCGATGAAGTCCTCGGTGACCTGGTGCAGCGCCACCTCGGTGACGTCCATCTGGTGCTGCGAGATCAGTTGCAGCAGCAGGTCGAACGGGCCGGTGAAGTTGGCCAGCCGCACGGTGAAGCGGCCGTTCTCGTCCGTCCCTTGTGGAGTGTCCGGCGTGTCCACTGTGGTCACTCGACCGGCCCTGCGACAGCAGCGAGCCAGCTCACCTGGCGATCACCTCGCGGGCCAGCGCCCGGTAGGCCTTGGCCCCGCCGGAGCGGGGGGCCCAGCGGGTGATCGGCTCGCCGGCGACGGTGGTCTCGGGGAACCGCACGGTGCGGTTGATCACGGTGTCGTACACGATGTCCCCGAACGCCTCCACTACCCGGGCCATGACTTCTCGGGAGTGCAGCGTACGCGGGTCGTACATGGTGGCGAGAATCCCGGATATCTCCAGCCGGGGGTTGAGCCGTTCGCGCACCTTCTCGATGGTGTCGATGAGCAGCGCCACCCCGCGCAGGCTGAAGAACTCGCACTCCAGCGGGATGATCATCCCGTCCGCCGCGGCCAGCGCGTTCACCGTGAGCAGGCCGAGGGAGGGCTGGCAGTCGATGAGGATGTAGTCGTAGTGGTCCAGCACCGGCCGCAGCGCGCGCTGCAGGGTGTGCTCGCGGCCGACCTCGGAGACCAGCTGCACCTCGGCGGCGGACAGGTCGATGTTGCTGGGCAACAGGTCCATGTCCTCGACGCAGGTGCGCAGCACGGTCTCCTCGATGGTGGCCGAGCGCTCCATGATCACGTTGTAGATGGTCCGGTCCAGGTGGTGCGGCTGTACGCCGAGGCCCACCGAGAGCGCGCCCTGCGGGTCGAAGTCCACCAGCAGCACCCGGCGGCCGTATTCGGCCAGCGCGGCGCCCAGGTTGATGGTCGAG
The DNA here is from genome assembly GCF_014204915.1 of Crossiella cryophila. Classification (NCBI taxonomy): domain Bacteria; kingdom Bacillati; phylum Actinomycetota; class Actinomycetes; order Pseudonocardiales; family Pseudonocardiaceae; genus Crossiella; species Crossiella cryophila. Next base: position 9,005,415 of record NZ_JACHMH010000001.1, read on the forward strand.
GTGGTCTTGCCCACCCCGCCCTTCTGGTTGCACATCGCGAGGACCTTGGCCGGTCCGTGCCCGGCCAGCAGCGAGGGCTCGGGCACGTGCCGCATCGGCCGCCCGGTCGGCCCGATCTCGCCGGTGGCCAGGTGCGGGACGTGCTCCTCGGACAGGTCAGCGGGCTTGGGCGCCAGGCTGAGGTCAGCCGCCTCACCACGGGGCCGCCCAAAGGCAGGCTGCGGTGTGGACATCTGACCTGACTCCTCGTGTCGGCGGGTAGACCCTGCTGGCGAGCGTAGGCTTCGCGGGTCACAGCGGCAACGCGCCTCGCCGGGACCCGTCCGACCTGGTCATCAAGGCTTCGGCACCCGTTCGGCACAACGGAGTAGCTAGCCCCTGGCCCGTGGATGAGCGGTGGCGAAGACCTCGCGCAGGGTGTTCACCGTGACCAGCGTGTAGACCTGGGTGGTGGTCACCGAGGCGTGCCCGAGCAGCTCCTGCACCACCCGGACGTCGGCCCCGCCCTCGATCAGGTGGGTGGCGAAGGAGTGCCGGAGTGTGTGCGGAGACACGTCCCCGGCGATGCCGGCCCGTTCGGCCGAGTCCTTGAGCGTCTGCCACGCGCTCTGCCGGGACAGCCGCCCGCCGCGGGCGTTGAGGAACACCGCCGCGCTGCCCCTGCCCTTGGCCGCCAGCACCGGCCGGGCCCGCACCAGGTAGGCAGCCAGCGCGGCCAGCGCGGGCCGTCCCACCGGCACCAGGCGCTGTTTGCCGCCCTTGCCGTCCAGCAGCGCGGTGCGTTCGGTCTGGTCCACGTCGTCCACGTCCAGCCCGACCGCCTCGGAGATCCGCGCGCCGGTGGAGTAGAGCAGTTCCAGCAGTGCCCGGTCCCGCAGGCCGCGCGGGTCCTCGCTGCCCGCGCCGTCGAGCAGCCGCAGCACATCGTCGACCGGCAGCGCCTTGGGCAGGCGGCGTGGCGGGGTCGGCGGGTGCACCCCGCTGGCCACGTCGGCGCTGAGCAGGCCCTCGCGGTAGCCGAAGCGGTGCAGGCTGCGCACCGCGACCACGGCCCGTGCGGCCGAGGAGGCGGCCAGCGGCGGCCGCTGCCCGTCGCCCTCGCGCAGTCCGGCCAGGAACTCCGCCACGTGCCGCTCGGTGACCTCCGGCAGCGAGCCGACCCCGGCCACGGCCAGGTGTTCGGTGTAGCGGCGCAGGTCGCGGGCGTAGGAGTCCAGGGTGTTGCGGGCGGTGCCGCGTTCCACGGTGAGGTGGTCCAGGTACCTGCCAACGGCGGCCGAGAGCGCGGCGGGGATCGCCACCGGGCTGGTTGTCGCATCGCCGTTCAGTGCGCCGGTCCCTCCGCCGCTGGAGTTCTCAGGGGCGCATCATGCCAGTGCGTCGGTCAGCTCGGTGTGCGGGAGCCCGTGCGCGGCGGCCACCTCGGCCTGCACCAGCTGTCCGCCGACCGCGTTGACGCCCTTGGCCAGGGTGTGGTCGGCGCGCACCGCCTCGGGCAGACCCTTGTCCGCCAGGGCCACCGCGTAGGGCAGGGTCACGTTGGTCAGTGCCCAGGTGGAGGTGTGCGGGACCGCGCCGGGCATGTTGGCCACGCAGTAGAAGACCGAGTTGTGCACGCCGAAGACCGGATCGCCGTGCGTGGTCGGCCGGGAGTCCTCGAAGCAGCCGCCCTGGTCGATGGCGATGTCCACCAGCACCGAACCGGGCCGCATCCTGGCCACCAGGTCGTTGCCGATCAGCTTGGGCGCCTTGGCGCCGGGCACCAGCACCGCGCCGATCACCAGGTCGGCCCACAGGCAGGCCCGTTCGATCTCGTAGGCGTTGCTGGCGATGGTCTGCAGGTGGCCGCGGTAGACGAAGTCGATCTGCCGCAACCGGTTGATGTTGTTGTCCAGCACCACCACCTCGGCCTGCAGACCCAGCGCGATGGTGGCCGCGTTCATCCCGGACACACCCGCGCCGATCACCGCGACCTTGCCCGCGGGCACCCCGGACACCCCGCCCAGCAGTACCCCGCGACCGCCCGCGGCGCGTTCCAGGGTGTGCGCGCCGACCTGCGGGGCCATCCGCCCGGCCACCTCGCTCATCGGCGCGAGCAGCGGCAGCGAGCCGTCGGGCAGCTGCACGGTCTCGTAGGCCACCGCGTCGATCCCGGCGGCCACGATCGCCTCGGTGCATTCCCGGCTGGCGGCCAGGTGCAGGTAGGTGAACAGGGTCTGCCCGCGCCGCATCCGGTGATATTCCTCGGCGATGGGCTCCTTGACCTTGAGCACCAGCTCCGCCTCGCCCCACACGTCCTCGGCCGAGTTGAGGATCTTCGCCCCGGCCGCGAGGTAGTCGGAGTCGGGGAAGGAGGAGCCGAGGCCGGCCTCCCGTTCGATCAGGACCTGATGGCCGCGGCGCACCAGTTCCACCACGCCCGCCGGGGTGATGGCCACCCGGTACTCGTGGTTCTTGACCTCACGAGGGACACCGACTCGCACGTCGACTCCTCCTCCGCCTAGCTCTCGCTCAGCCGCTGCGGCGCCGCGCGAACCGGTGCGGCCTGGACTCCCACGGGGCGTCGACCGGCCTGGTCTCCGCCGCGCCGGAGAGCACCGCGTGCGCGGCCAGCACCCCGGACACCGTGGCAGCGTTGATGATGGCACCGGAGAGCACCATCCGCACGGCCTCGCTCAGCGGCACCCGCCGCACCACGAGGTCGGCCTCCTCGTCCCCGGTGTCCGCCAGCTGCTCCACAGTGGACAGACCGCGGGCCAGGTAGACCCGGATGACCTCGTCCATGAACCCCGGCGAGCCGGAGACGTCGACCAGCACCGACCAGTCGGTGGCGGCCAGCCCGACCTCCTCGGCCAGCTCGCGCTGCGCCGTGATGGCCGGATCCTCGCCCTCGGCGTCGAGCAGTCCGGCGGGCAGCTCCCACAGCCGCTGCCCGACCGGGTGCCGGTACTGGTGGATGAGCACCACGTTGTCGTTCTCGTCCAGCGCGATCACCCCGACCGCGCCGGGGTGCTCGATCACCTCGCGGGTGGCGACCTTGCCGCCGGGCATCACCACGTCGTCCACCCGCAGCGCCATCACCCGCCCGGCGTAGACGTCCTGGGACTTGGCCACGCTGAACTCGTGCGCGCCACGCTCCACAGTGGACATCAGACACCCGCCGAACTGGTCGCGGTCTCCGGCAGCTCCACCGGCAGCCGCTCGGCGGCCTGGTAGTCCAGCGCGGCCCGGACGAAGGCGGAGAACAGCGGGTGCGGCCGGGTCGGACGGCTCTTCAGCTCGGGGTGGGCCTGGGTGCCGACGAAGAACGGGTGCGTCTTGGCAGGCAGTTCGACGAACTCGACCAGGTGCCCGTCCGGCGAGGTGCCGGAGAAGACCAGACCGGCCTTGCCGAGCTTGTCCCGGTAGGCGTTGTTGACCTCGTAGCGGTGCCGGTGCCGTTCGGTTACCTCGGTGGCGCCGTAGGCCTTGGCGACCTGGGAGCCGGGGACGAGCTTGGCCGGGTAGGAGCCCAGCCGCATGGTGCCGCCCATGTCCCGTTCACCGGCGACCACGTCCTGCTGGTCGGCCATGGTGGAGATGACCGGGTGCTTGGCGGTCTCGTCGAACTCCGCCGAGTTGGCCCCGTCGATCTTGGCCAGCCCGCGGGCCGCCTCGATCACCATGCACTGCAGGCCGAGGCACAGCCCCAGCGCCGGGATGCCGCGGGTGCGGGCGTGCTGGATGGCGCCGACCTTGCCCTCGATGCCGCGCACGCCGAACCCGCCGGGGATCAGCACGCCGTCCACCCCGGCCAGCGCCTGCGCGGCGCCGGCGGGGGTCTCGCACCGGTCGGAGGGGACCCAGCGGATCTCCACCCTGGCCCGGTGCGCGAAGCCACCGGCACGCAGCGCCTCGGTCACCGACAGGTAGGCATCGGGCAGGTCGACGTACTTGCCGACCAGCGCGATCCGGGTGGTGTCGCTGGGCTTGTGCACCCGCTCCAGCAGGTCGCCCCACACCGTCCAGTCCACGTCCCGGAACGGCAGCCCGAGGCGGCGCACCACGTAGGCGTCCAGGCCCTCGGCGTGCAGCACCCGCGGGATGTCGTAGATGGAGGGCGCGTCCGGCGCGGCCACCACGGCCTCGCCGTCCACGTCGCACATCAGCGCGATCTTGCGCTTGAGCCCGTCCGGGATCTCCCGGTCGGCCCGGCACACGATCGCGTCCGGCTGGATGCCGATGTTGCGCAGCGCGGCCACCGAGTGCTGGGTGGGCTTGGTCTTCAGCTCGCCGGAGGGGGCGAGGTAGGGCACCAGGGAGACGTGCAGGAAGAACACGTTGTCCCGGCCCACGTCGTGCCGGACCTGCCGGGCAGCCTCCAGGAACGGCAGCGACTCGATGTCGCCGACGGTCCCGCCGACCTCGGTGATCACCACGTCCGGGGAGGTGCCGTCCTCACCGGCGGCGGCCATCGCGGTGATCCGCGACTTGATCTCGTCGGTGATGTGCGGGATGACCTGGACGGTGTCGCCGAGGTACTCCCCGCGCCGCTCCTTGGCGATCACCTCGGAGTAGACCTGCCCGGTGGTGACGTTGGCCGCCGCACCCAGGTCGCGGTCCAGGAAACGCTCGTAGTGACCGATGTCCAGGTCGGTCTCGGCGCCGTCCTCGGTGATGAAGACCTCACCGTGCTGGAACGGGTTCATCGTCCCGGGATCGACGTTGAGGTAGGGGTCGAGCTTCTGCATGGTCACGCGCAGTCCGCGAGCCGTCAGCAGCTGCCCGAGGCTGGAGGCGGTGAGCCCCTTGCCGAGAGAGGAGGCCACGCCTCCGGTGACGAACACGTGCTTGGTCGTGCGGGCCTGCAACACCAAGGGGTACTCCCGTGAATCAACTCGACGCCGTCGCTGGTCGGGTGTGGTGTCGGGGCTCCCAACCGAGCGAGCGCCCCCTCGATCCACGGGAGGCGACCGTAACACGTCCAATCCCCGCTACCGCACCCCCACCTCCATCGCGTCCCCCCGAACGGGTGATGTATAGCCCACCCCCACCCACGTGTTGGCCGATCTCGTACACAGTGTTGGCCGATCTCGTACACAGTGTTGGCCGATCTCGTACACCACGTTGGCCGTTCTGGACGGTCGAAGCCCAAAGCCCCTGACCTCCTTGTCCCACAACAGCCAATGCCCCGTACGACAACAGCCAACAAGCCGTACGACAACGGCCAACACGGCGTACAAGAACGGCCAACACGCCGGCAGGTTCTCAACCCAGCTCCCGCGTGTTGGCCGTTGTCGTACGCAGTGTTGGCCGTTCTCGTACGCCACGTTGGCCGTTATGGACGGCCCACGGGCCTAGCCGAGCCCCTGCGGCGCCGGGGCCTGTGCGTTCCCCGCGTTCCCATACCGCCCGGACCGCCCCTCCAGCTGCTCCCGCAACGCCATCACCGTCACCGCCCGCCCGGCGGCCGTGTCCAGGTTGTCCACCGTCGACAAAATCGAGGTCGCCGACGTATCCGCCCGCACAATGCCGATCGCCGAGTTCCCCTCGGCCGACCCGGATCGCCCCGCGAGCACCGCCCCCGCCCCGGACCGATCCACCTGAGTCGCGAACCGGGCCAGGATCGCCGCCCGATCCCCCGGATCCTCACCCCCGGTCGCCCCACCGGTGAGCACCACCGCGAGCTGTGCGGGCGTGATACCCCGCCCGACCCGGACGAACCCGCCATTGGCCAGCCCGCTCATCGCAGCCGCCGACTCGTCCCCACTGGCCTGCGGCCTGTTCTGGTTGTTCAGCAACAACAACGGCCCCAGCAACCCACCGGCCAACGTGCCGGGATCGGTGGCCGCGGTCGGCAGCTGCACACCGGCTGGCACCAGCCGCGGCACCAGATCCCGCAACTGATCGGCCTTGGCCGGATCGGTGAAGGTGTCGGTGAGCTGCAACTCACCGGTGACGCTGCCGCCGGCCGCCTTGATCAGCTCGGTCAGCGCGTCCCGGTCGGCCGGGTTGGCGTCGTGCGTGCTGATCAGCACCACGGTCCGCTTGTCCAGCTGCCCGCGCACCGCCAGCGGGCCGACCATGGTGCCGAACCGGTCCGCGTCGGTCAGCCGGGCGTTGAGCGCGTTGCGCTCGGCCTGCAGGTCGGCGACCTTCTGCCCGAGCGAGTCCTTCTCCCCGGTCAGCCCGGACAGCAGCCGGTCGCTGATCACGGTGGAGCCGAGCATGATGCCCAGCGCGAGCGAGAGGAACACCGCCGCGATGGAGACGACGTGGTACCGCAGTGTGATCACGAGAAGAGCCCCTTGAGCCAGGAGAGGAAGTCGTTCCAGTAGTCCACGCCGATATCGACGTAGGCGCTGCCCACGCTGGTCACCGCGACGGCGGCGATGAGCACGGCGAGCGCGGAGACGACCAGCAGCAGGACGGAGAGCACCGAGACCCGGCTGCGGTAGAGGCTGACCACGGCATGGCCGTCGACGACCTTGCTGCCCAGGCGCAGCCGGGTGAGGAAGGTGGAGGGGTTGGAGCCGGAGCGGCCCCGGTCCAGGAACTCGTGCAGGGTGGCCTGGAAGCCGATGGTGACCACCAGATCGGCCCCGTGCGCCTCGGCCAGCAGCAGCGCGAGGTCCTCCGGATTGCCGGAGGCGGGGAAGGTGACCGCGCCGATGCCGAGGTCCTGGATGCGTTCCAGGCCGGGCGCGTGCCCGTCCATCTGCGCGGGCAGCACCACCTCGGCGCCCGCCTTGAGGGTCAGCGTGCTGATCCCGTCCGGGTCGCCGACGATCACGTCCAGGGCGTACCCGGCCTCCTTCAGCGTGTCCGCCGCGCCCTCCACGCCGATGATCACCGGCCGGTACTCGCGGATGTAGCGCTTGAGTTTGCGCAGGTCGTCGCGGTGCCCGTAGCCGGGGGCGACGATGAGCACCTGCCGGTCCTTGATCGGCACGAACAGCTCGGGCACCCCGACCCCGTCCAGGATCAGCGTGCGCTCCCGGCGCAGGAACTCGATGGTGTTCGCGGAGAAGGCCTCCAGCTGCGCGGCCATACCGGCCTTGGCCTCGATCAGCTGGTCGGCCACCGAATCGGCGGTCTGCTCGGTGCCGCGGCCGAGTTCGGTCTCACCCTGGAAGATCCCGCCCTCGAACAGCCGGATCCGGGTGCCGTCCTTGATCTTGCGCAGCAGCTCGGGGCCGACCGCGTCGATCAGCGGGATGCCCGCGCTGATCAGGATCTCCGGCCCCAGGTTGGGGAATCGCCCGGAGATCGAGGCGGAGGCGTTGACCACCCCGGCGACCTCGGCGGCCACCAGGGCGTCCGCGGTGCGGCGGTCCAGGTCGAGCTGGTCGAGCACGGCGATGTCGCCGGGCCCGAGTCTGCGGATGAGGTCGCCGGAGCGACGGTCCACCCTGGCCGGCCCGTGGACTCCAGGCAGGGACTGACTGGTTCGGTTGAGCAGGCCCGTGAGCTTCATGTGCGGATGGTGACAAACCCCCGGCGGGTCTGTGCCTAGGCACGCCGTGGAATCACCGCACGTCAACCCTTGGGGGACACGAAATCGGTACAGCCACCAACCGTCACCGGCGGTGAACTACGGGCGCAGTGCCTGGGTGTAGGCCTCCGCGGTGGCCAGCAGCTCCTCGGCGTGCGCGCGGCCGGATTCGGTGGACTCCAGCCCGGCCAGCATCCTGGCCAGCTCCACCACCCGCTGGTTGTGGTTGAGCACCCGCACCCCGGACTTGGTCAGCCCCTCGGCGCCGATGTTCTTGTCCACCAGCAGGTGCCGGTCGGCGTAGGCGGCCACCTGGGCCAGGTGGGTGACCACGATGACCTGGTGGCTGCGGGCCAGTTTGGCCAGCCGCCGCCCGATCTCCACCGCGGCCCGCCCGCCGACCCCTGCGTCGACCTCGTCGAAGACCAGGGTGGGCACCGGGTCGGTGTGCGCGAGCACCACCTCGATGGCCAGCATCACCCGGGACAGCTCACCGCCGGAGGCGCCCTTGTGCACCGGCAGCGCGGGCGCGCCGGGGTGCGCGACGAGCAGCAGCTCGACCTCGTCCACCCCGTCCGGCCCGGCCTGCAGCAGCTCGTTGCCGACCTTGAGCGACAGCTCGTCGCCCTCGCCTGCCTGCTTGTGCTGCACGGTCAGTTCGATCCTGGCGTGCGCCATGGCCAGTCCGGACAGTTCCTCGGTGACCGCCTTGGCCAGCTGTTCGGCCGCGGTGCGCCGGATCGCGGTGAGCGTGCCCGCGATCTTGGCCAGCTTCTTGGCCAGCGCGTCCCGCTGCTTGGCGAGCTTGCCGAGGGTCTCCTCGGAGGTGTCCAGGCCGGTCAGCCTGGCCTGCGCGTCGGCGGCCCAGACCAGCACGCCGTCCACGTCCGCGGCGTACTTGCGGGTGAGCTGCTTCAGCTCGGCCTGCCGGGCCAGCACCCGTTCCAGCTCGGCCGGATCGGCGTCGAGCTGCTCCAGGTAGGTGGTCAGTTCGGTGCCCACGTCGGTGAGCAGCGCCGCCGCCTCCACCAGCCGGGGTTCCAGTTCACGCAGCGCCGGGTCCTCGGCAGCGGCCAGCCTGCGCCGGGCCTCGCCGATCAGGCCGAGCGCGCCGGGCTGGTCGGGATCGCCGTCGGCGGCGCCGGCCACCGCGTGCGCGGCCCCGGAGGCGGTCTCGCGGAGCTGGTCGGCGTCGGCGAGCCTGCGGGCCCGGTCGACCAGCAGGGTGTCCTCGCCGGGCTGCGGGGCCACGGACTCGATCTCGCCCAGCCCGTGCCGCAGCATCTCGGCCTCGCGGACCATCTCGCGGGCGCGTTCGGTGCGTTCGGTCAGCTCCCTGGCCACCGCGATCCACTGCCCGCGCAGGTCCCGGTACTCGGCCAGCGGTTCGGCGATGGCCGCGCCCGCGAAGCGGTCCAGCACGGCCCGCTGCTCGCCGGTGCGCATCAGCCGGAGCTGGTCGTTCTGCCCGTGCACGGCGAGCAGTTGTTCGGTCAGCTCGGAGAGCAGCCCGACCGGCACGCTCCGCCCACCCAGGTGGGCCTTGGAGCGTCCGTCGGCGCTCACCGAGCGCACGGTGATGAGGCTGCCGTCGTCGTCGACGTCGGCGCCAGCCTCGGTGGCCACGCTCAGCGCCTGGGCGGCCCCGGCACGCGCGTCGTCACCGCGGAGTTGGAAGGTTCCCTCGACGGTGGCGCGCTCAGCCCCGGTCCGAACCCTGGAGGCTTCCGCGCGACCGCCAGAGAGCAGGTGGAGCCCGGTCACCACCATTGTCTTGCCAGCACCCGTCTCACCGGTGACCACGGTGAGGCCGGGGTGCAGTTCGAGGGTGGCGTCGGCAATCACGCCGAGGCCCTGGATGCGCATCTCGGCCAGCACAGACGAGACACTACTGGGCCGGACCGACATTCGCGCCAGGGGTGCCTACCGGTTGGGGATAACTGGTCCGCGCCAGCCCTGGACCGGCAGCGAGAACTTGCGCACCAGCCGGTCGGCGAAGGGTTCCTTCTTCAGCCGCACCAGGTTGACCGGCACCTTCCCGCCGACGACCTCCACCCGCGCGCCGGGCGGCAGCTCCACGGTGCGCTGCCCGTCGCAGCACAGCACCGCGGGGTGTCCACCGGGCGCGACCTCCACCGCGACCAGCGAGTTCGGCGAGACCACCAGCGGCCGGGCGAACAGCGCGTGCGCGTTGCTGGGCACCACCAGCAGTGCCTCCACCTCGGGCCAGATCACCGGCCCGCCGGCGGAGAAGGCGTAGGCGGTGGACCCGGTCGGCGTGGCCACCAGCACCCCGTCGCAGCCGAAGCCGGACACCGGGCGCTCGTCGACCTCCAGCACCGCGTCCAGGATCCGTTCCCGGCTGGACTTCTCCACACTGGCCTCGTTGAGCGCCCAGGTGCGGGCCAGCACGGTCCCGTTGAGCCGGACGATCACGTCCAGGGTCATCCGCTGTTCGACGTGGTAGGTCCGGTCGATGACCGCGGCCACCACCTCGTGCAGCTCCTCGGAGTCGGCCTCGGCCAGGAAGCCCACCCGGCCCAGGTTGACCCCGAGCACCGGCACCCCGGCGGGCCTGGCCAGTTCGGCGGCCCGCAGCAGGGTCCCGTCGCCGCCGAGCACCAGCACGAGTTCGGTGCCCTCGGCGGCCTCGTCGGTGTGCGCCACGATGGTGTCGTAGCAGGCCGCGTTGATGTCGGCGGCCTCCTCCACCAGGACCCGCAGCCTCAACCCGGCCTGCCGTAGCTTCCCGGCCACGTATTCGGTCGTGCGCCGGTTCTCCGGACGGCCGGTGTGCACCACGAGCAAAAGCTCACGGGTCATGAACGGTCTACCTCCAGTGCCTACTGCGGACCCGCGGCGACCGCGGCCCGAACCAGTTGCTCGGCCTCAGTCTCGGCCAACGGCACGCCCCGGCGAAGCCAGAGAAAATACTCGACGTTGCCGGAGGGACCCGGCAGGGGGCTGGCGGTGACCCCGCGCAGGGTCAGCCCGGACTCGGCCGCCGAGGCGACCACGCCGGTGACGGCCTCGACCCGCAGCTCCGGATCACGCACCACGCCACCGGAGCCCAGACGCTCCTTGCCCACCTCGAACTGCGGTTTCACCATCGGCACCAGGTCCGCGCCGTCCGCCATGCAGGCGGCCAGCGCGGGCAGCACCAGGCGCAGGTAGATGAACGAGAGATCACCCACCACAAGATCAACGGTCCCGCCGATCTGCTCCGGCGTCAGATTCCGCACGTTGGTGCGGTCGAACACCTTCACCCGATCGTCGGTCTGCAACTTCCACACCAGCTGGCCGTAGCCGACGTCCACTGCGACCACCTCGGTCGCCCCGCCACGCAACAGCACATCGGTGAACCCACCCGTGGACGCGCCCGCGTCCAGGCAACGCCGCCCGGTCACGGTGAGCCCCAACGGCCCGAAGACCTCCAGCGCGCCCAGCAGTTTGTGCGCGCCGCGCGAGGCCCAGCCCGGATCGTCGGCGTCCTCGCGCACCACCACAGCCGCGTCGGTCTCCACCGAGGTCGCCGGTTTGCTCGCGACCGTGCCGCGCACGGTGACCCGGCCCGCGTTCACCAGCTCCACGGCGTGTTCCCGGGAGCGGGCGAGCCCGCGGCGCACCAGTTCGGCGTCCAGCCGTACCCGCCGAGGCATGGGTCAGACCTGGTCGATCGTGGACAGCGCCGAGGTCAGCGCGGTGTGCACCGCGTCGAACCTGGCCACGTGCTCGGCCAGCGGCACCGAGTCCAGGTCCTGCAGACCGACAAGGGCGGAGTCGATCTCCGCCACCGGCTGTTCGGGCGTCATGCTCACCACGCTATACCCAGTTTCCGCAACGCCGCCTCAGCCTCGGCGCCCACCGGCGTCACCCCCGAAGGGACCCCACCGCCCGCACCCCACCACACCGAGCACAACGACCGCAGCGCCGACAACGGTTCCCCGCTCTCATCAGCCCCGCCAAGCCGAAGCCCGCCATCCACAACCTCGACCAGCCACCCGGCCCGCACGCCGACCTCGACGTGCTCCACCGGCGCGACCAGCCCACCAAGATCCTCGGACATATAACGGCACCGCTGCTCGGGAACGGCCGCCAGCAAACCCGCCGGTGTGGCCACCCCCGTCAGCACCACCAACGCGGGCAGTTCGGCCGCACTGGCCCCGGCGATATCGGTGTCCAGCCGATCCCCCACGACCAAAGCCGCCGAAGCACCGGCCGACTCCGCCGCCAGTACCAACTGAGTCGGCTCCGGCTTCCCGGCCACCTCCGGCGAAAGCCCGGTGGCGGTCCGCAACGCGGCCACCATCGACCCGTTGCCCGGCAACAACCCACGCTCGGTCGGCAAGGTGGCGTCCACATTGGACGCGAGCCAATAGGCACCGCCCCGGATGGCGATGCAGGCCTCAGCCAGCTGAGCCCACCCGGTCTCCGGCGAATGCCCCTGCACCACGGCCACCGGTTCGTCCGCCGCGGCCTCGACCACCCGAAGCCCCACCGCCCGAACCTCGGCCCGCAACGCCTCAGCCCCCACCACCAGCACCGGCGACCCGGCCGCCAGCTTCGCGGCCAACACCGCCGCCGCGGCCTGGGAACTGGTACTCACCTCACGGACGTTGGCCGGAAACCCCAGCTCCCGAAGGTGCTGAGCTACCGCCTCCGGCGCCCGCGAGGCGTTGTTGGTGACGTACCGGAGCGCACGCCCGCGCCGCTTGGCCTCAGCGATCGCCTCCGGCGCCCCGGGCACCGCGGTCCCACCGCGGTACACGGTGCCGTCGAGATCCAGCAGCAACGCGTCGTGCGCATCCAGCAACGTCATCATCAGTTGTCCCGAACCGTCCCATCAACAGACTTCACAACACCGGTCTCCCGCGACCCCGAGGACTCAACCGAAGCCTCCGGCTCACCCGCGGCCTCGCCCACAACCGGCACAGACTCCGCAACCGGTTCCCCGGCCGCAGCCGAATCCGCGACCGCATCCGAGTCCACAGCCTCGCCCGAGTCCACGACCGCATCCGCGGCTTCGCCGGAATCCGCGACCGCCCCGGAGTCAACCGCCTCAGCCGAGACCGCATCCGAACCCGCAGCCTCAACCGAGTCCACGACGACGTCCGTGCCCTGGCCCGAATCCGCGACCGCCCCGGAGTCAACCGCCTGGTCCGAGGCTTCGCCCCGGCCCGAAGCATCGCTCAGGTCCGCAGCGTCATCCCGGTCAGCGTCGTCCTGGTCCGCAGCGTCAGCCCGGTCCGAGTCCGCAGCCGATTCCCCGGCCTCGTCCTCGTCCCGGTCCTGCTCCAGTGCCTGGTCTTCGCCCAGTTCCTCGGCCTCCACCGGCACCACGGGTCCCGCGCCCAGCTCGATGGCCCGCTCAGCCGCGTCGGTCTCACCCTCGTCGTCCGCCTCGGCAGCCGAGATGAACCACTGGATGGCCTCATCGGTCCGGCCGGCCGCGGCCAGGTTGTCCGCGTAGGCGTAGAACAGCCGCGCACTCCACGGATCCCGCCGCTTCTCATCCAGATCCGGTCCCTGCAACGCCACCACCGCGGCGTCCAGCTCGCCCAGATCCCGACGCGCGCCGGCAGCCACGATCCGCAGCTCCACCGCCTCGTCCCCGATCAGCGCGGCGGCCTCGGTCGAACGGGACAGCTCCAGCGCCCGCTCCGGCCGGCCAAGTGCCCGCTCGCAGTCGGCCATGACGGCCAGGTGCCCGGAGCTACCGGTCATCCGCCGCGCCGCCCGCAGTTCGGCAAGAGCCTCGGACCATTCGCCGGCGTGGTAGGCGGCCAGTCCGGTCGCCTCCCGTACCAGCCCGACCCGCGAGGCCTTCCGCCGAGCGAACCGAGCATGCGCCAGCGCCTGCTCCGGCTCCTCGTCGATCAGCCGTCCGGCCATCACCAGGTGCTTGGCCACCAGCTCGGCCAGGCTCTTGGACAGGGTCCGCAGGTCTGAACGAACGCCGGCGTCCAGCTGACCGGGTTCGACGTCCTCGGGAAGCTCCGGCTCCACCAGCTCCTCGAGCTGATCCCGCCGCAGTTCGCCCGCGTCGAAGCGGTCATCCCGCCCACGCGGCCGGTCCTGTCCCGGGTAACGACGCTCGACGCCCTCCGCCCGGTCGGCGTCGGTACGACCATGCCGGACCTCGCGAGCCGGCCGGTCCTCCCGATTGCCATAGGCAGGCTTCTCGTACCGAGGCCGATCCCCAGCGCCGGCGGAACGAGGCCGCTCAGCCCCACCCCGATCGCCCTGGAACCCGCCGCGGTCGCCACGGTCGTTGCCGCGGTACCCGCCCCGGTCATCCGAACGGGATCCACCCCGGTCGCCGCCGCGGTCATCAGAACGGAACCCAGCACGGTCCCCACCACGGTCGTCCTTACGGAAACCACCACGGTCGCCCCGGTCATTACCCCGGTACCCACCGCGGTCATCCCGCTGCTGGAACCCACCACGATCGCCGCCGCGGTACCCACCCCGGTCAGCGCCACGATCAGCACCCCGGAACCCACCGCGGTCGTCCCGGCGGAACCCGCCCTGACCACCACGATCCGCACTCCGGTAGCCACTCTGGCCGCCCTGGTCATCCTTGCGGAAGCCACGGTCCTCGCCCTGGGCGCCGCCACGGTCATCGCCGCCGCCGGCACTGCCCTGGTCACCACGGTCGTCCTTGCGGACAACAGCCTGGTCCGCGCCACCGCGATCGTCCTTGACTACCGCGCTGTGCTCGCTCCGGTCCTCCTGGCGGGAGCCGCCAGTCTCCGAACGCTCCGCACCCTGGACGCCACCGGTCTCCTCGACCACACGGCCATCCCGGAACCCGGGCTTGCCGTCCCGACGGGGCCGGTCATCACGCTTCTGGTAGCGGGGACGGTCTTCCCCGTCCGTCCGCGGCTTGTCGAACTTGGGCTTGTCGAACTTCGGCTTGTCATAGCGGGGCTTGTCGCCATACCGCGGCTTGTCGCCGTAGGAAGGTTTGTCCCCGTACGGACGGTCCTGCCGAGGCCGGTCGTCCCGCCGGAAACCACCCTGACCACCGCGGTCGCCACGGTCGTTGCCGCGGTACCCACCCCGGTCATCCGAACGGGATCCACCCCGGTCGCCGCCACGGTCATCAGAACGGAACCCACCGCGATCACCGCGGTCATCCTTGCGGAAACCACCACGGTCGTCCGACCGGAAGCCACCGCGATCACCGCGGTCGTCCCGGCGGAAGCCACCCTGGCCACCACGATCGTCCCGGCCGCGGAACCCGCCCTGGCCGCCTCGATCATCACGCCGGAAGCCGCTCTGACCACCGCTCTGACCGCCACGGTCATCCCGGCGGAACCCGCTCTGGCCACCGCGGTCGCCGCCGCGGTCGTCCTTACGGAATCCGCCACGGTCACCGCGATCGTCCTTGCGGAAACCACCCCGGTCGCCACGGTCATCCCGCTGGTAACCACCGCGATCACCGCGGTCGTTGCTCCGGAAATCGCCCCGGTCACCGCGGTCGTCCCGGCGGAACCCGCCCTGGCCACCACGATCATCGCGACGGAAGCCACTGCTCTGGCCGCCTCGATCGTCACGCCGGAAGCCGCTCTGACCACTGCTCTGACCACCGCGGTCAGCGCCGCGGTAACCACCCTGGCCACCGCGGTCGTCGCGACGGAAACCGCCCCGATCGCCACGGTCAGTGCCACGGTTGTCCTGCCAGCGCGGCCGGTCCCCGGAAGAGGGACGGTCATCGCGACTGCCAGATTGTGGTCGATCACGATCCTGCTCAAAACGACGCGGCCGATCATCGCGCTGGCCGTAGCCACCACGCGAGCCGCCACCTTCGTAGCGCCCGCCACGAGACGAGTCACCACTGGAATTCCGATCCGGGCGGTCACCGCCACGACCCCAGCTGGAACCGCCACGCTCACGCCGGTCGCCCGACTGCGCGTCGCGATACCCGCCCTGCCTGCGGTTGTCACCGGATCCTGAGCGATCACCGCTCGAAGAACCACCGGACCGACCGTATGGTGGCTTGTCGCCACGCGGCCTGCCCGCTCCACCACCGGAGCGCCGAGGAGCACCGTCTCCGCGGTCCTCACCGGGCCGCCTGTCTGAAACCACCAAATCCTCCCGAACAACCAACAACACAAGAAGGGGCTTGCCCACCTTACCGGCGGACAAGCCCCTCTCGAATGATTGTTCGGCGGCGTCCTACTCTCCCACACGCTCACGCATGCAGTACCATCGGCGCTGGAGGACTTAGCTTCCGGGTTCGGAATGGGACCGGGCGTTTCCCCTCCGCCATAACCACCGAAACACTATGAAAAAACACAAACCATCAACACACACTCAGGTGTGCCAGGTTGGTTCTTTCAGAACCACACAGTGGACGCGTAGCAACTTTGTGAGCAAGCCCTCGGCCTATTAGTACCCGTCAACTCCACCTATTACTAGGCTTCCATCTCGGGCCTATCAACCCCATCGTCTATAGGGGGCCTTAACCCTTCAAGAGGGTGGGAGACCTCATCTCGAAACAGGCTTCCCGCTTAGATGCCTTCAGCGGTTATCCCTTCCGAACGTAGCCAACCAGCCATGCCCTTGGCAGAACAACTGGCACACCAGAGGTTCGTCCGTCCCGGTCCTCTCGTACTAGGGACAGCCTTCCTCAAGTCTCCAACGCGCGCGGCGGATAGGGACCGAACTGTCTCACGACGTTCTAAACCCAGCTCGCGTGCCGCTTTAATGGGCGAACAGCCCAACCCTTGGGACCTACTCCAGCCCCAGGATGCGACGAGCCGACATCGAGGTGCCAAACCATGCCGTCGATATGGACTCTTGGGCAAGATCAGCCTGTTATCCCCGGGGTACCTTTTATCCGTTGAGCGACACCGCTTCCACAAGCCAGTGCCGGATCACTAGTCCCGACTTTCGTCCCTGCTCGACCCGTCAGTCTCACAGTCAAGCTCCCTTGTGCACTTACACTCAACACCTGATTGCCAACCAGGCTGAGGGAACCTTTGGGCGCCTCCGTTACCCTTTGGGAGGCAACCGCCCCAGTTAAACTACCCACCAGGCACTGTCCCTGAACCGGATCACGGTCCGAGGTTAGATATCCAGTACGACCAGAGTGGTATTTCAACGATGACTCCACCACAACTAGCGTCGCAGCTTCACAGTCTCCCACCTATCCTACACAAGCCGAACCAAACACCAATACCAAGCTATAGTAAAGGTCCCGGGGTCTTTCCGTCCTGCCGCGCGTAACGAGCATCTTTACTCGTAATGCAATTTCACCGGGCCTGTGGTTGAGACAGCGGAGAAGTCGTTACGCCATTCGTGCAGGTCGGAACTTACCCGACAAGGAATTTCGCTACCTTAGGATGGTTATAGTTACCACCGCCGTTTACTGGCGCTTAAGTTCTCAGCTTCGCCACACAAGTGTGACTAACCGGTCCCCTTAACGTTCCAGCACCGGGCAGGCGTCAGTCCGTATACATCGTCTTGCGACTTCGCACGGACCTGTGTTTTTAGTAAACAGTCGCTTCTCCCTGGTCTCTGCGGCCAACCAACCCTAGCCCGTAAAGAGCTTCAAGTCAGCGGGCCCCCCTTCTCCCGAAGTTACGGGGGCATTTTGCCGAGTTC